>JAAUZK010000021.1 GCA_014804655.1 Lachnospiraceae bacterium | reverse complement strand
CATGAGTTATATCGGAACTGCCCATAAGCATGGAATCAATGCTTTCACAGCGATCCGGGAAGCCCTAAACGGCAACCCAGACATTATATTCGCATAGGGGGTTCTGAATAGTTACAAAATTTCTATTTTTATTGAATAACAAGATAGAGGTAAAAAATGAAATGTTTATTTTGCAAACAAAGCAGCGCAGATACAAAAAGTGTTGAACATATTGTTCCTGAATCGTTGGGAAATACTACATTTATTTTACCCTTAGGATATGTATGTGATAAGTGTAACAATTATTTCGCACGCGAAGTCGAAAAACCATTTTTAGAATTGCCTGAACTGCGATTATTACGTTTTCAAGAAGCTATACCAAATAAGAAGAATAGAATGCCGGCAATAGATGGATTGCTTAATGGAAATTATCCTATCAAGTTAAAACGGAAATTAAGTCATGATGAAGTAGTTAATGAAGCTGAAGTCTCAGCAGAAGCTATGGATAAAATTCTTAAAACTTCTGAAAAAACGACAATTATAGTGCCTGCATTTACAAATGATATGCTTCCTCCAAATAATTCTATAATCTCAAGATTTTTAGCCAAAATGGCTTTAGAAGCATTGGCAGATAAATTGAAAGACATTGAAAACAGCTTGGAAGATTTAATAAATGATTCCCAATTTGATATGCTTAGAAATCATGCAAGATTAGGAAACATCAAAAATTGGCCATGTAGTATACGGAGAATTTATGATTATAATAAAATTTGGAAGTACTCAGATGGGCTTCATGGGCAAATGGTTCATGAGAGTGATTTTCTTCTAATTCCAGTAGAGGAAAATTTTGAATTAGCTGCTGAATATATAATGGCTGAAATATATTTTGTAATAGTGCTCTGGGGCATAGAATTTGCAATAAATATGGCAGGACCAGAGATTATTGGTTATGAGAATTGGTTAAAATCACATGATGATAAGAGCCCTTTATATTGCGGCAATAATGAAAATTTATAAAAATAATGTCACATTGTAGAACGTTATTTTCAGGAAGAAGAATATAAAATATAGTTTAAGCAATTTCTGCGTGTTACACGTTGCATAAATGAAAGGGAAATCAACCTTTAGCATGTAATACTCTAATGGAGTGCGATGGTCGGTGGTTTGATAGGTGTGTGGCTTATGAAAGATGTTGGTAACACTCATAGGAAGGATAAAAAAAGTGAGCTATATGAATGAGATTTTAAGAGAACTTATTTCTACGCTTCCAAAGTCCCCTACATCGTTAGATAAATCTACTGTTGAAAAAATACATAGATACATTCCTGTGCCAACAGACTATAAAATCTTATGGGCAGACGTAGGGAGCTTAGGTGGATATCCTGCAGGTGTAGTTATTACAGATCGTGCCATTATTATTAAGGCATCACGAGAAGAAGCAAGGAACAATAAGTCGCAGATCAAACAAGAAAATATGAAATCTAAAGAACGTGTTAAGGCTCCAAAAACAATCTACCAAATCATTCCGTGGGAATATTACTCGCCAGAAGATTATGATATTGTTGCCGTAAAAGACGCTAGAGGACATATTCACTATGTTCTAAAAGCTGGGACAACAGAACTTGCACAGTTCAGTAGCAAAGGTCTTTATAGTATGCTTACGGCATATAAAAAGAAAGCCATTGAGGCAAGGGAGGCTGCTGAAGCTACCTTTAGTGCTATTAATACCGTCAACGTTGAAGGGGTAATGTTTAGCGCAGCGTATGGTGTTGACCAAACCAAAACCGGGCATGGCATCTATGCCGAAGAAGCTGGTGCTATTTTAGATAAGCTGGTTGGGGAACGGTCTACGGTTGTAGGACGAGATAATGCTAAAAATGGTCCAGATAAGATTGTGGACTCATCTCCGATTCAATGTAAATATTGTAAGCGGGCGTACAACTCTGTTGATGCTTGCTTCCAAAAGAATCCGCAGACAGGTGATAAGAGCTTTAGATACTATGATCTGAACGGAAACACTATGAAAGTGGAGGTTCCTGCTGACCAATACGCTCAAGCTATTGAGTACATGAAAACACGCATAATGGATGGTCAAGTACCGGGTGTTACTGATCCAAATGCAGCTTATGATATTATCCGTAAAGGGAGATTAACATATAATCAGGCACTGAATCTTGCAAAGGCGGGAACAATAGAATCTATAACTTTTGATGCATATACGGGTGCAGTCAATTGCTTGTCTGTGTTTGGAATATCTGCTGTTGTTTCTTTTGCACAGACCTATTGGGTAACTAAGGATTATAAGAAAGCGGCCAAAAGCGCAATCTTTACTGGACTTCAGGTCTATGGTATGGCTTTTGCTGGTGGAATTATTGCTTCTCAGCTTTCCAGAACTGGTCTAGTGTCAGCATTAAATCCAGTAGCTACAGAAACCAGTAAGGCGATAAGTCCTCAAATGGCGCAGGAAATCATCAACGCTTTCCGGGCACTTGCTGGCAAAAAGGCGATATATGGTGTAGCTGCCCAGAAAAGCTTTGCAAAATTTTTAGGTTCAACAGCTATTATGCAAAGTGTGATGTTTATAGTATTTTCTGTTCCGGATACTTTTAAAGTTATTAATGGTAAAATATCCGGATCTCAGTATTGGAAAAACATGACCTCATTATTTGCTTCATTTACCGGAAGCATTGTGGCAACAACAACCGCTGGATCATTAATTGGAAAGACAATTGGTGAGAAGGTAGATAAAAAAGTTGGTGCAGTAATCGGTATGGGTGCTGGAGTAATTGGTGGGGCTGTTTGCGGAACTGCGGCCAAAGGCATAGGTAACCTCATTCATGAAGATGATGCGGTAATTGTTGCGAGATTGTTTAACTGTGTACTGCTTAATCAGTTTATGGATAATATGCTTACTTCGGAAGAACAGGATACCGTAATCAAGGCGCTCGATGATGACGAAAAACAGCTACGACAGTTACAGCAAAATCTGAGAAAATCTGAGACTCAGGAATCGGATATTATCAAGTATCTTGGACCGAAAATTGAAGTTGTGATTAAAGGCAGAAGCCGTATCGGTAATGCCGCAGAGCAAGAAATGGAACAAAATATTAAATCTATCGTTTTGAAGGGAGAGTTAGCGTATGGTTTGTGATTGCTGCGGAAGAAAAAAGAAATTGTTTGAGTCGTTCGCCGCCGTATCTTATAAACAGGCGCAAATGAATTTTTGTGCTGACTGCAATAATCTCGCATATAAGGTTAGAGATGATGCCAACAATCAGAATAGCAATGAATATGAAAAGCACATAAAAGAATGGAAAAAGCGGGAAAAGAAGCCCTCAGATTTATTTCTCGCATGGCAGAAGGAGTTTCTTGCTCCGTTGGAAAAAGTCTTAAAAAAAGAAGATGCATTTAACTTGAGAAACCCGAAGAAACAGAATAACTTTTGATTCGAATTTACTTGTATGGCGCTGTCACTTAACGATTGAGACTGTTTTGACGGATTATGGTAACCTATGTCCCGTTAATGGCGAAGTTTTTTTCTGTCATTGCAGAAAAGAAAGGATAGAACCGGATTATAACCAAAATTTTTTTATATAGGCACTTGCCATAGCAGCAGGTGTCTTTTTTATGTGTGTGTTCATCAAAGCTGGTCGGCACTTGCCAATGTAAGTTCGGTCACGGTATTACTAATAATCCGTGCAGCTAAACTCGATGGATAATGTATAATAGATTTCACCCAATATAGTCTCATAGAAAATATAATTTGCGAAATCTATTATACGTTATCGAGGTTTAAAATCTTAGAGATTATTTGGTAATCAAATTATATAAATCTTTGTATAACCGATTGGTTGAACTTGCCCCAGATGCACCATATTCAGCAGCTGTAATTTTGCCTGACAATTTGCGTAATGGTTCAAGTACTTCCATAAATTTATCAAAAGTAAAATTTTTATTATCATACAACATAATATATACATCCGAAAACAACTTCATCAATGCATTATATCCTGTTGTCTTTAATAAAACACTTTGATATCTAAATTCCCAATCATCTTCCAGAATATTTGATAATGCACAAAAATAATTCAGTAGTATCTTGTATAACAGTTCTTCTTTATCTGAAGCATAGAACTGCCATAAAATATACTTACTACTATCATATTTCTTTTTCGCAAAAACATTTTGAACTTCAAAAACATCTTCCATATGATTTTTATCTTTATATTTTTTTAGTTCATCTCTTAATTCATACCTGTCATTTTCATCATAAATATATTTTATAATTGGATCAGCAAATGCTTTCTGTGATATAATGCCCCGAGTTGACAGATTATCTTTTTTTCCGCTCATCTTTATGCGTTCATACCATGGAGATTTTTCATCTATTGCAAAAGCAAGCACAAGTTCTCTTACCATCTTTTCTGGAGTTTTTACTGTGCTGTACGACTCCAAATCATATTTGAATGAAGGGTTTACTTTCTTTTGTTCTGAGTTTATCGTTTTAAATAAAACTGCCTGCTTTTCATCATCCAAATCTACAAATATTGTAACAATCACTTCAAAAGGTATGTTACTATTCTCAAATCCGGATAATCTGTGCTGACCATCAATGATTGAAAAAACTTTTTCATCTCGCTCAATGATTATATAATCTTCCCCTTCTTCAACAATATGATCTGAATCCAGATTGAGGATAATCGAATTAGGGAATGAAGCGTCAGAAGTAGCAATATACTTTTTGATGTTTTTGACTCTTTCCGGATCAAGTTCTCTTTGAATTCCTATGTAATCTTCATTATTATATAATTTTCTGATATCTGCCTGTGCCAGTTTGCACAATTCTTTTCCCTGTATCTTTGCTACATACATAAGTCCGATTGGTTGATTAACTTTAAGAACATTTAATGTGATAACAGCCATCTACACACCTCCTCTATACCTGAAAATTTTCGCCATCCAGATCAAATGACTCTTTAGTTTCACTTTTTGAAATAATGTCTTTCGCTTTTTCTAACATACTTTTTTTAATTCTTTTATCTATTTCAACATTTTCCAGCTGAGCGAAAACAGTGAGGATAATACATAAAAAGCTTGTAACAATAGCACACACCTCATAAACAACAACCGAAATGCTAAAATTATTTTGTTGCAATTCATATGTAGAAATTGCAAATGCAACAGTACTTATCACCAAACCTAAGGTTTTTATATGCCCTGATATCAAATTATATTTTTCGTTTATTTTATAATAACTGGAGATACTTGCTATGTAGCATGCATTATTGGCTATTAATATATTGATACCATTCATTATAACAGTTTTATTGTTCGTAGCACCATTGCTTAACAATACAATGATCACAATATTTACAATTGGAATTATATAAGACAAAATCATGCTTGAAAGAACTTTTGTAAAGAAAAAATTTAATTTACTGAATATTGTCTCCACCTCCCCGCAATGCTATATATAAATAATACCACAATTTATTCTATTTTTCTACATATATTGACAGTGGAAAGGTTTTACAAGTATAATTCCTTATTTGATAAAAAAGAAACGGCACTCTGTAAATATTCTGTTCCCTCATCTCTTCGTACATAACATTAATCACTTTTACTCCATCGGTATACAAGTCTTTCCACTGCTGGTATTCTGTCCTGTCAACCGGCTCAATGTTTCCATCTATTCCTTCACATTTTCCGGTTTTTCTAGCGGTTCAAAACCGGAAAACTGTTTTTCTTCCTGCTCAGACTGTTTCTTAACCGCTTCCGATGACTCTTTTTCTGTCATATAAACGACACTAAATTTATCTGAAAAGCCGCTGATTGAGACAACGAACCTCACATTGGAGCAGGTGCAGCACCCAGAGGATACAGTACAAGCACGCATTTATGACAGACTGTTTGAAATGTGCGTGCCTGTTCGCTTTACTGGTAGTAATTTCCGCAAGGTGACCGTACAAAAGAAAAAGAATCGGTTAAAAAAACTTATAGAGGGAGGAGAAAGCCAATGAAAGATGTTCCAATTGGGGAAAAGAACAATTTAAGCCTTGAAGAAGCGGCAGCTTATTCAGGGATTGGTGTCAATAAACTTCGTGAGCTTACCTATTAAAAAATTGACGCTTTGTTTTGTGGGCTGGCAATAAGCGGTTAATCAAACGCCGTCTGTTTGATCTGTATATCGAGCAGGAATATTCTATCTGACAATGGCGGTTATCTTATTTTTTATGTTTTTGTGAAAGTTATGGTGTAAAATCAGTCTTGATATGGTACAATGAATGAGTCATATCAAGGCTCTTTTTGTTACGGGAATTAAAGGAACTGATAGGCAAGGAAAACAGAGAAGATCATGTTAAGAAATGCACCAATCTACTACACCGTTTGCCCATAAAATTGCATAGATTTATAACAAATTACGCAGATTAGGGGTAAAAAACCAAAAATGAAAAAAAGCGCCGAAAAGCTTGAAATATCAAGGCTTGAAGGCTTATGAAGGGATATAAAAGATATGATTAAAATATTATTCGTCTGCCACGGCACCACAGCGGATAGCCGGGATTTATCGGCACTTGTGGGGCAAAACGGGGCAAATCACGGCTTTTGAGACGGTGGGGTACTACGGTTTTACTACGATTGAGGAAACGAAAAAAGAGCCTGCATTTCAAGCCCTTTTCCCGTGATTTTAGGACATCTGTGGCGGCTCCGTAAACAGCCGTTTTTCCAAAAGCATCTCTTTACAGTCGGAAAATCCAAGCAGGTAGGCGAGCATCCCATACCTGGAGCCGAGCGCGTTCTGTTCGCTGACATAGCGGTCAATCAGCAGCCGGACTTCTTCTGGCAGTTCCATTTCTTCCAGCCTGTCGGAATATACATCCGATCTCCGTATGATCTCCTGATACTGCACGTCACTGTTTGTGATGCCGTTCATGACGCCATTCATGCGGACGCCCATGAGCTGGTACAATGCAGATTCCGTTTCCATCCAATCCCTCCTTCCGTGGTGTCGTATATTACCTCTGAACCGGAGGATTAGCAAGCGAAAAAAGAAAAAGCCAGAATATCTTGTAGCATTTGGTGTTTTCTGTTAGAATACATCTATGGGGTACTGCCATAACGGGTAGGCGGTCAGTCTCTCTGAAACAGAGGGACTATCCCTCTGATTACGGGTAAAACCGGGAAAGGAGGGATTGCTTATGAGTGATTATGAATTGCTGACGGTTGTCCTGATGATTCTTGGAATCATTGTGTCGATTCTGATAGCGTACATAAACAGCACAAAAAAGTAACCGCCCCCAGCCAAGGATACGGTTACTTTTTATTTGAGTAATTAAACTTTGGACTGACCGTCTATCGGCAGTACCTCTTTTTGTGCTTTTATTGTAGCAGATTCCCATGCGCCTGTCAAACGCTGCGGAGCGTTCTCTACGAAAATTATTTTATGCCAGATTTGACATAAAAACAAGATATTCTATTAGAAAAGCCAATATTTTCTGTTGATTTTTGACATAAAATGGGAGATATTATCGAATCTTGTCAAGGTGTCTTAGTTTCCGGTGGATAAAGTTGCGGAAACCTCAGAAAGCCCGTAAATACGGCATTTCTTCCACTACATAGGTCTGAGAGATACATTATTTTCTTGTGTTTTTAGGGGCATTTTTACATTCGGGAGTGGGTGAACTTCTGTTCTGGGGTTCTTTTGCCAAAAAGTATGAACGATTTGGCGAAAGTCGGATACAATTTGGCGTAAGTAATACCATTTGGCAAAACCTCATACGATTTGGCAAAAGTGATACCATTTGGCAAAACCCCCATACAATCTGGCAAAACCCTATACAATTTGGCAAAAGTCGGTAGTTTCGCCAAATTGTATAGGGTTTTGCCGAAAAGTATAGGGGTTTCGCCAAACAGTGTATGGGAGAATTGATAAAAAGNNAATGGGAAAATGNTAANGGGCTGNNNNGGCTCCTTTTTTTATTTTAATCAAAAAAAATGTATTGACNGNNACANTGAAAGCATATATACTGTACTTATCGAANAAGTACGCATATTACGAAAAGTACANAGAAAGGGATGAATAAATGGAAATAATCATAAGCAATAGCAGTGATAAGCCTATTTATGAGCAAATATGTATACAGGTCAAAAATTTAATTATGAATGGAACATTATCTGCTGGTGAAGCACTGCCGTCTATGAGGGCATTAGCGAAAGANCTGCATATCAGCGTTATTACTGTCCAAAGAGCTTATGAAGATTTGACCCGTGACGGATTCATAGAAACTGTATCTGGAAAAGGCAGCTTTGTTGCAGCCCAAAACAAGGAGTTTATCCAGGAAGAACAGTTGCGTATAGCAGAAGAACTGCTGCAGAAGGTTGCGGAAATCGGCAGGGCACATGGAATCAGTTATGAACAAATGACCAATATTTTGAAGTTGTTTTANGAAGAATGATTAGGAGGCGAAAGTATGGAAAAAAACAACATTTTAGTACGGGANTTNTGTAAACAGTTTGANGGGTTTTTGTTAGACCATGTTTCNTTTCAAGTTCCAAAAGGCAGAATTGTCGGCTTCATTGGCGAAAACGGAGCTGGAAAGAGTACGACCATCAACNTGATACTTGATGAATTAAAGAGGGATAATGGACAGATACAGATTTTCGGTAAGGAAAACACAATTTCCGCTGTCAAAGAGGATATTGGAGTAGTCTTTGATGAGTGCAACTTCCACGATGCATTTAATACGTCTGATATTGAAAAAATACTGTCCGGCATATATAAATCTTGGGACAGNAGCCTTTACANACAATANCTGAAGAGATTCAAAATTCCNGAAAAAAAACANATCGGATCTTTTTCAAAGGGAATGAAGATGAAGCTGTCTATTATCTGTGCNATGGCGCATAAGCCGAAACTGCTGATTTTAGATGAAGCGACTACGGGGCTTGATCCGGTTGTGCGTGATGAAATGCTGGATTTGTTTNTGGAATTTATACAGGACGAGGATTGTTCCATTCTCTTTTCTTCTCACATTACGTCAGACATACAAAAAATTGCAGATTATGTGATCCTGATCCATCAGGGCAAAATTATTTTTGAGGAACAGAAAGATGACCTTGTTTATAATTTTGGGATAGTGAAATGTGGGAAAGAAAAATTTGCTTCCATTTCCCCGGATGANTACATTATNCATAGGGTTACAAATGTNAGTGTAGAGTGTCTTGTNCGTGACAAGGAGGCGATAAAGCANAAATANAAAAATATCNTCGTTGATAANGCAACACTGGAAGACATTATGCTTTTNTANATCAAAGGAGGTGCGGTATGAGAGGATTGATTTACAAAGANATTANAATTTTCTTTAAGAGTATTGACAAAAAACTGGTTCTGATAGCGGCTGGCGCAATTATACTGCTCATGGTTAATACCGGCGTTTATGCAGGANTGTTTGCATCTGTAATGCTNGCAATGACGATAGGTATGCAGAATATAATGAGTTTTGCAAGCGATGAAAAGGCGAGNTGGAAAAAATACCAGTTGGCAATGCCTGTAAATGCAGTTTCAGTAGTNACAAGCAAATATATCTCAGTTATTTGCACATTGGCAGTCAGCCTTGCGGGAAGCGTTTTATTTAATCTCTTATCCAGCGTTGCTTTTCGGAGTTTTAATGTCANTGTTTGGGGAGTCTCTACGGCAGTATCTGTCATCGTTCCGTTATTATGGACGGGAATCTGCCTGCCATTNACTTATTGGTTTGGTTTCCATTCTGCGCAGACAATGGGGCTGATTGTAGTAATCCCCATGTTCTATTTCATAAAATACTTTGAAGACGGGGCTGGATTTTCTGCTATGACAAATTCCATATTCTCTTATGTTATCGTGGCAGGAATTGCAGTAGTGGTTCTTTTTATAATCTCAATGTTAATAAGCATGGTAGGCTATAACAGAAAGAAATAGCAGTGCCAGCATACCGGCCAATGGCAANATNAACATCTCTCNTNGAGTGCCATTGACAGTTCTNCAAATTCCGCTGGTATATGATATAGGAGCAGCANCTTNAGGCNCTGCTGCNCCTNCTCTCTTTTATAGGCAAGGTTCAAAAAGGGCGATGATATGTTAAGGTACAATAATACGAAAAGATATAATCAGCTTGCGATGGGGCTTTTAAAGAAAATATTTAATGGGTATTATAAACCGGGCAGAAAGCTGCCCTCAACACGGGAGTTGGCAAAGCAAGCCGGAGTGAACCCGAATACAATGCAAAGGGCTTTGCAAGTATTGCAAAATGAAAAAGTGCTTATAAAACAATCAACAACAGGAAGGTATGTCACAACAAATACTCAGTTACTTAGTGATTTGCGAAATGAAATATTAGAGCAAATTAAACAGAATTATCAAAATGAAATCAGTTCCTATGATAATAGTTTTGAAAATGTGGAAAACAAGCAATTTTAAGGAGAATAGCCATGAAAAAGAAATTATGTAGCAGCGTTTGTCTGTGGTGTTTAGTTGCCGTGATACTATGTGCTTGCGGAAAACAAGGAAATCCTATTGTATTGCCAGATAGGGAAGATATTGTATCTATTGGCGTTTCTGATGGTGAGAAATCAGGATATTCGCCAAATACAGAGGGAGAAGCTGATGCATTTATCAGTGAGTTTCTTGCCATTTTAGTGGATATGGAAACAACTAATAAGGAGTCGATAACTGAGTCACCGGCCAATAAAGATTATATCACGATAAATATTTATTGTGACGATAAAACGATGACTATTTATTATTATAAGGAAGATGATACAGAATATGTAGAACAACCATATCAGGGAATTTATAAGCCAGCACCTGCTTTGGGCTCCTGTATAAAGGAAATGCTTGACTCAGGAGACAAGGAGCAGAAACAGTAGCATTTTAGCAAAAGTATTGTTTTTCTGTGCATTACTGTGACACATGGAAATGATGTAAGCCCTTTGTCTTTTGGCATTGCACGGATTTTGGATACTACGATTGGTATTGTGATTGCTTTGATAATAAACAAGTTTCCAATACGCAAGATAATTGAACTGCCACAATAGTCATTTCGTGCAATCAAATAAAATATGGGAAATTTTCTGTGGTATAATCAATGGGGTTTTGTGCTTTAGCAGGAGCGGTATTCTGCCGAAGTAATAGGAAAGAGCAGAGAGGATGGTATGCAGATGTATGATGTGATAGTGGTCGGGGCGGGGCCTGCAGGATGCACGGCATCTAAGGTTTTAGCGGAAAAAGGCTATAAGGTTCTTCTGGTGGAGAAGTTTAGAATGCCAAGGTATAAGTCCTGTTCGGGCGTTCTGATAAAGAAATCAATGGAGCTTGTGAAGACTTATTTTGGTGAGGATGTGCCGGAATCTGCCATGTGTACCCCAACAGAGAACAGGGGCATGATATTCACAAATGATAAGGGGAAGGAATACCGCTTCGAGCAGGAAGGGCTTAATGTATGGCGCAGCCATTTTGACGGTTGGCTTGCTAAAAAAGCAAAGGAGAGCGGCGCAGAGGTCAGGGATGGCGTGTCAGCCCTCTCATGCACGGAGCAGGACGGGTTTGTGGAAGTCACCCTGCACGGGGAGGAGAATTATACGGAAAGCGCAAGGTATGTCCTGGACTGCGAGGGCGTTGTCGGAGCATTAAAGCGGAAGATCACCGGGGAGGTTCCCGGATACATAACCACATTCCAGACATTCAACGAGGGCAGCATAGATTTAGACCCGCATTACTTCTATGCGTACCTGCAGCCGGAATTGTCGGAATATGATGCGTGGTTCAACGTAAAGGATGACCTGCTGGTGCTTGGCGTGTCCGTGAAGGATATGGATAAGATCGGCTATTATTACGGACGATTCATTGCACATATGGAAGAGAAGCACCACCTGCATATCAGCAGGCAGACCAAGAGCGAAAAGTGGCTGATGCCGCATATCCGTCCGGGATGCCATGTAGATTATGGTGTAGGGCGTGTCCTTTTCGCCGGGGAGGTTGCCGGATTTTTGAACCCTATGGGTGAAGGGATATCAGCCGGGATGGAGAGCGGGTACTGTGCCGCCTGCGCAATCATGGAGCATTTTGATAATCCGCAGGTGGCTTGTGAGGCGTATCGGCAAAGCATGGAAAAGCTGAAATCCTATATGCAGCGCCAGTGGAGCCTTGTGGGAGGAATGGCTGACACGTTTAGGGAAATGGAATGATGCGTGGAAAGAAAAAATATAGAAATTTCAAATCTACACAATAGATTCAAATTACCCTGCTATAATTTACTGTCAGGAGGTGCGCTATGAGTAAAATCTTAATTGTTGAGGACGATTTATCCATACAGGCATTACTGCATGATTTTATAAAGGAGGCGGGACATAGCGTTGTACTGGCATCTGACGGGGTAGAGGCTCTTGCGAAATATTCCGAGCAGGATTTTGATCTGGTGCTGCTTGACATTATGCTTCCCAAAATTGACGGTTATGGCGTCTGTGAGGTTATCCGGCAGAAATCCGATGTGCCTATTATCATGCTCACGGCTTTAGATGGGGAAGAAAACCAGATAAGGGGATTGGACCTGCAGGCTGATGATTACATCACAAAGCCTTTTTCCATGCCTGTCCTGCTTCGGAAAATAGCCGCTGTCCTGCGCCGTTCATCAAAACTTGAGTGTGCGCCGCAGACTATGAGCTATAAGAATCTGACACTGGACTTAGACGGGTACAAGGTCTATGCCGGAGGAGAAAGCATTGACCTTACCCCGCGTGAATTTGAAATACTGCGGGAGCTGCTGACCAACAGAGGCCGGATTCTGACGCGGCAGAACCTTTTGCAGACAATCTGGAAGTATGAGTTTTTTGGAGAGGAACGGATCATTGACACGCATATAAAGAACCTGCGGAAAAAACTCGGAACGGCTGACTATATAGAAACGATCAGAGGGGTGGGATACAGAATTGATAAGGAAGATTAAGAGCCGGTTATCCGTCAAAGTTTTTTCATTGACATTGCTGCTGATAACGGTGTGCTGCTTTACAACATATAGTTTCATTTTACAGGCAGCCCCCAAAAACTATCAGTATGACATAGAAGATGTCGATTTGGAGCTTAGCTTTTTGCCGGATGAATTTTCGAGAACCGAAAAGGAATACGCTTATATGTTTCTTGAAGCTGAGTCTGAGTGGATAGAGGAACAATACGAAAATGAATTTGAGCTGCATTTCTTTCAGTCTGACGGACAGGAAGTGAGCTTACATGATATAAACCAACGTGTCGGTGGGCAGATTACGGATTTTGATAAAGTTGAAAAAACAAAAACCTACACCGCTTCATTTTCTGATAGCGATTCGATTTATACTTTATTGGTGACAAGAAATACCGAAAAACATACACAGACGGAGGAAGCTATACAAAGAACGCTTCCGGTGCTTTGTATTGTCGTATTATTTGGTTCAATCATTTCAGCTTTTTTCTACTCATGGTATATGACCGCGCCCATTAAGAAAGTGAGTAAACTTTCAAAGCAGATGGCGGATATGGATTTCAGCGGTTTTTGTCCTGTCGGACGCACTGATGAAATAGGCGTGTTATCTGACAGCCTAAATACACTCTCCCGGAAATTGGCGACAACTCTTTCGGAATTGCAGGAAGCTAACCAAAAGCTGCAGGCAGATATTGATATGGAAAGGCAGCTTGAACGACAGCGGGTAGAGTTTTTTGCGGCGGCTTCCCATGAATTAAAAACACCTATTACCATTATCAAGGGGCAGCTTCAGGGTATGCTCTATCAAGTGGGGCGCTATAAAGACAGGGAAACATACCTTGCACAGTCTTTGGAAGTTACAGACACCTTGGAAAAAATGGTGCAGGAGCTTTTGGCAATATCCCGGTTGGATACTCCGGGCTATACCTGTAAAAAGTGCAGACTTAATCTCAGCAAACTCATAAGTGACCGGCTTGCGGCATATGAAGATTTATTTATACAGAAGGATTTAACCGTTGAACACTCTATATCCCCGGAAACTTTTATTTTAGGGGATATAGAGTTACTGCAAAAAGTATTGGATAATCTTTTGGGAAATGCGGCCGCGTATTCGGAAACCGGAAATCATATAATCGTGGACTTGCGGAAAGAAGCCGAAAACGCCAGCCTTACGATTGAAAATACAGGCGCACATATCCCGGACGAGGATATTCCCAAACTGTTTGAGGCATTTTACAGAGTAGACCAGTCACGAAACCGACAGACTGGCGGCACTGGATTAGGATTGTATATTGTGAAAACAATTCTTGACCTGCATGGAGCAGAAATCAAAATTGCTAATACTGTTCAGGGCGTTATAGTTTCCGTACAGTTTTAGGAATATCGGGAAGGCGGCGAGTTTTTTGACTTGCCGTTTTTTCTATCTCCACATAAAAAACATATTCAATTCAAAGTAGATTCAAGTTAGAATGGTATTCTTTCATTGTACCCGGAAAAGGGTAACAGAAAGGAGATTCTACTATGAAAAAATGTTTACCAATTATCTTTGCCACCCTCATAACAGTAAGTGCGCTGACAGGGTGCGCAGGACGGAATCCTTCGTCCGAACAAAACAATGCTACCGTGCAAAGTAGTGAACCTGCCATTATCCAAACTGTACTGTCAACAAATGGGGCTTCCAGCCCGACTGTTCCCTCTAATGCGTCTGCTGCATATGAAAAGCTGATGGCATATAAGACCGAGGATTACGGGCAGCAGAGCGTAGCCGATTTCAATGCTGCGCTTGCTTCGACACCCGATGAATTGACAGTGTTCCTTGCAGAAATAGCTGACGTGACAAACACCATATCCCCCGATGACGAAAATTATGACTTTTTCATAACAACAATGTCTTTTTCGTCTCATGAATTGTATTGCGAGCATATGGGAGAAGAATTTGCATTTTTCATACCTATATCAAAAGAGAGTAGACTTTGCGACTATTTGGATGACGAGGGGAAACCCGTATATGAGTTTAGCTGTTTCGTTGAGTCGAATGTCCCTTACTCCATTGCTGATCCGAAACTTGTAACGGTAGCAGAGAGAGATAAGGCGTTTCTGACATTCAAAGAAGAAATGCAGAATTACTTGAATGGTTTAAGCGAAGCAGAAATTGCGGGCGACAATATCAAACAAATGCTCATAGACAAGTCTGCTGAAATTGCAAATAGCTTATCCACTGAAAATATGAGATTATCGCCTTGCGAAATTTACATGATTGAGATCAACGGCGAAGCAGAAGAAGCCATTCAGTAATAAGGACAGCTATGAAAAATCATGGGTATGAAGTTTAAGAGAATGTTTATCAGGAATATTAGGAAACACACAAAAGACAACCGCCGCAGATGGCTCACTGCCATATGTGGCGGTCTGCTATTTCCACAGGCAGGCCGGAAATTACTTGGAAAGCAATATGCAGACACGCCTTTATAGTCGTTTGGTGCAATTTATGGGAGTTTCGTGCAATGGGATTTGATGGGATACCCCAAAATCCGATATTATATGTGCGGAAAAGAATTTAGAATAGGGTTAGAGCAATGAGGTTTTGCAGATTGAGAATGCAGAATATTTACAGTATAATGAATCGGGAGGTATTGCCATGAAGAATAGAATACTGATTATCGAAGATGATATTGTGATACAGACACAGTTGAGAAATTTACTAGCCGGAAATGGTTATGAGGCCGAAACTATAAACGATTTCCCGGTTGCCATGGAGCAGGTGAAATCATTTCAGCCGCATTTAATCCTTCTGGACATAAAATTGCCGGGGAGTGATGGTTTTTCGGTATGTTCACAAATACGCGCCTTTTCCAATGTTCCGATCATTTTTGTCACAAGCTGTAATACAGACATGGATGAGCTGAACAGTATCATGCTGGGAGGGGATGCCTTTATTACAAAGCCATATAATACAGCAATCCTGCTGGCAAAAATAGCGTCTTTAATAAAAAGGGCATATCCTGTGACGGAACAGGAGGCATTATCCTGCAATGGAGTTACCCTGCATTTAGAAAGCAGTAAAATAGAGTTTGCGGAGCGGCAGGCTGAATTGACAAAAAACGAGTTGAAAATATTATATTACCTGTTTAAGCACGCCGGGGCAATCTGTACCCGTGCTGATATCGTGGAATATCTGTGGGATAACCGGCTTTATGTGGATGATAATGCTTTAAGCGTCAATATCAACAGAATCCGTGACAAGCTGTCTGCCATTGGGGTGACGGATTTTATCAAAACAAAGCATCGGCAGGGGTACACCATATGAACAGAAAACTTTATTGGAAACAGAAATTGCCAGTCATGTTCCTCAATTTCCTCTGCATGGTTGGGCTGGCTGTATTCTTAAGTGCGACCGGGAACAGCTTTGACAGTATTTTCCTCATCCTGCTTATCTGGATTGTTATTTTGACAGTCCGCCTTGTGGTATCGTATTGCAGCAGAAAGGTGCAGATGGAAAAGCTGCTGAATCTTGCAGAGCAGTTAGAGGAACGCTATCTGCTTTCCGAGGTAATGGAAAAGCCGGAACACGCTGATGATCTGGTGTACTACCGGCTTCTGAAACTGGCAGGAAAATCTATGCTGGAACAGGTAAACGGGGTCAGAAGGGAACGGACGGAATATAAAGAATATGTGGAGCAGTGGGTACATGAGATCAAGACACCGATTACCGCAATGAAGCTTCTGTGTGAAAATGCCCATTCACAGGAGACAAAAGAATTACTGGTGGAGCTTGAGAAAGTAAACCGCTATACGGAACAGGCGCTTTACTATGCCCGGAGCGAACATACGGAAAAAGATTATTCTGTACGGGAAATCCGCCTGTTTGATGTGATTCATCAGTCAATCGCAGAAAATAAGTATCTGCTCCTGAAAAATGGCGTTGGGATTGACCTGCAGGAAACAGACGACAGCGTTTACTCTGATGAAAAGTGGCTGTGCTTTATCCTTAACCAGCTTATTGTCAATTCTGTCAAATACCGGACGGAGCAGCCGGTACTGAAATTCTATACTGAGCGTCAGGGTAACCAGGTTATCCTGTGTGTGCAGGATAACGGTATCGGAATTGATGCCGGTGATCTGCAGCGTATCTTTGAAAAAGGCTTTACTGGACAAAATGGCAGAAATGCGCTGCAAAATTCCACAGGCATAGGGCTGTACCTGTGCAGACGCCTGTGTGATAAATTAGGGATTGGGATTTGTGCAGATTCTAAAGGCAGCGGCACGATCCTTCGGCTTATCTTTCATATTAACGATTTTATTGAGCGGGTGCAGGGTTAAAATCCTGCACTTCTTACATTTTTGTTAGAACTTTGTAAGAAAACTTGATACAAACGGCAGCAGTTTTCACTTACAATAAAGACATACAAGCGGCAGCCGGTTTCATTTACAATAAGGACGAGGTGCGATTATGAAAGAAATTTTAAGGCTGGAGCATATCCAGAAATTTTATGGGAATCGGGGAAATCTTACAAAAGCGATTAATGACATTAGTTTTTCGGTAAATAACGGGGAGTTTGTCGGCATTATGGGCGCTTCCGGCTCCGGCAAGACTACACTGCTTAACTGTATTTCTACGATTGACACTGTCAGCGCAGGGCACATCTATCTGGACGGAACCGATGTGACGGAAATAAAGGAGAAAGGACTGGCACAGTTCCGGAGGGAAAACCTTGGTTTCGTCTTTCAGGATTTTAACCTGCTGGACACACTGACAATTTCAGAAAATATTGCCCTGGCGCTTACCATCAACAAAGCGCCTGCAGAACAGATCGAAGGTAAAGTGCATGAAATGGCGGAAAGCCTTAACATCACGGATATTCTGGATAAGTACCCCTACCAAGTGTCCGGTGGCCAGAAGCAGCGCTGCGCCTGTGCCAGGGCCATCATCAATAAGCCAAAACTGATCCTTGCAGATGAGCCTACCGGGGCATTAGATAGCCATTCGGCACAGATGCTGCTCAGTACCATGCAGAGCATCAATGAGCAGCTTGCGGCTACCATCCTCATGGTGACACACGACGCCTTTTCAGCAAGCTATGCGAACCGGATTCTGTTTTTACGGGATGGAATGATCTTTACCGAGATTTTGAAAGGCAGCAATTCCCGTAAGGCATTCTTTGAAAAGATACTGGATGTCCTTACGATGCTGGGAGGTGGCCAGAAAGATGTATGCTAAACTGTTCAGAAATAATATGAAAAAGGCATTAGAGGATTACGTGGTCTATTTCTTTACCCTTGTCATCAGCAGTACATTGTTCTTTGCCTTTCTTTCGCTGACGAGCAGGTATAACGACATTTTAGGCGGGGACGGAAATTATTCGCTGGCATTGTTCCAAAATACGATCCGGTATGCTGTACTGGCAATTTCCATTATTTTTGTCGCGCTGATCCGCTATATCAATACCTATATGCTGAAACAGCGCAGCCGTGAATTTTCCGTTTACATGATTCTCGGCATGGAACAAAGGACGATTGCAAGACAGTTTTTCAGTGAAACATTTGTTTTTGGAATTGTGGCTGTGCTGGCGGGATGTATTTTTGGTACGGCGCTGTCCGGAATGATGACGGCTTTTGTTATGAGAACGGTTGGAGGTTCAGGTGCATTCCGTCTTGGCTTTTATCCGGATACTGTGATTTTGACACTGCTGTTCTTTAGCATTGCATTTCTTTTTGTTGGGGCATGGAATATCCGCAAGATTTATAAGATCAAGCTGATAGACCTGCTGAATGAAAAGAAGGCAAATGAGGGACAGCGGAAAAAGAAAGGCAGCTACCTTGTTTCCCTTATTACTGCGCTGGTCTGTTTTGTAATTGACGGTGTGGTGCTGTATGACTTTTCCCATATAAATGGCATCTATGCCGGAAATATTCCTGAAGAAATCAGCAACCGCTATCAGGCTGCGGCTATTGTTGCAGCGATTGCAGGAATATTTGCTTTATATAATGCACTGGCATTTATCATAACCGTAATCCGTAAGCGCAGGAAATGGAAGAACCGCAATATCAACTCCGTCCTGCTGGGCAACCTGTTCCAGAAGGTATCAGCCACCGCAAAGATACTCTCTATCTCAACGCTGGCGATCACGGTTTCCCTTGTGGCTTTTGTGATCCTGCCCACGCTGGCTGAAATCACAATGGGATATCTGGACTACCGGATGCCTTATGACATCATGATATACAACACTTACATGTATATTGATGAAATGGATGATATCCCTGAGATCGACTTTTCCTTTATAGGGGATATCCTGCAGGGGCATGGCGTCACAGTGTCAGAGGAAGTATCCCAGAGAAGCTATTTTGTGTGGGAAAGTGATTTTAATACAGTTGATACTAGGGAATACTGGCGAGATCTTCCGAGGCTGGCTATGAGGATTTCAGAATATAATGCCATGCGAAAGATGGCAGGCTTTGAACCGGTCCCGTTAGCGGATAACGAGTTCTTTATGCATCTGGATTATGAAATGGATATGGAAAGCACCGCAGAAAGCATCGGCACAGGAACAAGGAAACTTCAGTTAGATGACGGGACGGTTTTGGCATTGGCAGATACAGCGGTTTGCAATGAACCGTTAGGAAAGTATCTGTTTAACAGCGGCGAGAGCGTGCTGGTGTTCCCTGACGCCGTATGTGACACGCTTCATCTGGCACGTACCTGTTATTATGCAAATACGGAAAATGTAATTCCATATTACCTCTGCGATTCCATACGGGATGAGATATCAGAAGCCTTCCGGAACCGTTATGAGTATCTTTTTGACCGTTATGAGGCGAAATATTATACAGACAGGCACTATGGCAGCTTTATTGATCCGATCCGTTTCCGCACACAGGAAAATAATGATACTGTTCTGACTGCAACCAGTGTCCGCCTGCTGGGTATTTATTCCGGGATTATCTTTTTTATCATCTGCATGACAGTTCTGGCCTTACACGGAGTGGCGGATTCCATTGACCACCGTATGCAGTACCGGACTTTGCATCAGATTGGCGTGGATAGGGACGATATTGTAAAAATGGTAAGCAGGCAGAGCCTGTACTATTTCTTTACGCCCTGTGTAATTGCATTTATGATTGCATTGCTGTTGATTTATTCTTTCGCTGTAAGATATGGGCATAAGGTGTTCACTTATATCGGCAGTACCGGATTTCAGTTTGGTGTGATGATTCCCGGTCTGCTGATCGTATTGATACTTGTCTGCTATTATGGGGCAACAATCTATACAATCAGGAGAAATTTGGACAGAACCCTTAACAGCATTAGATAATGAGAGGGATTTGGTAGTCAGTAAGTTGCGGCATGTTATAAATACGATAGGAAAGGAAGAAAGGGTGGAATACCGCAGGAATCGAAAGCCTTCAGTATAAGGAAACACGCAAAGACCGCCGCTGTGGGCTTGCCCCATATGTGGCGATCTGGCATTTTTCCTTTACGCAGATGTAACCGGAAAGTGTTTACTGTAATATTCCATAATTTGTTGTTATGTGTAATGGAAAAAGAACCTAAAATTGAGGAAATTGTAATGAAGATAGCAATCTGTGATGACAGAAAGAATGACAGGGACGTGTTAGTGGCGTTGCTGGAAGCCTATGGGCAGGATTTTATAATTAAAGAATATGACCACGGAGCAAGTCTGTACATGGATGCGGAGTATATGCAGGAATGCAGGATTATCTTCATGGGCATCAGCGTGGACGGAATAGACGAATTGGAGATGGCAGGGCAGATAAAGGCAGAATACCCGAAAGTACATATTGTTTTGGTCACTGCTTACATGAACTATGCGCTGGACGGTTACAAGGTGAAGGCGAGCCGTTTTTTACTGAAAGATGACTTGGATCAGACGCTGCAGGAGTGCATGGATGATATCCTTTGGGAAATCCAGCGGGAAGACCGTGTGGTGGAATTCAATTTTGTGGAAGGGAATGTGCCACTCCGGGTGGACGATATCATCTATATCGAAACGAGCAAGCATAAAAATGTATTTTACACGAAGGATCAGACATTCAGCATTTATAGAAAAATGGACGATTTGGAGAAGGACTTAGAGGGGATGGATTTTGTAAGGATACACCAGAGTTTTCTTATAAATATGAGATACATTGATAAACTCAGTAGTTATGTCATGACGCTTACCACGGGGAAGGAGATATCCGTCCCGAAGTCGAGATATCCCGAAGTGAAGCGGCAGTATACACTGTTTAAAGGATTGCATTTTTAATCGCAAGGCGGTGGTGATGATATAAACTTTATGGTCATTTCGTGCAATTTATAGTCACTTGGTGCAATCCGGGTAGGAAAATGGGATGCATCTGCCGAAAATTTTTATGAAGCGGCATATTTTATATGCAGGCCAAGGTTGGCACAAAAATATTTTTATCAAGGAGGATGATAGTATGGATGTTTCAAATGTAGGAGCGGCGGGCGGTTATCAGTACCAGCCGAAAACAGCAAATGATCTGAAGGAGGAAGTCAGGAACACACCCGATTCCGAAAAGAAGCACTTAGGCGTGGTCGTTGAGATTTCAAAGGACTTGCCGGAAGCGATTCAACAGAGGATACAAAACGGGGAGCGCGGAAGGTATGGCAATGTAGCACATAGGGTAGTCGGAAACGGCGCAAACGGAATGGCGAGCTTTTATGGTGCAAGCGTGACAAAAGAGCAGAGCGACAAACTCCAAAGCGTGATCAAGGACTTGGAAGAGCAGCCGACTGGAAACTTAGGTGATTCATGGAACGTGGGAGCTTATGCGCAGTTGGGGCTTAAAGTTTCGCAGCTCTCTTATGCCTGTAAAGAGATTGGCCTATCTGATGAAGCGGCAGAGCAGATAACAAGTGCATACGGAAAACAGGCAGAAGAAAAGATCAATAAAGTAAACGGTATGATTGAGTCTGTTGCAAAGCAGGTAAAAATCGAGCAGGAAAAATTCTATAAGGAGCATGGAACACCTAATTACAGGAAAGGCGCAGCGGAGATGAAGGAAAGCCTTGTGAATAAAAGTGCTTCCGGCAAGACCAGTGTTGAACTGAACAGGGAAGCGAACAGTGACATTTATAAGATGTTCTCAAACCTTGACGTGAGCAGTAAAGAAAAGTTTGTGGGCAGTTTTGCGAAGGCTGTTGACAGCTTCAAGAATTATTATGCAGGCGGCGAGGTGCAGATATTTACGGGAACGGATAAGGAACAGTCGCAGTTAGACGAACTGGTAAAGAGATTTCAGGGCTTTTTGGAAGCGTAAAGGAGGTAGTGATTATGTCAATGAACATTAGTTTTAATGCAGGTAATTCAGGTTATACGGGAATTAGCAATGGTAGCAAACAGTATAAGGATGTAGAAAAGAAACAACTGAAAGCAGTCATTGCAGAAGAAGCTATGATGACACCTGAGCAGAAAATGATGTATGAACTGCTTGGCGGACGGGAAGCGCACATGAGGAACGTGATGAGCAACTTCAATTCAGACGGAGATTTTATTGGGCCAGGAGGAGTTGTTGTTCCGGGAATGTATCATGGAGAAGATGGCACCGTAGACCGTTCAACATGGCAGCAGTTAATACCCGTATCAGATGAAATGCGGCAAAAGATGTTCGACAATGTGAAAAGGGAGTTCATTCAGGAGAATGGCATTTCCAATGGCGACACAACGAAAAGGTCTCAAATATTCAGGGAATATCAGTTAAGTGTAAAGAAGGAAGACCGTGCAAAAGGGACATGGACTTTGCAGCAGTATGAGGGGAAATACCGTTCCGCGATGTATGCAGCGGTAAAGGCGGCTAATCCGAAATGGGAGCCGGGACAGCCGTTTGATCCAAGTATATTGGACAGCGTTACGAGGGAATCCGTAGAAAGCCAGCTTGTCAAAAGCGGTAATACATTTGTGAAAAAACCGTCTTCGGGCAGCACATTAGATATACAGGTATAATCTTTACACCCAATTCCGCAGAGGCGCATAAACCTTTGCTTCTGCGGACTGCCGGGGGCAGGGGCGGCTCTGAACGGCAGAGGGGCTGCCGAGAAAAATAAATTGTGAGGTGGACTCATGGGAATTTCGGTTTCAAGTACAGTAAATTCTGCCAATACAAAATACCGTATGTCAGTAAGCAGCGGCAGAGGGCCTGACTGGTCTATCATTCCGAGTTCCGGGAAAAGCAGTAAATCAAAGGCTGAGTTTACTGGCGAGATCAAGGAACTGGCACGGAAGGCTGCGAATACTACAAACAAGGCGGAATTGGAATCTATCCATAGGCGGCGGACGGAATTGTGTGCAGAGTATATGTCCGATGTGTCGCCCGACAGGAAGGCTTTATACCAGCAGGCTAAAAATGCACTGAAAGGGCAGGGCAGCAATCCCAAATGCCACGGGAGCGGGGAGCTGACACTGCTTGACTTTCTGGAAGCGGCGGATGGGAGGGGCAGCAGTCTTGCTGAGAAGAAGTTTGCCCTGGCAGGGGGCGGTACGCTGACCTGCCCGATCCTGACAAGCGGGGGACATGGTGCCGACATTTACTATCAAGGAACAAAGGTGCTGACCTATCTTGGTTCAGGGTACGGATGGGCTTGTGAGAGGACTCCGGCTGAACGGGAAAAAGAAAGGGAGTTTTATGGAATCTACTTTAATGAGTACCGTTCCCTAAAGAATGGCCAAGGGGCAGGGCTGGAGGAGCTGCCGGATTATCTGGAAGAGAAGCCGTCTTTTGATGTGAAGGCATGAAAATTTGCAGAGGCGCATAAACCTTTGCCCCAGCGGACTGCCCGGACTTATTGCAAGGGGACAGGCGTGGCTCTGAAGGACAAAGGAGCCGTGGGATTAAAGATAGTTTTTTGCAATGATACATCTGCGCAATGTGTAGTTGGAGGATTGTCACATGAAAAAATTTAAAAGACTAATAATTGCATTTGCCTGTGTATTAACGACAGGCATTATTGTACTTGTGTTTAGTTCTGGCAGAAAACCGTTTAAGGGTATGGAACCGTCAGAAATAGTATCAGCTACGGTACGGTTATCACCACCGGATAAAACAATTCTGATTACTGAAATTGAAGAACTGACCAATTATCTAAATGATGTGGTTATTTATAATAAAGACAATTCTTTCACAGAGTATAGTGGTCAGGGAGTTATTTTCACACTGACGATGGCAGACGGTACGCAGACTGAAATTGTGGCTTTTAATCCATTTCTTGTAATTGATGGTGTTGGCTATAAAACCAAATATGAACCATGTTATGCGCTTAGTCGCTATGCAAACAGATTACTAAATGAAGGAGACGCCATGATTATATTGGAAAAGCCGCCTGCATTAGATGTAATTATTGACAATACCTGTGACGGCACGTTATTGGGTACTTACTCATGGCAATGTAAAAACAATGATGGAACTTTCACAAACATGGAAGCCGATAGCGCACATCCGTTGGACTGTGCAGATATGCTGGATCAAATTGAAACAACGGAAACAAATGCATTTCTCCGTTTTACTGAAGAACCTGATGCAATTCTGAGTGCCCTCTGTTGGAGCGATGAACACTGGTCTGACCCTGCCGCAGACAGCGAAAGCGTATCTGTATACGGGAATGAAATAGAGCTTAAAGCGGGCGGATATATATACGAAATCACTGCTGAATGGAACACTGAGAAAAGTGGCTATGGTGGGATAGCACATTATTCTTTTTATGTAAAAGTTTTAGAATAGATTGGGTGTTTGAAGTACACGAACATTACGAGTCGGAAGCAAAGGTTAGTATCCATGTTGGCAATAAGCCACAGCCGCACAACGCAGACCGTCCCTCAGTTTTCCGGGGATCAGTGAAAGGATGATTGAAATGGATATTACAGGAATAACAAAAAGCCATCAGACGAACAGCATGGCAGCAGGAAAGGCATCATCCTGTCTGATTCCCTCCGGGAGAAGATAACAGGATGCGGCGCAGAATAAGTTCCTCGCCCTGCGGAAAAGCGAGGTCGCCAAAGTTGCACCGGACAGGGCAGGCTATCCCGGTTTTCGGTAGATAGGGGAGAAAAAAGAGAATGGAGGAGATTTGGAAATGAACATAAACGGAATAGGAGCGGCAGGGTATCTTGCCATGTATGGAATGAGAGGCACAGAAGGGAGCATGGCGGAAAAGAGCTTTGCAGATGAGATAAGCAAAGCCGCGGCGAGGCTGGAAACAGAAGAAGCGGATTCCGACAAAGCAATAGCAAAGATGCGTCCTATGGAGGAAAATGTTGGTGAAACGTCAGAACTGGAAGATAAGTATTGTTCGCTTTGCGGCTCTATGATCAAAGAGGATGGCAGTTGTCCTATGTGCGGTGTTCCCACATTTATATCTGGCAACGGGCGGGCTGGCAATCAAAAAATTGCACAGGCGGCAAGTTCTCATGCAGTATCCAGAAGTTCCAAAGTCTGAGTATTAAAGTGTATAAGGTAAACTGGCTTTTGGAGGGCAAAACGTGAAAAAGAAACTCATTATTGTTTTTGCAGTAATAGCGGTGATTCTGCTGCTGATTCCGGTCAAAAAAGTCTATGAGGATGGCGGGACGCAGACCTATACATCCCTGACTTATAAGGTGATTGTCTGGAAGCAGATAGACGGGAAAACGGGAACGGAATTTTACATTTTCCCTAATAATTTCCACCAGTTAGATTACTACGAGTGATTTTTAAAGAACAAACGATAAATAATGGCAAAGCAGACTTTATGGGGAGGCGTTTATTGGAAGATACCAATAGGCGCCTCCGCGCTTTTTGGGAGAAAGGAGGTGATGGTTATCCGGAAAATGAAATGTCCTGAGAAGTATTGCAGGAAGCGGATTTGCGACATTTGGGAGACACGTTTCGGGGTAGTCGTAATAGAACTGAAATGCCAGCACTGTGGCGAGGTGGTACGGATATACTGGAAGCGGAAGGAGAAAAAATAGAATACATAGACGGTAAGAACGGCGGGAGGGTATCCTGCTGTTTTTGCTTTTATGGATTAAAGCGTTCTTTATGTGGGAATAATTATGCTATCAATGGAAAATTTTGGTAATTCCATTGGACGCAAAACTGAATAAAAAGTACCGAGCGAGTGGGACCGCATTGCGTCGAGTCACGAATGGCCGGAGTAAAGCTAGTGGGTTTTATTGTGTGTAGTTTTTAGATAGCTTTCCCTGGCCATTCTCTGCCATTTTTTCAAAGCCAGTCCCACATCTAAATTTAAAGCGTTCCTAACTTTACGAAGCCGTAAAGGAAGGAACGCTTTATGTCTGATAGGAAAATCACAATCAAGTCAGGAAACGAAGAATTCACATTGGAAGTTACGGAAGAGGAATACCAGAGATATTACAGGCCGTGGTGGAGCCAACGGAAAAGGGAACAGAGGAACCGGGAGGCGATGGAGCAGAACGGCTATACGGAAGAGTCCTATGAGGCGTGGAAGGATAATGCCTCGGAGGAAGTCGGCATCCCGGATATGGAGTTACCGGGAATGGACGAGCTGGTGGAGAAAAAGCTGCTGCTTGGTGTGCTTGCGGATGCGATGGATTCCCTCCTACCGGAAGAGAGAGAGCTTGCCATGAGGGTGTTTGGGGAGGAAATGCAGGTCAGCGAATTTGCCAAAATGCATGGGCAGCCCCGGACAACTGTGTCCTCTAAGAAGACAGTGGTGTTGGGGAAACTCCGGGCTTTTTTCCGGGAAAAAGGGCTGGACGTCTGACATAGGACACATTCCGACAAAAAGTATTATTGCTGTCGAACGGTTCTGAAAAAAGTTCCCATTTTACTTCGTCACTTTTCAAAAAAATGTCATTACGAAAGGTAGGAGGGTAAATTTCGGGACCTCCCAGATTGCGGGAAAGGAGGAATGGAACCTATGGAAAAGTCACAGGAGCTTATCGGTATCTTACAGGCAATCAGCATTGTGGCGAAAAGCCTCGCCGCCAAGCTGATGCAGATCGAGAAGGAAGTGGAAGCCTACGAAGCCGCGAAAGCGGCGCATGACAGGAAAATCAAGAAAGGATGGAGGCGCTGATGCGTAAGAAGGTTTTTATCTGCAGCCCCTTCCGGGGTGACGTGGAAGGGAATGCAAGGAAAGCAGCGGCCTACAGCCGCATGGCGTGTGAGGAAGGGTACCTGCCCATAGCGCCGCACCTTTTATTCCCTCAGTTCTTAAATGAGGGAATCGAGGAAGAGAGACAGCTCGGCATCGCTATGGGGATGGAGCTGCTCACGGGATGTGACGAGGTGTGGGTGTTCGGGGAAGCCACCGAAGGGATGGCGGCGGAAATCGCCCATGCCACGGCGCAGGGAAAAGAAATCATATTCAAGGAAACGGAGGGAATGTAAATGGGAAGTGAATTATTAAGGATTGCGGAAGGGTTCTCCATCGTTGCGGAAGGTCTGCGCGGCCTTGCCAAAGCGGAGGGCAGTACAAAGGATAAAGCGGCTGTGAAAGAACAGAAGCAGGATGCGGCAAAGGCACAGACGGAATCTGCGGCAGAAGCACAGCAGGAGAAGCCTGCCACGCTGGAGGGCATCCGTGCGCTGATGGCGCAGAAGACCCAGGAGGGCAAGTCGAAGGAGATCAAGGAACTGTTGCAGAAGTACGGCGCGGCGAAGCTCTCGGCGGTGAAGCCGGAGGACTACCCGGCGCTGATGCAGGAAGCGCAGGTGCTGTGATGGGGAAACACGCATTGCTTTCCGCATCTTCCTCCAAGCGGTGGCTCTCCTGCACGCCTTCCGCAAGGCTGGAGGAGCAGTTCAAGGATGAACCGGGTGGCAGCGTCTATGCCGAGGAAGGCACCGCCGCCCATGCCCTTGCGGAGCATAAGCTGAAAAAATGCCTGAAACGGAGGTCAAAGCGCCCGGTATCGGATTACCACTGCGATGAGATGGAGGAATGCACGGACGGGTATGTGGCCTATGCGATGGAGCAGGTGGAGCTTGCAAGGCAGGAGTGCAGTGACCCGGTTGTCCTGATCGAGCAGCGGCTTGACTACTCCGCCTATGTGCCGGAGGGCTTTGGCACCGGGGATTTGCTTATCGTGGCCGACCACATCCTCACCGTCATCGACCTAAAGTACGGGAAAGGCGTGGCGGTGGAGGCGGAGTGGAACCCGCAGATGATGTTATACGGATTAGGCGCACTGGAACTGTTCGATGCCCTCTACGACATTGAGATTATCCGTATGACCATCTACCAGCCTAGATTAGAATCCGTCAGCACATGGGAGATTTCCGTAAAGGACCTGATGGAATGGGTGGAGATGGAATTAAAGCCAAAGGCCGTGCTTGCCATCAAGGGTGAGGGCGAGTTCTGCTGCGGCGACTGGTGCCGGTTCTGCAAGGCGAAAAACACCTGCAGGGCGAGGGCAGAGGAATATTTAAGATTGGCACAGATGGAGTTCAAAGCCCCGCCGCTATTATCAGATGAGGAGATAGCGGAAGTCCTGAAAGTGGCGGACGAGCTTGCCAAATGGTCAGCGGATGTCTACGCCTATGCACAGGACGAGGCGGTCACGAAAGGGAAAAAGTGGGCCGGCTTTAAGTTAGTCGAGGGCAGGAGCAACCGGAAATATACGGATGAGGAGGAAGTGGCGCAGGCGGCAGTGGCAGCCGGGTACACGGACATCTACAAAAAGACGCTCATCGGCATCACGGAGATGGAGCGGCTCCTTGGGAAGAAGAAATTTGCAGAGGTGCTTGGGAAGCTGGTCTACAAGCCCCAGGGCAAGGTGACCTTAGTGCCGGAATCGGACAAGAGGCAGGAAATAATGGCAGCAACCGCAGAGGCGGATTTTAAGGAGGAATAAATACCATGAGTAGTGAAAATGCAAACCTTACAAAAGTGATCGTACCGTGCAGGTTTTCCTATCTGCACTGCTGGGAGCCCAACGCAGTGAGCGATGGCGACCCGAAGTATTCCGTATCGGCCATCATACCGAAATCGGACACGGAAACCATAGAGAAGATCAAAAGGGCTATCGAGCAGGCGAAGAAGGATTCCGTCTCCAAGTGGGGCGGCAAGGTTCCGGCGAATTTGAAACTGCCCTTAAGGGACGGCGACATTGACCGCCCGGAGGATGAGGCGTATGCGGACAGCTATTTCTTCAACGCCAACAGCAAGCAGGCACCGCAGGTGGTGGATAAAAACGTACAGCCCATCCTTGACCAGTCAGAGGTATATTCCGGGTGCTATGGCAGGATCAGCGTGAATTTCTATGGTTTCAACAGTAACGGAAACCGTGGGATTGCTGCAGGGCTTGGCAACATCCAGAAGCTGCGTGACGGGGAGCCTCTGGGCAGCAGGACGAATGCCGAGGATGACTTTGACGCGGTGGAAGTGGATGATGAGGAAGATTTTCTTGGATAGGCATATAAGGGCGGCGGTTTTCCGCTGCCCGCCATTCCGTGAATATACACAGGAAGGAGCCATGAAATGGGACGAATCTTAGCAGCCGATATCGAGTGTTTTAGCGATGTGGATTTGATCAAATGCGGGGTATACGCTTATGCGGACAGCCCTGCTTTTGAGATTTTATTATTTGCCTATTCCTTTGACGGAGGGGAAACACAGATCATAGACCTGGCGCAGGGGGAGCAGCTCCCGGCAGAGGTGGAGGAAGCCATCTTTGACGTGTCAGTGACCAAGACGGCATACAATGCAAATTTTGAGCGCACCTGCCTGTCAAAGCATTTCGGGAGATACATTCCCCCGGAGTCCTGGCATTGCAGCGCGGTGCAGGCGGCCATGCTCGCCCTTCCCCGGTCACTGGAGGATGTGGGCAGGGTGCTTGGTCTGGATGAGCAGAAGATGAAGGAGGGCAAGGAACTGATCCGGTATTTCTGTGTCCCATGCAAGCCTACCAAAGCAAACGGCGGCAGGGCCAGAAACCTCCCCTGCCATGCACCGGAGAAGTGGGAACTTTTCAAGACATACTGCAAAAGGGATGTGGACGTGGAGAAATCCATACGGAAAAAACTGCACAATTTCCCAATACCGGAAAGCGAGATGGAACTGTACCGCTTAGACCAGCGCATCAATGACCGTGGCGTTCTGGTGGATATGGGGCTGGTGGAACAGGCCATTGCCTGTGAGCGGCTCCATAAGGAAGTGGTGACGAAACGCGCCTATGAACTGACTGGATTGGAGAACCCTAATTCCGTGGCGCAGCTCAAAGGCTGGCTTGGGGATATGGGGATGGAGGCGGAGAGCCTTTCCAAGAAAGCAGTGGCGGATATGATAGCGGAAACGGACGGGGAAGTGGAGGAACTGCTGCGGCTACGGCTTATGCTTGCAAAGACATCCGTGAAAAAGTATGAAGCCATAGAGCGGTCTGCCTGCTCGGACGGGCGGGTACACGGGATGCTGATGTTTTATGGCGCGAATCGGTCAGGCCGATGGAGCGGCAAGAACGTGCAATTGCACAATCTACCGAAAAACTATATTCCCGATCTGGAACTGGCGAGAGACCTTGTGAAGCAAGGCCGATTTGAGGATATAGAACTTTTATACGATACTACATCGAATGTTCTCTCGGAACTTATCCGCACAGCTTTCATTCCAAAGCCGGGATGCCGTTTTGTGGTGGCTGACTTTTCTGCCATTGAAGCCCGTGTCATGGGGTGGCTCTCCGGCGAGGAATGGGTGCTGGACGTTTTCCGTGGTGACGGGAAGCTGTATGAAATGACGGCATCAAGGATGTTTGGCATTCCAATGGCGGAGATAGGGAAAGGCAGCCCGGAAAGGGCGAAAGGTAAGGTTGCAAGTTTATCTTGCCAATATGGGGGCTCCACAAATGGACTCATCTCAATGGGTGCTTTGGGTATGGGGCTGACCGAGGATGAACTTCCTCCTTTGGTGGCAGCATGGAGAAAAGCCAATCCGCACATGGTGCAGTTCTGGTGGGACGTAGATGCCGCCGCTATGAAAGCAGTAAAGGAAAAGCAGAAAACCAAAGTTGGAAAGATCATTTTTGAATATAAGAGCGGAATTTTATTCATCACACTTCCGTCCGGAAGAAAGCTGTCCTATGTAAAGCCACGGATGGCTGTAAACCGATTCGGGCGCGATGGATTGACCTATGAGGGCATTTCTGAAAACAAGAAATGGAGCCGGATTGAAACCTACGGCCCCAAGCTGGTGGAGAACATCGTGCAGGGGACGGCGAGGGATTTACTGGCGGAGGCAATGCTCCGTGTGGAGAAAAAGGGATATCCCATCGTCATGCACTGCCATGATGAGATCATAGCGGAAGTGCCGGAGGGCAGCGGCTCCGTGGAAGAGATGTGTGAAATTATGGCGGTACAGCCAAAGTGGGCGGAGGGACTACCGCTCCGGGCTGATGGATACAGTTGCTCATTTTATCAAAAACAATAAATGGAGAAATGCAGATATGGAGAGAAGGAATGCGGAAGGGTACCATGACCCGATGCGTATGGCAGAGCAGAAAACGGAAAGGGAAACGGTAAGGCTGGCTTATAAGAACGGGAGGATGGAGCTTTATATCCATGAGTTCTTCCCATGCACGGCGGCGGTGGCAAAGAAGGTGTTCCCGCTGATCAGGCGCTTTGCGAAAGAGGAAGACAAGGGTAAGCTGCGGCAGTTCTTACGGATAAAGGCACAGGAGCATTCCGGGAAGGTTAAGGCGTTTTCGGAAAAAGCGGAGTCCCTTATTGCAAAGTCAGAGGAATGGCATTTCTACCAGAGGAAGGCAAGGGAAGAACAGATCATTTATAACCAGTGCGTGAAAAATCTGAAATTATTGGAGGGCAGGAAGGAATGAAGATACAGATCGCAACAGGCAATTCAAGGATGGAGAAGCGGTGGAACAACGTGGAGATGGAGTTTGAAGAATTCCGGGAGCGCATCTCACACACCATCCGCACGGCGGAGACCGTGGAGCAGTATGTGAAAATGACAAAGGCAAAGCAGGATGCAATAAAGGACGTGGGCGGTTTCGTCATGGGGAAGCTGAAAGGCGGCAGGAGGAAGAAGGACTGTGTGGAGTTCCGCTCTGCCCTGACGCTTGATATGGACCATGCCGTGCCGGACATCCCGGAGCAGGTGGAGATGTTCTTTGACTTTCGGTGCCTCATCTATTCCACCCATAAGCACACGGCGGAGAATCCGAGGCTCCGGCTCATCATCCCGCTTACACGGAACGTGTCGCCGGATGAATATGTGGCGGTGGCAAGGAAGGTGGCGGAGGACATCGGGATTGAGATGTTCGATGACACCACCTACGAGCCGAGTCGCCTCATGTACTGGCCTTCCACTTCCGCTGACGGGGAGTTCCTTTTCCGGGATATCGAGGGAGAGCCGTTAAGCCCGGACGATGTGCTTTCACGGTATAAGGACTGGCGCGATTCTTCCGAGTGGCCGGTGAGCAGCAGGCAGCAGAACATCGTCCAGAGGGAGATGCGCAAGCAGGCAGACCCGCTGACAAAGGATGGAGTCATCGGCGCATTCTGCCGGACGTATTCCATCGAGGAAGCAATCTCAAACTTTCTGCCGGACGTTTATCAGCCAAGTGCGATGTCCGGGCGGTATGACTATATCCCGGCTGACTCACAGGCGGGCGTGGTGGTCTATGAAGGGAAATTCGCCTATTCCCACCATGCAACGGACCCGGCCTGCGGCAAGCTGATGAACGCCTTTGACATGGTACGGATACACAAGTTTGGAGATATGGATGCAAAAGCGTCCGAGGATACGGAGCCTGCCAAGCTACCCTCCTTTAAGGCAATGGGGGAGTTTGCGGTAAAGGATGAGAACGTGAAGGTCACGCTGGCGGGGGAGCGGGCGCAGTCGGCAAAGGAGGAATTTGCTGCGGAAGATGACTGGCAGAAGCTGTTGGAGTTTGACCGGAAAGGCACGGTAAAGGACACGCTGAACAACCTCGTGCTTGTTATGCGCCATGATAAGGGGATGCAGTCCATTGCCTTCAACCTCCACAGGGACGGGATAGATGCCGGGGAGGGGCTTCCGTGGAAGCAGATCAAGCCGGGCTGGAATGATTCTGACTTTGCATCCCTTAAGGTGTACCTCAACAAAGGCTACGGAGTATATGCGCCTACCAAGACGAAGGATGCCCTGCTTGCGGTGGCATCGGAGCGGGCATACCACCCGGTGCGTGAATACCTTGATGCCCTGCCGGAATGGGACGGCACGGAGCGTATCGACACGCTCCTTACGGACTATCTTGGCGCGGAGGATTCCGGCTACACAAGGGCTGTCATGCGCAAGACACTGGCGGCTGCAGTAGCGAGGATTTACCAGCCGGGGGTGAAGTTCGACTCCGTCCTTATCCTGAACGGGCCGCAGGGCATCGGGAAGTCCACGCTCTTTGCAAGGCTTGCAGGGGCATGGTTTTCCGACAGCCTGACGCTCACCGATATGCGCGACAAGTCCGGACCGGAGAAACTGCAGGGCTATTGGGTGCTGGAGCTTGGTGAGCTTGCCGGGATGAAGAAAACGGACGTGGAGACCGTGAAGTCCTTTTTATCCCGTGTGGATGATAAGTACCGTGCCAGTTACGGGCTGAATGTGGAGAGCCACCCGCGCCAGTGCGTGATTGTGGGTAGCACCAATACGGAGAGCGGTTTCCTTCGTGACATCACCGGGAACCGCCGTTTCTGGCCGGTAAGGGTGAACGGGCAGAGTGAAAAAAAGCCGTGGCAGCTTTCCGGGGAGGACGTCCTGCAGATATGGGCGGAGGCGAAAGCCGCCTATGAGAACGGGGAGAACCTCTATCTTGAAGGGGAGGCTGCCGCGGCTGCGGCCTGCGAACAGGCGGACGCAATGGAGACGGACGACAGGGAAGGACTGGTGCGGGCGTACCTTGACACGCTCCTGCCGGAGGAATGGGATTCCATGAGCCTTTATGACCGCAGGAATTTCTTAAACGGGAGCGAGTTCGGGGAGCAGCAGCGAACGGGTACGGTGCGCCGGATGATGGTCTGCAACATGGAGATATGGTGTGAGTGTTTCGGGCGGGATTCCTCTACGCTTAAAAAGATAGATTCCTATGAGATCAGCGGCATCATGCGCAAGATCGAAGGGTGGGGCAAATACACGGCAACGAAAAACGGCACTTCCGGATTCCCGATCTATGGGAAACAGAGGGCATATGTGAGGGAACAGGGGAAGGAATGACGGGAACAAGGAAAGAACGCATGGACGGAACGAACGGAACAGTGGGCGGCTCGTTCTGGACGGTAGTTCCATTTTAGAAATAAAGCAAAATCAATGTCTGACGGGCAGTATGGAACAAGGGAACATGAAATCCTTATTGGGATATGGGTAATAAGAAAAAAAGTGCATTTTGCACACGTTATATACACGTATAGGATATATAGGAATTTTGGTTTTAATGTTCCGTATTGTTCCGCAGGCAGGACGGAGGTATCGGCATGAGGGAAAATGAGATAGAGCGGAAGCTGACATTGCTGGCAAAAAAGATGGGAGGCATGGCGGTAAAATTCACCTCACCCGGTTTGGATGGGGTGCCGGACAGAATCGTCTTGCTGCCTGGGAGGAAAATCGCATTTGTGGAGTTAAAGGCTCCGGGGAAAAAGCCACGGCCCCTACAGGAGAAACGGATGCGGCAGTTGGAATGTTTGGGTTTTCCCGTTTATGTGATTGATGGCGTGGAGCAGATAGGAGGTGTGCTGGATGAGATATGTGCCACATGAATATCAGGAGTATGCAAAGGAGTTTATCATAAGCCACAAGGTGAGCGCGTTATTTTTGGATTGCGGACTTGGCAAGACGGTGATCACGCTGACCGCCATATGGGAATTATTGTTTGATTATTTTGACATCCGAAAAACTTTGATAATTGGCCCACTCCGGGTATCAAGGGATACATGGCCTGCCGAACTTGAAAAATGGGATCACCTTTCCGGGGTTGGGATGTCGGTAGCACTTGGCTCTGAAAAAGAGCGCATAGCCGCACTTAGCAGGAGGGCGCAGGTGTATGTCATCAACAGGGAAAATGTGGAGTGGCTTGTCAATGAGAGCGGCATCCCTTTTGATTTTGACATGGTGGTGATCGATGAGCTTTCCTCCTTCAAGTCCCATAAGGCAAAGCGGTTCAAGGCATTAAAAAAGGTGCGCCCGATGGTGAGGCGCATCGTGGGGCTGACCGGGACACCCGCGCCGAATGGACTGATTGACCTTTGGGCTGAAATCGGCATCCTCGATATGGGGCAGAGGCTTGGGCGGTTCATCGGCGGTTACCGGGAGCGGTTCTTCGTGCCGGATAAGCGCAGCCGTGAGATGGTATTTTCCTATAAGCCCAGGGAGGGCGCGGAGGATATGATCTACGAACTGATCTCCGACATCTGCATCAGCATGAAGGCGGTGGATTATCTGGATATGCCGGAATGTGTTTATAACCGCGTGGAAGTTTCCATGAGTGGAAAGGAGATGGCTCTGTATGAGCAGCTAGAGCGGGATATGCTCCTTCCCTTTGCGGACGGTGACATTGACGCGGTGAACGCGGCGGCATTAGCCAACAAACTTTTACAGATGGCGGACGGCGCGGTCTACGATGAGAACGGGAATGTGAAACACATCCATGACCGGAAGCTGGAAGCACTGGAGGATTTGATAGAGGCGGCGAATGGGAAGCCTGTGTTAATTGCCTACTGGTATAAGCATGATTTGGAGAGGATAAAAAAGCACACCGGGGCAGTGGAGCTGGACACGGCGGAGGATATGCGGAAATGGAATGCCGGGGAAATCCCGGTGGCGGCGATCCACCCGGCATCAGCCGGACACGGGCTGAACCTGCAGGCGGGTGGCTCCACGCTGATATGGTTCGGGCTGACATGGTCGCTGGAACTGTATCAGCAGATGAACAGACGACTGTGGCGGCAGGGACAGGAGGAAACGGTGGTGATCCACCATCTGATTTCCAAAGGCACACTGGATGAGAGGGTGATGGCGGCTCTGGAGAAAAAGGATTGCGGGCAGTCGGCACTTGTGGATGCAGTAAAAGCGAGGATTGGAGGCAGCGGGAAATGAAGGAAGAAATCAGAAGGATGTTCTGCGAATACCAGATAAGGGAAAAGGAACTGAAAATACTGAAATTCAGGATAACCAATTTCAAAGGCATAGAGCCGGACGATGTGATAAAGTCCATGTGCTTTTCCGGGCATGAGGGCGAGAAGGTGCAGACCAGCGGCCCGTCAGACAGGACGGCTTCCATTGCCATCAATTACCGGAAAGTGGCGGACAGGCTGGATGATGAACTGTTTGACGGGCTCCTGGAGGAGTACCAGAAGAAAAAAGAGGAGATGGATTTCTTCCGTTTCGGGATTAGCTGCTTAAGCGGGAAGCTGCCGGAGATCATAACCGACATGGTGGTTGAGGGGATGGAGTGGCAGGAGCTTTCCGAGAAATACAATGTTTCCCACTCCATGATCGGCAAGTACCGGAAGAAGGCACTGGACGAACTGGAGACCATTTACAGCATCCGGGAACACAGCGATACGGCATTTATGCTGAGTTAAAAAAGAAAAATAAATTTTTTGAAAAAATTTTCAAGTGTTTTTTATGAAAAAAGGGGTAAAAAAATCATGGGGAAAGCCAGCAATTACAAGGGTTGCTGGCTTTACTTACGCCAAAAGGTAGACTCATGGTAGACTAACGGTAGACTGATAGTGGACGGTTGGTTTATTGCAAAGGAAAAAATATTGTGCTATGGTTATGATGCGAAGAAGTGTAGGGAGCCTTGTGGATGAATCCACGGGGCTTTTTTCACGTCCTTTGCACGGGGCAGCGGGCTTTATCCTTTCACCGCTGCCCCTTTCCGGTAGAAGGGATGGAAAGGTGGATGCTATGGATTGTTTTGCTATGAAGGAAGATGGGAGCTGCAATATTCTCAGCGGCGGGAAGTGTGAGGGTGAGACCTGCCATTTCCACAAGACACATGAGGAACAGGCGCAGTCGCTGGAAAAGGTGAGTGAGAGACTGCGGAGCCTGCCGGAGTACCAGCAGGAAGCAATCGCTGACAAGTATTACGGCGGCGTGAGGAAGTGGTGACGCCATGCCGAGAAGACCGATGAAACCGTGCAAGCATCCGGGATGCCCCAGGCTGACAGGTGGGATGTACTGTGAGGATCATGCCAGGCTACACACCGCTGACCGTGCCAGTGCTTCCGTCCGGGGATACGATAGCAGGTGGAAGAAAGCACGGATACGGTTCTTAAAAGCACATCCTTTGTGCGAAGAGTGCAGGAAGCAGGGACGCTTGGTGCGGGCGACAGTGGTTGACCATATCGTTCCCCACAGAGGGGATGCAAAGCTGTTCTGGGATGAGGGCAACTGGCAGAGCCTTTGTAAGAGCTGCCACGACCATAAAACCATGACGGAAGACCGCTATCAGGAGTTCCGCTACTGACTTTCGTGGTGTTCCCCTTATTTCTGTCACGCTTTGACAAAGTGTACTATTTCCCGTGGAAATCTGACCGGGGTAGGGGAACATCAATCTCTACAATTCGACAAAATACTGACCGCCGCCCCCTCAAACGTAAATTTTCGCAGAATTGCATAGGGGGGATAGGAAAACGCCCCTCCGACCTTACATAAACATTGATTTTTCAAGGCTTTCAGGCATTTTACTTTCGCCAAAAAGTACCGAAAAACCCATGTTTTTGGGCTTAAAAACCATCAAAAAACGCTGGTTTTTGGGCCTTTTTTGATTTGGAGGTGAAAGGATCATGACCGATGCGCAGGCGGCGCAGATAAAGGAAATGCGCTTAAACGGCATGGGCTACCGGGCGATTGCGGATGCCCTGGGGCTTTCCCGTGACATCGTCCGTAACCACTGCAAGGCAAAAGGGATGGGCGGCTATGTGGCGGCAACTGTCAGAAATATGCAGGAGTGGGCAGAGAAGAGCGGCATCTGTATCTGCTGCGGGAAGGAAATAGCACAGCAGGGGAACGGCAGGCCGCGGAAGTTCTGCTCAGAGAAATGCCGGAGGCAGTGGTGGAAGGCGCACCCGGAGGAAGGGAACCGGAAAGCAATGTACACAAAGGTGTGCGCCCGGTGCGGGAAAGAGTTCACTGCCTATGGGAATGGCCACAGGAAATATTGCAGCCATGACTGCTACATCAAAGCAAGGTTCTGGAGGGATGAAGATGGAGTTTAGGAAAATCAAAATTGCGGATTTAATTCCGGCTTCCTACAATCCGAGGAAAAAACTGAAGCCCGGAGATAAGGAATACCAGAAGATAAAAAACTCCATCACGGAGTTCGGCTATGTGGAGCCGGTGATCGTCAACTCAGACATGACCATTATCGGGGGACACCAACGCGCCACAGTTCTCACGGACTTAGGCTATGAGGAAATCGACTGTATTGTCATTGACATTGACAAGCAGAAGGAGAAGGCGCTCAACATTGCGCTCAATAAGATCACTGGCGAATGGAATAAAGAATTGCTGGCGGATTTGATTGCCGACCTGCAGGACTCAGACTTTGATGTGTCTTTCACTGGATTTGAGCCGCCGGAGATCGAGCAGCTATTCAATTCCGTCCATGACAAGAAAATCACAGAGGATGATTTTGATATAGATGCGGAGCTGGAAAAGCCCGCCATGTCAAAGATGGGTGATGTGTGGACGCTTGGCAGGCACAGGCTGGTGGTCGGGGATTCTACTTTGCCGGAAACATACGATGTGTTAATGGCAGGGGCGAAAGCAAACCTTGTGGTGACGGACCCTCCGTACAATGCAAATTATGAGGGGACTGCCGGAAAGATAAAGAATGACCATATGGAGGATGAGAGTTTTTATCAGTTCCTTTTTGCCGCTTTCGTAAATATGGAGCAGAACATGGAGCAGGACGCATCCATCTATGTGTTCCACGCTGACACCGAGGGCTTAAATTTCCGCAGCGCATTCAAGGCGGCGGGTTTTTACCTTTCCGGGTGCTGTATCTGGAAGAAGCAGAGCCTTGTGCTTGGAAGGAGCCCGTACCAGTGGCAGCATGAACCCTGCCTGTTCGGATGGAAGAAGGGCGGGAAACACAACTGGTATTCCGACAGGAAGCAGACCACCATATGGGAGTTTGACCGTCCGAAGAAAAGCGAACAGCATCCGACCATGAAGCCCGTGGGCTTGGTGGCATATCCTATCAAGAATTCCTGCATGAGCAATTGCATTGTGCTTGACCCTTTCGGCGGCTCCGGCTCCACGCTGATCGCCTGTGAGCAGACGGGCCGTATCTGCTACACCATAGAACTGGATGAGAAGTTTGCGGATGTTATCGTGAACCGCTATATCGAGCAGGCCGGCTCTGCGGAGAATGTGTTTGTAGAACGTGGCGGGGAGAAGATTTCTTTCTCTGCGCTGGCGGGGGAGGTGGCTGCGGATGGATGATAATGGACGACTGACGCTGTGTTCCCTCTTTGACGGGAGCGGGGGATTTTGTCTGGGTGGCCTGTTGGCGGGGATTCAGCCCGTTAGCTGTTCGGAAATTGAGCCGTTTCCTATCCGGGTGACCACAAAGAGATTACCTTTTGTGGAGCATTTAGGCGATATATCCACAGTGAATGGTGCAAAGATTGCCCCGGTGGATATTATCACATTCGGCTCGCCGTGTACGGATATGTCCGTGGCGGGCAAAAGGGCAGGGCTTGACGGGAAACAGTCCAGCCTGTTCTATCAGGCGATACGAATCGTGGAAGAAATGAGGTGTGCGACAGATGGGAAATACCCAAGATGGATTGTATGGGAGAACGTGCCGGGAGCCTTCTCCTCAAACAAAGGGGAGGATTTCAGGGCAGTCCTCGAAGCGGTCTGCTCCGTCAAAGGAGAAAATATTCCTGTTCCTGAACCTCCAAAGGGAAAATGGGCGAATGCCGGAAGCATCGTGGCAGACGGCTTTTCCCTTGCATGGCGCGTGTTCGACGCCCAATTTTGGGGAGTCCCCCAGCGCAGAAAACGCATCTACCTTGTCGCAGATTTTGCAGCCGGGAGTGCCGGAAAGGTATTATTTGAGTCCGAAGGCGTGTCAGGGTATTCTGCGGAGGGCTTCCGTGCGTGGCAAGGAACTGCCGGAAGTGCTGCGGAGGGCATTGGAGCGGCAGGCGGTGTCTGTTTAAATGACCAGGGCGGCAGCCGCATGGACGTGACCGATGATGTGGCGTGTACCTTAAGGGCGGAGGCGCACCATCCTCCGTGCATAATGGAGGCGGCGGGATTCTGCACTGAGCATTCAGCGGACAGCCGGGGCATCGGTTATGGGGAGGAGCTTTCCCCCACGCTCCGGGCAGGTACGGTCCCGGCAGCAGTGGCCTTGGAGAACCACCCCACGGACAGCCGTGTGAAAGTATCAGAGGATGGGAAGGTGCAGACGCTGACTTCCCGGATGGGGACTGGCGGCGGTAACGTGCCGCTCATCATGGATGCGGGAACGCCAAAGACGCTGAAAATCCGCTCCGGCTGTGAGGGCGGCGGCAAGGGCGCACTCATACAGGACGATAAATCGGCCACCCTTTCCTGCAACAATGACCAGACTGTCTTTGTACCATTCTGCAAGGGTACGCGCCCGCATTCCTCAGAGGAAGCACCCACATGGAAGGGCGGGGAAGTGGCAAACACCCTGAACACATTTGATATCGGGGAAAACCGCTGCAATGAGCTGGTGGTGCAGGCATACGGCATCTGTTCCAAAGAGAGCAATGCCATGAAATCCAGTAATCCGCACAGCGGATTCTATGAAGCAGAGACCGCACGGACGCTGGACTGTAACTGTAATAATCCATCCTCGAATCAGGGCGGCATTGCGGTGGTGGCGGTGCAGGGCTCCATGATCGGCAGGGAGGATAAGAACGGGCCGCAGGGCAGCGGCGTGAATGAGGATGTTTCTTTCACGCTCAATGCCACAGACCACCATGCGGTGGCATACCCGACCTACTGCACGAGCAAGAATTCCCATTTCACGCGGGCGGAAAAGGAACTGGCAAATACGCTGGTGGCTACGGATTATAAGGACCCGCCCGTCATCAATGACGTGCAGACCGCATCCGGCAAGGAGGTGTTCGGCACACTTTCCGCAAGCATGGGTTCCAAGCAGTGGCTTGGGAATCAGGAGGCATTCAGCGGCGACTACCATATAGTAGAACCGGACTATATCGTCCGCAGGCTCACCCCTACGGAATGCGCGAGGCTGCAGGGGTTCCCGGACTGGTGGTGTGACGGCCTCGGCACGGAAGACCCCGCGGAGGAAGATCTGGCATTCTGGCGGGAGGTGTTCGAGACCCACCGCAGGATCACAGGGACTTCCACCAAGCCGAAGTCTGACAGCCAGATACTGAAATGGCTGAAAGACCCCCATTCCGATTCCGCAGAATATAAGATGTGGGGCAATGGCGTGGCTTTGCCGAACGTATATTTCGTGCTTTCGGGCATTGTGTACTATGCACAGTTCCCGGATTTTTTGTTGTGACATTTATTTCCACATTTTAGTTGCTTTTATCCCCGTTCAGAGTGATTAATGTAATACCGAAAGGGAAAACACGAAAACGGAGGAAAAAAGGATGAGGATTGAAACGAATGCAGCAAACAGGAAAGATGTAGTAAAGGCAGTCAGCGGGATTTTAGGACAGCCCGCAAAGTACATGGGAGTTCCCACCTGCGCCTACGAGGTAGGGAACTGCACCATCGACAGGAGCGGCGCGGTAGAGACCGAGGATGAAAAAACAGCGGAAATGGTAAGGGCAGGGCTTTTGGAGCAGGGCCTTATCGANANNCCGCAGNCNGAGNTNGANGANACAACGGTCAGCCTTCCGGTGGANGGCATGACGGTGGAGGGANTTAAGAACCTCATNTACCTNATCCACAGCAAGCAGTACCTTATCAACCGCGCCTTTGCGGAGGAGGTNTTCCGGATTCCGGCAGCATTGGTGGAGGAACTTGGCGGCGCGCAGGTTTCCGATACGGAGGCATTCCTGCAGGCTTTCCAGAGCCATGCGGACGGNTGCAGGGGCATCAGCTTCCCGGACGGGAANGCGGCATTCACCCTCCCCGCCATCAACGACCCCGACATGATACGGGCATTCACGGAGCTTACAGCGGCGATGGCACAGCAGGCAANGGAGCAGAAACGCATCAAGCCCAACGAGACCATCGANGAGAATGAAAAATACTACATGAGGATATGGCTCCTGCGGCTNGGCTTNGGNGGCAAAGAGGGAAAAGAGGTCAGGAACCTCCTGCTTAAGAACCTGAAAGGGCATTCCGCTTTCCGCACCGAGGAAAANAANCAGAGNTGGCAGGCNGCCCGCCAGANCGAGNGGGAGGCGGCAAGGCAGCAGGAACAGGNGCCGGAGGAAACGGCAGAGAGNGAAAACGGAATGGAGTAAAAAAAGANCCGTATTTATACCATAGAAGATACCCGNACNAACACAGCAGAAAGGGCTGTAAAACACACAATTTTACGGCTCTTTTCCCCNNAATCTTTGTGTACATTATGAGCAGAAATAAGTGGATAAATAGTGCGTTTAGAGTGATTAATAGACTACCAAAAGAAAAGCACACGCAAGGAGGAAACGCACATGAGGACACAGAAATTCGGGATCGAGATTGAAATGACAGGGATNACAAGGGAAAAGGCAGCGNAGGTNATNGCNGNATANTTCGGNACGGAGAGCTTTTACATCGGCACCTACTACNANACCTACGGGGCAAAGGACAGGCAGGGCAGGACNTGGAAAGCCACCTACGACTCCAGCATCATNGCACAGAAAAAGGAGCGGGGGCGCACGGTNGGCGCAAACGACNCCTACAAATGCGANATNGTNAGCCCCATCCTTACCTACNNNGACCTGCCGGANNTGCAGGAGGTGGTNAGGCAGCTAAGGCACAGCGGGGCTTTTGTAAACNACCANTGCGGCATCCACATCCATNTAGACGCCAGCCGCTACACACCGCAGACCCTGCGGAACCTTGTNAACATCATAGCGAGCAAGGAGGACATCCTTTACAAAGCCCTCCNGATNGACCCCGCAAGGNTGCGGTGGTGCAAAAAGACCAACGANANGCTGNTNGANACCATCAACCGCAAAAAGCCGNAGACGATGGAAGCCTTAAAGGACATCTGGTACGCAGGCTCCACNNGGNAGCAGGACNGAGCATTACAACGAAACAAGGTACCACGGGCTGAACCTGCATTCGACCTTCACCAAAGGCACGGTGGAGTTCCGGCTTTTCAACAGCACCACCCACGCGGGCGAGATCAAAGCATACATACAGTTCTGCCTTGCGGTGAGCCACCAGGCNCTNACNCAGAAAAAAGCCTCCGCANNNAAGACTGTAACCGACAACGAAAAATACGCATTCCGGTGCTGGATGCTCCGGCTTGGGCTTAGCGGGGACGAGTTCAAGACCTGCAGGCTCCACTTCCTGAAACACCTCGAAGGCAACGCCGCATGGAGGAANGCGGCTTGAAGGGAATAGGCACAGGGCACCATNCGGGCGGGAAACCGCCCTTAAGGTGGTAGGAGGGCGACCTCACTATANAGCGAAAGGATGATTTGATTATGAAGAAANTGTACATTGCTTANGGCAGCAACATGGANGAGGGGCAGATGGCTTACCGCTGCCCGACAGCGCGGCTTTTGGGGCAGACGGAGGTGGAAGGNTACCNNCTGCTGTTCAAAGGCTCACTGACGGGGGCATACGCCACGATAGAGCCGCAGGAGGGCGGCAGGGTTCCGGTACTGGTCTGGGAGATCGGGGANAGGGACGAGGCAAGCCTTGACCGCTACGAGGGCTACCCTTCCTTTTACTACAAAAAGGATTTGACGGTCAGCCTTAACGGGCAGGAAGTGACGGCGATGGTCTACATCATGGACGAGAGGCGGNGGCTTGGCGANCCGAGCAGCGCTTACTACGGGGTGCTGGAACGCGCCTATGAGAAATTCGGATTCCCGATGGAAANNNTGCAGNCGGCNCTTAAGNCGGGCAGGGCAGGGGAGACGCTCCCGGACGGATGGAAGGNAGGCGACACCTGCTTCATGGTGACCAACAAAANGAAAGGCTACACAAGCGCCTACACCGTGCAGGGNTACGATGGNAAGTATTTCAGGCTNTTNAACAGCGCGGGGAACCTTTACAGGGCATCCGCATGGCGGATGTTCCGCAGCAGCGAGGAGGCNGTTTCCTCCCTGCAGGAGAACGGNGGTGGCCAGAATGGGATTTGATATCAGCAGAGAAAAACTGGATGCCTTGCGGGAGAAATACCCGCAGGGCTGCAGGGTGGAACTGATAAAGATGGATGACCCTTACAGGGAGATGCCCGTCGGGATGCACGGGACCGTGACAGGAGTGGATGACAGCGGCAGTATCCATGTGAATTGGGATAACGGCAGCAGCCTTGCCGTGCTGTACAAAGAGGATGTGTGCCGGAAGCTGTATGGGAAGGAAGCGGTGGACGCCCTTTTTGAGAAAATAGTGGGATGCCGTTTTGAATCCTACGGGGAAATGGAAAGGTGGTTCCGCAGGGAGCTGGGCGCTCCCCTCCCGCAGTTAAGCATTGTGGAATGTGACGGCATCAATGCGGAGATTGAAAATGGGGAGTCCGAAGTGGACTATTCCACGGACTGCACATTTGGGGAGAAAATCTTCGGCATGGATTATGCGGATTTTACGATAAATTACATCCTTGACAATGAGAAAAGGATGTACGTCACTTACGCAACATGGAACTGACAGAAAGGAGGTGGATTGGTATGGCAATGCAGAAAAGGTCACCGGGAAATGCACACGAGAANCGCAACTGCTGGATCAGGGGGAACGGCCCCTGCAGCATGAGGGGCGAACTGCGNCNCGGCATTTCCCTTAAGAAAAAATACCTGAACCGGAAAGTCCGGCACAGCGGGAAGGAAGCCTTAAAGCNCGGGGATTATANGCGCATCTGCAAGACATTACATATGGTGGACTTCACATAAAANCCNCCATAATATACACAANCCGCAGGCAGTATCTTTGGTACATTTATGCCTGCGGTTTTAGTGGATAATGTGCGCTTTCAGAGGTAATATGTGTACTACCGAAAGGGAAAACACAAAAAAAACGGAGGTACACACCATGAAAAAAATTGAACTTTTTGAGAGAGCCATNGCAGAGCAGGCAGCAAGCCTTAAGGATTGGGGNATCAACCCCACACTNTTNTGGGCATACCGGAACAGCATCANGGCGGGCAACGACCAGATCGATTTCAGCGAGACCATTTGGGACACCGACATCGAGGAGATCACAGGGACGCTTAAGGAGAACGGCATCAGCGAGTTCACAATCAGCAGCACCTTTTCAAGCCTGATACCGACCCTTGCGGAGTTTGCAAAGCACGGCTTCCAGATGGCGGGGCTNACCGAGGTAAAGGCAAACCACATGGATTTCCAGACCAATAAGCGGGCGGTCATTCCGGCGATCAGGATGGTGGCAGAGGAAGCATAANGGCATACGGGGAGCGGGAGCATCGGGGATTGCTCCCGCAGAACCATGCAGACAGGAGGATTTTTTATGGCAGAGATGAGATGGTACAAGGTTTGGCTGGTGGTTCCGGGAACGGACGGNGATGCGGAAAACGGNCCNTGCGAACCGCAGTGGTGGAACGANATGGAGCAGGCNCCCGATGAGGAAACGGCAGTCCGGCAGGCAAATGAAAAGGCACGGAGGGAGTGGGAAGAACCGAACTGGTATGAGCCGGGAGTNAAGGCACCATCGGCAAAGGAGATGGGGCAGGAATGCCCGGTCTGCACCGGGGCGGAAGCAGTCACCGATGAAGAATACGCAGCGTGGAAAAAGGAACTGGATGAGATGGAGGCGCTTCCGTTTTAATAACGGTATTTGGANGGANGCAGNAATGATAACAGAAAAAATCAAGGANCAGATATTTGCGGTCCGGGACAGCGGNGTAGCCAATATGTGTGACATGGCGGCGGTGCAGNGGGCGGCATTTGACAGGGATTTCTACGAACTGGTTCTTTTCATAGAGGAACACAGGGACGAATATTGGGACTTCATCCTTACGGGCAAGGAATGAGGCAGNGCGGGCGGCTTTCCGGNGAGGGNAGCNGTCTGCCATAATGTACACAATNTNCNGCGGTTATCTTTGGTACATTNATGGNGCAGATATAAGTGGATAATNNNNGCNTTCAGAGGTAANATGTGTACTACCNAAAGGGAAAACNNAGNAAAAANGGANGACANANGCATGAAAGANGCAATCAGAANNNTNCAGAANNACGGNGAGTACAGATTNGAAGGNCTGANCAGGGANGAAAGCCGCAGGGCAGCCACAAGGCTTGCCAAAGCAGCGATGGAGGATGATAAGAAAAACGGCATCGAGAGCAGCTTCGGCATTGCAAGGGATGCATTCGGATATTATTTTGCGGCACAGATCAACGGATAAGGAGGGCAAAAGGATGACAGAATTTACAACGATGGAAAAACTGGAGATGAAAACAAGCGGATGCTACGGGGCGATCCTGAAATACGGGGACAAGGTGCTTTACACCTCGGACACCTACAAAGGCACCTACTACGCAGAGATTTACGAGTTTGTTGAGACGCCGGAAGAGACAGGGCTTGGGTACATCGAATGCAGGCTGAACCGCATTGAAAGGGAAGAGGGCTTCCCGGACACTGGCCACGCAATCGAATGGGCAATCAGCAGGATTAAATAAAAGCGCATACATAGCGGCAGGGAGGGGCTTTCTCGGAAGCCCTTTTTTGCTGCTTAAATTTAAGGGGAAGGAGGCGGCACAGGTGGCACAGAGCGGAAGGAAACCAAAGCCCACGGCGGTAAAAGCGCTGGAGGGCAATCCGGGCAAGAGAAGCCTTAACACGGGCGAGCCGAAGCCGGAAAAGAAAGCGCCCCGCTGTCCGGCATGGCTGGAGGGTGAGGCAAAAAAGGAATGGAAGCGTATGGCGGGGCAGATGGAGAAGCTGGGCATCCTTACGGAAATCGACATGGCGGCTTTTGCCGGATACTGCCAAGCCTATGCAAGGTGGAAGGAAGCCGAGGAATTCATCACACAGCACGGCACCATTGTGAAGACCCCTTCCGGCTACTGGCAGCAGGTGCCGCAGGTCTCCATTGCGCAGACCTACCTTAAGATCATGAACCGCTTCTGTGAGCAGTTCGGCCTTACCCCTTCCTCCAGGAGCCGTATTGTTGCGGACAATGGTGAGGACAAGGAAAGCGACACGATGGAGCTTTTGCTCTTTAAGGGAGGCGGCGGATAGTGTTTGATGAGGAAAAGGCGAAGCGTACCGTTGATTTTATCAACTGCCTGAAACATACCAAAGGGCAGTGGCGGGGGCAGCCCTTTGAACTGCTCCCGTGGCAGGAGGCTATCATCCGGGATGTGTTCGGCACGGTAAAGGAAAACGGGTACAGGCAATACAACACTGCCTATGTGGAGATTCCGAAAAAGAATGGAAAATCGGAACTGGCGGCGGGCGTTGCTCTGTATATGACCTGCGGTGATAATGAATGGGGCGCAGAGGTTTATGGCTGTGCTTCCGACAGACAGCAGGCATCCATCGTCTTTGATGTGGCGGTGGATATGGTGGAGCAATGCCCCGCGCTGAAAAAGCGCATTAAACCNGTCATGTCGGTAAAGCGGCTGGTNTATAANCCNACNAANAGNTTNTACCAAGTGTTATCAGCGGAAGCNTACACCAAGCATGGNCTGAATGTCCATGCTGTTATTTTTGACGANCTGCACAGCCAGCCGAACCGGGAGCTGTTCGATGTCATGACCAAAGGCTCCGGCGATGCGAGGACGCAGCCNTTATTCTTCCTNATCACCACNGCAGGCACAGACCGCCATTCCGTNTGNTTCGAGCAGCACCAGAAAGCGGAGGANATCCTGCAGGGNAGGAAGATAGACCCCACATTCTATCCNGTNATCTACGGCGCGTCNGATGATGCGGACTGGTCATCNGAGGAAGTGTGGAGGAAAGCCAANCCCTCGCTTGGGCATACCATNGACATTGAGAAAGTGCGGAATGCCTATCTGAGNGCAAGGGACAATCCGGCAGAAGANAATATCTTCCGGCAGTTACGNCTTAACCANTGGGTGAAGCAGTCCACCAGATGGATGCAGATGGATAAATGGGATGTCTGCGCNTTCCCGGTNNATGAGCGNGAACTGCTCGGACGGGAGTGCTANGGCGGGCTTGGANNTGTCAAGCTCCATTGACATNACCGCTTTCGTCCTGGTATTCCCTCCCCGGAACGACACGGAGAAATACATCCTCCTGCCATACTTCTGGATACCGGAGGAAAATATGCGNCTGCGNGTGCGNCGNGACCATGTGCCTTATGACGTGTGGGCGAAGCAGGGATTTTTGCAGACCACGGAGGGTGATGTGATCCACTATGCATTTATAGAAAAGTTCATTGATGATTTGGGNAAGAANTTCCACATCAAAGAGATTGCATTCGACAGNTGGGGNGCGGTNCAGATGGTGCAGAACTTGGAAGGATTAGGATTTACAGTCNTTCCTTTCGGGCAGGGCTTTAAGGATATGTCGCCGCCCTCCAAGCGGCTGATGGAGCTTGTGCTGGAGAAGAACATNGCCCACGGCGGGCATCCGGTNCTNNGGTGGATGATGGATAACATCTTNGTCCGCACGGACCCGGCAGGGAACATCAAGCCGGACAAGGAAAAATCCACNGAGAAGATTGACGGNGCTGTGGCNNCNATNATGGGGCTTGACCGNGCNATCAGGAACGAGGGCAGCACNGGCAGCGTGTATGANGANAGGGGGATTTTGAGTATATGAAACTACCATCTATTTTGGGAAACCGGGGTGCAAGGGATAAGCCAAAGGACAGCTACGGCGGTTCGGCTTATTCCTTTTTCTTTGGGAGAAGCACCAGCGGAAAGAATGTNAANGAGCGCACNGCAATGCAGACCACGGCGGTCTATTCCTGTGTGCGGATACTGGCGGAGGCTGTNGCATCNCTNCCNATCCATGTGTACCGNTATACGGAAACGGGGAAGGAGCGTGTGTATGACCACCCATTATACTATCTGCTCCATGACGAGCCGAACCCGGAGATGACTTCTTTCGTGTTCCGGGAGACGCTCATGAGCCATCTGCTGATCTGGGGCAATGCCTACGCGCAGGTCATCCGTGACGGGAACGGCAGGGTGCTTTCNNTNTATCCNNTNTTGCCGGATAAGATGGAGGTTGACCGTGACGAGCATGGNCAGCTTTTNTACACCTANACCCGGAACACGGANGANANCCCAAACTTNAANGAATACGGCAGGGTGCGNCTGCGGCAGGAGGATGTGCTGCATATNCCNGGNCTTGGCTTTGACGGGCTGGTGGGATATTCGCCTATCGCNATGGCGAAGAATGCAGTNGGCATGACNCTTGCCTGCGAGGAATACGGNGCGTCCTTTTTTGAGAACGGNGCCACACCGGGCGGTGTGCTGGAGCATCCGGGNGTGCTGAAAGACCCNGCAAAGGTAAGGGAGAGCTGGCATTCCGTTTACGGCGGNTCCAAGAATGCCGGGAAGGTGGCTGTNCTGGAAGAGGGCATGAAATACCAGCAGATCGGGATTCCCCCGGAGGAAGCACAGTTCCTGGAAACGAGGAAATTCCAGATAGATGAGATAGCGAGGTTGTACCGCATCCCGCCGCATATGGTCGGGGATTTGGATAAGAGCAGCTTTTCCAACATCGAGCAGCAGTCACTGGAATTCGTGAAATATACTTTAGACCCGTGGGTGGTGCGGTGGGAGCAGTCCATACAGCGGGCATTGTTCCTTCCGCAGGAGAAGAAGCAGTATTTTGTGAAGATGAACGTGGACGGTCTGCTCCGGGGCGACTATGAAAGCAGGATGAAAGGCTATTCCATTGGCATACAGAATGGATTCATGTGTCCGAATGATGCAAGGCGGCTGGAAAGCATGGATTTGATACCGGAAGAAGAGGGCGGCGAGTATTTCCTCGTAAACGGGAATATGTGCCGCCTCAAAGATGCCGGGCTTTTTGCCGGGAAAGGACAGCGAGAGCAGATTCAGGAGAAATAAATATACAGAAACAGGTGGGAGATATTCTGCCTGTTTTTTCTATGCAGAAATTTGGAAAGAGAGGCAGCAGAAATGAAGAGGAAATTCTGGAACTGGATCAAAAATGACGTGGGAGGGGAGGAGGAGCGCACCCTTGTGCTGAACGGCGAGATTTCGGATGAAACGTGGTACGGGGATGAAGTGACGCCTGCCCTTTTTGCAAAGGAGCTGAATGCCGGGAGCGGCAATATCACCGTGTGGATCAATTCACCGGGCGGTGATGTGTTCGCTGCGGCACAAATCTACAATATGCTCATGGAGTACAAAGGGGATGTGACCGTGAAGGTGGACGCGCTGGCAGCTTCGGCAGCGTCCGTTATTGCTATGGCGGGTACCACGGTACTGATGTCCCCGGTGGCCATGATGATGATACACAATCCCATCACCGTAGCGATAGGTGATTCCAAAGAGATGCAGAAGGCGGGCGAGATGCTGGAGGAAGTGAAAGAGGGCATCATGAACGCCTACGAGATAAAGACCGGGATGGACAGGAAGAAGATTTCACACCTCATGGATGCGGAGTCTTGGTTTAACGCAAAGAAAGCCGTGGAGCTTGGTTTTGCAGACGGCATCCTGCATGAAGGGGAAGATACGGAAGATGCGGCAGGGGAGAAGGAACTGGAAGGGCTGATGTTCTCCCGGACAGCGGTAACCAATTCCCTGCTGACCAAGCTGATTCCGAAAAAGCCGGAGGCAAAGGTACCCATAGATCAGCTAGAGAAGCGGTTACAACTTTTATCACATTAATTTTATGGAGGGAAATGCTATGAGCAAGATTTTAGAACTGAGGGAAAAACGTGCAAAGGCATGGGAGGCGGCAAAGAAGTTCTTGGACAGCAAGCGCGGTGAGGACGGGCTGCTATCCGCAGAGGACACCGCCGCCTATGAGAAGATGGAAAAAGAAGTGGTGGATTTGGGGAAGGAGATCGAGCGCCTGGAGCGGCAGGCTGCCATTGACGCGGAGCTGAATAAGCCCACCTCCGAACCGATCACCAACAAGCCCAACAATAACCCGGACGGGGAAGAAAAGACCGGGAGGGCAACGGATAAATACAAGAGGACATTCTGGAACGCCATGCGCCGGAAGAATTTCTTTGATGTGGAGAACGCCCTGCAGGTGGGTACGGATTCCGAGGGCGGCTACCTTGTGCCGGATGAATTCGAGCATACGCTGGTGGAGGCACTGGAGGAAGAGAACTGTTTCCGCGGGCTTGCAACAGTGATCCAGACTTCAAGCGGAGACCGGAAGATTCCCGTGGTGGCATCCAAAGGCGAGGCATCATGGATTGATGAGGAAGGGGCATACCCGGAATCGGATGATTCCTTCGGGCAGGTTTCCATCGGCGCATTCAAGGTGGCGACCATGATCAAGGTATCGGATGAACTGTTAAATGANAANGTATTCAACTTAGAGGCTTACATCTCCAAGGAGTTCGGGCGCAGGATCGGCACCAAGGAGGAGGAAGCCTTTTTCATTGGTGACGGNAAGGGCAAGCCTACNGGCATCCTGAANGCCACTGGCGGCGCTTCCGATGGCGTGACNACNGCNACNGCNAACATCACCTTTGATGACGTGATGGATCTNTTNTATTCCCTGAAAGCGCCTTACCGNAAAAAGGCNGTGTGGNTANTGAATGACACCACGGTAAAGGCNCTGCGGAAACTGAAAGATAATAACGGCAACTATATCTGGCAGCCTTCCGTGCAGGCAGGAGTGCCGGACATGATCNTGAACCGCCCTTACCACACATCTTCCTATGTGCCGGAAGTGGCGGCNGGCAGNAAGGTGATGGCTTTCGGTGATTTCTCTTATTACTGGATNGCTGACAGGCAGGGNNGNNNNTTCAAGCGTCTGAATGAACTGTTTGCAGCCACCGGGCAGGTGGGCTTCCTTGCAAGCCAGAGAGTGGACGGCAAGCTGATCCTTTCGGAAGCAGTAAAGACCATGTCTGTGAAGAAATCTGCATCATAAGGAGGTACCGGGTATGGCAATGGTGGCANTGGAGGAGGCAAAGCAGTATATCCGTGTGGACAGTGCGGATGAGGATGAATTTATTTCCGGCCTTTTGGAAACCGGGGAGACGCTGTGTGCTGANGTGGCAAGGATGGATGCGGCGGAGCTGGAGAGCCATCTGCCTATGGCGCGGATTGCCGTCCTCTATGCCGCCGCCTACCTTTANGAACACCGGGAGCAGGCAGACCACGGGGAACTGGTGCAGACGCTGCGCTCCCTCTTATTCGGCATACGGAAAGAGGTGTTCTGATGTCTTTGGGAGAATGGAAAGATAAGATCACCATACAGAAAAGCGTGGCGGGCAATGACAAAGCCGGGAACCATGTGCTGGNNTGGCAGGATTATTACACCTGCCACGCCTATGTGAATAACCTTTCCGGGAGCGAGTATTGGGAGGCGGCACAGCTTAATGCGGAGAAAGAGATATTTTTCCTTATCCGCTATTGCAGCGAGGCCGCCGCTATTGATACGGAGCATTTCCGCATTGTCTTCCGGGGGCAGGTGTACAACATCACATTCATTGACAACGTGAAGTACCAGAATAAAACATTGAAGCTGCGGGCGGCTTTGGAAAAGAGGTAGGGATGTCTGAAAAGAAAGTATCCATCGAGCAGATGGCGGAGGCGGTCATGGACGGCCTCATTGAATATGCCGGGCTTGCCACGGACGTGATGAAGGACTGTGTGACCAAAGCAGGGAACACGGTCAAGACCGAGGTAAAGGCAAACGCCCCTGTCCGGACGGGGCAGTACAAAAAAGGGTGGGCTGTGAAAAAGCAGAAGGAAACCTCCAATTCACTGGAACTGGTGGTGCATAACAAGACCCGCTATCAGCTCACCCATCTTTTGGAGAAAGGCCATGCCAAGCGTGGCGGCGGGCGCGTCCGGGCATTCCCCCATATCGCCGCCGCAGAACAGGCGGGCATCCGGGAACTGGAAGAGGGCATCAAAAGGGGGCTGGAAGGATGAGCCATGAGGAAGTAATGAAGATGGTGGGTGAAATGGGGCTTCCCTTTGCCTATGACCATTTCGTGGAAGGGGAAGCGCCGGAGCCTCCCTTCCTTGTATTTTTATACCCCAAAGCCGACAATTTCGCGGCGGACGGGATCGCATATTTCAAAATCAACCAGCTTGACATAGAGCTTTACACCGATTTGAAACAGCCGGATTTGGAAGAGACCATAGAGGCAGTCCTGCTGAAATATGGCATCTTCTACGGGAAAACGGAAACGTGGATAGAGTCGGAAAAGCTGTATGAAGTCTTGTATGAAATGGAGGTCTGACATGAACAACAAAGTGAAATTCAATATCTGCAACTGCCATTATGCATTGCAGAAGGTACAGGAGAATGGGGAGATGGCGTTTGAGAACCCCGTGGCAATGCCCGGTGCGGTTTCCATCGCCTTAGACCCCAACGGNGAGCCGGAATCNTTCTATGCGGACGGCATCGAGTATTACATCATAGCCAACAACATGGGCTATGACGGCGATCTGGAGCTTGCCCTGATTCCTGAAAGTTTCCGCACGGATGTGTTAAAGGAAGAGGCGGACAGCAATGAAGTGCTGGTGGAGAACGCNAATTCCGAGACGGCGGCTTTTGCGCTGCTCTTTGAGTTTGACGGGGACATCCGCAAGATACGCCATGTGCTGTATAACTGTTCCGCAAGCCGCCCCAAGATCGAGGGCAAGACCAATGAGGAGAGCCGGGAGGTGCAGACGGAAACGCTGACCATCAAGGCNNGNCCACTGGCGAGCGGCTATGTGAAAGCTAAGACCGGGAACAAGACATCTGCGGAAACTTATGCCAACTGGTATAANNNCGTATATCTGCCGGAACCCAAGGCAGTGGAAGCAGACAGTGAAGGACAGGGATGAAGGAGGCTGAAAGGATATGAGTATCGTTAGNAAGATAGAGATTGACGGGCAGGATGTGNTGTTTAAGGCATCGGCGGCGATTCCGCGCATNTACNGNNTGAANTTNCAGCGTGATATTTATAAGGATTTGCGGATTCTGGAAAAGAGCATCGGAGAGGGGGATGAGGAAAGTTCCAACCTCGATTTATTCTCTCTGGAGATGTTCGAGAATATCGCCTACACGATGGCAAAGCACGCCGACCCTAAGATTCCCAATGAGGTGGACGAGTGGCTTGACGGTTTCAACACATTTTCCATCTACCAAGTGCTGCCACAGCTTATTGAACTGTGGGGGCTGAATGTGAAAACGGATGTGGAAGCTAAAAAAAACTTCGCCCAACTGAGCGGGAAATGACAACACCCTTATTCCTGCTCCGGTGCATCCAGTTAGGGCTTTCGATAGCAGACCTTGATCTGCTGTCCATCGGCCTTATCAATGATATGTATGCCGAGAGCAGGAATGACTCCTGCAATTATGCTGTGCTTGGGACGCAGGAAGATATGGATAGATTTTGATTTTATGGAGCCTTAACCGGCTCCTTTTTTTGTGATTTGGGGAAGGAAGGTGAGGGGGAGTGGCATCAAGGATACAGGGCATCACGGTGGAGATTGGCGGCGATACCACGAAACTCACCACTGCCTTAAAATCNGTNAATACNGANATCCGCACCACNCAGTCACAGCTNCGGGATGTNAANAACCTNNTNAANCTGGACCCCGGCAACACGGAGCTTNTGGCACAGAAGCACAGGCTCCTTGCGGAAGCNGTGCGGGAAACGAAGGAAAAGCTGGAAACCTTAAAGGCNGCAGCGGANCAGGCAAATGANGCNCTGGCAAAAGGGGAGATNACCCAGGAGCAGTACGATGGNTTGCANNGNGAGATNATNGAGACNGAGGAAAAGCTGAAGAACCTCGAANANCAGGCGAACCAGTCAGCGGTGGCNATNCAGAAGATNGCCGCCACGGGCGANGANTTGAAGAACCTTGGNGATAAGATTTCCGGTGTNGGNACTACCCTCACCAAAGGTGTGACCACGCCTATNGTNGGGCTTGGCACGGTGGCAGTAAAGACNGCNGCTGACTTCGATACCGCCATGAGCCAGGTGGCGGCTGTGTCCGGGGCAACGGGAAGTGATCTGGATGCCCTCCGGGATAAGGCAAGGGAGATGGGCAGCAAGACCAAGTTCTCCGCATCCGAGGCAGCGGAGGCCATGAACTANATGGCAATGGCNGGNTGGAAGACTTCTGATATGTTNTCCGGCATTGAGGGCATCATGAACCTTGCCGCNGCNTCCGGGGAGGANTTGGCAAGCACNTCTGANATTGTGACGGANGCNNTNACNGCCTTTGGACTNACCGCAGCGGATTCCGGGCATTTTGCNGATATNNTNGCGGCGGCAAGNNNNAATGCNAATACCAANGTNTCCATGATGGGCGAGACCTTCAAATACTGTGCGCCCATTGCCGGGGCTTTGGGATTCTCNGCGGAAGATACCGCAGAGGCGATTGGCTTAATGGGCAATGCGGGNATCAANTCCACACAGGCCGGTACNGCGCTCCGTACCATTATGAGCAACCTTTCCGGGGAAGTGAAGATTTGCGGTTCGAGCATCGGTGAAGTGACCATTGCCACTACCAATGCAGATGGCAGTATGAGGGATTTGAGTGACATCCTCGCAGACTGCCGGACGGCTTTCAGTAAATTATCCGAGTCAGAGAAAGCATCGGCGGCAGAGGCTTTGGTTGGCAAAAATGCCATGTCCGGCTTCCTTGCGCTGATGAATGCCGCACCTGCGGACATTGAGAAGGTGAGCAGCGCCATAGCAAACTGTGACGGGAAGTCTGCGGAAATGGCGGCTACCATGCAGGATAACCTTGCCGGGCAGCTCACCATTTTGAAGAGTCAGCTTGAAGAACTGGCTATCTCTTTCGGTGAAATCCTCATGCCCGCCATCCGCCAGATCGTCACATGGGTGCAGGGCTTTGTAGATAAGCTGAACAGCATGGACGAGGGGACGAAGAACACCATCGTCACCATCGGATTACTTGCCGCAGCAATCGGTCCCGTGCTTATTGTGATCGGGAAAGTGGTCTCTGCGGTGGGCAGCATTATGACATTCATTCCCACACTGATCGGCGGCATTTCCAGTATCGGCGGAGGGCTTAGTGCGCTGTGGGGAATCCTTGCAGCCAATCCGGTGACACTGGTCATTGCGGCAATCGCGGCGCTGATTGCTATCTTTGTTGCGCTGTGGAATAACTGCGAGGGCTTCCGGGAATTTTGGATTAACCTGTGGAATGTCATCAAGGAAGCGGCTGTGGCTGTGTGGAACGGGCTGAAAGACTTCTTTTCAAATATCTGGAATGCCATCACCGGGGCGGCGCAGTCCATCTGGAACGGGCTGAAAAGTTTCTTTAGCGGATTATGGGATGGTATAAAAAATATCTTCCAGACAGTGCTTGATGTGATACAGGCGCTCATCGTGGCGCGGTTCGAGTTCTACAAGACCATCATCACAACTGTGCTGAATGTGATACAGACGGTGGTCTCCACGGTATGGAATGCGATAAAGACCGTGATCGAGACTGTCACAAACGCCATTGGTTCATTCCTGTCCTCCGCTTGGGAGGCGATAAAAAATACTGTCACCACAGTAATGGAGGCGATACGGAATGTAATCACTTCTGTATGGGAGGCAATCAAATCCGCTGTGACGGCTGTGCTTTCTGCCATTAAGGATGTGGTGGTCTCTGCTTGGGAGGCAATCAAAAATGCCATTTCCACAGCAATGGAGGCAATCAAATCTGCGGTCACGGCAGCTTGGGAAGCGATAAAGAGCGCGGTGTCTTCTGCGATAGAGGCGATCAAAAATGTAGTCACTTCCGCATGGGAGGCGATCAAGTCTGCGGTCATTTCCATTATGGAGGCAATCAAATCTGCCATTACCGCAGCGTGGGAAGCGATAAAATCCGCAGTAAGTTCCGTGATTAATTCCATTAAGGAAGTCATTACTTCCGCTTGGAATGCCATCAAGTCCACGGTTACAAGCATTGTAAGCAGCCTGAAAGACGCGGTGGTGAATATCTTTAACAGCCTGCTCTCAGGAATCAAGAATGCCATGAGCGGTATCACCAACGCTGTAAAGAGCGGCTTTGACGGCGCGATAAACTTCATCAAAGGACTGCCCTCACAGGCATTGCAGTGGGGCAAGGATATCATTGGCGGCTTAATAGACGGTATCAAATCGAAGATCAGCGGCCTTGTGGACAGCGTGAAGGATGTGGCGGGAACAATTGCTTCCTTCCTGCATTTCTCCGAGCCGGACGAAGGGCCGCTTTCCAACTTCCACACCTTTATGCCGGATATGATCGACCTGCTCGGCAAAGGCATCAAGGATAACATTGGCAAGCTGACCGGTCCCATGAAGGAACTGGCCGGAACGCTTATCCCTGCCACGGATTCCATGACGGCAGGTGCGAAGGCGGCAGGAGGCTCCGGCAGCGGCGCTTCACTGGCGGCAAGGCTGGATGCCATGTATGAAGTGGTGACAAAGTATCTGCCACGGCTGGCGAACAGCCAAGTGGTGCTTGATTCCGGTGTATTAGTGGGGGAATTATCAGACGGGCTGAACCGGGAGCTTGGAAAGGCGTATTCATGATTAGGAAATTCAGACTCATAAACGGGGAAGGGGTGTCATGGGATTTGAATGCCAGGACTTCCTTCCTCCATTCCATTGGCGGTTTCGGTTACAAAGACGGGACGCAGTATGAACAGATCGGCACGGACTTCATCCCCTTGGAGGAATTATTTTCACAAGGGGTGATGACTGGGCGCATTTTCTTTGGCGGCAGGAATGCCTATGCAAATTACAGAGCCTTCTCCCGGTTCGTCCGGGCAGTTCCGCTTACCCTCGTCTATGAGATGGAGGAGGCTTTCCGTGTTCCGGTGCGGATGACGGAGATTGCAAAGAGCGAACTGATCACTGGCGGCGCGGGGCTGGACTGTGAGGTGGCTTTCACGGCAACCGGGCTGTTTTATAAGAATGTTTCCGGCTACAGCGGAACAATAGCAATCGGCGGCAAAATCTACCCATACGAGTACACCTACGCTTATGCGGATGTGTCGCAGAACACGCTGATGATCGACAGCGACAGCCACGGGGACAGCCCATGCAAGGTGACGGTGTACGGCCCCTGCACGAACCCGGTATGGAAGCACTATGTTGACAATGTACTCTACGAAACGGGAAGGTACGAGGGAAGCATCCCGGACGGGCATAAGCTGGTCATCGACACCACACAGATTCCCTACAGCATTACGGAAAGGGGCGTCAGTGATGAAGTGGTGGCAGACAGATACCAGATGTGCGATTTCACCACGGAGCGGTTCTTCCACCTGCAGTATGGCAGCAACCGTATCTCAGTGGTGCATGACGGGCTGAATATGTTAAACGTGATGGTGGAAGGGAGGATCAGCTATGAGACCGTATAACGTGGAAATCTTCACACAGGACTTTGAGATGGTGGGCAATACAAATGTGAATGAAATTACCTACAAAGAGGACTATTTATCTTCCGATGGAAACACGGTGACCGTGCTTGCCCTTCCCGGCATCAAGAAACAGGACTATATCCGCATCAGCCGGGGGAATGAAGAGTACGCAGGGATTGTGACGGAGATCGGATATGGCACGGATAAGTCAAAGAAGTTACAGAGCATTTCCTATAAACCGCTTATGGAACTATTAAATACGGATGTGCTTTTCGATGTGAACCTGCAGGGGCAGGGGAGCATGGAGCAGTTCATCTGTGACCGCATCCGTGAAATGTTCATCACCAATGAGGATGAAATGCAGAATATAAAAGGGCTTTCGGTCAGTGCGGCCACGGCCACAAAGGACTGGAGCCTTCATATCACGCCATCCGAAAAGGGCGGCCATTACAACATCGTGAACCTCATTGATTCGGTGATCATTCCCGCAATGGAGAAATATAGCATTCTGGTAAAGACAAAGCTGGATATCCAGAACCGGGAAATTCAGATAACCGTGGGGAGAGCGGCAGCCGGAGTTATTACGATTGAAAGCGACCTTCCCAACATCATCAAAAAGAGCGTCACCATCAAGCAGGTCAGCGCCGATGTGAATAAACTCATAATCTATGATGCAGAAAATTATGAAAACACCCGGACGTATTACCTGCATTCTGATTTGGGCTATGACACGAAAGACCGGGACCGTATTACCCCGGTGGTGTGTGAGATGCAGGCGGTTTCCCATGAGGAGGGGAGCAGCTTTGAGAGCGCCGCGATCAGCGCCGCTCATAACAAGTTTGCCAATCTGTCCTATTCTAACCTGATTGAACTTACCATGATGAACGGTGACGCGCTGGTGAAGCCGGAGGAATTGGAGTTCGGGCAGGTGGCGGATATCATCTCGGACGGGCAGAGCTACCGGAGCATCCTCACCGGGAGGGAGCGCGGGAAGAACACAAAGCTGGTATTCGGCACGGTAAGGCTTGACCTAACAAAGATTTTAAGGAGGCAGGAGAATGGCTGATAATATCGTACTCAAAACATACAAAGGCGGGAATGTCACACCACAGGACGATGCCATCATTTATGAGACAGCAGTCCCCGGAAGCGGCATCTTCAAAGGGTGTGAAGTGACCTACGCAAGGGGGAATGTGCTGCACATCTCACAGGGCTTTGGCATGATCCGGGGCCGGTTTTTTGAAGTGTATGAAACCGAGATTGATGTGCGGCTTGCGGATGTGGGGGAAACGCTGGACGGCAGGGTATATATCCATTTGGATTTATCCAACACGGATGAGCCTATCAAGATACTGGCGCAGGCGGCTTCGGAGCTTCCCCCGCTGGATGCGGATGTGAATATCAATTATAACAATTCCTCTTATGATCTGGAACTTGCCATCTTCACAGTGTCCTCCGCAGGATTGAGCGGCCTGACCAAAGTATTCCCTACGCTGAAAGCCGGGGGCGGCGGTGGAGGCGGCGGAGGGGAAACCCTCACCCGCGCCACATCTTATTCCGTAGGTGATGCGGTGACAGCAGTGGGCGCTCCTGGATGGGCAACCTTTGTCTGCACACAGGCAGGAACTACAGCCGCCTACGAGCCTTCCGGGTATTCGAGGATCACGAAAGCCGGGGATATGGTCTTGGACGGCACGGCAGTGTTCACGGCAAGGAACATCATCGGGGAGCTGGACAGTCTAATTTCCTCCAATGCATCCCTCGGAGAATCCATGCAGGTTTTGGACGGAAAAATGGCGGAGATGATGAGCAGCACCGGCCTTGTGATGAAACTGGTGAGCATAAGTGAATACCGGGCATTGAAGCAGTACAGTACAAGCACCATTTACCTTTGCTATGAGGATGCCGCCACCAAAAGGGTGACGCGGATTTTCGTGGGCGAGGATAAGGTGTATGCCGCAGGCATCAAGGTAACATACCAGATCGACACAGGGTATGCCTTAGAGCGGACTGTGCCGGACGGGGAGGATGCCATTGCCACAGCGCCGCCTGCCGCACTGGAGGGCTATGCCTTTGTGGGGTGGCGGCAGGATAGTTCTGCAGAAAAGAAGGTGCTTTCAGAATATATCATCAGCGGTGAAGAACCTGTCACGCTCTATGCAGTGTTTAAAAAGCAGATGACCATAAGGATGATGCCAAACGGCGGCACCCTTACGGTTAGCGGGGCAGCGGAGAGTTTCACGGCTTTCTGTTACTACAATAACGGGAATGCACAGAGCGGACCCACCGCAGCCCCGGCAAGCCCTTATACGAGAAAAAATATGTCTTTCTGTGGATGGAGTACGGATTCCCTTTCCACGCCAAAGTATAAGCCGGGGGAAGAAGGGGTGTTCCCTGCGGACGCTACCCTTTATGCCATGTGGGTGACCACAGAGTATGATTTTGTCTATACCGGCAGTTATGTCACTTTCACCATTCCGCAGGACGGTATTTATGAGTTTGAGGTATGGGGAGCCTCCGGCTCTGATGCGAAAGGGGATAACCTTGTGGCAGAGGGAGGTCTTGGAGGGCATTCAAAAGGCTATAAGAAAATGAAAAAGGGCGAGGTACTGTATGTTTATAATGGCGGTACATCAAGGACAAATAATGGCGGATATGGCAATTCCTATTCCAGCAGCAAGCAGTATGGGGCGGCAGGCGGAGGATGCACCCATGTGGCAACAAGATCAGGCACAATAGGGGGAACTTCTTCCAGCGGGTTAAGCTATGCCAACAGAGACTGCATCCTGATTGTTGCAGGAGGCGGTGGAGGCGGCGGAATCAATAACGGGACTATCAATAAAGGCGGTGATGGCGGTGGTGAGCGCGGTGGCAACGGCTCTGATGGTGCATTGGGCGGGCGGCAGATTTCCACAGGGAGCAGCCCTTCCACAAACTTTGGCTACACATCATCTTATTCCTCCAGCAGTGTTGCTGAATCCGGTGGCGGCGGTGGATGGTTTGCCGGGAATTATGGCCTGCGCGGTGAGTCCGGCGCGGGTGGTTCCGGCTATATAGACGGTGTCGCACCTTTCACCCACAATGGGAAATATTACCCTGCGGAAACAGAGGCAGGAGTAAACAAGGGGAATGGGAAAGCATTCATCCGGTATATAGAATGCGCATAATAAACATTTGGAAACAGGCGGGTGTCCATGACGGGCAGCCGCTTTTTTCATACTCAAAATTTGAAGGAGGAATTGTGATGAAGAATTTTATTGAAGCGGCACAGTACGCATTTGCGGCGCTTGGCGGTGCGCTGGGCGCGGTGATGGGAGGTTTTGACGGCTTCCTATATGCGCTGGTGGTATTCGTTGTGGTGGACTATGCCACAGGGCTTATGGCAGCGGCGGTGGAGAAGCAGCTTTCCAGTGAAGTAGGATTTAAGGGCATTTTTAAGAAGGTGGTCATTTTCTGCCTTGTGGCGGTGGGGCATATCGTGGACACCCACATCATCGGGAACGGGAGCGTCCTGCGGACGGCAGTCATTTTCTTTTACCTTTCCAATGAGGGTATCTCCATCCTGGAGAATGCCGCGAGGATAGGGCTTCCCATCCCGGAGAAGCTGAAAGCCGTTCTGGAGCAGTTACGGGAGGAAAAAGGGGAATAATGGAACTTTCATTTTAGGGCATCGGTGGAAAACTGTTGCCTTTTTTCATGTGCAGAAAGAGAGGGAAACGGAATGAATTTAATACAGAATTACCTTACAGAGTCCGGCTGCTATAAGGCAGGGAAACACATCACCGTGCAGGGGCTTATGATCCACTCGGTGGGATGCCCGCAGCCAAAGGCGGATGTGTTTATGAAGAACTGGAACAGGCCGGACGCAAACGCCTGTGTCCACGCCATCATTGAGCCTGGCGGGAATTTGTACCAGATACTTCCGTGGGAACACCGTGGCTGGCACTGCGGGGGCGGCGCAAACAATACCCACATCGGTGTGGAAATGACGGAGCCTGCCACGATTAAATACACCAGCGGCGCGGCATGGACGGAAACCGGGAACGGGGAGAACACGAAAGCCCATGTGCTTGCCACCTATAAATATGCAGTGGAATTGTTTGCACATCTTTGTCGGCAGTTCCATTTGGACCCTATGGCAGATGGCGTGGTGATTTCCCATTCGGAAGGGTGTAAAAGGGGCATTGCAAGCAACCACGGTGATGTAGAGCATCTGTGGTCTAAGTTCGGCCTTTCTATGGGGCAGTTCCGAAAAGACATCAAGGCAGCTATGGAGGGCGGCTCTGATACGGATTCCCTTACTGCCGTTATGGGAAAGGCCAAAGCCGCGGCAGGGCAGATGGCATCCTATCTGAAAAAGAAAAATCCATCCGTGGTGCAGTCCGTACTGGATATGATCCCGCTGTACCTTTCGGAAGGGGAGGCAGAGGGCGTGAGGGGCGATATCGCTTTTGCGCAGTCCTGCTTGGAAACCGGGAACTTCACTTTCTCCGGCTCTGCGGTTAGCTTAAAGCAGAACAATTTCTGCGGCCTTGGGGTGACGCAGAGGGGCAAAACGGGGCTGTCTTTTGCATCGCCGCAGCTTGGCATCCGGGCGCAGGTGCAGCACCTCAAAGCCTATGCCTCCACGGATGCATTAATAAATGAAAGAATTGATCCACGTTTCCGCTATGTCACAAGGGGCTGTGCGCCTTATGTGGAGTGGCTTGGGCAGAAGGAAAACCCGCAGGGGAAGGGATGGGCGGCAGGAGAAAAGTATGGAGAGAAGATTCTTTCCATCCTGAAAGCCATTATGGAAGAGGGGCAGGTGCAGTTCATGGAGAGCCTTACCCTTTCCGCGCCCTACATGGTGAGGGTAGCAATCCCCGATCTGAATATCCGCCGCGGCCCCGGAACGTCATACCCAAAGACGGGCAAGTTCACAGGTGTTGGCGTGTTCACCATCGTTGAGGAAAAGGACGGGTGGGGCTTGCTGAAAGCCTATCAGGAAAAGAGGGACGGGTGGATTTCGCTTGCGTTCACCACCCGGATATAGATGGAAAGAGAGGTTTTATTTATGCAGGAAAGAAATAGTGAAATGGAAAACGTTACCATGCCCGTGAGTGAAAAATATATGCTGACCATCAGGGAGGCATCGGTCTATTTCAATATCGGGGTAAAAAAGATGCGGCGGCTGGCGGAGGATAACACCGGGCGGTTTGCAGTTTTCAGCGGGAACAGGTATCTCATCATCCGCGCAAAATTTGAGAAGTTCGTGGAGGAATGTTCTGCGTTATAAATCCCTTTTATCTGCCGTAAGTAGTTGACTTTTCCCGGCTTTAGAGTGATAGATGTCATGACCGGAAAATCCGGCCACAGGAAAGGAGGAAATGCCACAATGAGAAAACCGTCACTTGCACAAAAAGACGTGCTGAACCCGGAGGAGGCAATCGAATATTTCGGCTTCAGCAGGAGGAAATTTAACAGGTTCTTAAAAGACGGGAAATGCAAAAAGTACACCGCCCTGTATGGGAAACGCAGGCTCATCCTGCGGGGTGAGTTTGAAAAATATCTGGAGGAGAATCCGGAGGTAAAGGAGGGGCTGTTAAATGGCGGGAAAAGCAAAGTCACGGCGTGATTCCAAGCACCGCGTCCTGCGCAGGGGGGAATCCATCCGCGCGGACGGGAAATACCAGTTCAAGTACCATGTAAACGGCAAGCCGCATTTTGTGTACAGTTGGCGGCTGGAGCCTACGGACACCCTCCCGGTTGGGAAGAAGCCCTGCCTTTCACTGCGGGAGCTTGAAAAGCAGATCGGGTATGACCTTGATTCCCTTTCGGACCCTCTGGGGAAGAACATCACGGTGGGGGAACTGGTGGAACGGTACCTTGCAACGAAAACGGCGGCAAAGCCAAACACGCTCACGAATTATAAGTTTGTACAGAACGTCTTAAAAGGCGAGGATTTCAATGACAAAAAGATTTCACAGATCAAGACATCGGACGCGAAGCTGTTCCTGATCAAGCTCCAGCAGGACGGGCGGAGGTACAGCACCGTCAAGACAGTGAGGGGCGTCCTGCGCCCGGCTTTCCAGATGGCGGTTGACGATGACGTGCTGTTAAAAAACCCCTTCGGATTTGAGCTTGCCGGGGTGGTGGTCAATGACAGCGTGACGAGGGAGGCCATTACAAAAGACCAGATGCGGAAGTTCCTAAAATTCATCCATGACGATAATGTTTATTACAAGTATTACGAAGTGGTCTATATCCTTTTCCACACTGGAATGCGGATTTCAGAATTCTGCGGCCTGACCCTGCGGGACATCGACCTCGAAAACAAGGTCATCAATATCGACCACCAGCTCCAGCGGACTTCCGATATGCGGCTGGTGATTGAATCCACCAAGACCAATGCAGGGACAAGGAAGCTGCCCATGACGGATGACGTGGCGCAGTGCTTCCGGGCGATCATAGAGGACAGGGAAGCACCGGAATACGAGAGGGTGGTGGACGGTTATGCCGGATTCCTTTTCACGGATAAGAACGGCTACCCGGAAGTGGCCATGCATTGGGAACACCGCTTCAACCACATGGTAAAAAGGTACAACGATATCTACCGGGTGCAGATACCGAATATCACTCCCCACGTCTGCCGCCACACCTACTGCAGCAACATGGCGAAGTCCGGCATGAACCCCAAGACGCTCCAGTACCTTATGGGGCACAGCGATATCGGAGTCACCCTTAACACCTACACCCACCTTGGCTTGGAGGATGCAACAGATGAGCTGAAACGGATGGAGGAACTGGAGAATGCCAGAAAGGAACTGGAAAAGAATAAAGAGGAGAAGCCCGTCTCACAGAAAATGTTCCGGGCAATCTGAACCCGCGCCCTGCTCCGGCAGGGCTTTTTTTAATTCCCTATACCGCAATACATAAATTTATGCTAAAATACGAGAGTAGTAAAAGCCCCCGATTCCTACTACGTTTTTACTACGTTTGACGGAATCAATTTGCCCCGTTTTGCCCCGATTTGGCATTTTTGTTACATTTTTAACAAACTTGACGGAAATTTCAAACCTTGCAAATCGTGCCAAAACACGGCAAATCACGGCATTTTAGGAGGAAAAATCAACATGATTAAGATATTATTTGTGTGCCACGGCAACATCTGCCGTAGCACCATGGCAGAGAGCGTCATGACCCATCTGGTGAAGCAGCGCCACCTGGAGCACCAATTTCAAATTGCTTCCGCGGCCACCAGCAGAGAGGAAATAGGCAACAGCCCACACTATGGTACAGTCAACAAACTCCGATCCGTAGGCATTCCGGTTGTTCCGCACCGCGCGGTACAGATGACGAGGGCAGATTACGACAGATACGACTATCTCATCGGCATGGACGAGGCCAACATTCGCAACATGACCAGAATTGCGGGTGGCGATCCGGAGAATAAGATACACAAGCTTTTGGAATATGCCGGGAGCAGCAGAGCGATTGCCGATCCATGGTATACGGGAGAATTTGACGTAACTTACGATGATGTCTTAGAGGGCTGCGAGGCATTTCTGGACTATTTGACAACATCATAACTATTCCATATTTTTGAGTTTACGACGAGTTTTCCGAGATACGCAGTATCTCATAGGAATAACTCATAATCTCGCAATAGAAGGAAACTCAATTCAAAAAGAACAGTCACTAGGAAATAGATGGCTGTTCTTTTTGAATAATTTTTTCGGATATGGACAACGGGGAGGCGCATAAATTGTAAGAAGCAGGCAGGGGCCAGACTGCCACAGAACAGAAAGAAGCGGTTACATGAAGAAGACTGCAGGAATCGGCAGCGGAATATTGATCGGCTTTGTTCTTTGGATGATGGTGTACGGCATCGGAGGAGGCAGAGGAATTTTTTCCATGCAAAAAGAGAAAGCGCCGGATACGGAAGAGGTGTCTGTGGAGGGTGTGATCGTCATGGCGGGTTCTACCGCGATGGAGAATCTTTCCGGTGCTCTGACGGAGGGCTTCATGGCTGCTTATCCGAATATATCGGTTACCGTGGAATTCACGGGGTCGTCAGCGGGAATTGAATCGGTACTGGCCGGACGCGCAGATATTGGTAATTCATCCAGAAGACTGCGGCAGGAAGAGCTTAATGCGGGTGCGGTGGAACATGTGGCTGCGATTGATGGGATCGCGGTGATCACGCACCCCTCTAATGCGGTTGAGGGATTGACCATGGAGCAGTTAAGAGATATCTATGCGGGCAGGATCAGAAACTGGCAGGAAGCGGGCGGCGCAGACGAAGCGATAGTGGTAGTGGGGCGGGAAGCGGGAAGCGGTACGCGGAGTGTCTTTGAGGAAATTTTAGATAGGGAAGATATCTGCGTATATGCCAACGAGATGGATTCTTCCGGCGCGGTTATGGCGCGGGTTACGGCGACTCCGGGAGCGATCGGTTATGTTTCGATAGACATACCGGACGATACAGTACGGATTCTTGCGTTGGACGGCCGGCTGCCTACACGGGAAGAGATACAGGACGGCGGATATCGGCTCAGTCGTCCTCTTATCATGGTGACCGACGGGGCGGTTTCGCAGCAAAGTGCGGCAGTGCGTGAGTTCTTTTCTTACATTCGCTCGGACGAGGGAAGGCAACTGATTGAATCGGTCGGGCTGGTTACGCCGCCGTATGATGAATGCGCAGAAAAGGGGGTTTTATGAGACAGAGAATGTATCGGGTGTTTTCAGACGGCACAGCCGATGAAAGGCGTAAGCATGCGGTGGAAAGTGTTTCGCAGGCAGTCTTTGCGGCATGTGCGTTCTGTTCGATATTTGCGGTTGTTGCAATTATGTTTTACATGGCAGCTAATGGTCTGCCGGCGGTTTTTCGACTGGGCATCAGGGATATTTTATTCCATGCGGAGTGGAAACCGACTGCGGATGTACCGTCCTTTGGTATACTTTACATCGTGCTGACATCGGTCGTCGGCACGACGGCTGCCATTGTGATCGCGGTGCCGATCGCATTACTCACGGCGGTTTTTATTGCGGAAATAGCACCAGAGCGTCCGGCCGCAGTGGTGAGAGGGGCAGTGGAGTTATTGGCGGGAATTCCCTCGGTAATTTACGGACTGTTGGGATTAATGATCCTGAATCCGTTCATGTACAGGATAGAGCAGAACCTGTTTCGCGGTTCGGAAAGTCATCGGTTTACGGGCGGGGCAAATCTCTTGACGGCGGTATTAGTGCTGGCGGTTATGATATTGCCGACGGTCATACATATCAGTGAGGCGGCGATCCGTGCGGTGCCGATGCAGCTTAAGGCCTCATCCCTTGCGCTGGGAGCCTCCCCGGTGCAGACGATCTGTAAAGTAACCTTACCGGCGGCGAGATCCGGAATCGTCACGGCGGTGGTGCTGGGGGTCGGCAGGGCAATGGGGGAAGCTATGGCTGTCGGGCTGGTGTCGGGCGGATCCGTGAACCTTCCGTTGCCTTTTTGCTCGGTCAGGTTTCTTACCACGGCGATTGTCAGTGAGATGGGATATGCCGGCGGATTGCACAGACAGGTACTGTTTACGATCGGGCTTGTATTGTTTGCTTTTATTGTAGCGGTCAATGTGATATTGAACGGGATATTTGCCAAAAGTGACAGGGAAGGAAACGGAAAACCATGAGTAAGAGACGGCTTGCGGACATTTTTATACTAGGAATGATCTATCTTGCGGCATTTTTTTCCGTGATTCTGTTGGCGGGCATTATCGGTTATGTGTTTGTCAGAGGGATTCCCACTGTCGGGTGGTCTTTCTTAACTACCGTATCAAGCATTATACGGGGAACCGTGGGGATTGCAGGTAACATCGTGAATACGTTTTATATCGCGGTGCTGACGCTTCTGATCGCAGTCCCCGTCGGTGTAGGAGCGGCAGTCTGGCTGAATGAATATGCGAGAAGGGGCAGGCTCGTTCGGCTGATCGAATTTGCCCTGGAGACGTTGGCGGGAATACCGTCTATTGTGTTTGGTTTGTTCGGCATGATGTTTTTCGGGACGACATTGGGACTTGGATACTCGATTCTGACGGGAGCGCTGACGCTTACGATCATGGTACTGCCGTTAATTACGAGAAACACGCAGGAAGCATTGCGGGCGGTGTCGGACGGATATCGGGAGGGAGCGCTCGGCATGGGCGCCGGCAAGTGGTACATGATACGTACGGTGCTGCTTCCTACGGCATCATCGGGCATTTTAACCGGAGTGGTTCTAGCGGTGGGACGGATCGTGGGTGAGTCGGCGGCGCTGCTTTTTACGGCAGGCAGCGGGTATCTGCTGCCACAAAGGGGAATGGGCTTGGTGCGGAAGATCATGGAGTCAGGCGGGACGCTTACTGTGCAGATGTATCTGAGTATGTCTAAGGGGCAGTATGACGTGGCCTTCGGTATTGCTGTAGTACTGCTGTGCATTGTCATGCTGATTAATCTTATAGTGAGTAGAATGTCGAGGTTTATGGTGCATTATGGCTGCCGTTAAGATCAGAACGGATCAATTAAACATATACTACGGAAATAGTCATGCACTTCGGGATGTTTCCGTTGCACTTTATGCCGGGACGGTCACTGCGCTGATCGGGCCTTCCGGCTGCGGAAAGTCTACCTTTCTGAAAACGCTGAATAGAATGAATGATCTGATCGACAATGTGAAGATCGAGGGCAGCGTATATCTTGACGGGAAAGATATCTATGGGGTGGGAGTGGATGTGGCTGGGCTTCGCCGGAGAGTGGGGATGGTGTTCCAACAGCCGAATCCTTTTCCCATGAGCGTCTATGACAATGTTGCCTACGGACCGAGGGTGCATGGAATCAGGGACAGAAAGCAGCTTGACGGGATTGTGGAGCGCAGTCTGCAGGAGGCGGCGGTATGGGAGGAGATGAAAGACCGGTTGGAGCGGCCGGCATTGGGATTATCAGGTGGACAGCAGCAGAGATTGTGTATTGCACGCGCACTGGCGATGGAGCCGGAGGTGCTGCTTATGGATGAGCCGACTTCGGCGCTTGATCCGGTTTCAACCATGCGGGTAGAGCAGCTAATGTGTGATTTAAAGAAGCGGTATACGGTGGTAGTGGTGACGCATAATATGCAGCAGGCAGCGCGGGTATCGGATCATACGGCTTTCTTCTTCGGAGGAGAGGTGATAGAGTGTGCTCCCACCTATAAGATTTTCTCACACCCGGACAAACGGCGGACGAGGGATTATATTGACGGGAGATTCGGATAGCGCCTTACTTCATTTGACAGTTCAGTTCTCATTATCGAAAAGAAATGAGAAATCAACTTTCTTCTTGCATAATATAGGATAATATATTACTATAATACAGTGACTTGAAAGTGAAATTATTTATATGAGGTGAGAGGAGAAGTTGTCAATGTGGACAAGAGCGGAACTGAAAGATAACGCTAAGAAGTTTTTTAAATTCAACTATTGGAAGATGGTGTTAGTTGCACTCGTGCTTACGATGGTAGGTGGTGGAGGATCTTCTGTCAGTAGCAGTTATACGCAAAGAACATCGAATAATTACAGATACGGTTCCATGTCTTCTGCGGAAGTGGCCGGCTTTATCATTGGTTTTATGGTAGTGATGCTGGTAGTCATGGTGATCGGATTTGCGGTATCGGCATTTCTGTTGAATCCGCTTGTAGTCGGTGCGCAGCGTTTCTTCGTGGTCAGCCATTATCAGAAGGCGGAGCTGGGCGAATTGGGATATGCTTTCTCCAATTCTTATATGAATGTGGTTAAGACCATGTTCTTAAGAGCCTTATATGTTTTCTTATGGTCGTTACTGCTTGTGATACCCGGTATCATCAAAGGGTATGAATACCGTATGATTCCTTATATTTTGGCGGAGAATCCGGGGATTGATACCAAGGAAGCTTTCGCGATGAGTAAGCAGATGATGGACGGCAATAAGTGGAATGCGTTCGTGCTTGATCTGTCGTTCTTCGGCTGGATCTTCTTAAGCTTATTTACCTGCGGCATTCTGGCAATCTTCTATGTGAATCCGTATATCTATATGACCGATGCAGAATTGTATGTGGCATTAAAAGAGATCACCTTCGGCAATGCGCCGACGGGGTATCAGAACGGGGCAGGATACCAGAACTATCAACCAAATCAAGGCTTTCAGAATTATCAGGGGTATCAGCCGAATCAGGGATATCAGGATTATCAGCCGAACCAGAACTACCAGCAGAATCAGGGCTGGCAGAACAGTCAGGGGTATCAGAATGTTCCGAACAATCAGCAGGGGCAGAATTACCAGAGCGGCACAGGTTATCAGGATATGAATCAGCAAAACGGCGGACAGTCCGATAATGTGCAGCAGGATGATAATTTCCGGATGTAATATTATGATTGTATACTGGTCGTAGTATGTAAGACATGCGCAGAATGCGTATAGTAATATAATAACGTGTGTAATGAAAAGCTTTGCCATCGAACGGCAGAGCTTTTTGTTATGAACGGCAGTTTTTCTGTCGTAAAAGGCATGTGGAATGGCTCCTTTTTCCTTATGAAAACAGCAAAAATATCCGATAAATATATTGATAAAACGGATTTTACGCAGGGAAGACAAGGAGGTTACTATGCAGATCAGAGCAAAAGCGAATGAGAATCAGATTATTAACACCGCCGGCGCAGCGAGGGAAAGAGCCGCACAGAGAGAAGGGAAACAGTTCGGTAAGAATGGCAGGAGAAGTATTTTTGCGGGCGATCTGGGAGTGCAGCAGGACAGCATCTTGCTGCGCAGACAGCGTGCTCAGAAGAAGGCGCTGAAGATCGTGGGCGATGCATGGAACGGCGATAAGAAGATCGATCAGAATATAATGGAGATCAGGGACAGGGTCGCGCAGCTAAATGCCGAAAAGAAGGAAAATCTTGGTATTATAGCAGAGGGAGAGGCGCAGAAGGAAGCGTTGCGGCAGAAATACGGAGTTGCCGCGGATTCACAGGAACAGAAGGAACTGGAACTGCTGGAGAGAGCGGCGGATGCAGAGCGTGAGTGTAATTTTGGTCTGTTGACGGAGGATGAGTGGAAACAGGTTAAAGAGTTAAAGCAGAGGCAACTCAGTGAGGAAGATCAGGAGCTGCTTCGTAAGAAGGCTCTGTCGGAGGACCCGGAATCCGGCGTAAGGCTTACGGATGAGGAAAAGGAAAAGGTTGCACAGCTGGAGGCAAGGGAAGACAGACTTACGGAATATCAGGAACGCTGTCTTGCGATTGATAAGTTCCAGGGCACCTATGAGACGAGAAACCAAAAGATCGATGCGGAACTCATGGGATGTCATGCGACGATTCGTGCGACCAAGCTGGAACGCCTGAAATATCATGCAATGGTGGATGCGCAGAAGAAGGCCGATGAAGTGATGGAAGCCGCCGGTAAGGAGATCCTCGGAATGATGATCGACGAGGCGAAAGAGCATGTGGACGAGGAGCTGGAAGAGCCTCGTGAGGAAGCGAAAGAGAAGGCGGAGGAGAAAGCCGAAGAGGAAGAGAAGATCGAGGAGCGAAACAAGAAGAAAGAGGAGTTGGAAGCGCAGATCGATGCGGCTCATGAGCGCAGTGAGGAGCAGGAAGAATTGCGCAGGGAAGCGGAGGAACGTTCCAGAGAAGATGCGGATCTATTGGAGAATATGATAGATGCCGGCGTGGGCAATGTGGGCAATGTTTCCGATATCCAGTCCGAGATCAAGACTATACTTCATAAGATGAAGCTGTTGGAAGAGGATTTGAAGGGAAGTACGGTGGACGATCAGCTTTAGGATGGGTATGCGCTGTTTGTGACAAAAATATATTGTTTCGTGACATATCAAAGAATAAAATTCATATGTATGCCGATATAATATCAGGATGGTGAATTTTGCTTTCCTGCGCCGTGACATGTGAAGTACATGGAATCAGCGCATAAATTGCCGCAGATATGAAAGGCGGCAGACTGAGGATATGAGGGAAACATGAGAATAGCGATTTGCGATGACGATGTAAGAGGGAGAGAAAGGATTCGCACCTTGCTTGAGAAGGAATTTTCTCAGGCGCAGACAAGAGAGTTTGATTCAGGGATGAAGTTATTAGAAAATGTTGAGGAAGGATGGCAGCCGGATATCGTGCTTCTGGACATTGCTATGGAGGGAATGGACGGCATGGAGACGGCGAGAAGGCTTAAAGAGCGCTCGGATGCCATCCTGATTTTCGTGACAGGGGTAAAGGAGCAGGTATTTCAGGCATTTGATGTTGGCGCATTCCATTATTTGATGAAGCCCGTGGACCATAATAAAATGACAGATGTTCTGAAACGTGCCGCTCAGGAAGTGGAGAAGAGACAGGCAGCTCCCAGATATCTGTTGATCAAGTCGGAGGGAAGTCATCGAAGGGTTCCTGTGGAGGATATTCTCTATGTGGAGAACAGCGGGCGTAAGGTGATCCTGCATATGAAGACAGGCTGCTTGGAATACTATGAACGGATGAATCATCTGGAAGAAGTGCTTGGCGAGGGATTCTACCGTTGCCACAGAGGATATCTGGTGGCACTGTCTGCAGTGGATGGATACGATCACGACAGCATTATCGTAGGAAATGGGGAGAAAATCTATCTGGCTAAGCAGAAATATAGTGAGTTTGTTAAACTTTACTGTAAGTATTTAAAGGAGTGAAGCGATGACGGAGATAGTGCTTGATCTGATGGAACAGTTGGTGAGAGCGGGACTGTTATTGTTTTTGTGCAAAGATATTATACAGTTGAAGGAGAAGTATCGTTCCGTCGGAAGGGTACTTTTTTTCATGCAGGCATTTCTTCTCAGTTATTGGTTGTCGAATTCGGTGTGGGTGAACCGTGTACTTTATATGAATGAAGCTGGGGAAATGAATAACAGCAGTTATAGTATTGTGAAACTGATATGTATTTTCGCGAGCAGCTTTCTGGCGATGAATATCCTCTATCAGGGTCGATGGCAGGCGAAGCTGTATGTGATGCTTGTGTTCTATACGGTGCAGGAGATGGCGCGGTTTACCCTGCACAGTATATGGCATTTCTCGATAATGGAATATCTGGAGTATCTGGATGAAAGACTGATTCATGAGATGATCGTTCCGGAACGGTATATGGAGATCACGAGGCAGTTGCAGTCTGTAAGTCTGTATGCATATGCGGCGGGATATCTTCTGCTCATGTATATAACCCTCAAAATGTTTCGTCGGTATCAGACAGGAACCGTGACGGATATTGACAGGCAGGGGCTTCGGTTTCTTATGCTTGCACCGATTATCGGCATGGCGTTTGATGTGTCATGGAGGGTGTCTTTTTATACCAGAAAAGGAACAGAGATCGACTTCTTATATGAGAAACACGGCAGCATGTATGTGGTAGTGCCCACGATTGCCGTTCTGTGTCTGATCTGTATCGTCTTCAGCAGGAAGATATACGGCGAGCTGATGCGTTCGGAGGAGCATAAAAGCAGCATGCTGTTCTATAAGCAGCAGTTAGCGGACATGACGGCTCATGTAAAGGAGCTGGAGCAGCTCTATGACGGTATCCGCGGTATGCGCCACGATCTGAATAATTACGTGGCGGACATGGAGCAATTGCTGCAAGTCAGTGTACAGAGCGGACAGATACCGGAGCGGATCGGACAGGAAGCGGAACAGTATCTGTACAGTATGCACAGGTCGGCAGACAGATTGGCGCTACAGTTTAGCACGGGAAACCCAGTAACGGATGTTATTTTAAATCGTAAAGGACAGATCTGCGTGCAGGAGGATATTGCGCTGGACGGTGATCTGCTCTTTCCTTCAGATCTTGGAATAGAAGCGTTTGATCTGGGTATTTTATTGAATAATGCACTGGATAACGCTATAGAGGCATGCAGGCGTGTGCCGAAGGAGCGGCATAGAAGCGTCCGGATTCGGGGATATGCCAAAGGACGGATGTTTTTCCTGGTGGTGGAAAATACTTGCGACGATCGGGCGATACGATCTGCGAACGGGGAACTGCAAACGACGAAAATAAACGAGCAGGATCATGGCTTCGGCATGAGTAATATGCGAAGCTGCGCGGAGAAATATTACGGAACGATGCAGTATGAGGTGAGAGACGGGATGTTTATTCTGACGATCATGCTGCAGGGAATAAATATATGACAAAAACTGCACGGTTGATTACAAACTCCTTTACTTTGACTGCGGGATATCGATATATATAGTGTAGGGAGCAGAGAGGCGCTTCTTTTCCTACAAAGACAGATATATGTCACTACGGTCATGTACCGTTTGACATGCAGACAGAAGGGAGAGTTTATATGAGAGTAACAAGAAATTATATGAGCGGATTGCTGAACGGTAATAGCAGCATGAGCGGGACATCATCTTTATTACAGCGGGCTCTGAGCAGGAGCAGCAAGAGTAAACGGTCGAGCAGGAACTCGCTATTAACAAATAGCAGCAAGACGAATAATTTCTATTCCAATTTAGTAAAAAGTACGGCAAATACGCAGAATTTGTATTATAATATGAAGTATCATGCGGGGCAGGTCATCGACTATGCGAATAAGCTGACGGACAAGAGCGATACGTCTCTTTTTGCAAAAGCGGAAGAGAGCGGAGAAAATGCGGAAGTCGTATCTACTATTAAGGGATTTATCAGTCAGTATAACAGTATGCTGAAGAATCTTAAGGAGTCCGGAAAAAGGGCCGATGACAGCTATGTGACGCAGTTTAACAGTATTTCAAGTTTGAACAGCTCTGAGCTGGCATCCTGCGGCGTGACGAGAAATTATGACGGAACACTTACGGTTGATGACAAGAAACTTGCAGCGACAGATCTTGAAACGCTGAAAAAGGTATGGGGCGGCAATAGCAGCTTTGCAGGACGTGCGGCGCTCTGGGCGGATTCCGTGGAATCAAGCGCGGAACGCAACATGAAGGCCGAGGCAAGCAGCAGCTATAGTAATTTGTTTAACAATTACGGCAGCAATAACTATAGTAATTTATTTAATAATTACGGCAACAGCGGGAACTATTTCAATTATTTCCGTTAGTCGTACATATGCAGGGAATCCTGCATAATGCGGTAGAGGAACGGACGGCAGCGTATGAATCGATTGAACTGGATACAGCAGGAACAGAAGATTGCGGACTATCATGTGATCAAATGGCCGACTTCGCACTTCCATCATCCCAGAAACAGGACGGACATCGTAGCGGAGGCCGGAGGTAAATTTGAGATGAGCGGAGGCGCTGCTTCGCCGGGAGCACAGCAGTCGGAGGGGATCGGTCAGGGACTGTCCGATCCCGCCCGCGATATCGTCTGGCGTGCAGGCGGACTCGGTACGGACGGAATGTCGGAGGATGGCAGAAAGGATGCTGTGCATTCGGAGATTATGAATACATCCGATCGGACTAAGGGACGGCAGATCACAGGCACCTCGCAATCCGTGGAAACGGCGCAGGTTACGGCGGTGGCGCAGACTATTGTGCCGGAGGAAGTATACAGTGTGATCAGCAGCGCCCGCCAATCGGTTCTTAAACTTCATGACCGTGTGAAACAAAGCACTGCAAAACTGCGGGATCTCTATCAGAAGCAGCAGAAACAGATGGGGCATGCGACGGCTTCTAAAGTAGTAAAGCAGGGGAGTCAGCAGAAGGAGAAACAGGGCACCCGCAAGTGTGATAAGGAAGATGTACTGTCCATGCAGGCGCAGAATCATTACCTGCTGGATTCCTACGACAAGAACGGACAATACAGTATGCTGGGAAAATAGAAAATTGCAATAACATGAATCATTTAAGGAGAATGCGAAGCATTCTCTGAATCGTCGCTGCCGAGCGACGATTTTTTATACAAATTTAACACAACGTTTATTGTTTCCGTTCCGTTTATGGGCTATAGTAACTGTGGATGAAGGTTCAATAAAAACATATGCTATTAAATGGAGGACAAAAGAAAACAATGAGTGGGAATCCTTTTTTTCCATTAGATGAGGTAGGAGCGGAAGCGGACGATACCGAGATGATGATATTTCCGGAAGTGGATCAGGCGATTTATGATCGACGCAAGAAGATGGCAGGCACTGTGGTGGACTACAAGGAGATGCGCATGAGATATAGCTGTGCCATCAAGGAAGTGAGGACGAAATTCGACGTGCTCAATTCGGAGTTTAATGTGAGATACCGGCGCAATCCCATCACGTCGATCAATTCGCGGCTTAAGAGCAGCAGCAGTATCATGAGCAAATTAGCGCGCAAGAATCTTGATTTCACATTGGAAAATGTAGAGAACAATTTATATGATGTGGCGGGAATCCGTGTGGTATGTTCCTATGTGGATGATATATATGTACTTGCACAGGCGTTGGCGAAGCAGGATGACATCACGGTGATCAAGGAGAAGGATTATATCAAGAATCCTAAACCCAATGGCTATCGAAGTTATCATATGATTGTCAGTGTACCGGTTTTCTTCTCGGATCAGACGAGAGATATGGCTGTGGAAGTGCAGATTCGCACGATTGCCATGGATTTCTGGGCGAGTCTGGAACATCAGCTAAAATATAAGCAGGAAGTGCCGAATCAGATGGAAATTGTGGAACGTCTGACAGAATGTGCCCGCCAGATCGCGGACATTGATGAGCAGATGTGGCAGGTACGGCGGCAGATCGAACTGTCTGAGGATATTCCCACAGAGGAAGATATTTTATTGGAGAAACTGAGCAGGATTGATATTGCAATAAACGAGTGACGGTGTATCTTTATAAAATAATAAAAATCAGGTCTTCTGCTTTATCATGGGAAGACCTGATTCTGTATGTCTGCCGGAGGCGTGTTTTGGTAGTCTTAAATATGTTGACCGATCGAGGGTCAGTTGTTTGTGCTGTTCACTTCCTCAAAGGTTTTCACGATTTCGCCTGTAGGTTCAGCGGTCAAAAGGGACACCGCTACGTTGACGATCAGCGCGACGATAAAGGCGGGAAGCAGCTCGTAGATGGCGAATACGCCGCCAAGCGTTGCGATACCGTATTTCCAAACAAATACCATGATACCTCCGGCGATCATCCCGGCAAGTGCGCCCTGCTTGTTAGAGCGTTTCCAGAACAGCGCAAGCAGTACAACGGGACCGAATGCAGCGCCGAAACCGGCCCATGCGAAAGATACGATCGTGAAGATAGAGCTGTCCGGATTTCTGGCAATCAGCACGGCAATCAGCGAAATCACAATGACAGTAATCCTTGCGATGAGCAAAGATGTTTTCGTGTCCAGTTTCTTCTTGCCGAAGTCCTGCACCAGATTCTGCGAAATACTGGAGGCCGCGGCGAGTAGCTGAGAGTCGGCAGTGGACATGGTAGCCGCAAGAATACCTGCGAGAATAACACCTGCTATCAAAGCGGGGATTACGCCATGAGCGCTTAATGCGGAAGCAATCTGAATAATGACTGTTTCGGAGTTATTGCCTTCCAGCATGGGAATGATACCGACCTTGGACATGCTGTATCCGATCACGCCGATCAATACAGCGACAGCCATGGAGATGACTACCCATACGGTAGCAATTCTTCTGGATATTTTTAGTTTATTCTCGTCTTCAATTGCCATAAATCTGAGTAGGATATGGGGCATACCGAAGTAACCGAGGCCCCATGCCAGCATGGAGGCCATCATCAGAGGGGTGTAAGGTTTAGCGGAGCCTGTGTCAGCGGCATAGGTCTGTACCATGCTCAGATATCCGGGAAGTTCTCCGGCGTTCGCTGCAACGGTATCAAAACCTCCGGTTGTAACAGCGCCGAATCCTACGACGATCAGGAGTGCTACAGTCATGGTGAAGCTTTGAATTAAGTCAGTCGTGCTTACCGCAAGGAATCCGCCCAGCGTACAGTAAAGTACAATGACCGCTGCACTTAACAGCATCGCCGTCATATAGTTCATGCCGAACAGGGTACTGAACAGCTTGCCGCATGCGGCAAAGCCGGACGCGGTGTAAGGCACGAAGAAAATTACGATAATTAGGGCTGCGATACAGGTAAGAATATGTTTTTCGTCGCCGTATCTTTTTGCAAAAAATTCAGGAATTGTGATGGCTCCGAGTTTACTGGAATAACGGCGAATGCGCTTGGAGACTAAGAGCCAGTTGAAATAGGTACCAAGCGCCAGACCGATGGCAGTCCATCCTACGTCGGCGAGTCCCGAAATATAAGCCAGTCCGGGCAGTCCCATCAAAAGGTAGCTGCTCATATCGGAAGCTTCCGCGCTCATGGCGGTTACCAGAGGCCCCAGTTTGCGGCCACCCAGATAAAACTCGTCAGCTTGCGTATTCTTTTTGGAATAGGATATACCGATGTAAATCATTCCGAGCAGGTAGACGAGGATAGCAATAATAATGCAAATTTGCGATGTCATAGTACTCCTCATTTCTGTGTGTTTTTCATAAAAAATATCTCTTGTTTATGTGCAACATTTAATATTATATATGGTCTTATGGGATGTTGCAAGATTTTTCGGAGCGTTGTGAATGAACCAGCAACTGGTCGAGGAGTTAATCCTATGGTATAATGAGCGATAAAGAGCATTAGTGACAGGCAGATAAAAGGAGCAATATGAGCGGAACAATCAATCTTCCGGCGGCTTTCCTTGATCGGATGGAGGGGCTGCTGGGCACAGAGTACGGAGAGTTTTTGAGAAGCTATGAACAGGAGCGGCATTATGGGCTGCGTTATAATCCGCTGAAGGCTTCGGCAGAGGAGTTTGAGAAAAAAGTACCCTTTGCATTAGAGCCGGTCAGATGGGCGAGGGAAGGATATTATTATCAGGCCAAGGACCAGCCGGGGAAACATATCCTGCACGAAGCGGGGGCCTACTATATTCAAGAGCCTTCCGCAATGGCGGTGACGGAGATTCTTGATCCGCGGCCGGGAGAGTATATTCTGGATCTATGTGCGGCTCCGGGCGGTAAAAGTACGCACATTGCGGGGAGAATGGCAGGAGAGGGGCTGCTTGTGTCGAATGAGATTATTCCTGCCAGAGCGAAGATTTTGTCCCGTAATGTAGAGCGCATGGGAATAAAGAACTGCGTCGTGTGTAATGAGACACCGGAGCGCATGGCAGCATTTTTTCCAAATTTTTTTGACAGGATCGTGGTGGACGCGCCGTGTTCGGGGGAGGGAATGTTTCGCAAGGATGAGACGGCGGTCACAGAGTGGAGCGAGGCACATGTGTCTATGTGTGCTGACAGACAGTATGGAATTATCACCGAGGCGGCGAGAATGCTTAGACCCGGAGGCGTGCTTGTCTACTCGACCTGTACTTTTGCACCGGAAGAGGATGAGGGCGTGGTCAGCAGATTTGTACAGGAGCATGAAGAGTTTTTCATCGAAGATGTGGTGCATGACGGCGCTTTTGTGCAGGGGAGGCGGGAGTGGGTCGAAGATCCCGCAGACGGCATAGAACATACCATGCGTCTTATGCCGCATAAGCTTAAAGGGGAAGGGCACTATATCGCCAGACTGCGCAGGCGGGAGATTTTTTCGGGCAGCTGTATACGGTGGGAAGGCGGCACAGGTGAGCAGCAGGTGGAAGCAAGGAGAGACGGAGCAAGGAAAGGGGACAGGCATGCCGGACTTATATCACCGGATGGGGTCGGGGATTTTCTGACCGGGGAATTAGGACTTCCGGCTGACTGGACCAAGAGACTGGACGGGGTGATACAGATCTTCGGGGAACAGATTTATCTGGTGCCGCAGGCCATGGTATCCATGCAGGGTATGAAAGTCGTACGGGCCGGGCTGCATCTGGGGACGCATAAGAAGAATCGGATCGAACCGTCCCATGCGCTTGCGATTGCACTTAATATAGAAGAGACCGATCGGAAGATGGAGCTGACAGAGCAGGAAGCGGAGCGGTATCTGCGCGGAGAAAGTCTGTCCCGCGTATCCGGAAAGGGGTGGATTTTGCTCACATATATGGGATATCCGCTGGGATTCGGTAAGGCGGTAAGCGGACAGGTCAAGAATCATTATCCGAAAGGACTCAGGATAATGTAGATAAATAAGAGGAAGAGAGGAGCAGCAGACATGACAGAATGGTTGAAAACAGCAGTATTTTATGAGATTTATCCCCAGTCGTTCAAAGATTCCAACGGGGATGGAATCGGTGATCTGGCCGGTATTATTGAGAAATTGGATTATATCAGGGAGTTGGGGTGTAACGCGATCTGGATGAATCCGTTCTATGATTCCCCGTTTAAGGATGCCGGTTATGATGTGAGGGATTATAAAAAAATAGCTGAACGGTACGGCACAATTGATGATCTGCGGGAGCTTTTTAAGCAGGTACATGAAAGAGGCATGCACATTCTGATGGATCTGGTGCCGGGGCATACCTCCGAGGAACATCCGTGGTTTACTTTGAGCGGCAAGAAGGAAGAGAATGAATATTCCGGCCGATATATCTGGACGGACTGTTGGTATAAACGGGCGGAAGGATTCCCGTATATTGCCGGTGAACGTGAACGCAACGGCGCTTATATTCTGAATTATTTTAAGTGTCAGCCGGCGCTCAATTACGGATTTCTGAATCCGAAGGAGAACTGGCAGAAGCCGATCGACCATCCGGACTGCATGGCCACACGGGATGCAATGATAGATATCATGTGTTATTGGATGGAGATGGGATGTGACGGTTTCCGTGTGGATATGGCGGATTCGCTTGTCAAAAATGACGATGAAGTCAAGAGCGGAACTTGTGCTGTATGGAGTGATATGATACATAGGGTACAGGAAAAATATCCGGAGATTGCGCTGGTATCCGAGTGGAATAATCCGGCGTCTGCCATTGGGATGGCAGGATTCCAGATGGATTTCTTCTTGGATTGGTTCGGCAACGGTTATAATCTTTTGATGCGCGATTATGATGATACGGGGCGTGATGACAGCTTTTTTAAGAAGGACAGCAAACGCAGCATACAGGATTTTCTGAAAGAGTATATGCCTAAGTATGAAGCCGTAAAAGATAAAGGATTGTACTGCCTGATTACGGGTAACCATGATATGGTCCGTGCGGCATATAATCTGGATGAGAGAGAATTGAAGCTGGCGTATGCATTTTTGTTTACCATGCCCGGCGCGCCTTTTATCTATTACGGCGACGAGATCGGTATGCGGTATTTGAATCTGTCCGGCAAGGAAGGCGGTTATACGAGAACAGGCTCCAGGACGCCGATGCAGTGGGATACAGGCCGCAACTACGGATTTTCCGAGGCGGACGAGCAGATTCTGTATCTTCCCACGGATACGGGAGAGGCGGCACCCACAGTGGAAGAGCAGCAGAAACGGGCTGATTCTCTCTATCATACGGTGAGAGAACTCTTGCTTGTCAGGAAAGAACAGGAGGCGTTTGCAAGGCATGATAATCTTAAGATTCTGTTCGCAGAAGAAGTCCGACGGGCGTTTGCTTACAAGCGGGATGATCTGATTATGCTGTGTAATCCTTCCGACAAGGAGGAGACTATCCCAGTGGAGATAAAAAATACGGACGTTATTTATCGGATCGGATCGGTGAGAGCGGAAGATGGCGGATGTGTACTTGAGCCGCAATCTTTTGCGATCTGCCGGAAATAGCCTCTTGTAAAATGATTCCGACTGGAATATACTAGATGTAGGGTTCTCTTTTTAGACAAAATACCCTAAATTGTGTTTTGGGAGCGCTATCAATGGTATTTTCCAGCTTGGAATTTTTATTCCGGTTTCTGCCGGTTTTTATGTTGATATATTTAATTGTTCCCGCCAAATACCGCAATATTGTATTATTGGCGGGAAGTTTGATTTTCTATGGAGTGGGGGAACCGTACTTTGTTCTGCTGCTTATTTTATCTATTCTCGTGAACTACGGGCTGAGCAGATATATGTTGTGGGAGCCGCGTACTCCCCAGAAGGATCGTGAAAGGAAGCGGGCAATACGCAGGAAGACGGCGCTGATATCGGCACTGGTCATTGATTTCGGCATATTGTTCGTGTTTAAATACTGGGATTTTGCCGCCGGCGTTGTAAATGGTCTGGCAAATCGTGAGACTGTACCTCTTCTTATGTTAGCGCTGCCGCTGGGAATCAGCTTCTATACTTTTCAGATGGTATCCTATCAGATAGACTGTTACCGCGGTACGATGGAAGCACCGGCAGGGTTCATATCCTTTGCCGCATATGTCAGCATGTTTCCGCAGTTGATTGCAGGACCGATCGTGCGGTTTGACGAGGTGTCGGATCGGATGGCGGGCAGGAAGATCCGTATCCGGGATCTGGAGAACGGGCTGAAGCTTTTTACGGTCGGACTGGGGCTTAAGGTGCTGTTGGCAAACCAGATTGGCACTCTGTGGAATACGATCATGTCAGCGGGAGCGGGAAACTTACATATTACGGTGGCATGGCTGGGAGCGATCGCATATTCCTTCCAAATCTATTTTGATTTCTGGGGATATTCCGTGATGGCCATGGGACTAGGCAAGATGCTGGGATTCAGGATTCCGCGCAACTTTGATGATCCTTATGTGTCGAGGTCGATTTCGGAATTCTGGCGCAGGTGGCATATAACGCTGGGTAGATGGTTTCGTGAGTATGTCTATTTCCCGATGGGCGGCAGCCGCAAGGGCAGTTTTAGGACGGTTGTCAATCTCTTTGTTGTATGGGCGTGTACCGGACTGTGGCACGGAGCCGATTGGAACTTTTTACTCTGGGGAATGTTGTTTTTCCTGATTCTCACAGTGGAGAAGAACAGTTATGGCAGGAAGCTGGAACAGTCTAAGCTGGTCGGACATATTTATACATTGGTGATCATACCGATCACATGGGTTGTGTTCGCGATTACTGATTTAGGACAGCTTGTGGCATACTTGGGAAATTTGTTCGGCATTCACAGGGCGACAGTTATGGTGGGCATGCAGCAGCTGGAACGGTATCTGCAACAATATTGGGTGTTATTGATTGCCTGTATACTGTTTGCAACACCTTATCCGAGACGATGGTATCAGCGGTGGAAAGACAGATGGTTTATGGTAGGTGTGCTACTCCTGATCTTCTGGTTTTCGGTGCATGAGATCATGGTGGGCAGTAATAATCCGTTCCTGTATTTCAGGTTTTAATTTATCATGTTTCGATAATAGCAATATCAATTATGGTATACAGATTATAAGCATATAATCTACAGACTGAGTGATGGTGAGATGAACAACATATGAAAAAGAAGAAAGCGACAGCGCAGAAAAAGCGGGTAAAGCACGGACAACAGAGAAAAAATAACGCAAAGCGGACACAAAACAGTGCAAAGCATCAGAAGAAGAGCAGCTCGGGAAAGGCAAAGAGCAGTAGTGCAGGTCAGCAGAAGAAGAATACGGTACAGCCAAAGAAAAGTAACGCGGAGCAACCAAAGAAGAGCGGCGCGGAGCAGCCAAAAAACAGTACAGAGCGGATAAAGAAGAGCAGCACAGGGCAGCCAAAGGACAGTGCGGAGCAGATAAAAAAGAGCGAGAGAAGGCAGCCAAAGAAGGGGACGGAACAGACAACAAAGAGCAGCACGAGTCAGAAACAGAGCAGTACAGGGCAGCGGCAGGATAGCAAGGGTCAGAAGCAGAGCAATAGCACAGGCCAGCGAAATATCAGTTCTGTGCAGAAGAAGGGCGGCTCAGAGCGGAGAAAGGAGAAGCCGGAACCGAAAAGGAGCGAATGGAAAGAGATTCTGTATAATTGTCCTTACGTGCTGGGAATCGTATTTACATCCTTGTTAGTGATGTTATGGTCTGATGAGATCGGTTTCAAGGCCATCGCCAGAGAGGCGCAGACGGTGATGGTGCAGAGCGGAATGTTTGGAAACTCCCGGCAGACGGAACTCGAAAAACATCTGTTATTGGAAGCGGATGATGAGCTTTCGACTGATAAGCCTGAGAGTGAAGCAGAAAATGAAGATGTCTTGGAAAATAATTCCGAGATTGTTGGCAATCTGGAAGAAAATGCAGGAAAACGCAAGGATGAATCTGACGGTAAAGAAAATAGTAATGATTTACAAAACGACATAAGCAACGAGGAAAATATTGAAAATGCAGAAGAACCGCAAGGGATCGGAAAAGGAATCACTAAATTCGAAATTTATGATCCGCAGGAAATTGATTCCATATATTATTCGGATGCAGGAAAAGTTGCATTGACAACGGAGTACTCATATACTAAAGAAAACATTGGTTATTTTCATGATGCGGCTTTCCTTGGGGACTCCAGAACTTTAGGAATATCAGATTATGCGGGATTGGAAGAAGCTGATTTCTATTGTGACAGCGGTATGATGATTTTTAAGCTGCTGGAGGAGAAGGTCACTTACCAGAAAACGGGGGACAAGGTTGATCTGAATCAGGTGCTTCAGGAGAAACAGTACGGTAAGATTTACATTATGCTGGGGATGAATGAACTGGGGTACGGTAATACTGAAATGTATCTGGAGCAGTATCGTAAGGTATTGAATCAGATCAGAGAGTGGCAGCCCCAGGCGATTATCTATGTTATGGCGAATCTTCATGTCAGCAGAGAAAAGAACAATATGGAGACAGAGTTTAACAATATCAATATCAATGATAAAAATGCGGCATCTGCGCAACTGGCCAACGGAATGGATATTTTCTATCTGGATGTCAATCCGCTGTTTACAGACAGTGATGGTTTCTTAAATGCAGACTTAAGTTTTGACGGTGTACATCTCTATGCACAGCATTACGATGTGTGGCGTGAGTTCCTCTTGGAACATGCCGTGGAACCTATGGAGGTTGCGGAAGAGTAGGAGGATTGACATGGAAGAAGTCCGGTTGAATAAATATCTGGCATCCTGCGGAATCTGTTCCAGACGGGATGCGGATAAACTGATCGAGCAGGGTGTTGTCACGGTAAACGGAGAGACGGCCATGCAGGGCATTAAGGTGAAAAGCCGGGATGAAGTGCGTGTCCGAGGCAAGAAAGTCTCCGGACCCGACAGCAAAGTTGTGCTTGCATATTATAAGCCCATGGGTGTTGTATGTACGGAGCGGGATGCACATGCAAAGAAAATCGTGACAGAGGAGCTTCAATATCCCGTTCGGGTCACCTATGCGGGAAGACTGGATAAGGATTCGGAAGGACTCTTGCTTATGACAAATGACGGGGATCTTATAGAAGCCATGATGCGCGGAGCTAACCGCCACGAGAAAGAGTACATTGTCAAAGTAAAGCAGGAGTGGACCGAAGAGGCCCTTTCACGCATGCGTCAGGGGATATATTTAGATGAACTGGAAGTTACGACACGACCCTGTGAAATAGAGCAGCTGGGTCCCAAGACGATCCGCATGGTGTTGACGCAAGGCTTGAACAGACAGATTAGACGCATGTGTAAGGCGCAGGGATATGAGGTAAGTTCTCTTAAGCGAACACGTGTTATTAATGTAGAACTTGATGTCCTGAAACCCGGAGAGTATCGGGAATTGACAAGGAATGAGATGAGAAGCCTGTATCAGAAATGCGGCCTCAAGGTCGCAGAATGAATATATGATGAAATAGAACTGCTATAAGTCTGTTTTCAGAGGCAGATTGTAAAAATGCAGGTGAACAGATTTAAAGATGCAACGGAATAGAGATAATGGAATAAAAGGAATGGCAGGTATATTTTAAGTGGATGAGAAGACAAGAAACCGAATGAAAGAGTTAGTCTCAATTTTGAATAAAGCGTCTGAGGCATATTATGCGCAGGACACGGAGATTATGAGTAACTTTGCGTATGACCAGTTATATGATGAGCTGACGCGACTAGAAGAAATAACGGGCGTTACACTTGCGGATAGTCCCACAGTACATGTAGGATATGAGGCAGTGGAAGAGCTGCCTAAGGAAAGGCATGAAAGGCCGATGCTGTCTCTTGCCAAAACGAAGAGCAGAGAAGAGTTGCGCGACTGGTTGAACGGTAAAGAAGCGTTGCTGTCATGGAAACTGGACGGGCTTACGATTGTGTTGACGTATATGGACGGAAAACTCGCCAAGGCCGTTACCAGAGGAAACGGCGAGGTGGGCGAGGTGGTTACGAACAATGCCAGAGTGTTTCGTAATGTACCGGTGTCTATTCCTTATCAGGGAGAGCTGGTGGTGCGGGGAGAGGCTGTAATCAGTTACAGCGAGTTCGAGAAGATCAACAGCCGCATCGATGAGGCGGAGGCGAAGTATAAGAATCCACGTAATCTGTGCAGCGGCTCTGTCAGGCAGCTCAATAACGAGATTACGGCGGCACGTAATGTCAATCTGTATGTTTTCAGTCTCGTTAAGGCGGATGGTGTGGATTTCTACAATTCCCGCTCGGCACAATTTGACTTTCTGACAGAGCAGGGATTTGACATAGTGGAAAACAGACTGGTGAATCCGGATACGATTGAGGATGAGATAGCTTATTTTGAGAATAAGATACAGTCATATGATATTCCTTCTGATGGACTTGTACTGATTTATGAAGATATCGCATACGGACAGTCACTTGGCAGAACAGCGAAGTTCCCCAGAGATGCCATTGCCTTTAAGTGGGCGGATGAACTGCGGGAAACAGTACTTCAGGAGATGGAGTGGAGTGCCAGCAGGACAGGGCTTATTAATCCTGTGGCAATTTTCGAGCCGGTAGAGTTGGAGGGAACGACCGTCAGCCGAGCCTCGGTGCATAATGTCAGTATCGTGCGTGGTCTTAAGCTGGGTATTGGTGATCGCATTACCGTCTATAAGGCCAATATGATTATTCCCCAGATTGCGGAGAATCTGACGCAGAGTGATACGTTGGAGATTCCGAAGGTGTGTCCGGTGTGCGGCCAGCCTACGGAGATTCGCCGGGTCAATGACGTACAGTCATTGTACTGCGCAAATCCTTCCTGTGATGCGAAGAAGATCAAGGCATTTACATTGTTTGTGAGCCGGGATGCCATGAATGTGGACGGACTATCGGAGTCCACGTTGGAAAAATTTCTGGCAAGAGGCTTTCTGCATGAATTTGCCGATATTTTTCACTTACAGCGGTATGAACAGGAGATTATACAGATGGAGGGTTTCGGTGAGAAATCCTACAATAATCTGATAGAGAGCATAGAGAAATCCAGAGATACCACATTGCCCAGAGTGATATATGGACTCGGAATCGAGAATGTAGGGGTAGCAAATGCAAAACTGCTGTGTCGTCATTTCAGGTTCTCCATTGAGGCGCTGCGGGAGGCGGATGTGGAAGAGCTGAGTGCAATTGACGGGATCGGAGAGGTGATTGCCGGCAGTATCTATGACTTTTTCCATAATGATGAGCGGATGGAACAGCTTAATCATTTGCTGCAGGAAGTGAGAATTGCCGTAGAAACTGTGGAAGAGGAAGGATCGCAGACCCTGGCGGGGATGAGTTTTGTCATTACGGGCAGCTTGGAACACTATGAGAACCGCAATGCGCTTAAGGATGAGATCGAGGCAAAGGGCGGCAAAGTGACAGGCAGCGTTACCGGTAAGACAACGTGCCTGATCAACAATGACACAACCTCTCAGTCCTCCAAAAATAAGAAGGCCAAGGAACTGGGTATCCGCATTATATCGGAGGAAGAGTTTATAGAGGAATATTTGTGATTGCGGTCTTTTGTGTAATCTTGTATAATTATAAATAGTAACAATAACTTGTTTGTATGAAAGCAGGTGATGATATGCCAACAAATGCTGAAGTGATTGAAAAGTTAGCGCGACAATTAGAACGTGAACGCATTAATAATGATCTGCAAAATTGTAAAACGCTGGAAGACTATGAAGAAATCAAAAAAAAGTATGAGCTTTTATGCAGTGATGATAAAAGGCAGTGAATAATTGCGTTTTATATTAAAGAATCCCAAACAATTGCGGCATCTCATATTGAGATGCCGTTCTTATACTAAATATCCCTCACATCATAAGGCGTCGTCTGGTACACGTAGAAATTCAGCCAATTGGAATACAGAAGCTGTCCTGTGGAACGCCAGTTGACGATGGGCGGATTCTCCGGATTGTCATCGGGGAAATAATTTGCCGGGATGGTCGGATTCATGCCTTTATTCAGATCCCTGAAATACTCCTGTGCCAGTGTGTCGGAATCATATTCCGGATGGCAGGTGATGAAGAAATGCCGGCTGTCGGTGGTCTTGACAATGGTGACACCGGCTTCATCGGAGACAGCCATCAATTCCAATTCCGGCACGGAGGCAATTTTTTCCGCAGCTATTCCCATGGCACGGGACTGCGGTGCGTAGAAAATATCGTCAAAGCCCCGAAACAGAGGAGAATTTTTCTTTACGATCCTGTGTGCATAGACACCGGACAGCTTCGTTTCCATATCGTAACGGTCTAATCCATAGAGATAGTAGAGTCCCGCAAAAGCGCCCCAGCATAGGTGCAGGGTGCAGTGGACATGGGTTTTGCCCCAATCCATAATGGCGCACAGTTCCTTCCAGTAGGTAACATCCTCAAATTTGATATAGTCCAGAGGCGCACCGGTGATGATCATACCATCGTACTTGCGGTCTTTAACCTGATCGAAGGTGGTATAGAAAGATTCCAAGTGATTGGAATCTATATGCTGCGGTGTATAGCTGGCAGTCTGCAGAAATTCCACATTGACCTGAAGAGGTGTATTGGATAATTTGCGCAGAAGCTGTGTCTCGGTCACGATTTTCGTGGGCATGAGATTTAAGATCAGCACGTTTAGGGGACGGATATCCTGATGTAACGCGCGGTACTCCGTCATGACAAATATATTTTCATTCTCCAGAATGCTGGTTGCCGGTAAAGAATCCGCTACTCTGATAGGCATAACATAACCTCGACTTTCCTGCACCGCCATGAAGTACTTGCATCTGTCGGTGCTAAACATTTTTATAATAGTTTTTTTCAGACATTTTAACGCAGATGAGGCCTGAAATAATCTGTGAATAATAACATATAATAGATTAACATAAAAAAATGCTTCTTGCAATAATTGCACAATTGAATAAAATGCGATATAATCTAAGAGCTGGGCAACTATACAGTATGGCAGAGGGGGACAAATCGGTATGGAGACAGCCTATCAGAAAGTGAAAGTGCATAATGAACTGGAATGGTGTCAGGTAACGGATCTGGAAACCAAAGAAAGAATTGAGAAGGCGCTGCTTAAGAACAGGGTGTCTTATTTCGTGAAATGGGAGAAACCGAAACTCTTTTCCGGTGAGAAATTCGGCACATGTATTTTTTGTGTAAATCAGCTGCAAAAAGAAATTGCCGACGAGGCGATTCATGGACTGGAAGAGGAAATTAAGGGCAAGATTAAATTTGTCAATCGTAAGGTAGATAAAACCTTCTATTAATAAAAAGTTCTATTAAATATAATATTCTTTATATTAAACTGAAAACAGGAATGTAATGAAGCAGGAAGCGCAGCAACGAAAAATTTCGCATGTAGCTTCGGAATAGAGGAAACAATGAGCAGTTGCGATACTTGTAGCAATTACCAATATGATGAAGATTACGAGTGTTATGTATGCATGGTAGATCTGGACGAGGACGATATGAGCCGATTCCTGAGAGGCGGTAATTTTGAATGCTCATTTTATCAACTGGATAATGAATATCTGATTGTAAGAAAGCAGATGTAGGAGTTCCCTGCATCTGCTTTTACATAGCGCTGATTTTGTGTGACTTGCAAAACTTTGGTTGATAGATAACATGTGTTATGCGTTTTTCTTCAGATTTTTCTGCGCCGTTGACAGCATCAGTTTGATTCGATTAAGCTGATTGACTTCGCTGGCACCCGGGTCGTAGTCTATCGCTACGATGTTGGACAGCGGGAAGCGCTTGCGCAGTTCCTTGATGACGCCTTTGCCTACCACGTGATTGGGCAGGCAGCCGAAGGGCTGTGTACAGACGATATTGTTTACGCCGCTATGAATTAGCTCAACCATCTCGCCGGTCAAAAACCACCCCTCACCGGTCTGATTGCCGATATTGACGATGGGCTTAGCATATTCTACCAGTTTATAGATACTTACCGGCGGTGTAAAATGCCGGCTTTTTTTGAATTCTTTAGCCGCTGTTTCACGCAGCTTCTCGAGGGCCCAGATTCCCATTTTGGACACTGCAGCAGCCTTGCGCGATGTGCCCAGATAGTCCGCCTTGTAGATCTGGTTATAGAAACAGTACAGCATGAAATCCAGAAGATCGGGCACGACAGCCTCCGCACCTTCCGATTCCAGCAGTTCCACCAGATGGTTATTGGCCGCAGGGGCAAATTTTACAAGGATCTCACCCACGATGCCGACTCTCGGCTTGCGCAGATCTTCATGGATCGGGATGGCATCAAATTCCCGTATGATCTGCCGGCACATCTTCCGAAACGTCATAAGATTCATGTGCTTACGAGATACGAATTCACGACATTTTACCACCCATTTCGCATGGAGGGCATCTACGGAACCGGGCGTCTTCTCATAAGGTCGCATACGGTAGACGCATCGCATAAAAATATCCCCGAAGAGTGCGCTGTAAGCGGCGCGCATGAGAAGTTCGGCGTTGAGATGGAAACCGGGATTACTCTCAATGCCGGCAAGATTCAGTGAGATAACGGGAATCTGTTCCATGCCTGCTTTCTCCAGAGCGCGTCTGATGAAGCCCACATAGTTGGTGGCACGGCAGCCACCGCCTGTCTGGGTCATGATAATTGCCACTTTGTTCAGGTCATATTTGCCGGAAAGAAGGGCATCCATGATCTGTCCTACCACCATCAGTGAAGGATAACACGCGTCATTATTTACATATTTTAATCCCACATCTACGGCATGTCGGTTGTCGTTATTAAGTACCTCGAAGTGATAACCGCAGGCTTCGAATCCTGACTGCATGATCTCGAAATGGATCGGAGACATCTGCGGGCACAGGATCGTGTATTCTTTCCGCATTTCTTCCGTGAACGGCACCTTGTGGATGGCGCTGGAACGGATGATGCGGGATTTTTTCTTCTGTTCTCTGACTTTGATGGCGGAGAGCAGGGAGCGGATGCGGATTCTGGCGGCACCTAAGTTGTTGACTTCATCAATTTTCAGGCAGGTATAGATCTTGTCGGAGCCGGAAAGGATATCGTTTACCTGATCGGTGGTCACGGCATCCAGCCCGCAGCCGAAAGAGTTAAGCTGAATCAGATCTAAGTCTTCTCTTGTCTTCACATAGCTTGCAGCAGCATACAGTCTGGAATGGTACATCCACTGGTCGGACACGATCAATGGCCGTTCCGGTTTTGCCAGATGGGAGACGGAGTCCTCCGTCAGCACCGCAATATCGTAGGAGTTGATCAGCTCCGGAATTCCGTGATTGATCTCCGGATCGATATGGTAAGGACGACCCGCCAGTACAATGCCCCGTTTGTGGTTTGTTTCCATGAAGCGGAGTACTTCTTCTCCCTTGTCGCGCATATCCTGTCTGGCGGCAGCCTGCTCTTCCCATGCGGCATTTGCGGCATCCATTACCTCTGTGACAGGAAGCTCTTGAAATTCCTTAGTGAGGGCGGAGGTGACTGTCTGCAGATCCCTAAAGGACATAAAGGGGTTACGGAAGACTACCTCGCCGCGGCCGATCTCTTCCACGTTGTTTTTAATATTTTCCGAGTAGGAAGTGACGATCGGGCAGTTGTAGTGATTGTTCGCCTCGTGAAATTCGTCCCTCTCATAGAACAGTGCGGGATAGAAGATAAAATCAACCTTTTGACTGATCAGCCATGCAACATGTCCGTGGGCGAGTTTCGCGGGATAACATTCCGATTCACTGGGAATGGACTCGATTCCGAGCTCATAGATCTTACGATTGGAGCTTGGTGAGAGTACCACGCGGTATCCGAGCTTTGTGAAAAAAGTGAACCAGAACGGATAATTTTCGTACATATTGAGGACTCTCGGAATTCCCACCGTACCGCGGACCGCCTTGTCCGCAGACAGAGGCTCGTAAGAGAAGAGTCTTTTTAATTTGTAATCATAGAGATTGGGTATGCCGTTCTCGTTTTTCGTCCGGCCAAGTCCGCGCTCACAGCGGTTGCCGGAGATATACTGACGTCCACCCGTGAATTTGTTGATGGTGAGACGGCAGTTATTGGTACAGCCTTTGCATTTGGCCATGCTTGTCTCGAATTGCAGATTGGTGATCTGTTCGATCGTGAGCATGGAAGTCTGATGGCCTTCTTCGTAGTGCTCTCTGGCGATCAGGGCAGCGCCGAAAGCACCCATAATGCCGGCGATATCGGGACGGATCGCGTTGCAGTCGGCGATTTTTTCGAAGCTGCGAAGTACGGCGTCATTATAGAATGTGCCGCCCTGCACTACGATATTTTTGCCCAGTTCTGAGGCATCGGAGACTTTGATAACCTTAAACAGCGCATTTTTGATGACGGAGTAGGCAAGTCCGGCGGATATGTCGGAGACGGAAGCACCTTCCTTCTGCGCCTGTTTTACCTTAGAGTTCATGAAAACCGTACAGCGGGTGCCCAGATCGATGGGATGCTCGGCAAACAATGCCGCTTTGGCGAAGTCCTCTACGCTGTAGTTCAGGGATTTGGCAAATGTCTCAATAAAAGAACCGCAGCCGGAAGAACATGCCTCGTTAAGCTGTACGCTGTCCACCGTTTGATTCTTGATCTTGATACACTTCATGTCCTGTCCGCCGATGTCTAAGATACAATCCACCTGTGGATCAAAGAAAGCGGCAGCATAGTAGTGCGCCACAGTCTCCACTTCACCGTCGTCCAACAGAAAAGCGGCCTTCATGAGCGCTTCGCCGTAGCCGGTGGAGCAGGAACGGACGATTTTCACGCCTGCAGGAAGCAGGGCATGGATTTCCTTCAGGGAACGGATCGCTGTTTTCAGCGGGCTGCCGTCGTTACTGCTGTAAAAAGAATAGAGCAGTGAACCGTCTTCGCCCACCAGTGCAACTTTCGTGGTGGTGGAACCGGCATCTATGCCTAAGAAACAGTTACCCTTATAAGAAGCCAGATCAGCGGTAGTCACATGATGGACAGCATGTCTGGAACAGAAATCATTATATTCGTCCTTGGAAGAAAACAGCGGCTCCATACGTTCCACTTCAAATTCCATCTTGATGTCGGAAGAGAGCTTGCCTACCATTTCTTCCATAGTAAAGCAGGTTTCTTCCTTGGCATTCAGCGCGGAACCGATGGCGGCGAACAGATGGGAGTTGTCCGTGTCGATGATATGCTCGTCGTCCAGTTTCAGCGTACGGATGAAGGACTGCTTTAATTCTGACAGAAAGTGCAGTGGTCCGCCTAAGAACGCCACATGTCCTCTGATCGGTTTGCCGCAGGCCAGACCGCTGATCGTCTGGTTGACCACTGCCTGGAAAATGGAGGCGGACAGATCTTCTTTGGTAGCACCCTCATTGATGAGCGGCTGTATATCGGATTTGGCGAAGACACCGCACCTTGCGGCAATCGTATAGAGAGAATGGTAATTTTTGGCATACTCATTAAGCCCTGCTGCATCGGTCTGCAGCAGGGAGGCCATCTGGTCGATGAAAGATCCGGTACCGCCAGCGCAGATGCCGTTCATGCGCTGCTCCACATTACCTCCTTCAAAATAGATGATCTTAGCGTCTTCGCCGCCCAGTTCAATCGCCACGTCGGTAATCGGCGCAAGTGTCTGAAGTGATGTGGATACGGCGATAACTTCCTGCACGAAAGGAACCTGAAGATGGTTGGCAAGCGTCAGACCGCCCGAGCCGGTAATCATCGGATATATCGTTATATTTCCGAGCTTTTCATAGGCTTTCTTAAGCAAGTCGGAAAGGGTTTCTCTTATGTTTGCAAAATGTCTCTGATAGTCGGAAAAGAGTATCTGCTGCTTTTCGTCAAGAACGGCGATTTTCACAGTGGTAGAACCAATGTCAATGCCGAGGGTATATTGCATTTTACTCATTTCGTATATCACTCCTTACTTTGTTAAATGCTTTTCTGACAGACCTAGTCATTATACGACAGTGTTTTGCAAAAAGCAATCGGCTAATTGTTGGTAATGTGTTAAGATTTTAAAACGTATTTATAAAATTTTTATGACTTATCCATTTTTGAAATCAGCGGCGTTTACTTTTAAAAAAAGGAATGTTAAAATGTATTCATCTTGAGATTCGAAAATACATTGTAATGCAAGGAGAATGAAAATGAGTCCTTTTGAACGTAAGTTTGGGAAATATGCGATCAGGAATCTGTCCTTCGTGCTGGTGGCCTGCTATGCGGTGGGATATCTGATCGAGATGATCGACAGAGGGGGGATGCTGATCCAGTATCTGACACTGGATCCTTACGCGATCCTGCACGGACAGATATGGCGGCTTGTCACCTGGGTTCTGATTCCTCCGCCGACAGGCAATATCTTTTTTCTGTTGATCATGATGTATTTCTATTGTTCCATCGGTACGACGCTTGAGCGGACATGGGGAACTTACCGGTATAATGTGTATCTGTTTTCGGGAATGCTCTTTACCATTGCGGGCAGCTTCCTGCTGATGGGGTATCAGTATCTCTTGCACGGGGACAGTTTTGCAATAGCGGGAGCGGCGGAATATTTCAGATACGTTTCGTTTTTTTTCAGTACTTACTATATTAATATGTCGATTTTCCTTGCTTTTGCGGCGACGTTTCCGGATGTACAGGTACTGCTTATGTTCATTATCCCGATTAAGGTGAAGTGGCTGGGAGTCATTTACGGCATCATGCTCATATTCGATTTTTTTCAGACAGGGGTGGAGGGCAGATTCGCGATCGCCGCGTCGCTGCTTAACTTCGTCGTGTTCTTTATCACATCGCGTAATATGATGCATCTGAATCCGAAGCAGATTCACAGGCGGCAGGAATTCAAGCGGGATGTACGCCGGAATACGGGAATCACGAAACACAAGTGCGCAATCTGCGGCAGGACCGAAGTGGACAGTCCGGAATTACAGTTCAGATTCTGTTCTAAATGCGACGGTAATTATGAGTACTGCGAAGAGCATCTATATACGCATACGCATGTGAAAAGATCGTAGGAAAATATAAGGATAGACACGATGAATAAGGAAGTTTTGTTTGCAAAGACATTAGAACAGGTGAAAAAGACCGCGAAAGAGCAGGGAAACTGCATCTCCAAGGAGCAGGTGGAGGAGGCTTTTGCACCGCTCGGACTCGATAGAGAGCAGATGGAGATGGTTTACGGCTATCTGCACCAGCATAAGATCGGTATCGGAGAGCCTGTCGATCCGGATGCATATTTGGCAGAGGAAGAGAAGGATTATCTGGAAACTTACCTGGACGAACTTCGGGCATTGCCGGAGCTTTCACAGGGAGAACAGGAGGCCGTTACGCTGTCTGCCATGGCGGGAGACGGAGATGCCCAGAGCCGGCTGGTGCAGGCATATCTGCCCGAAGTAGTGGAGATCGCAAAGCTTTATGCCGGACAGGGGGTCTATCTGGAGGATCTGATCGGAGAGGGTAATGTGGCATTGACGATAGGCGTCACCATGCTGGGAGCGCTGGAACACGCATCGGAGGCGCAGGGGATGCTCGGCAGGATGATTATGGACGCCATGGAAGAATATATCGCAGAGAACGCGGAGGAAAAGAAGAAGGATAAGAAAATTGCAGGCAAGGTCAATCAGGTGGCGGATGCAGCTCGTGAACTGGCACAGGAGCTTCACAGAAAGGTGACGGTGGAAGAGGTAATGGAGGAGTCGGGACTTAGCAGAAAGGTCATCGAGGATGCGATCCGTATGAGCGGCGGGATGATTGAAGATCTGCAATCCGGCAGCACGAGTTAGGAAGAGCGGCCGGGACAAGGAAATTTGCGCCCGCAGTCCGGTAGGCGATGGAAAGGCACAGGTACAAAAGTGGATTATAAGGACAACGATTTTAAATATTTTATGCAGGATGCGGGGACCATCTATCTGGGTGCCAGATTCAGTTATGCGGAGATTCTGGAGCAGGAGATGGTTTCTTTTAAGTATAAGAGTATTGTGCAGCATTATATATTGAAGGACACCGAACCGGAGACTACACTGGAGAGTCAGCTCTATTACATGACTTCGGATCAGTTCTCGTACAAGACTTATTTGCAGCTTAAGGCAAAGGTTAAAGTCAGCGTGCTGACACAGAAGAAGAGTCTGTTCGGCAAGGAGAAGGTTGTGTATGAGAATAAGGTGATGAAGTTGGATGAGATCGTCGGTATGAACTTGGCACAGAAGAAGAAATGCGGCATGATTATACATGAATTAGTGCTTTCCAAATTGGCGCTTATGGGATTTAGTGTATAATAAGGCATAAAAATGTTGAAAAACGCGATAAATGACATCTTAAAATATGGAAAATATTCTTGCCTATCGCAGCATTATTTGATAAACTGACATTGTCGGACAAGATAAACGACAAAGTGACAACATTGTGACAGAATTTCTGTCACAATGTTGCGGTAAAATTCCCTTTTTACACTGGACGGGCAGAGATGAACCGAGCGTCTCTGCCCGTCCTTTTATATGTGCAGACCCGTGCAAAGGAAGTAAGAAATCCTCGACATATTTCGAGGTTGCGATGCAAATGTCGCAGTTTATTCCGGAGGAATTAACTTTTGCTAAGTTTCGGCAAGCGTGGTATACTATATGGCAAATGATTTCGTGAAACGGAAAGGAGCTTAAACGAAAATGCAGATTGAACAGTTACAGGCATACACGTTATTGGAGAAAAAAGAAATTAAGGAACTGAATTCGGTCAGCTTCTTATTAAAACATAATAAGACGGGAGCGCGTGTTGCACTTTTATTAAACGATGATGATAATAAAGTGTTTTATATCGGTTTCCGCACCCCACCGAAGGACAGCACCGGTGTGGCGCATATCGTGGAGCATACTGTACTTTGCGGTTCCGATAAGTTCCCGGTGAAGGATCCCTTTATCGAATTGGCCAAAGGGTCGCTTAACACATTTTTAAATGCCATGACTTATCCGGATAAGACGGTGTATCCCGTGGCGAGCTGTAATGATAAAGATTTCCGGAACTTGATGGATGTCTATCTGGATGCAGTATTCCACCCGAATATCTATCATGAGGAGAAAATCTTCCGGCAGGAGGGCTGGCATTACGAGATGGAGAATCCGGAGGACGATCTGACTATCAACGGCGTTGTTTACAGTGAAATGAAGGGAGCCTATTCTTCGCCCGACGATGTACTGTGGCGGGAGATCATGAATTCCCTCTATCCGCATACGGCATACTCCGTGGAGTCCGGCGGTGATCCGGACGTGATCCCGCAGCTTACCTATGAAGAGTTTCTAGCTTTTCACAGGAAATACTATCATCCGTCCAACAGCTATATCTATTTGTACGGAGATATGGATATGGCTGAAAGATTACAGTATATTGATGAGGAATATCTTTCCAAATATGAGGCGCTGGAGGTAGATTCGGAGCTGGAAGCAGAGCCGCCTTTTACGGAGACGTTGACGATTGAGAAAGAATATCCGATTATGGAGAGCGAATCGGAGCAGGATAATACTTACATTGCATACAATATCTCTCTGGGAGAACAGCCGGACAGGAAGTTCTGTTATGCCGCCTCCGCTCTAGTGGATGTACTGTGCATGATGCCCGGTGCGCCCATCAAGCAGGCACTTTTAGATGCGGGGATCGGTACGGACTTGAATTATGCCTTTGACACGAGCGTGAAGCAGCCGTATTTTTCCATGGTTGCCAAGAATGCCAATGCGGAGCAGAAGGACGAGATGATCCGTGTAGTGGATGAGACGCTGGCACATCTGTGCGAGAAAGGCTTGGACAAAAAGGCGATTAAAGCCAGCCTGAACAACAGTGAATTTAAATACAGAGAAGCGGATTTCGGTTCTTATCCGAAAGGGCTGATGTATGGTCTGCAGATGCTGGATACATGGCTTTATGATGATACCAAGCCTTTTGTAAACGTTGAATTGTTAGATACCTATAAAGAGCTGAAGCAGGCGGTTGATACATCCTATTATGAGGATCTGGTGAAAGAGCATCTGCTTCATAATCCTCACAAGAGCGTAGTGGTGGTGAAGCCTGTAAAGGGGTTGACCGGCAGAAAAGAAAAGAAACTGGCGGAAGAACTGGCGAAGAAGAAAGCCGCTATGAGTAAGGAAGAGATCGAGAGTATCGTCAGGGAGACAGAAGCCTTAAAGCAGTATCAGGAAGAACCGAGCAGACGGGAAGACTTAGAGAAGATTCCGCTGCTTTCCAGAGAGGACATGAAGAAGGAAGCGGCGCCTTATTATAACGAGGAGAAGAAGGTAGACGATACGGTGCTGTTGTATCATGATATTTTCACCAACGGTATCGGATATCTGCGATTTATGTTTGATTTGCGGCAGGTACCGGAGGAGTTGTTCCCTTATGTGGGAATCCTGAAGACGATCCTTGGTCTGGTGAGTACGGAAAACTACAGTTACAGCGAGCTGTACAGTGAGATCAATCTGCTGACCGGTGGGATTGCGCCTGCGGTCAATACCTATACGGACGCAGAAGATCTGTCAAAGTATACGGCGACGCTTGATTTAAAGGTCAAGGTGCTGTATGAAAATCTTCCCGAGGCATTTGCGCTGGCACAGGAGATTCTGACACGTTCCGATTACACGGACACAAAGCGGCTCTATGAACTGGTGGCGGAAGGACGTTCCTGCAAACAGGCGGATATGATGTCGGCAGGTCATACGCTGGCGGCCGGCAGGGCATTGTCGTATCTGTCGAAACCGGCTATGCTGCTGGAGCATATCAACGGCATTCCGTTTTATCAGCTTTTGGAAGATTTGGAGAACCATTTTGATGAGCGCAAGGAAGAGTTGAGTGATAAATTGCAGCAGGTGATCCGGTATATTTTCCGGCCAGAGAATCTGTTGGTGGACTATACGGCCGAGAAAGAAGGGCTTAATGGGATCGAGCCGCTTATTAGACAGTTGAAGAACAGTCTCTACAGTGACCCGGTGGAGTCTGCAGGGTATGATCCGCAGCCCGTGCGAAAGAACGAGGGATTCATGACTTCCGCGCAGATTCAGTATGTATGCCGTGCAGGTAACTTCGAGAAGAAAGGTCTGCCTTATACCGGTGCGCTGAAAGTGCTTCGTGTACTGCTCGGGTACGATTATCTCTGGACGCAGGTGCGTGTAAAAGGCGGCGCTTACGGCTGTATGTGCAGTTTCGGCAGATCAGGGGACAGCTATTTCGTATCCTACAGGGATCCGAATCTGAAAAATACGATCGATGTCTACGAGAAGGCGGCGGATTATATCGCCGGGTTTGAGGCGGACGAGCGGACGATGACCCAATATATTATCGGTGCGGTGAGTGAAATGGATATGCCCATGACACCGGCGATGAAAGGCACTTATTCCCTTGCCGGCTATATGACCCATTATCCTTACGAGAAAGTGCAGCAAAACAGGGATGAACTGCTGGCAGCAGATACAGATACGATCCGCGGATTGTCCGAGTATATCCGGGCCTTCATAGATGAGGACTGTCTGTGCGTAGTGGGCAATGAGGAGCGCATTAAGGAGAACGGCGAGCTGTTTGCACAGACAGAGTATTTATTCCATTAAAAAATGTAAATTTATGCAACCTTTTGGTCTTGTGAAAGGTAATATAGACAGAAGCAGTTGTTTGGAAGCACAAAATATCACTTTGGAACATTTGTGCGAAGCAACGTGACTGGAAAGCAGGGAGCAGGCTTTGTTACAGGGTGACTGCGGGAAACGGAGGATCGAAAGGAATGGGTATGAGTATGAGAAAAAGATGTGGAATGAAAGTGTTATCGGCAGCGGCTATGATGGCGATGTTACTGTCGGGCTGTGGCAGCAGCGGTGCAAAATACAATGAGGCGGCGTACGATACGGCTGCTGCTGAGACGGCGTCTTATGATTATGACGGCGGCTATATGCTAAGCAACGGTGCGGTGGCGATGGTGGAAGAGGCCGGCGAGTATGAGTATGATGATGTGGCCGAACCGGCGCAGGGAGTCGCAGAGCTGCAAAATGATGCGCTGGCAGGCAGGAAACTGATCAAGAATGTCAATATGAACGTGGAGACGGAACAGTTTGATGCACTGGTGCCGAACCTGCAAAGTCAGGTGGCGGCGCTGGACGGCTACATAGAAGATATGTCCAGCTACAGCAGGAACGGAAATTATTCTTCAGACTATATCGGAACAAAGTATCTGCGTTACGCCGACATGACGGTGCGTATACCACAGCAGAATCTGGACGCGTTCTTAAACGAGGTGGGCGAGCAGTCTAACATCGTGAGCCGTTCGGAGAGTGTAACTGATGTGACACTGCAATATGTAGACTTAGAGAGCCATAAGAAAGCGCTTACCACGGAACAGAACAGACTGCTGGAATTGATGGAGCAGGCGCAGAGCGTGGAGGATATCATAACCATAGAGGGAAGACTCTCGGAAGTGCGTTACCAGATTGAGAGTATGGAGTCTCAACTTCGTACCTATGATAATAAGATTGACTACAGCACCGTATATTTGTCTATTGATGAGGTAGAGCGGTATACACCTACTGAAGAGATTACTACAGGCGAGCGTATACGGACCGGCTTTATGGACAGCGTGAAGGGTGTCGGCAGAGGAATCGGCAACTTTGCGATCTGGTTTGTGATCAATCTGCCGTATCTGATCGTATGGGCGATCGTTATTGTCATTATTCTGTTGATCGTGCGCATCGTGATTAAGAAGAGTGCGAAAAAGGCAGCAGCGCGTGTGAATCCGTATGCGCAAAATACTGGTTCTGAGACGGCTGACGGAGCAGAATCTGTGGGAATGGCGCAGAACTCCGGAATAAAAGAAGAGTCGAATATATCGGATAAATAATATAAGGATAGACAGAGGATATTACAGAATGAGTGAACAGAAAAATGCACAGTTCAAATCCGGTTTTGCCACGCTTATCGGAAGGCCAAACGTGGGGAAATCTACACTGATGAATGCGCTTATCGGGCAGAAGATCGCCATTACTTCCAGCAGACCGCAGACGACCCGCAATAAGATTCAGACGGTATATACCTCCGGGGAGGGGCAGATCGTGTTCCTGGATACGCCGGGCATACATAAGGCGAAGAATAAACTGGGAAACTATATGGTAAGTGTGGCGGAGCGCACCATGTCGGACGTGGATGTGATCCTATGGCTGGTGGAGCCCACCGACTATATTGGCGCGGGGGAGCAGCATATCATTGAGCAGCTAAGGAAGACGAGAACGCCGGTCATACTGGTCATTAATAAGATCGATACCGTGAAGAAGGAACTTATTCTTACCTTTATCGATGCTTACAGAAAGCAGCTTGATTTTGCGGAGATCGTTCCGGTGTCAGCGCTTAAGAAAGACGGACTGGACACGCTCATCGGATGTATTATGAAGTATCTGCCTTATGGAGAGCCTTTCTATGACGAAGATACAGTGACGGATCAGCCTATGAGACAGATCGTGGCGGAACTGATCAGGGAGAAGGCGCTGAAGTGTCTGGAAGAGGAGATTCCCCATGGTATTGCTGTCACCATAGAGGTGATGAAATTCAAGAAGCGGATCGTGGATATTGAGGCTACCATTGTCTGCGAGCGGGAGTCTCACAAGGGGATTATCATCGGTAAGCAGGGCAGCATGCTCAAGAAGATCGGTTCTATGGCAAGACCGGATATAGAAGAACTGGTAGAATGCCAGGTTAATTTGAAACTCTGGGTCAAGGTGAAAAAGGACTGGAGAGACAGCGACTATCTGTTGAAAAATTTCGGTTACAATCCGAAAGAAACAGAATAGAAAAAGACAAATCTGCGAACCCTAAACATTAGTATAGAGCCGGCTCGTCCGAATGTATACTGATGACTGATTGATAAGAGAGGATTAGGGGCGTAAGATGAATGAAACGGATTACTGGGCAAAGTTTATGGCGACCGGAAAAATAGATGATTTTCTGGCGTATAGAAATGCGGAAGATGCGCAGGCACAGGTCCGCAAGAGTAAGGAAGCAGCAGGAGAGTATTCTCATGCAGGAATATACACAGATTACAGGAATGGTTTTAAAGGCTGAGCCGATCGGCGAATACGATAGAAGAATTGTAATATTAACGAAGGAGAAAGGTAAGATTTCGGCATTTGCGAGAGGAGCGCGCAAACAGGGCAGCAGGCTTCTCGCAGCGACGAACCCTTTCTCCTTTGGGGAGTTTAAGCTATATGCGGGCAGAAGTTCTTACAACGTTATGGAAGCAGCGATCAGCAATTATTTTGAGGGACTGCGGGAAGATTTCGAAGGTGCATATTACGGAATGTATTTTTTGGAACTGATGGATTATTATACGAGAGAGAATAACGATGAGAAGGAGATGCTGAGGCTGCTTTATCAGTCGCTGCGGGCGTTATTACATGAGGGGCTGCCTAACCGGCTGGTCCGCTACATATTTGAGCTGAAAGCAATGGTGATAAACGGCGAGTTTCCGGGGATTCCTACGGAGAAAGTCTGGGATCAGTCCACCGAGTACGCGGTGTCCTATATCGTGGATTCAGGCATTGAGAGACTGTATACCTTTACTGTGACCCCGGAGGTTCTAAGGCAGCTGCAGGAGATTGCGGACGATTATCGCAGACGATATCTTGACAGAACGTTTAAAAGTCTTGAAATTGTGGATAATCTTTAATATAATGTAATGCAGTATGTTAGCGGTTTAGAATCGACCGGAGGAGAAAACGTATGCGAAGAGGGAGAACGGTTCTGCTTATGATAGGAATTGTCTGTGGGCTTGCGGGCTGCGGACAGGATAAAATACCGGAAGTAAGTTCTGTTTCAATCGGTAAAGACGGAGGCATCGTCCAGCAGATCGTGGGCAGCTTTGAACAAGATTATTATGATATGGACAGTCTGGAGGCGCTGGCTTCGCAGAGAGTGACGGAATATTGTGCAGACAGCGGCGCGGACAATGTGACGCTTGCGTCTGTCGAGGAGAAGGACGGAAGTGTCCTGATTTGTTTTAATTATGCCACAGACCGGGATTATAAAGATTTCAATAACAGGGAACTGTTTGTGGGGACGCTTTCAGAGGCCGACAATCAGGGTTATGGATTGGAAGGCGTCGCTTTTGTCTCGTCAGACGGTAAGCCGATGGAATTGGGGTACATGGAAGACCATGATAAGACGCAGATCGTGATTATCGGCACTAAGCCGGCGGAAGACTTGGTGGTAAATACTTACGGGAAGGTACTCTATATCAACCAGACTGCCACAAGTGATCTGGATGTTTCCTTTGCAGGTAAAAAGGGTGTGCGCATTACACATCCGGCGAAAGAAGACAGCGATGAGAGCGTTTTATCTTACATCGTATTCCAGTAGCGCATTTTTTAAATGTAATAAAATATGTTATGAATTATATAGAACAACGCAAGAATCAGAATGGAGGAAATTATGGAAAAAACAATGGAGAAGATCGTGGCTTTATCAAAGGCGAGAGGGTTTGTATATCCCGGATCGGAGATTTACGGCGGTCTGGCAAACACATGGGATTTCGGCAATCTGGGCGTAGAGCTTAAGAACAATATTAAGAAGGCATGGTGGCAGAAGTTTGTGATGGAAAGCCCTTACAATGTAGGTGTGGACTGTGCCATCTTAATGAATCCGCAGACATGGGTAGCAAGTGGACATCTTGGAAGCTTTTCCGACCCGTTGATGGATTGTAAGGAATGTCACGAGAGATTCCGTGCGGATAAGATCATAGAGGACTATGTGGCGGAGCAAGGCATGACACTGGACAGTTCCGTGGACGGCTGGAGCCAGCAGGAAATGAAAGATTTTATCGAAGAACATAATATTCCCTGTCCGACATGCGGCAAACATAACTTTACGGATATCAGACAGTTCAATCTCATGTTTAAGACGTTTCAGGGTGTTACGGAGGATGCAAAGAACACCGTATATCTGCGTCCGGAGACGGCACAGGGTATTTTTGTTAATTTCAAAAACGTGCAGAGAACTTCACGTAAGAAGATTCCTTTCGGTATCTGTCAGGTGGGTAAGTCCTTCAGAAACGAGATCACACCGGGTAACTTTATTTTCCGTGTGAGAGAGTTTGAGCAGATGGAAATGGAATTCTTCTGCGAGCCGGATACGGATCTGGAGTGGTTTGCGTATTGGAAACAGTATTGTATTGACTTCCTGAAGAGTCTCGGAATGAAGGAGGAAGAGATGCGTGTCCGTGATCACGATCCGGAGGAACTTTCCTTCTACTCCAAGGCAACCACGGATATCGAGTTTCTGTTCCCCTTCGGCTGGGGTGAACTCTGGGGCATCGCCGACCGGACGAACTATGATCTGACACAGCATCAGAATACATCAGGTGAGGATATGTCTTACTTTGATGATACGAAGAATGAGAAATATATTCCTTATGTGATAGAGCCGTCGCTGGGTGTAGAGAGACTGTTCCTTGCGGTACTTTGCGGCGCTTACGATGAAGAGGAGATCGGTGAGGGGGACGTGCGTACCGTACTGCATTTCCACCCGGCGCTTGCACCGGTAAAGATCGGCGTACTTCCGCTGTCCAAGAAGCTTAATGAGGGCGCAGAGAAAATCTTTGCAGAATTGTCTAAAAAATATAACTGTGAGTTTGACGACAGAGGTAACATCGGTAAGAGATACCGCAGACAGGATGAGATCGGTACGCCTTTCTGTGTTACATACGATTTTGATTCCGAAACGGACGGCTGTGTGACCGTGAGATTCCGCGATTCCATGGAACAGGAGCGCATTGAGATCGCAAATCTGGATGCCTATTTTGCAGATAAATTTACATTTTGATATAGGGCTCAGATGAAAGAAGGTTATTCTTTTGTCTGAGCAGTTGTATGATAAAGGACGACTATTAATGTTAAGAAAGGACAGAGAACTACGATGAAACCATATGGTGTGAATGAGTTACGAAGAATGTTTCTTGAATTTTTCGAGAGCAAGGATCATTTGAAGATGAAAAGCTTTTCGCTGGTGCCCCACAATGACAACAGTTTGTTGTTGATCAATTCCGGTATGGCACCTCTGAAACCTTATTTTACGGGACAGGAGATTCCGCCCAGACGGCGTGTTACGACCTGTCAGAAATGTATCCGGACAGGCGATCTGGAAAATGTGGGTAAGACAGCCAGACACGGCACCTTCTTTGAGATGTTGGGAAATTTTTCTTTCGGAGATTATTTTAAGCATGAAGCCATTGCGTGGAGTTGGGAGTTTCTCACCAAAGTGGTAGGTCTGGAGGAAGACAGGCTCTATCCGTCCATCTACGAGAATGATGAGGAAGCATTTGAGATATGGAATAAGGAGATCGGCATTGCGCCGGAACGGATTTTCCGCTTTGGTAAAGAAGATAATTTCTGGGAGCACGGTTCCGGTCCCTGCGGCCCCTGTTCAGAGGTTTATTATGACAGAGGAGAGAAATACGGCTGCGGCAAGCCCGGCTGTACGGTAGGCTGTGACTGCGACCGCTATATGGAGATCTGGAACAATGTGTTCACGCAGTTTGACAATGATGGCAAAGGTAATTACACGGAGCTTGCGCAGAAGAATATCGATACCGGTATGGGACTTGAGAGACTGGCATCTGTTGTACAGGATGTAGATTCCATATTTGATGTGGATACAGTGTTGGCGCTGCGTACCAGAGTGTGTGAGATTGCGGGGGTGGAATATAAGAAAGACTATGACACGGACGTGTCCATCCGTATCATCACAGATCATATCCGTTCCGCTACATTTATGATTTCGGACGGTATTATGCCTTCCAATGAGGGCAGAGGATATGTGCTTCGCCGCATCATACGTCGCGCGGCTCGTCAGGGCAGGAAGTTGGGAATTAAGGATACATTCCTCTCCAATCTGGCAGGCACAGTGATTGAAGGGTCCAAGGACGGCTATCCGGAATTGGAGGAGAAGAAAGAATTTATCTTCAATGTGCTGATGCAGGAGGAGAATAAATTCAATAAGACGATCGATCAGGGACTTACCATCTTAAATGAAATGACAGAGGCTGTGGCGGCTCAGGGCGGTAAGGAACTGGGCGGAGCCGACGCGTTCAAATTATATGATACTTACGGATTCCCGCTTGATCTGACGAAAGAGATTCTGGAAGAAAAAGAGTTTACGGTGGATGAAGACGGATTCAAGGCATGTATGCAGGAGCAGAAGGATAAAGCCCGCAAGGCCCGCAAGGTGACCAACTATATGGGCGCCGATGTGACCGTGTACGAATCCATAGATCCTTCCATCACTACGGAATTTGTAGGGTATGACAATCTGTCTTATGACTCGAAAGTGACGGTACTTACCACGGAGACAGAGCTTGTGGAAGCGCTGACGGATGGTGAAGTAGGTACGATTATCGTGGAAAAAACACCTTTCTATGCCACCATGGGCGGACAGGAAGGCGACATCGGTATGATTACCACTGCAGACGGAACGTTCCAGGTGGAGAACACCATCAAATTGTTGGGCGGCAAAGTGGGGCATATCGGCAAGGTGACAAAAGGTATGTTTAAAGTCGGCGATGCCGTGACGCTTTCGGTAGATGCCGTAAGGAGAGGCAATACCTGTAAGAATCACAGCGCGACCCATCTGCTCCAGAAAGCATTGCGCGAGGTGCTGGGTAATCATGTGGAACAGGCGGGTTCCTATCAGGATGGTGAGAGAACCCGTTTCGACTTCTCACATTCCGCGGCGATGACACCGGATGAAATCCGAAAAGTAGAGCAGATTGTGAGTGAGCAGATTGCAAATAATCTGCCTGTCGAGACGAAAATTATGACGATAGAGGAAGCCAAGAAATCCGGTGCGATGGCGCTCTTCGGTGAGAAATACGGAGAGACGGTGCGTGTCGTACAGATGGGAGATTTCTCCAAAGAACTGTGCGGTGGTACTCATGTGAAATCTACCGGTACGATCGGTTCCTTTAAGATTCTGTCCGAGTCCGGTGTTGCAGCAGGCGTGCGCCGTATTGAAGCGGTGACGGGCAGCAACGTAACGGCATACTATCAGAAATTAGAAGAGCAGCTTCAGGAGACGGCTAAGGTGTTAAAGACTTCTCCCTCCAATCTGGTGGAGCGCTGCGAGCATCTGATGGCAGAGATGAAAACATTACAGAGTGAGAATGAGTCATTAAAGAGTAAGGCAGCTAAGGATGCGCTTGGTGATGTTATGGACCAGGTACAGGAAGTGAAAGGTGTGAAACTGTTAGCAACGAAGGTTGCAGGCGTGGATATGAACGGTCTGCGCGAGCTGGGCGACCAGTTGAAAGAGAAGTTGGGCGAAGGTGTAGTTGTGTTGATCTCCGACAGTGACGGCAAGGTCAATATGATTGCTATGGCGACGGACGGCGCAATGGGACAGGGCGCTCATGCGGGTAATCTGATCAAAGGTATCGCGGCACTCGTAGGCGGAGGTGGCGGCGGACGCCCCAACATGGCGCAGGCGGGCGGTAAGAATCCTGCCGGAATTGATGCGGCGATTACAGAGTGCGCGAAAATACTGGAAGGACAGATTCAGTAGAGAGGCGGCCGGACATAGACATGTTACAGAAAATAGTATCAAAAAAATGGGTATGGTGCGGTATCCTGGCAGTGGAACTGTTGATACTGGCAGCGCTGGGATTTATTTACAGCAGACGCGAGAAAGTGGAGTTGAATTTTGCGCAGGAGGATTTTGTCGATAATACCGGTGCAGAAGCGTTCTACATAGATAAGTCGTATGGGACTCAATATGTGGCAACTCCGGATTTTACTTTGCCGAAAGGAATGTATACGCTGGAGGCTTGGTATGAATATGCAGGGGATGTCAGGCTGGAGGTATGTTATCATGACAGCTGGTTTGACAGTGATATCGGCGGAAAGATATTTATCAAGGAATCCGGAAATATCCAATGTGATTTCAGAGTAAAATACAATGACAGACCACTACATATACAAGGCCGGCTTTCGGGTGATTCGGGAGAACAGGATTATTTATTGCTCAGAGGAATCAGAATCACGACGGCGACAGTTGATACGCGTAATTTTATGTTCCGGATCGCGATTTTGTTTATGGTACTGGATCTCATTCTGATTATTTATGCTTTGCGTGACAGGCTTTTTGCAGATGCGGAAGTAAAGAACCAATATAAGCTGTTGTTTTTATTGATCTGCCTCAGCAGTCTGCCGTTGACTGTAAATTATTTGTTCAGCAATGCACAGGATTTGGGATTTCATCTGATTCGGATTGAGGGAATCAAGGATGGGTGGATGAATGGTGTATTTCCCGTGAAGATCCCGACGAACTGGATGGAGGGACACGGATATGCTGTTTCGGTGTTTTATGGCGATTTGCTTTTGTATATCCCTGCCTTTTTACGTATTTTCGGTGTGTCGATCCTTGGAGCCTATAATTTTTATGTCTTTATGATCAATGTGCTGACAGTAGTGATTTCTTACTATTGTTTTTCGAGGATGAGCAACAGGCATAACGGACTGGTGTGTGCAGCCATATATTCGCTAAATATATTTCGGTTATATGATGTCTATTCAAGGGCAGCGGTAGGTGAGTACACCGCGATGGCATTTATGCCGCTGGTATTATACGGACTGTGGAAAGTCTATAAACTTCCGGAGGAATCTACAGAGCATGGACGAAGCTGGATCACGATAACAGCCGGTTGTACCGGAATATTTCTGTCGCATATGATTTCTACGGAAATGGTGGCCCTTTTTGTTATTTTAGCAGTTGTCATTTTATGGAGAAAGACAATACGTAAAAAAACATTTGTCGTATTGATCAAGACATTGGGCGCAACAGTATTATTAAATCTGTGGTTTTTGCTTCCGTTTTTGGACTATATGATGAGTGGAACATATGCCATTAACAATCTTGATCGGTATGTACCATATCGTATGGAAGAAAAGGGAGGTTATATAGTACAGCTTTTCATGACAGACTATGTTGCCATGGGTTCGTCGGGAGCGATCAGCAGCCGCGGCGCTGCGTCGAGTATGCCGCATACGGCAGGAAATGCGGTTATGTTCATATTGATTGGCTGGTTTCTGTTTTGTATGGGACAAAAAGGAAGGGACAAGCGAGAGAAGAGAGAAGAGTATTTAGCGGTTTTTCTAAGTGTGTTAAGCATTTTTATGACAAGATATATGTTCCCGTATACATGGCTGGTAGACAAGATACCGGTACTGACGTTCCCGGTACATGGGCTTCAGTTTCAGTGGCGTTTTTTTGCCGTGGCTGTAGTTGTAGTGTTGTGGCTTTTGTGTATCGTCATGCAAAAGAATTGGATAGACCGGAAAAAGAAAATCTTTTTCGGGGGATTATTGGTCTTTTTGTCTGTGAGTCAGGGAATAACCTTTATCAGTAAGCTGATGAATGAGGCAACGGTATATCACATTTATCAGGAAGGCGGAATAGATACGTGGGATATCGGATTTGCAGAATATATTCCGGTAGAGGACGCAGAGGGATTTTCCGTTGAGACATATACGAACGGTTACAGAGAGGAACTCGTCTACGACCCGGGGTATGTAAGCGTAGAGGAATGGCATAGGGAAAAGGGAACGCTTGTGATCCATGCTCAGAACATGAGTGATGAAAGCAGTCAGATAGAGGTGCCGATAATTCTGTATAAAGGGTATAGGGCTGTCACGGACAGCGGTGAGCAGTTACAGATTTCACCGGGGAATTTTTACCGTATTGTAGTATCTGTGCCGGCAGGATATTCCGGAGGAATCCGAATTGGATTTCATGAGCCGTGGTATTGGAGAGTATGTGAGGCCATATCAGTAGTTACCTTATTTGGGATCATTTTTTATATGATAAACGGTCGGAAGCAAAAGACGAAGGATTCCAAAAAGATGTTAATTTCGAAATAGTAGTTGACTCATAACCAAAATGTGGTATAATTTGTGTTGTGTGTAGAAACACAGAGCGTGTAAGCTCATAAATAACCCAATCAGTCGAAATGCTTGTTCGGGACTGAAGGGAGGTCAGGTGCGAGAATGTCAAACGTAATCGTTAAAGAGAACGAAACTTTGGATAGCGCATTGCGTCGTTTCAAGAGAAGCTGTGCGAAAGCAGGCATCCAGCAGGAGATTCGTAAGAGAGAGCATTACGAGAAACCCAGCGTAAGACGTAAGAAGAAGTCCGAAGCAGCCAGAAAACGTAAATACAACTAAGTAAAAGCATGGAGCAGACTCAGAAGCGATTTTGAGTCTGTTTTTCTTTGGTGGAATATCCGTTGTCCCATTACAATATGTATAGTACATAACAGAGTATTTGGGAGTGAAAGTGTTGCGAAAAAAAGGGAAGCGTATTGTAATATGGCTAATATTGGGATGCCTTATATTTCACGCGGGATTTATGTGCATGTCGATGGGGGCATGGGCAGCACCGGATGTTACCGCACCGTCTTATATCGTGATGGAAGCAGACACCGGACAGGTGATCTGTGAACAGGATGCGGACACGAGAAGAAGTCCAGCGAGCATTACGAAGATCATGACATTATTGATTATTTTTGAACATCTGAAAAGCGGAAGGATACATCTGGAGGATCAGATTACCACCAGCGCTTATGCGAAGTCCATGGGTGGATCACAGGTCTTTTTGGAGGAAGGCGAGACACAGACGTTAGAGACAATGATTAAGTGTATCGCTGTTGCCTCGGGAAATGATGCCAGCGTGGCGGTGGCAGAATACATAGCAGGCAGTGAGAGTGAGTTTGTCAAGCTGATGAACGAGAAAGCGGAGAAATTGGGAATGCAGAATACGCATTTCGAGGACTGCTGCGGGCTGTCGGATTCCGACAACCATTATTCCTCTGCCAAGGATGTGGCGATCATGTCGCGAGAGCTGATCACCAAATATCCGGAGGTGTTCGAGTATACGAAGATTTGGATGGAAGATATCGAACATATAACACCCCAGGGCACTTCTACGTTTACCTTATCCAGCACGAATAAATTGCTCAAGCAGTATGAGTGGACGACGGGATTAAAGACCGGTTCCACTTCGAAAGCGTTGTACTGCCTGTCGGCGACGGCGGACAGAGACGGCATGGAGCTGATCGCCGTGGTTATGGCGGCACCCGATCCCAAGAGCCGTTTTCAGGATGCCATTACGCTGCTTAACTACGGATACAGCGTGAGCCGCATGTATACGGATGAGAATAAGGACCCGCTGCCGGAGCAAAAGATAGAGGGCGGAATTGATGATGTCCTGTATCTGACTTATGCCGGACCGTTCGAGTATCTGGACACGAAGGGAAGCAACCTGAGCGAGATACAGAAGGAGATCAGTCTGCCTGATTGCGTGCAGGCGCCTGTGGCGGAAGGAGAGGCTATCGGGGAAGCCGTGTACAAACTGGATGGCGTGCGAATCGGAAGCGTGTCGATCTTAGCGGCGAAAGGCGTAGAGAAGGCGGGATATAAGGATTACTGGAAAAAGGTATGGATTCGTTATTTGATGAAGCGGTAGCATTGTGCACAGGCTTAGTCTTTATGTATGCTGACTATGCAGAACACAAGTTCACAGATTGCGGTAGCGGCCCGGTTTATGATATACTTTATAAGTTGTGTAGGCACGGCGGAAGTGAAAGTGCCGCACCGTTTCGGGCGGCGGACACTTAGAAGTGGAGAAAACATATATGATAGTGGGAATATTGATCTGCATGGCGTTTATGATTATTTTGTGCCTGCTCATATCGGCATATGACTGCAACAGATTTATCACGGTGCGATATGAGATCAGATCGGATAAGATCACCAAACCCTGCAAACTTGTTCTGCTGTCCGACCTGCATAACAAATCATACGGCAAAGATCATGAAAAACTGATCAAAGAAATAGACGCGATATCCCCGGATGTGATTCTGACCGCGGGAGATATGCTGACAGCAGAACAGGAAACACCATACGGGAAGGCGCTGTCACTGATGCGGCAGTTGTCTTCCCGCTATAAGATATATTATGGTTTGGGAAATCACGAGTGCCGTTTGCAACTTTATCCGGAACAGTACGGTACAATATATGAAGATTATATCAAAGGTTTGACGGACTGCGGGATCTCGCTGTTAGTCAATGAGAATACCTATCTGCCGGAGTATAATGTGGCGGTGTGCGGTTCCCGGATCGACGGATGCTACTATAAGAAATTCCGAAAGTATCCCATGAAGGATAGCTATCTCCCCAAAATACTAGGGAAGCCACGTGGGGAAGCGTGTCAGATCCTGATCGCCCACACGCCGCAGTATTTTGAGGAGTATGCGGCATGGGGAGCCGATGTGGTGGTGTCGGGACATGTGCATGGCGGTATCATGAAGCTGCCTGTGCTGGGAGGAGTTCTGTCACCGAACCTGACCCTTTTTCCCAAGTATGACGGCGGGCGGTTTGAACACGGAAGATCAGTGATGATCCTTAGCAGAGGATTGGGCACACATACGATTCCTGTCAGGGTTTTCAATCCGGCGGAGCTTGTGGTGATCGATCTTGTACCTGGGAAGAACGGCAAAGAGAATATCGGAACCGATAAGGCATATATGCATGTAAAGGGGCATATAGGAAAATAGAAAGGACAGGCTCAAGATGGCGATCCCTGTTAAATTAGAGGTGTTTGAAGGACCGTTAGATCTGCTTCTGCACCTGATCGATAAGAATAAAGTTGATATCTATGATATTCCGATCGTGGAGATCACAGAGCAGTATCTGGATTATATTAAACAGATGCCGACAGAAGACATGAATGTGGTGAGTGAGTTTCTCGTTATGGCGGCTACCCTGATCGATATCAAGTGCAGGATGCTTCTGCCTAAAGAAGTGAATGAAGAGGGAGAAGAGGAAGATCCGAGAGCGGAATTGGTGGAGAAGTTACTGGAATATAAGATGTGCAAATATATGTCATATGAACTGCGTGACAGGATGGTGGATGCGGAGCGCAGTCTCTACAAGAAACCCACGCTTCCTAAGGAAGTTGCCGATTATAGACAGCCGGTGGATTATGAGGAATTGATCGGTGATATGACGCTGCAGAAGCTGCACGAGATATTCAAGCAGATTATGAAACGACAGGAGGACAAGATCGATCCGGTCAGAAGCACCTTCGGAAATATTGAGAAGGACGAGATCGATATGGATTTGAAGACCACTTTTGTGGAAGCGTATGTGCGCAGTCATAAGACTTTCAGTTTCCGAAAACTTCTGGAGAAGCAGAACAGCAAGATGGAAGTCATCGTTACGTTTCTGGTGATTCTGGAGATGATCAAGACAGGCAGGATCGGCATAGAGCAGGAGGACACATTCTCAGATATTATCATTACGACGAAAGATGTGAGTGACACCGCACCGATGCAGCTTACGTCGGTGGCGGAATAGAGGGAAGAAAGATGGAGAGAGCAAAGGCGAAAGCAGTACTGGAGGCAATTCTTTTTACAATGGGCGATTCGGTAACTATCGACAGTCTTGCGGCAGTGATCGAGGAGGATAAGGCGGTGACGCAGGAGATTCTGGAGGAACTGGCACAGGACTACAGTGCACAGGACAGGGGAATCGGCCTGACTACACTGGATGGTTCCGTGCAGATGTGTACCAAGGGAGAACTGTATGAGTATCTCATCAAAATCGCAAAGGCACCGAAAAAATTTGTGCTCACGGACACGCTTCTGGAGACGCTTTCTATCATTGCATATAAGCAGCCGGTTACCAGGCTGGAAATTGAGAAGGTCAGGGGCGTGAGCTGCGATCATGCGGTGAATAAGCTGCTGGAATATGATCTGATCACGGAAGTGGGCCGGTTAGATGCACCGGGAAGACCGCTTCTTTTCGGTACCACGGAGCAGTTCCTTCGAAGTTTCGGGGTGAAGTCGCTGGAAGATCTGCCGGAGTTAAACGCGGTACAGATCGAGGAATTTAAGCAGCAGGCCGAGTCGGAGGTGCAGCTGCAGCTTGATATTTAGAAACTATGTCATATGAAAGCTGTACTCGCATATATATTAACGAAGAAGCATAAAGGTCAGTATATATATGCGTATTTTTTACAATAGAAATCTGGGCAGTATTAGGGGGCATTTTAAAACTCCGGCAGTAAGATGTATTAATGGATATATTCACGGCAGGGTGATCGCCATAGTGTTGGCGATTGCCTTGTTTTGTTGTCAGACGATTCCGATTCGGGCGCAGGACGGCGCGCGGGAGGAAAAGGATGATCTGCAGCTCTATGCCCAGGCCGCGGTTCTCATGGATGCGGATTCGGGGCGTGTGCTGTATGGCAAGAACGAAAAAGATGTACTGCCGATGGCAAGTACTACCAAGATCATGACCTGTATTCTGGCGTTGGAGTACGGTAATCCGGATCAGATCGCGGAAGTATCATCCTACGCGGCGAGTATGCCGAAAGTCAAGCTGTATGTGAGGTCGGGGGAACGGTACCGGCTGGGAGATCTGTTATATTCACTTATGTTGGAATCCCATAACGACTCGGCAGTGGTGATCGCAGAAGCGGTGGGAGGAAGCGTAGAGGAATTTGCCTCTATGATGAATCAGAAGGCGAGAGATATCGGCTGTTATGACACTTATTTTATTACACCCAACGGACTGGATGCGACAGTGAATGACAGCGGCAGGGTTCACTCAACTACAGCTGCGGATCTGGCCAGAATCATGGCTTACTGTGTGACGGATTCGCCGGCCAGAGAGCAGTTTCTTCAGATCACGCAGACGCTGGGATATGATTTTACCGATGCGGACGGCAAGAGAAGCTTCCATTGCAATAATCACAATGCTTTTCTGGGGATGATGAAGGAAGCAATTTCGGGAAAGACGGGATTTACCAATAATGCGGGCTATTGTTATGTGGGTGCGGTGGAGAGTGAGGGTAGGATATTTACGGTAGCGCTGCTTGCCTGCGGATGGCCGAACAACAGGACGTATAAGTGGAGCGATATGAAGAAGCTGACTGCTTACGGGATGGAGCGGTATCAATACAGGGATATCTATGAACCTCAGGAATTTCGGGATATACGGGTGCAAAACGGCATCGATGGGAAGGAGGGCAAACCATACGGGGAAATGTATGTGCCAGTGCGGCTGGAGGACGACGGAGAGAACAGTATTTCCTATCTGCTCTGTGAAGATGACGAAGTTGAGGTCAGGACGAAGATCGCAGATGTGCTGCAGGCACCGGTCGGGGAGAGAGAACAGATCGGAACGGTCAGCTATTATCTGAACGGTACATTAATCAAATGTTACCCGATTGTCACTGCGGCAGCTGTGGAAGAGCGCACTTTCGGACGAATATGTACATATCTTCTTCATGTTTTTTTGCTTTAGGGTTTTTCTTAACAATTTTTTGGCGGTTTTGATGAAAAATTTTGGAAAATAAGCTGGTCGAGTCGCTTAAACTATGTTATACTACGTTCGTGTGCTATGCACATAATGATAATGTTCTAATTATTTATTATTATGATAAATGGAGGGCTGAAAAATGAGTACTACTTCTCAAGCGAGTCAAAGAATTAATGCTTTGCTCGATGAAAACAGTTTCGTTGAGATCGGTGCGCTTGTAACGGCGAGAGCTACGGATTTCAATCTGAAACAGGCGGAAACTCCTTCAGACGGCGTTGTGACCGGCTACGGAGTGATCGACGGTAATCTTGTGTATGTATATAGCCAGGATGCGTCCGTTTTAAACGGTACGGTCGGCGAGATGCATGCTAAGAAAATTGCAAACCTCTATGATCTGGCGCTTAAGACAGGTGCACCTGTGATCGGACTGATTGATTCCGCCGGACTTAGACTGCAGGAGGCGACAGATGCCTTAAATGGTTTTGGTGAGATCTACATGAAGCAGACACTTGCTTCCGGTGTGATCCCCCAGATTACGGCGGTGTTTGGAAACTGTGGCGGCGGACTTGCGTTGATTCCCGCAATGACGGACTTTGCTTTTATGGAGGAGAAAAAAGCAAAATTATTCGTGAACTCGCCTAATGCGTTGGAGGGTAATGAGATTTCCAGATGCGACACCTCTTCCGCGGCATTCCAGAGCGAAGAGACAGGACTTGTGGATGCAGTCGGCGACGAGGCATCCATCATGGCACAGATCAGACAGCTTGTATCCATGCTGCCTGCCAACAATGCGGAGATCGCGGTAGGAGACTGCACGGATGACCTGAACAGGGCATGTGCCGAGATCGTGAACTGTGTGGGTGATACGTCCATTGCTTTGTCACAGATTGCAGATGACGGCATTTTTGTGGAAGTAAAGCAGAACTATGCGAAGGATATGGTTGCCGGATTTATCAGATTAAACGGTGCGACCATTGGTGCAGTTGCTAACCGTACACAGGTATATAATGCTGACGGTGAAGTGACTGATAAATTTGATGCGGCATTGTCCGTAAGAGGAGCAGAGAAAGCGGCAGAATTCATTAATTTCTGCGATGCTTTTGATATTCCGGTTCTTTCTCTGACTAACGTCGCGGGATTTGCGGCAACCAAGTGCTCTGAGCAGAGAATTGCGAAAGCTGTAGGGAAGCTTACATATGCTTTTGCCAGTGCAACAGTTCCGAAAGTGAATGTGATCATCAGCAAGGCATACGGAAGCGCTTATGTGGCAATGAATTCCAAGGCAATTGGTGCAGATATTACGATCGCATGGCCTGATGCCGAGATCGGAATGATGGATGCGAACCTTGCGGCGAAGATCATATGTGACGGACAAGGCTCCGAAGCTATCGACGCATGTGCGAAAGAATATGCTGCACTGCAGAACAATGTGACAAGTGCGGCAAAGAGAGGATATGTAGACCAGATCGTGGAGCCTGTTGACACGAGAAAATATGTGATCGGCGCTTTCGAGATGTTAGCTACTAAGAGTGAAGGCCGTCCGGATAGAAAACACGGTACAGTCTAGAAAGGATGATGCTTAATATGAAAAAATTATTAGCAATATTAGGTGTGATTACCTGTATGATCGGATTGTGTGCATGCGGACAGGATGAAGCTGCGGCAGGGGATGCCAACACGGAAAGTATGGTGCAGTTTGGTGAGACGACAGTACAGCAGATGGACGAGATCGTTAAGCAGGGTGCCATAGAGCAGTATGCATCACAGTCGGAAATTTATGCCGGACTTCTCGGATGGCAGGACGCATTGGATGATATCGGTACCTTTGAGGGAACGAACGGCGGTACGGCTGTTGTCACCGATGAGGAGATGATTGTTACTGTCAATGTGTTAGGATCCAGCCATAATGCTACGGTAGAGATTATCTTTGACGCTGCTACGGGAGGTTATGCGGGTATTACGACCAATGTAGCATATTCCCTTGGTGAGATCATGGCCAAGGCGGCAATGAATACGGTAATCGGAATGGGAACCGTATTTGCTGTACTGATTTTGATCAGTCTGATTATTTCCTGCTTTACACTGATTTCCAAGTTGGAAACTAATAAGCAGAAACCTGAAGCGAACGCGTCGGCCGGCAGTGTGCAGGCTGATCCTGTAGTGACGCAGATTGCGCAGAAAGAGGAGTTGTCTGACGATTCAGAGCTGGTGGCAGTGATTGCGGCGGCGATTGCGGCATATGAAGGTTCCGGTTCCACAGACGGATTTGTAGTACGATCCATCAGAAAATCTAATAAGAGTAAATGGCAGAATGCCTAAGAGTCATAGGAGGATATTAAAATGAAAAATTATACAATCACCGTAAACGGAAGCGTATATGATGTAGTAGTGGAAGAGGGCGCTACAAGCGGCGCACCTGTGGCGGCTGCACCTGTAGCACCGAAGGCAGCTCCCAAGGCAGCTCCGGCTCCTGCAGCAGCACCGGCAGCAAGCGGCGCAGCGGGCAGTGTTAAGATCGAGGCCGGTGCGGCAGGGAAAGTGTTTAAGATTGAGGCAAACGTAGGACAGGCAGTGAAGAAAGGTGACGCTGTCGTGATCGTGGAAGCCATGAAGATGGAGATCCCTGTAGTTGCTCCCCAGGACGGTACTGTAGCAAGTATTAATGTAGCAGTAGGTGACGCTGTGGAAGCTGGAGCTTTACTCGCAACATTGAACTAAGAGGGTGCGCACACAATGCGATAAAGCCGTATTTGGGTGCATCTGAAACTAAAACTACAGGAGGTTAATAAAATGTATATAGTTGAGACGCTTAACAATCTGATACATCAGACCGCGTTCTTTAATCTGGATGTGCGGAACTATATCATGATTGCCGTAGCACTTTTTTTCCTATATCTGGCCATCGCCAAGGGATTTGAACCCCTTCTGCTGGTTCCGATCGCATTCGGTATGCTGCTCGTGAATATCTATCCGGATATCATGGCTCCATACGGGGAAGGCGGTGCCGGTGGCGGTCTGCTGTATTATTTCTATAAGCTGGACGAATGGGCGATTCTGCCGTCCCTGATCTTCATGGGTGTCGGTGCCATGACGGATTTCGGTCCGCTGATTGCTAATCCGAAGAGCTTTCTTCTCGGTGCGGCAGCGCAGTTCGGTATTTTTGCAGCATACTTCGGAGCTATTTTCCTTGGCTTCAATGATAAAGCAGCGGCAGCTATTTCCATTATCGGTGGTGCGGATGGTCCTACATCGATCTTCCTTGCAGGTAAGTTGGGACAGACTACTCTGATGGGACCGATCGCCGTGGCGGCGTATTCTTATATGGCGCTTGTGCCGATTATCCAGCCGCCGATCATGAAACTCTTTACAACAGAAAAAGAGAGAAAAATCAAGATGGGACAGCTTCGTCCTGTCAGCAAATTAGAGAAGATCCTATTCCCGATCGTAGTTACGATCGTAGTATCTCTGATCCTTCCTACCACGGCGCCGCTTGTAGGTATGCTGATGTTAGGTAACCTGTTCAGAGAGTCAGGCGTGGTAAGACAGTTGACAGATACAGCTTCCAATGCACTGATGTATATCGTAGTTATTATCCTCGGTACATCCGTAGGCGCTACCACGAGTGCAGAGGCATTCCTTAACTGGGATACTCTTAAGATTGTCGCATTAGGTCTGATCGCGTTTGCATTCGGTACGGCGGCAGGTGTACTATTCGGCAAGCTGATGTGTGTAATGACAAAGGGCAAGGTGAATCCGCTGATCGGTTCCGCAGGTGTGTCCGCCGTACCTATGGCGGCGAGAGTATCTCAGAAGGTTGGTGCGGAGTCAGACCCGACCAACTTCCTGTTAATGCATGCTATGGGTCCTAACGTAGCGGGCGTTATCGGTACTGCGGTTGCAGCCGGTACATTTATGGCAGTATTCGGCGTATTCTAACTTCACGAGCTGCTTCACAACTTTGGAAATTGCTGTGAATTTAATTATAATGAGAAAGGAATGAAAATATAATGGCAGAACAGATTAAAAAGCCGGTTGGAATTATGGAAACCGTTCTTCGTGACGCACATCAGTCTCTGATTGCGACCAGAATGCCTACCGAAAAAATGCTTCCAATCGTAGATAAAATGGATAAAGTCGGCTACCATGCAGTAGAGTGCTGGGGTGGTGCTACCTTCGATGCGTCTCTTCGTTTTCTGAAGGAGGATCCGTGGGAGAGACTCAGAAAGTTAAGAGATGGCTTTAAAAATACCAAGTTACAGATGTTATTCAGAGGCCAGAATATCCTGGGATACAGACCTTATGCGGATGATGTGGTGTACGCGTTTGTTGAGAAATCCATTGCGAACGGTATCGATGTCATCAGAATATTTGACTGCCTGAATGATATCCGTAACCTGCAGGCGGCAGTAGATGCAACCAACAAGATTAAGAAGCAGGAGGGCAGAGGAGAGTCCCAGATCGCGCTTTCCTATACGCTAGGAGATGCCTATACATTAGAGTATTGGGCTGATATGGCGAAGAAGATTGAGGAGATGGGTGCAGATTCCATCTGTATCAAGGATATGGCGGGTTTGCTCGTTCCCTATCGTGCAGCGGAGCTCGTAAAGACCTTAAAGGAGAGCACAAAGCTTCCGATCCAGCTCCATACACATTATACGTCCGGCGTAGCGTCCATGACATATTTGAAGGCAGTGGAAGCGGGCGTGGATGTTATTGACTGTGCAATATCTCCTTTCGCACTGGGTACTTCCCAGCCTGCGACAGAGGTTATGGTGGAGACCTTTAAGGGTACAGAGTACGATACCGGATATGATCAGGAAATTCTGGCAGAGATCGCGGATTACTTCCGTCCTTACCGTGAGGAATGTATCGCCTCCGGCCTGTTAAGCACTAAGGTACTCGGTGTCAATATCAATACATTGCGCTATCAGGTTCCCGGCGGTATGCTGTCTAACATGGTAAGCCAGTTGAAGGAGCAGAAGGCAGAGGATAAATATCAGGATGTGCTGGAAGAAATTCCGAGAGTCCGTAAGGATTGCGGCGAGCCGCCTCTGGTTACGCCTTCTTCTCAGATCGTTGGTACACAGGCTGTATTTAATGTACTGATGGGCGAGAGATATAAGATGGCAACAGGGGAGTTCAAGGATCTGCTTCGTGGTAATTACGGGCAGACAGTTAAGCCTATGAGTCAGGAAGTGATCGATAAGGTTATTCCCGGCGAGCCGCGTTCTACCGCTCGTTCCGCTGAGGCAACCGGTCACGTTGAGCCGGAGCTTGCAGGCTTGGAAGCAGAGATGAAGGAATGGAAACAGCAGGATGAGGATGTACTGTCCTACGCACTGTTCCCGCAGGTGGCAATCGACTTCTTCAAGTACCGTCAGGCACAGCAGGAGAAAGTAGATATGACTCAGGCTGATACAAAGAATGCAGCTTATCCTGTATAAGAGTGATAAAGCGTAAATAAATGATTGCGAGCCGAGCCTTTCCGCGTATATGGTAAAGGGGAGGTTCGCAATTTTTTTAATATGAGAGGACAGATGATAGTGGTTAGACGAATTTTGACATTTGCATTGGCAGGAATTTTGGCGTTTGAGACGCCAGCGACAGCGTATGCTGCAGAGAGTGATATAAGGATAGAGACAACAAACGAGACAGAGCATTCGGCTGTGGAGGGCGAAGGCGGCGTTTTATATAATAGTAGTACGAATACCATCGGCAATAGCGAAGATACCGATAGTAATGGCAGTGCTGGAAACATTGATAATAATGAAACGGCTGATGGCAGTGTTGAAGATGCTGTTAATAACAGCAGTAATGAAGATAATGACAATAATGGCGGTGCAAGTAATCCTGAAAACGGAGACGAAAGCATCGATATCGGAGATGCAGATCACAGTGGTGACACCGCCGGCAGCGATAATTCCGATAACAGAGAGGAGACCGGTACTGATGGCGACGCGGATCATGCGGAAGACAGTGACATAAGCGACGGCATTGACAGCGGTGATAATACTGATGATCTTTCCGGTGAAGAGACAGATGACCTCTGGGCAGATGAGGCAGATGAGGCAGAAGATGGGGAAGGAAATGCTTCGGTTTCAGAAAACGATAGTTCCGTCTCCGGGAACACTGTGCTTGCAATGGCAGATGTGGGNGANGTNTCCNCGTCAGAGAACNCTATAACCGAGATCTCCTATGAGGAGGCAAAGAATANCGGTGTGACGATCANTGCGCCGGACAGCCGGGAGNGCAGCGCATGGTATTCTTTTACGGCNCCNAGNNCGGGGCGGTANGCCTTCTATACGGACAGNGTGGATTGTGAGGGNACGGGTTANATCTATGTCAATCTGTACANANCGCCTTNNGACAGTACAAGGAATCATTGGGCACATTTTGATCCCAACGGAAACACATTTGTAGATTACTGGTATCTGTGGATCAATACCGATTATATGGAAGCCGGGGAGACTGTCTACATTGAAACTTATGTAAAAGACAAGGCAGGCAGAACGTTTACGTTGAAGGCTGCCGATCAGACGGAAGCTGAGGCAGATGCAGACGGCGTGAGCAGTCTTGTGCTTGAGAACGGCGACAGGCTTACGTTCAGGGCACAGGCGGGGTGTGAGCGGCTGCGGTTTCATGCGGAAGCCGACTATGTGGACAAAAGTAGTGAAGGCAGGTATTTTATACGGCCATATTGGGGGCCGGCGGATCACAGTGAGGGAGATCAGGATGTAGGCGACGTTAGTCAGACTTCCAAGAGAAATCTTTATCTCAGAGCATGGAAGGAATGCGAGGGTGAGGTAGAGTCAGGAACGGTGGCACAAGCCACGACTTACGATGTTTCCTATATGGTCATGTATACCCCAGAGGAAGATCTGCGCAAAGCGCAGTTTGTGGCGCTGCTTTCGGGTACGCAATGCGTTACCAAAGAAAAAGNAGNGGATGACTGGCTGTATATTCATGATGACGAATGTACGGATCATTCNATCGTACTGGATGTGGAGCCGTTTCCTTCACAGGGAGGAAGTAGTAAGAATATTTACTGTTACTATGCTCCGATGGATGGGACAGAGCCGGAACAGTTCGTACTGATCGATAAATATAAGCGTTATGAGTTTCCGAAACTTCGTGCGGGAACGGAGTACCGGTTCGATTTCCGGACAAGCGAATGGGGAGAATCGCTAAAGTCGGTGACTTACCGGACCACGGGAACGCCGGTGGAGATCAAGGTTTATGATTATGAAGCCGATTTATCGGAGGACTTTCGTTCACTTTACCTGCGTGCGAAGACGAACTATGTGGATGGCGATAGGCCTGTGATNCATTATTCCTTTCAGGATGCGCTGGGAANTCCGCATACGGATAAAATCGGAACCGCNGCCTATGAAGAAACTGCAGAGGAAATCAGTCTACGCAGCGAATGGGAGCATGTAACGGAGTGTGTTTTCCTGCCGAATGAGACATATGAGCTGANGGTATGGATGGAATTTCGTGNTGCCTGTATTACCACGGAGCCGGTGACAGTCCTCCTGCATACACCGGAGAAGGCATTTTACGGGGAAGATGAGATTACCTTGAAGGTTACGCGGGACAGTGATGTCAGGACCACGGTCAANTGTGAATTTCAATTGCCGCCATCAAGCCGTGTACCAAGATGCTATTTATATTATAAACCGGAAGGAGAGACAAGATATACNTTAACGAGCAAGGCTCTGGACTGGGCTTATTCCGGNCCCGAAAGTATAGTGATCAAGGGGTTGCAGAGCGGNACGGAATATGATTTCGCGTTGTTTCTTGGAGGCGTTGTAACCCACTGTTCCCTGAATCTGAATGAATCGGGCATGAAACTTACAAGGGTGGAAGATAAGGNTACAGACTTCGAGAGCCCATATGACTTCACCCATACATACCGACTCTCGGGGACAGAAGGAGCACTGTCGGGAGAGTATTATCTNCGGCTTCAGTATGTCAGTGCGGACAAGTGGGATAACTATAGAGATGCTGGGACTGCGGTATGTCTCAATGAGGCGAATCAGTATCAGACGNCATTTTCCAGNGCAGNAAATACCAGCCTGTGGTTTGANNCGGNTGGNGAATATTATCTGNGCTGGCTGGTGGGTAAATCTAAGAATGTAANCANNGACAATGCGGAATGCTGCCTGTATGAGAAAATGACCACGCCTTCTGCAGCTCCTCTGCAGATCGAGGAGAGCGGCTATATGGAGTACCGGGTGACNTTGAATGAGCAGGATGTTGCCGGTNTGAAANNGCATGACAGAAGCAGGGNATTCNNNGCCTNTATCAGAAGNGAAGGCGCCTCNTCNTATACGGAGTATCCTTCGAANTATACNTTNAGTGCGGCGAATAACTANAGCTGTATNCTGACAGGATTGAACCTTGCGTTTAACAGCCGNTATNAGCTGNTTATCGNGANTGGGNNGGANTTTANAATTGCGGAAGGTATTCTGGTTACCGGTGACGATGNNCAGAAGCTCAGGATTGATTCCGTGAATGCTATGGTGACTGTNNCCGANCTNTCCTACACGATACAAGGCATTGATCCNNATAAAANNCCGCTTTTGATCCTNTATTTCAGAAANNCNGGCAGNGTNGANTGGGANNGNAAATATTATACCGGANATGCGAATGGCAAAATTACNCTGNNGGGATTGCAGGACAGTACGGAATATGAATATAAGATCGGGCTTGGNGCNAGCTCAACTACNCCGATCAATGAATTGACCTGTCTACAGNAAGGNAGCTTTACCACCCATGAAGAAACGAGGCAGATATCGCTNTTGTCTGTCAGACCGAGGATGGCGGATGTCTCGNTCACCTGTTCTGTCAGCGGGATGGAAAACAGCGNAGCTGACGATTCTNGTCTGGTATTATGGATCAGNCCCGCTGTGAAAGGAACGGGNCAAACGGGCTGGTGGAGAGGTACTGATACCAAAATCAGCAAAAATAATGCCAAGGTCGAAATAGGGCTTANNAGGCTGGNGAAAGAGACAGAGTATGAATACAGGATNGGATTAGGCAGGGAAGGNGTTCCNCCCGCTAATGANCTGGCTGNCGCGATAGAAGGANCTTTTACTACCACACCGGATCCNCGTAAAGTGACGGTCANGGCAACNCCCGGAATCTACAGGGCNGNCTTTGACTGNGTCGTAAGCGGGGTAGAGAGTTCCGGTTATCTGATCTGNTATTTCCGTGAAGATACGGAAGAGGGAANATGGCACAAGGCAGNGGCTAAGAGTGTATCCGAGTCTTCGTCCTCGGTATTGCTTCGGGCAGGCGGACTGNAGGAGAANGCACGNTATCNGTATAAGATNGGTTTNGGCAAAACTGCCAATGTGGAAGCAGATGCGTTGGAGCAGCCGANGGANGGAGCGTTTNCNACCAATCCNGATANCCGNGAAGNGGCGATCNCATCATCTCCAAGNGTGATTTCCGCAGACATTGCGTATACANTNNNCNGGATGGANNATACGGATGANGATTATCTGTGCGGTTATATCAGAGAAAANGACTGNCACAGGAGAGGCTGGCGGGGAGAATGCCGTAGATAGTAACNGGCAGGCGACAGTCGCATGGGAACATCAATTTTCNGTACCCGTAAATAATCGCAGTANGGGCGGCAGCGTCAAGATTACGGGATTAAAGGCGGACACGGNATATGAGATGATCGTAGGCTTCGGNGCCGNTGAAGACTGCGGGANGGATCAACTGATCCATACAAAAACCATAGAGCTTACGACTTTAGAGGATGTGCGCAAAGTTTCTGNGGCAAAAGCCNATGTGAAGGAAACAAGCGTTATTTTGAGTGCGCTTTTTGAGGGNAACATCGAGCCNCANGCTTCTTACGTGATCTTTTTCTATAAAANAAAAGATGAAAAGAATTGGCATAAGGTAGGATATGTNACCAATGCGAGCGGTGTNGAATCCAGANAATGCAGNNCAACATTGACCGGATTGGTCAGAGATGCGGAATATGATTTTGCGGCGGTGGTCGCTGATTCGAGCAGCGGGGTGTCTGACCCTGACAGTGTGACAGATATCAATAAAAAGGCAACTGGCGAATTTAAGACAACGCCTGCAGTGGCTCCTGTTTCGGTCACGCTTTTGCAGGAGAATCTGTATCTGAATGTAGGTGAGGCGTACAGGAATGAAAANGGTTACGGATATGAGGAGCTGAAAGTCTCATGGAGCCCTGATAAGATCACCAAGGACTTTGTGTGGGAGAGTAGTAACCCGGATGTAGCCACAGTGTCGGAGGACGGCAAAGTGACTGCGGCTGCACCGGGCATCGCAGAGATTACGGTGGCTTCCCTCTATAATCCGGAAGCAACGGATACATGTCATGTGGTAGTAAACAATTATCAGATTGGTCATTTGGACGATGCGGGGAATATCACATGGCAGGATAAGGAAATGTTTGAGGCCNTAAANGGGCAGCGATACAGCGGATACAGCCTNTACGATCCGGNTACGGGTACGCCCGTCGAACTTGCGGACATNACAGTTGTTTCTGACAATGAGACGGTTGCTTCATGGAATGAAGGCGAGATCGCGGCCAGTCAGGTCGGTACGGCTAAGCTGATATTTGCGGCTTCGGATTCGGTCAAGNCCTATATGACNGTANATGTGAGTTCTGTGCCCGGCAAGGGATTTGATATTATCGGATTTACNGCAAGCAATTCCAATTATCCGGCAGTGCAGGAAGAGGAGAAGGATGAAGANCGTGTGCAGTATACACTGGCATGTAAATCCGGTCTTACTTATACTGCAGTAGGGGAGATTATGCCCGGAACCACCGAGTTTGTAAACGGTGACTTTACATGGAGCATTGATGATACGGCNGTGGCTGAAGTGACGGAAGANGGCGTGGTCNCGCCCAAGGCAGCGGGNAAGGCAGTNCTTCGCNTTACACCGAAAGACNCGGGCCAAGATGGCGGNGCNCCATATACANGGCAGNCCTGCGAGATAACGCTGCAGATCAAAGAACTGGCTTCCGANCAGCTTGTGAATGCAACGCCTGTCTATGCGNTGGCGAATATCAGCAGCAAGATCGGTGATGTGAGNATGCCNCNGGAAAANGCATGGGAAGGCTGGCAGTGGGAGGAACCGAATACGCCGATCATCATTAACGGNGTCAACAGGGCGTCNTATCCGTTCCGGGCAGTCTATACTGGAGAGGAATACTATCCGGAAGAGAAGACGATCAATGTGTATATTGCGAAAGTGACAGGAATGTCAGTATTTGAAGACGCCGATCCCGGACACAACAATGTGGTCGAGGTAAGCACTGTGGATGAGAACGGTGATCNGACAGAGGATTCCGATCGTCTGGCATTGACGGTAGAATCTTTGTATTATGGGCGATTGAATCCTTATGAAGAGACCAATTATTACTATGATGTGGATGTTACTGCCCCCGCAAACGTGATTGTACAGAAAGAGGGTTTTCAGGAGGAGGATTACCGGCTGTGCAAAAAATTTAATATTACGGCAGTCAAGCCGGGTAACTATACACTTACGGCGGTCATTAAAGTAAAAGACAAGAATAACAGTCATGAAAAGATACTGGCAAAGAAAACCTATAAACTGAAAGCCGTTGCGGGGAAGATGGCCTATGTGAAGCTGGTACCGGAAAACGCGGATGACGTGATCCTCGAGAATGACNGGATCATNATAAACAGCGATAANAATGTGACGAGCTTTGATGTGNATNCCGAACTGACCGANAGGAACAGCACAAGTGNGGNGGANTTCTCTGCCGTGAAGATCGCATGGAGTGTCACGGANAAGAAAGTGATTGCCGTGAAACCGTCTAAGGATACCCATTCAGCGGAAATCACCGTCAAGGGGGAAGGACATGCGATCCTGACGGCNAAGGTTAAGGATGCGGCGGGACATACGGACTCGNTNCGAATCGAAATACAGAACAAAATGCCGCGTATCAATACGGAGAAGGTAAATGTCAATCTCGCATACGATTATGATACGACGGCAGGCAGGAATCTGGCCAAAGNATCTTCGGGNATGGTGGAGATCGTTCCNGCATACGGTGAGAANGTGGAGAGCGTTACACTGTATGACGGTGACGGGGAGACGATCTGCTCCGATCTGCTGATGGTAAATGAGACGGCGGCCTCCGTCTGCAAGCTGCTGATTCGTGACAGNAAGACAACAAAGACAGGAACCTATGATTGTGTTCTTGGNGTGAAGACNAATGGCAGGAGCGAAGCNTACTTCTATCCGCTTCGCGTGACGGTAAAAGATGAGCAGGCAAAAGTGACCGCTAAGTCTAACAGAGCGGTGAATCTGTTCTATCGNTCNGATCCGGCATCGGTGGATATNGCNGTACCGGGATCANNCAGTATTGAATCAGTAGTCTGGGAGTCNGNTGAGGCAGATCAGAATCANGGATTCAGCGCNGGNACCGTTGNGTATGNAGCTTATGATACTTTTAAGAAGGCGAATAATGTAGAGCGGTTCTANTTTAAACAGGGAGANATTCAGCTTNCAGACAAAAATAAACCTGCGGATNNTAACNCNTTTTCNGGGAAAGTCAAGGTGAAAGTNCAAGGGTANAAAGAACCCAATGAAGGCGTGAAGGTTTCCNTTAAATGGAATTATAAGAAACCCGCTATTGTCACGAAGGNGGCTTCTGCTACGCTGATTCCCNCGATGNNTGANCATAATGTGGGCAGATTCGATTTATATAACAGTACGGATAAGAAAACATTACTCTATAACAAGGACAGTGCGACGCAGCAGAATCCGAAATATTATTACAGTGAGTTGAGCTGTGACAATGACAGTGTGAAGTTTTTGCCTAATTCCTCTACGTTGGGCTGGCGTAGATATACCTATACCGGCAGCAAGACGAAAGGAAGCGAGAAACTTACCCTGACGATCAGAAATGCCGACTGGAGGGAACCGGTATATGCGGTACATACCGTTAAACTGGCGGCACCGGTGCCTTATCTAACGAATACGCAGTTGACGCTGAATACGATGCGGATCGGCACTGTGTACACAGAGATCGGACTGAAAAATGCGTATGACGGTAATCTGAACTGTGACAACATCATAGTTGAGGGCGGTAACCCGAAAGCAAAGGCGCTTCTTGCGGAGGACCTGTTGGAGATCAGTCAGGACAGTGCGCAGAAGAACAGAGTCGTTGTAAAGGTAAACCGTGCGGAGACTATGGATCAGGCTGCGATCGCAAATGGCACTTATCCTTTTAAGGTAACGCCATGCTATACGGATGCTTATGGAAATATTGTGAGGGCGAAGACGCTGAATCTGAAGATCAAGGTAACGAACAAAGCAGTCACCGCTAAGGTTAAGGTGTCCGGCAAACTGGATCTGACCAAGGAAATCGGTAATAACAGTTCCAATTATATCAGTTTGAAGACGACGTTTAAAAATATCGGCAGTAATTATACGATCAAGAGCAATATGAGACTGTACGGCGAATACAGCAATTATTTCGATCTGCGGATTCTTACAAACTATCCCGGACAGTATCGTCTGAGGATCAAACAGGATGGCAAGCTGAAAGCCGGACAGCGTTATAAGCTGGCGCTCGGGTACACCATTGTGATGGAAAACGGCGATACCTTTACGGTGAGGAGTCAGACCTTTACGGTGACACCGAAGCAGAGCCAGCCGAAGATAAAGATATCCGATAATAACCAAACCCTATACGCGGCGGCGGATACGCTGTACAGAACTTATAAAATGGAAGTGCTTTCTGAGGGCGGTTATATCATCAATGATGTGTCGGGCAGCTTAGACTGTAATAAGGATGGCAAAGCGGATCTGAAGGTATATGGTCTCACGAGACAGACGGACAGCAATACGATTACTTTCAGGGTGGCGATCGCGGACAGGGACGGTATCATGACGGTTACCGGAGTGAAGGGAAAGACCTACACGATTCCGGTTGTCGTACAGTTAAAAGGAAGGGACGGCATAACCAAAGATTTGAAGACGCAAGTCAAGGTTACGGTGAAGCGATAAACAGGTAAAATAATAATAACAGCAGAAATCCCTTGAGCAAGGCTTTTTTTTACAAGCTGAGATCAAGGGATTTTTGTATGACATTTTTTTGCATTTCTTAGTTGACGGAGGTTACATAATATATTATAATAACATATGTTACCAAAAGATGATATATTTACGATACGAGAGAGGGTATATCTTATGGCAAGAAAAGAGACGATCACAAAGGATGAAATATTAAATGCGGCATTTCAGATGACCAGACAGAATGGCTTTTCGCAGGTGAGCGCCAGAACACTGGCGGCCAAGGCAGGCTGTTCCACGCAGCCGATTTTCCGGGTGTACAAGAATATGGAAGAACTGGGTGAGGATCTGTACAATAAGGCGATCAGTTTTTTTAATGATTACTACGACAAATTCCCGAAGACGAGCGATACGCCTTTTGTTAATATGGGACTGGCCTATATCCGGTTTGCGCAGGAAGAACAGCAGCTTTTCAAGCTTTTGTTTATGTCGGAGGACCGGCACGGCAAGAGTCTGTATGATCTTTTAAACGGTGAGAACGCAACGGTGGTCAGGGAAATCAACAATGCCAAGTTCTACGGCTGCAAGGATCCCAGCGGAATGTTTATGAGAATGTGGATCTTCATTCATGGATCGGCATGTATGTCGCTTACGGGCGACTATGATTTGCAGGAAGAAGATACGATTAAACTGCTGGAGGAATCCTATAAAGCATTTCTGAACGTATAGTAACATGCTGTCAAATATTCGGATCGGGCGTTGACGGCAGATATCGGAATGACAGATCGGCATAGAAATGAAACAGTAACGGCACAGCAGATGAGAAGGGTATATTGCGATAGAAGATGGTGATACAGAATCGTTATGATGTTATAACAAGGATTAATGAGCATTACGGCAAAATGAGTAAGGGTCAGAAGGCAATCTCCGCGTTTATTTATGATCATTATGATCAGGCGGTGTTTATGACCGCCGCCAAGCTGGGAGAGACGGTAGGCGTCAGTGAGTCTACCGTGGTTCGCTACGCTATGTTCATCGGCTATAACGGGTATCCGGAATTCCAGCGCGATCTGGAGGACTGGGTACAGAATAAGATCAATTCCGTCCAGAAGATCGGTGCCAAGTATGGGAAGAGCACGCAGTCGGAAATATTGACTTCGGTTTTGGAGGCGGACATAGAGAAACTGCAGGATACGATACACAGTCTTGATCCGGTGGCTTTCGAGACGGCGGTGGATATCATACTGGAGGCGAAAAACGTCTATGTGATGGGTGTCAGGAGCTGTGAGCCGCTGGCGGATTTTCTGCACTTCTATCTGAATATGATCCGCGGCAACGTGATTCTTCTTAAGACTACGAGTGTGTCGGAGACTTTTGAGCAGATGATCCGTATTGATGAGCAGGATGCCATGATCGGCATCAGCTTTCCCAGATATTCCATGCGTACCTTAAAGGCGATGGAGTTTGCCAACGACAGGAATGCCAAGGTGATCACGGTTACGGATTCGGTGCATTCACCGATGAACCTGTATTCCTCCTGTAACCTTCTGGCCAGAAGCGATATGGTTTCCATCGTGGATTCGCTGGTGGCGCCCCTTAGCGTGATTAATGCCCTTGTGGTAGCCATGTGTCTGAAACGGCCGGAAGAAGTAAAGACTAATCTGAAGAATCTGGAAGAGGCATGGAACAATTATCAGGTATATCTGAATGATGAGATCAACTTTATTGATGAGGAGCCGATGTTGAATTACTCTTTGAGGAAAAAAGAAGATTAATGAGCTTAGGACAAGCCGAAGAATGCAGAATGGATGAAGGATGAGCAGTGTGATTGTAATAGGCGGCGGCGCGGCCGGAATGATGGCAGCGTACGCCGCCGCAGAGTGCGGGCACAAAGTCCTGCTGATAGAAAAAAATGAGAAGTTGGGGAAGAAGCTATTCATCACGGGCAAGGGACGCTGCAATGTGACCAATGCATGTGAGACGGACAAGCTGTTCGAAAATATAGTGAGCAACCCCAAGTTTTTATATAGCGCATTCTATGATTTTGATAATAGGCAGTTGATGGATTTGATTGAGAAAGCGGGCTGTCCGCTTAAGGTTGAGCGGGGAGAGCGGGTTTTTCCGGTATCGGACCATTCATATGATATCATAGCAGCTATGGAGCGTCTTATGCGGCAAAAAGGTGTCGAAGTACATATTCATACCGCAGTTAGAGAAGTTCTGACCGCAGATGGAAAAATAATGGGTGTATTACTGACAGACGGCAGGAAGATGGCGGCTGATGCAGTAATACTTGCCACAGGCGGATTGTCTTACCCGACCACAGGAGCCACAGGAGACGGACATCGAATGGCAGGGCAGCTTGGTCATACGCAGAAAGAATGTACGCCGGCGCTGGTGCCTATGGAGATTAAGGAGCTGTGGTGTAGTCAGCTTCAGGGACTGTCTCTTAAGAATGTTACGCTGACAATGGCATGTGGTAAGAAGAAGGTCTGGCAGGGATTCGGAGAGATGCTGTTTACCCATTTCGGAATCAGCGGACCGCTTGTTCTTTCTGCCAGCAGTTATTATAATAAATGTAAGGATAAGGATACTGTTACGGTCACGATTGACTTGAAACCGGCGCTTACGGCGGAACAGTTAGATAAAAGGATCTTGCGTGAATTTGAACAGAATCCGAACAAACAGTTGAAGAATGTGATAGGAAGCCTGTATCCTTCCAAACTGACACCGGTCATGATCGACTTGTCGGGGATCGGAGGGGAGAGGAAAGTCCATGAGATCACAAGACAGGAGCGGGAACGGATTACAGCGGTCACAAAAGGTCTTATGATGCACGTAAGCGGGCTGCGGGATTACACGGAAGCAATCATCACACAGGGAGGTATCAAAGTTAAAGAAGTGAATCCTTCAACGATGGAATCCAAGCTGGTGAAAGGATTGTATTTTGCAGGGGAGTTGCTTGATCTGGATGCAGTCACCGGCGGATTTAATCTGCAGATCGCATGGTCTACGGGTCATCTGGCTGGGAGCAGTATACCGGACACTGGCGAAGATCGGATAGACGAATGAGATATTGATGAGAGAAGAAAGAATAATGACCGCGGCATTATGGAGAGAAGCGGAATACATAGAACAAAGAAAGACGAGGAACAAGGTATGAGCGTTAATATTGCTATTGACGGGCCTGCCGGCGCAGGCAAGAGTACGATCGCGAAGAAAATCGCGAAGAAGCTGGGATACATATATGTAGATACGGGTGCCATGTATCGCGCTATGGCATTGTATCTGCTCAGAGAGCATATAGCGCCGTCGGATACGGACGGGATCAATGTGAAGTGCGCGGAGGCGGACATATCCATTGGATATGAAAACGGGGAGCAGATCGTATATTTAAACGGCGAGAACGTGAATGGACTGATCAGAACGGAAGAGGTGGGCAATATGGCATCTGTCAGCAGTCCAAACCCCAACGTTCGCAAGAAAATGGTGGAGCTGCAGCATAAACTGGCAGCCAGCAAGGATGTAGTGATGGACGGCAGAGATATCGGCACATGCGTGCTTCCTCATGCGCAGGTGAAAGTATATCTGACAGCTGACAGCAGAGTGCGTGCCGAAAGACGTTACAAGGAATTGGCGGATAAAGGGATTGCCAGTGATCTGGATACGATTGAAAAGGATATTATAGAGCGAGATCATCAGGACATGACCAGAGAGCTTTCTCCGCTCAGGCAGGCGGAGGATGCCACGCTGATAGATTCATCATATATGACCATTGATGAGGTAGTGGAAGCTGTAATTGCACTGGTTTCCGATTAGTGCGCTGAAGTTTGTGGCGGTGGTATGCAGTTTACGATATGCATGTGGCAGATGGATAGAGAACAGAAAGTAAGCAAAAGACAGAAAGGTTCAATTATGGAAGTAATTTTGGCAGAGCATGCGGGATTCTGCTTCGGGGTTGAGAGAGCAGTAGAGCAGGTGTATGAACAGGTCGATACGGGCAAACCGATTTATACATATGGTTCCATCATCCACAACGAAGAAGTGGTGAAAGATTTAGAGAAAAAAGGCGTGCATGTGATCGAGTCGGAAGAACAGCTTGCAGGGATTACGGAGGGAACCGTAGTGATACGCGCCCACGGTGTGCCGCAAAAGGTCTGTGAGATGATAGAAGAGCAGGGGCTGGAGTGTGTGGATGCTACATGTCCTTTTGTGAAACGCATTCATAATATTGTAGAGACAGAGAGCAGGGCAGGCAAAAAAATCGTGATTATCGGTAATGCCGGGCATCCGGAAGTAGAGGGAACCATGAGCTGGTCGAAGGAACCGGCAACGGTCATTGAGTCGCTTGAAGAGGCACAAAATTTTGTCTGCAGGCAGGGCGAGGAAATCTGTATTGTTTCCCAGACGACATTTAACTACAATAAATTTCAAGATATGGTTGAAATTTTCATGGAAAAAGGGTACAATGTTAGTGTTGTGAATACTATATGTAACGCTACGGAAGTGCGACAGACAGAGGCTAGAAAGATAGCCGCTGAAGTCGACGTTATGATAGTAATAGGTGGTAAACATAGTTCTAATACACGGAAGCTATATGAGATCTGTATGCAGGAGTGTCCTGACACGTATTTTATACAGACACTTGACGATTTGCATTTGGATTTACCTAAATCTGTCCGACTGGTGGGTATTACAGCAGGGGCGTCCACCCCAAACAATATTATCGAGGAGGTTCAAAATTATGTCAGAATTAACTTTTGAACAAATGTTAGAAGAATCATTAAAGACAATACACACAGGAGAGGTTGTTGAAGGTACCGTTATTGATGTAAAGCCGGAAGAGATCATTCTCAACATCGGATATAAATCAGATGGTGTTCTCACCAGAAACGAATATACAAACGAACCTAATGTTGATTTGACAACCATTGCTAAGCCCGGAGATACCATGGAAGTTAAGGTGCTCAAGGTAAACGACGGTGAGGGACAAGTTCTCCTTACCTACAAGCGTCTCGCCGCAGACAGAGGCAATAAGCGGATTGAAGAAGCATACAATAATAATGAAGTATTAAAGGCGAAGGTAACACAGGTGCTTGACGGAGGTTTAAGTGTTGTAGTGGAGGAAGTGAGAATCTTTATTCCGGCAAGCCTTGTATCCGATACTTACGAAAAAGACCTGACCAAATATGCGGGACAGGAAATCGAGTTTGTAATCAGTGAGTATAATCCGAAGAGAAGAAGATATATCGGTGACAGAAAGCAGTTGATCATGGCTGAGAAGGCCGAGCTGCAGAAGAAGCTGTTCGAGACGATCAAGGCAGGCGATACTGTGGAAGGCACAGTGAAGAATGTGACAGACTTCGGCGCATTTATTGATCTGGGCGGATGTGACGGACTGCTTCATATTTCCGAGATGTCATGGGGCAGAGTGGAGAATCCGAAGAAAGTATTTAAAGTCGGCGATGTTGTGAAAGTATTGATTAAGGAAATCTCCGGTACGAAGATCGCACTCAGCCTTAAGTTTGAGGATCAGAATCCGTGGAAGGGTGCCGCTGACAAATATGCGGTCGGTAATGTGGTGACCGGTAAGGTTGCACGTATGACAGATTTCGGTGCATTTATTGAATTGGAAGCCGGAATCGACGCACTGCTGCATGTATCTCAGATCTCCAAGGAACACATTGAGAAACCTTCCGATGTGTTAAAGACGGGAGAAGAGGTAACAGCGAAAGTCGTTGATTTCAATGAGGAAGATAAGAAGATCAGCTTAAGCATCAAGGCAATGCTTGCGCCCGAGCCTGAAGAGAATAAAGCTGAGGATGATAACGCAGATGTTGTTTCCGTAGATATTGACGCAATGATTTCCAGTGAAAATGCCGATGAAGAGACAGAGGCATAATATAAACTATAATATCATTAATAGGCGGTGAAGGTTATGGCATACGATTATGAGTATTTCAAGAAAGCAGTCTTCGATTTGACGAAAATTGATTTGAATGCTTATAAAGAGAAGCAGATGAAACGTCGAATCGATACGCTAATTGCAAAAAACAAGATTGTCGGTTATGACAAATATATTGCGTCTCTGAAATCAGACCGCAATATGTTTGATGAGTTTGTAAACTATCTGACGATCAATGTGTCTGAATTTTATCGTAATGTGGATCAATGGAAACTGTTGGATCAGGATATATTCCCCGATCTGATTAAGCGCTACGGGAATAATCTTAAGATTTGGAGCGCGGCCTGCTCTACGGGTGATGAGCCTTATTCTCTTGTAATGGCATTATCCAAGCACTTGCCGTTGAATCAGATCAAGATATACGCAACGGACTTAGATAAGCAGGTTATTGCGAAGGCTAAGGCAGGATTATACTCGGAGAAGAGTGTGATAGGGGTTCCGGCTGATTTGAAGAAGAAGTTCTTCACAAAGATCGGACCGTCTTATCAGATTTCTGATGAGGTGAAATCCAGAGTAGAGTTTAAAGAACACAATCTGTTGAAAGATACATATCCGACAGACTATCATCTGATTGTTTGCCGTAACGTGTTAATTTACTTTACGGAGGAAGCTAAGGATGAAGTCTTCCGTAAGTTCCAGAAGAGTCTTAAGCCGGGCGGATATCTGTTTATCGGCAGCACTGAGCAGATTATTAACCATAAGGATGTCGGCTTCGACAGAAAGAATTCTTTCTTCTATCAGAAACCGATGTAGGAATAAGAACTTCACAGAGATAGTAAGCAGTTTAAAGGGACACTTCCGCGGAAGCGTCCCTTATTTTTTTCAAGTTTGCGAAGCGAAGCTCGCAATCGAGCGCAGCTCGATTTATTAATAGGTCTTCGCCATCCTCCCAAGCAGATACTGCGCATAGCGGGAGAACAGTTCCCTGTCTGTTTTCATCTCGTCAGTCAATTCAAAGAAAAGATCTTTGCTCTTATAATCCCGTTTGAAGAAAGGCTCCGTGAAGATATCCCATTGCGGCAGATAGGTGGAGAATTTGCGCGTGTAGCAGTTAGCAGCACCGGCCTGCACGCGATGTTCTTTATCCACGAAGGAAGCAACGGATTTATGCAGCGCTACATCCTCTTCGGGAAGATAATAGTAGTCTTTATAATTAGAATAGAAATACTTCATTTCTTCTTCATAGACCGGCACCTTCAAGATACCTTCTGACAGTTCTCCGCTGAAATAGCAGCCGTTTGACAGATTCGAGATCGTAAATGGAAGCGGTGTGGGAAGTTCCAGTTTCATCAGGAGCTCCTGCCTGTCATGTCCGTGATAATCGACATAACGGTTTGACTGTACTTTCTTTGCCTTGACCGGAACGTTAAAAAGATCGTAGAAAGCGAGCAACGGCAGAAGTTGCAGCATGCCCTTCATATCATCACTGTTATGGAGCAAGAGAAGTTGGTATATTTCTTCCGAAGGATTTTTCACATATTCATGATACAATCCGATTAATTCACCGCCGTTGTAAACATCCTCCCGGTCGATGCCCATTAGTTCCTCCAGCGTTTTCTGCTTACAGTTAGGCGTATGTAGGAAGAATTTGTAGGGGGAGATTCTTTTATAGAGATCGATTCCTTCAAAATTGTCAAAATTGTATGGCAGCTGTTGCATTTCACATTTCTGCAGAAGATAGGGCAGATCAAAATTATTACCGTTAAAGTGGATCAAATGTGTGTAATCCGCGGCAAAAGAAAAGAAATCTGTAAGAAGAGCCTGCTCTTCATTATAATTTTTCGCAAACCACTGCTTAATATGCCAGCAGCCGTCGTAATTGTAAGCGGCACCGATCATATAAAGCGAGGAACTCCTGGCGGTAAATCCTGTCGTTTCAATGTCGATAAACAGCAGTTTATCAAGCGGTGCGATTCGCTCTAAGGGGTATTGTATGGTAAAGTTTTCTAAGGTTTGGTTAATTGTCCGCATAATGTTCTCCTACTGCAAATAACTTAGGTATATACTAACATATTTTTTGAAATAGCAGTAGTTTTTTTCGTCGAAAAATAGTATATTTATAAGTAGGTTGTGTCAGAAGAGAATTATTCCTATATACAGTGCTGATTGGTGTGATATAGTAATCGATGGCTGACGGATATGGGAATTGAACGATACCATAAGGAAAGAGGGGCGAAGAATGGCGAAGTTAACATTTCAGGGCGGCATACATCCCTATGACGGCAAAGAATTGTCTAAGGATAAGCCTATCAAAGCAGTGCTGCCGAAGGGTGATCTGGTGTATCCTTTATCACAGCATATCGGGGCACCGGCGAAGCCGATCGTGGAGAAGGGTGATCATGTCTTAACTGGACAGAAGATTGCCGAGGCGGGTGGTTTCGTGTCTGCACCGATCTACGCAACGGTGTCCGGTACGGTGAAATCCATTGAACCGAGGCGGGTGGTTACCGGTGATAATGTGATGAGTATTATTATTGAGAATGACGGATTGTATGATGAAGTGGAATATCCGGAAGTCAAGCCGCTTGAGGAGATGACAAGAGAAGAGATCATTGAATGCATAAAGGAAGCAGGCATAGTCGGCATGGGAGGAGCGGGTTTCCCGACTTTCATCAAACTGTCACCTAAGGAGCCTGAGAAGATTGACTATGTAATTGCCAACTGTGCGGAGTGTGAACCATATCTTACATCTGATTATAGAAGAATGATAGAGGAACCGGAGAAATTGATCAAGGGCTTGAAGGTTTCGTTGCAATTGTTCCCAAATGCAAGAGGAATATTGGCGGTGGAGGACAATAAGCAGGATTGTATTGGAATATTAAAGAATATGACGAAAGATGAACCGCGTATCAGCGTGAAGGCATTAAAGACCAAATACCCGCAGGGAGCCGAACGGCAGATCATATTTGCAACGACGGGACGCGCTATTAATTCCTCCATGCTTCCAGCGGATGCTGGCTGTGTAGTCAACAATGTGGACACTATTGTGGCGATATATCATGCCGTGTATGAAGGCAAACCTTTAATGAATCGTATTGTTACCGTGACTGGTGATGCGGTGGCGGATCCACGCAATTTTATTGTGCGGATTGGTACGAATTATCATGAACTGATCGAGGAAGCCGGAGGCTTTAAGACAGAACCGGTGAAGATCGTTTCCGGTGGTCCTATGATGGGATTCGGAATTTTTAATCTGGATGTGCCTACGACAAAGACGGCATCGGCGCTTCTGTGCCTGACGCAGGACGATGTGTCACGCATGGAGCCCAGCGCATGTATTAAATGCGGACGTTGCGTAGAAGCTTGTCCCAGCCGGTTAGTGCCGAACAAATTAGCTGTCTATGCGCAGAATTACGCGGAAGAGGAATTCTTAGCGCTTGAGGGAATGGAATGTGTGGAATGTGGGTGCTGCAGTTTCGTCTGTCCGGCGAAGAGACCGCTGACGCAGTCTATCAAGTCCATGCGTAAGATACAGCTTGCGAAGAAGAAAAAGTAGGGAGAAAGGAGCACATACAAAGATATGAGTGATTTAATGAAGGTATCTTCTAATCCGCATGTCAGATCTAAAACGACAACGGGCAACATCATGCTTGCCGTAGTGATCGCCCTTCTTCCGGCGGCAGGTTTCGGTATCTATAATTTCGGATTAGACGCACTGATAACAATTGTCCTGACTGTGGCGACCACAGTGCTGACAGAGTTTATATTTGAGAAAATATGTAAGAAGAAAGTAACGATCGGGGATTATTCGGCGGTAGTGACAGGTCTGCTGCTGGCGCTGAATCTTCCGGTATCTGCGCCCTGGTGGATCGGCGTAGTGGGCGGTGTGTTTGCGATTCTGGTGGTGAAGATGCTGTTCGGCGGTCTGGGACAGAACTTTATGAATCCGGCGCTTGGGGCAAGATGCTTTTTGCTTATTTCCTTTACGTCCATCATGACGAATTTTGACTGTGACGCATATACTGGGGCAACGCCGCTTGCGGATTTGAAAAACGGTGTGGATGTTGACATATTGAACATGGTGATCGGCAGAACCGCGGGAACAATCGGCGAGACTTCCATGATAGCGATCGTGATCGGAGCCTGCTTCCTCATCCTGCTCGGCGTGATCGATCTGCGGATTCCGGGCAGTTACATAGTGAGCTTTGTTGTTTTTATCAGTATTTTCGGCGGACATGGGTTGGATTTTGCGTATATCAGCGCACATCTGGCAGGCGGCGGTCTGATGCTCGGGGCGTTCTTCATGGCGACCGATTATGTGACCAGACCGATCACAAAAAACGGGCAATATCTATTCGGGATTCTTCTAGGTATCCTGACGGGAATCTTCCGTCTGTTCGGTCCGTCAGCGGAGGGTGTGTCCTATGCGATCATCCTCGGTAATCTGCTGGTACCGCTGATTGAGAAGATCACTCTTCCGAAAGCCTTTGGTAAAGGAGGAGAGAAAATATGAAAGAGATGATGAAGAACACCGGGATCATGCTGGCGATTACGATTGTTGCCGGGCTGGTGCTGGGATTTGTATATCAGATTACAAAAGATCCGATTGCCAGACAGGAAGCGAATGCCAAACAGGCGGCCTGTCAGGAAGTTTTTAGTGATGCGGCATCTTTTGAGGAAGTGGAGATCAGTATGCCGGATGAGGCCGGATGGGCGGCGGCAGGCTACGGGCAGGAGCGCATAGACGAGGTGATGAACGCGGTAGATGCATCCGGTAATTTGTTAGGTTATGTAATCACGGTAACCACGAAGGAAGGCTATGGCGGAGATATTCAGTTTAGTATCGGTGTGCGTCTGGACGGCACTGTAAACGGAATGTCGATTTTATCCATCTCGGAGACGGCCGGACTGGGTATGAAAGCGGAGGATGTACTGAAACCGCAGTTTGCCGGCAAACAGGTGGAACAGTTTGAGTATACCAAGAACGGTGCGACATCGGAGACCCAGATCGATGCGATCTCCGGAGCTACCATCACGACGAATGCAGTGACTAATGGAGTCAATGCGGGATTATACTATTTCCGGACGGAATTGGGAGGAGGTAGTGGCAATGAATAATGTAAAAGAACGCCTTATCAACGGTATTGTAAAAGAGAATCCCACATTCGTGTTGATGCTCGGCATGTGTCCGACGCTGGCGGTAACCACATCCGCGATCAACGGATTGGGCATGGGACTTACCACAATGGTGGTGCTTGCACTAAGTAACGTGTTTATCTCGCTTCTTCGCAATATCATACCGGATAAAGTACGTATTCCGGCATTTATCGTTATTATCGCGTCTTTTGTGACAGTGGTGGAACTGCTTTTGCAGGGATTCATTCCGTTTTTGTATGACGCGCTGGGAATCTATATCCCGCTGATCGTTGTAAACTGTATTATCTTAGGACGTGCGGAAGCTTATGCATATAAGAATCCCGTGATCCCGTCTTTGTTTGACGGAATCGGTATGGGGCTCGGATTCTCGGTAGCGCTTACCTGTATCGGTGCGGTGAGAGAACTGCTCGGTGCGGGAGAGTTGTTCGGCATACATGTGATGCCTGACAGCTTCGTGCCGGTCAGCATTTTCATTATGGCGCCGGGAGCTTTCTTCGTGCTGGCAACCTTGACGGCAATCCAGAATAAAGTAAAGATTAACGGTGAGAAGAAAGGCAAAGATATGTCTAAGATACAATCCGGCTGTAATTCGGACTGCATGAACTGTTCCGACAGCGGATGTGCGCACAGGCTTTATGATGAAAAAGTGACAAAGGAGGATGAGAAGAATGGTTAAAGATTTACTTGTGATTTTGATCGCCTCCTCGCTCGTAAATAATGTGGTATTAAGCCAGTTCCTCGGCTTGTGCCCGTTTCTTGGCGTGTCTAAGAAAACCAACACGGCGACCGGCATGGGCGTGGCAGTTATATTTGTCATTACGCTGGCGTCAGCGGTGGCAGGCGCGATCTATCAGTATATATTAGTGCCGCTCGACATTACATATCTGCAGACCATCGTCTTTATTCTTGTCATTGCGGCGCTGGTGCAGTTTGTAGAGATGTTCTTAAAGAAGTATATTCCTTCCCTGTATCAGTCGCTGGGCGTATATCTTCCGCTGATCACGACTAACTGTGCAGTACTCGGTGTGGCGCTCACCAATGTACAGAAGAGTTACGGGATTGTGACAGGAATTGTGAACGGATTTGCTACGGCGGTCGGATTTACAATTTCCATCGTGATTCTGGCAGGGATCAGAGAGAAGATGACCTATAATGACATACCGGAATCCTTCCGGGGTATGCCGATCGTTCTTGTTACTGCGGGATTGATGGCGATTGCCTTCTGTGGATTTTCCGGATTATTATGATGGGGAGGTATGAGTATGACCGGAATACTGATGGCGACACTGGTCGTAGGAGCGGTAGGGTTATTTGTGGGACTGTTCCTTGGGGTTGCCGGCATTAAATTTAAGGTAGAAGTGGATGAGAAGGAAGAAGCGGTTCTGGGCGTGCTGCCGGGTAATAACTGCGGCGGCTGCGGCTATGCGGGCTGTTCCGGATTAGCGGCTGCTATCGCCAAGGGAGAGGCACCTGTCAACGCCTGCCCGGTGGGCGGTGAGAAGGTTGGTAACCAGATCGCGCAGATCATGGGCGTGGAGGCGGGCGAAAGTGTCCGTCAGGTTGCATTTGTCAGGTGTCAGGGTGATCGGGACCGCACGAGAGTGGATTATGATTACAGCGGCATAGAAGATTGCCGTATGCTGGCTTTCGTACCGAACGGCGGACCGAAGTCATGTAATGACGGCTGCCTCGGATTCGGAAGCTGCGTGAAGGTATGTCCTTTCGATGCCATGCATGTGGTAAACGGTGTGGCGGTAGTGGATAAAGAGGCGTGTAAGGCCTGCGGTAAGTGTATCGCTGCCTGTCCGAAGAATCTGATTACGTTGATTCCCTACGATGCGAAACATGTAGTAGCGTGCAGCTCTAAGGAGAAAGGACCCGCGACGATTAAGGCGTGTGACGTGGGTTGTATCGCATGTCAGTTGTGCAAGAAAAATTGTCCGGTGGATGCAATCACGATTGAAGAGTTTCATGCGACAATTGACCAGGAGAAGTGTACTGGATGCGGCGCCTGCAAGGAGAAATGCCCGAAGAAGGTAATAGTGTGAAAAAAAGTAATTTGCATTGCAAATTACTTTGCGAGATTCGCTTCGCGAACTCGAAGGTGAAAGGAATGTAATATAGTTATGGATGGACAGTTAAAATGCGGAACAGTTCTTACCTCTGAAAGCGGTAACAAATATACGGTTGAGAAATTGTTGGGCTCCGGCGGGCAGGGCGAGGTGTATTCGGTAATTGCTAACCACAAGACATATGCGGTGAAATGGTATTATAAAAATACCGCGACCAAAAATCAGAAAGAAATACTGGATAATCTGATTCAGAGCGGACAGCCGGACCCTTCGTTTTTGTGGCCGCAGGATATGATTTTTAAGGTATACGGCGAATCTTTCGGCTATATCATGCCGCTTAGACCGAAGAATTATAAAAGTATCGTGGATATGATGAAAAGAAAGGCGGAGCCGTCTTTCTACTGTCTGTGCAAGGCGGCCTATAACCTGACCAAAGGGTACAATGCGCTGCATGGGAAGGGATACAGCTATCGGGATATTTCTTTCGGTAATGTGTTTTTTGATCCGGATACCGGGGATGTACTCATATGTGACAATGATAACGTTTCTTATAACGGAGCGAAAACCGGCATATACGGCACTCCCCGGTTTATGGCGCCAGAGATTGTCGTAGGTAAGGCAAAGCCTTCGAGAAACACGGATTTATTTTCTCTGGCGGTATTGCTGTTTTACATGTTTATGCTGAATCATCCGCTGGAAGGCAGACGGGAAGCGCAGATCAAATGCATGGACATTCATGCGATGAACCAGTTGTACGGAACAGATCCGCTGTTCATTTTTGATCCGGATAACAGAGATAATCGGCCGCTTGCCGGATATCAGGACAATGCGCTTATTTTCTGGGATCTATATCCGCAGCAGTTAAAAGATCTGTTTACGGCATCATTTACGGTAGGCTTGCAGCAGCCCAACAGGAGAATAACAGAGAGTAAATGGCTGGAAACATTTTCAAATCTTATGTCTGGGATCATGATTTGTCCTAACTGCGGCGCGGAAGTATTCTACGATGGGCATAAAGATGCAAACAACGTTATGCATACATGCTGGGGCTGTCAGAAGGCGGTGCCCGTTCCCACCAGACTTGTGGTCGGCAGAAGCACAATACTGCTTATGACTAATACGAAGCTTTATAAACATCACATAGACGGTGAGCATGATATGGAAACCGTAGTGGGAGAAGTAGTACAAAATCCGAACAACCCGAATCAGTGGGGAATTAAGAATCTGACAAAAGAAAATTGGACATATATGAAAGCGGACGGAACACAGATTCCCATAATGGAAGGGCGTTCGGCTGCAATTGCCAAAGATACGAAGATTGACTTCGGACAGTTGATAGGAGAATTTCATTAAGTCTAAATAAGAATGGAAGATTAGTATGGAAGACTATAAGGTTCTGGCAAAAATCATACAGGATTATCCGGATGCTCTTTCGGAGAGGAAGAAACTGCAAGCTCTGTTTTCGGATTTTTTTCCTCAGGACAGGCTTAAAAGAAATACATTGTTGATGGTATTTGACGACGGTATCGTAAATGAGATGAGGGGACTGACGCAGATGGATAAAATTATGCTGCATCGGTTCGTTAAGTCAGTTGAACAGGGATACGGTATAAGAACAAAAAATGCAGAAAATGCGGTGCTTACATGGGCACAGGCAATGGGACTTTCTCCGGATAACGGACAGCCTGTTGCGCGGGGCGGTGAACCGGAAGCGAGACAAGCGGAGGAAGAGAGCGTAAAGGAATGGATCGCGGTTGAAAGCGATAGTTTATATGAGTATGAAGAGACATCGTGGGGAATCAAGATCCTTCGGTTTGTGGATTTTGACGAGAGCGTTGTAGTCATTCCGAATGTCATTGAAGGGAAAAAAGTAATTGCGGTTTGGAATCATGCTTTCAAAGGATGTGTCGGAATAGAAAAGATCATAGTTTCGGAAGGGATAGAAATACTGGGAAACGGCGTATTCCTAAATTGCAAAGGACTAAAGGAAGTGGTTTTACCGAGTACCTTGAAACGGATCGGCACGACGGACCCGGCGGGTTGTCCGGCAATATTAGGCGGTATGACCAAATTTGATGGTGCCTTTGAATATACCGCTTTGGAAAGCATAGTGATACCGAATCGTGTAAAGTATATCGGCGAATATACTTTTGCAGGCTGCGGAGAACTGAAAAAAGCCGTGCTTCCGCAGAGCTTAAAGGAGATTCGTCAAGGAACTTTCCGTTGGTGCAGAAGTTTGGAAGAAGTGGTGTTCCCCCGGGAACTGGAGGCAGTCAGATTGTCGGCATTTGAAGGATGTGAATCGATGAAAACGGTTGATCTGCCGGAGAGGGTAACAAGCATAGAGGAAGGAGCGTTCGCGGGATGCAAAAAACTGCAGAGCATTTATATACCGGATTCCGTTGTGCAGATCGGCGGCGGAAAAGGAAGCGGATTTTTACAGACTTTCGGGGAACCTGAAGAAAGACGTGAGGATTTTACCATTTTATGCAATGCAGGCTCTTATGCAATGCGGTATGCCAGAACACAACAAATAAAATGTGCAAACGCACGATATTAAGGAGGAAATACTATGTCAGGACTGAAAAGACCGGGAGGAGAACTGGCGAGCAGACCGTTACATTTTTTTTGGATCGTGGACTGTTCCGGTTCTATGTACGGTGAAAAGATCGGTACGGTTAATCATGCGATTCAGTCAACCATACCGGAGATGGTGTCGGCGGCGGAGAACAATCCGAACGCCCAGTTGATGATTCGTACTTTAAAATTTTCCACGGGTGCGTCATGGGTGACGAGCAGCCCGATAAATGTGGAAGATTTTGCGTGGGATGACTTAGAGGCTGAGGGTGTAACCGATTTAGGCAAAGCATTCGAACTGCTATCGGCACAGCTTACGATCCCGCCGATGTCAGACAGAGCATTGCCGCCTGTCTTGGTGTTATTGTCGGATGGGCAGCCTACGGACGATTATAAGAAAGCGCTTGCAGAGCTTAAAAAACTTCCGTGGGGCAAGAAAGCCGTTAAGATAGCGATTTCCATCGGACAGGATGCGGACGATGATGTCTTGGTTGAGTTTACGGGAAATAAAGAACTGGTATTGCAGGCCAATAATGCGGCGGCGCTTACGAAGATGATCAAATGGGCATCTACCGCAGCCTCTCTTGTTTCGGCACCTGCAAGCGTTGCGATGAACGATGAGGGAGCGGCCGGAGAAGAGGGTACGGCACCGGTGATCGTGGACATGGGCGGAAGGCTTCCAGACCTTGATGACATTCAGGAAGGTGATGTTTGGTAGAAAGGACGTTGCATATGATACGAAGTGTATTCGGTGAATCTGTGCAGGGCGCATCCCATATCAGAAACGGCAGAGAATGTCAAGACAGCCTGAAAAAGCTGGAAAAGGATGAAAACACGGTTATATTAGCGGTGGCTGACGGACACGGAAGCGATTCCTGCCCGTACAGTAAGACCGGTTCCTATGTGGCAGTGAATGTATTTTGCAAAATTCTGGGAGACTATTTGGAAACTTACGATGGACAGCCGGAGCTGCTTTTGACATTCCTGAAACGGGAAGGCGATACGAAGGTGGCGCAGGCGATCGATGCCGAATGGAAACGCAGAATATTGAAGATTCACGCCAACTGCAAGCGGGAAGCGCTTTCGGATGCGGAAGGTAATAAAGACAAAGAAGCAATCTACAAGATGTATGGGAGCACACTTCTGGGTCTCGTTATTACGAAAGAATTTCTTTTTGCTTTCCAGCTTGGTGACGGAGATATTGTAAAGGTGTCGGAGACGGGTGTACAGAATATTATTGAGGCGGATAAGATTCTGGGGACGGAAACACATTCGCTCAGCAAGGCGGAGTCTTGGAAGAAAGCCATTACTTTTACAAAAAAACAGGAAGAAGATGAGCGGCAGTCTGTTATGTATATGCTTTCCTCGGACGGATTGGCAAACAGCTTCAAAAATGACGATGAATTTAAAAAGACTTGCAACGATTACTATACATTGCTTAACGAGCATGGAGCAAAGGAAGTATCCGATCACCTGAAAATATGGCTGAGTGAAACAAGCGAATTAGGGTGCGGTGATGATATTACGGCTCTTTTTGCCTATTACGATGATCGGAATTGTGAGTGATTACTGCCGGTGTCGAACTTTGAAAGGGAGGATTGCCTTGGTTGAAAAAATGGAAGCCCGGATCGCACTGTGTAAGTGCAAAGAGGGCGGAAGAACATATGGTGTGCGCTTTGAGAAGATGGGCGACAGCTGGAAATACACATGGGCTTTTCCGGTAAAAGAATCATCCGCAAAGCGGGAAAACTATGATAAGACGAAGATTGTGGGGAATCTTGTGCCGGATAATGGTTATCCGGGATGTCCTTATTGCAAAACAATGGATTTTGTCGTCTGCAACTGCGGTAAATTGAGCTGTCATAATGGAGGTGCTGCCAAGTTTACATGTAACTGGTGCGGGCTGACCGGGACGCTTGGCAGATATGACGGTTCCGGTTTTGGATCGGGCGGCGATATTTAATTGAGCTTCGCGGGGTTGCGAGATATTGCTTATGAGATGCTGCGCATCTCCGCAAACTCGAAAAGGAATGAATGGAACAGATAGAGATAGGAAGGGATAAATGTATGGAGACAGTCAGACTTGGAAAAACAGGGATCGAAACGAACAAAAACGCTTTCGGTGCGCTGCCGATTCAGAGAATTTCAGATGAGGCTGCAGTGCAGCTTCTCAAGAAAGCGTATGAGAACGGTATTACCTTCTTTGACACGGCAAGGTGGTATACGGACAGCGAGCATAAGGTTGGTCTTGCCTTTGATGGGATGCGCGAGAAGGTATTTATCGCTACCAAGACCGGAGCGCAGAATGCGGAGGGCTTTTGGCAGGATTTAGAGACCAGTCTTAACAATCTTAAAACAGACTATATTGACTTATACCAGTTCCATAATCCGGCGTTCTGTCCGAAACCGGGAGATGAGAGCGGCTTGTATGATGCGGCGCTTAAGGCGAAAGAACAGGGGAAGATACGGCATATCGGTATCACGAATCATCGTCTGACAGTTGCCCATGAGGCGATCGACAGCGGATTGTATGAGACGCTGCAGTTTCCCTTCTGTTATCTGGCAACGGAGAAGGACATCGAGCTGGTTGATAAATGTAAAAAAGCAGACATGGGATTTATCGCCATGAAGGCATTATCAGGCGGACTGATCAACAATTCGGCGGCAGCATATGCTTACCTGGCGCAGTATGATAATGTGCTTCCTATATGGGGTGTACAGAGAGAGGCGGAGTTGGATGAATTCCTGTCTTACATTGAGAATCCTCCCACGATGACGGAAGAACTTGCAGAGGTGATCCGGCATGACAGAGAGGAACTTTTAGGGGACTTCTGTAGGGGATGCGGCTACTGCATGCCATGTCCGGCAGGAATCGAGATCAACAACTGTGCGAGGATGTCGCTTCTTTTGAGACGTGCTCCTTACGCGGGATATTTAGGCGCAGAGTGGAAGGAAAACATGATGAAGATCGAGAAGTGCATTCATTGTAATCAGTGTAAGGGTAAATGCCCTTACGGCTTAGATACGCCGACTCTGTTACAGAAGAATCTGGAGGATTATAAGAAAGTTCTGGCGGGAGAAGTGCAGGTCTAGGGATTAAAGAAGTATCACCGGATACTTACGATTCAATGTATAAAAGATACATTGAACTTAAAGTAACGTTATCAAGTTTAGGAGTCAGTCTGACAGAATTAGACAGAATAAAAGGATAATGACTGGGAATATATTCAGGCTGATTGTGGGAAACCGCTTGATGGGTGAGGTGCACCATCTATAGTGATAAAGAGCGCTTCCGTATCTTCCAGAGATTCAATTAGTTTCATTCCTTCATCAAGACCGAGAAAATAGCAGGTGGTAGACAGGGCATCCGCTTCTGTAGAGGTGGGTGCCAGAATGGTCACACCTGCTATATTGTTATCCGCAGGATAGCCGGTTTGCGTATCTAAGAGATGGTGATACAAAATATCATCCTCATAGAAATAGCGTTCATAGATACCGGAGGAAACAACGGACGAATCGGTCACATTGATAGCAGTAATGGTTTCTCCCCCGGCGGCAAAGGGTTTCTGTATGCCGATGCGATAGGGCTGTCCGTCTGGTTTTTTGCCGATGGTGATCAGATTTCCGCCCAGACTGATACATGCGCTTTCCACACCCTGTGAGAGCAGATAGTCTTTTAGACGGTCGGCGATATAACCCTTGGCGATGAAACCAAGATCAATGGCGGCATGAGAGTCCGTGAGAGTAACCACATTACCTTCAATTCTCACGGCATGATAGTCAATATGTGCCAGCGCTTCCAGAATGGCAGCTTCATCCGGCACATGGGAGTTGCCCTCGGAACCGAAATCCCACAATTCGCTTAAGGGCAGAACGGTGAGATCCACTCTGCCGTCAGTTAATTCCGAATAAGAAAGGGCAGCTTGAAGCAGACTGACAGTGTCATCAGAGACCGTGACAGACTTACCGCCGCTGTGATTGATGCTCCAAATATCGGAATCCTCCAGTGTGGCGCTGAACATGTGCTCATATTCCCCAATCAAAGAAAAACATGCCTCAATATTTTGTATACAAGAATCATAGGAGGTGCGGCTTCCAGTATCGTAGAGCGTGATCGTGACCACGGTATCAAGGTAGAAGCCGGTCTTAGAGACAGGCTCAGATGTACGTGCACAGCCGGATAGCAGGATAGCGGATAATATGGCAGATATTTTGATCCATATAAAACGAGATCTATTCTGTTTTGGATTCATGTTTCTGAGTTCCCTCCTGTTGGTCCGGTAAAATTAAACTATGTTTTAGTTATTGTTCAACCATATCCAATACCCAGCGCATATGGAAGTTAATTTCTTAAGGAGCCCCTTAAAAAGCGTCAGCGCTTAGCGAGGTTTCTCACGAGCTTAGCGTCTGCTACGCTTTTTACGGAGCGAAAGCGCGGCTCCGTAGATATTAACTTCCATATGCGCGTCCGTATTAGAAATATTGTCACATTCTCTTATTCATAGTATATCCGCAACCGGAACATTTTTCAATTTGTCAAATTGCCCATAACATGATAACATAAATAAAGTATATAAGGGTTAGTGCGGCAACAGTCTGCACAAAATAGATAATGATAACGATATACGGACATCAAGCATGTCCTGCGTAGGAAGGGATAAAATATGAGATTACCCGGTGAAGAAGAATCCGGAGGTTCCGGACCATCCGTATTCTATATGGCAATCGGTGTGACTGCGTTCGTGCTGATCTTATTGGTTTCGTTGTTTAAGAGCAACGATAAGCAGAGAAGCGGAAGCGATTATATCAAAGAAATGCAGCAGCGTCAGGAGGAAGCCGCGGCACAAGAAGCTGCAACAGAGGAATCCGCGCAGACGGAGGCGGCGGGCCGCAAGCTGCGGGCGGAGGATCTTGACTTCTGGGATATGTATCCGGTAGACGAAGAAGAGACTGGGCCTGAGAAACCGACAGAATCGAGTAAGCCGGTGAAATCCACCTTTGCAGATAAAGCGGAGAAAGAACGGCAGGAACAGCAGCAGAAGGAACAGGAGGTGCTAAACGACCCTTCCACGGACGGGAAGCACACCTTAGTTACAACACCGGACGGTAAAGAGGAGTGGGTGCTGATCAGCCCGTATCTGACAAAGAACACTTATGATTTTACACAGATGGAAGAGAAGGCCGGATTGAAGCGATATATGGAGAACGGAAGGAAACTCTCCTATGTGGGTGTGGATATCTCCAAACAGACCGGAAGCGTTAATTTTGCGGGACTCAAAGCGGCAGGCGTCGATTACGTGATGATTCGTCTGGGCGGACGAGGATACAGCACCGGTCAGATCACTCTGGACGAGAACTTTAAGGCAAATATAGAGGGCGCTATTGCGGCGGGACTGGATATCGGCGTTTACTTTTATTCTCAGGCGATTAATCAGGATGAAGCAATACAGGAAGCAAATTTCGTGGTTCAAAATCTGGATCCCTACAAAGGAAATGTCAAATATCCGGTAGCGTTTGACATGGAGTTTGTGAGCAATGATGAGGCGAGAATAGACGGGTTGAGCAGAGAAGACCGCACTTCTGTGGCTGTATCTTTTCTGGAAGGCGTGAAAGCGGCAGGCTATGTGCCGATGTTCTACGGAGATAAGGAATGGCTGATCAAGGAAATCGACCTTGCGAAACTGCAGGACTATGACGTGTGGCTTGCACAGGAAGAAGACATACCGGATTATCCGTATCAGTATGCGATGTGGCAGTATTCTACGAAAGGTGTGGTCAACGGCATAGCGGGAGACGCGAATCTTAACATCTGCTTTATCGGTTATTCACAGCGATAGTGTCTGATCCCTGCAGATATCTTAATTGAAGCATATAAGTCGGCGTAGGCGGCAGGCGACATCCCTTCCATGTAATTGGGGGTGTAGGCCTTGTCTACGCCGGCTTTTTTGAGCAGGTCTGCTGCTTTGTTATAGGCGATCGCCGCTTCCGTCTCAGAGTCGTAGGTGCCTACGGTTATATTGCCCTTTACGTGTATTTTTACCTGATATCGGGTCTTACCGTCAATCGATACGGCATTTACACCGTTATACCGATTGATGATCTCCACGTTTTCATAGCGCATATCCTGGTTGTTTCCGTTGCGGAAACGGTAATCTCTGCCCTCCACGGCATAATTCTTAATACCGTAGCGACTCATGATATTGATTTGCATGCCGTAATCCGCCACGAAGTAGTGGCCGCCCCGGCGGGAGATCCGGCGGGTAGAGTAGTAGAACAAATCTTCCAGATCAAAGATAAAAAATTCCGAGAGTGAGAAATAATAATAGAAAAATTTGGGTCGAATATAGATCGGGGTGGCAAAATAAATGCCGTTGTCACGATAATTAAGCAGACTTACCCATTTCGGAAAAGAAAGAGGGGAGTCCGGCTGATAGTGACTGAGCGTGACGGAAGTGTCATTTAGCAGGGAGCCGGCGAGTACATATGCCTGATGTGCGTCTGCGGTGCAGTCATAGCTTCCCAGACTGATATGCTTATTGCGATAAGTTAATGAGGCGCGATAGTAGACGGTCTGGTCCTTGCGTTTAGCCGTATATACGCCGGGTAACTGCTTTTCCATATGAGCCCTCCTTTTTTAATGATTGTACCATTTTTGAGAAAAAAAACAAATTCAGAAATATTTTTCCTTTTTCCTGTATAGAATATAAACATGGAATCAAATTGGTAACGCGCCGTAGGGCGGATGTCGGAATACCTTATAGGAAATCGGAGGAAAAATGTACAGGAAATATATCACGGGGTTTATGCTGGCGGGCATGGCGTTATTATCTTCCTGCGTGTGTGCCAGAGAACTCAAGATTAACCGGATTGCGGCCAAGCCTGCTTTTCGAATAGAATATCTGAATGAGAGCATGGCGGAGGATAAGCGCAGTTTTATGGAAATGATATCCAACGTGTCATCCGGTCAGCGGGTTGTGGATTATGAAGTATTGGAACAGACTGTGAAGTATCAATTGTCGGACAAGGATCAGGAAGCACTTATGCGGATCGTGGAAGCGGAGGCAGGCGGAGAGGATCAGGACGGCAAACTTCTGGTCGCCAATGTTGTTCTGAACAGGGTCAACAATGAGAATTTTCCGGATACAGTGTGGGATGTAGTGATGCAGAGAGAACAGGGAGTAGCACAGTTTTCACCCACGGTTGACGGCAGATACCAGAGTGTTAAGGTAAGCGCAGATACAAAGAAAGCGGTGGAGCGGGCTCTGTACGGTGAGGATATCTCGCAGGGGGCGTTGTATTTCTGCGCCAGAGAGAAGGCGGATTCCGAGAAATTACAGTGGTTTGACAGGAAACTGACAAGGTTGTTTACCTACGGAAGCCATGAATTTTTCCAGTAACAAATTGAGCTGTACCCGGACAATGAAAATTTGTAACGTTGCGCAGTGGGAGATTGTGTGATACAATGGGGCAGAATAAATGTTACTGTTCAGAAGGCACCATGCACTTGCTGCATGGTGTCGGAGATTGATGAAAGGCATGGTCGGATAAAATGGAAGTATTATACAGTAGTACGAGAAACGCTGAGAACAAAGTTACGGCTTCTCAGGCGATCTTGAAAGGGTTATCGGAGGATGGTGGCTTATTTGTGCCGGATCATATTCCGGAGCTTGCGTGTCCCGTACATGAGTTGGCCGGGAAATCTTATCAGGATATTGCTTATGAAGTGATGAAGCTTTTTTTGACGGACTTTACGGAAGATGAGTTGAAGGGTTGTATCAGCCGCGCATATGATTCCAAGTTTGACACGGATGTGATCGCACCGATTACACAGGCGGAGGGTACATATTATCTGGAGCTTTTCCATGGCGCCACGATTGCTTTTAAGGATATGGCGTTATCGATCCTGCCGCATTTAATGATCACCGCTGCCAAGAAGAATCATGTAGAGAAAGAAATTGTAATTTTGACAGCGACGTCGGGTGATACCGGCAAGGCGGCACTGGCAGGTTTCGCCGGTGTGGAAGGGACGAAGATCATCGTATTTTATCCTAAGAACGGTGTGAGCCCCATCCAGGAGAAGCAGATGGTGACCCAGAAGGAAGATAATACTTTTGTGGTTGGAGTTCACGGTAATTTTGATGATACACAGACAGGCGTGAAGACGCTCTTTAATGACCGGGAGTTGGAACAGGAGATGGCGGCGGCCGGAATGCAGTTTTCTTCTGCTAATTCCATCAATATCGGACGGCTCGTACCGCAGGTAGTCTATTATGTATATGTCTATGCGAAGTTGTTGGAGGAAGGTAAGATCGCGGACGGTGAGAAGATCAACGTGGTGGTGCCTACAGGTAACTTCGGCAATATTCTGGCTGCATTTTATGCCAAGAATATGGGGATACCGATCGGCAAGCTGATTTGTGCTTCCAATGAGAATAAAGTATTGTATGATTTCTTCGTGACAGGTAAATACGACCGTAACAGAGAGTTCGTATTAACCAGTTCACCTTCGATGGATATTCTGATTTCCAGTAATCTGGAGCGTTTGATCTATCGGATCGCCGGAAATGATACGGCAAAGAATGCGGAGCTTATGGCGGCGCTTACTGCGACAGGCCGTTATGAGATTTCCGAACAGATGAGAGCGCAGCTTGCAGATTTCTACGGCGGTTATGCCGATGAGGAAGAGACTGCGGGAAGGATACGGGACATGTATGAGAATACCGGTTATGTGCTGGATCCCCATACGGCAGTGGCAAGCGCGGTGTATCAGAAATATGTGACGGACACAGAAGATGAGACAAAGACGGTGATTGTCGCCACGGCGAGCCCGTTTAAGTTTACAAGAAATGTTATGAACGCGATTGACGGTAAATATGATGCGATGTCTGATTTTGAACTGGCGGACGAGCTTAGTAAGATTGGTAATATAGATGTGCCGCGTGCAATTGAGGAGATCAGAAACGCACCGGTGATTCATGACAACGTGTGTGACAAGACAGAAATGAAAGCGGCTGTAAAGCGTTTTCTGGGAATTGTCTCATAGTGATGAAGCATATATTATTAGTTGACGATGTGGCTACTAATCTGAAATGTGAAGAGATGATTTTAAGAAATCAATATCAAGTGACCATGGTGAAATCCGGTAGAGAAGCTTTGGAGTGTCTGCAAACCGTGATACCGGATCTTGTGCTGTTAGATATCCGTATGCATGAGATGGATGGATACGAGGTGTTGAAACATATGAAGGAAGATCCGAAAACGGCTGCGGTTCCGGTGATTCTCTTAACGGCAGATACCGAACAGGAGAGCGAAGAGCGTGGGATTGCACTTGGGGCGATAGATTTCATCAGAAAGCCCATTGAGCCGCAGTTACTCTTAGAGAGAGTCGAAGCAGTCTGGAAAACGGAGGATTAAACGCGATGGGAATGGGTGGAATGATAGATTTCCTCTTTCTGGCAAGTGGGGTTTATCTAATCTATAGTGCAGTCATGGCTAAACACAAAGGCAACATTGCAGCGAATGTTATGCTCAGCAAGAATACCAATGAGAATGACATCAGGGATAAGGTCGGATTCATTGACTATATGTACAAGAAGATTTTCTTAACGGGTGTGATGATTATATTGGCTTCCGTAATTTACTTAGTCAATGATTATTATATTCATTCCATACAGCTTTCGTGGATCGGTATTGTAATGATTCTGCTGGCGCTTGCAATATATACGTTTTCTTTTATGCGGGGACGCAAACTGTATATAGATCAGCGAAACAACCAGAAGAATAGATAGAAGATATTATGAAAGAGAGACCTGTCAGGCCTCTCTTTTATCTATGTTGACATATTCTCTTTCAGTGCAGATCGTTTTGTAGGCCGGTCTGATAATTTTGCCATTATTAGCAAGCTCTTCCATGCGATGCGCACTCCAGCCAACGATTCTGGCAATGGCAAAAATGGGTGTATAGAGTTCCATCGGCAGATTAAGCATGTTGTATACGAAACCGGAATAGAAGTCCACGTTTACATTGACACCCTTGTAGATGGGACGTTCTCTGGAAATGATTTCCGGTGCGAGACGTTCCACAAGAGAGTAGAGTGCAAATTCATTATGCAGCCCCTTTTCCTCGGAGAGCTTTTCCACAAATGATTTAAAAATTACGGCACGAGGATCGGATTTGGAATATACGGCGTGTCCCACACCGTATATCAGACCCGCGTGATCAAAGGCTTCTTTGTGCAGCAGCTTCGTCAGATAATCTGCAACTTGTCCCTCATCGCTCCAGTCGCTGATTTTCTGTTTCATTTCTTCGAACATCCGGACAACCTTAATGTTGGCGCCGCCGTGCCGGGGACCCTTCAGTGATCCGATTGCAGCAGCTATGACAGAGTAGGTATCCGTCAGTGAGGAAGTAACAACATGGGTCGTAAAACTGGAGTTGTTACCGCCGCCGTGTTCCATGTGCAGGATCAGGGCAATGTCCAGTATCTTAGCTTCCAACGGCGTATACTTACTGTCAGGACGCAGAATATGCAGGATATTCTCCGCGTTAGACAGTTCTGGCCGAGGCTGATGTATGTAAAGACTCTCTCCGTTATGATAATGGCTGTATGCCTGATATCCGTAGATGGACAGCATAGGGAACAGAGCAATCAACTGCAGACACTGACGCAGCACGTTGGGCAGGGAAGTATCGTCCGCCCTGTCGTCATAGGAATAGAGCGTAAGCACACTTCTTGCAAGCGTATTCATCATGTCGTTGCTGGGCGCCTTCATGATAATATCGCGTACGAAACTGGTTGGCAGGGAGCGGTAACCCGATAACAGGCGGGAGAACTCCTCCAGCTCTTTACGGTCCGGCAGCTTGTTAAAGAGAAGCAGATAGGACACTTCTTCGAATCCGAAGCGGTCCTCTGCGGCAAATCCTTCAACAAGGTCTTTGACATTATAGCCGCGGTAGAATAGTTTTCCGTGGGTGGGAACCTGTACGCCGTCTACAATTTTATTTGCGCGCACATCGGAAATGTTGGTAAGTCCCGCCAGAACGCCTTTACCGTTTAAATCGCGCAGTCCGCGCTTAACATCATATTTTGTGAATAATTCGGTATCTATAATACCGGCTTGCGCGCTCATGTCTGCAAGTCGTATGATCTCAGGTGTAATTTCAGAAAAGCTGTTATTTTGTTCCATGAATAGGTGCCTCCTTTCATCTTCTTCATCATCTTCATCATCATTTTCATACTCATACTATATTATCATAACATGAATAAAAAGCACGAGACAAGAAAAAACGTTTATTTAAGAAAGTTTTAACATTATTCAAAGATTGTTCATATATATAAAAATATTGGTTCTTGTACGGTTATTCAGTATTGTAGGATAGTGTGGAAAATAAATTTTTCACACGCAAATTTGTGCTTGCGCCCAAAATCGCAGGTTGAGCAAGAATGGGAGATTAATATGAAAGTTTTTCTTTGACTGGAATTTTTGTAAGAATCGTATTACAATAATTTGAGGAGTACAGCGGCAGAGAGGAGCGGATATAAAGTATGGATAAAACAGAAATATTAAAACGTGTGGATCACACACAGTTAAAGGCTTATGCCACGTGGGAGGATATCGTGAAGCTGTGTGATGAGGCGATTGCAAATGAGACGGCTTCCGTCTGTGTGCCGCCCACTTATATTAAGCGGATTCATGACACTTATGGGGATAAGATCAATATCTGTACGGTGGTAGGTTTTCCGTTGGGATATTCGGTGACGGAGGCTAAGGTTGCGGAGACGAAACAGGCAATTGCCGACGGCGCGGGAGAGATCGATATGGTGATCAATATCAGCCATGTGAAGAACGGCATGTTTGACGCGGTGGAACAGGAAATACGCGCACTCAGGGAAGTCTGCAGGGATCATATTCTGAAAGTGATTATCGAGACCTGTTATCTGACGGAGGAAGAGAAGATCGCCATGTGTAAGGCGGTGACTGACGCGGGGGCAGACTATATCAAAACATCCACCGGCTTCGGGACAGGCGGCGCTACGATAGAAGATATCCGCCTTTTTAAACAGTATATCGGAGAGGGCGTTAAGATCAAGGCGGCAGGAGGTATTTCCACATTGGAGGATCTGGAGGCGTTTATGGCGGAAGGATGTGACAGGATCGGAACTTCCAGAGCGGTAGGGCTGTTGCAGGAGTAATTGGGGAATTTCTCCATGGAAATGGATTTCATTATTGACTTTTATTGGTGGTTTTGAGATAATTAGAGCGATGTACGGTAGCCCGTACATATCATGCATGTGGCGGAAGATATAGTATCTTTCGTTAAATAATACAATTTTAAGGAGGAGAACATAATATGGCAACAAAAGCGTATTATCCCATTTCCGAGATCGGCGCCGGCAAGGTTGGTTTTTCCAAGACCCGTTCCATCATTGAGGCGGCATTCTACGGAAACAACGTAGTAAAAGTTAACACCTTAAGAGAAGCTTATGAATTAGCTAAAAATTCACCCGGTACGGTTGTAACGGATATGCCGGTTAAGAGTGGTGAGACATTCGGTCTTCCTGCTGATGCAAAGGTTCTTCTGTTTAACGACGGCGCTGTAACCGGTCGTTATGCAGCAGCACGCCGTATCAAAGGCGAGCCCGGCGTAGACGCTGTAAAGCTTGACAAGGTAGTTATGGATGCAATCTATGAGACACGTTGGAAAACAATGTATCATGCAGAGTGTTTCGTAGGTCTTGATCCTGAGTTTATGGTAAAAGCTCACCTTCTGATTCCGGAAGGAGAGGAGAACTTACTGTACAACTGGATGATCAACTTCCAGTATATGTCTGACGAGTACGTTAAGATGTACAAAAATTCCAAACCGGTAGGCGACGGCAAAGAGCCTGATATCTATATCTTCTCCGATCCTCAGTGGGCTCCTCACGAGGCTCCTGATGTAGATTACAGCTGCTTAAGCGATCCTCTTACACTTTGCTATTTCGATACCAACGAGAACTGCGCAGCAATCCTTGGTATGAAATATTTCGGTGAGCACAAGAAAGGCACACTGACAATGGCTTGGGCGCTTGCTAACAGAAACGGCTACGCTTCCTGCCACGGCGGACAGAAAGAGTATCTGCTTAAGGATGGTTCTAAGTTCGTTGCATCCGTATATGGTCTGTCAGGTTCCGGTAAGTCCACATTGACACATGCTAAGCATGGCGGCAAGTATGAGATCAAGGTACTTCACGATGACGCTTTCATCATCAACACAGATACCTGTGCATCCGTAGCACTTGAGCCTACTTACTTCGATAAGACAGCAGATTACCCGACAGGATGTCCTGATAATGAGTATCTGTTATCTGCTCAGAACTGCTCTTGTACAATGGACAGCGAAGGCAAGATCCAGCTTGTTACCGAGGATATCAGAAACGGTAACGGTCGTGCGATCAAGTCCAAATTATGGTCTCCTAACCGTGTAGATAAGATCGATGCTCCTGTTAATGCGATCTTCTGGATCATGAAAGATCCTACGATCCCGCCGGTAGTTAAATTGAAAGGTGCAGCTCTTGCTTCTGTTATGGGCGCTACTCTGGCAACCAAGACATCCACAGCAGAGCGTGTTGCAGCAGGTACAGACCTTAATGCGATCCGTATCGTACCTTATGCTAACCCGTTCAGAACCTATCCTCTGGTTAATGACTATGATAAGTTCAAGAAGTTAGTAGAAGAGAAGAACGTAGCTTGCTATATCGTTAATACAGGTGATTTCATGGGCGAGAAGGTTAAACCCGCAGATACCCTCGGAATCCTTGAGACGATCGTAGAAGGCAAGGCACAGTTCGAGCAGTGGGGACCTTTCGATGATATCGAGATCATGAACACATGGGACGGCCAGACAGAGGGCTTCAAGAACTTCAAGGCAGACCTTAGCGATGCTGATTATAAGGCACAGCTCAAGAGCGCTATGGAGACTCGTGTGAAAGCAGTAGAAGATTTCGCAACCAAGAAGGAAGGCTATGATAAACTTCCGGATGAGGCACTTAGTGCACTTAAGAAACTGGTTGACGCACTGAACTAATCATAAATAATCGACTGAAAAGATTATCACTAGCAAGGGGTATATTAATACCCCTTGTTGCTTTTTTGAGAATTGCATTTGATTTGGATGGGAGCGCTATAGGGGAGACCTGCGCTTCGCATTCGTCTGAAGGCAAGGCGTCTTTTGACAGATTGTTAGGAGAGGCAGATGCTCTTATGTACCGCGAGAAGGAGAGAAAAAGATAACAGCATTGCGGCAACCGTAATAAGCGGAAAAATAACCTGTCTTGGGAGGAAGGAAATGCACTATAACTGCCTGATCGTAGATGATGAAATAGAATTGGCACAGATGACCTGCGAATATTTTAACCTCTTTGACGTGTCCGCTGTTTGGACGGATACGGCCAGGGGCTGTGAGCAGATGATGGAGGCGCACAGTTTTGACTTGATTTTGTTAGATATTAATCTGCAGGAGGAGAGTGGGTTTCAACTGTGTAAGAAAATCAGGGACATTTCGAACATTCCGATTCTTTTTATCAGTGCGAGACAGAGTGATGAAGATATATTGGTGGCGTTAAATATCGGCGGTGATGATTATATTAAGAAGCCGTACACCTTAAGCGTGCTTTTGGCGAAGGTGAAGGCTGTGTTGAAGCGTATGAACACGAGTATCAAAGCGGAGACAGATTCAGGCATAGTTGAACAGGCGGAGCCGGATGAGGGGCAAAGGCGCCGTCAAATTAAGAGTTGCGGTAAGATCCGTCTGGACGAGGCAACCATGCGGGTAAGTGTGGGCGAGCGGGAGGTACAGCTTAAGGCAAAAGAATTTAAACTGTTTTCCTGCTTGTTTGATCATCGCGGCACGATTGTGACGAAGGACGTTTTGTTCGAGACGGTGTGGGGAGATTCTTTCTACAGTGACGGCACACTGAATGTTCATATTCGCAGACTGCGGGAAAAATTGGAGAAGAATCCGAATGAACCGGAATTGATCAGGACTGTGTGGGGAACGGGATATATATTAGAAGTGCGTGAGAAGAACTTCTAATCACTCGCAGCAAAGGCTGCTTCGTGAAGAAGTTCTATGTCTCACGCTGGAGAATGCCAAAATACGGCATTCTCCGCACGAATTTGAGTAACGGATGGTGGAAGTAATAAATGAAAATCAGACAGATCATGGCGGGAATTACCATATGTATTCTCGCTTTTATTATGATTACGGTCACACAGATGCAGAAAGACGGTGAAGAGTATATTCCGGACATGGTCTGGTATAACGGGGAAGCAAGAACGATCGAAAATGAGCTGGAAAAGGGGACTGCGAGGGAAGTGATCGAGAAAGAGCACGGGTGCAGCCTGCTCTTCACGGCGGATGCGGATTATCAGGGCAGATTGAATGAGTACATGATGGTTAACAGTATGATCATGGATTTATATGTAAATGATAATTCTATAGGTGACGCACCGGAAGGTGTGTTTGCGGGCAAGGTAGTCTGGCAGACGAAGCAGGAACGTTATGATATACTGCGGCACAGGATGCAATGGGAAGTGATTGTATTCGGGATACTTCTTTTGCTTTTAATATACGCGGTACTGGTGATATTATATCTGAACTACATCAGGCCGTTTTGCATATTACGGGAGTTTGCGGCGCAGGTGGCCAAGGGCAATCTGGAACTGGCATTACCCATCCGTAAGAATAATTTCTTCGGTGTATTTACGGAGAGTTTTGATCTGATGCGGCAGGAGCTGAAACGGGCAAGGGAAAGTGAGTATCAGGCGAATATCAGTAAGAAAGAACTGATTGCAGAGCTTTCCCACGACATTAAGACACCGGTGGCAACCATCAAGGCAACCTGCGAGGTTATGCAGGTGACAGAGCAGAAGGAAGATACGCTTCGCAAGATCGGCGTCATTGCGGGTAAGGCGGAGATGATTGACAATCTGGTAGGCAATATGTTTCATGCGACGATGGAGGAACTGGAAGTACTTAAGGTAGAGCCGATAGAAGAGAACTCGCTCATCATTCCGGAGATGTTTCATGATTTCAAATATTACGGACAGATCACGCTGGAAAATGATATACCGGAATGTCTGTTGTATTTTGATAAATTGAGATTACAGCAGGTGTTAGATAACATTATAAATAATTCCGTAACTGTTCAGAACCACCTTTAAATTCAACAGCTTTCATTTGTGCAAAACAGAGAATTTAAAATTTTTGTCATTGCTGTTCCACTGTGAATTAGTGGATAAAATGTCTCCCCCTATG
>JAAUZK010000020.1 GCA_014804655.1 Lachnospiraceae bacterium | reverse complement strand
GTGAGTGAAGCGTAAGCGGAAGTCACAGAAAACCCGAGACAGACATGCGCGAAATTATGCAGAATGCATAATTTCTGTGCATCTACGTAACTGTGAAGAACAGGGTTCTGAACAGTTACAATATTTTTTATTTAAATCTTAAGTTTCGATTCGGTGTGCTATGTGTAAAAGCTGCATACCGGAGTATGGGAGTGTGATATATTCAAATTAATAAACTGGAAAGGAGAAATATTATGAGTAAAAAAGAGAAAAGATTCGAAAAAATTATTCACAAGGGAAAGTAAGCGGAATAGAAATTTAGGTAGATAAAGAAACGGGTTAAATTATATATTTGGTTTTAATGGTTATGCGGGAGAAATGACAGTTTTATTGGATAATGAAGGAAAGCCAATTATTACTAAATAGTTAGATAACTTCTAATTGTGTCGAGCATCTGAACAGAGTAAAATTAAAAATTTTGTTTGCTATGAAATTTTTAGCGGGATATAATGTAAGTATAATAATGTTTGAAACCTAAAGGTAGGCGATGATAGGCTGACAAAGTACGCTGATCCGAACTTGAGGGAGTAGGAAGCGACAGCGTGGGAGGATATGATTTGAGAATTTATCTTGATATGTGTTGCTATAATAGGCCATATGATGACCAGGCACAGTTGAAAGTCGCTATGGAAACGCAGTCTAAGCTGCATATTCAAATGTTAGTAAGAGAGAAAAAACTAGAGTTGATTGTTTCGTATATGCTTAGATATGAGTGCAGTAAAAATCCATTTGAGATGCGGCGTAATGCGATTTTTGACTTTATACAGGAAAATGCCGCTGGCTATGTAGGCGATGACCGCAAAAAAGTGATTGAAGCAAAAGCGACTGAGATTATGAAGACGGGGATTAAATTCAAAGATGCCTGTCATGTTGCTTCGGCAATTTATGCCGGATGTGAATATTTCATATCTACAGACGCACGACTGCTTAAATATAATACACAAGAAATAAAGATGGTGACACCGATAGAATTTATTATGGAAACGGAGGGTGATGAATAAATGGCAACAAGTACAGTTGAGATTATGAATCGCGGAATGAAATGTTTGACAGATCAGATGGGTATTGTTGAAGCTGAACAGTTTATTTCCACTATCATTCGGGAAAAGTTTGATTACACGAAATGGCAGAGAGAATATTTTGATGCAATGACACCGGAAGAAATCAGTTCTGAGGCTTCATATTTCGAAGCAACTCAACCTTTTACCGGTGATGCGATGAGGCTTTAATAATTTGGATACAGGAGCGTGACGATGTACTGAACCTCCCTGCTTTACTAATTTTTATTTTGCGAGAGGGTTCAAGTCCCCCTCTCGCTATTATTTTTAAAAGTGCGGGAACGCTGGTTGATACGGCGTTTCCGCTATCTTTTTGCCCCTGATTTTTTTTGATACAGTTGGATACAAATTTTTTTTATGAGGAAACTACGTAGATTTTACGCTCGATAAATGGCAGATTGCAGCTTCAGTGTGCTGCTTGTAAAAGATGTATACTGTGATATGGGAGTGTGATATACTCAGATCAGCAAATTTATGGAGGCAAATGAAATGGATAAGGATAAAAGATTTGAGAAAGTTTATTCACAAAAAGGAATGAGTGTTATGGAAATTTGGGTGGATAAAGAGACTGGTGTAAATTATGTGTTTCATGCAAGTGGATATGCAGGAGGAATGACACCGCTGTTGGATAGAGATGGAAAACCGATTATCTCTTCGATTGTGAATAGATAAATTCCGGTTGTGCCGCAAATGTAATCAGTTCTGAGGCGTCTTATTTTGAAGCAACTCAACAGGCTTTAATAATTTGGATACAAATTGGATACAGAGGCGTGATGATGTGCTGAACCTCTCTACTTTACTGATTTTTTTTGCGAGAGGGTTCAAGTCCCTTTCTCACTATTACTTTTAAGAGTGCGGAAAACTGCTATTATCGGTTTTCCGTTTTTGTACATTTGATTTATGGGGATAAACTGAATTGAGTATATTATTTATATAAGTAGTATTAGCGTGGATGGAAATATGATATACTCAGACCAATAAACAGGGTAAAAGATGGAGATTATATGGAGAAAAGAAATTTCAGAAATAAAAGATGGAAGATTTGGCTTGCTGCTATTGTCAGTATCATTGCAATGCTTGCGGTCACATGCATTATCTATGTAAATGATTATTATCGGGCGGATGAAGATGCCGGGCGGGCTCTTTTGTCTGACGAGGCGGTAAAGGTGGAATGGATAGAAGATAATGTGATAGCCTTTGTGCCGGAAGAGGCAATAGCTGGACTGATATTTTATCCGGGAGGAAAAGTGGAGTATACGGCATACGCGCCACTGTTGCATGGTCTTGCTAAAGAGGGAGTCCTTTGTGTGTTATGCAGGATGCCCGGTAATCTGGCGGTTCTTGCTCCGAATGCAGCAGAGGGGATACAGGTGAATTTTTCAGGGATAGAAAAATGGTATATAGGCGGACATTCTCTTGGCGGTTCTATGGCGTCTGTCCATGTGGCAGAGCATGCAGATGACTATAACGGCCTGATTCTTCTGGCGGCATATTCCACAAAGGATATCAGCAGTTCCGGGCTGCAGGTACTTTCGGTTTATGGGACACAGGATGGTGTATTGAATATGGAGAAATACGCAAATAATCTTACGAACCTTCCGACAGATAGCAAAGAGTGTATTATAGAGTCGGGGTGTCATGCGCAGTTTGGAAGTTACGGTGAACAGGATGGGGATGGAACACCGGGAATCAGCGGTGAGGAACAAAGAAAGATTACAATTGAGGCTATCATGGAACTGATTGGAGAGTAGTGAAAGCCAAGATAAAGAAAAGGTGACAGACAAATGTATCTAAGAGAGAAACGAATCAAAATTCTGAAAATAAAAAATGTGATTTTAGTGGCTGTTGGAATATTCTGCGTTGCAACGTCAGTTTTTGTTATGGTTTCGTTAGTTTCACATTACCATGACGATCTGCAAACGGTTTTAGAGGCAAGGGCAACGCCGGATTGTGTGAAAGCAGTTATTATCGGTGTGATTTGCCTGCTGATAGCGGGAAGATCAAGGCGTCTGATTGAGGATGCCAATTTCTATTCCGGTTATTTTGAAGGGGATTTGTCCGGTTATATCAGCTATGGTGATTTGGCGGAAGTCACAGGGAAAAGCGCGGATAGCGTAAAACGGCAGCTACATTTTTTTCGTAAGATTTATATGAAAGGGTATGAGATAGAGATTGTGAATCATACGGAACAGATCGTTTTGAACAGTAAAAAATGTATCTGCGAGTGTAAACACTGTGGTGCGCCGATTGAAAAGCGAATTTATTTTACCGGGATCTGTCCTTATTGCGGAAGTTCGGATTTGTTTGCAAGGATTCTGACAGACAGCAGGTTTTACAGTATCGGGAATAGGATGTCGGAAGGTGTGAAAAATCCGGAATTTTATTCCTTAAAAAATATTGCCATGAAAAAAAGGCTCTTCTTTTTTTATCTGTGTCTGGGGCTGTTTGCAATTGCTATCGGGGCAATTATCTGTCTGGGGAATATTGTTGACTACAATAATCAGGAATATTTGACAAAAGTGCTACTGTCGGGGGAGAGCCCGTATTCTTCCTATGCGCTGATTAAGGCGGAAATCATGGATAATATTATCTGGGGAGCCGTGCTTGCTTTGGCGTTTGTACCTGTGGCATTTAACCGCTGTAAAAAGATAAAATATATTTCTGTAGCGGATGATTGTTCGCAGTATTTTGCCGGATGTAAAACGCCGTTTGTGAATGCGGAAAAACTGCCGGTTACGCAAAATAGAAAAAGAGGTCTGCAATCGGTCAGAGGCGCACTTCGGCTGCGGTATCTTTTGAATTGTACATTGGAAAAGCATGATGGTGTATTAAAAGTGGCGCTTGCGAAAAAAATTGTCAAAGACCAATGCCCATCCTGCGGTGGCGCCATTGTCGGGGCAGTTGACGAACATTATAAGTGCAGGTACTGTGGTAATGTCATTATGGAGGTTATTCATAAAAAGTAATGCTCTGGCATGAATTTGAATTGGTGGAGGCGTATACAATGCTACATAAGCTTAGTTTACTACAGCATCCAAATTTAATTGATATTGCTAACGCTCATGATTGTGGTGCTGTTTATCCGCTTTCTGTTGCAGAAGGTATGCAAGAAGGAGATATTTTCACAGATTCGCTGCAAGATTATGAGAATGTCCTATTTTGGGCGCATAGTGGTTTTGCTTATCTTTCGGGAAATATTGATGAGCATTTTCTGGAAGACATATACGAGTTGATGTTGGATAGAACGAAATCGAATCCGAAACGGTTTCTTTTAATGACAAGAAATAAATATATACAACAATATTTTGAATCAAAAGATGATGTGATTGAAGAAAAAAGATATTTGTTCAAGTATTCAGACACTAAAGGATATATGGAATCTTCTTTACCTGACGGCTATGAATTGAAAGAAATAGATAACCGGTTATTAGAGAAAATTTCAGGGAAAATTGTACGTTTCAATTTGAGGCTTAAAATTCTCCTAGCCGTGAAACATATCGTTTCAACCATAGACTAAAATACAGCAAATAAATAAAAAAATGAAATAGGGTATTGACAGTTACGTTACGTCACCATGTAGCATATGTGCATAAAGTACTTTATGCACAATATTGTAAAAATATTTAGGAGGCGAAAATGAATATTTTAGTGACGGGCGGTTATGGTTTCATAGGAGCAAATTTTATTTTGTATTGGTTATCGAAATATCCAAATGATAAAGTAATTAATGTTGATTTATGCACATATGCAGCTGTCAAGCTAAATCTAAAAACCGTAGAGAAAAGTAATAGATACTTTATGGTAAAAGCGGATATTGCTGATTATGAGACAATGGAGCAAATTGTAGAGCAATATGAGGTAGATTACATTGTTAATTTTGCTGCCGAATCACATAACAGTAATTCGATCATTAATCCGACAGCATTTTATAAGACAAATTTACTGGGATTGCAGACTCTTATGGAAGTTGTTAGAAATAACAAAAGAATAAAAAGAATTCATCATATTTCAACATGTGAAGTATATGGAGATATGGATTTAGATAGTGAGCAGTCGTTTGATGAGAATAGTTCTTTAGGAGGAAATTCACCTTATAGCTCGTCAAAAGCCTGCGCACAATTAGCGGCAAAGGCATATTATAAGACATATAATATTCCGATTACTGTGTCGGTGTGTTCAAATAATTATGGTCCATATCAATTTCCTGAAAAGTTGATTCCGTTATTTGTAACAAATATGTTAGAAGGAAGACCATTAACACTTTATAAAGAGAGTTATTATAAGAGAGAATGGTTACATGTAGAGGATCACTGTAGAGCCGTCGAAGCGATTTTATTAAATGGTGTGAATGGAGAGATTTACAATATCGGGAGTGGTATAGAAAAAAGCGTTGATGAGATAGCCGATATTATTTTAACTTATTTTGGGAAGTCAGAGGAGCAAAAGGTAATTGTGCCATCCAGACCGGCTCATGACAGAAGATATTTGCTTAATAGTAATAAGATTAGAAAAGATTTGTTATGGGAACCGAGAATTAATTTTGAAAGTGGCATTATTTCTACTATAGATTGGTATGTGAACAATTGTGAATGGTGGAAACCTTTGTTGGAGAAGAGAAAAGTAAGTGAAAAATCTTGGTAAAATTGCAAGAATCCATGAAAAGATAGTATAGTGGCGGGGACATTGACAAATGAAGTATGGGATGGGAACTTATAGTACAACAGAATTTGCAAAAAAGGCTAATGTATCGGTGAGAACGATAAGATACTACGACAATATCGGATTGTTAAAACCAAGTAATTATGATGAGGTCGGAGGGAGATGTTATTCCGAAAAAGACTTTTTTCAGCTTCAGAAGATTCTGTCTTTAAAATTTTTCGGATTTTCTTTAAGAGAAATCGAAGAGTTACTTTGTGACAGATCGTCAGAAGAGATTAAGGATCTTTTTAATATGCAAGTAAAACTTGTACAGAAGAAAATTGACAATTTGAAACAGGTGGAGAAAGGATTGATTGATGCCAAACATATCATCGAGTCCCAGGGGGAGCTGCGGTGGGAGAATGTTATTAACTTGTTATACTTAATGGATATGGAAGAGCAATTGTTACAACAATATCAAAATTCCGAAAATATAGCCATTAGGATAAAACTTCACTCACAATTTTCAGCAAATAAATTGGGATGGTTTCCCTGGTTATTTCATCAAATTGAGATTAAAGAAGGAAGTAAAATATTAGAAATTGGTTGTGGAAATGGCGAATTATGGAAATCAATAAGCAAAGAGATTTTAAAGAAAAATGAAATAATTTTATCCGATATTTCTGCAGGAATGATAAGGGATGCTATGAGTAATTTAAAGGAATTTGAATTTAAGTATTCCGTATTCGACTGCAACGATATCCCTTTTTTGAATGATGATTTTAATATTGTGATTGCTAATCATATGTTGTTCTATATAAAAAATATTTCAGGCGCATTAAATGAGGTAGTTAGAGTTTTAAATGCAAACGGAGTATTTTATTGTAGTACATATGGTGAAAATCATATGAAAGAGATTAGTGAAATGGTTAAAGCATTTGATCCAAAAATTAATCTTTCGGAAATCGAGTTGTACAAAATTTTTGGATTGGAAAACGGACAAAAAATTTTGGAAGAACATTTTGAAGAAGTTTCACTAAAGATATATGATGATCATTTAGAAATTGATGATGTTGAGGTTCTGTGTGACTATATATATTCATGCCACGGCAATCAAAATCACATACTGGCAGGAAGAAAAAATGAATTTAAAGAATTTATTCAGGAAAAAATGAGGAAGAATAAAATGATTATTAGCAAGCATGCAGGAGTCTTTATTTGTAGAAAACCTAAAAAGAATTAGTACCAGAAATCGCATAATTATTAATCACTCATTTGTTATCAAGGCAAGGAAGAGATGTTGAGTACAACAGCAATATTAATCATGATTTAAAAAATTAATAAGAGAATGGAAATATAAAATGTATTATTTATACCTATTTGGATATACAATTAAATCAAAAATAATGTATCGTATGACATTCCTGATCGATGTGATCAGTGCATTGCTGACCTGTTTTATTCAGACAAGCCTGTGGCAGGCGTTATTAACTGGAAATTATATGAGTGGTCTATCCTTCGAGGTGATGGTTCCGTATGTAATTATTACATATTTTTCTGCTGCCCTTACACATATCAATATTGCAGTTGTGATTGAAAACAGCATCAGAGACGGCTCTATCCTGTATAACCTGATCAGGCCCGTTAATTACAGAAGATATCTTTTATCCGGTATGGTAGGAGAAAACACATTTAAGGCGTGCATCAATACACTCATCATTTTCATTGCAAGTATATTTGTGTACGGCATCTATGTTCCGAAATCGTTTCTTTGTGTTCTGGGCTTTGTCATTTCACTATCTCTCGGCGTAATGCTGATGTTTGAGATTACTTATGTATGTGGTTTATCCGCATTCTGGCTGCAAAGGACATGGTTTATTGACTGGTTTTTGGAGGCTTTCGTTATTTTCTTTGGCGGAAGTGCCGTTCCTTTATGGTTCTATCCGGAGATCCTTCAAAAGGTCAGCATCATTCTTCCGTTTCGCTATGTGTCCTATGAAGCGATCAATATTTATCTGGGACATTATAACATGGAAGTATGTATTACAAAGATCCTGATAAGTATTCTCTGGATCATTGTACTGCGGACCGCAGGTACTGTCATGTGGAAGTATGCACAAAAACGTGTGGAGATCAATGGAGGCTGAAGAAAATGAAAAAGAAGTTGGACTTGCTGGTTGAGTTTCTGAAATTATCCGTAAAACAGTCAATGATTTTCCGTGGAACATGGCTTTTAGGTGTACTTGGGCAATTTTTGAATTATGGCGCAACAATTTTATCCTTGTATATCGTTATTCTTTCTTTGGGAAGCATAAAAGGCTGGACCGCGGGAGAAATGTTGTTCATTTACGCATTATCTCTTTTGGCATATGCACTGGCGGCCAGTGTTTTTTATGGCCCGTGTATGGTGTTGGGAACAAAGATCCTGAATGGAGACTTTGATCAGACCCTTACGAAGCCTATGAATGCACTGACTTATGAGATTGTATCAAACTTTAACATAGGTTACATCAGCCATATTATTCTGGGAACTGTTTTAGTAGTGATCGCTGTGGGAAAAATGTCTTTAGAAATATCTGTTATAACAGTAACCCGTATTATTATCATTGTCATTTGCGGCGCAATGCTTCAGTCATCTTTAATGTTATTTGCTTCCATGTTCAGTTTTATTATGGTAAATGGAAATCCGGCATTACAGTTTATCGTGTCAAGGGCAAGGAATTTTATTCAATATCCGTTAAATATTTATCCTAAGGGTATTCAGTTACTGCTGACTTTTGTTTTACCATATGGTTTTATTAATTTTTATCCTGTGGTAAATCTGCTTCATAAGCAGGAGCTGGCATTCGGCGGTTCTGTACTTGGAACATTGTTCCCGATCATATCAGTTCTGCTTTTTATCATAAGTATTTTTGCATGGAATAAAAGCTTAAAGGTATATAGCAGCGCAGGTGCATAAAGGAGACAGGAAATGAGCTTGATTGAATTTGAAAATGTTTCAAGAGAATTTAAAATTGCAAATATCGAAAAGGGAGCAGCCGGGACGATCAAATCCCTTTTCCACAGGGAATACACAATAAAAAAGGCTGTAGATGATATCAGTTTCCATATTGAAAGTGGAGAAGTGGTAGGCTATATTGGCGCAAATGGCGCCGGTAAATCAACCACAATAAAACTTTTGTCAGGCATTTTATATCCGACAAAAGGGCAAGTGCGTGTAGATGGTATTTCTCCATATAAAAAAAGAAAACAAAATGCATCCCAAATCGGCGTAGTATTCGGACAGCGTTCTCAGTTGTTTTGGGATTTACCTTTTGGTGATACTCTGAATCTTTATAAGAAGATGTATAGTATTCCGGAGGATATTTATAAAAAGAATTATCGGTATTTTGTAGAACTTCTGGATATGCAGGAATTCATAAACCAACCTGCCAGACAATTAAGTTTAGGACAAAAAATGAAGGCAAACATAATGGTATCAATGCTGCACGATCCTAAAATTCTGTATCTGGATGAACCTACGATCGGATTGGATGTTGTTACGAAAAGAAAATTAAGAGAATGCATCAAAGAAATTAATCAGGATAAGAAGACCACTATCATTTTGACTACCCATGACATGAATGATATAGAAGCCGTTTGTAATCGCCTGATTTTAATTGACAAAGGCAAAAAATTGTTTGATGGAAGCATGGATATGTTCCGGGAGACCTATGCGGCAGGCCTTGAATTTGTACTCGAATTTTCAGACATCTGCCCTGCATGGACAGATATGGAAGGGTTCCGGCTGGCAGGCGTAGAGGAGCTTAAGTGGAAGATTGTCTATAAGGGTGACGTGAAGGAATCAAGTGTATTATGCACACGATTAATTGAGAAATATCATCCGGTTAATATATGGGTAGGCGTTCCGTCAATAGAGAATATTGTGGCAGATTATTATAGCAAGTAGAGAAAATCTGCTGGGAAAGTTGAATAATTAAGGGAAAAGTCACTAAGGTAAATATAATCAAAAATTAATAATATCCCTTCCATTGTGTTGGGAGAGAAATCGGATAAAGTATATATAAGTGTGCATGGAAAAATGTCTCCAAAAGAATATGCAGAAGGAGTAGTCGGAATTGCGGAAAAGGATATCAGAAGTCTGTACAATAGTTGTGTATCGTCATAAAATTGTGGTACAATAAGAGATGTCCGGGAAAATACGAAAAAACGTGCATTCCCTGTGGCTGTGAGAGAAGAAGGTATAGTAGTAGGGGATGAATGAAATGAAGATTGCGGTACTTCTTGGGGGAATCGGCTACGATTCCCAGAAGAGAACGGTTAGCGGCATATTGGACAGAGCGATTTTGGACAGGACAAATGTCTATATTTTTACGTGCGACGGATGGAAATATGGGGTCCCGGCCAAATATGAAAAAGGGGAATACAATATTTATAATCTGCCGGATTTCACGCAATATGACGGTGTGATCCTGAACACGGATACGATTCGTGAGCCGGATATTATGCAGACGATCGCAGACAGGATCGGTGAGGCAGGAATACCCTGCATTGATTTAAACATCAATACTCCGTGGTTTATGCATGTTGAGATGGAGAACAGAAATGGTGTGGAGGAGATTATCAGGCAGCTTATCACGCAGCATAATGCCGCAAACATTTTCTTTATTTCGGGTCCGGAGGACAGTCATGATGCCAATCTAAGACTGCAGGCTTATAAAGATACGATGGCGGCGAATGATATAGAATGGGATCAGGAGCATATTTATTACGGGAATTACAGTTATGAGAGCGGGCAAAGGGCAGTCAGGAGATTTTTGGATGAAGCCGGCGTGAAACCGGATGCAATTGTTGCGGCTAATGATGAGATGGCGGTAGGCGCGATACTGGCCTTGAAGGAAGCGGGGTACCGGGATCCAGGGGCATGCAATGTTTGCCGAATCCTGCGGATGTGCTGTCCGGAGAGATGCGGATGCCGCGCAGATGCGGGAAAACTATATGGAGCAGCATGTCAAGGCCTATCGGGAGATGGAGATCCTTAAGAACTCTTCGGTGGAATTTAACGGATTGGTTGATATTGATGATCTTTTGGAGAGCATGGAGCAGTACATACGTGATATCGGTATAGAATACTTTTATTTATGCACCTGCGGCAGTCTGGACAATGCAATGGAGATGATTCGCAAACAGGATATGATGAAAGCCATGCTTCAGAGATTGAATAAAAAGCTAAGTGAAAGTTCGGAGAAGGACGCGGCACCGGATTCGCGGGAATTAAACAACTAACCACAGGAATTTATTGACTTTTCCCTTGAGATTTCATAGAATTTTGAGTAGGCGCTTATCGTATGCGCGAAGTATCACCGAAATCAGAAGGGAGTAAGACAATGTCAGAGAAAACAATACCATATAAAATCTATTTGGAAGAGGATGAGATGCCGAAGCAGTGGTACAATGTCCGCGCCGATATGAAAAATAAGCCGGCACCGCTGCTGAATCCGGGGACCCTGCAGCCTATGACTTTCGAGGAACTGCAGGGTGTATTCTGTGATGAACTGGTAAAACAGGAATTAAACGACACGGATGCTTACATCGACATACCTCAGGAAATTCTGGATTTCTACAAGATGTACCGTCCATCACCGCTTGTACGGGCATACTGTCTGGAGAAAAAGCTGGATACCCCGGCGAAAATCTACTATAAATTTGAGGGAAATAATACGAGTGGCAGTCATAAGCTCAATTCCGCCATTGCACAGGCATATTATGCGAAGAAACAGGGACTTAAGGGTGTTACCACGGAGACCGGTGCGGGACAGTGGGGAACGGCGCTTTCCATGGCATGTTCCTACTTTGACCTGGACTGTCATGTCTATATGGTTAAGGTTTCCTATGAGCAGAAGCCTTTCCGCCGCGAAGTGATGCGTACTTACGGTGCGCAGGTAACGCCGTCACCCTCCGATACAACGAATGTGGGAAGAAAGATTCTGGAGGAGTTCCCGGGTACCACGGGAAGTCTCGGTTGTGCCATATCTGAGGCGGTGGAGGCTGCTACCGGTAAGGAAGGGTATCGCTATGTATTGGGAAGCGTTTTGTCACAGGTACTGCTGCACCAGTCCATCATCGGGGAAGAGACGAAGGCGGCGCTTAAGAAATATGACATTAAGCCGGATATGATTATCGGCTGTGCGGGCGGCGGTTCTAATCTGGGCGGTTTGATCTCTCCTTTTGTAGGAGAAAAGCTACGGGGAGAGGCGGATTATCGGATCATCGCGGTAGAGCCGGCATCCTGTCCGAGTCTGACGAGAGGAAAATATGTATACGATTTCTGTGATACGGGCAAGGTATGTCCGCTTGCTAAGATGTACACGCTGGGCAGCAGTTTTATACCGGCGCCCAATCATGCCGGAGGGCTTCGTTATCATGGCATGAGTTCGGTGGTATCGCAGTTGTATCATGACGGGTTGATCGAGGCTGTCAGTGTGGAGCAGACTGCGGTATTTCAGGCGGCGGAGCAGTTCGCCAGAGTGGAGGGTATCCTTCCGGCACCGGAGAGCGCGCACGCGATCAGAGTAGCAATCAACGAGGCTATGAAATGTAAAGAAACAGGAGAAGAGAAGACGATCGTGTTCGGACTGACCGGCACCGGTTATTTTGATATGGTGGCTTACGGTAAGTTCCATGACGGAGAAATGTCCGACTATATTCCTTCGGATGAGGATCTTGCGAGAGGATTTGCAGGCATACCTTCTTTTCCCGGCAATGAAATATAAACGGGAGGACACTCTATGAGCAGCGTGAAGGAGAAGCGCTTTAAGAAGTTGAAGAGGAAGCAATTCTGGCCGTCTATTGTGGCGTTTGTTTTGTTTATTACTCTGTGCGTAGCCATGATTGCCGTTTTTCTGCAGTTGTTTGCACTGTACATTATGGGAACGAAGATCGCGCAGCAGTATGGGGAGACACAGCATGTCAAGGCGGTTCTGGAAGGATTCCTTTCAAACGGGGATACGATTGCAGAAGCGGTAGATAATATGCATAAATACACGTATACCGACAGGGATGTCTATGTGATTGACCGGTCGCGCCATGTGGTGGCCAAAACCGGATTCTCCGAACCGGATTTCGGCATGATTCTTGATTTTAAATTAGATCAGGAGTTCGGGCTGGGCGAGAGCTTTATGGCAGTGGCGGACAATAGTAACCAGACCGTGGAGAAAGAGGGAACATACACGATTTTTGCCATGTCGGTGGATGAGGTGATCCGGAAGACTTTTACAAGAGATGAAGATCACTATGAGCCGGGCACGTGGCTGGGTGATACGATTATCACGCAGAAATATTGGTTGCGTACATCACTTGGCGGCGGCCAATATGAAGCCTATGTCAAATGTGTCATACAGGTTCAGAGACAGGATATCTTCTATATATGTATCTTTGGTATCATTGCGCTGCTCCTTTTGATGATTCCGATTATACTGCTCTTTATCAATACGGTCCGTTCCATCGTGACACAGCGGAGAATGACCCAGTTTATTTATCTGGATCCGGTGACCGGAGGCAGGAACTGGTTCTTCTTTCGGAATTATGCGGAACGGATTCTGACCAGACTGCGCAACAGCAGGAAGGCTTTTGCGCTTGTGAACCTGCAGTTGGAACGCTATCAGAATTACTGTGCCTGCTACGGTGTGAAAGCGGGTGAGGAGCTGTTAGAAGCGATGGAAGGCTTTATGAAGGCGAGAATCGGTAAGAATGAGTCTTTTGCAAGGCATGAAGGCGCCGATTTCGGTTTATTGCTTGTCTGCGAGGGCGAGAATGAGCAGGAGTATCAGGAGAACTGCCGGAAGCGTATCCGCTCACTGGTAGCGGAACTGACGGGACTTAAGCCGGATCAGAAGATTCATTTTCATGCCGGAATCAATATGATCCCACCATACATAGCTGAGGACGGCAAGTGGTATCATGCCAGAAAGGGTGTGGATATCAATCAGCTCTATACTTATGCCAATGCGGCGGGAATGACGACAGACTGCCTGCAGGATCAGACAGTCACCTTCTTTGATCAGGAGATGTTAGGCAGACAGGTGTGGGAGCGCTGGGTGGAAGACAACATGGAAGAAGCCCTCAACAATGAGGAATTCCAGGTATATATGCAGCCGAAATACAGCCCGCTTAACGGTAAGTTAGTGGGCGCCGAGGCACTGGTGCGTTGGATCAGTCCCACGGAAGGATTTATTGCACCGGACAGATTTATCCCGATCTTCGAGGATACCGGATTTATCACGCAGTTAGATGATTATATGATATCCCGTGTCTCTAAGCTGCAGGCGGAGTGGATGATTCAGGGTAAGAAGCTGATACCGATTTCCATCAATGTGTCGAGAGCGCATTTTGCGCAGGAAGGACTGGCGGAGCATATCTGTGAGCTGGTGGATGCATATGGGCCGCGGCATGAACTGATCGAGCTGGAGGTGACAGAGAGCGCTTTCTTCGATGATAAAGATATTCTGGTAGAGACCGTAAAACAACTGAAAGCCTATGGATTCCACGTATCGATGGACGATTTCGGAGCCGGATACTCTTCGCTTAATTCCCTGAAGGATATACCGCTTGATGTACTCAAACTGGACGGCGAGTTCTTCCGCGGAGAGGATGATGACGGAAGGGGAGAGATTGTTGTCAAGGAAGCGATTCAGCTTGCCAGAAATCTTGATATGCGTGTGGTGGCGGAAGGAATTGAAAGGAAAGAACAGGTAGATTTCCTCGCGGGACAGGGATGCGATATGATACAAGGCTTTTATTTTGCAAAACCCATGCCGGTTGCGGAGTTTGAAGAAAAGGTGGAGAAGGACGCATAATGTATATCTTTTTTATTATTTTACAAGTGCTGGGAATAATTGTGCTGTTTGCCGAGGCGCTTTATCTTGTGAATCAGCGGACATCGCGTCAGCAGATCAGAATGCTTCTGCTTATGATTGCGCTGTTAGTCGATTTTGTGGGCTATCTGTTCGAGATGCAGGCGGGTACGAAAGAACAGGCGCTGCAGGCGCTTAAGTTCTCCTATCTCGGGAAACCGATCATTGTGCTGACAATGTTTCTTTTTATCATGGATTACTGCAAAGTCAGAATGCCCGGATGGCTGCCGTCTGTTTTATCCTGTTTTCATATCGGGATAATTGGGCTGGTTATGACATGTGAGAAACACAGTCTGTTTTTCAGCAGTATCGGGTACACGACGGCGGGAGTTTTTCCGCATTTGGTATTAACATATGGTCCGGTGTATCGGGTCTACCATATAGTACTCATAGGTTATGTTGTAGCGATGGCAGTTGCCTGTGCGCGTAAGTACATCCACATGATCAACGAAGGCGAGCATAAGAGGATTCTCGCGTTCTTTTCAATCCTTGTGATCATGAGTGTGGGATGGGCCGGATATATGTTTAACTGGTTCGGTGGGTACGATTCCACGCTGGTGTCTTATCTGGTGTCCGTGATCATACTTTCTGTATACTTGTACAAGGATAAGATATTGGAGACACTGTCTATGGCGCAGGATCAGGCTATTGACGAACTGTCTTCCGGTCTGGTGGTGCTGGATCCTGACAATACTGTCATTTATCATAATAAGAAGGCGAGGGAGTTGTATCCCTTTGATGATGTCAACGCGCTGCCGGCAGTTATAGAGGAACTGGATAATTGCATTATTGAGAAAAAAGACATTGAACATGATAACAGAGTATACAATGTGGGCAGCCGCCTGTTGACCAAGCAGAATGTTTATTTCGGTAAAATGTATGTGTTCAACGATATTACCGACAGTTTCCGCTATGCCAGAAATGCGCAGGAGCAGGCTGAAATCATGAAGGGATTAAAAGAACGTGCAGAGGCGGCAAACCAGGCGAAATCAACTTTTGTCTCCAACATTACGCATGAAATCAGGACGCCCATGAATGCCATTGTCGGTATGACGGAGATATTACTGCGGGAGAATCTGCCTGAACAGGATAGGGGGTATCTTGTGAACATTAAGAATTCCGGGAATGCGCTTCTCAACATTGTTAATGACATCTTAGATTTTTCCAAGATGGAGTCGGGTAAAATGGAACTGGTGGAAGAAGAATATGAACCGATGCAGATGTTCAGTGATCTGAGTATGATCTTCCTGACACGTATCGGAGATAAGGATATGGAGATTTTGTTTGATATCGATGAGAAACTGCCCCGGAAACTGTACGGTGACGGGCTTCGGATCAGACAGGTCATCATCAATATTGTCAACAATGCGATCAAATTTACGGAGAGAGGCTTTGTCAAGCTTCAGATGCGGGTGGGCAAAGTAAACGGAGATAACATAGAACTTCTGGTATCCATACAGGATACGGGACAGGGAATCCGGGAGGAAGACCTGGATAAACTGTTTGGTTCCTTCCAGCAGGTAGACAGCAAGAAAAACCGTGGCAAAGAAGGCACAGGGCTGGGATTGTCCATCTCAAAGCAGCTTGTGGAGATGATGGGTGGCAGCATAGGTGTGCGCAGTACATACGGAGAAGGCAGTGAGTTCTATTTCAACATCATACAGAAGACATGTACCGATCAGCTTGCAACCGAGATTCATGATGATGAAGCGAGGAAGAATCTGAAAATCGGCGGATATTTCAGTAAAGTATACCTGTGGCGTGGATTGCAGGAGCTGGCGGAGAAGTTTGGGATATCATGTATACCTTACGAAGAGTGGAAGGAGACGAGACAGCAGCTTGATTGTTTCTTCATGGATATGGCGGGCTATGATAAACTGGCGGGTGACATTGACAACTACAGTGCGCAGATGGGTGAGATGTATATGCTGATCAATCCGCTGTTGGAGGAATGTAATGCAACGGGTATTACTGCCATCAATAAGCCGCTTTACAGTCTGAATTTCTGTCAGACGATCAACCATGAGGCGATGTATGTAGGCCCCGTGGTAGAAGAGTATATGAATTTCACGGCACCGGAGGCCTCCGTGCTGATCGTGGATGACAATGAGATCAATCTTGAGGTGGCGGCAGGCCTTTTAGAGCCGCTAAATATGCAGATCGACATGGCTGACAGTGGTAAACGTGCACTCCAGATGGCGGAGAAGAAGAAATATCATTTGATTTTCATGGATCATATGATGCCTGTCATGGACGGTATCGAGACCACGGAAAGACTACGTCAGATGGAAGATGAGTATTATCATACAGTGCCGATCATCGCTTTGACGGCGAATGCGCTGATGGATGCCCGTGAGAAATTTGCCAAGGCAGGCATGGATGACTTCGTGGCAAAGCCCATCGAGATGAAAGAGATATGTAAATGTATTAAAAAGTGGCTTCCAGACGAACTGATCGTTGTCAACACGGATGCAGAGACGAATGTAGAAAGAGTGCATGGGGCAGGAGCAAACGGCGTACAGGCAGCGAATGATGAAGTTACCGGAGCAGCACAGGTGCAGAGTGCGCCGCTGCCGGATCTTCCGGGCATCAATGCAGCGGACGGCGTTAAGTATTCCGGCAGCGAGAAGCTGTGGTATAAGCTGTTAGGCGATTTCTACAAGCTGATCGATGCCAAGGCCAATAAGATCGAGAAATGTCTTGCCGATAACCTGATCAGAGACTATACGATAGAAGTCCATGCCCTCAAGAATACAGCTCGTATGGTGGGTGCGGCACATTTGTCCGAGTGGTTCCATCGGATGGAGGACTGCGGCAATGCGGGCGATGTGGAGACAATCACGGCTGAAACCCCGGGACTTCTGGAAGAACTGAGAAGTTTTAAAGAAATCCTGCGCCCTTACGGAGAGGCCGGCAACCAGAACAAGAAGGAAGTGCCGACAGAAGAACTGATAGAGATCCTTACGAATATGAGGGATTCCATGGATCAGTTTGACTTAGATGGTGTGGACGCGGCTATGCAGGAGTTAGAGAAATGCCGCATACCCGATAGCTGCAGCCAGCAGATGGAGACGCTTCGCGTGGCAGTTACGGATGTCATGATGGAAGAAGTCATGAATGTGGCGGAGGAAATGATTGGGGTGCTGCGCGCGGAGTAGTGTTTTCTATCTAAAGTGCAGTGAAGAATAGAAAGACTTTGCAGGATAATGGATTAGGGTATGATACCCTTTGTAAATATGATAAGATAATTTAAAGAAAATAGTTGGACAAAAAACACCTGACGGGGAGTTTGATTCCCTGACAGGTGTTTTATTGTACATTTCAAGATTGGCTATTCAAATCCGTAAAACAAAATACGCAATCAGGAGTGCTTGATTTGCCAGTTAGTGAAGTAAATCAACTTCTCCTACAGCTTCTTCCCAGTCAACAGCTCATACCCCTGCAGATATTTATCGATCGTCTTCTGCACGATCTCTTCCGGCAGCGTCCAATCATGTCCCTCATTGCTCTTGAGCCAGTCTCTTGCAAACTGTTTGTCGAAGGAAGGTTGTGCATGTCCCGGCTCGTAGCCGTCTGCGGGCCAGAAACGGGAACTGTCAGGAGTCAGCATCTCATCGCCCAGAACGATATTACCGTTTTCATCCAGACCGAACTCAAACTTCGTATCTGCGATTATGATCCCGCGCGCCAGCGCATACTCTGCACATTTCTTGTAGAGGGTGATGGTGTAGTCACGAAGCTTGGAGGCACATTCCTCGCCCTTACCCGGGAATCTCTTTTCCAGATAATCCACGCTCTGCTCGTAGGAGATATTCTCATCGTGATCGCCGATTTCCGCCTTAGTGGAAGGAGTGTAGATCGGCTCCGGCAGCTTGTCGGATTCCCGTAAGCCTTCCGGCAGCTTAATGCCGCATACGGTACCGTCCTTTACATAGCTTGCCCAGCCGCTTCCCGTGATGTAGCCGCGCACGATGCACTCGATGGGCAGTATATCTAATTTGCGGCACAGCATGCTGTTGCCGTCAAATTTCTCCTGCCTGAAAAATTCCGGCATATCGTTCACGTCCACGGATATCATGTGGTTAGGCAGAATATCCTGTGTCATGTCGAACCAGAACTTGGACATCTGCGTCAAGACGGTGCCTTTCTTGGTCACCTGGTTTTTCAGGATCACATCGAAACAGCTAATGCGATCCGTGGCGACCATGATCAGGCTGTCACCATTGTCGTAGATCTCACGTACTTTACCTTCTTTGATCGGTTTTAATTCAGTCATGGCTATCATTATTCCTTTCTTTCAGCGCACATATAAGACAGCATGGTTTGTCGTAGAGCGTCTTTTATGTACAATTTTTCTTCTATATAATAGTTTCGAGATATTACATGAGTAGATTATACACGAACACCCCGCCGATTTACAAGTATGTGGAGAGATTTTTTATTTGTCATGGAAAAACTAGGTTGCTTTTCACACCCCCGCCACAGCCTAAGCTCAGAGGGGCGTTAATATCTGAAGGAACCCCTTAAAAAGCGTCGGCACTTGACGAGGTATTTTACGAGTCTAGTGTCCGTTACGCTTTTTACGGAGCGAGAGCGCGGTGACGCAGATATTAACGCTCCTCTGAGCGACCGTTTTTGCCAATCTGTGAAAAGTTGCGGAGCGAAAGCGCGGCTCCATAGATATTAACTTCCATCTGCGCGTCCGTCTTATCTAATCTGTGAAAAGTAACCAACCATACACAAAATCGAAAACTTTTCTTGTAAATACTCCACAATTCCATTATAATTTGACTGTATACACTAATACAGCAAAGGAGAGGGATAAAATGAACGAAAACAAAGAGTTCAAACCGTATATTCCCGCGGATAAGATTACGCCGGAGTTTACGGGGACATCGATCGTTATGGGAGTTATCCTCGCCATCGTATTCGGTGCGGCAAATGCGTACCTAGGGCTTCGTGTGGGCATGACCGTGTCCGCGTCGATTCCGGCGGCGGTTATTTCCATGGGTGTGATCCGTGTCATCATGAAGAAAAACTCCATTTTGGAGAGTAACATGGTGCAGACCATCGGTTCTGCTGGTGAGTCATTGGCGGCCGGTGCGATTTTTACCATGCCGGCGTTATTCCTGTGGGCGAATGAAGGATTGTGTGACAGACCGAGTCTTGTGGAGATTACGCTGATTGCACTCTGCGGCGGCGTGCTGGGCGTACTGTTTATGATTCCGCTACGTAACGCGCTGATCGTTAAGGAACATGCCACGCTCCAGTATCCGGAAGGAACGGCCTGCGCGGAAGTGCTTCTTGCAGGTGAGGAGGGCGGCTCCGACGCCTCCACCGTATTCAGCGGTATGGGATTAGCAGCCGTATTCAAGTTCCTTGTGGACGGTATCAAGGTCATTCCGGCTGATATTGCAGCCGAGTTCCGTTCTTTTAAGGGCGAATTGGGTATGGAAGTGTATCCTGCACTCCTCGGTGTAGGTTATATTGTGGGTCCGAAGATTGCTTCCTATATGTTTGTGGGGTCGTTAGTCGGATGGATGGTGCTCATTCCGATGATCTGTCTGTTCGGCGCGGATGTATGGATGTATCCGGCTGAAGTGGGAACGACGATCGGGCAGCTTTATGAGAGCGGTGGCGCTTCGCAGATCTGGAGTTCTTATGTGAGATATATCGGTGCGGGCGCGATTGCGACGGGAGGTATCATTTCCCTGATTAAATCCTTACCGCTTATCGTTACGACTTTCAGAGATTCCATTAAGAGTATGAAGGGCAGTAAAGATACGAGCGGTGCGAGAACGGCGCAGGATCTGCCCATGGGCGTAGTACTGGCCGGTATTGCGGCAATGGTTATCATTATCTGGCTGGTTCCCGCAATACCCGTTACTTTCCTTGGGGCACTGCTTATCGTGGTATTCGGTTTCTTCTTTGCAACTGTATCTTCACGTATGGTAGGGTTGATCGGAAGTTCCAATAATCCGGTGTCCGGTATGGCTATTGCCACGCTTTTGATTGCAACAATGTCTATTAAAGCAACAGGTGACAGCGGCATTACAGGTATGATGGGTGCGATTGCAATCGGATCGGTGATCTGTATTATTGCTGCGATTGCCGGTGATACATCACAGGATTTGAAGACAGGTTATTTGCTTGGCGCAACACCGAAGAAACAGCAGATTGGAGAACTTATCGGTATAGTTGCCGCGGGTCTTGCCATCGGCGGCGTATTGTATCTGTTGAATAATGCATGGGGTTACGGCGGTGCGGAAGTTCCGGCTCCTCAGGCGACATTGATGAAGATGATCGTAGAAGGTATCATGGGCGGTGATCTGCCTTGGAATCTTGTATTTATCGGTGTATTCCTTGCACTTGGTCTGGAAATCCTGAGAGTTCCGGTTATGCCTTTTGCCATCGGTCTGTATCTGCCGATCTACTTAAATGCCAGCATCATGGTCGGCGGTGTAGTGCGCATGGTTATGGACGCACGGAAGAAAGTAGACGAAAAGACCAAAGAGCGTCAGGCTACCGACGGTACCTTATACTGTGCGGGTATGATTGCCGGAGAAGGTCTGGTAGGTATCCTGCTTGCGATTCTTGCGGTCGGAGGTATCTCCATGGATCTGTCCGGTTCATTGAACCTCGGTAATATCGGCGGCGTTGTACTGATGATCGTGATGATCCTGTGTCTGCTTAAGTTCTCTTTGTGGAAGAAGAGTAAGAACTGATGAAGAAGAAAAAACAGCAGGTGAATTATCTTGATCTGATTCCTGAACGGGCAGCAGAGCTTACGTGGAGTGAGGATGAAGAGGGACTGATTATTCTGGAAGTTGAGAATACGGGAGTATTCAACCGTGTTGCCCAGAAGCTTTTCAAACGTCCGAAATATACGAAGGTTCATATGGAGAAGTACGGCAGCTTCCTCTGGCCGTTGATTGACGGAGAGCGGACGGTGATGGAACTTGCCGATCTTCAGAAAGCAGAATTCGGTGATGAAGTTGAACCTTTATATCCGCGTGTGGCGAAATATATGCAGATCATGGAGAGTTATCATTTTATCAAGTTTAAGGATAGAAATTACTAAAGTAATAGACAAAAAAGGTAGGACTTGCTCCTACCTTTTTTGTTTGTGGGAGACTATCAAAAGTGAGGCGGTTGAATAAATCAAAAACTAAAAAAAAGATACCAAACTAACAAAAGACACCTTAAATCAATTTTTATTTTTTACTAAAATGTTTATGCTGGGTGCGTAAGAGGGAGGTTTGTTATGAAAAGGAACCAACAAAAATTTATCATGAAAGATTACGGAAGAAAATCTACATTTGCAAGTTTTCTGCCGGGCATTGCGGGGATTCAGGGAATCCCGATCTGGTGCTATTATGTAAACCGCGGGCAGGGAGTTGTCAGCTTTGGCGTAGATAATAAAGATCATGCGATCATGGAGTTTTTCCCGGCACATGCGGCATACCAGAATGTAAAACGCACGGGTTTCCGCACATTTCTCCGAAAAAACGGTAAATACATGGAGTGCTTTTCGGATGAAAGTTTAGGGCAGGACATGGAAATCGGCATGAACAGTCTGTCCATACAGGAACAAAACGAAGAGGAAAAGCTGTCCACGAAAGTAGATTATTATACTTTGCCGGGTGAAAAAGTAGGGGCACTTGTCAGAAAGGTAACAATAACGAACGAGGATGATAAGGAAGTTTCATTGGAGATTCTGGATGGTATGCCAGCGTTGATTCCTTACGGAGTAGCAACTAAGGATATCAAAGATATGACCCAGACTTGTAAGGCATGGATGCAGGTTGAAGATTTGGAGAAGAATGTACCGTTTTACCGTGTTCGGGTGAGCATGGATGACACTGCGGATGTGCGGACAATTGAGGGTGGTAATTTTTCTTTCGGCTGTCTTGAGGACGGAACTTTGTTAAAGCCGGTCGTCGATGCGGAGGCTGTCTTTGCTTACGACTGTTCTTTGCAGAAGGCGGTTCGTTTTGAAGAAAACGGACTTTCCGGTGTATATGCCGAAAAGCAGATCACAACAAATAACCTGCCGTGCAGCTTTTATGGTGTGCAGAAAACGTTGGGGGCAGGCGAGTCAGTCACTTTATATGAAATTGTCGGACAGGTAGGAAAAAAAGAGTACTTAAAGCAGTTCTTGGAAGAAAAGCGGGACGGCGTTTATTTTGAGGAGAAGCAGGAAGAGGCGGAAAACCTTACGGAAGAGCTTTGCAGTGGTATTGCAACGAAGACGGCTTCAGAGAGTTTCGATATTTACTGTCAGTATACTTATATGGATAACGTACTCAGAGGAGGCTATCCGATTCCGCTTGGTAACAATAAGCTTTACTATGTGTATTCCAGAAAACATGGCGATCTGGAGCGAGACTATAACTACTTTTCCATGCTGCCGGAATTTTTCTCACAGGGCAACGGTAATTTCCGTGATGTGAACCAAAACCGCCGATGCGATACGTTTTTTGCACCCTTTGTGGGAAGGGAGAATATCAAAGCGTTTTACAGTCTGATCCAGTTGGACGGATGCAACCCGTTAGGGGTGGAGAAACTCACTTACAGAGTACAAAAAGAAAAGGCAAAGGCATTGTTTCAAGGAATAGATGAAGAGGCGGCTAAGGAGCTTCTTGCATTTGTCGATGCTCCGTTTACACCGGGTGCATTGTGGGCAAAGTTAGATGATGTGCTGGGTGAGTGGAAAGAACCGTTTTTCTATCAGATCATAGACTTTGCGGACGGTATGGTGAACGGAAACTTCGGAGAAGGTTACTGGAGCGACCACTGGACATACAATCTTGACCTGATTGAGGATTATCTGGAAATTAATCCTGAGAAAGAGAAAGAAATGCTCTATGAGGAGGATTACACATATTTTCTATCACAGATCAACATCAATCCTCGTAAAAAACGTTATGAGGAGACCGGGAACGGACTTCGCCAGTATCACGCGTTAAATGAGAAAAGCAGACGAAACACCGAGGAGAAACTGGTTCGGGCGCAGTTTGGAAAAGGAGAAGTGGTACATGTAACTTTGATGGAGAAGCTGCTCTTATTATGCGCAACCAAGTTTGCAGCTCTGGATGCCTATGGAATGGGGGTTGAGATGGAAGGAGGCAAGCCGGGATGGTATGATGCGCTGAACGGATTGCCGGGTCTGTTCGGTTCCTCCATGGCGGAGACATACGAATTGGCAAGAATGCTGCACTATACTGTCTCTGCGTTAGAAAAATATCCGGAAAAGGTAGCAGTTACAGAGGAGCTTGGCAACTTTATCGACGAGCTACAGTTGATCGTGCGGTTAGAGAGGGAGAATCTTGAAGGTGACAGGGAAGTGCTGTCATTCTGGAACCGCATCAATGACGTGAAGGAACAATACAGAGGTAAAACTTTTGATGGAATTTCGGGCAAGAAGAAAAGCTATCGAAGCGAAGAATTGGCGGCGGTTTTGAAAGAGTGGAAGACGGTCGTAGAGCACGGAATCGAAAAGGCCTGCGCTTATGGCGAAGGAGTCTGCCCGACTTATTTCTCATATGAGGTGCCGGAGTATGAGAAGAAAGAGGATGGTATTTATCCGCTCCGGTTTGAGGTGAAGTGCATTCCGGCATTTTTGGAGGGACCGGTTCGGTATCTGAAGCTGGATCTGCCGAAAGATACAAAGAAGAAACTGTACGAGAATGTGAAAAACAGCGATCTATATGATGGGAAGCTGTCTATGTATAAAGTCAATGCTTCCTTGGAAAATGCTTCTTATGAGCTTGGCAGGGCGCGTGCGTTCACACCGGGATGGCTTGAAAATGAATCGATCTGGCTGCATATGGAGTATAAGTATTTGCTGGAGTTATTAAGAAGCGGCATGTACAGGGAGTTTTTTGATGATTTCCACAAGGCGGCAATTCCGTTCCTTGATCCGGAAGTTTACGGAAGAAGCATTTATGAGAACTCTTCTTTCATTGCAAGCAGCAAAAATCCGAATGAAAAGATTCACGGTAAAGGCTTTGTGGCAAGACTGTCCGGTTCTACGATTGAATTTATCAGTATATGGAAGCTGTTAATGTTTGGCGGCAATGTATTTACCCTGCAAAACGGCGAACTTACCTTTGCACCGAGACCGGCGATTCCGGAATATCTGATCCCGGAAGAAAAGACGGTTGAGGCTGTCCTGTTAGGTGAAATAGCCGTAGAGTACCGGATGAAAGAAAAGAAGGATCAGATTCCGGGCGAGTATTCTATTGAAAACATGCATTTTGTTTATAAGAATAAGAGCGAAGTGGACGTGAATGCAGAGTTTGTCAGCGGAAAACTGGCGAAAGATGTGCGCGCAAGACGTGTGGAACGAATTGAGATCCTGCTCGGATAAAAGGGCAGCCAAAATATCGACAGAAAAATAAAAAAATGACACCTAAAAAAAAAATAGTGCCTTTCTTAAAAAAACTATAAAGAATAGAATGAAATGGTAATCGGTGTGTAATAAGACACATTGATATTATAAAGAAGGAGGATTTCATTATGAAAATGAAAAAAGTAACAGCGCTTTTATTGGCTGGNNTGATGACNCTTTCCATGACTGCATGTGGAAATAGTNGTGATTCCGGCAATAANGCGCAATCGTCAGATTCTTCAAGCTCTGACGCAGNAACTGAAAGTNCAGGTACNGAAGCTGAAGGTACAGANGCTGAAAGCNCAGGTACAGAANCNGCGGANGGAGTNACCAATCTTGTTCTTTGGACATGGAATGATGACGCTCTTACATTTGCTAAGAAGTTTAACGANACCCATNNCNATATTCAGGTTGAAGCTATTAACGTAGCNGCATCNGGTGAATATGAGACTAAGGTACAGACCGCATTACTTGGCGGTGAAACAGAGCCGGATCTTATCGGCGCTGAGCCCGGATGGATAACTATGTTCATGGAGGCAGGATTCTTTGCAAACCTTGATGATTTTGGCGCAAAGGATTACGAAGGAGTTCAGGTTGATTATGTTTGGCAGGAAGGTCAGGATGAGAGNGGCGTTCAGAGAGCGATTTCTTACCAGATCACACCGGCAGGCTTCTACTACAGAAGAGATGTTGCNGAAGCAGTTTTCGGCTATTCTGATCCGGAATCCGTTGCTAAGCTGTTCACAAGCTATGAGACCATCATGGAAGCTGCAAGAGAAGCTAAGGCAAAGGGATACAGACTTTTNGCTTCCGACAGTGAGTTGGNTTACTGCACCTATAACGANCCTTGGGTTGTTGACGGCGNTCTGAATCTGAATGATGAAAGACTTGATAGAATGGAAATGACCAGCGCTTTCTACAATGAGGGTCTTACNGCNTATGCCGCACNGTGGACAACACCTTGGTATCAGTCCATGGCTGGAGAGGTTCCTGTCCTTACNGAGGAAGTACAGTGGGGTACTGATGATCTTAATGTTTGGGCTGGTGANANCGAAGAGGCAGCAGAAGATTTCATGGNGCAGGCTGCAGCTTTAGGATTTAATGAAACAACAGAATGTATGGCATTTGGTTTACCTTCATGGGGNAATCTGATTCTTCAGAACCATGCAGGCGATACATTTGGTAACTGGGGATTCGTTGCAGGNCCGACTGCCGGCTGGGGCGGCGGNTCTTACTTCGGAATTTCCGAGAACTCTGAAAAGAAGGANGCTGCTTGGGAGTTCATTAAATGGATGACTCTTGATGAGGATACCCTTGAATGGTGGTATCAGGAAGGCGGCGANCAGGGAACAGGCGGAGATGCTGTATCTATAGTAGCCNTGCTTGAGAAACACTCTGGTGATACTAATGAAGCTTATGGCGGACAGACGCTTTACAAAGAGTGGATGGAAGTTGCTAAGGACATTGATTTCAGTGTAGAGACCAAGTATGATAGCGATCTGAATAATAANTGGGGCGAGGCTATTTCCAATTATAAGACAGGACAGATGACTAAGGATGAGGCTGTTAACTATTTCTATGATCAGGTAGAATCTACTTACGCCGGAGAAATTACGGTTTATAGATAATTTNGCCCACTNAAAGTATTTTAAAGTATCGTGTTGTCATGTATGCTAAGTAGATGTGGGGACGTATNTTNCGTCCTCCATCTTCTTATATNNANGATTNCCGGAGGNGATAGATATATGCAGAAACAACCAAAAAAAAAGAGAAGTANGTTAAAGGCTTACAATAACTGGGGATATTTTTTTGTGGCTCCATTTGTTATTGCTTTTCTAATTTTCAGNGTTTATCCTGTTTTGAGAACACTGTATCTGAGTTTCACGGATATTAAGATCATGAAGCTNAACGGAGAAGTTAATTTTGTAGGATTCGANAATTATAAACGTGTNTTTNCTGATAAATTCTTTTGGCGCTCGCTCANGAATACGTTGATTATGTGGGGNGCAAATATTGTTACCCAGTTGGGGCTTGCGTTTATACTTATGATGATATTCAGCGACATAAAGTACAAAATGAGGGGGTTGTCAGTNTACAGACTTNTTTATTATCTGCCCAATCTGATTGCTGCAACTTCAATTGCGTTACTTTTTCTCAACTTGCTTGATACACGCTATGGTTCNGTTAATNNGNNGNTNAAACAAATATGTGATACGTTNGGCTGGAAATTTAAATTGATTGACTGGTTGGGNACTAAGTGGCCATCAAGAATGTCTATTTCAGGGATTCAGACATGGATGTGGTTNGGTAACTCATTCCTTATGCTCATGGCGGGNGTTCAAGGTGTGTCGAAAGATTATTTGGAGGCGGCTTCCATAGATGGTGCAGGCCGTTGGACTATTTTCGGTAAGATTACATTGCCTCTTATTAAGCCTATCATGATGTATGTAGCAATTACATCCTTTATCGGTGGTTTGCAGTTGTTTGATATCCCGTATCTTATGGTTGCGGAGACATCTCAATCATATCAGTATACACAGACAACTATGATGTACTTGTATAGATTTGCGTTTAACGCTAGAACGACGCAGACTGCTTATGCTTCGGCAATTGCATACGCATTATTCATAATCATCTTAATAGTTTCTGTAATACAGTATAGAATGTTTAACAGGAAGGAGGACTAAGAGAATGAAGCATCCGATCGGATATACTATAAAGAAAACGATACTTTATATTTGTCTTACATTACTTGCGATTATTTGTCTTTTGCCTTTCGCAATGATGATGGTAAATGCAACGCGTACCTCTGATCAGATTGTCAAGGGATTTTCTCTTATTCCGGGAACAGCCCTTGCACATAACTGGGAGGTTGTATTTAGTTACTTTAACCTATTTAAAGGTATGTTAAACAGTTTGATCGTTGCATTGCCTGCAACATTTCTTGGTGCATATTTCCCTGCAATGACAGCATATGGACTTGCATGTTATGATTTTAAGGGTAACAAGCTTATCTTTTGGGTAATCCTTGTATTTATGATGATTCCCGGTACGCTTTCCATGATTGGATTCTACCAGTTATGTTCCACATTGCACATTACGAACAGTTATATACCTTTGATTGTTCCGGCAATTGCAGGTACAGGAACTGTATTCTTCCTAAGGCAATACATTCTATCTTCTTTGTCGCCTTCTCTGGTTGAAGCGGCAAGAATGGATGGAGCAAGTGAACTGTATATATTCCATAGAGTTGTTTTACCAATTGTGTTTCCCGCTATCGCGACTTTCTCTATTATGTCATTTATCGGTAACTGGAACAGTTACTTACTGCCTATGATTATTTTAAATAGCCCTCAGAAGTATACATTGCCTGTTCAGTTGGCATCCTTACGTTCTTCAACAGATATCACAGAAAACTACGGTGCTATTTACTTATGTATTGCGATTTCGATGATACCTATCATCTTGGTATTTATTACATTTTCTAAGTATATTATAAGCAGTGTTTCGGCAGGTGCTGTCAAAGAATAATTTATAGCTTGTGAATGATAACGAATCAACCGCTCTCTGTTAACAGACGGAGGGCGGTTGGTTTATTCCCGCGAGCAACGAGCCAAGTGACTGCTCGCAGGCATTTGGCGACTGCCGCGGGGGTTTTTGACTGAGAAGTCAGGTATTGAAAATTGGAATGAGCGGTAAAGTAAGAGTGTGAGAGAACATAGAAAAGAATCCCAAATTGAATCAAAACTGAATAGAAAGTTTACACTAGTGATCAGCATCCTTGTTATTTTACCGGTCTCCGGACTGGCAGGCATGCTGTTTTACCATGTGAAAAAGAATGATATCAGTAGAAACAAGTTTCTTATGTGGAGCTGTTACGCGGCAGTTATGCTAGTGGTTATTGTGGCGCTTATCTTTTTGATCAATTATATTGTGGCGTCTCTTTTGCGGTCTTTCTATGATATTCTAAAATCTGTACGTGTGATACAGAAGGGGGACTTAAGCGTTAGAATTGAAAACTGCCGGAATGATGAAATAGGTGAGTTGGGCACGCAGATCAATAAGATGCTGGATCATATGGAGCAGCTTATGAAGGAGAATATTGACAGGGAGATTCTGGCAAAAAACTCGGAAATACGTGCCTTGCAGAATCAAATCAATGCACATTTTATTTATAATGTGCTGGAATCCATTAAAATGATGGCGGAGATCAATGAAGAGTATGCCATCTCGGATGCGATCACATCGCTTGGAAGTCTGCTGCGGTATAATATGAAATGGACGGCGAACAATGTACCGGTGGAGGAAGAAATCGAATATATCAAAAATTATCTGGCGCTTATTAACCTGCGTTTTGATTATGAAATTTATCTGTCCCTGAATATACCGGAAGAAGTATTAAAGCAGGAGATACCAAAAATGTCCCTGCAGCCAATCATCGAAAATGCGATCTACCATGGAATTGAAGAACTTGCAGAAGATACCAATATCTATATTAAAGGCATTGTGAGAGAAAGGGAATGTTTTATCGAAATCACAGATGCAGGAAGAGGTATGAGCGAGGCGGAGACGGAGAAGCTGAGGAAAAAGCTGGAAGGTGAGATCGAGACAGGTGGGGATTCGGGTGACGGAATCGGATTAAAGAATGTACAGGATAGGATACGCATGAGTTTCGGAGAAGCGTATGGAATCGAAATCAATTCCAAACTTGGCTGTTATACGAAAGTTACGGTACGTGTACCGATGCAATATTAAAATGAAGAGGAGCAGAAATGAAAACGGTTTTGATCGTAGAAGATGAAAAGTTGATACGGCAGGGAATACGGACAATGATTCAGAGAAGCGGTGTTCCGGTTGAGATGATCATGGAATGCAGTAACGGAGAGATGGCTCTGGAGATCTTGCAAAATCAGAAGGTGGATGTAATGTTTACGGATATTCGTATGCCCAAAATGGCAGGTATTGATCTGGTGCAGAAACTTCAGGAATTTCCCGAGAAACCGCTTGTAGTAGCTGTCAGTGGGTACGCTGATTTTACGTATGCGGTGGAAATGCTCCGCATGGGTGTACGTGACTATCTGCTTAAACCGGTAGAACGTGAAAAACTGTGTGATATAATGAGAAAATTGGATCAGGAACTCACGGAGAGCCGCGAGAACAGCCAAAACAGCAAGCGTCTCGGACACCAACAGTTCAAATATCTGATGTTGAATGAAAAGATTACGGAAGAAGAACTAGATATGATGCAGTCGGGATATGAAAGTGAGTTTGACCTTCATGCCTATTATGTTTATGCTGTAAACTCGGGGGAAACAAAGGTAGTGGCGGAGAAGTATATTTATCTGCATGATGTCGAAGGGTATGATGTGTATCTGGTGTCGGATGAAAATGCACAACTTTTCTTAAAAAATGAATTGGTGCAGGAATATGTCGGAGTCAGTATGCTTCACAGTGGAATCAGAGAAATGAGAGATGCCTATCAGGAAGCGGCGGATGCAAGATGCCGGGCGTTTTGTACAAACCGAATGATCTGTCGTGCCGGAGAGCCGGTGAGGAATATTCCCGAGGACTTTTGTAAGCAGGGGCAGAAGTTTGTCGGTGAGGAAATGAAACTGCAAAGAGTACAGATTCTTGGGACGGATAAGACCGAAGAAATCATAAAGGGGTGGAATGGGCTGTTTCATGCGGTGAAAAATGAGTGGATAGCGCCGGCGGATTTTGCGAAGTGCATGGATGACTTTTTTAAGGAAATCAGAAAAACCTATCGAAATATGCTGACAGACGAGGAGGATAGCTTGAAAAAACTGGAAGATTACTACAGTTATCCGGCACTGGCAGTCTGGCAGACAGAGTTTATGGAATGGCTGATTGATTTTCATGAACATATCAACAGCCGGTTTGATGCGAATAAGAATCAGCATAAGATCAAACAGGCGATAGATTATATTCAGGAGAATTATGACAAGGAATTGAATATGGCGGTCGTCTCAAACCATATTTCCATGAATTATTCCATGTTTTCATATCTTTTTAAAGAATACACGGGAAGCAATTTTGTAAATTATCTAAAGGGAATCCGTATGGAGGAGGCGAAGAAGCTGCTTACTGAAACGGATCTGCGTATTGTTGAGATCAGCGCAAAAGTAGGATATGATAACGAAAAGCATTTTATGAGAATATTTAAGGCATCCTGTGGGGTGTCGCCGAGTGAGTATCGGAAAAATGCGCAGATGTAGCGCGATGTTTTCTTTTTTCTTCATACATGTTTTGATCCGCCACGGCAAACAGTTCCTGAATATGCTCCGGCGTAAAGTCCGGAGTGGGGAGCACAGAACAGAAACCGCAACTGCAGGAAATGTGGTATTCTTTGCCGCTTAGCCGGTTGTAATTATCCAGATAGGATTCGATTGCCTCTTTGCGGAGCCTTGCATCTTTCTCGGAAAGACCGACGGTGAGCATATAGAATTCATCTTCGGAAAAACGGGCGCTTAAATCACCCTCATTTGCGGTACTTTCCAATGCCTGGCCCAACACACGGATCGCGAAATCACCCTCACTGTGTCCGTAGGAGTCGTTTATTGTTTTCAATCCGTCCATATCGATCAGAAATACAGTGATCGGAAGATTCTCAGAAAGAGCGTGATTTAGCAGTGCTCCTTCAAAATGGTGATAGCCATGTTTGTTATAAAGCCCGGTCAGTGAATCTTTCATGTATATATCTTCAAGACGTGCCACCAGCATTCCTGTGCGCTTGGTTTCGCGAATATTCTGTAACATCTGGTTTATATTGATCTGCCAATGAACCAGCCGGAAATGATAGCCGATCCGGTTGTCTTTGTAGGCAAGGGCAATGTATCCGAACTCTTTATCTTCAAAAAACAGAGGGGTATAAATATAGGCGCAGTCGGAATCGTCATAAATATAGTCCGGCAGCAGATTCTTTTTCCGGTAACTGCATTCCGGCAGCCGCTTCCCGTTTTTGAGGGCCAGCTTTAATAGGATCGTATCGGTGTCAGCCGTGGTTTCTTCGTTATTCGTGAGTGCAAGGATGTGGTTGGAAACAGAATCCCAGTCCGAGTAAAGGCAGATATAAAATTCCCGGCAATTTTCTATTTTGGGTACAAACTGTTCCAACAGATCAATCCCCTGATCGAGATCGGTGACATGCTGCAAAGCTGCAGACATGTGCACGGAGCCGAAAACAGAGCCTTCTAATGTCTCAATTCGTGAAGATAAATCCTGTATTAAAAAGACAGAGTTTGCGTTTTCGGAAGAGCTGCATCCGCAGGAATTGTGAATGATCGATTTTGCGGGCAATAATGTAGTAAACGGCAGATCGTTGCCGCGAATTAAGGTAAGCAGATTTTCAACTGCTGTAACACCCAGCTCATAGACCGGAAAAGAGACCGTAGTAAACATCGGAGAAGTATTATGTCCCTCAGGGGTATCGTCGCAGCCGGTTATGGCGATGTCTTCCGGAATGCGATAGCCCGCAGCAAGCGCAGCGGAAAAAAATAGCAGCGCCAGCCGGTCGTTGTAACAGACCACAGCCTCAGGCGTTCCCGCTTCGCAGAAAAAAGTGAGCGCTTCGTTTACGGCAGCGACATTATAAGCGCAGTGGTAAATATCCTTTTCGTCTGGTACTCTTCCTTGCTTTTGTAAGGCCTTTCTGTAATAGTTTTCCCGTAACTCAGAGACATAAGTTTCCTCTGAGGAACCCAGATAACAGACACGGGAAGCGTGATGTACGGTAAGAAAATGCGTAGTCAGATCCTCGAACGCGGAGCTGTTTTCTAAAGTTACAGCAGGAAAACTGTTGTTCGCCATGGCAATCTCCACGATCGGGCAGGTAAGAGTCTTTAATTTGTTCAGAATTTTCTGCTTTAGGTCTGAAGATATATATGTATCAGAGGCAAATATAATACCGTCAAAACTGTCATAATTAGGAATATGCAGAATACTTTCTTCCCCAATCTCATAAGCACCGAGATTCTCTCCGTCAAGCGAGGTGAAAATTTCCGCAGTATATCCATATTCCAATGCGCTGTCAATAATGCCCTGACATACCCCCTGTTGATAGGTACCGAATATATGCGAAATAAATACACCGATCTTTTGGGAATGATACATGAAGAAAGTGCCTCCTAAATATTGTGAGAAATTAATTTACAAATATACTTATTTTATTGTAAGGGAAAGAGAAGGATTTTGCAATCGTTGGATTTTTATAGGCATATTAAGGAGAATTAAAACAAAATTATTGTCAAAAAAATATCAATGTGGTATGATGACATCGTATTGTATCTCGTATGAGAATAATAACAGGAGGATTTGTACCATGAAAAATGAAAAAACTTATGGACTTGTGCTTATGGCACTGTTCACTGCCATAATCGTGATTATGGCATTCACACCGCTGGGATACATCCCGCTCGTTGTCATCAACGCGACGATCATTCATATCCCGGTCATCCTTGGAGCGCTATTTCTCGGACCGAAGAAAGGTGCATTTTTGGGATTCGTATTTGGTCTGACCAGTTTCATCAACAACACATTTAATCCAGTTACGGCATCGGCATTCGTGTTTTCGCCGGTCGTAGCGTATGACATAGTCGGCGTATCCGGTATCTTTAAGAGCATATATATCTGCTTCGTACCGAGAATTTTAGTCGGCGTAGTTCCTTATTTTATCTACATTCTGATCCGTAAGGCTCTGAAGAGCGAAGGACAGACAAGTAAGATTGTTGTGAATTTGCTGGCTTCTCTGATTCTGTTTATTTCCATCAGGGCTTTCCTGATTCATCTGCTGCCGGAGACACTCAGCGCGCTTGTATGTACCATCATCGGTATAGCGGCGGGCAGCGTGCTCATGGCTGTTCTCACAGTCAGCGGCAATAAGAAAGAGTCTGTAAGTATCGCACTCGCATACGCAGGACTGGCGGGTGCCTTCACCAATACATTGTTTGTCATGAGCGGCATTTTTATTCTGTATAAGGATGCTTACGCTCAGAAGGTCGGCGTGGCGGGAGAGGCCGTGCTGGACGTGATCATGGGTGTTGTAACATTTAACGGTGTTGTGGAAGCGGTGGTGGCTGCGATCATTGTTGCAGGTGTCGGCTTTGCGCTGACGAAGGTGAAACCGATCTATTATATGAATGAAAATAAAACAGAAAGCAGGGCAAAGGTATGATCTTAGCGATCGATATCGGAAATACGAATATTGTTATCGGCTGTATTGAGGGGGAGCGGGTGTGCTTCGTGGAGCGCGTGTCCACGAATCTTGCAAAGACTGAGCTGGAATATGCGGTGGAGTTCAGAACGCTGTTTGAATTGTACCACATCGGTATGGAGGACATAACGGGCAGCATTATTTCATCAGTTGTTCCGCCCTTGAATAATATTGTGCGGGCGGCGCTTGAGAAGACCTTTCATAAGGCGCCGCTGTTGGTAGGCCCGGGGGTGAAGACCGGGCTTAATATCCTGATGGATAACCCGGGACAGCTCGGTTCCGATCTGGTGGTCAATGCGGTGGCAGGGCTGCACTATTACGGTGCCCCTATTATTATGATTGACATGGGAACGGCAACGACCATCAGCGTGGTGGACGATAAGAAGAATTATATCGGCGGCATGATCCTGCCGGGGGTCAAGGTTTCTCTGGATTCTCTGGTCAACCGGACTTCCCAGCTTCCCCGCATCAGTCTGGAAGCGCCGAAGAAAGTGATTGGCAGAAATACCATCGACTGTATGAAGAGCGGTATCGTGATGGGACAGGCGGCATGTCTGGATGGCATGATCGAGCGGATTTTCGATGAACTCGGCTATGAGGCACCGGTAGTCGCCACAGGCGGATTGGCGGGCAGCATTGTGCCTTATTGCAAGAGAAAGATTGTATATGATAATGAATTGACCCTGAAAGGGCTGGGTATTATATATAACAAGAATGTAGATAGTTAAATGATAAAACTGTCACATTATGTCAGAGTTTGATGGCGAAAGTGGCATATAACAAAAGACAAACGGAGGAAGGTAGAATGGTAGCAGGCAAACATATTGTGCTTGGCGTGACAGGCAGTATCGCCGCATATAAAATAGCATCACTCGCCAGTATGCTGGTGAAGCAGAAGGCCGATGTGACCGTAATCATGACGCCCAATGCCACCAACTTTATCAATCCGATCACTTTCGAGTCGCTGACCGGCAATAAGTGTCTGGTGGATACCTTTGACCGGAATTTCGAGTTTCAGGTGGAGCATGTGTCGTTAGCGAAGCAGACCGATGTATTTCTCGTAGCGCCAGCATCGGCGAACGTGATTGCCAAGGCGGCCCACGGCATAGCGGATGACATGCTGACAACGACGCTGCTTGCCTGTACCTGTCCGAAGATATTCGCACCGGCGATGAATACCAGAATGTATCAGAATCCGATTGTGCAGGATAACATGAAGACGCTTACGCGGTATGGTATGGAAGTGATTATCCCCGCCAGCGGCTATCTGGCATGCGGTGATACGGGCGAAGGCAAGATGCCCGAACCGGAAGTGCTCTACGAGTATATCGTAAAGGCGCTGACACCGAAGGATCTGGCAGGGAAGAAAGTGCTTGTCACGGCCGGCCCTACGCAGGAGAGAATAGATCCGGTGCGCTATATCAGCAATCACTCCACCGGTAAGATGGGGTATGCAATCGCAAGACAGGCGATGATGCGTGGCGCAGAAGTGACACTTGTGTCGGGGAAAGTAAATATACAACCACCTATGGGTGTGCGGTTAGTGCCGGTGGTATCTGCAGCGGATATGGCACAGGCAGTCAAAGAGGCGGCACCGGAGCAGGATATCATTATCAAGGCGGCGGCAGTGGCCGACTATCGTCCAAGTGTGACAGCAGATGAAAAGCTTAAGAAAAAGGATGACGAGATGTCTATCGGGCTGGAGCGCACGGAGGATATTCTGGCATATCTCGGCGCGCACCGCAGGGAAGGGCAATTCCTGTGCGGATTTTCTATGGAGACGGAGCATATGCTGGAGAATTCCCGCGCCAAGCTTAAGAAAAAGAACATAGATATGATCGTTGCCAACAATCTGAAACAGGAAGGCGCGGGATTCGGCACAGATACCAATGTGGTGACCCTTCTGACGAAGGATGAGGCGATCGAGCTGCCCATCATGAGCAAAGAGGATGTGGCGGACAGACTGCTTGACAATATTGTGGAATACGGGTGTAAAAAGATCCGGCAATAATTGATACCTGATATAACCGCATATGGAGGAGAAAACATGAGAATCGGAATGGGTTATGATGTACACCGCTTGACGCGGGAACGTAAACTGATTATGGGTGGTGTGGAAATACCTTATGAAAAGGGATTGCTGGGACATTCGGATGCGGACGTGCTTCTGCACGCCATTATGGATGCACTGCTTGGCGCAGCGGCGCTCGGCGATATCGGCAAACACTTTCCGGATACCGATCCTGCTTATAAGGGGATTTCTTCGATCGAGCTTTTGAAGCGGGTGGGAGAGTTGCTTACGGAGAACAGTTTCTTAATCGAAAATATTGATGCTACCATTATTGCACAGGCACCCAAGATGCGCCCCTATATCGATCAGATGCGGGAAAACATCGCGGCGGCGCTGGACATCGAGACGGAACAGGTCAATGTGAAAGCTACCACTGAAGAGGGGCTGGGCTTTACAGGCACCGGCGAAGGCATATCGTCCCAGGCGATTTGCATGCTGACTAGTCCGCGTGAACTGTACAGCGAGGATGTCAGTGCAGTAAAGTGTGACGGATGCGGCGGATGTCCGAGGCAGGCCGAACAGTAACACAGGCATGATGGTTCAGACATATTCAATACCCAGCGCAGAGGGAAGTTAATATCTTAAGGAGCCCCTTAAAAAGCGTCAGCGCTTAACGAGGTTCTGAGTTGCAAAGCAACTCACGAGTTTAGCGTCTGCTACGCTTTTTACGGAGCGGGAGCGCGGCTCCGTAGATATTAACTTCCCTCTGCGCGGACGGTTTAGATAGATGTACAGAATAGCATTGACAAAACCAAGATTTTTGCATATCCTATTAGCAGAAACTTATCAGATATAAGATGCAAGCGACTAATACGGAATATGGACATTGAAAGGGAAGAGTACCTTTGTCAGAAGCAGACAGAGAGGAACCGCCGTCGGCTGGAAGCGGTTCTTGTGAAGAGAATGGGAAGTGCGCCCCAGAGTCCGGCTTATGCCCGGCTGACCCCGTTACAGGTCTTGAGTGAAAGAATGCAGATGTATTCTTTAAGTAGAGTGGAACCGCGGATCATTTCGTCTCTATTTCCGAACCGGAATAGGGCGGATACCGCGGTCTTTATATTTCATAGGGTATGTCCGGATAATTCCGAGTTTGCGAAGCAGATTTCGCAAACGAACAAGTTCGCTTTTTGCAGGAAAAAGGAAAATGACATGAGTTTTATACAGAATATCAGGGAAGAGATCAGGATCATACGGGAACGTGACCCGGCGATCCACTCCAATATGGAAGTGTTCTTATACCCCAGCTTCAAGGTGATGATCTATTATCGGATGGCGCATAAGATGTATCTGAACGGGCATTACTTTCTGGCCAGATGGATATCCCAGAAGGGGGTCCGTAAGACGGGGATCGAGATTCATCCGGGAGCACAGATCGGCAAGGGATTCTTTATCGATCACGGCAATGGCGTGATTATCGGAGAGACTACTGTCATCGGCGATAACGTGACGCTGTATCAAGGCGTGACGCTGGGAGGTACCGGCAAGGAACAGGGCAAACGTCATCCCACCATCGGTAACAACGTAATGATCAGTACAGGCGCTAAAGTTCTGGGGTCCTTTAAGATCGGCGACAACAGCAAGATCGGAGCAGGCAGCGTGGTATTAGAGGAAGTACCACCAGGCTCCACGGTAGTTGGCGTGCCGGGACGGGTGGTGAAGCGCAATAACAGGTTGCTGCCACAGGAAGAATTGGATCAGATCAACCTGCCCGATCCTGTCAGAGAGGATATTATGGGCCTGCAGCGTGCCAACGCGGAGCTGACGAACCGGCTGATCGATTTGGAAAGAGAAATCAAAAGACAAAGACATGAAGTTGCACTAAGTCTGCAAAATACGCAGACTAAGAGCAACTAAGTCATGTCTGAAAGAATGCCGCTTGCAGCGAGCATTCTTCTGGGCTGGCTGATAGAAATGTAAGAGAAAAAATGGCGGAGAAATAATTGACGAAATAACGATAAAGGAATAGAAAGAGGAGTGCACATTATGAAAGTTTTTAACACACTGTCGAGACAGAAGGAAGAGTTCGTACCGTTGCAGGAAGGGAAAGTCAGCATGTATGTCTGCGGGCCTACGGTGTATAACCTGATCCATATCGGAAATGCCAGACCGATGATTGTGTTTGACACTGCCAGACGGTATATGGAACATAAGGGGTATGCGGTTAATTACGTCTCCAATTTTACCGATGTGGATGATAAGATTATTAAGAAGGCGAATGAGGAAGGGGTAGATCCTTCCGTGATCTCGGAGCGCTATATCGCTGAGTGCAGGAAGGACATGAAAGCGCTTAATGTAAAAGAGGCGACCACACATCCGAAGGCAACGGAGGAGATCGACGGCATGATCGAGATGATTCAGACTCTGATCGATAAAGGTCATGCATATGTGGCGGAGGACGGCACGGTATATTATAAGACGAGAAGTTTTAAAGAATACGGCAAACTTTCGCATAAGAATCTGGATGATCTTCGAAGCGGCGGCCGCGCCCTGCTGGTGTCCGGAGAGGATCAGAAGCAGGACCCGCTTGATTTCGTACTGTGGAAGCCGAAGAAAGAGGGTGAGCCCTATTGGGAGTCGCCCTGGTGCGAGGGACGTCCGGGCTGGCATATCGAGTGCTCCGTTATGAGTAAAAAATATCTCGGTGAGGAGATCGACATCCATGCGGGCGGTGAAGACCTGATTTTTCCGCACCATGAGAATGAGATCGCCCAGTCCGAGGCGGCCAACGGCAAGGAGTTCGCCAAGTACTGGCTGCACAACGGTTTTTTGAATATCGACAATAAGAAAATGTCCAAGTCTGCGGGAAATTTCTTTACGGTCAGAGATATCAGTGAGAAATATGACCTGCAGGTACTGCGCTTCTTTATGCTTTCGGCACATTACCGGAGTCCGCTTAACTTCAGCGCGGATCTGATGGAGGCGGCTAAGAACGGACTGGATCGTATTGTAACCAGTGTGAGCAATCTGAATTTCCTTATGGAAAAAGCGGCGGATGTGCCCATGACCGGGGAGGAACAGCAGCTATTCAAAGAAGCTGAAATGTATATTACGAAGTTTGATGAGGCAATGGACGACGATTTCAATACGGCGGATGCTGTCTCAGCTATTTTCGAATTGGTAAAATTTGCGAATACCAATGTGAATGAGAGGTCGGGCAAGGCATTTATACAGGCAGTAAAAGAAGAGATCGTAATGTTGTCCGATATCTGCGGTCTGATCGTGGAGAAAAAGGCGGAGATCTTAGATAGGCAGATTGAAGCGCTCATACAGGAGAGGCAGGAAGCCAGAAAAGCGAAGAATTTTGCCAGAGCGGATGAGATTCGGGACACTCTGGCCGCGCAGGGTATTATTCTGGAAGATACACGAGAGGGTGTCAAATGGAAGAGAGCATAACGATCTTAGAAGCGATCAAGAGAGATTTTGGCTGCGGGGAGATTGACATACGCACCTATTCGCCGTTGACATTAGCGTATATCGGGGACGCGATCTATGATCTGGTGATACGAACCATCGTGGTGGAGCGGGGAAACCGTTCCGCCAATAACCTTCACAAGAAGACGGTGACCTATGTAAACGCCCGAGTGCAGGCAAGGATGATCGATGCGTTGGAGGAGGAGCTGACAGAGGAAGAAGTGGCGGTCTATCACCGCGGTCGCAATGCCAAGTCTTATACGTCAGCCAAGAATGCTTCTATTATAGAATACCGCAAGGCAACGGGCTTGGAGGCACTCTGCGGCTATCTGTATCTGCAAGGGCAGCAGGAGCGGATGCTGTATCTGATCCGTGAGGCCATTGCGAGATTAGATATGACGATATAGAGATAACGAAGGGAACATATTAATGGAACATACAGAATTTACAATCGAAGGCAGAAATGCCGTAATCGAGGCGTTTCGTTCAGGAAGAACAATAGACAAGCTGTTTGTGCAGGACGGCTGTCAGGATGGGCCGATTCAGACCATCAAGCGGGAGGCTTCTAAGTATGGCAGCCTGATTAAGTACGTCTCCAAGGAGCGGCTGGATCAGATGTCCGAGACAGGCAGACATCAGGGCGTTATCGCATATGCGGCGGCTTATGCCTATGCAGAGGTAGAGGATATCCTGAAGCTGGCGAGAGATAAGGGCGAACCCCCTTTTATCTTTCTTCTGGATAATATCGAGGATCCACACAATCTGGGAGCGATCATCCGTACTGCGAATCTGGCGGGAGCGCATGGTGTCATTATTCCGAAGAACCGGGCGGTTGGATTGACGGCGACGGTGGCGAAGGCATCTGCGGGAGCGATCAATTACACGCCTGTAGCGAAAGTGACGAATCTGGGACAGACCATCGAGGAGCTGAAGAAAGAAGGTTTGTGGTTCGTCTGTGCGGATATGGACGGTATCTGTATGTATGATCTGGACTTAAAAGGTGCGATCGGTCTGGTGATTGGCAGCGAGGGAAACGGCGTGGGGCGTCTTGTGAAAGAAAAATGCGACTTCGTGGCGGCGATTCCGATGAAAGGCGATATTGATTCACTCAACGCTTCGGTGGCAGCCGGTGTGCTGGCCTATGAGATTGTCAGACAGCGGCAGTAATGACTATGCAATGCGGAGTTTGAGCATGTTTGCCGTATGGGGATTATGGCAGCGTGCAGAGTTAATTTGCGGCGTTAAGTGGAAAGTCAGATGATTTAAGATGAAAAAAATAAATGAAATATTAATGGTGATGATCTTCATATTAACGGCAGTTCTGGCGGCTGCGGTCTGTTTCAAGGCTTATGATGTGTATGATACAAACAGGAGGCTTGCCAAAGAGCAGGAAGAGATGGAAGTGCACCGGATATTCGTGAGGAATCAGGAAGCTCAGAACCGCGTCATGGAAATGGAAGCGGAAATCCAGGAACTGACCGGTGATGTGGCCGGGCTGGAGCAGTTGATCGCGCAGATTCAAAGCGGCGGTCAGACCGGTTCTGCCAGTCAGGATGATATGGAGGAGCCTGACGTTTCCGTGAATCGAACGGTGTCGGAGAATGTTTCCGTATCCGGCAACGCGACAGTATCCGGTAATGACACGGTGTCGGGCAATGCGACAGTATCGGGCAACGCTGCGATATCCGGCAATGGAACGGTGTCGGGCAACGCAACAGTGTCGGGTAACATTGGGGTGTCATCGGATGATTTCTTCCGGCATGGTTTTCCGGGACTGATGGGAGAAGATACGGTATCGGGTAACTATTCTGTTTCGGGGAATTTCCCGTCACTTATGCCTGATGGCGTGTCGGTCAACGGAGAAATCAACTATTATGACGGTTCTATGACGGAGAACAGTATCTTCGACGCGTGGCGCGGCATCTACGAGCAGCCTGACGGTATGTCACTGGAACAGAGGAGAGAACTGCGCACATCTTTTCAGGAGACATTGGAAGTCAACCAGTCGGACAGAGAGCGGATTGCAGAGAATAAATATGATTTTTCAGGATTAAAAATAGCCTGTCTGGGTGACAGCATCACCGCGGCGGCTAATCTGGAGAACGAGGATGGGTATCAGCAGTATTCTTATCCCGCAAGACTGAAAGAACTGTTAGGAGCGGAAGAGGTCTATAATCTGGGGATCGGCGGTTCTTCCATCGGACGGTATTGGTCGGACCCTTACGTGGACCGCTATCAGCAGATTCCGGAAGATGTGGATGTGATCATCGTTATGGGAGGAACCAATGACGGCTTCTGCGTTTCCGACAAGGAGTTCGGTAATCTGGAAGAGCGGGCTTACCGCACATTTTGCGGAGATCTGGACGAACTGATGCGCGGGCTGCGTGAGAATTATCCCGATGCAGAGATTTTCTTCGTTACGCCTCTGCCGAATATATTGCAGGATTATCTGATGAATGAGCGGGATTATCTGCTGCCGCAGCAGCAATTTGCGGACGTGATACTGACACTGGCACGGGAATATGATTATGAAGTGATCGATCTGTATAATTCTAATATTCTGGACTCTCATGATGCGAATGTGGTGGCGGAGTATATACCGGACGGCGTGCATGGCAACCATGCGGGGTATCAGGTTATGGCGGAGCATTTTGCGGCGGAAATTATAGAGTACTATGATGAGAATGCGGGAGATGAGGCAGACTCGGAAGAAAAAAACGATGCGGAAGAAGAGACGGAAGCGGAAGAGTCGGGCAGAGCAGAGGAAGAGGCAGACTCGGAAGAGACAGACGGTGCGGAGGAAGAGGCAGAATCAGCAGGAAAGAGCGACACGGAGGAAGATACTAAATCAGCAGGAAAGAGTGGTGCGGAAGAAGATACAGAAACGGCAGGAAGCGGTATAGAAGATATGGAATAGACGGACGAACCGCACCGAAGAAATCCGCAGAATGAGGATTCATATGGACAAGGACTATGAACAATATAGTGATGAGGAACTTATCGTCCGGCTTCGGGACGGAGACGAAGGCATCACGGAATACCTTATGAATAAATATAAGAATTTGGTTCGGAGTAAAGCCAGATCCATGTACATTCTCGGAGCTGACAACGATGATCTGATTCAGGAGGGGATGATCGGATTGTTCAAGGCACTAAGGGATTATGACATCGGCAGGGATGCCAGTTTCTTGACCTTTGCGGATCTGTGCGTATCCAGACAAATGTATACGGCGGTGCAGGCTTCCAGACGACAGAAACATATTCCGCTCAATACTTATGTGTCTCTGTATGGCAGTGCAGGTGTGAATCGTGATGGCGAGGAAGAGGAATTGGTCAACGTGTTGTCCATCAGCGCAGGGCAGAGTCCGGAAGAAGTTGTGATAGACAGGGAAAATGTAGTGCAATTAGAGCAGACGATAGAGAGAGAACTCAGCAGTTTCGAGAAACAGGTTCTGGACTTGTATCTGACCGGTATGGGATATCAGCAGATCGCGAAGGTGCTTGGCAGAGACGAAAAGTCTACAGATAATGCGTTGCAGAGGATTAAAACGAAGCTGAAGAAAGCAATCAATTGTTGACAAATCCGAAAAGACTATGATATACTACAATTCGGTGATTGTGCTTGGCACAGTTGTCGGAATGCTGCTGTGGCTCAGTCGGTAGAGCGTCGCATTGGTAGTGCGGAGGTCACGGGTCCGATTCCCGTCAGCAGCTTGTGAATCCCTGGCGTTTGTCAGGGATTTTTCATTTTACAGGAAAGCGTTCCGTATGAAAAAGACTTCTTTGTTCTTGTGCGACAGCTTGGATGTGGGTTATGATAATTTTAGAAGGAGGAAAGCAGAAATGAATGTATTGGTGATCAACGGAAGCCCTAAGGGGAAGAGCAGCATTACTTATCAGACGATCCGTTTCCTGCAAAAACAGTTTCCGCAGGATGAATTTGAGACGATCCATGTGGGTGCGCAGATCCGGCTATTTGAACAGGATATGACGCAGGTGAGGGAGGCGGTGGGAAGAGCAGAACTTATTTTGTTTTGTTATCCTGTATATACTTTTATCGCGCCGTCACAGCTTCATCGCTTTATAGAGTTGATGAAGCAGGAGCAGCTTGATGTGAAAGGTAAATATATGGTTCAGATCACCACATCCAAGCATTTCTATGATATAACGGCTCACCGTTATGTGGAAGATAATTGCCGCGATATGGGAATGCGTGTGCTTCGGGGATTTTCGGCGGATATGGAAGACCTTTTGAAAGAGCAGGGACGAAGGGATGTACTCAACTATTGGAAGTATATAACTTATAGAATAAAAAGAGAGACAGCTTCCGATTCCAAGACAGACAGGAAGCTGTCCGTGCATAATAAGGATGAAAAATACCGTGTTGTGATCGTGACGGACTGCGCCAAGGATAACGAGAGACTGCGCCGCATGATCATTGATTTCAGGAAGGCATTTCCTTATGTGAGCCATGTGGTTAATTTGCGCGATTTTGAGTTTAAGGGAGGATGCCTCGGCTGTTTCCACTGTGCTGTAGACGGAGCATGCGTTTATCAGGATGGATTTGACAGTTTTCTGCGGGAACGGATACAACGCTCGGACAGCATCGTCTATGCTTTTTCCATCAAAGATCACTCCATGGGGGCTTTGTTTAAGACCTATGATGACAGGCAGTTCTGTAACGGCCACCGCACAGTTACGATGGGGAAACCTACGGCGTACCTTGTGGACGGTGATTTGGATAAGGAAGAAAATCTGCGCATGATCATCGAGGCGAGAAGTCAGGTAGGAGGAAACTATCTCGCAGGAGTGGCAGTCAACAAAAACGGTGTGGCGGATGGCGGCAGAGATGAGATACGCGTCTGTGCGGATGATCTTGCCTATGCATTGGAAAATCAACTGATGGTGAATGAGAATTTCTACGGAATCGGAGGCATGAAGATTTTCCGCGACCTGATCTTTGAGATGCAGGGGATGATGAAGGCGGATCACCAATTTTATAAGAAACATCATTTCTACGACTTCCCGCAGAAGAAAATCGGGAAGATCATGATGATGCAGGCTGTCGGAGCGTTGATGCGCATGCCGGCAGGCAAAAATCAGCTCCAGTCGAAGATGACGGAAGGGATGCTGATGCCATATGAGAAACTGCTTAACGATCAGTAAAGACATGAAACCATTCACCAAAGCGAGGACACGATCATGAAACAATACCGCAATTACATATTCGACCTATATGGCACACTGGTAGATATTCGCACCGATGAGACGGAACGGAAGCTGTGGGAGCACTTGAGCCTGTTTTACGGTTATTACGGAGCACGGTATGAGGCGGAAGAACTGCTTCAGGCTTATCTTACTTCGGTACAGGGTAAGGAGAAAGCGCTTAGTAAAGAGCATGCCGTACAGTATGCCCATGAGGCTTATCCCGAGATTCCGATCGAAGAGGTTTTTCGGGAACTGTATGAGGCGAAGGGGGTCAGCCCGGATCAGCAGCTTACCATCCATACTGGGCAGATGTTTCGGGCATATTCCACGAAATATGTCCGTATCTACCATTATGCGAAAGAACTGCTTGCAGCGCTCCGGGAGGCAGGCAGAGGCGTATATCTGCTCTCCAATGCGCAGCGTATTTTCACGGAGTATGAATTACATTATCTGGGGATTCATGATCTCTTTGACGGGATTCTGATCTCTTCCGATCATGGGTGCAGGAAGCCTGACGAGCGCTTTTACCGGATACTGTTTGATCGATATGGGCTGCAGCCGGAGGAGTCGCTGATGATCGGCAACGATATGGATACCGATATTGCGGGCGCGAAGCAGGTGGGCATGGACAGCTTCTATATTCATTCTGCTATATCGCCGCGGTCACAGAAGACGATTGAAGAAAAGGACAACATGGCGGATTATGTTATGAGCCGGATGAATCTGCGTACGTTGTGCAGCAGGCTTCTTGCCACTGTCTGACGTATGGTGTAAAATAAATTTCAAGGTCGATAGATTAAGATAGGCATGGTTATCAGCATATAATAACAGTAACACAACGCAGGTCTGCTTTTGACGGTGGACAGAAACGGAGGGTATGATGGATTTTTTTGACAGAATCGGGGAGACGATCACAACCAAAGGAAGAGAAGTGACGGACAAGGCGAAGGACATGGCTGAGGTGGCGAATCTGAAAGGGCAGATTCATACCTGCGAGGATATTATCAGGAAACGCTATACCGAGATCGGCAGAATCTATTACGATAAACATGGCTCTACGCCGGAGGAAGAGTATGAGGATGCATGTAGAGATATCGAGAATGCCCAGAATTCGATCGTGGATCTGGAAGCTAAGATCAGGGAGATCAAGGGGATATAACGCTGAATTATATTTAGTAAGAAATCAAGTGGCGGAACTTATGATTTATTAAAAAGATGGCAGGTGCAGAGTTCGCATAGAGTCTGTACCTGCCGTCTTTTTGTTCTATAGGAAATTCCTACGTTCATGCACGAGTTCGCAAAGTTAATTTGGGAAGCAAATTTACTTTTTTACTGTGCCTCAGGCTGCGGTTGTTCCGCCGCCTGTTGCGCTGCTGCCTGTGCGGCCGCCTGCGCCGCTGCTGCTGCGGCAGCGTTACGCTGTTCTATCTCTGCCCGCTGTCCGTTTACGATCGCTTCCCATTCAGGATTCGCGAAGAACTCTGCGTTGTGCGGACACATATTGGTCTGCGGTGCAGGTGTGGGCGTTGGAATAACGGAGCCGTCTTCGCCGACAACGGGCTCTTCCGGTGCCTCAGGCTGTGCCAGTGCCGAACCGGAACCGCTCTGCAGGGAGACATCTTCGATCGGTGTGAGTTCCAGCACGCCCTCTACCTTGAACGGACATCCTTCACATGCGGGTAGACTGCTGTATGTGCAGACCTGACCGGCATAATGTACGTCGCAGGTTTCTGTAGGTACGGTTCCCTCAGCAAAGTATTCTGAGCGGAGGGTGCCACTGCATAATCCGTCAATCGGCAGTTTGCCGGAGCGGGAGCATACCGTGGCAGTCACGATGCCGGAAGGAACGTTGAAAGGTTCGTTAGGCAGTTCTTCATGGATCTTAGACATTACGGTACGCCACAGCTTCTTGGCAAGATTCTTTTCATCTCCGGTAAGTTTAACGTTATTATCAAATCCGGCCCAGGTAGTTGCCGTATAATAGGGCGTATAGCCGGAGAACCACACATCGTTGTAGTCCGAGGTCGTACCGGTTTTGCCGGCCATCGCCATGCCGCCGAAATTCACAGAACCTCCGGTTCCCACCGTGACCACGTCCACCATGGCGTTGGTCAGCAGGAATGCGGTAGTTTCTTTAATTACCTGTCTGGACTGAGGCATTGTATTGTCCAGAATGATATTACCGTCGTGGTCAAGTACCTTCGTGTACAGCTTTGGTTTGATGTAAGTGCCGCCGTTGGCAATACATGCGTAGGCAGCGTTTAACTCTTCATTTGTGACACCGTTGGTAATGCCGCCCAGTGCCAGTGCCTGCTGGATATCGGAGTATATTTTTCCGTTGATCTCTTTGCGTTCCTCCAATGTGGTAAAGCCGAAGTTCGTCAGATAGTCATAACCGAGCTGCGGCGTGATCTGTGTCAGTGTCTTGACGGCGACGATATTCATGGACTGCGCGATACCTTCCCTGAGTGAAGAGAGCCCTCGGTAAGTCTCTCCGTACCAGTTTGCTACAGGGCGTCCGTCCGCATAATTAAACGGTGCATCGTTCATCACTGTGGCAAGAGTAAGTCCTGCGCTGTCAAAAGCCGGTGCATAGGTCGATACGACCTTAAAAGTGGAACCGGGCTGTCTGGTGGTGTCTGTTGCACGGTTCAACGTCCGGCTTCCCGATTTGGCGCCGCGACCGCCTTCCATGGCAACGATATAGCCGGTGCTCTGGTCCTCCACCACAATAGATACCTGCGGCTGAGGTGTTAAGCTGATGGTTTCGCCGAATACCTCATCGCCGGATCCCATAACGGCTTCCTTGTATAATTCGATATCCTGATATGCTTCTTCCTGAGAGGTATAGATCAGGTTATAGGACTTGGATCGGTTATCTCTCCAGAAGGTACGGAACATTTCCGTGCTGTGATTTTCACGGTCGCCGTTGCTTTTCTCTATGGTCAGCTCATAATTCAGATACCATTTCGTATTGGCGGGGAAGTTGGTCTCATCTGCAAAAGTCTCGTCGCAGATCTGCTGGATCTTCGGATCCTGTGTGGAATAAATCTTCAGACCGCCGCTGTAGAGCAGTGTAAATGCCTGTGTTTCATTGTATCCGGCAGCAATCAGATCTTCCAGCACATCTTCCGTCAGTGCATCTACGAAGTATGTATTGACGGCGGAATCCTCATTCTCGGAATCGGCGATCTGGATGCGGGAATATACGTCGTCCGCCATCGCCTCATCATACTGCTCCTGTGTAATATAGCCTTCTTTCTTCATGTCGTCCAGCACCCGTTCACGACGCTTAGCGTTCTCGTCGGGATGTGTGATCGGATTATATCGGGAGGGGTTTTTGGTGATTCCTGCGATAACAGCGCACTCCGACAAGTTCAGATCGCTGACGGATTTGTTGAAATAGCGCATGGAAGCAGCCTGAACGCCCAGCGTATTCTGCCCTAAATTAATGGTGTTCATATAGTTGATCAGGATAGAATCCTTATCCATGACCTTTTCCAGTTCCAGAGCCAGATACTGCTCCTGTATTTTACGTTTTAACCGGTCGGCAAAAGAATCTTCGCTGGTCCAGTTCGTGAAGACATTATTCTTGAGAAGCTGCTGCGTGATCGTGCTGGCGCCCTCTGTGAAGTCACCGCCCTTTAATGTATTTTCTATGCCCACTTTGGCGGCACGGAGAATGCCCTTGATATCGATGCCGTTNTGGTCATAAAAACGGGCATCTTCCACGGCTACNAAGGCGTTCTGAAGNTCCTTGGGAACCATGTCGATGGTGACGGGGATTCGGTTGGAATCCGTAGANACCAGCTTCGCAATCTGCCNGCCTTCTATGTCATATGCAAAAGTNGAAAANCCTGTGGGTGTAACGTCGATATTGCCNATGTCNGGNGCNGNGGCGAGTACGCCNTTGAAGATACCGATACCGGCGCTGANGCCGATGATCCCCACNCCGATTATGGCGACCAGACACAATTGGATNAAAGTGAATCCGAATTTTCTTGCCCACTTGGTGGATTTAGAGTGAAGTGCCTGCTGTTTNTTGCGGACACCNTTTTTTCCATAATTCATGATACTCCTCCTTAGGTTGATAGTCCCCCTCAATGGACACATAATACCTTGCAATGCGATCAGGCTTAAGAATGCCCGGCTGATTTAATATGCAAAAAGGTACTATAAACCTATCATGCATTATAGCAAAGTTTTCGGGCTAAATAAAGGGTTTTTCTTCCATATTAAGAATTGTTTACGATTCTGTGCAGTTTTATACATGGGANNNANNGACTGTTNATGGGGANGTNNAGGACGGACGCTCAGAGGGAAGGCAATATCTACGGAGCCGCGNTTNCNCTCCGTTCCGAGCGTANCAGACACTAAGCTCGTGAGTTGCGGGGCAACTCATNACCTCGCTAAGTGCTGACCGTNTTAATCCGAAGGATTTAAACATGTTCAAGGGGCTCCTTAAGATATTGTCTTCCCTCTGAGCTGGTTGGTCGGATACCCGTGAATAGGGAGATGTTGCCCAAGGTTGCTGTTATTGGCGAACTGTTGCTTGACGCTTTATTGTTTGGCGTAGTAGTATTAAAAAGTGGGCAGGCTCATGCTTGAGTCTGGCTGCGTATAAGAACTACATTGTGTNGATTATAGGTAATTGTTCAGAAGGTGCTTCGTAATTGTGAAGAACAGGGTTTTGAACAGTTACGATTATAGATGTATTATAAACGGAGNGTACAAAGATATCATATGGAAAACGGTCATGGCTTTGAGCCATATAAGATTATAGAATANGGGGGCACTGGGGAAATCGAGGAGAAAAAATCTCGTTTTATCGCACATGTTGCGGCGGTANGNNCCGAGGAGGAAGCGCTGGCTTTTATNGAAGGNAAGAAAAAGCAGTTCTGGGANGCGCGGCATAACTGTTATGCCTATATTCTCGGNGAACAGGCGCAGACAATGCGNTTTTCCGATGACGGGGAACCTACGGGAACGGCGGGAAGGCCGATCCTTGAGGTNCTTATGGGTTCGGGAATNCGGAATATTGTGGTGGTGGTGACCAGATATTTCGGCGGTACNCTTCTGGGAACNGGCGGNCTTGTGCGNGCCTATACGAAGGCGGCGCAGGCAGGGATCGCGGCAAGCGATGTNCGNGAGATGNGCTATGGGTATGAGATGACCATCGTGACAGATTATAACGGTATCGGTAAGATACAGTATTTGTTAGCGAGGNGGGGCATACCGGTGGGNGAATCCGATTANGCCGAGCAGGTGACTGTGCGGGTGANGATTCCCTANGAGGAAAAAAAAGCCGTGANGAATGAGATCACGGAAGCNACNGCAGGTAAGGNTAANATCACGGNCGGGGANCCGGCTTATTATAAAANGGAATGACGGATATGAGTGAAATCAGGGAAGAATTGAAGGAACCGAANGTTGNAGCNGGACAGNCAGCAGGTGCAGGACAGGAATCCGATGCGGGCAGAGAGACNGATNCAAGNCAGAANCGGGANNNCTANGAGNNTTATGAGGANTTCGGCAGGGANGAGATACTGGAGCTTCTGCACAANGGGCAGTATACCAGACTCAGACAGGTNGTTCAGGAATTAAACGATGCGGATATCGCAGATTATATAGAGGAGATGGANGAGGAAGAGATCGTGAAAATCTTCCGAATCCTGCCNAAAGANATGGCGGCAAGCGTGTTNTCNTATCTGGAGATNGANCTGCAGCAGTNTGTNATTACGTCTCTTTCCGATAAGGATGCGGGTCACATCATNGATAACATGATGTCCGATGATGCGAAGGAATTGATGGAGGAGATGCCNGCCAATGTGGTGAAAAGGCTGATTGCCAACACCAGTGCCGACACCCGCAAAGCNATCAATCACCTGATGCGATATCCGGAGGATTCCGCCGGAAGCATCATGACCGTGGAGTATGTGGACTTAAAGGAAAATTATACCGTGCGTGAAGCCATCGAGCGGATTCGCAAGGTCGGGCTGGACAGTGAGACCATTAATATCTGCTATGTGCTGGATAACCAGAGGACGTTGGTGGGCACTGTAGCGCTCCGGTATCTGTTGCTCAGTGATGCGGACGCAGTGATCGGGGATATGATGCACCGGAATGTAATATCCCTGCACACCCTGATGGATCAGGAAGAAGTAGCCAGAATGTTCAAGAAATACGAATTTACGGCAATGCCCGTGGTCGATAATGAGGACAGACTGGTGGGTATCATCACCGTGGATGATGTTGTGGATATTCTGGAAGAGGAGACCACAGAGGATATCGAGAAGATGGCGGCTGTGATGCCATCCGACAAGCCATATTTGAAGACTACGGTATTCGATGCATATAAGAAAAGGATTCCGTGGCTGCTATTGTTGATGATCTCAGCCACTTTTACGGGCAGTATCATCACTTCTTTTGAAAATGCTCTTAGCAGATATGTGGTCTTGACCGCATTTATACCGATGCTGATGGATACCGGCGGTAATGCGGGCGGACAGGCCAGCGCCATCATTATCCGCGGTCTGTCACTTGACGAGATCGAATTCGGTGACTGGTTTACGGTGGTATGGAAGGAGATCCGGACGGCGGCGCTGTGCGGCCTGACATTGGCACTCTGTAACTTTGCAAGATTGCTGTTATTTGATAAAGTAAGCGTCGCGGTGGCATTTGTCGTCTGCTTCACGCTTCTGGTGGCGGTTATCGTGGCGAAGATCGTCGGCTCTACGCTGCCTATGCTGGCCAAGAGAATCGGAATGGACCCGGCAGTTATGGCGAGTCCGTTCATCACGACGATCGTGGATGCTATTTCACTGCTGATCTATTTCAGAGTGGCTACGATCGTGCTCGGATTATAGGGAGATTAGATTTTATGGCTGATTTCTTTACGGATTTACTGGACGGATTTTTGAATCCGTCCTTTTTAGAGAAGGTACGGGATAAATTTCATTATGAAGCAACGCAGAGCAGTGAGCTTCAGGCGGTAGCAGAGCAGATGCTTCCTCTGATGCGCAAGGAGGCGTTCTGGGAGAGAAATATATCTTCTCTGCAAAAAACATCAGGAACAGAATATGAGGATGTCGTAATGTCTCTCGGGGCCGGAATAGATTCCCTGCAGGATCATTACAGCAGTCAGGGAATGCTGTCGAGAAGTTATATGCTGGAGGTGCTGGCAAGTGAGCTTCTGCTGCAGGGTTACGGAGCCTACAACCGTTACGTCGAAAAGAATACCGACCGACATGTGGCAAGGTATCATTTCCTCGGCAGTGAAGATTCCTTTCCGCTTTCGATGCTCCCCCGACTGTTAGATATATCGGACGGCCGGATCATCTGCAATGAGGCTTACTGCATGTTACCTAAAAAGAGCGTGGCATTTGTGGCGGAGCTGACGCAGGATGAGAAAGTACACTGTGAGGGAGTCTGTGTCGGATGTAACCGGAGACAGTGCCCGAACAGAATTGCCGGAAATCATTCCGATCAGAGCCTGTTAGCGCGTATGGCGGATCTGCCTTTGACCTATGGGTATGGCCGGATTTTCGGGAAAATATAAGAGTGATTTGTGTAATAGTGCTGACCGTGCTATTGACATCAAATATAAATGTGATATACTTTGATAAAATCGAATATGTAACATACAGGTGTCAAAACAGCGTAAGAAGTGTGTGAACGCTGGTTTTGGTGAAAAGGGAAACAGGTGCAAATCCTGTACGAACTCGTCACCGTAATTAGGGAGCAGAAGCCAATATGTCACTGGGAAACCGGGAAGGCGGCGGATGCGATGATCTTTAAGCCGGGAGACCTGCCTGAATGTTGTACGGAAACGTTTGTTTCAGACCACGAGTAACTGGTTGTACGTTTGAACTTGCAGAAGCGCAGTTGTTTATGAAGTGTATTCTGTAGGTTTGTTTTGTGCATAAATCCTTTACCGTTTTAGGAACTCAACGGCAGAGGATTTTTTTATTTCATGGAAAAGTTTATTCTATGGAACAAAACAGGTGCACAAAAATCGTTTCTTACACCTTTACATATTTGGTTCATACATCAAAATAGTTGATGACTGAATAAGTCAATCAAAAGGAGGAGACATGAAGAAACGATTAACAGCAGTATTGATGGCCGCGCTTATGGGCACATTGTGCATGACCGGCTGCGGAAACGATTCGGAACCGGCAGCAGCCCCGCAGGAAGAGGTTAGGGAACAGCCGGAAGAGGAGGCAGAGGCACCGGAAACACCGGAGGCGGAGGATGAGACTGTCAGCGATCAGGAAGCTGCTGACGAAGTTGCGGCTTTGATCGATGCGATCTATGTGCAGCAGAGGACAGAGAATACGGACGAGCAGTGTGCCCAGGCTAAGGCCGCATGGGATGCATTAACAGATGCCCAGAAAGAACTGGTGGAAGGTGAAAATGCCGATCCGGATTATTTCGGCAGGGACACAGGGGATGCTTCCAAAGATAATCCCCGCAATCAGGATGACATCGGGGAGAATGAAATTCTGGTAGTCAGTTTCGGGACATCCTTTAACGGAAGCCGCGTCGATGATATCAAAGGGATCGAAGATGCGATACAGGAGGCGAATCCGGATTGGGCTGTAAGAAGGGCTTTTACGGCGCAGATCATTATCAATCACGTGCAGGCGCGCGACAATGAATTTATTGACAATATGGACCAGGCATTAGAACGTGCAGTGGCAAACGGCGTGAAGAATCTGGTGATACAACCAACCCATCTGATGCATGGTGCAGAGTATGATGAGCTGATGGAAGCTGTGGAGGCATACAGGGATCAGTTTGATTCGGTCAAAGTTGCAGAGCCGCTTCTGGGTGAAGTCGGTACGGACGCGGCAGTGATCAATGCCGACAAAGAAGCGGTGGCAAAGGCGCTTACACAGGCGGCAGTACAGGATGCAGGTTATGACAGTCTGGAAGCGGCTAAGGAAGATGGTACGGCATATGTATTTCTGGGACACGGCACATCCCACACTGCGAAGGTGTCATACAGCCAGATGCAGTCACAGATGGGAGAGCTGGGCTACGATAACGTGTTTATCGGTACGGTAGAGGGCGAGCCGGAAGAAACCGCCTGCGAAGCGGTCATAGATGCGGTTGCCCAGGCCGGCTATAAGAAGGTGATCTTACGTCCGCTTATGGTCGTGGCAGGTGACCATGCCAATAATGATATGGCCGGCGAAGACGAGGATTCATGGATCAGCACGTTTAAGGCTTCCGGTAATTTTGACAGTGTGGATACACAGATTGTCGGCCTTGGCTCTATTGAAGCCATTAAGCAGATTTATGTGGAACATACCGCGGCAGCTTTAGAAACAGATAGTGAAGCAAATTCCGATCAGGCAGCAGGACTGCCTGACGGAACATACACGGCAGACTTTAAAACAGACAGCAGTATGTTTCGTGTAAGCGAAGCCTGTGACGGCAAGGGCACATTGACGGTCCGAAACGGTGAGATGACGATCCATATTTCACTCGGCTCCAAGAAAATCGTAAATCTTTATCCCGGACTTGCAGAAGATGCCGGGAAAGAAGGTGCGCAGCTTCTTATGCCGACAGAAGATACGGTTACATACAGCGACGGCATGACGGAGGAGGTTTATGGATTTGACGTGCCTGTTCCGGCATTGGATACGGAATTTGATCTGGCGCTGATCGGGACGAAGGAGAAGTGGTATGACCATAAGGTCAGCGTTTCAGATCCGGTGCCGGCAGGGAAGGAAGCACAGGCGGACGGCGGGACAGAGGACACCGCTGCTTTGCAGGACGGCACTTACAGTATGGAGATCACCTTTGAGGGCGGCAGCGGTAAAGCGCAGATCTTATCCCCCGTTACGGTCACGGTAACAGGCAAAAAGGCCACGGCGACAGTGCAGTGGAACAGTCCGAATTATGATTATATGCTGGTGGACGGCAATAAATATCTGCCGGTCAATACAACGGGAGATTCTGTTTTCGAGATACCCGTCAAAAGTTTTGATGAACCGATAACAGTTATCGGCGATACCGTTGCGATGAGTAAGCCGCATGAGGTGGAGTATGCGCTGACATTTCATTCGGATAAGGTGAAATAATACTAAGCCGTGCAGCAAGCATACAGAAATAAAGGCCAACGATCACGGATAGGTGGGAACAGGATGAAAAAGAGAAATAGACGTGTCATGATATGGCCGATTTTCATAGGGCTGTTGGTATTATATGGCTGTGGCACTTCGTCTTCCAGTTATAAGCCGGAACCGAAGACGCAGGCGGAGACGGAAGCAGATTCCGCGGACGGGGCGGAATCCAATCTGATCCATGATCACAGCATGGAACTTGAGTACGCCGAGAACTTCACGGTAGATTACTATGAGGGCGGATATACTCTGCTTACGACAACCATGGACGGTGCGCGGTTTTTGATCGTGCCGGAAGGTAAGGAGACACCGGAGAACTTAGAAATAGGAGGTCGGGAAGAAGCAGATAAAGACGTGGTAGTGCTGAAACGTCCGATCAAGGATATATATCTGGTGGCATCTTCGGCAATGGACATGTTCGATGCATTGAACGGTCTGGATGCGATCACTTTTTCGGGACAAAAGGCAGACGGCTGGTACATAGAAGCGGCAAGAGAAGCAATGGAAAAAGGCGATCTTCTCTATGCGGGCAAATACAACAAACCGGACTATGAGCTGATCGTCTCAGGGAACTGTTCCCTTGCCATAGAAAATATGATGATCTCCCACGCTCCTGAGGTAGTGGAGAAGCTGGAGGATTTCGGCATCCCTGCCATGATCGAGTATTCCAGTTATGAGGCTCACCCTTTAGGCAGAGTGGAGTGGATAAAATTCTACGGTGCACTTCTCGGAAAGGAAGAGGAAGCGGAGAGGATATTTAATGCGCAGGCGGCGGTTCTTAATAAGGTGAGCGGTGCTGACCGGACTGATCAAACGGTAGCTTTCTTTTTTATTACGTCAAATGGGCTGGTACAGGTGCGGCAGTCCTCCGACTATGTCCCGAAAATGATAGAGATTGCGGGCGGGAAATATGTTTTTGAGAACTTAGGCGATCCTGAGGCAAGGCGCTCTACCATGAATATGCAGGTGGAGGAGTTTTATGCCGGCGCAAAAGATGCGGATTTCCTGATCTACAACAGTTCCATCGACGGCGGGGTTGCAAGTGTGGAAGCGCTTCTGGATAAATGTGAAGCCTTGGCGGATTTTAAGGCCGTGAAAGAAGGAAATGTCTGGTGTACAACAAACGATATGTATCAGCAGTCTCTCTCCATCGGGTATCTGATTGAGGATATCCATGGGATGATACGGGGTGAGACTGAGGATATGCATTATCTCTTTCACTTGGAATAGAGACAGGCTGCATACGCCCGAAGCAGCACTAAGAGAAAGGCAGCGTAATTTATATGCGTGAAAACAGAAAATACAGATATATTGCAGCCTTTATTTTACTTATCCTCTGTACCGTGTTCTTTTTTATCCTGAATGTATGTATCGGGAGTGTCACAATTGCGCTGTCGGATATCGTAAGGACACTCACCGGCAGAGTGAGCAACGAGACATTTACGAGGATTTTGTGGGATATCCGGCTTCCGAGGGCGGTGGCTGTTCTGATTCTCGGCGGGGCGCTTGCGCTTGCGGGATATCTTTTGCAGACCTTCTTCGGTAATCCGATTGCGGGACCGTTTGTGCTCGGAATTTCTTCGGGAGCTAAAATGGTGGTGGCGCTTATGATGGTCTTCTTTATGGGGCGGTCAGTCAGGGTGACATCAGCGGATATGATCCTTGGGGCATTTATCGGGGCGATGGTGTCCATGGGATTCGTGCTTTTGATGTCGCGCAGGGTAAACAGCATGTCAATGTTAGTCGTCAGCGGCGTCATGATCGGCTACATTTGTTCGGCGATTACGGAACTAGTCGTGACTTTTGCAAATGACGCGGATATTGTAAATCTGCATAACTGGTCGCGGGGGAGCTTTTCCGGGATAACGTGGGAGAATGTTAGGGTTATGTCGGTGGTGGTAGCTGTAGTATTTATCGCGGTGTTTCTGATGTCAAAACCACTCGGCGCCTATCAGATGGGAGACGCATATGCTCGGAATGTGGGAGTGAACCTTAGGCTTTTGCGGGTGTGCATCGTGATTTTTTCCAGTATTTTATCAGCCTGTATCGTGGCGTTTGCAGGGCCGATCTCCTTTGTCGGTATTGCGGTGCCGCACTTGGTCAAGAAGCTCCTTAACTCGACGGAACCGATTCGGATGATACCTGCCTGCTTTCTGGGCGGAAGTGTTTTCTGTCTGTTTTGTGATCTGCTGGCAAGGATGATGCTTGCGCCGACAGAACTGAGTATCAGCACGGTGACGGCTGTTTTCGGGGCACCGGTAGTGCTTTGGATCATAACGAAGCGTAAGAAAACTCATATGTAGACGGGATGAGAACATGACAAATTACTATTTTTCTACGAAAAAGATGTGTGTGGGGCATGATAATAAGCCGCTGATACGGGAAATGGAGATTGAATTGCAAAAAGGGGAGATCCTAAGCCTGATCGGACCTAACGGAGCAGGGAAATCTACGGTTCTAAAGAGCATTGCGGAACAGCTTAAGCTGATCGGAGGAACGGTATACATCGGGGACGGTGTTTTATCCGGGATGAAAGCGGATGAACTGGCCAGGAAAATGTCAGTGGTATTTACGGAGAAGATCAAGGCGGAAATGAAAAGTTGTCGGGATGTGGTGGCGACAGGGCGGTATCCTTATACCGGATGGTTCGGAATATTGTCAGGAGAGGATGAACGGATCGTCGATGAGGTGATGGAGCTTACCCATGTCGCGGATATAGGAGAACAGGATTTTAACAGAATAAGCGACGGGCAGAAGCAGAGGGTAATGCTGGCGCGGGCAATCTGCCAGGAGCCGGAGATCGTGATATTGGATGAACCTACTTCTTATCTGGACGTCAAATACAAACTGGAATTTCTATCCATATTGCAGGAAATGCGGGATAAGAAAGGGCTTACCGTTATCATGTCGCTGCATGAACTGGAACTCGCAAGGATCGTTTCCGATAAGATCCTTTGTCTGAAAGGGGAATATACGGAGCGGTTCGGTACGCCGGAGGAGATATTCGAATCGGATTTTATAGAGCGGCTGTTTGATATCAGGGAAGAGGAATTTGCGGCAAACGGGAAGCTGCTTGCGTATATCAGGCAGATCGGGAAAATTTAGAATGGAGTAAATTGTATGGCAAAAGTCATTATGGTGCAGGGAACCATGTCCGGCGCGGGAAAAAGTCTTCTTGTGGCGGGGTTGTGCAGGATCATGAGACGGGACGGCTATCGGACGGCGCCCTTTAAATCACAGAATATGGCGCTTAACTCTTTTATTACGGAAGAGGGACTGGAAATGGGGAGAGCGCAGGTCATGCAGGCGGAGGCGGCAGGGATCAGGCCGGCAGTCTGTATGAATCCGATTCTGTTAAAGCCGACGGATCATATCGGTTCGCAGGTGATCGTTAATGGGCGTGTGATCGGGAACATGAGTGCGAGAGAATACTTTTCTTATAAGAAGAAACTGATTCCCGATATCAGGAATGCATTCCGCAAGCTGGAGGAATCGGCGGATATCATTGTCATTGAAGGAGCGGGAAGCCCGGCGGAGATCAATCTGCGGGAAAATGATATCGTCAATATGGGCATGGCGGATATGGTGGACGCACCGGTGCTTCTCGTGGGTGATATCGACAGGGGCGGCGTATTTGCACAGCTTCTGGGGACTTTGATGCTGCTTTCGGAGGAGGAAAAGAAAAGGGTAAAGGGGCTTGTCATCAATAAGTTCAGGGGTGACAAGACTTTGCTTGATCCGGGGATTGAGATATTGGAGGCAAAAGGCGGCATTCCGGTAAGCGGTGTGATTCCGTATATGGATATTGCGTTGGAAGATGAAGACAGCCTGACAGCGCGTTTTGACAGAAGCGAAAGGGGTATCATTGACATAGCGGTCATCCGTTATCCGAGGATATCCAATTTCACGGATTTTAATATATTCGAGCAGATACCGGGAGTGTCTGTACGTTACGTGGATTCGGTGATGAAGCTGGGTACTCCGGACATGATCTTCTTGCCTGGCAGCAAGAATACGATGAGTGATCTGCAATGGATGCGCGGGATCGGATTGGAGAGAGCCGTTATGAAAATGGCGGGAAAGATTCCGATCTGCGGTATATGCGGCGGCTACCAGATGTTAGGCAGACAGATTTCCGATCCTGAGGGAGTGGAGTCCGGCGGCACGGTAGACGGAATGGGACTGCTTCCCGTTACAACGCAGCTGCAGGATGAAAAGGTACGGCGGCAGATGCAGGGTACAATCGACAGGACAGAGGGGATATTCTCTGTGCTTTCGGGACTTAGCTTTGAAGGATATGAGATCCATATGGGGAGAACTGCGCAGACAGGCGGGGAGCAGGTTTTCTGCTGCGGAGAAAATGATGTGTACGGCACCTATATCCATGGCATATTTGATAAAGGTGAGACGGCATCGGCGCTGGTCAAGGCGCTGGCAAAGAATAAGGGTGTTGATGTAAAGGGCAGCAGCTGTATGGAGAATGCAGTGTGTACGGATTACAGGACTTTTAAGGAACAACAGTACGATAAACTGGCGGATATTATGTCTGCATATCTGAACATGGAGGAAATATATGGAATGCTTCGGGAAGCATGTCTGTGACGGGGATGAGAGAAGGACTTATGACAATGGAAGCAAAAGCCGTTGCAGGAGAGAATTATTGTCAGAATATACGATAGATACGCCTGATGAGAAAATCTATGGCAAGGTGTTGCAGAACTGGGATGGGATTGCGAAACCCCTTGACGGAATGGGAAGATTTGAAACCATCACCGCGAGGATCGGTGCGATTATTGGAACGGATGAGATTGATCTGACAAAAAAAGCGGTCATTATCATGTGTGCGGATAACGGAATCGTAGAAGAGGGAATCAGCCAGTCGGGGCAGGAGGTTACTGCGGCGGTGGCAAAGCAGATGGGAAAAGGCCTGTCCTGCGTGGGAAGAATGGCGGCTTCCATCGGTGCGGACACGATTCCCATAGATATCGGCATGAATCATCAAGCCCCCATTCAGGGAGTGCTTGACCGTAAAATCCGCTGTGGGACAAGGAATTTCAGGAAAGAGCCCGCCATGACCGAGGCGGAGACGGTTCGGGCCATTATGACGGGGATAGAGGCGGTGGCAGTCTGTAGAGACGAAGGATACCGCATTCTTGCCACAGGGGAGATGGGAATCGGCAATACGACCACAAGCAGCGCGGTGGCAGCAGCGTTACTACAATGCGATGCAGTCACCGTAACCGGGAGAGGCGCGGGACTTAGTGATGAGAAGCTTGTGCATAAGCGGCAGATCATTACAGATGCCATCGAAAAATATGAGCTTGCCGGAGCAGATCCTTTCCGGATTCTGATGACGGTAGGGGGATTGGATATTGCGGGACTTGCAGGGGTATGCATCGGTGGCGCGCTTTATCATATCCCCGTTGTGCTGGACGGCGTGATCAGCATGACGGCGGCGCTTCTTGCCGATCGGATCGTGCCGGGGACGGCAAAGTATCTGATCGCCTCTCATAAGGGCAAAGAGCCGGCGGTCGAAGTGCTTATGAAGGAGTTAGGTGCAGAGCCTGTCATAGACGGGAAGATGGCATTGGGAGAGGGCACGGGAGCAGTCATGATGATGGCGCTTATAGATATGGCGTTGTGTATCTATCACGGAAGGACTTTGTTTTCGGATATCCGGGTGGAGCAGTATGAGAGGTATTTCGGATGATGGTTTTGGTAATCGGAGGGAGCGGGAGTGGGAAGTCTGCGTATGTGGAGAAAGCGGCGGATTCCTTTTTTAAAGAAAATAATGTGGCTGCTCGGTCTGCTTTGCGAAGCGACATGGCGGGAAGTATGAAAAAATATTATCTCGCGACCATGCAGATCCTTGATGAAGAGGGACGTAAGAAGGTCGAAAGACACAGAAGGTTAAGAGACGGAAAAGGATTTGTTACGATAGAGCAGCCCACGGATATCTGCAGGGCGCTTGATCGGATGGAAACAGGAGAGAGAACTGTGCTCCTGGAGTGTATTTCCAATCTTGCGGCAAATGAGATGTTCTCTGGAGAAGAAGCCGTGGCGGAGAAGGAAGTTGTTGACAAGATCATAAGTGAAATTGAAGTATTGCAAAGAGGGACAACACATTTTGTTGTAGTGAGCAACAATGTGTTTGAGGACGGAATCAATTATGAGGAAGCTACTATGGCATATATTCGAGTTATGGGAGCCGTGAATCGGGAACTTGCCACGATGGCGGATCGGGTTGTGGAAGTGGTGGCAGGAATTCCGATTATGATAAAAGAGCAGGATTAGGAAAAGGCCGAGGTTGAAAGAAAAGCGTTTTCAACTATTGGTTTGAGTCAGATAAAGGAAACGGATGGGCTAAAAAATGAGATTGGTGATAGGCGGATATGCGCAGGGGAAATTAGATTATGTGCTTGAAAAGTATCATCTGCGGGAAAATATGGTGTGGGACGGTCATCTGCCGGCAGATGAGGCAGGACAGGCAGGTACGGTGGTCATTAATCATTTGCACCACTGGGTAAAACGGCGTATTTTGGAGGGTGGATGTCCGGAAGAGGAAATTCTGTCATTTGCAGAGAAGTTCAGTGACTGCATTATGATCAGCGATGAGATCGGAAACGGAATCGTGCCGGTCGATCCCACGGAGAGGGAATACAGAGAGCGTATGGGAAGGATTCTTATACGGCTTGCGGACATGGCGGAAGGGGTAGAACGGGTTATATGCGGAATCGGGCAGACCATCAAGTGACATTGGTGTTTATTCGGCACGGGGCGACAAAGGCGAATAAGGAACACAGATATTTAGGGAGAACGGATGAGGGACTTTCGGAGGAAGGGATTGGAGAGTTGTTATCCTACCAAAGGCAGGGCAGCTATCCGAATGTTGACTGTCTGTTCACCAGTCCCATGAAAAGATGTCTGGAAACGGCGCGTATTCTCTATCCGAATCTGCATCCGACAGTGATTCCGGAGTGGGCGGAAACAGATTTCGGACAATTTGAATATAAGAATTATGAAGAATTAAAAGGCGATCCGCTATATCAGGCGTGGATCGACAGCGGCGGTACACTGCCTTTTCCGGGCGGGGAGAACCGGGAGGAGTTTATTGCACGATGCGACAAAGGTTTTCTTAAGATATGCAATGAGCTGCGTCGGGAAGAATCTGCGACGGCAGGGATTATTGTTCACGGCGGTACGATTATGGCGCTGCTTAGTAAGTATTGTGGCGGCGATTATTACGATTATCAGGTGGAAAACGGCGGCGGATACATATGCCGGATGAAAGGATGGGGAGAAGGAACAATATGCGATACCATATTATTGCATTTTTTGCCGGATTCCTGTTAGACATGGTTTTCGGAGATCCTTATTTTCTGCCGCATCCGGTCAGACTTATCGGGAAACTGATAGCCGGAACGGAAAAGAGGTTGCGGGGAAGTGAAGCCAATAAGGCGGTAAAAACAGGGCAGAGCAAAAGCGGAAAGGCGACCGGGGTATGTCAGGGAATCATACTCGTGGCGGTTGTAACTATTTGTGTTGAATTGGTTGTATTTTGTCTCTTATCGGCGGCGTACCTGCTGCACCCGTACATGGGAACGGCGCTGGAAACGCTTATGACATATCAGACTCTTGCGGGCAAATGCCTGAAGGTCGAGAGTATGAAAGTTTATCAATGCCTGAAAGAGGGAGATTTGGAACAAGCAAGAGCGGCAGTCTCCATGATCGTGGGCAGAGATACGGATTGTCTGGATGAGGAAGGGATAGCGAAGGCGGCGATAGAGACCGTGGCGGAGAATACTTCTGATGGGGTGATTGCGCCGATGTTGTATCTGGCTCTCGGCGGTCCCGTACTCGGTTTTTTCTATAAAGCAGTCAATACGATGGATTCCATGGTCGGATATAAGAATGAAACCTACTTGTATTTTGGCAGGGCAGCGGCGAAGCTGGATGATTTAGTAAATTTCATTCCAGCGAGGATCAGCGCTTATCTGATGATTGCCGTGGTGTTTCTTATGGGTGGGAATTCTATAGGGAAATGTTTTTGGGGAAACAGTGATTCGTCGGATTGCTATTCTGCAAGAAGAGCGGTTACCGTCTATCGAAGGGATCGAAGGAAACACGCAAGCCCGAATTCCGCCCAGACAGAGTCGGTGTGTGCCGGGGCGCTCGGTATCAGGCTTGCGGGCGATGCAGTCTATTTTGGTAAAAGAGTGTCAAAGCCATATATCGGAGATGCGCTTCGTAAGGTGGAATATGAGGATATCAGGCGTGCCAACAGGCTGATGTACGGGACAGCGTGGCTGTGCGAAATCTTGTGCCTTGGCGGTATGATCCTATGCAGTTGTATTCTATATGGAGGCTCCTTATGGCAATGATTCATGGCGGTGATATTTACAGAAACTATGTGAAATCGGACTTTTCGGTCAATATAAATCCGCTGGGGATACCGGAAAAGGTGAAAACAGCGCTTTGCGACGCGGTTGCGATGTGCGGCAGATACCCTGACCCGGAAGCGGAAGCGTTAAAGCGGGCTGTCGCGGCAATGCTGGCGGTGCCGGAAGAATATTTTCTTTTCGGAAACGGTGCGTCGGAACTTTTTATAGCTATCATGCATGGGATTAAACCGAAGAAGACAGTGATACCGGTTCCCTCTTTTTATGGATACGAATATGCGGCGGAAGCCGTAGGCGGAGAGATTGTATATTATGAGATGAGGCGGGAAGACGCTTTTGGTCTGACACAGGACTTCTATTCAGTATTGACAGAGGATGTGGAACTGCTTTTTCTTGCCAATCCCAACAACCCCACGGGAAAGCTTATGCGTAAGGAAGAAATCATAAGGATATTGGAATATTGCAAAGACCGGGGAATCTCTGTTGTGCTGGATGAATGTTTTATTGAATTTTGCGGCTGGAAAACATCTATGATTCCGGAGTGCGCACGGTTTGATAACCTGATTCTTGTCCGGGCATTTACGAAGATTTTCTCGATTCCCGGTGTCCGTCTGGGGTATCTGGCGTGCAGTGACAGTGCGCTTCTTCGGCGGATCAAAAGGCAGCTTCCGGAGTGGAATCTTTCGATTTTTGCGCAGGAGGCAGGTCGTGTGTGTGCGGGACAGGCAGATTTTATTGCAGAAACGGAAAGCTATATCAGGAGAGAGCGGGAGTATCTGGTAAGTGGGTTGAGAGATATGGGTTATACAGTTTATCCGTCCGAGGCAAATTTTGTCCTGATCTGCCGTGAAGAAGCTCTGCATGGAGAGTGGAGAGAGGAGCCGCACGAGAAGCTGTATGATAAGCTGCTGGCCAGAGGAATCCTGATCAGGGACTGCGAAAATTTCCGGGGATTAGGCAGAGGATATTATCGGATTGCGGTAAAGAGCAGGGCGGAAAATGACATTTTGCTGAACATGATTGCAACGGAAATCTGATTGATCAACGTAGTAACGGCAGAACAGGTTGGGAGATTATGAATGGATAGGATAGAGTATTTACAGCCGGGAGAAATAGAAAAACGCAGTTTCGAGATCATCAGTGATGAACTTATGAGAAGGGGTATCAGTATTCCGCCGGATGAGGAGATGATCACGAAGCGGGTTATCCACACGAGCGCGGATTTTGATTACGCTAAGACGCTTCATTTTTCAAAGGGAGCGGCAGCAGTCATGACGGAACTGATCAGAAACGGTGCGGATATCGTGACGGATACCAATATGGTTCTGGCGGGAATTAATAAGAAGGTACTGGCAGGATTCGGCGGAGAAGCGCACTGCTTTATGGCGGATGAAGATGTTGCGCTTTTGGCGAAGCAGAGGAATATGACAAGGGCGGCTGTCAGCATGGAAAAAGCGGCGGCTATAGAGAAACCGGTTATTTTTGCGATCGGCAATGCGCCGACGGCCTTGATTAAGTTATATGAAATGGCAAAAGAGAGCGACTGGAAACCTGCCTTTATTATCGGTGTTCCGGTGGGATTCGTGAATGTGGAGGCGGCTAAGGAACTGATATTAGAGACAGAAATTCCGTATATTGTCAATGTAGGAAGAAAGGGCGGAAGCAACGTGGCGGCGGCCATCTGCAATGCTGTTTTATATCGGGTGCAGAGAGTGTCGGAAGGAGATGCCAAGTGAGATACGGATTTACCACCGGAAGCTGTGCGGCTGCTGCTGCAAAAGCTGCGGCTTACATGCTTTTGACAGGAAGAAAGAAGACGAAGATCACCATAGAGACGCCGAAAGGGATTCCCTATACGGCGCAGATTTTAGATATCAGACGCGGGGAGAACGAGGTGAGCTGTGTCGTGGAAAAAGACGGCGGAGACGATCCCGATATCACCACGGGCGCGTGGATCTGTGCCAAAGTCTCTTGTGTGAGTGACTCTGATGAAAAAGAAAGTAAACGAGGACCGGAAGAAAGGCGAAATCAGCAGCCGGAGCTCAGAATCGAGGGCGGCATGGGCGTGGGGCGGGTGACCAGAGTGGGACTCGACCAGCCGGTAGGAAATGCGGCGATCAACCATGTGCCGCGGGAGATGATCAGAAAGGAAGTCATGGAAGTGTGCCGGATCACGGATTATTCAGGCGGTCTGGAAATCGAGATCTCGGTGCCGGGCGGAGAAGAACTGTCGGAACGTACTTTTAATCCGAAACTCGGTATCGTGGGAGGCATATCGATCCTGGGGACAAGCGGGATCGTGGAGCCTATGAGCAGCCAGGCGATCTTAGACACGATTCGGATAGAACTGCGCCAAAGAAGAGAGGAAGGTTTCGAATATGTAGCGGTTTCACCGGGTAATTACGGTCTGGATTTTATGAAAAAGACTTACGGGTATGATCTGGACAGAAGCGTGAAATGCAGCAATTTTATCGGAGAGACCATTGATATGGCGGTAGAACTGGGATTCCGGAAAATGCTTTTAACAGGTCATATCGGCAAACTGATTAAAGTGGCGGGCGGCATTATGAATACGCATTCGCGGGAAGCGGACTGCCGGATGGAACTTCTTGCGGCGTTCTGTGTCAGGGAACAAATGGAATTAGGACAGGTGAGACGGATACTGGAGTGTGTGACCACGGAGGAGGCATTGCCTGTTTTAACGGAGAGTGGGAAGAGGCAGCCGGTGATGAATCACATCGCAGAGCGTATCTGCTATTACATGGAAAACCGTTCCGGAGGCAGACTGCAAACGGACTGTATTTTGTATGCAAACGGGTATGGAGAACTGGCAAGGAGTAAGGAGGCGGAAGCATGGTTTACTTTGTTGGCGCAGGAACAGGAGCGGTAGATTTGATAACGGTCAGAGGCATGCGGCTGCTGAAACGTGCGGATGTCATTATATATGCAGGTTCTCTGGTCAATCCTGAGCTGCTTTCTTATGCGAAGAGAAGGTGTGAAATACATAACAGCGCCGAATTGACGTTGGAGGAAGTGCTGGAAATCATGCATAGAGCGGAAACGGAAGGAAAGGCTACGGTACGGCTTCACACCGGCGATCCCAGCGTCTATGGGACGGTCAGGGAGCAAATGGACGAATTGGATAAGATGGGGATTGCCTATGAGAGCTGTCCGGGTGTCAGCGCCTGTTTCGGTGCGGCGTCATCCCTGAATCTGGAGTATACACTGCCGGGAATATCCCAATCCCTGATCATTACAAGGATGGAAGGAAGAACAAAAGTGCCGGAGAACGAAAGTATTGAGAGCCTTGCGGCACATCAGGCGTCTATGGCGGTTTATCTGAGTGCGGGAATGCTGCAGGAATTAAGCAGGCGGCTGATACAGGGCGGTTATCGCACGGACACGCCTGCGGCGTTAATCTACAAAGCGACCTGGCCGGAAGAGGAAAGTTATATCTGTACGATAGGGACACTGTATGATACGGCGGCCGGGCATGGTATTACCAAGACTGCACTGGTGTTGGTAGGGGATGCGATTGCCCATCATCATTATGAGAGGTCCAGGCTGTATGCACCTGATTTTACAACGGAGTTTAGACGTGGAAAAGAGTAGATTATATTTGCCATGCAGATCGATGGAGGACGGCATGAAATTATGCGTGATCAGTTTTACCCGAAACGGAAGACGGCTTGCGGAGCATATTGCAAAGGCGCTGCATGAAGTAGAAACCGTATTATACACGAAGTATAAGGGCGGAACAGATGAAACGCCCGGCGTAGTATCAGGCGGAATGTCCGGGGCAGCTTCGGCTTTTGCGAAGACTTCATTCGTGGAGACGTCCTTAAACGAGTGGGCAAAGGTGCAGATGGAGGAGAGAAACGCTTTGCTTTTTATCGGTGCCTGCGGGATTGCGGTGCGGGCAATCGCCCCTTATCTGACGGATAAGCTGCATGACAGTCCGGTGCTTGTCATGGATGAACGGGGAGAATATGTGATCCCGATTCTGTCAGGGCATATGGGAGGCGCCAATGAGCTGGCTTGTTATCTGTCGGAAAAGACAGGCGCGGTGCCGGTGATCACTACGGCGACTGATATCAATGACAAGTTTGCGATAGATTTATTTGCAAAGCAGAATGACTTATATATCGTAAATAAGGAAGGAATCGCAAAAGTTTCCGCGAAGGTATTGGCGGGGGAGGAGATTACCGTGTCTATAGAACCGGGATATGATGACAGGATGCCGGTAGGAATGTGCAGGGTATCATACCCGCCGGTACAGCATGTTGATATTTTGATTACGTCCAAGGATGATGTGCATGATGCGGCAATCTTGTTAAAACCGAAAGAGTATGCCATTGGTCTGGGCTGTAAAAAGGGGAAGAGTGCCGGTGAAATAGAAGATTTCATTATGAGAAAGCTACAAGAATACGGCGTTTCAACCATGCAGATCTTTGCGCTTTCGTCTATCTCAATTAAGAGTGAAGAGCGGGGAATTATTCGATGGTGCAGGAAAGAGCGTATTCCTTTTCTTACCTACACGGCGGAAGAATTGCAGGCAGTGGAAGGGAAAATTAAGAAATCCTCTTTTGTACAGGAGCATGTGGGTGTTGATAATGTATGTGAGCGGGCAGCGTTAAGGGCCTGCGGGGAAAGCGGACAGCTTATATGCGCGAAGTACGCAGAGAATGGCATGACTTTTGCGCTCGCTAAGAGAGTGCGGAAGAGACAGGGATAACAGCAGACAGCGATTGAAAGGGACGGGAATGCAGATGGCTGGCAGAATCTATATTGTAGGAATGGGACCGGGAAGGGAAGAAATGATGACAGGAGAGGCACTGTATGCATTGGAACAGGCCGATGTGATTATCGGCTATACTGTTTACCTGAATCTTTTGCCGGAACGTTTTCGGGACAAAGAATTGTTGTCTACGCCCATGCGCATGGAGGAAGAGCGGTGCAGAATGTGTTTTACGGAAGCCGGAAAAGGAAAACGTGTGGCTCTCGTATGCAGCGGTGACGCGGGAATCTATGGGATGGCTTCCTTAATGTATGAGATCGGGCGGGAGTATTCGCAGACGGAGCTGGTAATGATTCCCGGAATCACGGCGGCAAGCAGCGGGGCGGCAGTTCTCGGAGCGCCTGTGAATCATGATTTCTGCGTGATCAGCTTAAGCGATCTGCTGACACCGTGGGACAAGATTGAACAAAGGCTGAAAGCGGCGGCAGAGGGAGATTTTGCCATCGTGCTCTATAATCCGTCCAGCCATAAGCGGAAGGATTATCTGATGAGAGCCTGTGATATTCTGCTTACCGCCGTGGAGGAGGAACGAGTCTGCGGATATGTGGAGAATATAGGCAGGGAGGGAACAAAAGTTAAAGTTTGCACTCTGCGGGAATTGCGGAACAGAGAGGTAAACATGTTTACCACAGTATTTATCGGGAATTCCGGTTCTGAGATTATAAACGGGAAATTGATTACGAAGCGGGGATATCAGATTGAGCGAGATCACAGATAAAGACAAAAGAAAAGAGAAATCGGGGGAGGTACTGGTTTTTGCGGGAACCACTGAAGGCAGAAAGGTATCGGAATGTCTGGCGGCAGCAGGGGTAGGACATACGGTCTGTGTCGCCACGGAATACGGCGGCATTGTTTTAAATCCGCATCCTCTTGTCAGGGTCCGCCGGGGAAGAATGAACAGGGAAGAGATCACTGCTTTTTTACAACATGAAAGATTTAAGGCGGTGGTGGATGCAACCCATCCTTATGCGAAAGAGATTACGCACAATATCAAAGAGGCGGTGAAGGAGTTAGCGGAGCAGGGAAATAACATTGTCTGTCTGCGGCTGAAACGGGATAACACCCGGGCGGACAGGTTTGGAGATCCTATCGCCTTTTTTGAGACGAATGAAGACTGTGCGGAAGCTTTGGAATATACGGAAGGGAATATTCTGTTGACGACTGGGAGCAAGGAACTGCCGATATATTGCAGATCGGAGAATATGAAAAGCAGACTGTATGTAAGGGTGCTTCCCGGCATGGAAAGTCTTTCTCTCTGTATGGAGCAGGGGATTTGCGGGAAGCAGATCATCGCCATGCAGGGACCCTTTACTGCGGAAATGAACGAAGCGATGATTCGTCAATACCGTATCTCCTGTTTAGTGACAAAGGAAAGCGGCGTATCTGGCGGATATGGGGAGAAATTGGAGGCGGCAGAGAAGACGGGAACACAGGTGTTTGTCATCGGACGACCGGAGGAGGAAGAGGGATACTCTTTTGACGAAACGTGTACGGAACTGGAAAAAATCTGCGGGAAAGAATTTCGGAGGCAGGGCCGGCTGGAGATTACTCTGGCGGGTATCGGCATGGGCCATGAGAACTGCATGACAGAAGGGGTGCGTAAGGCGGTAGAAGAAGCGGATGTTCTGTTCGGCGCCGAGAGAATGTTTCGGGAGTCGTCATTGAAATATTGCAAAGGTAATTGCAAGGAGATTTATTTTGCCTACAAGGCGGAGCAGATCATCCCGTGCTTGCGGGAAGCACAGGAAAAGAATCAATTTACGGAAGATAAACGGGCGGTTGTCCTTTTTTCCGGAGACAGTGGTTTCTACAGCGGCTGCCATGCTCTGTACGCGGCTTTGGAGCAGGAGATCCGGGAGCAAAGATTGAGGGCGGAAGTGCATATTATGCCCGGCATTTCTTCAGTAGCCTGTCTTGCGTCCTGCATCGGAATAAGTTATCAGGATGCGGCTGTCTATAGTATGCATGGCAAGGAAGTGTGTAATCTGATCCGCAGGATAAAGCACAATTCGAAGACATTCCTGCTCATGTCCGGCGTTCGGGATGTGAACCGTCTCGGCAGACTGCTGATAGAAGCGGACATGACGGAGTGCAGGATCGTGACGGGATATCGGCTATCCTACGAAGATCAGATGGTCACAAACCATACGCCGCAGGAGTGCTGTGAATTAAACCGGGAAGGGCTGTATACCTGTTTTGTCAGCAATCTATATGCGACGGACAGACAACTGACGCACGGTATTGCGGATGAAGAATTTATCAGGGATAAAGTGCCCATGACGAAAGAAGAGATACGGGAAGTCAGTATTTGCAAACTGCGCTTACATGATAAGGCAGTGGTCTACGATGTCGGCAGCGGAACCGGTTCTGTGGCGGTGGAAACAGCGTCGTTGTCGGATGATATACAGGTATATGCCATAGAACGGAACAAGGAAGCGGTCTCCCTGATCAAAAGAAATCAGGAGAAATTCGGGTTGCAGAATATTACGGTGGTTGAAGGTGCGGCACCGGAAAGCTTATCCGGCTTGCCTAAGGCGACACACGCATTTATCGGAGGAAGCGGCGGCAGATTGAAAGATATATTGTCGGCGCTCAGACAGATCAACCCCGAAATGCGTGTTGTGATCAATGCCGTTACGATGGAGACTGTCTGTGAAGTGAAAGAGATTTTGTCATTGTATGATATCCGGGAGGAAGAAATTGTGCAGATACAGGCAAGTCATGCAAGAAAAGCAGGGAATTATCATTTGATGCAGGCTGAAAATCCGGTCTGGATATGTGCGTTTCGGTTTACAGGTGATTGATTGGCAGGATACGTGTATAAATTTTGTGCGCGGAATAAATATGGAGAGACAGATCACATGAAGTATAGAAGAATCATGATTGCCGCACCTAAGAGCGGCAGCGGTAAGACCACGATCACCTGCGCTCTTTTGCAGACACTCATCAACGAAGGGTATCAGGCGGTTTCTTTTAAATGCGGCCCGGATTATATCGATCCTATGTTTCATGAGCAAGTAATCGGTGTGCCGTCGAGAAATCTGGATACTTTTTTCACCGGCGAAGAGCAGACAAGAAAGCTTTTTTTGAAGCATGCATCGGGAGACGGCTTTGCGGTTTTAGAAGGCGTTATGGGTATTTTCGACGGATTAGGTGGTGTTAGGAAAGAAGGTTCCTCTTATCATCTGGCGCAGGTGACGGAAACGCCGATTGTGTTGGTGGTAGACGCCAAAGGAATGGGACGCTCTCTCATTCCTATGCTTGCAGGATTCCTGGCGTATGATAAGGAGCAGTTGATAAGGGGCATGATCCTGAACAGGATGTCCGAGGGATACTATGAGATCATGAGAGCGCTGATCGAGAAGGAATTAGGACTTTCGGTCTTGGGATTCCTGCCGGAAAAGAAAGAACTGTATGTGGAGAGCAGACATTTAGGGCTGGTCAAACCCGATGAGCTGACCGGGATGAAAGAAAAAATGATGTCGCTTGCCGGGGAATTTGTGAAGACAGTTTCCCTGAAGGCGATTTTGGAAATTGCGGAAAGCGCTAAAGCGTTTGGGGACGCGGAGAATGCAGAGAGTAATAAAAATGCGGAAGATTTAGGTGTCAATAAAGATATATCGACTGACCGTCCTGTCATCGCCGTGGCAAGAGACGAGGCATTTTGCTTCTACTATGCGGACAATCTCTGCATGCTGGAAGAAAACGGCGCGGAAATAAAATTTTTTTCCCCGCTTCATGATGACAGATTACCGGAATCATGCCATGCGTTGTTGATCGGAGGAGGCTATCCGGAGTTGTATGCAGATAAGATCAGTGAGAACAGACTCATGCGTACCGCAGTGAAACAGGCGGTAGAAAAGGGCATGCCTGTGGTGGCAGAGTGCGGCGGATTCATGTACTTGCATGCCGCGATTATAGACAAGGAAGGAACCAGACATGATATGGCGGGAGTCATTCCCCGGCAATGTTCTGATACCGGTAAGTCAGTGCGGTTCGGCTATATTGAGCTGAGGGAAAAGCACAGCCATTTTCTGCCGGAAGGAGAAATCATTAAAGGACACGAGTTTCACTATTATGACAGCACAAACAGCGGAGAGGATGTTTTGGCGGTCAAACCGATGACAGGCAGGGAATATTCCTGTATTATGGAAGGTGATAACTATTGGATGGGATTTCCGCATTTGTATTATCCGTCCAACCCCGCATTTGCAAAGGCTTTCGTGGAAAAAGCGGCGCAATATCGACGCAAGATGACCGATAGAGAGAAAGGAGTAAAATAAAGTATGGAAAATTCATATCGCTTCTTTGAAAACAAAGACTGCCAATATTTCCCCTGCCATAAAGGATTGGAGGACTTTAACTGCCTGTTTTGCTACTGTCCGCTGTATCTGATAGAAAATTGCGCAGGAAATCCCCACTACATACAAAGAGATGGGAGAAAACTCAAAGACTGCACAAACTGCACTTTCCCCCATCGCCCTGAAAATTATGACGCAATGATTCAATTCTTAAAAGCAAGCAATAATTAGCTGACGGTCATATCGGCAGCAACCATAAGCCAGCCAATACACCAGCTCGGACGGAAGTGAATATCTTAAGGAGCCCCTTAAAATGCGTCGGCACTTAGTGAGGTTATGAGTTGCAAGGCAACTCACGAGCTTAGTGTCCGTTACGCATTTTACGGAGCGAAAGCGCGGCTCTGTAGATATTCACTTCTGCCCGAGCGGCCTTATTAGATATTATAAATACTATTTCTTACCCGCCGCAGAAATAGCCGCCCTCTTTCTAAGCGTCGGATCCAAAATCTTCTTACGTATCCTGATCGTCTTAGGAGTCACCTCCAACAGCTCATCCGTATCAATAAACTCCAAAGCCTGCTCCAGACTCAACACCTTCGGCGGTGTGAGCCGCAGCGCCTCGTCCGCGCTGGAGGAACGTGTGTTGGTGAGCTGCTTCTTCTTGCAGACATTCAGCTCGATGTCCTCGCCACGTCCGTTCTGCCCCACGACCATGCCGGAATATACCTTAGTGCCAGGACCGATGAAGAGCGTGCCACGCTCCTGTGCGTTGAAGAGACCGTAAGTGATCGCTTCACCTGCCTCGAAGGCGATGAGAGATCCCTGTTTGCGGTACTGGATATCTCCCTTGTAGGGGCCGTAGCCGTCGAAAATGCTGTTCATAATGCCGTTCCCCTTGGTGTCCGTCATGAACTCGCCGCGATAGCCGATCAGACCGCGGGAGGGAATGGAGAACTCCAGGCGGCTGTATCCGCCGGAGGCAAGTCCCATGTTCAGCAGTTCACCTTTGCGCTGGCTTAACTTTTCAATGACAGTTCCGGAGAATTCCTCCGGCACATCTATATAGCACAATTCCATAGGCTCCAGTTTCTTGCCGTTTTCATCTGTCTTATATAATACTTCCGCCTTGCTGACCGCAAATTCATACCCTTCACGGCGCATGTTTTCGATCAGAACGGACAGATGCAGTTCACCCCGTCCGGAGACCTTGAAGGCTTCCGTAGTCTCTGTTTCTTCCACCCGGAGGGAAACATCGGTATTTAACTCCCTGAACAGTCTGTCGCGCAGATGGCGGCTGGTCACATACTTGCCTTCCTGTCCGGCAAGAGGAGAGTCGTTGACGATAAAATGCATAGCGATGGTCGGCTCGGAAATCTTCTGGAACGGAATCGGCTGCGGATGATCGGGAGAACAGAGGGTGTCTCCGATATGAATATCCGAGATGCCGGAGATTGCTACGATGGAGCCGATTCCGGCTTCCTCGACGTCTACTTTATTTAAACCGTCATATTCATATAATTTGCTGACTTTGACTTTGCGCATCTTATCAGGATCGTGGTGATTGACAATGACCACTTCCTGATTAACCTTGACGGAACCGTTGTCTACTTTGCCTACCCCGATACGTCCCACATACTCGTTGTAGTCGATTGTGCTGATCAGCACCTGTGTGCCGGCGTCGGGATCGCCCGTGGGTGCCGGGATATGCTCCAGAATCGTGTCGAAAAGGGGAGTCATGTCGCCGCCCTTCACGGTGAGCTGTGTGCTGGCGGTTCCCGCCTTGGCGGAAGCATAGACGAAGGGGCAGTCTAACTGCTCGTCATTGGCATCCAGATCCATGAAGAGTTCCAGTACTTCATCTACCACCTGGACGGGTCTTGCTTCCGGACGGTCGCATTTATTGATACATACGATTACGGATAAGTCCAGTTCCAGCGCTTTCTTCAGAACGAATTTCGTCTGGGGCATGGGACCTTCGAAAGCGTCCACGACGAGGATGACACCGTTCACCATTTTGAGCACACGCTCCACCTCGCCGCCGAAGTCAGCATGTCCGGGAGTGTCGATGATGTTGATTTTTACACCCTTATACATAACGGCAGTGTTCTTGGACAGGATCGTGATACCGCGCTCTTTCTCGATATCATTGGAGTCCATGACACGTTCCGCAACTTCCTGATTTTCCCTGAAAACACCGCTCTGTTTTAACAGCTCGTCCACCAGCGTCGTCTTGCCGTGGTCAACGTGAGCAATGATCGCTATATTTCTTACATCTTCTCTTGTCTGGTTCATGATTGATCTTGCCTTTCTTATTTTTATGAACTTTTACAAAACCTATTAATTATATCACCTCGATTCTGAACTTGCAAGCACTGCATTATTCCGGATTTCGCGGATTTCGGTTCGGTTCTGGCAGCTGTTATGTTGCTATTCACACATTGGCCAACCCGGTCGCTCAGAGTGAAGTTAATATCTGCGTCACCGCGCTCTCGCTCCGCAAAAAGCGTAGCGGACACTAGACTCGTGAGATACCTCGTCAAGTGCCGACGCTTTTTGAGGGGT
>JAAUZK010000019.1 GCA_014804655.1 Lachnospiraceae bacterium | reverse complement strand
TATATCCGACCAGCCTCAAATAAATGTCGGTAAAACATAAAATGATAAATTGTGTGAAATTTTCAAGGTGCTTATATAAAATGCAGATCGAATATGGTTTTATTCGACCCCAACATCATATTGATTCGGGTGTCAAAAGGTGCTTAGTTTTTTATAGGCAGATTGCACAAAATGTTCTCGAAGTTGTCTTGCGTAGGAATATGAGATTTTCTTAATATTCCGTCCGATATCCAGAAATTCCGGGACATGGATGTCCCGGAAAGCCCGTAATGAGCCCGGATGGCGAATAGAGGGCGGTTTCGTCCGTTTGCATAACCTTGCCGGAATATTTTAGAAAATCCATATGACGCAGCCGACAGCTTCGAGAACATTTTGTGTAATCTGCCCCACACAGCGCTGAATAGCCTAGGCAAATCTCTGAACATTCACAACTCTGTCTTGGATTTTTACAAAGAATATGATATGATGCATTAGAACATATGTTTTGTTCTGAATTATTTGAATTAGCTTATATCAGATTTTTTCTCCCCTTCGTGCATCGCATGACCGGGAAATGGAGGAATACATGGAACAGCTATCGCTTTTTACACAGGAAACAGACTTAAATGCCCCTCTGGCCAGCCGTCTGCGTCCGCAGTCCCTCGATGACTACATCGGTCAAGATCACTTGATGGGTAAAGGGAAAATGCTGCGGCAGATGTTGGATACCGACAAAATATCATCCATGATCTTCTGGGGACCTCCCGGTGTCGGCAAGACCACTCTGGCAAGGATTATCGCAAATATGACACATTCGTCATTTGTGGATTTCAGCGCTGTCACCAGCGGAATCAAAGAGATCAAAGATGTGATGAAACAGGCGGAGAACGACCGCATGATGGGGCTTAGGACCATGGTGTTCGTAGACGAGATCCACCGGTTCAACAAGGCACAGCAGGATGCATTCCTGCCCTATGTGGAGAAAGGCAGTATCATCCTCATCGGCGCCACCACGGAGAACCCGTCCTTCGAGATCAACTCCGCTCTCCTGTCCCGATGTAAGGTATTCGTACTGCAGCCGCTGACTGAAGCAGACCTGTTTAAACTCCTGCGCCATGCATTGACCGACCGGCGCGGACTCGGCAACAGCACGATTCATATAGAAGACCGCCTGTTACACGCCATCGCGGTATTTGCAAACGGTGACGCGCGAACGGCACTGAACACACTGGATATGGCGGTATTAAACGGAGCCCTTCAGCCGGACGGCTCAATTCTGGTACAGGAAGAAGTCTTAGAACAGTGCACCGGACGTAAAATGCTCCTCTATGACCGGAACGGTGAGGAACACTACAATCTCATTTCCGCCCTGCACAAGTCCATGCGCAACAGCGATCCGGATGCCGCCGTCTACTGGCTTGCCCGTATGCTGGAAGCCGGCGAAGATCCGCTCTATGTCGCAAGGCGGCTGGTGCGGTTTGCCAGCGAGGACATCGGCATGGCCGACTCACAGGCGCTGCAGGTGGCAGTTGCCGCCTATCAGGCATGTCATTTCAACGGTATGCCGGAATGTGATGTGAATCTGACCCACGCCGTGGTTTATCTTTCCATGGCTCCGAAATCCAACTCTCTGTATGTGGCCTACGGTAAGGCCAAAGAAGATGCCAAGACCATGCTGGCGGAGCCGGTGCCCCTGCAGATCCGTAACGGCGTGACAGAGCTTATGCAGAGTCTGCACTACGGAGAAGGCTACCAATACGCCCACAATACGGAAGAAAAACTCACCGACATGACCTGTCTGCCCGATTCCCTCAAGGACAAAACCTACTATCTTTCTCAAGATCAAGGGCAGGAATCTGCTGTCAGGAAGCGGCTCGATCAAATCAAAGAATTTCGAAGAAACAGAGATATCTCCGACTGATAAATTCTTTTTGCTGCATATTAATACGGCATACCCGGATTCGGATATGCCGTTTAACGCTTCTACCATTTTCCAGCGCTTCTCACCTCGGTCGCAATCTCGTTGATTTCTTTGAGATCATAGAGCGGCAGTCTGTAGATCGTGCGGCTGTTGGTAAGGTAAATCCGCCTGTTTGTGCTGTCGCAGCACAGGAAACCGTGCAGCTGCGCCAGAATATCGCCCTCCTGCTTTGTCAGAAGAAAGGCATCCCGGCTTCCCTGCATAATGGCATAATCCCCTGCGGACTCGTATCGCCGCATCACATCTTCCAGCCCGCCGTATTTCTCCGAACTGCCATCGTCGTCTGCCGGCGTACAGAAGTCCGCCGTGTCGGAATCCGGATTGATATCCAGTCTGGTGATTCTGCCGTCCTTATAGACGATGTTGAGGTGCACTTCCTGCTCATTCTCATCGAAAAACATATTCTCGATATATTTATAATTGATGTCATCCTGCTGTGCCGTACTTTCTGCGCCGCCATAGGTATATATTTCTTCTCCCATGCAGTAAAAATGCAGGGCTCCCTCTTCCTTATCCGTGATCACATAGTAATCCTCCTGCCCGGAGTCCGCAGATCCGGATCGGATCCACACCGCAGCTATATCGTCATAACCGGCAGTTTCCTCGTGGGGCAGCTGACAGGCCCATTTCATATCCGTAAGATCATAGACATTGAGCGTCCTGTCATCCCACAAATAGACATAACGATGCCACAGCTCCTGATCTGTATCGGAACCGGCTCTGTTACAGCCCAGATAGTCACTCGTTGCTCTAATGTCCAGATTAGCCGATGTGATTTGTTCTCCGTTCTCCGGGTCTAAAATAACCACCTTCTTGTTTGTAATCAGTGCAAGCGTTTCTTGACCATGATAGTCAAAAAAAGTCATGCCCAAATAATACGAATCGTCCTCATAATTCCAGAGCATCCTGCCCGTATCCGTATCGAATACCTCCACCGCAGCCGAATAATCATCATTGTAATAAGCCGCCGCCAATTCAGATCCGGCACTGCTTAATACGGCTTCCTTATAATTATATTCTCCCTGATAGAATTCCTCGATTCCCGCACCTCTTGCCGTCCGGTACAGGGTCATCCTTCTGCTGTTATAGGGCAGTGTCACGCAGTAGCCGTCGCCGATCGCGAACTCCATTACATTAGAGGAAGTACATGCGGGAAACAGGATCCCCACCATGTCTTCCCTACGATTCATATCCAGATAATGCCAGACTCCGTCTCTGGTAAATGCCATGAAGCTTTCACTTCCGCTGTAATTGCCGAGTTTTACCACTTCCACACCGAGACCGAACAGGTCGATATAACTGCCGTCCCGTTTATCTAAAGCCACCACATCACTGTAGCCGGAGCACAGCAGATAGTTGCTGTTCTCCGCGTGGGCGTAGGAGGTCTCATAGAGCCAGCCGTTATGACGCTCATAGGTCCATACCGGTGTATCTGCCCCGCCGATGTCATAAGCCTGTAACCGGCTCTCCATACCAAGCGTGACCTGCGTATAGTCCAGTTCACCGCTGTGATTGCTGACCACATAGATCCGATCTCCGTCGAAACGCAGCGAGCGGATATATTCGTACTCGATGGGATATGCGCTTAACCGCTCTCCCGTCGCCGTATCATAGACCGCAACCTCCTGTCTCTCATTTTCATCCCCATAAGGCGTTGTCAGACCTACCGCCCAATATCTGCCGTCCTCGCTGAAGGTGCACTCCGCCGACGAGCGTGCAATGAGTCCATCCATGTCCCACTCTCCTGTATAGACGAGACTGCCGTCCGTACAGTCAACTGCCTGATATCCGTCTGTGGATAACACGATCGCCAGCTTCTGCTCCTGCAAAACCATGATACCCGCGTAATCCTCAACCCGTATACGGTAGGTTTGTACCGCACTTTTGTCCGACACGTCGTACAGCGCGATCCCATCTTCTACCGGACAGAACACACAGTCCTCTCCCCAAAAGGCGATCTCTTTCTCCACACTACTCATACGCAGCGCCGCATCGATCCTGATCTGCTCCTTCTCGTCCTCCGGATTCCATACGATAACCTGCCCCGAATCATCTACGGTCAATATCCTGCTGCCCTGGGGCGACAGCGTCATGACCCTGACAGCGGTATCCGCTTCCAGAATCCGATCCGGCAGAATCTGCTGTCCGTTTTCATATAGATACAGGCTGTCCGAGAGTGCATATACGGCCTGTGCCGGATAATCCACATCCGCCTCTATAATGCCCGATTCGGACAAATCAAGCAGTGCATCCTGCGCCGTCGCCACCGCCCGCATCCTATCACCATTCTCCAGATAGCCCACCGCTTCTTTCGATCTGGAAATGGCAGTATTTCTCTTGGCCTCCTGATATTGCCGCTCGATTTCCTGTGCCTGCGATACGATCTCGTCCGACTGCGCTTTGATTTGTGTGTTCTGCTCTTTGATCTGTGTATTCTGCCGGCTGATCCGCAGCGCCATCGTCGTGCTGACAATACCAAATGACAGGCATGCCGCACTAATTGACATAGATGTCATAATTATTTTTCGGGTTCTCTGCTCCCTGTGACGCTGCCTGAGATCGTCATAGTTGCAGTCAAACATAGGCGCCACAAGCCGCAGCAGCTCACTCTTGATTTTACGTCGTATCTCCTTATAATCCGTGCCCCGCACATCTGCTGCCAGCGGTTCCACCGGTATTCTTGTTTTAATGACGGTACCGTCAGTTCCGGTTTCCTCTATCTCCCGATACAGTAGTTCCTCCGGAAAAGAGGTATCCGGCTCACCTTCGATCAGCACAGCCAGCACATGCTCTCTGTCATGCATCTCAATAAATGTCTCTATCTCCTTGCGGCACCACATTGACTCTGGAAGTCTGGGAGAACAGATCACGATCAGATACTCGGAATTCTGCAGCGCTTCGGTGATCGGGTCCGCCAGATTAGTCACCAGCGGAAGCTCTTCTTTATCCCGGAATACCCGCGTAATTCTGGTCTTGACTGTTTCGGTCATGTTCGCTGTATCATCTGTTTTCCGCGCATGTAAGCCAATCTCCCGCCCATCTGCAGCAGTATCTGCAAAGTCTCCGTTCTTTGCCTGTACCATTTTACGCCGCGCCACATTCTTAGGCAGTTTGAAGTTCTCCAACTGCTTATGCAGCGTCTGCGCCACAAAACTGTCTAACTCCGAATGCCTGTAGCTGATAAACGCATCATACTGTACGATGTCTTTGTTTATTCCGTCCTTATTTACGCCTTCTTTGGCCATATTTTCCTCCGTACTGAAAAAGCTTTTACAGCCTTTTGCTGGTTCATAACTCTTCGGTGACATCCGCCGCATCGTATGTCTTATAGAAGATATCCCGTTCCACCACATAGATATCATGCTTGTCGTCACAGCGCACCGCCAGATAATCGCCCTCTTTGCCAAGCATATATTTTTCCTTATCCCATGCGGTAAACACTTTGACTCTTCCGGTTAATTCTTTTGCATGAATGTGAGTGCCGCCGGTGGCAATGCAGACCTTAGCATAATCGGCAAGCTGCATGACTTCCCCGTTCTCACGATTATGGATCGTCGGCTCATACAGCGTGTTACAATGTGCATGCATTTTATCCTTACAGTAAGGCTCATCCGTAATGATATAACTTTTCTCGAATTTATCTCTCCGGTTCGGATACACTTCTCCTTTGATCCCGATCATGATGATCAGATCCGGTTCCACCGTCATATCCACATCTCCCTCTAAGGTACGAATCGTAATCATTGTACCTACGGGCAGAATATCCGTAGCCTCCACATATGCAAAGGGCACCTGTTTCTTTACGTAGGTCTTCATATCAGACAGATCAACCTCATATTCATCCGCGTAGATAATCTGACAGTAATCAAAATAATTGTTCAAACGCTGACTGAAGAATGCCTCCGAATGCAATGTGGGATATGCGTTCTCATACAAGGTCATGCTGATGAAGCCGCCGGCTTTCTCCCTGTGCCCGCCGCCGGATCCGACACCGTCCGCCAGAAATGCCGCCAGCTCGTTGGCCTGCACTTCTTTGATACAGCTTCTGACCGAAAACTTATAACCATCCCTTAAATCGTTGTATACCACACAACTGTCTACTTCCGCTACCTGAATCAGCAGATCGCTGATCAGTCCTAAGATATTCGGATCGCATGGTTGCGCCTTGATGATCGCATAACGGTAATCATCATTATAGATATAACGGATCATCGCCACACCCGCAATCTCCATCTCCTGCAGCGACAGGTTTGAGTTACGGAAAAGGGTAATCAGTGTCTTTTCACAGGGCACCGCCTCCCTCATGTCCATATCCAGAGGATTGTAGATCTCCGCAAACTGGTTCGTGTCCGTATAGAGTCCGTAGTAAAGCGCCGTTCCAAGCCTGCTGTCCTCTATCTTGTATCCAACCTCCCGAAGCATGTTCCATACCAGCGTAGAGCAGCTTCCCAGATGCGGATTGATCTCACGCTTCTCCACATCCGTGATCTCCACCTGATGATGATCGATGATCGCCACATCCTCCGCCGGCAGACAAGTCACATTACCCGCTCCGTACTGGCAGTCTACGGTGATCAGAAGCCCCGGCGTCTTTCCGGACGGCTCCTGCTGTGAATACCCTTTGATATCTCCTATATATATAATAGGTATCTGCAGTTTCTCCACCATCAGCAGCAGATTAGATTTGTGAATCTGATTTCTTCCCGCATAGACAAGCTGTACTGTTTTGCCCAAACTTGTGAAATAGGTGTACAGCGCAAATCCCGAAGCGATCGCATCCGCGTCCGGATTGTCGTGACATTGGATCATAATGGATTGGTAGTTTTGCAAATCCGTCAGTTTCATTGATATATCCCCTTTTCTTTTTGTGCTAGATTTAATCTATCGCCCGCCGGCACACCGCCGCGCTTAATGCCGAACTTATCCCGCATGGCAAGAAGTGCATCGATCTGTTCCTTCGTGAGCTGGTTCTGCTTTCCCAATATTTTCTCGGTGATTAGCAGAATATTCGCATAATACTCCATGGATTCCAGCCGATAATACGCCTCATAGATATCCTCCGCCCAAGTTACCGCCCCATGGTTAGCGAGCAGGATACCGTTATGTGTGTGGCAATAAGGTGCGATCACTTCCGGCACCTCTTTACTGCCAAGTTCCGCATAGGGCGCGATCGGCACATTCCCCAGAGTAATGATTGCTTCGGCCAACACCGGTACATCCAGCGGAATCCCCGCTATTGCATAGCAGGTACAGATCGGCGGATGCGCATGACATACCGCCCTGATATCCTTATTCTCCCGATAAGCACGCAGATGCATCTTTAGTTCGGAAGAAGGTTTATAAGTTCCCTCCAGCACATTGCCGTCCAGGTCCACCTTAACCAGCATTTTCTTCTTCATATAGCCCTTGGAAACGCCTGTTGGTGTCGCCCAGACTTCATGATCTGCCGTCTTGACGGAGATATTTCCGTCATTTGCCGCCACGAACCCGCGCAGATACATGCGCTGTCCTATGTCTATGATCGCCTTCTTCGCCTGTTTTTCCGAAATATATTCCATGTGTAACCGTTCCTTTGCCTTACTTATGCTTTTTTCATTATGGACTATAATGGGGAAAATTACAAGAAACTGGAGGAACATTTCTGCTCCTCCTGCCTTCTTTACATCCTGTTTTGTGTGATATGTTGTTGCAATTTCTGGTCCAACATATTATCCCTCTTTTCCCGCCTGACTGATGTTAAGCAGATTATCGGATACCTGATTCACCTGAATGAAAGATTCCTCCACTTCCACGGTAACATTTTTCTGCGTCTGCGTTTCTTCGACAATCTGATTCGCCTGCTCGATGGTACTTTTCACCAGATCTTCCATCTGCTTTATCATGTCTAAGATCTGCTCTCCTCGCTCACGCGTATTTGAACTGGAATCCGCCGCGACGCGCGCTTTTTCTTTTGATTCTTCCTGAAGGCTTCTTATTCTTTCGGCTTCCTGCTCTACCTCCCGCAGCTTCTCGATCTCTTTGGTTACATGGTCTATGTTCTCCTGATTGGAACTCTGTACCTCCTCTAACAGACTGAAAATATTGCCGACGGCCGAGAGAACAATTAACAGTGGAAATACGAGGATCAACCACGGCAGCACCTTGACTGCCGTTCTGGTTACCCTGGCATCATTTTGATAAAAAATATCCTGTTCCATAAGATCTCCTCCCTGTGGATTTATACTTTAAAGGACGCCACTGTCCGGTTCAAAAGCTCGCTTAACCTGAACAGCTCCTCCATCTCTTTCATGACTGCTTCGGAATTTTCATTGGAATCCTCCGTTGAACTGCCCATGCTCTGCATCGATTCCGCAATGTCCCCCACAAGCTCTGTAATAACAATAATCGATTCGTTGATCTGAGCCATACTGGTGCTCATCTCCTGTGAGGCTGCTCCCAAGTCGCCGGAAATATCATTGTAGAACTCTGCATCCTTTTCATACATTCCGGCAAGCTCCGTCATTCCCTGATAGTCCTCTATCACCTTGCCGTTCATAAACTCCAGCAGTTTACCAGAGGTTTCGGACAAAAAGGAAACGTTATCCACTACGCTCTCTGTCACCTGACGGATCTTGTCTACCGCCTGTCTGGAATTGTCCGCCAGCTCTCTGATCTCTTCCGCCACAACGGCAAATCCTCTGCCCGCCTCTCCGGCTCTTGCCGCTTCTATGGATGCATTCAGCGCCAGAAGATTCGTCTTGGAGCTGATGGCAAGGATTTCTTCTGTCAGAGCATTGATTTCCTCTACCCGCCTGCTGTCTGCAATCGCGCGTTCCATCTCTCCCCTTGTTTCCTGATAAACGGAAACAGCCTCTTCTGCAGACCGCGTGGAAGCTTTATACTGCTTGCCTGCACGATCCATGATGTCGTTTGACTGCTCCGCCGCCTCTCCCGCTTTCTGCGTCACATTGTCAATTGCATTTCCCAGCTTCTCTCCGTTATGTCTGATAGTTTCCGCCAGTTCCCTTGCCTGCACGGTCTGCCCCATAACCAGACTGACTGCATCCATGATCCCTGAAATGTCCTGATTTAACACCGTCATTTTCGAAGAGGTTCCCTCGGCAATGGTGCTGATACTCTCGGCTTCCTGCTTTGTATTCAGAATAATCTCTCTGATCTGCTGCTTGACCTCTGCGGTCGCTTTCCTGATCTGTTCCGTCTCATTTTTATATTCCTTCGGTATCGCCTTCTCAATAACGGCATTTTCAGAGAAATCTCCGGAGGCAAACTGCTTCAGCATCTGTACCGGCGCCAGCATTCTTCCGATCAACCCTGTCATAAATACCGCCACAAACAGGATAATCACAAGCGCAGTCACAATTGCTATCACAAGCATTGTCCTTAAAGAACCCGTAACATCACTCATCGGCACTACGACGCCCAGCTTCCATCCGCAGCCGTCTATCTCCGTCAACGCAAAATAACATGTGCCGCCGTCATAGTCTGTGAGTTTCCGCACGCCGCTTTCATTTCCTTCCAACATTGCTCCGAGTTCCGGTAGAATATCCTTTACCGAAACCGTAGCCGTTTCCGTCGGTTCGTATGCTTTATTTTTATGCGCTATATATTGTCCGCTGCTGTCCACGAGGAAACCGTAAACTCCTTCATCATAGTTAATGCTTCCCGTCAGCTCCGTTACGGTTCCGAGTGTCACATCCAGACCGATGACACCCGCCAGCTCACCGTCTATGTATGCCGGTGCGGCAATCGTCGCACACATCTGCCCGGTCAGTGCGTCACAATAAGGATCTGTTACTATGATATCCCCTGTCTCCGCCGCCTGTTTGTACCATCCGCGTTCCACCGGATCATAATCCGCGGGCATTTCTATCTCTCTGTTGGACCAGATAAATTTACTGTCCCTTGTTCCGCAGTACAGATTAAGAAGCTCCTGTCTGCCCGCTGCATGGGTATCCACGACAGCCTGCACCTGTGCCGTATCGATGGTTCCTCCGGCCGCTATACTTTTGGCCGCTCCGTCCGCAAGCATTTTTTCATTTTCGATCCATGTGTTGATCTCCTCCGCATACTTATCTGCATTCAACTGCAGAGCCTGTGTCTGATCCTGAATCGTCCGCTTAGCCGCCACCGTAATGATTCCCACCGTGGTCAGAAGAATGCTCGCTACTACGATACCGATCATGCTGACTGTAAGTCTTCCTTTGATTGTTTTTGACATAATTTTGTGCCTCTCTCGTCAAGTAATTTTTATGCTGTCTTACGAATATGACTTAGATTTTCTCAGGCGGTGTTCTTTGACGCCTTAGAAAATCTTCATCTCTTTTTCCTAGCATGATTCTACAATATTTTTGGGTAAAAAAAAGCGTTAGGCCGTAATTGTTACCTGACGTTTACTTTCGGGTTCATTTTGGGAATGAAAAAAACTATTCGGGGGATATTTTTATGCTATACTAGATTAAAAAATCGGTGATTTTTAATCTGGTAAGATTCGAATGTCAAAAGATGCTTATGATAGGCTGAGAGGGCAGATTACACAAAATGTTCTCTCGTGTCGGGCTCCGTCATATGGATTTTCTAAATATTCCGGAAATGTTGTGACTGCGGACGCAACCGCCCTCTATTCGCCATCCAGGCTCATTACGGGCTTTCCGGGACATCCGTGTCCCGGAATTGCTGGGTATTGAACGGAATATTAAGAAAATCTCATATTCCTATGCAGGACAGCTTCGTGAACATTTTGTGTAATCTGCTATCTTAGTTATGAAAAACACCTTTTGACATTCGAATTCTAATAAGAATGGGTATTAGTATGTACAAGATTTTAATGGTGGATGACGATCCGATGATATTAGAAGATAATAAGACGTATTTCGGTGCAGTGGGATATGAGGTGATCTGTGCGGATACTGCGCAGGCTGCGGAGAAAATCATTTTATCTAATGCCCTTGACTGTGTCATTCTGGACGTTGACCTGCCTGATATGAGCGGATTCGCATTTTGCGAAAAAATACGCGCGAAGACCGGGCTTCCCATTGTTTTCCTTTCCGGATATACCGAAGAAGAAAACCGTATCCGCGGATTATCGATTGGCGGAGACGACTATGTGTGCAAGCCTTACAGCTTAAAAGAATTGGAGCTTCGGGTACGGGCACGCATCCGTTCCGGCAGAGCCGCCGAACCGCCCCAGACACTTACTTATGGTTCGCTTTCCATCAGCCCTTCCTCTTGCAGCGTAAGCTATGAGACATACTCTGTAGATTTTTCTTCCTACGAATTTGATGTGTTGTATTTTCTTGCAAGACATCCCAATGAAATATATACGCCGGAGCAGATATATGACTCGGTGTGGAAGGCACCGATCAACAAAGGGCAAAAATCCCTGCAGGTTATTATGGGGCGCATTCGCAAGAAGCTCTACGAACTCTGCCCCGACCACGACTACATCCAGACCAAGCGCTACAAGGGCTACCTGTTTGTTCCGAACCGGGAATGAACGCAGAAACCTGCTATTCCGGCAATAACCGACAGCAGCACGAACCCGATTGCAATAAAGATGGCATTGCCCGTACGGATATCAGAGCGCAGCGTCTGCTCATTCATTCGGGGCAGATTAGTGCCATTTTCCCCCTTTACGGATATAGCGGCGACAGCCTCTTTTTCAGAAATATCGGAATCACTGCGGTTAATGCTTTCTATGTTGTCAGCGTCATTCGCGTCTGTGACAGTAGTGTCAGTTTTAGATTCTGAATAGGATGACTGACCCGCATTTATTGATTCCGCATGTAACGGCTGATCCTCATTGTTATTCCGGGACTCTGCATTTGACGGTTGTCCGTCGTTTGCCGCCTCTGAGCCGCCATTGCGGTCAGCATTTTGATTCGCTCCTTCATCTGCTTTTGTATCACCACTTTTTTCCTGTGGATCTTCGGGTAGGTTTATAATGGAAGTTCCGCCGCCCCGGCTGCCGCCTATGTCCTCTACATTTTCTAAGTTGTCAGCCGCATAGCAGAGCACGTTGGAAAAGTATCGGGTTCCGCTATCATTCCACTGCAAACGAATATATATGTTGGAATACGCTGTCCTATCACACTCTTCCGATCGAAAGCCGATAAAGAATCCTGCTTCAACATCTTTTACGTTTGTTTCGTCGTATACGATCCAGTTTTCTCCGTCGAAAGAATACTCTGATATTACCGTGATCGGCAGTGCTTCCTCCGGCTTCGTGTAGCCGCCCCGAAATGTATACCTTGTGCCATCATCCGTTGCCGTCACTTCCAAGAAGGTCAACGGATAATCATTATATGCTACCGTGCACAGCGCAGGTTCTGCGGATGCAGCCTGTAAGAAAGAACCCTGTAACTGAAAACGCCGCCTTTCCGTCTGCTGATCGTCAGATCCTTCAAGATTCCATGAGAGCGGCACCGGCTCATTATGGCTGAGCTGCCCCTGACGATTGACCGTACAACTAATCTCTGTCGGGAGTACATCGTTTACAGTTTGTTCTTTTTCCACAACAACGTAGACAGTATTCTGATACAGCACAAAAGGAGTTTCCGCGTAGTGAACATTCCCTGATATATGGCAGTCTTCCATTACCAGTCCGGCACCTTCTTCCTGCCATAATGCACATTGTCCGCTCTCCACTGCAACACCCATCATGGAAAGCGCACCTTTTGGAGCCACATAAAATATACTTTTACCGTCCGGCTGCCCTGAAAAGATGAGATGATTGTCACTCATAAGTTCAATCTCTCCGGTTACGGTGATCGTATATTGATCGGTATCAACGAAAACAGTGGGTCTGTTTATGCCATTGGGACAATAAGTGTAGTCCCCCTCTAAAACCACGTGATCTGTCAGCTTTACCGTGCCGCCGATGTCCTTGTGTGACTCCAGCCATTCGATCAAAGCCGGACCGTTGGATACGAAATCCGGGGTGGTATTCAAGGCTGAGGGAGTTTTGACGATTTGCTCCGATTCGGCTAACTCGACAATACGTTCAATGCCTTGCTCCGCCTCCTGTTCGACAACGGATTCAACGTTTTGTTCTGATTCCGAACCGACAGCAGATTCAACATCTTGCCCCGATTCCTCATTTGCCATTGCAACAACCGAGTCTGCCCTATAAAATAGAAACACCATTGTCAACGCCGATATAAATAACAGTTTACACTTTTTTATCATATATTTATTCCTTTATCGTAACTGTACATAATAGTTACCTTTTATCATTATTTTGGGAAGGATGAGCAGCTATCATGAAGCAAACCCTGTTTACAAAATCTGCATTTCAAACAATTCTGGTAATCGCAGGTACGATTATTTTAAGCATGCTTGGATTGTTGACAATTAGCCGTCATGATAATAAATATATAACAAAGGCGGCGCTTACACAAGACAATCTGTGTATCATTCCAGAAAAAGGTTATTGCTCGCTTGTGGACGGCTGGGAGCTTTATCCGGATCTCCTGCTCTTTCCGGAGGACTTTGCGGATAAGGCACCGTCTTATTACAGCACATGGGCGGGTGAATATCCAAATCTTTCCTTATTCCATGAAGATAAAAATCCTTATGGGGTTGCAACATGGCGTCTGCATCTTACAGGAAGCGGTAATGTCCTGCTCTATCTGCAGGAGCCTCTCTGTGCCGCAAGAGTTTATGTAGACGGACTTTGTCTGGGCGAAACCGGCGAAGTACCTTATGGTGAACACTCTTCCAATGGAGACAACTCTTCCGGTGGAGATTATTCTCTCAGAGAAGAGTACTCTCCCCTTATAAAAGACACCACCTATTCATTTTATCTTGACGGCGAAGCGGAACTGATCATCCAGACTGCCAATTACTCCCACTATTATGGCGGAATCTGGTATGCACCCGTAATCGGGGACGCGGACAGCGTCAGCCATCTCATTGCCTCCCGCATACTCATCTATGGGCTGCTGTTTTTCTCATCCCTCACACTCTCTTTATTTTGTATTGTACTGTGGGAGCGCAAAGAAGACGGCGGCAAAGCTGCAACATTCTATTTCGGCATGTTAAGCCTGTCCTTTGCAGTGCGGATCTGTTATCCCTTCTTAAGATTGTTCGGCGTGCCGCTTGTCCGCACACTTTATGCGATAGAAGACGCTGCCGCCGTATCCGGCATTTACTTTTCCGTACAGATTGCCCTCCTGTTATTTTTGCCGGATGGTTTTAAACGCCTGAAAAGAGCGCTTCACATTCTTTCTTTAGGCGTCTGCGGCATTGTTATCATTGCCCCTTTATTTGTGTTTCCTGCTGTTCCCGCTCTTGTACTATGGTATGGCCCATTTATTTCATGGTATAAGGCGATCATGGCGTTTTTGCTGATCAGCCTGACAGTCTATGCTGGTTTTATGGGACTGCTTCATATTAAAATGATTCTTGCCGCAGCTACCGCAAATGGCATATGCCTTTTCTACAGCGTCCTGACCATCGGATACTATGAACCGTTTGCCGGCGCTTATCCGGAAGAATACGGCGCATTTTGTATGGTGATTGCCTTTGCTTTCCTGATGGTGCAGCGCAGCAGGGAAATGGCGGCGGAAAACCTAAAACTTAATCTTCACCTGCAGGAGGAAGTCGGAGAGAAAACAGAGCATCTGCAAAAGCTTCTTGTAGAGAGAGGACAACTCATCGCGGAATTGGGACATGATATGAAATCGCCCCTGACATCCCTCTCGAACATGGCGCAAATTATACGGCTGAATGATATTATGCTGGATGAAGACACTCACAGAAGAATGATTCACATAGAAGAACAGTGTGATATTTTATCCGAGCGCCTTAAATCCATTCAGGAAATAGCCGCCCAGACAAGCTCTCCTGTCAAAATGGAGCCTATGCTGCTCAATACGTTCCTTTCGGATTTTTATCACACCTGCCGCCCGATCATAGAACTGTACGGGCCTAATTTTCTTGAAAATATTACCTCTCGTCCCTGCCGGATCATGGCAAACCGTGAGCAGCTTTTCCGTGCCCTGGAAAACCTGTTATACAATGCCGCCGACTTTACGCCGCCAGAGGGTAAGATAACACTTTCACTGACAGCGGACGAAGACTACGCCTATATCACGGTTTCCGATACCGGTTGCGGCATACCGGAAAAAGATCTCCCCAATATTTTCCGCCGCTCTTACACCACGCGCAGCGACAAGGGTGGTCAGGGACTGGGGCTTGCCATTACCCGCACTATTGTCTTAGAGCACGCGGGTCAGATCGACGCAGTTTCCACGGAAGGTAAGGGAACTACGTTCACGATCAGACTGCCTGTACTTGATTAATATATCTCCTCTTTCTTTGCAAAAATCTCCTTAAGCGATTCCGTATACGGCTCCCTCGCAATGCCGTACTCTGTCACGATACCCGCGATCAGATCATGATCTGTCACGTCAAATGCCGGGTTAAAGACTTTGACACCGGCAGGCGCCATGGGCTTCTCATACCACATATCCGTCACTTCATGGGTCGGCCGCTGCTCGATGGTGATATCCGCGCCGGTAGGCGTATTCATGTCGATGGTCGATGTAGGTGCACAGATATACACCGGCACGTTGTAGCGCTTCGCCACCGTTGCCACCACAGACGTGCCGATCTTATTGGCGGTATCGCCGTTTGCCGCCACCCGGTCGCAGCCTACGAACACCGCATTCACCCAGCCGTTTCTCATGACAGTTGCCGACATATTGTCACAGATCAACGTCACATCCACTCCTGAAGAGTATAATTCATAAGAAGTAAGTCTCGCTCCCTGCAATAAGGGTCTTGTCTCATCTGCAAAAACATGAAAATTGTATCCCTGCTCCTGCCCCAGATAGATCGGTGCCGTAGCTGTGCCGTATTTACAAGTGGCAAGCTGTCCCGCATTACAGTGTGTCAGAATGCCGTCCCCCGGTTTCACCAGTGTCAGCCCATACTCGCCGATCGCCTTACATACCCGGATATCCTCTTCTTTCATGGCGATGGACTCTTCTTTTAACTTCTGTTTGATCTCGGACACCGGAAGCTCCCGATTCGCTATGCACACCTGTTCCATTCTGTTTAATGCCCACGATAGGTTAACCGCTGTAGGCCTTGCGGAATTCAGATAATCCTTCTGCTTGCAGAATTCCTCATAAAAAGTTTCATAATCCTGTGTCTTGATCCCCTTCGTCAGCAGATAGATCCCGAAAGCCGCCGCCACGCCGATTGCCGGTGCCCCACGTACCTTCAAAAGATATATGGCATCCCAGATCTCCTCCCCGGTGTGCAGACTGATCAATTCCGCCTTCCCTGGAAGAAGCGTCTGATCCAGAATCACCAGCGCACTGTTCTCATCATCCAACGCCACCGTCTCATACTCCATAATGTTTTTCTCAGGTTTTACGTTATTCATCTTTATCCTCCTGTTTTCTTATTCTATAGCATCAAATAATACGTCACCGGAAACAACTTCTCCAACACCCCGAAAACCGGCACATAAGTCGCCAGCCTGATAAACACCGGTGCACATACAAGACTTCCTATCGCAAAAACCGGAATCGCAGCCGCGACCGCTTCCTGTCTTCTGAGTATGATTCCCAGTATGCCGCAATAGATCACGACAATGCACTGATACAGAAACAGATTCCAAATCTGCCTTCCCCACATACCCACGCCCCAGACAGACAGGAGGCCGCTAAACCTGCTTATCCCTTCCACACCGTTACCGTACCGGATGCCGTCAGAAATCCACAGACATAACAGCACCGCAAGAGAGACAAAAACAGTGGAAATCCATATATTAACTATATAAGTCAACATATTGGGCGCCATCCGCAGAAATCTTTTTTCACTTTTGTCCGTGTCATATTCCAGCATTCCACACATGCCGCTTATGAAAATAATCACTGCAAATACCCCTTTTACGGGGAAGACAGTGGTGTCAGATATAACATTTGTGTCAGAAGTATCTTGACTATATCGGTCATACCCATGATACATAAATCCGAAAGTACTTCCGTCCACCAGATGCCGCTCGTATGCCTCTTTCGCAAAATCTACAAATTCATCAGCCCTTTCCTGCACCGCCGCCAATCTCATATACTCTTCATAACACTGCTCAGAGTACAACTTGAAGATCACACTGCCGATTCGCTCCTTCGCCATACCGGTAATACTGCCGGAAGGAGTCTCATAAACAGTGATACATTTCGCCCAATCATTCCCGATGACCCGCTCGTCAATATCACTTCCGATCACAAATCCACAGTCCGCCGTGCCTCGCATCACGCTGCGTTCCACATCTACAGCCTTCTCATGGAACACAAATCGAAGACTGCTGTCCGCCGCCTGTGCCCGCAGCTCTTCCACGATCTGTCCGCTCCAAGCGCTCTCTTCCACACAGACCGCTACCACTGCACCGCCCGGCTCCCCTTGTTCCATCCTGCCGACTACCCATCCCAGAATCGGGATCAACACCAGCAACAAGACATATGCAGGCTGCCTCCACAACCTCTTCATCAGAAGCCATATCCATATACAAAATTGTCTGCCCCTGCCCGGCCGTCTCTCTATCCCTACACCCACAGTTCGAGTCTTCCCTTCTCAATATCTCCTCGTATCTCTTTGTCTCTTTATATCTTTATATCCACGAAAATCCCAAATCATCTAATCAATAGCATATCCAATACACAGCGTCGGATAGCATACAGTTGTCATAAGGACCGTTGTAAAACGCCGGCACTTAGCGAGGTTCAAAGTTGCAAAGCAACTTTCGAGCTTAGTACCGTTGCGTTTGGAACCGAGCGAAAGCGCGTCCTTAAGACAACTGTATGCTGTCCAACGCGTCCGTCTTCACGAAATTAATATATCTCATAACTTAAGATATCCTACTCGCCCCGTCTAAATAGATACGCCGCCACCCCAAAGACCGCCGTATACACACTCATTCCCGCCGCGCACCGCCCAATCGTTCCCGCACCGTATCCCGCATAGAGCCCGCCGACAGCACGGATTAGATAAGCCGTGGGCAGCTTTTCCCCCACCTTCTGTACCGTCTCCGACAGAAACACCGACGGAATCAAACCTCCCGACAGGTAGACCATCACTACGGAAAGCAGGCAGATCAGCAGTATACTGCCCGTCCTGCTGCCCGCCATACTGTACAGCAGATAGATATATGTGGACACCGTCACCGTCACGAGCAGGAACATCCCTATCTTCACGCTCATACCACCGGCACTGCCTCTGCCCACAAGCGCCACGGTTATCTTCCCCACCGCCTCCGGCGCCACGCCCCCCGCAACCTTCCATAGAAGCCACAGCACACAAATCAGAAGCTCCATACAAACAAACCCGCTCATCCACTGACAGAATCCCTGCCATATGCCGCCTGTTCCCTGACGTGCAAGCTGTTTTCGAAATGCAAGCGGTTCCCGTCGCATAACCGGATACAGCGCCATGCCGGATAACATCAGAAACAGCACCGCTCCGGAAGCCGCATAATATTGCAGCACGCTCATCCTCCCGGTGGCGGACACCGTCTCTGTATCGTAGACCGCCAGCCGGTCAAGCGCAAACGCCAGATTATAGCTGTCGATATCGGTCTCCATAATGGATAACTGCTCCATCATCCCGTATGCCGCCGCCGTGTCATAAGCGCCGTAGATCTGTGCCTGTGCCACCCGCAGAAGTCCCGCTCCCGACTCAGTCAGCTCCCGCAGAAGCATAGCCTCCAGTCCCGCATTCTTCGGGAAAAAAATGTCTACCGTAGGGTTGCGTCCATCCATGATCCCCTGCACGATCTGCTCCGGCAGCACGATAAGCGCTGCAATCTCCCCTTTTTTCAGTGCAAGGAAACCTTCTTCTTCCGGCATCTGAATAAAATGGCATACCTGCGATGCGCTCTCCAGATTTTCCACATACTGCAAAGCCATCCGGGTCACCCTGTCATCTTCCCGCACTACCACACCGATGTCGGCTCTGATCGCCAGTGGTTCTCGTTCCATCGTTTTTACTGCACAAAAAGCAATCATACCTATGAGCGCCATAAGTAGGATTGCCTGTAATAACATGCGAGGGAACATATATACTGCTTTCCTGATCTCCGTATACAGATAACGTATTCTCTGTGCCATAGCCTTTACGCCTTCCGATCAGGTTCCCCTGCATTCATATCCGTGTACATATCTAACAGACCCACCGTTTCCGAGGCAGGTCTGCCGTACATATTGCAGCATTTGTGAGAAACAGTTTTGCTCTGCTCCTCCTCGTCGTCAAAAGTAATACTCATCCGGTATACACCCTGTGCAGACTCACTGTCCAGATGTTTCATGATCTCCTCGATCATATCCTGATCTCCCGTTCCGCCCATGCGCGTATGTCCTCCTTATTACCACAAAGAATTCAAAATACTTCCGTACGCATCGTCCAGCTTATCAATAATTTTTTCCCAATCGGACAATGACATCTCAAAAAACGCCGTATCCGGCTCCACCGAAGCTTTTATCTTATCCCGCAGCGGCTCTATGGCAATATCCCCGCTGATCCGGTAAACCTCTTCGTCATCGGTACTGAAAGTCACCTTGTCAAGATTGATTTCCAGGCTCTCGCCCGTCACGATGTCATCCAGACTGCCTTCCAGCGCAACCTCCATATCGTCCGTATCGTCTTTCACGTTGAATGTCATGTCAAATTCATCTCTGGCCGCATCGCAGTTCATGACAAACTTGATCTTGCCGCTCTCTTCCTCTTCCGAATATTTGATATCCATATCCATTTGATACGTATCGCTGTCGGATGTCTGCTCGATCTGCCCCAGCATTTCCCGCTTCTTTCCGTCCACGCCGCCTATCGTCACTTTGCCCTGCACCTTGTCGATACTCCGCACCTCTCCCATGAAAAAGAGTTCACCCTCGATGGAAGCATTGTTATCCCACAAGCTGATCGGCTCTTCCAACATGATGCTGTCAATGCGGCTGCCGTTAATTTCAAACAGCAGGCTGATATCGGAGCAGATCAGCTTCTTATAATCTTCCCACAGATCCTGCATCTCTTCAACGCCGCCGATTTCCGCATAGCTATCCAGAAGATCCTTAAGCAGTCGGTCGGTCTCCTTCTGCGGAAGTGTCACTCGATACAACCCTTTCTCTACCTTGCCGATCGTCATCCCTTCCTTACAGGCTTCCAGATCTCCCTCAAACTTCTCCCATATCTTATCCAGATTTCTCCACTCTTGCGGCCGCACCTTATTATCCTCATCCGAAAACAGCTCTATGGAAAAGTCTTCCATACTGCTCTGAGAACCGAGCTGCGCCAGAATAGAGTTATTATACTGGCTCACCACATGTTCATTCTCGATATACATGTTTTCCAGAAACAGTTCCGGTATGGAAAAGCAGAAATTCTCCTCGTCCGCATATATATTCAAATGGGCAAAATCCATATTCATCAGGCTGAGAGTCGTATCCGCATTCAGCTCCTTGGCCTGCATATCCTTATAATAATCCGTATCGATTCCTAATGTGGTGTTACCCAAAAGGGGAAGGTCTGTAGAAAAGTTCAGGGAAGAATCCACATGACTGCCCTCTTCCTGCATCATCAGAAGAAGTTCGTTTATGCCGATCTTCTCCACCAGCCTGTTCTGTGTCTGACTCATCTCCTTACCGAGATTGCGAAATCCCCTGCTGATCTTATAGGCAGGCGTACTCCTCAAATATACTATCCCGCCGATAAGCAGCGCCACGATCAGCACCAATACACATGCCGCCCCGATCACGATCTTTACGGCATTTCCCCTCTTCTGTTCTTGTGGTATATACGGTCGTACTCGTTGACCATATGGGTCAATTGGTTGATTATAGGAATTAAACTGTCCACCATAAGGATCTTCCGACTGCTGTCCGTACGGATTGTGCTGATACGGATTATTCATCTGCTGCACAGCATAGGGTTCATTTACCTGTTGTCCTGCGTACGGGTTATTCGTTTGCTGTCCTGCATAAGGATCATTCGTCTGCTGTCCGTACGGATTATGCTGATACGGGTTACTCATTTGCTGTCCCGTATAGTGATTGTTCATCTGTTGTCCCGCACCGGAATCATTTGTCTGCTGTTCCACACCTGGGATCGGTATCTCCTGCGGTAAAGAATTGTCTATATTGTTCTGATTCATTCCATCCTTTTGCTCTTCCATCTCGCCCTCATTCTTTCCATTCATCTCAATCGTATCACACGAACCGCCCTGATGTTTACCTGTGTCATCACGATCCTACATCAAAGCATCCTGACCAGCGCTGCACCGCGCAGCCTGCAGTCCGCCTGCTGCAAACGCCCATCCTTCATTACATACAGTTTATGACACAGATCCAGCTCACTTTCCTCATGAGTCGTGATCACCACCGTCCCCTTGCGCTCCAGATACACCTGTAAATATCTGCGGATATCCTCCTTACAGACCAGATCCAGCGCCGCGCTCGGTTCATCCAGTAACAGAATCGGAGGCATACCCGCCATGGCGATTCCGATGCTGACCCGCTTCTTCATCCCGCCGGACAGCTTGCTCACCTGCCTGCCCTGATACGCTCCGATTCCCAGAAGACTTAAGAACCCCTGCGCCAGTTCCTCCTCCAGTTTCCGTCTGTCCGGATACCACAGCCGCAGATTATCATAGACAGTCAATTCCGGAATCAGCGGGTTTTCCTGCGGTACATATCCGGTCATCTGTCGAATCACTTCCCTGTCACCGCGCATACCGCCGGCTCTCTGACGGGTATCCCGCCCCGCACCTTTACCGTCGCTCCACGCGCATCTCCCGTAGTAGAGCACCTCTCCCGACTTCGGCTTCAGCGTACCGGCCAGCACTGACAGAAGTGTTGATTTTCCACAGCCGTTAGCGCCTACAATGCCGACACACTCACCTCTTTGTGCCGTAAAAGATGCTCCCTCCAGAATCTGCTTTCTTCCGTATGCACTTGTGATATCCGTGACCGTAATCATGTTCTCCATATTTCTATAGTAACACAGATTACCGCAAACGAGTAGGAAGAAATTCTTCCAAAGTAAAAAACTGATTTTGGTGAATCCGATTGCCGCCCGCCTTATCTACAAAGAGAAAAAGAGGTGTAAAGCCTTTATAATACAACAAAGACTTTACACCCTGCTTTTTGCTGGTTATGTGGTTGTTTTTTAAAGTGTTATATCTTCAACATTCACGCCTAAAGATGATAACTTTGCAATCGCTAACTTAATATAATAATCAAGTTGACTGTTTTCATGATCACCGTTTGCTTTTTTTATTTGTTGTAATTCTGCATATCGGTCAATCGTGATTGTGATTAACTCTTTATCTGACGTATCTTGTACCATCCTTTCACCGCCTTCTTGATTGATAGTATTTATTGATACAACCTTATTATAGCGAATTATGTACAAGGCGTAAAGCCTTTATAAAATTATTCCGCAGCCGTTAGCGCCTACAATGCCGACACACTCACCCCTAAGCGCTGTAAGAGATGCGCCTTGCAGAATCTGCTTCCTTCCGTATGCAAGTCCGTGAAATTATAGTATAATGGTAACTGTTCAGAAGCTGCTTAAGCGAGGTGATACTATGCTGCGCATAGCGATATGCGATGACGATCAGACATCCCTTTCCACACATAAAGAAATAACAGAAAAATGCTTTACAGTCCTGCCTGTAGAGAAAGACCAGACGCTGCAAACGACAAAACAGGACGGCGGACTGCATGGCTGGGGATTAAAAAGTGCTCGAACCGCCGCCGAGAAATATGACGGCACGATACAGACCTCTTACGACAACAACATATTCCGGGCAGTTGCCATCCTGTCCTATCAGTGCATATCGACCGACGATACCTGATATAAGCTGTAAAGCATGTAAATACACCAAAATGCTTTACAGCTTTTTTCGCGGTCAAAAACCCGCCGTTCGCGGACACTTGCGCACAGACCTCCTTTTACAGTTATGATTAAGACACAACGTAACTAATCTTCACAGTTACGAAGCAGCTTATAAACAGTTACGACACAACAAACAATGCAAAATGTACACAAGGAGGTAATGATTATGCGTCATGTATATATTCGCGGGATTCTGGCTTTGATATGGCTGGCCGCCGCTGTCGCAAGCGGCATATCCGGCCGCTTCGAGATGGCAATGCTCTATGTCATCATATGCGGTATATTCCTGTATTCCGCTTATAGGGCACACCATAAGGAACAAGACGGCAAAGGAGAACGGTAACATGAACAATTCTCTCCTGACAATCCGAAATTTAAGCGTCTGGTATTCCGAGGACAGAAAAGTGCTGGCAAATGTTTCTCTCGAACTGGCAGAGCATGAAGTGGTGGGACTGATCGGATTAAACGGCGCCGGCAAAACCACTTTTATCAAAACGCTTTCCGGACTGCTTGACAGTTTTCAAGTGGAAACCGCGTGGTGGCAGGGTAAATCGCTTATATTCCGTAACCGAAGATTTAAAAAAGAACGGTATACCGTGTTTGCCGAAGATCATTCCTTTCAATTTTTTACATTTCGTGAGTATGCTTCCTATGTGGCGGCGTCTTACGGAAAGAAATTATCTGATATTGATGAATTGGTTCATGGCTTTCAATTTAAGGAATACACCGATATTTTGCTGAAAGAACTGTCCACAGGAAATCTGAAAAAGGCTTACCTGATTACGGCTTTTGCCCTGAAGCCAAAACTGCTCATACTGGACGAGCCGGTGAACGGACTTGATTTTCAAAGTACTGAATACCTGTACCGACAGATCAGCAGCTATCGGCAGTACGGAACGGTCCTCTTTTCGTCCCATATTCTCGAAAGTATCTGCCTTACGTCCGACCGGGTAGTGGTATTGGTACAAGGACAGATAAAAAGATGTTTTACCCGACAGGAGATTGAAGCGGACAAAATCCGGGAGGTGTTGAAGAAATGAATATTTTGCAGGCTCTCTCAAAGCAATTTTTCGGTGCAAAGTATGAGCGTGTCGTCAAAAGTTTTATTACTTGCATCATTCTCTTTCTTGCCGTTCACACCGCAGGCATTGAAATAAAGATCGCGCCCTCTGTTCTCTTTCTGACAGCTACGGTTTCTTCGACCGTTATCATGTGGCAGACTCTTAATTCTTCCGGGAACACAGACCATATGACCGGGCTGTTTATGCTGCCGTTTCAGAGCCGGAAAATGACTTTTTCTCTTGTACTGGTATATACCGGCTATACGCTGATTACAAGAACATTCCTTATACTGACTTTGTTCTTTGCCGTATATGAGTGGAGCACATTGCAAATAGCTGCGTCTCTGCTCTGTGCCTGTAATGGCTGTTTGATGGCTGCGGCATGGTACACCGTAACGTCACAAAAGAAACTGCTGACCCTTGCGGCTTTCTGGTGTGGAATGATACTCTTTTCCATTTTCTCTGTGCGAGAGATTATTACTTTTTCCTTAATTGTGCTTACAAGTATGTTTCTTTCCTGTTTGAGATTGTTGATGGTGGACGCTTATGTGTTCTATCGCCCGTTATCTTCAAAAATTCTGATCAGGCACACGAAAGGAACCGGGAGTATACTGCTATATCTGCTGCGCTATCTGCTCACAAATAAAAACTATCTTATAAATACTGCCGGCTTGTGTGTTATTGCCGGTGTTATGCCGCTAATGCTGGGGCAGTTCGAGGGATTGCATGTTATGCCTCTGGGATTTGCCATTCTTTGCCTGAACACGCCGATCTGCATATTGCTTTCCTGTGACCCCGATTTAGAGCAAGCCGTGCGGACGCTGCCCGGGCAGGCAGAACGCTTATGCACGCGCTATTGTCTCTTTATCTTCTCTGTCAATATTGCCGTGAACAGCGTATATCTAGTCAGCTGGCAAATATGGTATGGCCGTGTAGGCGGCAGAGAAATCATTACTGCGCTGTTAATTGCATGGCAAAGCGCTGTCTTGTCCGTCCTGTTGGAGTGGTTTTACCCGATCCGCAACCGGAAGGTTGCAAGTGATCTATGGCACCACCCACGAAAGTATATTGTACCGCTCATAATGTTGTTAATTGCAGAGCTTATCGGTATGTGGCCTGTGAAAATATGGATTTTGCTCTGCATTGTTATCGCTGAAGTTTTCAGCTTGTCACTAATTGCAAGGAGGATATAATACCATGAAGAATACGAAATGCTGTCCTAAATGCGGCTCACAAAATATTGTCCGTGTTCCCGATGATGCACATCGCTATCTGGCAAACAGCATCAATATCACTAACATTGCATGGGTCAAGAGGATTCCCGTTGCCCGTTATGTCTGCTGCGATTGCGGCTATGTGGAAAATTGGGTTGAAACAGAGAGGGAACGGGACGAACTCAAGCGGACGTTTGGTTAAAGACCCGTGCCATTCTTGAATAACCTTGTCTGCTACAGGTTAATTTCTTGGCACTTCACTGCTCTAGTTCCAATGATTTCAACATTCGATACCTTTTACAAACTCTCATAAGGACAGAAATAAGGGCACAAGATGTCTGCCTTCACCTTGAGGGTAATATGCGGATTGGGGTGGATGTAGAAGCTTCTTTAGAATTATGGTAATACCCTGCTCGCCCCTTGTAAAGAGAGGTTCAGTCTATGCCTCTCTTCATTTTTGAATTATATTTCTTACATTCTGATTCTAATTTAGGAAAATTCAGACAACGCTTTCTGCCTATAAATGGCTCATTGGAGATGTATTTCTTATACAAAACATTTGCTTTATTACAGATTACTTCACTATTGTTCCTACACCATTCTAATTCCTGAACGCACAATCGCTTATAATATTTGATGTTTTCCCTATCTCTCTTAAAAATGGTTGTATCAACAAGCTGTAGTTGTTCTTCTTCAATAGGTATCATCAAGTTGAAATTCAGGACGCCTATTAGCTTTCCATTTATCTCAATCTTTGAAAAATCCATAGAGTTCTTCATTTTTTTATGTTTTTCTTTTGGCGATGAAAGTGGTATACAATATTTATGAGCACCACAAATAATAACAATACCAACGAAAACCCTGTTATTTTTTCCCGCCTGTGGTGAAACAGAAAGCACTTTATCATCTATATTATGTAGATTACGGATATATTTCATATCCACCTTGTATAATTTAAAATCCGTCTGCATATATCTCCTCGTTAAAAATGGCTATGCGTTTCCACATAGCCATTTGTGTAGTAACTCCATTAGAGTTGCTAACGCTTTTAGCAGTCCACTTTGCGGTAGGACTCACCATTAATAGTATAATACCATATTCATGAAAATAGTCAATGCTTTTGCTTAAATACAAGTACATTTAAACTCAAAATCCACAAAACCGGAAAAGAGAAAGAATAATGGGGACGATATTTGAATGGTTCGGTTATATCGCATTGTTCATTGTTTTGACATTTAAGATATTCTTGTATTTAGCTGTGTTATGGTGCTTTATAAAATGCTTCAAAGCTAAGAAATTTAAAAAATGCTTTAATAGAAAATGTAAATTTCATGTGTATTGTTTTCGGTTTGAAGATGTACTTACAGAAGAGATGATTGAGGAACTAAAAAAAATTATAGAACATGAAAATAAAAAGAGACAAAATGTAAAATAACTCTATTTACGTTCTGTAACTCTCATTGATTTTCCTTGATATAAATAATATGTTCTTCTGTTACCAATAAATGTATGATAATATAATTGTTTTACATGTTGCATTATCATTTATAATGAGCTTCTATAACAAAACGCCCGGTCAAAACCGGGCGTTTCTTTATACTCAATCGAACTTGTTCAATTTTTTATTTTGCTGCTTCAATCTCAGCCTTCAGAGCTGCTGTCAGCTTCGGAACAATCTTATTCAGATCGCCTACTACGCCGTAGTCAGCTACATCGAAGATCGGAGCGTCTGCATCCTTATTGATCGCTACGATGATATCGGACTCTTCCATACCTGCCACGTGCTGGATCGCACCGGAGATGCCGATTGCGAAATATACGTTAGGACGAACAGTCTTACCTGTCTGACCAACCTGAAGATCCTTCGGCTTCCAGCCGGAATCAACAACTGCACGAGAACAGCTAACCGTACCGCCGAGCACTTCTGCAAGCTCTTCCAGAATCTTGAAATTCTCCGGGCTTCCTACACCACGTCCGCCGGATACGAGGATCTTAGCATCCATGATATCTACTGTCTCAGTAACAGCCTTCACGATATCAAGAATCTCTACGTATTTGTTATCCGGTGTAAAGCCGGGATTGTACTCTTCTACGACTGCCTTAGCGCCCTTGATAGGGTCGATCTTCTGCATAACGCCTGCACGAACCGTAGCCATCTGAGGACGGTTGTAAGGACAAGCGATGGTTGCGATGGTGTTACCACCGAATGCCGGACGTGTCATGAGGAGCTGATTATGTAACTGCTCCTGTCCCGGAACTGCCTGCAGCGGGAAATCACCGATCTCCAGAACGGTACAGTCTGCTGTCAGACCTGTAGCAACTCTTGCGGATACTCTCGGTCCCAAATCTCTACCGATCGCTGTAGCGCCGACCAGCATGATCTCGGGTTTATACTGATTGATTACGGAAGCAAGTGCATGTGCGTAGGGCTCTGTTCTGTAATCCTTTAACTCAGGATCGTCCACTACGATCACCTTGTCTGCACCGTATTCAGCAAGCTGGTCTGCAAGCCCTTTGATTCCGGAGCCGATCAACACAGCCGTCACGTCTGTACTTAAGTCTTTAGCGAGGTCTTTTGCTTTGCCAAGTAACTCGAATGCAATACTGCTGATCTCATTGTCTACCTGCTGCGCAAAGACATATACACCCTTGTATTCTTCTAAATTCATTTTTTATATTCCTTTCTCTATACCTGGATATAGTCTTATTTTCGTTGAAAACATCTAGACTCGCAAACTCGCGCTGTCGCGCTTTTTGTTGCGAGTATTCTACTTTGTTCAGCCCACGCCATGCGCAAAACCGCGTCTTCGACGCTTTCCGCTGCTTCGCAGCTCCTTTTGCTTATGAACAGGCGTTCCCTCAGACCATCATCCGTCCGTCAAATCTGTGCAAGCACAATTTGCCTGACAGATTCGGTCTGGCTGAACTGTTAGATCACATGTTTCACTTTTAACTTGTCAACAATGTAGCTTACTGACTCGTCGGGATCAAGAGTAACCTTCTCGCCGGCACCTTTTCTTACCTTATCGGAAGCCTTAGCGATCTTCGTCGGTGAACCTTTCAGACCTAAGTTTGCATCGTCTACATCCTTTAAGTCTGCTCTGCCCCATACGGTGATCTCCTGCTTATATGCATCGAAGATTCCGCCGGGTGTCATATAACGAGGCTCGTTTAACTCGGAAAGTGCCGTGATCAGGCAAGGCATTTTCGCCTTTACAACATGATATCTGTCTTCGTACTGACGCTCAACGATCACGCTGTCGCCTTCGATCTTGATATTCTGCGCATAAGAGATTACAGGGATATCAAGATGCTCGGAGATCTGAGGACCTACCTGAGCCGTATCACCATCGATCGCCTGACGGCCTGTGATGATGAGATCATACTCGAGATTTCTGATCGCACCTGCAAGTGTTGTGGAGGTTGCCCATGTATCCGCACCGCCGAGTACTCTGTCAGTTACGAGAACGCCCTTGTCTGCGCCCATAGCCATCGCTTCACGCAGAACTTCTTCTGCCTTGGGAAGACCCATCGTTACAACAGTTACTTCCGCACCGTACTGATCTTTTAATCTGAGTGCTGCTTCCAGACCTGCTTTATCATCCGGGTTCATGATCGTAAGCATAGCGCCTCTGTCAAGTGTTCCGTCAGGATTAAACTTAACGCCGCCCTTTGTATCAGGAACCTGTTTAATACAAACAACAATTTTCATTGTATTTCTCTCCTTATATTATTTATTCGTTTATTTTTTCTTATTTGAGCAATGCACCGGAGATGACCATTCTCTGAACTTCGCTTGTTCCTTCGTAGATCTCCGTGATCTTAGCGTCACGCATCATACGCTCTACATCGTACTCTCTGATGTAGCCGTAACCGCCGTGTAACTGAACAGCCTTGGTAGTTACTTCCATAGCAACCTCTGCAGCGTATAACTTAGCCATAGCAGCCTCTACGGAATATACCTTCTGGGTAGCCTTAGCCATAGCAGCCTTGTATACGAGCATCTGTGCAGCCTGTACCTTGGTAGCCATGTCTGCCAGCTGGAACTGTGTATTCTGGAAAGCGCCGATTGTTCTGCCGAACTGCTTTCTTTCTTTTACATACTGGATGGTTGTCTCCAAAGCGCCCTCAGCAAGACCCAGTGCCTGGGAAGCGATACCGATACGTCCGCCGTCAAGTGTGTGCATAGCGATACCGAAACCTTTGCCCTGCTGTCCGAGTAAGTTGTCCTTCGGGATACGGCAGTCCGTGAAGATCAGCTCGTATGTAGAAGAACCGCGGATACCCATCTTCTTCTCTTTCGTACCGAAAGTGAATCCGGGTGTTCCTTTTTCTACGATAAATGCGGAGATTTCTTTGGTCATTCTGCCGCGCTTCTCAACTGTTCCGGTGATTGCGAAGATAACATATACGTCAGCTTCCTTACCGTTTGTGATAAAGCACTTGGAGCCGTTAAGTACCCACTCGTCTCCGTCAAGTACAGCCTTAGTCTGCTGTCCCTGTGCGTCTGTACCTGCGCCGGGCTCTGTCAGACCGAAAGCTCCTAACTTCTCACCTTTTGCAAGGGGAATCAGATATTTCTGTTTCTGCTCTTCTGTACCGTATGTCATGATCGGATCACAGCACAGAGATGTATGTGCGGATACAATAACGCCTGTTGTTCCGCATACTTTGGAGAGCTCCTCTACACACATAGCATATGTCAGAGGATCACAGCCCTGTCCGCCGTACTCCTTCGGAACAGGGATTCCCAAGAAACCTAACTTAGCCATTTTTTCAACGGTCTCTCTCGGGAAAACTTCTGTCTCGTCTACCTCTTGAGCGAGAGGTTTTACTTCTTTTTCAGCGAACTCTTTAAAGAGCGCTCTCGCCATTTCATGTTCTTTGCTTAAAGTAAAATCCATGATTTTTTATTCCTCCATGTTTATTTATTATTTAGAATAGTCAAAAAATCCTACGCCGGTCTTTCTGCCGAGTTTCTTCTCTTCAACCATCTTCTTGAGAAGCGGCTGCGGAGCATATTTCTCATCCTTAGTCTCATTGTAGAGAACTTCCATGATCGCAAGGCAGATATCCAGACCGATCAGATCGCCCAAGTGAAGCGGTCCCATCGGATGAGAAGCACCGAGCTGCATAGCAACATCGATGTCTTCTGCGGAAGCCGTGCCCGCATCCAGTACACCGATCGCCTCGTTGATCATCGGGATCAGAATTCTGTTTACAACGAAACCGGGAGCTTCCTTAACCTGTACGGGAGTCTTACCGATCTCTGTAGCGATAGCCGTGATCTTGTCTACCATCTCCTGAGGAGTATTCTCGCCTCTGATAACCTCTACCAGTTTCATTCTGTCAGCAGGATTGAAGAAGTGCATACCGATCATCGGTCTGTCTAAACCTTCTCCGATCTTGGTGATGGAAAGAGATGATGTGTTGGAAGCAAACATACAGTCTTTCTTAACGATACCCATCAGCTCTTTAAAGATAGACTGCTTGATTTCCATTTTCTCAAGAGCAACCTCTATGATCAGGTCGCATTCTGTACAGATGCCGTTTAAGCCGGTTGTGATCTTACCCATGATCTCGTCAGCTTTTTCCTGTGTGATCTTCTCTTTGCCGACAAGGAAATTCATGTTCTTCTGAATCTTCGCCTTGCCGCCCTCTGCGTACTCTTCTTTGATATCGCAAAGGCAAACTTCATATCCGTCTGTCATAGCGAATGCCTGTGCAATACCGGAACCCATTGTTCCTGCACCGATAATACCTACTTTCATTGTAAGTCCTCCTTATTTATTTAATATTATTTGTTTTTAAAAGGCTCTTTCACCTTCTCCTTATTCTTGTCAAGGAAAAATGCCATACCGTACTTCTGGTCTTCCGTCTCGAAGCAGTCACCGAACAGCTTCTCTTCGATCACGATTGCCTCGTCCATGCCAACCTCTAAGCCGTCATTGATTGCCTTCTTGCAGTTGCGGACAGCGATCGGTGCATTCTTAGCAATGCCTGCTGCCATCTTTTCAGCAGCCGCCATCAACTCTTCCTGCGGATATACAGCGTTTACAAGACCGATTCTAAGCGCCTCATCAGCCTTGATATTTCTTGCCGTGTAAATCATCTGCTTCGCCATGCCCGGTCCAACGATTCTTGCAAGTCTCTGTGTGCCGCCGAATCCCGGTGTAATACCGAGACCAACCTCAGGCTGACCGAATACCGCGTTATCGGAACAGATTCTGATATCACAGCTCATGGAGATCTCGCAGCCGCCGCCCAATGCAAAGCCGTTTACTGCCGCAATGACAGGAATCGGGAATGTCTCTAACTTACGGAACACGTCGTTACCCTTCTTACCGAAGGCCTCGCCCTCTGCCTTGGTCAGTGTACTCATCTCGCCGATGTCCGCACCTGCCACGAAGGATTTCTGACCTGCGCCTGTTAAGATCAGGCATCTTACTTCATCCAGATTCACGCCGTCCAGAGTCTCATTCAGCTCGTCCAGCACGGTAGAATTCAAAGCGTTTAAAGCCTTCTCACGGTTGATCGTAATAATACCGACCTGTCCTTTTACCTCATATAATACAAATTCCATTGTATATGTCTCCTTCTAAATATGTTTTAAATCTATATCTTGCGGAGAATGCCCGTATTTTGGCATTCTCCTATACGAAGCTATAGTAATTCTTAGACAGTGTATTTTACTGTCTTAGAATTACTCTTCGTATTTCTCAACGATAGTAGCACATCCCATACCGCCGCCGATACACAGTGTCGCAAGACCCTTCTTAGCGTCCTTAGCTTCCATCTCATGAAGCAGAGTTACAAGGATACGGCATCCGGAAGCTCCTACCGGATGGCCTAGTGCGATTGCGCCGCCGTTCGGGTTAAGCTGCTTGTCTACATCGATACCGAGTTCTTTGCCTACTGCTACGGACTGCGCTGCAAATGCCTCGTTTGCCTCGATGATATCGAAGTCTTCGATCTTGTAGCCAGCCTTCTCCATAACTTTCTTAGTAGCCGGAACAGGACCGATACCCATAACCTCAGGTCTGCATCCTGCAAGAGCGCCTGCTACGAAAGTAGCCATCGGCTTAACGCCTAATTCTTTTGCCTTCTCTTCACTCATCACAACGATTGCTGCCGCACCGTCGTTGATACCGGAAGCGTTACCTGCCGTAACAAATCCGTTGGGATTGATCGGACGAAGTTTCTGAAGTCCTTCGATCGTAGAACCCGGTCTCGGTCCCTCATCAACCTTGAACTCAACCATCTCTTTTTTCTTCTTAACCATAACAGGAACGATCTCTTTGTCAAAAGCGCCGCTCTTCTGAGCTGCCTCAGCCTTTGCCTGACTCTTTAATGCGAACTCATCGAGTTCCTCACGGGTAAGTCCCCACTCTTCACAGATATTGTCTGCGGTCTTGATCATATGATAGTTATTAAAAGCATCCCACAATGCATCGTTTACCATGGTATCTACCAGAGTACCGTTATTCATTCTGTAACCGTAACGTCCCTGCATCATAGCGTAAGGAGCCATGGACATGTTCTCCATACCGCCCGCTACAACGATATCGGCATCGCCTGCCTGAATCATCTGTGCTGCCATGTTGACACAATTCAGACCGGAACCGCACACTACGTTGATGGTAACTGCCGGAACCTCATTGGGAAGTCCTGCTTTGATGGATGCCTGACGAGCCACGTTCTGACCCTGTCCTGCCTGAATAACGCACCCCATGTAAACATGGTCAACCTGATCGGGCGCTACTCCTGCTCTGTTCAACGCTTCCTTAATTACGATTGCTCCAAGCTCTGCTGCCGGAGTCGTGCTTAAGCCTCCGCCCATAGTACCGATAGCCGTACGGCAAGCACCTGCCAAAACAACTTTTTTTGCCATCTTCTTTCCCTCCATTGTGGTATGATTGTTAGATAGATCTTTGATTTTCCAGAGTGACAACGATTGTTATTTTTTTGTCATTGTCCGCTTCTCCTATTGTAGCATAGAGGTATCCTTTTTGCAATGGTTTTCTACCTCGGGATCTGCCATTTCACGGGTACGTTTCCACTCTTTTGTGCCCTCGATTTTTGCCACCTCACTGCGATTGCGGTAGAGGAATTTGGTCAGCTCATAGCAGTCCACCCAGATCTCGTTATTTCCTTCTTTCTGGGATTCATCGAAAATAAGTTGAAGCCCCCAGTGGAGATGTACTGTCTCGATATTATTGACATTTTCTTTCGTGCTGTAACCGGTGTGCCCCATATAGCCGATCACGTCCCCCGCCGTGACTACGCTGCCTTCCTCAAGCCCTTCCACGTACGGGTAATTCTGGCGCAGATGGGCATAATAATAGTATCTGCTGCCGTCGAAGCTGCGGATGCCGATGCGCCAGCCGCCGTACTGGTTCCATCCGAGCGCCTCCACGACGCCGGACTCGATGCATATGATTGGCGTGCCGATCTGAATACAGTATTGAAAGTAATATACTGTTTCATTGCTGTAATGCCGCCCATGTCTTATCGCCGGCAACGCCATCAACGGACAAACCGTTTGCCCTCTGGAATGCTTTTACTGTCTCCAGTGTCTTCTTTCCGAAGATTCCATCACAAACAAGGTGGTAACCTTTCTTATTTAACAGTTGCTGCAGTTCTTTGACATCTGACCCTTTATCTCCTTCTTTCAGGACATGGCGTTTTTTGTTTGTAATACTGCTGCCGGAGATCGACAGGAATAATGCACGCTCTTCCTGCCGTCGCCGTGTCAGCCCTGAAAGGACCTTGCCTCCCGCTTTATTATATAGTAGCATCTTCTCCGCAATGACTTCCCTGCTTCTTGTGCCGCCGGCTGTGAGCTGGTCGATGCTCCCGAGGTTAAATGCAAAAGATACAAGCGCATCGAACTCATTCTGGGTCCATCTGTACTTATTATAAAAGATGTTTACCTTCTTTTCAAACTTTTCCAGATCTGCGATCAGGATCGCTTCCGCCTGTGCCTGTGTGATCTTTTGTCCGGACTTCACATCTCCCGTATGTCCGTAACCGATGGTCCAGACTCCGGCTGGGCATTTATATGCATCCAGCCGGCAGCCTTCATATCTTTTGATCAGTTCTATGCCTGCCTGCCCTGCCTTCATACTAATATCTCTCCTTCCGCACTACTCAGGCTACCTACCGCTATGGCCGAAGGCAGCTCAAGGTATTTACCCTGTTTCATTTCAAACACTGCCGCTTCGATAAGGCTGTCAAGCTGTTCGTCCGATATACTGATATTCTTCTTGATCAGCATGCTCTTAAGCAATTTTGTGACAATCGCTTTCTTCTCCTTGTTGGAACCGTCTCCCGTAATGGTCTGCTCTGCAGATTTCACTGCTATTTCCGCCCACTTGATGATCCATGCGCACTGCGTTTCCTCTACTTTCATGCGCAGGTACGGTGCCGCATATCTTACTAATATAACTACCACCAGCACAACTGCTGCCTTTAAGATTTCAAATAAAACTTCATTCACGATAAATTCCTCCGTTCTCTTCATATTCCGGTTGCACCGGTGCAACCTCTCCATTTTCTGTTTCGTTGTTATACATGTACTGCTCTTTTAACCTCACCCGCTGCTCTTCCCTTGTCTCGGTAAAGGATTTCACGCAATAGACCAGAAATACGCCTATGATTTCCGTCACGATTAGACCGCCAAGAGTCTCTGCGATCTGTTCCCGGCCCAGAAGCGCGAGCAGAAACGGAAACTGCATATCAACCAGCGCCACATTGATGATCCGGGTCATCATCTTTTTCGTGTATGTATGATACCGGCGCGGTCTTTGTTTATCCTGCTCCATGCCCGATTCCCTCCAGCTCATTAAGTACCGTGACAGTTGCTACCCCACCCACAACACAAGCTATCAGCAACAATGTTCCGACAACAACCATTGCCATCTTCATTTTCTGTCTCCCTCCTCTCTCGGCTCTTCCGGCATGTCCAGCAGTGTATGATACAGCTTTGTTGCCACATCATTTCCACCTAGATTGTGGTATGCCTCATATACCTTCTTTACAGATTCCTTTGCGTAGATCGGGCAATATTCCCGATCCTGGTACTTGTTATAATTTGCTACAATGCTTTCCCGCAAAAGGCTCTGTACGCCAAGCATTACAGCGTCGTTTTTTCTCTTTTCTTCCTTCAGCTGCTTTGCCGCCCGGTTCTGTATATACCCTAACAGAGCTATTGCAGCAGCAAACAGCCACTCTACCCAGTGTGCCTGCAAATAAGCTAGTATCATTGTCTTCATTCCTTTCTGCACTATATTCGTAATAATACCGGCTGCACACTTACATACAGCTGGTATTATTGTCCTTTACTCTGTAGCCAGCTCCGGAACGTCCATGTCTGTCAGAATCTCTTTGACCTGATCTTTCAGCTTGCTCGGTACAGAACTGAAAGTTTTCTTATCTTTGATGATAAGCATCGCATATACAACCGCCATATCCTTTACCCCCTCTCCTAAAATAGAGCAATATCTTAATCAGTATCATGCTTTAGTACCTGACAGCTCTTCCAGCATCTCATAGTTCTCTGTCAGCGCCATCTGGGCACTTGTCAATTCTTCTGACATCCCCTCGATCATCGTGTCCTGTGCCTGCTGCCCTGTTTCCAGCGCAATGATCCGCTCTGTCAAGAGTTCTTCTGCAGTCTTACTGCGCAGGCTAAATGTGATCTGTACAGATCCGTCCTCATTATCCCGGCCTTCGATATGATCCAAGACCATGTCGGTATATTTTCCGACTGTAACATCATCCTGATTCATGACGTTTACCTGCTTTAGTTTCTCAGGCGTAAACTTTTCCCAGAGCGCACAGGCTGCAGATATGCTCCCTGCGCGTACATTCAGGGCATTCATTCCCTGTGATGATTCCAATGTAATATTAGTGCCGTCAAGCAGCACGATTCTGTCATTACTCATGATAATGACCTCCTTTCTTTGTATAAAAATAAAGACCTTTGCGGGTCTTATTTCAGATTTAAAGTATAAGATTATAAGTTCACTAAACAGCGATTTAAAATCCAAGAGAACAATTAAATTTAATGTCGATCTCCTATTGTATAATTCCCTAAATAATATTTACACAATGCCATATGACGGAATGATATACCTGAATACGTGGGGTGCGGAAAATATAAAAATGAATCTATGCAGTTCATCTGGTGAATTTACTGTAGGATTTACATGTACTGCTGGCAATGTCAGAACATACTGGTTTCCGCGGGGAACAAAATTATATGTAGAATATGAGTCTACCAATAGCGTGCAAGCAATAGCTTTTTTGTTTGACACATATCAATAATTTATAATTTTGTCCAGGCACTCCACTTGTTTGTATCATGGCTATGGTATCTGATTGCGATGCCAAGCTCTCCGATCGCTATTTGACTGGCGGCATCATAAGATTTTGAAATCATTGTTAAGATGTTATAAAATGTTCCGATGTTAGGCATATAAGGAACACCACCAGTAAATATTACTGGATGTTGTCGCACAAAATTGATATCCGAAATCTTATTTATATTTTCATATGTTACATAATTTGCCTTCGACGGATTAATTCCATCTAAATCGCTGTTTATCTTATCAACATCCTTCCTGATCGCGGCTCCTCTGACGGCATCCCACGCTGTCCCCGGCATATTTGCAAGGTCATTGTTTGTCACGGTCAGCCGGCCTTCCAGATCGGAATACTTTCCCGAGAATGCTACTGTTTTAAGATCTGCAAACCACTTTTTTATTTTACCTGCGATAACGGAAAGGCTGTCTTTGCTGAATATATTTATCCTTTGCTCTGCCTCTTTAAACGTCACCGTCGTGTTCGACACGTCGCTGTTTTCTGTCAAAGTGCCACCTCTGGCCAGTAACTGCCAGTACTCATTATCTTCTGCCGGTGGATTTCCTGTTGTCAGCTTTTTCGCGACGTATGACGCGTCACCGCTGTATACAAAATCAAGATACTCATAGGTCTCCGTATCGCTGTATTGCCCACGCGGTACCAGCATTGCTTTTCCTGCATCGCCCATAATCATTTCCGTATCACTCATACTGCTGTCCTCCATCTCATATGACCTGCGTCATCCATTTTAAAGATAAACCGCCCTCCGCTGTACATCAGGTGTCCTGTTTCAAAATCCATACTGAATGCAGGAAGGTTCATCCGTACCGCTTCATTCACTCTGTCTACTGCTTCATTCCCCGCCTGTTCAACCTTGTCCAGATACAATTTGGATATATCACTACTGTTCTTTGACCGTTCACTATAATATTTCGCACAGTCTGTTGCTTCCCCTTCCCGTGTTCCGGTATCGCCGTCCGACCACGATCGTGCATTGACCGCGTACCCCTCGGCAGCATTCCTGGCTTGTCCTGCTGATGTCTCGGATTTGGCCGCCGCCTCTGCTGACGCCTGCGCAGCGTTTTTGTACTGCCCTGCCGTGCCTGCGCTGGAAGCCGCCGCTTGTACCTGTTTCCTGATCTCTGCAATGTATGTACTGCCAAGATCGAACGTGGTCTTCGTGCCGTTCTTTTTTGTTACGGTGACAATGTACGTTGACAGATCCATCCGCCAGTCCTTTACAAGTTCATTTGCTTCGCTCTCTTCCAATTTTGAGTTGTCCAGCTCAATAATACAGCTGCTCAGCACAGTACTCCTGCTGTCCAGTTCATCCAGCGTGTAATCCATCCTGTTGAGCAGCGTTTTTCCAAGCGCCGTTGTCATGGCTTCCGATCTGTTCCGCCAGTTGATCCTATTGTAAATCTTCGTAAATACTTCCCTTATCAATGTTATCCCTCCTCTACAACCGTGACGGAATCGTCCATATCCGTTTTGTTCACTTCGTCGCCTCTGGCCTCGACACTGTCTGTCATAAAGTTAATCCCTTTCAGCGTCCTCCTGAACACAAACACCTCGATACCGCCCGTTCTGGTCAGCACGGACAGCACATCGCCCGCCTCCATGTAAGGCAGCCCGACCATTTCCAGCTCCGCAGGAATATACCGGATTCCTTTCAGATTCGGAATAAACCATGTATCCAGTATGTCTCTGATCTCTGCCGGCTTCCATCCTCCGGTTTTAAAGACAAAATTATCCTTCATCTGGTATACGTTTCTGTTCGCCCGGTTGAACCGGTATACCAGCACTTCATCATTGCCGCTCATGTTTTTATAGCTCACGATCACGGTCCCGAACTGCTGTACTTCATAATCCTCATACCAGAGGGTGCTGTATTCGCATGTTGCCAGCAGGCCGCCGTTACTTTCTTCCGGGTACAGATCCTCTGACGGGTAAAGTGTCTCCTCCGGATACAGACCGAAATGATCAGATATGCCTACGAAACGGAGCACTCCGTACCGGTCCATATGTACGAATTTTGCCTGAATCTCCGCCATGGCACCGACTGCACTCTGTACGTTCTTCTCCACGTCTGCACACCGGAAATAGCCGTCATCTCCCTCTTTCCTTTCAAACATGACGTATGGCAGCGGCGTTGTATATTCTGCCGGATGATTTACACCATCCTCCGCGGACTCCACGGGCGGGATGCATATTATATCCATCCTGCCATACCCGACCAGCGTCTCCTTTCTTCCGGATACGATAAACTTGTCAAACACTGTTTCCGACGGCTGATCATCCAACTGCGTCTCGATCCTGACCTCGACACTCTGCGGGCACATAAACGTAAGGGTTCCTTCCGCTACCGTATCATTGGTAATAACATTCCCGACCTGTCCGCCCCGCGCGTTCAGGACATCCAGCAGGATACTGGATACATACCTGCTTCGCCTGACCCCGTTCCCCATGTCATCCATTGTGATCTTTACCTCTTTCCGGGTGCTCAGTTTCTTCCTGTTATATGTCTGCCGCACGTCCATCCGTACTGTACAGCCTGTCATATATGCATCGCATTTCTGCAGTAAGCTGTCCAGAGCGTTTCTTGTGCCTTCTGTCTGATATATGACTATGTTTCTCAGCATATCCAGATAGGTGTTTATCTCCGCGATCCCGTCATCCCATTTCCGCGCTTTATCATTGTCCGTGATCTCTGACCGGATGTCATACCATTTCTCCCCGAGTGGTTCCAGACGCCAGATTGCAGCAATCATATCCACCGTCTTATATGCGTATGTTATGTCGCAGTATATAATATACGTTAGACCGTCGCTTCCGGTACAGGACACGCTCATCGTCATGATGTCAAAGTCCTTCCCCTGCGTACTGCACGTAAACTCAGACTGCCTGATCTGGCCGGAAGACGTGAATCTTTCCCGCTGTCGGTCTCCCGTGCCTGTCAGTTCCTCGATATCCATCCGGTACGGATATGTATTGAGTGACGGCAGGGACAGCTTGGCCATCGTGAGCGGGCTGATCTCCAGACGGGTGCCGCTATAGGCCACAACTTTCCGTCGGCGCATGTCACTCTGCTTCTGGCAGGAATCCACCTCGAATTTACCGTAGGGTATCGAAATTGTTTCCCCGGTATCCGGATCGGTGATCTCGCAGCTTGCCTCAATTTTGCAGTCCTTAATGTTCTCTACGTCTACAGTGTCGAATTCCAACATGGATGCCTCACTCAATCCAAACTTTAAATTGCTCTGACTGCACAATGACTCTGTAAAAACAAATGATGTACCGTTTCCGTAGATGTCTTTCGTGACAATATCCTCTCTCTCATTATTTGGAAAATGAATCCGGACATCCTTTTTGTTAAACTCATCCCTAAATAACCGCTTCACTTTTTCAGAAACGTCCAGCATCTCAACACTCCTTAAATTCAAATTCTATATCCATGTAATATATTTCTTCACCAATGAAATCCACTACAGGATGCGGCATCGTTGCATTCGCTACAATACTCCTTATTTCATTTTCTGCCGGAACAAACACCTGCATTTGAATTCTTTTATCCATTGCTTTCGGGCTTATTTTTGCTTTTCTATATGCATCCATGAAAAAATCAAGTTCAGGTTGTGACGGTGAATTAATGGTGAAAGACCCCACTGCTTTGTGTGCATACACGTCATCATGGTTTCCACCTGCGGCATCTTCCCATTCAGAGTTTTTTTCATTTATGTAGCATTGGTATGTTCCCGGTTTGATATAAATATCATCATCCAACGCTACATTTCCTAACTTAACCAGGCAATCTATCATGTATGATCAAACTTCCCCTTTCCGGTAGATTTATAAAATTTCTCCTCTTCAACTGCAACCACTTTAAACAACCCTTTTGCATCCCCTTCTAATAACACTTTAACAACAGTGGTACTATTTTCGCCATTCCGACCACCGATCTTGTCATCTTGCGTATTTGATGTACCTCGCTCCTGTCTGTATTCCGGGCGGATATCATAAGATTTCGCTTTCATTCCTGCAATCAGCCTATCCATTGATTTCTGCGACTGTGCAAGCAATACAGGCGTTTGTTCTTCTATACCGACTCCTACACCCGCGATGAGATTTTTTCCTATAACATCCCTAGCAAGACGGCTGGGCGAGTGAATCCCCAGAAAATTTTTAACCCCGTCAATTGCCTTTTTCGCAGATTCTATGACAGAATCTACCATATCAGAGGCTTTGCTTAAGATTCCCTCTTTGATCCCATCTATCAGATTTTGTCCGATCGATGCCCAATCAAGAGTTTTAAACTTGGCGACCATCTGCCTAAAGATATCCGGTATCGCTTTGAGCAGATTCCCTATGCTCTGGATCAGAAACTTTCCGAGGCTCGACATGATATTCGTAGCTGCGGTTAAGAGTTTCGGTATACTTGCGATTATCGCTGTAGCCAGATTCGCTATGATCTTCGGTGCTGCTGCAATTAATTTAGGAAGTGCATTTGCAAGTCCGTTTATAAGTCCTTCCAAAAGACTTATTCCAGCATTGAGCAAATTTATAAGCATCCCCGGCTCAGTAAGTGATTCTGCGAACCCAATTACAATATCTACGGCGGCATCCAGTATCATAGGAAGTGATTCCGTTATCCCATTCACAAGCTCTGCGAGCATCTCTGCTCCCATCGCTATAATGTTAGGAATATCATTCTCCATCCCAGCCCGTAAACCAGTTATCAGACTTGTCAGTAGCTGCATTCCAGCATCAATAAAATCCGGAAAATATTCATAAAAATTATTGATGATATCGTAAATGCAGTTCCCTATACTCTCAAGTACCTGTGGAGCACTTTCGGCTATTGCATATGCCAGATCAGACATTAATCTGATTCCAATGGTCGATATATCCACTACGGCATCACACATTCCAGAGACTACAGATGATATGATATCTCCACCAAGAGGCGATACTTCCGCACTTACGCTAAAAAAAGCATCTGTTAAATTGTCAAGGAACTGTGTAGCCAGTCCAACAATGTCCGGCAAATGTTGAACAGCGCCAGATATCACTCTGCCTATGATATCTGCACCAGCTTCCATCAGACCATCAAAGCCGCCCTCATTAAATGCTGTCTGCAATTCTCCCACAGCATCTGCTGCGGCTTTAGAAATGTCCGCTAACGGTCCATCGACCTGCTCATACATTGATATGCCAAGATTCGTGATTGAGGTTTTGATTCGCTCCGTATTGGCCTGCAGCGTATTGCTCATTTTCTCATACGCCTCGCCTACTACGTCCACCTCTGTAGACATCTGAGCCAGATTGCCTACAAAATCGCTTCCATCAATCGCAAGCGCTGCTTTACCAGCCTCGATCGAAGAAAACATATCAACCAGCGACACACCGTTCTTCTCTGCCGAATCTCCCAGCATATCCAGAACGTCCTGCAGATTAGCGCCATTCTCCATCATTTCATTGAATGACATGCCTGCATATTCTGTGCCTTTGGCCGCTTCCTGGAGATTATTAGCCGCTACCGTTCCACTCTTGCCTAGTTCTGCGATCAGACTGTTAAGCTGTGTTGTGGCCTGCGCTGTTGGTGTACCAGCCGCGGTCATACCTGCAAGTGCTGCACCTACCTGATCAAAAGACACACCGAATGCTGCTGCCGTCGGTGTTACCTGTGCCAGGGAAGCCCCCAACTCATCAACTGTAGTAATGCCGAGATTCTGTGTCTGAATCAGAACCTTCTGAATATCATCTACTGCATCTACCCCAAGTCCATAAGCATTTAAGGTTTTAGCCGTAGCCGCTAAGGCAGTATCTACGTCCGTAAATCCAGCCTTGGCAAGTTTAGCAGACTTTTCAAGTACCGCAGTAGTTTCCGCCATATCCTCTGTAACAGGTAACCCAGCTGACAAAGCGCTATAAAGCGCCTCACCCATCTCTGATGCGGCTACACCCGTATTGCTTGATATGTCAAGGATTTTTGCATTTAGCTTATCTGTATCTACCGCAACATCACCAAACAAAGTGCTTGCCTTTGTCATTGATGTCTCAAACTCCGCGCCTGCCGCTATTGACGCTGTGGCGATCCCACCCATGGCGGTCCCTATGCCTGAAATCGCCCCTATTGCCATTTTGGATGCAGATACTGCTAATCCCCCAACTGCGGAGAATCCTTTTTTTGCAAAACCTCCTAACCCAGAAAGCCCCTTTTTTAATCCTGATTCATCTAATTCAGTTCCGATCTTAACATGTCCATCGTTCGCCAATCCTTACACCTCTATCCTGTAAGCAACTGGCTCATGATGGCACTATCTGCTTTGCATTCCCTCTTTGACTTCTATTTCAAATTCCTTTTTACATTTTTTGTTTTTACATTTTACTGTCAGTCCTTTGCTTTCTGCTTTTGGCATTATCCGTATTGGCATGATATACTTGCAAAACGGACAAATTACTCTATTGCACATTCCCTATACCGTCTCCTTATATACCCAACCATGTCCGCGTTGCGCTGTATCAGCTTCGCCTGAGTATCCATACTAACATCTTCTTTAATGGCAAAGATATTCCTCATCTTCCTGATATACCTCTGCTCCGCTTTGGACATTCCGCTCAAATCGCATGTGCGCCAGTACATTACCTTCGCCATCTTCGTATCATCTGATAGATTTCCGAATAGTGCTGAAAATTCCCACCAGTGAAGCTCATTACTCGAAATACTGTGCAGATTGATTCCATACTGCTGTATAAATGCTGCGTAGATCATTGTAGCATCCTGTTTGAAATCATACGCACGTTTCTGCTGCCGCTTCGGTTTGTTTTCTCCTTCTTTTTCCTGCCCGTTTTCTTCACCGCAGGAATGAAACCATAGCAGTTTATTGATTGCCTCGTCTATGTTCTCCGGAATGTCATTCCCATAAAACAAATTGAGCGACTGCAACATTTTGTTTTCATCACTTACATGGCTGTACATGAGTATTTCAATCGCAATCATAGTACGGTACCCGAACCGAATACCGTACTTTCTTCCATCTATCTCTACATCTTCCGGCAACCGCTTTGACAAACATGAATACCACATTATTCAACATCCTCAAGTGTAAAATTCGTAATGTTAGTCTTTGCCAGCTTAATCTCCCGCAGGAAGCTCATGTATGCGTCATGAGCCTCCTGGGCATCACTGCATTCTGCCAGTATATCCACGCCTGTCGCATTGATAAAGAATCGTTGGAACATCTCTATATAGCTTTTCAAAAATACTGCTAAATCACTGTTCTTCAACTTCTGCAGCTTTTGCTCGTCTTTCTGCATCTTATCTAATGCAGCTTTATAGCGCTGTGCGTCATCGATCCGCGTTATTCTAAAGTCAATGTCCTGTCCATATACCTTCACGTCTTATTCCTCCGTTTCTTCTACGTCAAATTCCACGTTTTCTTCTGTTTGCCCATTTCCCGGCTGAGCAGATTCCTCTGCTGCCGGAGTACCCGCCACGCCTACAATATAATCCAGATAGTTAAATGCTGTCGGAAGACTGCCGATCTTCTTAAGTTCAATATCGATACCGGAAGATTCACCGGCGTTTCCGCCTCCGTCGGAATTGACCAGAATTGATACCTGACCTTTTTCACCCTCGCCATTTAATACATTGAAATACACGTAGGGAACCACCACTGAATTTCCCGTGCCATATTTGATTGCATGGTTAAGCATATAGTCCTGCGCCGGATCTCCGATATATCTGTCGCCTGATACAGTAAATGTCCGCTGCGTTCCCGTTTTCTGCGTAGACTGGCCGGCTCTGATATACTGTTTGTCCGTAGTGACCGGATTCATCTGGGCATCCAATCCTTCGACGCCCATCTGTACAACATCATAATCCCCGACGTCACACTGCTCTTTGCTCGTATTAATCGCTAATACATAGTCATCATTTGTAACCCATCCCTCAAAGTCAGCATTGGGGTGGAAATCCTGCATTAATTCCTTTACTTTCATACTCTTTGCCTCCTCTATTTTTCAAAATAAATAAGCCTGCATTGTATCATGTACCTTGCAAGCCCTTCTTTTACATTTACCGCCGCTAAATTCGGCATATTCTGAAGATTTTCCATTTTCTTTATTTGACACCCATCTGGGAAATCCGGATACTGTCTCTTTCTATTCTGTTCTTCAAGCCAATCCATAAATGCTTGTGCAAAATTCATTGCTTCCAGATTGACATCATCGCTTCCGATCGAATAAGGTTTCGTAATAATAACGGAAAAACCATATGCTTTCTCAGCGCCCACCTTATATTTCTTGATCAACTTGTCTGCATATTCTGTGACAAACGCTACCGATTCAGCCTCCTCATTCGAAAAATTAAATCCAAGTACGCTTCCGCATAGCTCCATCACTTTAGGCTTGAAAAACTCTTTCATGGCTTCGTGTTTGTTCATTGTGCACCTCTCGTAATATAATTCTGATATGCTTGGATCAAGTCATCTCCCCTTGCGGTCCACATAGCTTTATCCCACTCTGACGTTGCTAACGGATGTCTGAATTTATCATGCTCAATGTTGCGATCTGTCGGCACCTTATATTCACCTCTGCTCCATGCGCTCCCCGTTTTACCGGATACATATAAGATTCCTTCATACTGATAATGTGCATATGGTGACATGTACTCAACAATCCCGCTATGATCTTCAACGTATACCTGCGTATGCTGCGCCAACATCAATTTATCCGCCGGGACATACGGGTCCATAAGCCGCTTTCTCTCATTCGCAAGAAACAGCAGCCCTTTTTCGCCTCCCGTAATCCGCTCAATGACTTTCTTTACAGGATTGTTCCATTTTAACCCCTGTACATTCAGTTTCATATCAGCCTCCCAGTCTGTAATGCTTGCCGGCGAAATAACCTGTATTGTCAGAAACGGTAGATATCATAAACGCTTCTGGCTTATATTCACGCAAAAGGTTTACCGCTGGCATATCTGCTCCTATTTCATCTGCACACTCACCGAGCACTACAATATCTCCGTTGGACGCGGTAAAATGCCCCTCCGGATCTCTACAATATTCCGGATACCGCCTGTAAGCATTGTTCGCAGGTATTCTCACTGTATATGTACATGCCTTAGATAATATTGTCCCGTTTTGAACAATATCTTCCTTGGCCTTATAGAAGCAGTTATGAAGTACCGTCTTCCGCCATATATCCTTCTTTTCTGCATTGTCCTTTGCTTTTATACAGTTATACAGCGTAATCGTGTATATGTAATTTGGATTCATTTTTACACTCCCGGATACAAAAGTCCTGACCTTCCAAGGTATTTGTTACAGATGTCTGCAATCTTTGCCTTTTTTCCACTTTCTGTATAGATGGACTCTGACAGGTCAAAAGAACCACTCTCGCCATCGTTAGAATACGACGCCAAAGGACCTGTCCCTCCATTCTGCTGAGCTACTTCATCGGCCTTATACAGCAGCTCCGTAATTGCACATGTGCACTTCTTGACCGACTCTGTTACCAACTTCTTATTGTTCTGCAGCCTCCCGAATGTTCTTCTATTTAGTTCGCATTCCGCTTCTGATTCCCAGAAAGCATATTCTGTTTCCGGCACTGATGGGGTTCGCCCCATCAGATACTCGGAAATATAAAACTTATAAGTTGCAAACATTAGCCTGTCACCTCATCCGGATTCGCTACGCCGCCACTGCTGTCTGCCACACCACTGCCGTCTGCCACACCACTGCTGTTTGCCGAGCCGCCACTGCCGGGCTGTCCTGCCATACTGCTGCCATTCTTCAAGATCGCAAACGGACATCTCTTAGATTTATCCCTCTGTAACGCATTGATAGGATTCGGAAGTTCCCAGCCGAGTCTCATTACCGCCCGCAAAGCTACCATATCATTCTGCATCAGATTGTAAACGATCTCCTTTGTCGACGGATCCTGAATTACGCCTTCAGTAAACAGCTTGAAGGTAATATCCTGTCTGATTGAATAAACCAGCTGGTTAAAGTCTCCTGAAATCATAAGAGCCTTAGATTTATCAAAGGCCCCGTTAATCGGAAAGTTTATCGGAGAACCATCTAACGCATAGTTCGTACTCGCCTGCATATCCTGTTTAAAAATAGGCTGACCCGTGCTGTCCTTGATTCCTCTCAGTTTCGCCCGCAGGGAAATATCCGCCATATGCCCGTTCGGCACGTATCCGCTGCTTTCAACTTTGGCGATCACGCCGTTTTCACCCATGATATCATCATACAGATTGCCTGTATAATCTACTACAGCCTTGGCACTGGTCACAGTTTTAACAACATCGTCTCTCCATGTGGACGGCTTATCAATACCAAACAGGATCGCACCGTCGATCTTTTGTCCAAAAGCCTCGACGATTCTCGGTTTTACCTCCGCCCAGATATCATAATCAGCATCGTCCAGCACAGATTCTGGAATAGGTACGATCACGGCAATTTCTTCCGCTGTAATCACCTTTTTATCCCACATCTGCTTTGTGGTCTGCTTTGTTCCTGTATCTCCATTTACGAAATACGCAACCGGCAGGGATTCCAGAACCGGCATCTTGTACTGTTTGGATGTCATGTTCGCCAGTTTGCGTCCCCTTGCTAATACTGCAGACGATGTGACTACTCCCTGAATGATCTCCTTTGCCTCCTCCACAGGAATCAATGCTTCCGCACCGCTTCTGTCAATAATTTCTACATCAAAGGTTGTTAAGTTCATTATCTCTCTTCTTTTCATGTTCCCTACTTTCTCGCAATATTTCTGATTGCGTCATTGATTGTACTGTTACTGCTGCCACCAGAGCCCTGATTGTCATTGCTCGTTCCGGAAGACACTCTGTACGCTGACCCACCGGCGTATCTTGGATTTTCACGTAAAAACTGTTCTGTTGCTTTAGCAAAATCTGTTTTTTCATCTACCAGCTTGCCGACTTTAAACAAAACGTAATCTAAATCATCTGCTTTCACGCCCTTGCCTGTCAACAATTTCTCGTGTTTCATATTTTCCAGTTCTTTCAATGCATCGTCTCTTTCCTGAGTAATCGCCTGCACGTCAGGCTGACTCCCGGCTTTCTTCTGCTTATAGTCTTTAATTGCCTCAGTGACCTCGTCTTCCTTAAGCCCCTGCTGCCGGAAGAAACTTGCCAATGCTGCCCTCTCTGCTTTATTTGCCCGTGCATTTGCAATCTCCTCTGCCTGCTCGAATGAATACCCGGCGTTTGTTCGGCCGCCGTTGCCACCCTTACCGTCCTTGTGATCTCCGTGCTGTCCATTATCTCCCAGCTCACCTGCTCCCGGATCTTCATCAAAGACCCGTAAGTCCATCATTCTTCTTTTCATTGATTTTTACCTCCGTTTTACCCATTAGGGCTCCTGATCTTTTAATGTCATAACATTTTGGACATATAAAAAAGCCTCTTTCCAGAGACTTCATTAACCTATTTGAATACAATCATATTCTTGATTTACTGCAAGAATGCCCTGATACCATGAATCCACCAGCAGCTTGCCTTTATCAGACAGTTTTTCCCATCTGACCTCTATATGGCCGCTCTCAATGTTTGACACAGTATTATCCTCGGATAATATGTTCAGACAATTCATCAGATTCCATGTCAGGGCAGAAACCGCTGCGCATACCAGATTGCCATTTTTACTGTGATATTCAGTTGCATGCCCCTTCACAATGATACTCTTATCAGTGATACAGACAGTGATCACCTTCTCACCTCCCCGTTGCACCGGTGCAACTTCTAAAAATGTGTATAAAAATACCACCTATCACTTCTGACGGGTGGTGTTATCAATACCAGATTTGGCTGTTATCCCTTTCAGCCCATCCTGATATACCCTGTCCAACTGACGCGGTAATTTCATTTTGTCCGAAAAGTCTGCGTATCTGTTCATCTGTATCTGGTACTTTGCCTGCTTCAGCGTAATCGTCTCTTCATCGGCTTCCCCTTTCTTTAACAGATTAATCTCCTGTCTGGTCTTACGCATATTTGTTTCCATATGTCTTTGTTGCTGTAATGCTTGGTAGGTTGTATATTCCCTGCCATTATATGTTTTCGGTGTATTTTCTTCCTGCACCATCTGCGCAAGCTGTTTGTCGCTATATGTTCTTATCGAGACACCCGTAATAAACGGGTTGTAATCGTGATAACAGTTTGCCCCATGCAACCCGGAAACCGAACCGAGTCCGCACACTTCCTGAAGCTGCTTCATGGTCCATACCCTCCCCTGCCATTCCTGATGAGAAGGTCTTGCCCCTACATGATATGTTACCTCATAAGTGTCTGTCTGTAATGCTCTTGCCGTCTGCTCATTGAGTTTTCCCTGTATCTGCCTGAATCCGGTCATAATCGCTCTTCTCGCCGCCACATCAACCCTGTTATGTACGCCGGAACTATAATCTACCCATCTGATCCCTGAATTGGTCATCTCATTGATTACACGCTCAAGCACCTGATTATATGTAAACGCGCCGGATCTGATATCAAGCATAGCGGAATCCAGCACCTGTTGGTAATACTCTCCCAATGGAGTATAGAATATCTCCCCCGTGGCAGGATTCCTGACTGCAAATCCCATCGATCCCGTCAAATTCTTAAATGTACCTCTTGTCTGTTCTTTCACAGCCTCTATGACAGATTGCAGCTCCCTGTTTTCTTCGAATGGAATTTGTTTCTGCCCTGTCATCTTATAGGCTTTCTGCTGCCCCATATATTGCTCATACACTTCATCCCCGAATATCTTCTCTATCTCTTCATCGGTGGTCTGCAAAGCCTCCCTTACCCACATTTTGATATCATGCTCAGATTTACCAAGCTGTTTCAGCCTCTCGACCTGCCAATCAGCGGAAGCAGTAGAAAAACCGTTAATCTTTATCCTCCGGACAAGATCTTCCATGATACGCTTCTCCATGTCGGACTGTATCTCACATATCCTTATAGACAGTTTTTCCAGTTCTCCCTGTGTCATTCGATCACCCCTGCCGGTTCCTGAATGTTCTTCTTAGCCTGCTCTTCTGTTTCGCCGTACCATTTACCACGGTATTCCTCTAATGTCATGGCGCCCATTGCAACATCTTTCCGGTCTGATTCCCGCTCTGCAGTCTTATCCTCTATAATAGAATCATCAAAATCGATCGTTGTCTCTGAATCCATATTGAGAGGTTCGCCAAGCACAATACCGAGCCTTATAATGATCCGTACAAGTTCTTTGATCGCATCATCCAGCACATTTTCATGCTTCTTAAGCGAACGGAACATATCTGAATTAACCGAAATAACCTCTGTCGCTGTTTTTACCTGTCCCTTTTCAAACCGGTATCTCTCAGTGCCAAATCCACACTTCATTGAAAGATAATTCAGATCATCATTTATTGCTTTGCTGTGATCCTCGGTACGAAGTTCCATGTCCACTTCTTTGATCAACCCCGTCCCCTCTTTGTCATAATCTTCCGGCAATTGATAAAACACACTATCGTCCGGATCAAACGCTGGCGATCCGTCTACGTTTTTTATCATCTCTGGTGCTACAAATAACCTCTTTTTCCCCAACTCAAACTCATTACAGTAAGAATCGTATTTGATATCCAACGACTTAAGTATATCTATTGAGTTCGAAAACAAGGCAACTCCCATAGGGTTGCTCTCATCTTCATCGGTGTTATTCACTTTATTCAACTTATCAATAACAAATTGTGGTTCCAGAGAGCCTGTCTCGATCTTTGCTGCCATATTGCGAAATGGCTTTAGCTGTCTCCATTCCTGCTCTGTCAGCTCATGCCCTTCACTAGACTGATCGGCCACTACTACCATATTTTCAATTACATACTGTCCATTCTCTATATGATGATACTGAAAATTAACATATTTTTTTCTTTTAACAGTCTTTCGCAGTGCAAAAATAGCCTCGTACACCGTCCCATTATCCCAACTAACCGGATAAATGTCCTTGGCACTTACATAATTGATTTTGATTTTTCCGGACAGTACTGTACCGTTCTGATCCACGTTCATATCATACAAATACGGAACATACGCTACTGTTCCCGTAGCTGCCTTCCGTTCCTGGCACTCATTACCCTTCGTCTTAAAGTTATTGTCCCGCAATACCTGATTAACATAGCTGGCTGTTTTTTCATCCGAAAGAGTAATCTTTACCTTCTCATTCAAAAGTAAATCCGCTATATCTTCGCATACTTTCTTTGCCATTCCAAGCGACTTTCTTCTGCGCTTTGTATATGTTCCCCGACCGGAATACACACGATAGGAGGAAAAGCTTCGGACATTTGATATATACCAGCTGTTCCATTCTTCTATTTTTTTATAAAATGCTGAATCTATCGTATCTATTCCTTTGCTGCTGAGGAACTTAATTATATTCATCCTCTGAATCCTCCTCTTCAATTCCTTTCGGAAGCCATCTCTTTACTTTACTCCATGCTCCCATGGCCATATACCTTATGCTGTCCATGCAGTGATCGTTTTCCTTTACAGGCACTTCTCTGCCTTTATCTATTGACTTCTTATCATATCCATACAGTCCAAATTCTTCGATTGCATTTTCCTGCTGGGGAGAAAATCTTATCAGGTTGAATATCAATAGTTTCTGGACCCTGCTGATTCCAAGTGCCACGTCATTCTCTGCATTTCTGATCAACACGGTATACGGAAGCTCTCTGATATTCCTCTTGATCTCCTCCTGCAATCCTGCTGCCGATGGATCAAGATATATATACATGACCTGGGCTTTATATACATCATGTATCTCATCCAACATATCAATCAGCTCTTTGGCATATTGCGACGGGCTTTTCTGTTTCCCCGTCTTCCGGCCGGAATGATAGTATTCTCCAAGCCCTTGAAGTATCTGATTATAGGTATCCATCCCAAATGCCTGAAAAGTAGTAGCGTTCTGCTGCCCGTAATCTCCTCCGATATATACCGTCTGATACATTCTTTCTTTCGGAGGATATGCCACATGTTTTGGCGAGAACATATAATAGATCAGTTCATCGATGCCGACCGACATTCCCAGCCATATCCACCTATACATCTTTGGATCTGAAATCTCCATTGCCTTTGCTGATTCTATCAGATCAGTACCTATCCACTTTTCAGGCGCATCCCTATAGTCTGTATGTATATGAATACAGTCCTTACGCTTTTCCATCTTCCTGCACCATTTATTTACAGGCGCATTCGGATTTTTTGGCGGATTATACATGTAGATTATCTGGAACCCGCCACTGTTACCTCTGACGAACGTAGCTTCTATATTGGCCAGCTCGTCCTCCCCTTCCCCGTCATCAAAGAATTCTGTCAGCTCATCAATTATGACAAGTTTTATCGGTTTATCTTCATCAATGATACCCTTTGTATCATCAATACCATCCGAGCCAGAGAAGTAGATTGTAGTATTATATTTCTTATATGTAATTTCCATCGGTGATCTGGTAATGTTAAACTTTGATTTTGGTATACAAAGTCTGTTGATACCTCTGAGCATTTCTTTATATACTGTTTTTCTCAGTTTATTATGGTGCTTACGCAGCACTACGACCGATCCATGCTGATCACTTATGATTTGGTAGTCCGCCCTGATCGCCGCAAAACTTGATTTCGTCCCTGCCCTTCCAGATGTCAGAATAATATGCTTAATTCTTTTATCATTAAATATCTTATAATACTTCGGTATTAAGATCTCTGATATTTTCACCTGTCTGCTACACGTCATTTATAATTTCAACTCCATCATCAAATTCTCGATTCGTTGAAGTGTCTTTTTTCACTTTATCTGTGCTGGCGCGAATATGCTCTGTTCGAGCTTGTTGTTCTTGTTCAAATAACTCTGTCTGATCTGACTGACCTGAATATCTGGCTATTGCCTCATACGCCTTTACATTACCTTCTAAAGCTTTCTTGATCATAGCCATATTTACGGCTGACTCCAATGTACTTTCAATCCCTAGCGCTTCTAGAACAGGAGTCCACTCATCACTTTCGATCGGTGTTGTCAGAAGAATATTCAATGTACGCCTAAAATTTGCGTTTTTACGTCTTGCCTTTCCGGAAGCCACCCCGCCCTTTTTTGAAATTTCCCGTAGTTCGTCCGTGGTTCGTTTATCAAAACCTTTATCTTTTATGTTTTCATAGCCCGCCACGTCACCACCTTCCTTGTCTACGGAATTTTATAAATTATGACATAACAAAAGCACCAGATTTCTCTGATGCTTCTGTCTTGTTTGCTGTTGATTTATTATATCATGCTACTATAATATCACATTTATAATTAAAAATCCGTCCATCTTTTCCGATTTATGCTATCTCACCAATATATTTTCCTACTTTCATAATTATTTTCTTAGTAATCCGTCTCATCTGTCGCTCTGAATAAGCCACTCCTTCTATCTTGTTAAAGGGAATATTACGGTCACGTTCCGACCAGAATCGCATTTCCATAACCTTCTTTTCTTCCGGTCGTAAGTTGTTATATACGAGTTCTACTGCCTCAATTTCCTTTTTTAATTTATCAGCATATGCGGAGTTCATCTTAAGAGCTTTAGCCTCAGTCACAGACTGGGGTCTGCTATAATCATCTGATTCAGTTGCTCTTATGCCTGCTGCCGGCGAGGCAGCCATGATCTCAGATATGTACCGCTCATATTCTCTCTTCTTATCCGGATATCTGCGGATGACAAGTTCTATTATTTTCCATGATTCTTTTTCAATCACTGCCATACCTCCCGTTTATATTGCTCAAAAATATTCCGTACAGAATATTGATATTCTATTTTGGAATATTTTAAGTGACTCTATTTACACATCCGTGTGCATCAGAAATTCCTTCCGCACAGAGTCCTGTTTAAACGCCTGCTCTACTGTCATATCATGATCTGCACAATATTGATCTACATATTCCCGGAATCTTCGGTTATGTCTGTACTCATTTTCTATCATGTCCCGCTCCTTTCTTTTATGCTCCGTAATGAAGCAATGCCTGTGTGCCGTCCGGTGTTGCGCTCTGTGCTGCGTCCTGTCCTATGCCTGCTGCCGTGGGCTCTTTCAGATATGTGGCGGCTTCCATAAACAATTTGAACTTGTTTGCCGGGTACCAGCATTCTTCCCCCAGATCGTTCTTGATTTTGATTTTCTTAACCTGCCCCATCCTGCTTCCTGCCACGATATCTATAACATCGTACATTTTCCCGAATGTCATCGGCAGTCCGTCCGCATACCTTGTCTTTCTGAACTCTGCTTTCATACTGTTTTTCTCCTTTCCGGCGAGGACTGCTGCCTTGATACAGTCCACGCCTGCTGCCGTGTCTATGGTTATTGTGATATACTAATTACCTTATCCTTTACTCCCTGTTCCCAGATTCTTCAAAGCGTTCCGCGCCGCCACCGTCATGTAGACAGGATCGGCGTCTTCTGATCTCGGTGCTCTGATCCTTCCGATCTGCCTCTGTGTCTCCCTGATCTGCGCTTTCGCATATGTATCACCCTCTTGTATGGCTTTACGGTTAAATGTATCTATGGTATTATCTACTTTCTTTCGTCCCATCATATTTTTACTTCCTTCCCGTCATATTCCACTCCCAGTCGCTCGAAGTAAAAGATTACGTCATCTCCCATGTGCCGGACAATACCGAATCTTGTTGCCACCTGAAAAGGTACGTTGTCCCTCATGAGCCGGTGGGCTATTCCTGCGAGATATCTGCGGAATCCTTCTACATCCAGAGTAGCTTTGTAATGATTGCAACTCCGGCAAGCGGGAAGCATATTGTTCAATTCATCTGCCCCACCCTTACGCAGTGGCTTTGCATGGTCTACCTGCATATCTTTATATTCGATTTCTTTGCCGCAGTATGCGCAATGGCCGTTGCACTTGCTATGTACCTGCATCCGCTCCGATTTACTTAGTTTTCTCCTTGTCATTACCTCTCCTCTCTTGGTTTATCGCACCGTTCAAACTCTGTAACCCATGTCCATGGGTTTGCTTCCCACCCATAGCGATCACGATCGGATTTCTTAATTGTGGGATCCCAGATATCTATAAAGATATTCTTTGCCTGCTGATATGCGTTCTCCGGATCGTTGAATGCTTCCGGTCTGATCACGACACCTTCTTTCAAGAAATCTTCGAGTGTCATTTCATTCAGTTGCTCTACTCTTACATCTGTAACCTCTACCCAGATACGTGCTGCTTCCTTTGGCATATGTATGGAGGGTCTCCATTTTAACCCGTATGGAGCTCTTGTACCATTCTCCCTGTTTGCCGCATAATAGTATTCTTCAAAATTAGCATTCTTGCACCATGTCTCCCTGACATACAGGATATCGCCTCGCTGATACTTCGCTTTAAGTTTCACGAGATTCTCCATGGATATCGGTCCTGTCCATTCGCCGTTTATCATTGTCGAAAAATCCCCGTATTCGCTATAAGGTACTATTCCTTTTGCAATACGTCTGGTCGCTGTCTTCCGCTCATCCAGCATCGCCTGCACCATATCGGTGTTAAATAATATTGGTAATACTCTGCTCAATTTGTTCCACTCCTTCCTTCTCCCGTCTCTATACTTTCAAAGAGATCCTGTAAAGCATTGATATGCCCGTAAATTTTATCAGCCGTTTCTCTGTCCAGATCTTTTCTAACTGCAGAAAACTCGCTGTTTAGTCTTCCTACAAGCTCACCCAGCCCGGTAGAAACATTATATTTTCTCAATACTATTTCATTGTTATGGGTGAAGATTTCGATCTGATCTCCTCCTTTTATTCCGAACGTTTTTCTGATCTCCCTCGGAATAACAATTCTTCCGACTTCGTCAATCCTGCGGGATATACCTGTGGTTTTCATGTAGCCTTTATACCTCTTTCTTAATTCATAAATCTTTAAGTATTTTGTATAGTATCTGCATTGACGTCCGTATAAATACTAGAATTTAACTTGCAGTTTGACGCAGAGGAATTCAATGGTGTTGGCAGCTTCGTTGATTACCTCCTGCAAATACTCTTGTGGATAGCAGCAACCTTCTGGATCTTCTCCGATTTCTCTTAATGTTGTTATCTGTTCACTGATCATGCTTCCTATAGATTCTTTGTGCCAAAAATTGATAAAATCTTCCGTCAACCGGCTCTTATAATCTTCCAGCGGAATCAAGATCTGATAGAAGAATACACGTCCCTGGCGATAATGCCTTAAATACCCTTTTCTTACGAGACGTGCCAAGAATGTAGATACTGTCTGCGGCTTCCATTCCTTATGGTACTTATCATTAACTTTCTGCATAATCTCCATAAGGCTGAGCTCTTCTCCTGCGTCCCATACGGTTTTCATAACCAGCTCTTCACAATCTGTCAGTTTCTCCATTGTTTTCACCCCTCTCTTCTGACATTCCCCATTCAAGTTTTGTGCCGCATTCATCGCAGAATTTCTGATAACTGCGCACTATGTTTCCGCATTTACATTCCCCGTCTCTACATCCGATTGCCGTATTTTCACCGAGATATTTGGGTACGCAGTACTTTGTGTTCTGCTTGGCCAGATCGTATACCTGCTCCGGTTCCATGCCTGTATCCTCATATTGCATAAGCCTGAACAGACAGCCGTACAGTTTTTCCCATATCTTATCTGTAATGGTCTGTCCTATGCTCAGTTCTTCCCAGGGCAGGCCGCTCACTCCCCAGTTTCCCTGTTTATCCTTCCGTATCAGCATTCTATATTCTCCCTTCCAGTCTAAAGATCATTGTTTTTAATGTTTATTGCTTTTCCTGTTCGTAATGCTATAATAATAGCTATGGAAGCATAGCTCAGCTGGGATGAGCGTTCGCCTCACACGCGAGAGGTCATGGGTTCGAGCCCCATTGCTTCCATTTTCAGATTTGCTGTCTTATTCCTTGTATGGTTCTGGCAATGGCTGCCACGCAACAACCTTGCAATAAATCATGCAACAAATCATGCCTTCATAGTTGTGGGAATGCCATTTTGCATCACTTCCATAAACCGCATCATAGACAGAATATGTTTTTGCTCCCTCATCCTCCCAGACAACCGACACTAAACACCTCTGTTCAGATTCCGGCAACCGCTCATTGCACGGAATCCACTCGCTGATTTTGGGTTCCCTTGCAATTAAAGAAACTAACCCAGCTTTAATTTTCTTAGAGCTTCGCCATCTAAACAAATTGCAAGTGTTTGGCATTTCCTTTATGCGTTCGATCAATTTCTGTTCATCAATCATCCTTGCTGACTCCTCTAAAGTTTCATTTCTTCCGTTTCCCTTTCTCTGGGCTTCCACCTAAAAATCATACTTCCTATACACCAGCGTCTCCCTGTCCCATTCCGGATAATGTGCCCGCAGGTATGTCTCAAACTTTGCCAGCATCTCCTGCCTCAGCCCTTTATTCCCGTTATCCAGAAGATCGTGATGCTCCCGGCATCCCAGTGCGCCGTTCTGTTCGATCCCCAGACCCATCTGTGATCTGGGGATGAAATGCATGATATCCTTTTCCGGAATCATGCCTGATATGTATTCCATGTGGTAGCCCATGGCGCAGTAGATGCATTCGCCGTGATCCCTTTCACGGATACGCTTTCGGGTCTTCTGGTCAAATTGGAGCTTTCTGGTAGCTTTATGTGATTTAGCCATCCTGCACCTCCGATATATCCCTGATCTTCCAGATTGTGCCTCTGACAGCCTGCAGCCACTGCTCCGCGTCCTGATAATCACCCCGCTCCGTCAGAATGTAGACCTTGTCCAGATTATCCTTCAGAGCGGTGAGGTAGCTGCCACGAATATTCCATTTTTGTTCTACCGCCGTGTTATCTGGCATACACTGCGGCATATCTCCAATGCTTATCTGTCCATCAACGTCTTGCGTGAGGACTGCTGCCGACGGCTCGGTTGTAGTACCCGCAGTGCTTCCCATAACTGCCTCTGCGTTTCCGCTTCCGGCTCCAGGTGCAGCGTCTGCAGATTCAGGATCATTGCCGTCGATGTAAGGCGGTACGCGGTCCGGGTCGTCCGTTTCTTCCGGAATCCTGCTGCCGGCGTCAGCTTCATCAGTATTACTTCCCATGCCAGACGTACCGTTCTGCGGGTTTTCTGTATTATTTTCCGGTTGCACCGGTGCAACTTCCATATTTTCATCACGGCTCTGCTCCTCTTCCTTCTGCGCTGTGGTTTCCTGTGCCTGCACATTATCGTTGACCTTTGTAAGACTGTTGTCTTCAACGGTCTTTTCGGGCGTTTGCGGCTTTGAGACGGTCACGCGGCCGGGCTTTTTCGGTGCCTGTTTTGCTTCCCGGTCCGGTTGCACCGGTGCAACTTCCTTCTTTTCCTCCGGAAATTCCTCTCCGTATAGTATTTTCCAGCTTTCTTTCGCATCATTCCCTTCACATAACAACTCCATGTCAGCGATAAATTCATCCCATGTGCAGGTTTCTTTTTCTCCCGACCTTACATTGACTACCGCCGGATCAGCGCCGGAGCCTTTAATGCTCAGCAGCATTTTCCCTTCTCCCGGAATCCTCACGCTGACCATCCCTTCACCGGCGGGTGCAAGAGAATCCACCAGTTTATTTACCACGGGTACATTCGGACCGTTATGTACAGCTTCTGCGACGGCACCGTACAGCTGCAGGTACAGCTCCGGGCGGTCGCGTCCGATCTGGTAGAGGACTTTCCCGAACATCGTGTATGCCTGCTGCCGCTCATCTTTCCTTTCCAGCATGACTTCTATGTCTGTCCGTTTATTCTCTTCATCGATCTCTGCCCTGATCGTCTGTATCTCTGACTTACTGTAATCCACAGTCAGCTCCTCACCTACTGCTGCCGGCAGGGTCAGCATGATCGCCAGTTTCGCATATCCGAAATTCCTGTATTTTTCCTGCAGGCTGTCGGAATACCCGCCCTCGGAGTATTCGTCATTGATCCGGATGAATCTCGATACCTGTGACTTGTCCAGACTGTACTCTGCTTCCGCAAACTCGTTGACGCTCCCGTAGCCGGATTCTTTTAATATATCCGTATCCCTTGCGACCTTGAGCAGATACCCGATCCGGACGAAGCTCTCCGCGGATTTCTGCAGCTCCGTGTCTACTGCTGCCTTATACTCCTGATAACTACCGTATTCATTGTTGATATTTAATACTTCTCCCGTTAATGGTTCCATATGTTCTCCTTTCTTATGCGTATGCTAATAATTGTGCTGTTTCCTGCTCTGCCGGCGGCGTTGTACCCATTCGCCGGCATTCCAGCATTGTGGTATATCTGTCCAGCCATTTCTGCATGTTCTCCTCGTCCGGCTTTTTATCATGTGCCCCGTACCACTGGATGATCTGCTCTCCCTGAATCTCTACCGTAATGTACGGGGTCTCCGTCTCAGACCGGTGGCGCAGCATAAGGATTATGCTTGTCCCATTATTATGACTGCTCAGATAATTGTCCCCGCCTACACAGTGGTGCAGCACCCTGCCTTCCATAACAATCTCTGCCGCTGACCTTGCCGGCCTGATCAGGTAATTTTCATCCGCATAATAATACCTGTTTCTCAGTTTCCTATACTGTTTCCGGATATCAGGATATCTCTGCTCCGTATCCTTTAACCTGTTCTCCTGTTCTTTTTTATTGATCTCCATGACCATTCTCTGATGCGCATCGCTCAGATTCCTTGGCTTCTGGTAGACCGTGTTCGTCATGTCATATCCCAGCGTTACACGCATATGCAGATAATCAAAATATGTAGTCGCTGTATTCCGTAACCGCCCCGTTGCGTTGGTGCATCCCGTCCCGTATTCACATCCTGCATATCCGGATATATTATTAAGCAGTTTCTGCACGGTCATCACCTCAAGCGCCCTGCTGATCTGATTACAGCTCGCATGTATCTCGGCCAATTTCCTGACCTGTTCGCATGTCCAGCACCCGCCCATCCGTCTTTCGGCCTGCAGCACGTGCAGTATCTCCAGATTCCCCCGCGTTTCCACCAGAAGTTTCATCCTGTCTTTTCGGATGCCCAGAAAATCTTCCGGGCGTTTTGAATACTCTCCTGCAATGATTCCGCATAAACCTTTAACCATGCTTTCTACGATCCCGAACAACTTCATCTTGACCAGCATCTCTATCTGCGGCCACTCCACATATCTTGACAGATAGTCTCTGGCATTGATCAGCCCGGTCTCCTCAGCATATTCCTCCATGGCACTGTATTGCAGGAATGTCCCTTTAAGTGCCTCCCACGTGTCCGGATGTATCATCGCCTTTCCTATCGTGATGTTGCTTAACCCATATAGGTTACAGTCGTCCCAAAAATCCCTGCCTGTATATGGATTATGCTTACAGAAATCCGTCTGGACTTTTCTGCCCGGAACATAATATGTCCTTGCGATCTCTATACCCTCCATCTCTTCATGCGCTGTCAGCATCTTCTGCTGTCCCTTCTCGTCAGGAAACGTCTCCAGCGTGTATGTCTTGTATAACTCTACATACCTAAGCACAACCCCATTGCCATGGTATCTGTCTGCTGTGAATGCATGGGTTTTTATTTCATATCTCGTCTTGGCTTTTCCCTGTGGCTTATATGTCCCGGGTATTCCGCATGACGGGCAATAGCCGATGCAACCGTCCCTTGGTTCTATGACCATTTCCTCTGCCTGACTCTCGTAGGATTCTCCCGGTTTCCATGCCGTGGATGTCACGCATCCGCAGGCTGAGCAGCATATATCTGCCCTGCGTCCTCTTTTCTTGTAATACAGGTAATGCCCTGCCATGATCAGCTTCTTTGATGCCCATTCCAGCAGCTCCTGTTCTTTGAGTTGCGGGGTGTCCTTTATTCTTTCCTGTAACTGATCCCTTCTCCGTTTATTTTTCCTTTCTACCTCTGAATTCCTGATTTCGGTTTCATTCTTTGAAAAATAATCCCACCACTGCTCTTTATCCCAGACTTTTATCTCTTTAAAGAAATTACTGATCCTGTCCAGATCCTCTGGTGTCTGCAGGACGCTTCCCTGTTCCTGCCTTTCTTCGCCCGGCTGCTGCCAACAGCACCTGCCATATGCGTTTTGTCCTACTATCTTCTGCCTGCTCCACTCGCCTGTTTCCGGAAAAAATACTCCCCAGTCTCTTCCCGTGGCCGCATATCTGACTACAGGAATCTGCAGATTCCCTTTTTTATTCCTGTATACTTCAAGAATAATGTGCCGCTCATGGCTGATATTCTTCCATGCCGTGACTGCGATATATTTTACGCCCCTCTTCCGTATGGGCTTCGCAATGGTGATGTAAGGGATCTTTTCGATCTGCTTTTTCTTCATGCCGCATCACCCCTGTTTCCCCAGATAATATTCCTGAATGATCTTCTTTGCGGTACCGTTCCCCGGAATGCCCATAGTCACCCTTCCGGCATTAACACCCGCTTCTTTAATAATTTCTTTCTCGATCGGGATCTGATGTTTAAAACTCCACGCCATCATTGCCCCGATGCACCCTTTCAGGCTCTTTCCTTTCCGTCTGACTGCTGCTGCCATCTTCGGATTCTCAGAACACTCCACCCTGATGTATGTCAGCCAGTCTTCCATGATCTCCTTCAGTTTCAGCTCCGCATTTTCTATGTCCAGCTTACCGTAGGCGGCCATCAGCGCATTCGTCAACTCCGTTACATCGCCGTTGATATAATCCTCGGCCTCTTCCCTGTCGAGCCCGTTTTCTTCTGCCAGTATATAAAGTGATTCCGTGTCGCCCTCTTTGAGCAGTCCTTCCGCCGTTGCATTTATTTCATCTGCTGAGTCAAATTCTCCAAATCTTTCAAACATATCATGATCTCCTTTCTGCATTTCGTGTCTGTGTGTTCCATTCCGGTGTTTCTATCTCTACATAGCCTGCTGACGGCATCCCGTGTTTCCTCTCCAGTTCTTTCCTGATCCTGTCCTGCATGCACTGCCGGTATTCGTGCGGCCTGTCCGTCCACTCCTCCATGTGGTGTTCCAGAAGCAGGGCGCACCGGTTCCACGCTTCGGCGTTCCTGATCGGATTCCCCTTTGCGTTGGTCCATCCGTTCTTCTGCCACTGTGCAAGCCAGTGGTTCTGCATAGTCCGCAGAACGTGCCCGCATTCAGTAAATACTACGGCGCAGCATGTTTTCGTCAGGATGGAAAAAGCCTTTTCGATCAGGCAGAGCGCCAGGTCGTTCTCGGTGGTGCGGTCCGAATAAATGATGCCGCCCCTCGTGACGGGTTTACCGGTGGATATGATATATTCCACGATCCACGCGCCCGCTGCGCGTCTGGTGGCGGGTCCTTTAAAAGATGTCTCTATGTAGATATTTACATTCATCCGCTGTCTCCTTTCCCGCCTTTCCCGGTAGTTATCAGCTTTTTCAGGGTGTAGTGCTGTACGGGCTGTCCGGTCACAGGGTTCTCGCCGTTCCAGATACTGTCCTTGACCACGTACCAGCCCTTTGGCGCCACCGGAGGATTGCGCCACCGCCTGTGACGTTTGATCTCCACTTTTGGCTTCGGCATGACCAGATTGCCCCGGCTTCTCGAATAGGTGCACCATCCGCATTCATCCTTTGTCTCCGCCTTGACTATGTATTCCGCCAGATCTTCATACTCTCCATCCTCATACAGCGAAGAAAAGAAATGTCCTCCGTGGGTCCACAGCTTTTTCACCAGCTCCGTGGTCCTGATCCCGTTACGGTCTATGTCCTCGATGATCAGATGGTGGTGCAGGACCTGTTTTTTCTTTCCACGCTCGGTAACGGCGATCCATTTAAAAGTGAGCCCTGCCTTTTTATATGCCTCCCGCATCTGGGCTAGAAACCGCGCCCGCTGCTTCACTGCCTCTTTGTAGGTCTCTGGCTGGCTGTCCTTTGCATGCTTCAGGATCAGATGCCAGTCACCCGGATGGAAGTTGCCGAGGATCAGGAGCTGCACCTTCCGGCATCGGTTCCTGTGGTTCTGCTTTTTGATATCCTCCGGTGTCCTCTTCTGCTTTTTGTTCCTCTGCTGCCCCGGTGCTCCATAGTTACCCGGAATGCATTTCTCTATTATGCGTATGACACCCATGTCATATGTTTTCTGTCTATAGATTGATACCATCCCCTTATATTTGTAATATTATGGCTAACTTTAATATCTTAATGCCACTGAAAACCGCAGAAAATCACGGTTTTTTCTTGACTTCTGCGGTCCCGGATGGTATCATATTTTTAGGTGAATATGTTCCATCTGGGACCGGAAATCGCTCTGCTATGCAGGGCTTTTTTCATGCTCTTTTTTTATCCTGCGGCCGGCATTTCCTGAGTCCGGTTTCAGCTGTATTTCGATCCTTCCTGACCGTTCGTCCGCCCTGGGGCTCGCAAGCAGCACCCCGCGCCGGATGAACTCTTCCGGAATCTCCTGGCTCATCCCGGTATACAGGTCTCTGTACCATTCCCCGGGAAGCGGCATACAGCCTATGTCTCTACCCGGGACCTCCTCGTACAGCGTAACTATCCCGCATAGTACGCCCTGCAGATCTTTCACTGTCATAAGCTCCTCCTTCCCCTCTACAGCTCCTCTTCGTAGTCCTCGCCGTCACACAGACACTCCTGCATGGAGATTTCGTAATCATCCATGTTTGGAAAATGTATGTAACGCCATCTGCAGGTTACACAGTCGCAACAATTTCCCATCGTGCTCCTCCTTTCCGTTGCACCGGTGCAACTACGCTCTATTACCGTAAATCTCATACGGCGAATGTGCCGCGCCCGACCTGTCCTGTCTTGTCCAGACATCGGAATCATAATCCTGCGTGGTGTTCGGGTTCCCAGGATATGGTTGTACTTCAAATGACTGGTTCGCCCGGATACACTCACCGTAGGCATGGATCACAAGCTCTTCATCAAACAGTCCCCTCTCTATGGGCTCGTCATCGTTTTTGTATGGCCTGTTGCCAAAAAGCACCGCCATGTCAGATTCCGGAAGCTCCATAAACACCGCCATATGGCTGGCACTGTCGTATGCATATTTTGCCTGCGGCCATTTCTTTTCCCGGAAGTACCGCTTAAAATCTTCCGCCCTTGCGAATATCTTTTCCCTGATCTGCTCCGCTGTCAGCATGGTCTATTCCTCCTCTCCCGGATGCTTGTCCACAGTATCGCCGCACAGATCTGTGCCTTCTTCTGCCTTTTCTTTCCGCTTTGCCACTACCATAGCTATAATGCCGCCGATATGGATTACCGCTGCGTCTACAGTCCCCGCCATGTTTTCCGTCTCAATTCCTCCGACAACGCCTGCTATCCCAAACAGGATCGCAATAAATGATATGTATGCCATGGGCTTGTCCTCTCCGGAACCGCCTAGGCGGTTTCCTCTTCCTTTTCTCCCGGAAGCTCTGGACCTTTGTAGATCCCCTGCTTAATCTGGTAACGCAGATCAACAAAGGCATCCGTGATTCTCTGGATCGCACCCTCCGTAAACTCTACGGTGCATTCGATCGGTTGACGTTCTTTCTTTTTTCCTGCCATGATAATCACACCCCCTGCTAATCTTATGTGTTACTGGTTGTACAACTTGCTTGCTAATCTTCACTATGTCCTATTAATGTGGTACAATCTCCCTACAGGCTCCCGCCAGAGCCGAGTATGAAAGAAAGGAGATTCCATATGAGTGACACCGCTTATTTAATTGAAAAAACAGTCGAAATTACTGTCGCACGAATGTCGAATACTAATCTCACCATCAGTGAAGCAGGTGGAAAGGATGTTGCCGCCTTCATGCAGCCAATCTATGACAAATTGTCTGAATTTGCCAAGAAAGAACATTAGTTTATTGCGGCTCTTGCTGATATCAAATTAGCGAGAGCCGTACTCTTTTCTGCGACCTCATGTTGAAGTTTCTCTTCACTCTTTAAAATGTTGATGATGTGATCTGCCAAGTCATTAATCAACTGATCTACTTTCTCCATCCTTCTCACCTCCCCTCGCATTCCCGCACATGATCCCGCACTAGATCCCGACCACGGCATCATCTGTGGGTTCTCTATGCTCCATCTGATCCCGCGCCAACAGGACATCTGCCGCAAATATCAAAGTACGGATACTCTGCGGCTCCATCTTCACTGCCTTCTCTGCAAGACTCTTTACTTCTGCCTCTTTGATTGCTAACATTTTGTCACCTCCGTGTCGCTTTCTTGATACACTGCTTGTTTACTTGTAAACACATTTTAGTCCCTTAGAAACATTTTGTCAATAACATTTTGTTGACTAAGGGACATTTTTTTGTTATGATGTTTTTGTGGAGGTAACAAATATGAATGAACGAATAAAATTATTAAGAAAAATGTTGAATTTAACACAAGATGAATTCTCATCAAAGATAGGATTATCAAGAAACTTTATAGCACAAATAGAAACTGGAACTAAAAATCCGTCCGAACGAACAATCTCGGATATCCTCCGAGAGTTTAAAGTAAATGAGGCATGGCTTCGTACCGGCAAAGGCGACATGTTCCAAGAATTTCCTCCAGAGGATGAGACGGCTGCTGCCATTTCCAACGTATTGGAGGATATCGGCTGCAAAGATTCTATTTATACGCTGGTAAAAGAATTGCTTGTGAAATATGAGCGTCTGGATCCCAGATCTAAGAAAGTCATTGAAGGATTTGCCGATGATGTAATAAAAGGCTATATAGAAAAGAGAGACGAACCTTGATTCTTCTCTCTTTTTAATACTGTAGTTTCAACGGATATTATTCTGAACCTTTCTGGTTGTCACTATCACCACCCATCTTTTCCATATGTCTCCTCACTAATGTATATATATACTGGAGGAATATAACATCATCTTCCTTGATTTCTGTAATCATTGCTATTATCAATCTTTTGTATTCCATACATATACCTCTCTTTTTTCTTTTGTGGTTTGGATGTTTCCCTATTCCGCACGTCCTCTGGAATTGTTATTCTACCACGTTTATAATCCCTGTTTATAACTCTTTGTCAACCGACTTCTTATAATGATTTTAAACTACAAACATGCATTTCTAACTGGTAAATTTTGGAAATTATTTCCTTTATTGTTATTTTTAGGTAAATATAGTTGAATTATGTTGTAGTTTGACTACTTTTATACTATATTATTTTTGGCGAATATTTATTTTCAAGGTAAATTAATATCACAAAGGAGAATTATTCATGATGAAAAAACTAATCTTTACACTATTGTCCTGTGCTTTAATCTTAACCGCCTGCGGGACATCAGATGATACCACTCCGGCATTATCTGAAACTGAGACAGCCACGGTCATTGATGATGAAACAGAGCCTCTGGCTGAAATTCCAGAAACCACAGAATCTACAGAAAAGCCCGAATCAACTGAGAATGATTCCGCTGATCTGAATAGTATTCTCGGCTATCCTGTCCATTTTACAGATGTAACAAACGGCTTCGGAACTGATACAATTGGCGAGCGTGCTTATGTGGAGATTTCCAAAAATGAGTTGAAAAAAATGAGTGAGGAAGAATATTCTGAGCTATGCACTTACGTTGAAAGTTTAGATAATAACTGGTTTACCGTAGTCTGTGATGATGGAACCGGCTTAGTATTTACAGGCTGTTCTTCTATAATTGTTACGTATGGCCAGCTCGATGACTCCGGAAGAATTGATGTCAGCATCGGAGATATTTTAAATAATGGTGACTCTATTACTTATGCTGAATCTCAGGCTGATTCCGAAGAAATACAGCCCGATTCCGAAACTGTTGCAGAAACTCCCGATGAGTCCGCTTCACAGCCTAATCCGGTTGATGAGCCCGCGTCAGATACCGCAGCTTCTGACAATACTAATACTGATACCGGCACACAATCGGCTGATGCAACACCCGCAGCACCTCAGTCCACTTCCGGAGAAGGCAATGGCGATAACTTTAACACTTATGATAACCCAGAACAACAGGAGACAACCGCTACGTATGTGCTAAATACAAATACCATGAAAATTCATCATCCTTCCTGTTCTTCCGTTGCTAAAATTGCCCCTCATAACTATGCAACATCAAACCAATCCATTGATGAACTGAAGGCACAGGGGTATGACACATGCAAGAGATGTTTTTAATCATCCCTAAGACATGTTATCAGATTTCGATTCAGAGAGGATGCCTCGAAAAGCATTCTCTCTATTTTTTTACGGGAAAAATAGGAATATCGATTAGTTGCTTTACAAATCAGCTTCATGTATGGAATAATATCTAGTAATAATCGTTCTATCTTCAAATATAAGGCTTCGTGCCAAGAGGTGCCATGAATAAGAAATACATATCCGTTGAAGAATTTGAATCCCTTCCGGAATCAGAACAGATCCAGACTTTGAATCGCATGTTGGAAGATATCCCGCCTGATGATCTAAAAGTGTTGAGGGATGTGCTTCCAGAAATAACAAGGATTCAGAACTTATTAAATAACGCATAGAAACTCCGGTTATTTGCCGGAGCTCAAATGTATTGCTCTAACATCCACATTTCATGTAGTACATGGTTGCACCGGTGCAACCGCATGTCCAAGGAGGAATCTGTCATGCTCACAATCGGAATCTACCCACGTAAATCTGTATACCGCGACAACAGCGACTCGGTTCATGTCCAAGTACAGCTGTGCAAGGATTATGCCGCTATAATCTTCAAAGATCAGGAGATCGACTTTAAAATCTACGATAAAGATGAGGGTTTCTCCGGTAAAAATATGAACCGTCCCAGCTTTCAAGAGCTGATGGAAGATGTGCGGAATGATGTCCTGGATGTCGTTATGGTCTACAAGCTGGATCGTATCAGCCGTAACGTACAGGAATTTTCCGCCATGTACGATATTTTCCAGCAGCATAACGTCTCCTTTGTATCCGTCAAGGAATCCTTTGACACTACCACTCCGATGGGCCGCACTGTCATGTACATTCTGGCCGCTTTTGCACAGCTTGAACGTGAGAATACATCCGAGCGTGTTACGGACAATATGCGTGCCCTCGGCGCAGCCGGTAAATGGACCGGTGGTAAACTGCCCACGGGAATGACCTCTGTGCGCCGTCAGGTCGGCGACAAGGAGCATTCTTACCTTGTAGTGGACAAAGATACTATCTGGCTTGTAAAATTGCTCTACGGGCTTATTACGCAAGGGTATGCCATTACTAAAATAGAGCGCTATTGCAGAGATCACGGAATTAAAAGCCAGTCCGGCAAATTCCTCAGTACATCACAAATTTATAATATTATCACCAATCCCGTCTACTGCCAGAACTCTATCGAGGCATATTACTATTTCAAGGATTTAGGGTGCACACTTCCCGATCCTTCCCTCTTCGATGGTACTAAGGGCCTTCTCGGATATGGTAAAACAAAATCCGGCAGGGATGCCCAGAGGAAACAGGATAAAACTTCATGGTCGATCGCGATCGGCATACACGACTATGTCATACCTGCTGCCGACTGGATCGCCGCGCAGGAACGTCTTGGCATCAATAAAATGATGCGCACACCTAAATATGACTGTGGAATTCTAAAAGGTGTTATACGCTGCAAATGCGGTGCACGCATGGATGTAAGGACATATTATAAGAATGATATACGATTCTCATACTACTACTGCAAAGATATGGCGCGCCAGGGAAAAGCAAAATGCAATACCAGCTATGTCCGGATCAGTGATGTCGAAGATGCATTTTTGAGAGAGCTTCGCAAAATACGTTTTAACCCGGAAGGCTTTAAGCTCCATCGCGACGCTGTAACAGATACCATGCAAAGTGTAACCTCAATCAAGGCGGAAATAAAACAGACGCAGACAGCCATTGATAATCTGACCACCACGCTCATGAATGCCATGGACTCCACAGCGTCATCCTATATTGTCGCCAAGATTGAGGAACTGGATAAGCAGAAAAGAGCTCTTGAAACTAATCTGCGTCAGGCAACATTGCAAGAACAGGCGGGCAAGTCCCTGCAGGAAACCGAGCAAGCGATCTATAATGACATCTGCTATTTGCTGGATAATTTCGATACAATAGAATATTCTGCTAAAAATGAATTGATCCGCAAGATCATCAAGAAGTGTATATTAGATGAAAATGGCCTGCACATCGTTTTTTGATGTGCAGGCTCTATTTTTTATTCTGATCGGCGTGCCAATCTGACCCATCATGTCATGTCCCAGATGCGGTCTGGAATAACCATAGCTTCTGGAAGCTCCGAAATCGTCATAATGGCTGTAGTCAAAGCCTTTTGCAATCGGTGAAAAGGCCTTCAGTCCGTAATAGCGGTTCCACTGATTCTCCTCACGCAAGGAAAATTCGCCCACCATCCCGCCGAGCACCGCCGTGTACGCCTCCAGATAATAGTCGTAATACTCCATATCCTTCGTCAGCTCTTCCATGGTTGTCTCACCTTCGGTCAGCTGCCTTGCCGTCTCGTTAATTTTCTTGACGCTGTTCTTATCGAATTGTCCTCCCGTCCTTGCACCCACATAGGCGAGAAGCTCGATCCAGTTAATGTGCACATCCTTTTCATAAGATTCCACGTCGAGATCGTAGGCTGCCACCATCGCCTCGCAAGTCACGTTATACTCCACCCATTTTATGAAATTGCCATCCGCCGTCACCTCGATTGCCTCACCGACATCCGATGTCCGCCATGCTTCCTCCCGCACGCTCTCCGAATCCTGCCATCTGCCTGTCAGTTCTTTGGTGATCGCCACACAGCCCAGCGCGATCAGTAAGAGCAGTTCGATCCGTATGGCATATCCGATCCTGCTGCCTGTCTTCCCGGCACTTCCGTACATGTTTCTGCCTCTGCCGCCGCTGTAATCTTTGATTTTCCTGACTTTTCTACTGCCTCTCCCGATCCCCATATACACTCCATATGTCACCGCTGTCCGCTCGCGTCGTGAGCGCCATTGAAGCATTCCTGTTTCAACCGCCCTTGTGCCAATGCGGGCAAATTTATGGTTATGTATATGAAAAATCCCCGCGGGTTATGACAGTCCGCGGGGATTTGTACGTTTGAACGTATCTTTCTTCTCATTCTGTCGGAAAAGAAGACACATTAACTCTTGAAACGGTATACAAATTCCCTCTGAATCACAAAGCTTAAGAAGAACAGAATGATGTCCACCGGCATCTTGATTAGCACTTCTGTTCCGCCGATCAGGCCATGCAGCGCATTTACAAGAAAAGCACTGCACAACATCTGGCAGAGAGCCAGCAGACAGTACTTGCCCGCGGTGACCGCAAGATTTCCCTTACTCTTAAATACCACCCGGTAATTGATCAGGAAATTATATACGGCGGAAATCACCCGTGCGCACACGGTCGCCGCCACGATATACGGAATGCCGCGCACCGCCTTTCCAAGCGGTTCAAACATCATTCAAAACATGTGAAAAAGCAACAGATCCAGCACGCTTGATGAGATCGACGAGAACAGGAACTTCCCGAACACCATATAGATCCGCACGGAATCCTTGATCGGATTGAAATGGCTTGTCCTGTTTTCCTCGATGTAAACCGTCTCCACCGACACTTCTGTAATCGGAATGTTCAAATTCTTCGTCTCGATCAGCATATTGGTCTCATACTCGAACCACTCCCCTTTTACCTGCATCAATTCTTTCATGAAAAAAGCCGGAATCGCCCGCAGTCCGGTCTGGGTATCCGAGACGGATAATCCCAAAAGATATCGGAATACTTTCCTCGTACACTTGTTACCAAAAGATGACCTTGCCGGAACGGACGGTGCATCGAAATCCCTGCATCCCAATATCAGTGCCGTCGGATTCTCCCACAGCTTACGCATGCATGATAGAATATCCTCCGGCGTATGCTGTCCGTCGGAGTCCGCCGTCACACAGCCCGCAACGTCGCCGTATAACCACAGACAATGATTGAACGCCGTCTTAAGCGCCCGGCCCTTCCCCAGATTCACGGCATGATGCAGCACCGTACAATTATCCACCGCCTCTGCCTGTGCAAAAAGCTTCTCATACCGCTCCCCGCTGCCGTCGTCGACCACAATCACGTGACGGATTCCCGTCTCCTGCACCATCCATTCCGTGGGCGCATCATCCAAGTTGACGCTCCTGTACACTACTGATATCGGAGAAGCCTCATAAGCCGTATAACTGTTATTCACCCAGCGGGGCGTATCGCCTCTGCGGATATAGCACACCCTCGCCCCCGTGTCCGTTTTGAGAATCCGTATCGTTTCCAAAAATTTCGCCTCATCTGCACCGATCATCTTAGCACGTTCGGCAAGTCTTGCCTCTGTCTCCTGCCGGTAGCCGACCAGACCATGATACCCAACCCGATAGCCCGCTGTCAATGCCACAAAAAGGATAAAGCACAAGTATACACCGTATTTTCGTAGGAAGGCCGGCATCTTTTCGCTCTGAAATATCACATCTCCCCGATTCAGCCATATGCCTGCCAGAAACAGAAGCGTGCCAATGGTAAAGGGCGCCCCGTAGCGCTCGATGGACGAGATCATCCCCGCCGCTTCCAGATACTGCGTCTCTGTAGCAAAGATCGTGATATGCGCCACAAAAATGATTCCATAGAAAAGTGCGCCGCTGACCACGGTAAACCATAATATGATCCGTCTCTGCCATCCGGATAGCAGCGGACGCATAAGAATCACAATCACACAGATACACAGATACAGACCAAGCGGCGTCAGATCAATCACGACACTCTTCTCCTTATGAAGGGGCGAGCTCACGAATGCCTTCAGAAAAGCCCTTGCAAATTCTCTCGTGTAACCGGAAATACCGTACTCATCGGTGGTCATATACTTCACCGCCGTAGCCGTCGTCTTCGTTACACGCCGCATAATCAGGCAGAAGACCATCCAACTGCCGCCCGTAAGCACGGGTACTGACGCCACCGCCGCCACGGATAACAATCCCCGAAATTTATGGTGATCCGCTGCCACGGATGACAGGCCGCGCGATTTATGCTCATCTGTTGCCACGGTTTCACTGCGCTGGTACAGCATCATAAATATCAAGCCGAATAACGCCCAGACAAAACCAATGGATTTGACTAATACCAGAACACCCAAATAGAGCCCCAGCCTGCCGTAATAGTAAATTTCTTCGGAATTAACTTTACGATATTTACCCCGCGAGCTCGAACTCCGGTTACATTCCCCCTGCGGTATGTCGGTCACCGCGTACAGAAAACTGCCATAGATACACGCCATAGTCAGATCGGCACAGAAACCGTCGTAGCCGTACACCTCCGCTATACTCGGCATAAACCACAACGCTGCCGCCATGAAAAACATCACAAGCACATTCCTGCCTTTTAGTCCTCTAAGCAGCGGCAGCAGAAACACCAGATTCATCACATAATAACCGGCAAACGCCAATCCTTCTCGAAATTCGTGGGGACTCAAATGCAGAAACCACCACTTAATCAATTGTGCTGCCGGCGGATAATCTCCGAATTCAGGCGCCACATTAGCAGATTTCTTCGCGAAGCCGTCTAAGAAATACAACGCTTTCACGTCTGTCGCCCAGAAGTTGATATCATCCCACCATGTTACGACTTTATCCGATGTACACAGCATTGCCACGATCAGTAGGAACTCGGCAGTAAGAAATGACGCTTCTGTCATATTATTCAGGCATACCCTGACAAACTCTTTTCGCTGTTCCCGCTGCCTGCTCACCAGCCAAATGCCAAACGACACTACCGCCAATACCGCAATCCAGTCGATCCACGACAGCCGCCCTGCCATCGCCAGCACATAGAGCACCAATACACGTCCACAGGTAAAGACCGGCATGATTTCCACCGAACTGACCCGAAAACGATATGCCAGAAAAAATATACAAACCGAAACAGCAGCTATGTGTAGTATCGCCAAATATATCATTGCATTCTAAACCCCGTATTTCACAATTTATATTTCTCTGCTTATTATACATACTCAGAAGCAGTATTGCATCTGCTTCTTTCGCTGACTCCAACATCACGCAGCAAGTGCATGGCACGGACTGAACAATAATATCCACATATAACATCACCCTGTCATTGCTGACAGGGTGACGGTTAACTCCTTATTCTTCCGGCTCAATCAATCCGTAGGTATTACCTTTTCTCTTATAAACTACGTTGACCTGATCTGTCTCCGCGTTACAGAACACGAAGAAGCTGTGTCCGAGCAGTTCCATCTGCACGCATGCATCCTCCGGATACATGGGCTTGATATCAAACTTCTTACTGCGGATAATCTGTACATCCTCATCTTCCATGAAGTCCTTCTCCATAAACTCCTGTTTAAAGAAAGAACCTGCCTGCTTCTTGTCGATCAGTTTGTTCTTATATTTCTTAAGCTGTCTCTCGATAATCTCTTCCACCAGATCAATGGACACATACATATCGCTGCTGACCTGCTCAGAACGAATGATATTGCCTTTCATCGGAATCGTTACTTCTATCTTCTGTCTGTCCTTCTCGACGCTTAAAGTAACATGTACTTCCGTATCCTCGGTAAAGTACTTCTCCAGTTTACCGATCTTGTCCTCCACTGCCGCCCGTAAGCCGTCTGTTACATCAATATTTTTCCCAATAATTATAAATTTCATATCACTCATCCCTTCCATTGGAGTATTGTATAGTCATTATAGCATATTTGTCCTACTTGTTGCAACAATTCATAAGTCATGTTTCTTCTTTTTTGACACCTCAAAAGTCAAGAGTTTTCGTTGTTATATTGCCAAAAAATGTTTTTTCATGACAACTTCACAAAACGTTCGTTCTTTCGGTTACCATAAATACAGAGTACCAATCGGGTCAAAAAGCTGTGGATAAGGTGGATAATCCCGTGTATAAATCCATTTCGCGCTGAAATATGCCCTTTTGCAATGTGGATAAACTATTTCTTCACGTGGTATAGAAAAAAATGTGTACCCTTCTTTTTGTACAAGATACACAAAACATTGGAAGTGCAAGTATGAGTTTCCTATTGCATAAAAAAATGAGCTTCGCGGGGTTGCGAGATTCGTTTCGCGAACTCGAAGTTTGCCAATAATAAAGCGGCTGATTTCTCAGCCGCCTCTATGATCTCTATCATATATAGTTTTAGAAGATTCTTCTGATCGAAAGAATGGAACGATAGGTTGCACTGGAAACGATGATACCGGTCTTCGACGTGGAAGCGTGTACGATCTGTCCGTCTCCTGCATAGATTCCCACATGTCCGGAATAACAGATGATATCACCCGGCTGTGCATTCTCTATACCGTTTACGGCTGCACCTACATTTCTGTCTGCTGCCGAAGAGTGCGGCAGGCTTACACCGAAATTACTGTATACGCTCATAACGAATCCGGAGCAGTCAGCACCGTTCGTCAAACTTGTTCCGCCATACACATAAGGGTTACCGACAAACTGCTTTGCAAATTTTACTACGTCAGCTCCCGTACTGCCTGTAGGACTTTGATAAGTCTTACCGCTATCAGTCTTGCTTCCCGAAGAAGAATTCTCAGCCATCTTCTTGCTTGCCGCTTCTCGTGCCGCTTTAGTGGCTGCCGCTTCCTTGGCAAGTCTTGCTTTCTCTTCCTCAATGGACTCTGCCTTCACGAACTCGGTGGAAAGGGTCACATAATCGGTAGACACATAACCGTCACCTTCCTCGATGTTTACCTTCACCCAGCCGTCCAGCTCTTCCGTAACGATCAACTCGGCTTCAAGCGGAACCATACCGAGTACGGATTCCTCTAAGCCCGGCTGCTCACGTACAAACAGCGTTTCCGTCGTAACCGTAGCGATACGGATACCGACTTCCTTCGCATAATCAACCGCGTCATCTCCTGTTACGCAGAACTCGCCTTTCACGTAACCTTCCACGGAACCGGAACTGATCTTATACCATCCGTCTACCTCTTCAATATAGTTACCGACGGATTTATCATATAACTTACCTACAATATTTCCTTCTTCACTGGGAAGATCTCTGACATTCACATAGTCATTAACCTTCGCGATTACCAGATTCTTAAAACTCTCTTCCTCTTCCGACAGCCCGATATTCGCTGCCTCCTTCAAGTCTTCCGTATATCCTTTGCTGACAACAACCGTATCTTCGATCTTCTTGGAAACAGTGCTGACCTTGTCTTCGGTACTCGCCATATCCGCAAATGCACCGACCTGAACACTTCCTACACTGATTCCGCTTACTTCCTCATTCTTTGCCGCCTCCTTCTCGGAATCTTCCTGCAGGGAAGAAAGAGAAGTGGACTTATCTTCATTCTGCAGCGAAAAGTCAATACCCGATGACGGCAGGACGGAACCCACATTACCCGAAGCGTTTGCTTCAAGTCCCAAGCCCGAAAAAGAAAGCACCGCGGCCATTGTACATGCTGCCATTTTTACGTGTTTTTTCTTCATAGCTTACCTCATTTGTTACAAAATTGTTACATCTTGGGTATAATATAGCATTGAAAATTTATTTTGTCAACTACAGCATATACCACTAAAATCGCGTATTTACGCAACTTCTTGTGCTATTTCTACAAAAACCCAAAAATTTCACACAATGTAACAAAAGTAAATTTGCTACGCAAACTCGGAATCATCTGCGCATACCATTCAAATACCGCTCCGCCGCCGCAACCGCGCAGGCCCCGTCCGCCACCGCGGTAACGATCTGTCGCACCTGCTTCGTGCGGATATCCCCCGCTGCCAGAATACCGGGCACCTGTGTAGCACAGTCCTCCCCCGCGATCACATATCCCCCATCGTCGCAGGGAACCTGATCCCGGAATGCCACCGTGTTAGGCTGCATGCCCACTGCGATAAATACGCCTTCCACCGGTAATACTTCCTCCGTCTGCTCCGTTACATGCCGCAGCTTCACGCTCTCCACCAGATCAGAACCGCAGATGGCCGACACCGTCCTGTTCCATAACACTTCCACTCGATCAGAGCTAAACAGCTTATCCTGAAGGCTCCCGGCGGCACGCAGACTGTCCCGCCTGTGGATCAGATACACCTTCCTGCACATCCGCGCCAGATAGATCGCATCTTCCACAGCCACGTCGCCGCCTCCGACTACCGCCACATCTCTTCCCTTAAAAAAAGCACCGTCGCATGTGGCACAATAAGATACGCCCTTTCCCACATACTGCGTCTCTCCTTCTGCCCCCAGCGTCTTATGTGTCGCCCCCGTAGCAAGGATCAGTGCTTTCGCTTCATATTCCGTCCCATCGGCAGTGGTAACCACTTTGACCTCTCGCCGGTCGGCAATCGCCGTGACAGATGCCGACTTATACTGTGCACCCATGGCATCCGCATGTTCCTTGAACTTTACTCCCATATCGAAACCGTTGATACCGGGCATGCCGAGATAATTATCCACCTCATAAGTGTTCAGTACCTGTCCTCCGCTCATGGGCTTTTCTTCTATTACTAACAGATCCAGTCCCGCACGCCTGCCGTAGACCGCCGCCGACAGCCCTGCCGGTCCAGAACCGATTATGATCAGATCATATACCATTTCTTCCTTGCCTCCATTCTTCTGTTTCATATAGCTTCACTGCCCCGCTTATACAGTAACGATGCATTCCGGCGCTTACATACCCTGCAAAATCGCAAACTGTCTTTGCATTCTATCTTTTTTTCTATATAATAGAACATTATAACACGAAATGCACGTTTTTATAAAACCAAGCAGCGCGGAAAATACGGAACTCTTTCCTATAATAAAGAAAGGAATCAACCCGACTCTATGCAAAAAGAACTCATCTCTCCCCCAAAATATGCTCTGATCACCGGCGCCTCCCGCGGAATCGGCCGCGCCATCGCAGAGTATCTGGCACAGGAAGGTTACAATCTTTATCTCGTCTGTAAGCAATCCACAGACAAGCTGACTGCATTAGCCGAACAGCTCTCAACACAGTACGGTATCTGCTGCACACCGTTTACGGCGGATGTGGGAAACTCTGATGATGTGGAGAAACTTTTTGCTCAGGTCAACACATTGGACGTACTGATCAACAACGCCGGAATCTCCTATGTGGGATTGCTGCATGAGATGTCTGTCAATGACTGGCAGCAGGTTATGCAGACTAATCTAGATTCCCTCTTCTACACGAGCCGTCTGGCTGTGCCGATCATGCTGCGCAGACACAGCGGCAGGATCATCAACATCTCCTCCGTGTGGGGCAGCGTGGGTGCTTCTATGGAAACCGCATACTCCGCTTCCAAAGGCGGCGTCAACAGTTTCACGAAGGCTCTCGCCAAGGAACTGGCTCCCAGCGGCATTCAGGTGAACGCAATTGCCTGCGGAGTGATTGATACGGACATGAATCGGTGCTTTACCGAAGAAGATATGACTGTCTTGAAAAATGAAATACCGGCCGACCGAATCGGTCAGCCGGAAGAAGTGGCTCAAATGGTAGTTTCTCTGCTTCATGCGCCGGCATACTTGACCGGTCAGGTCGTTACCCTGGACGGCGGCTGGACATAAATCAATTGGATTCTCGGCTACCGCCATGCCGCCTCGCGTCTAATAATTGATCACCAGCACTTCCCTTGTGACACCACTTTTTTGCGTCTGATAATTGGAATTAGAATAATCATACGTCAGCTGTATCGCCTTGAACTGCGGGTTCCTCTCGATCCAGTCCGCCAGAATATCGTTTCTCTTGCCCTTGCTTTCCAGTACATTGGATAGGGCAAAACGAATCCCACGCCGATCCAGCTTCTCCAAATAATCTAACAGATCCTTCTCATCCGCTCTCGTCCATCCGCCCTGCTCGTTGTATGTCGCGCAGGTAATCAGATAGGGCGGATCGACATAGAAAAAGCTTCGGTCCGTAAACTGCTCCGATTTCACATCTCGAAAATCGCCGCAGGTAAACCGATAGTCTCCGCTCTTCAACCGATCCAAAAAACCGGCCAGCTTCTCCTGCATTCTGATGTTAAAATCCCGCTTGCCCACCGGCAGATTAAACTCGCCTTTTCTGTTAAATCGAAGCTGATTATTAAAAGAATAAACAATCAACAGATACAGCATGAGATAATATTCATCATCCTGCTTTGTCCTGCCGTTGAAATCTTCCCTCAGCTTATAGTAGCCTTTGGCATTGTAATCGGCTAAGCCCTTAGAGCTTTCGCAGCCATAATATCCATAGCCATTCTTGCTTACGAGAGACAGACCATACCGGTCGATCGTCTCAAACAGCCATGAGAACACGACTTCACGTGATAATTTCTTCAATGTATTGAGAAGCCCGATCAAATGCTCATCGGCATCATTAAACCAGACCTTACTGCAATTTAAATTAATGCCCACGTTACAGCCACCGCAGAACAAATCCACCGCCTGATCTGCATCCTGCGGAAAAAGAGGTAATATCTGGGGCAGAAGCTTATATTTCCCTCCCGTATAATTCAGTGCAGACGGTATAATCTCTTTTGCTTCCCCGTAACAAGTGCACAGAAAAAGTCTTTCCTGATTTTCCTTAATATCGGATTTGCCGGTGGAAAAAGCTTTATAATCCTCCGAAAAAACCTTTACCGCTCCCTTTTTCTGCAGGATGCGCATGATATCGTTATCACTGATCTTGGCATTCGAGCGGTCGTTTCCTTTCTCCGCCATATTATTATAGGAAAGAACTATATATTTTGCATGTATGGAATCAATCAGACTTTCGAATGCTGCCGCCGCTTTCTTAGTGCAGTAATCGCTCTTGAGGGCTGTTCTCTCCATCTTTCTGGCAACACCGAACACTTCAGGTCTGTCCCACCTTGCTACATTCTCCAACAAATGATATGCGTCGCAGTACTGTCTGGAATTGTACGGCGGGTCAATATAGACCAAATCAGCCTCGATTCTCGCCGCCAGTTCATTTGTATCCATATTATAGCATATGTTATTTTCATTCAGATCTACCTCGGGCTGCGGAACCGCCAGTTCAAGATGCCGCTCAAACTCTACGCCCTGCCTGTATGCATCGTAATGGCCGCAGGTATTGGCAATCTTGTCCATCGCATACAGAAGAGAGGTGATCACCAGTGCCCGTTCTCTGCCGTTCACTTCTCCGGCATGATATCTGTCTTCTATATCCTGCCGGATAAATCCGATCTTCCTACAGTCTTCCCGCGAAAAATAAGTGTCGGCAAAATTGTCACTCATGTAATTATCCTGCTCTACACACACCGCGTTATATTCCGCAATCAGATCAATGATCTTCTCCTCGGAATAGCTTTCACTGCCGAACCACGCCACATGGCAGATGTAATTGCTGTACATAATATCATTAGTGATTAATTTATTATCGGTAAACGCGGACGCAACGGCTCCCGTTCCCGCAAATATATCCGCCACGGTATTGATATTGCTGCATTCTTCTTCCGCAATTCTCGTGATAAAAGATAAAAGCTTATATTTATTTCCTAAATAACGCCTGTTGTTAATCCTGATCGTCTTATACGGCGGCTCATCTGGCTCTGTTTTTTCTGTAGTCCTGTTTTTCTTAATATAATCCTTCAATTTATAGTAGATGTCATCAGACCAAACAGGCTTTCCGTTTGCGTCAATCTCCGGCTCGACTACGCCATGATCTTTCAAATAATATAAATAGGATCTCGAAATACCTATTCTTTTTGCCATCTGCGTCGCCGAATAGTTCACTTTACCTTCCCCGTCTTATGCAACATTTTTCTTCCGTTATTGGACACTTTTCTCCTTAATTATATCATTACAATACAAATTATCAATATTATTTGGGGGAAATGCACTAGGAAATGGATGCTAGATGGTATCTGCGGGTGCATATAAAAAAGCCCCTTAAATGCAAGCATTCGGGGCTTTGTATATGCGGCTTTGTTCGCAGATAACTGCTTATCGTTTTGAAAACTGAGGTGCGCGTCTTGCGGCTTTGAGACCGTATTTCTTTCTCTCTTTCATACGAGGGTCTCTTGTTAAGTAGCCGGCTTTCTTTAAAGTCGGTCTGTAATCTGCATCCGCCTGAAGTAAAGCTCTTGCAATACCATGTCTGACAGCGCCTGCCTGACCCGTATAACCGCCGCCTTTTACGGTAACGATCACATCAAACTTATCAACGGTGTCCGTAGCCACGAGAGGCTGACGAACGATAACCTTCAGTGTCTCTAATCCGAAATAATCATCAATACTTCTCTTATTGATCGTAACATCACCTTTGCCCGGCACTAAATATACTCTGGCAATAGATTTCTTTCTTCTGCCGGTGCCATAATATTTTGCTGCTGCTTTCGCTGACTTAGCCATTATTATTTTCTCCTTTCAGTCCTTGTGAATTAAAATGTTAATACTTCCGGCTTCTGCGCTGCCTGCTGATGATCAGGTCCCGCATATACATGAAGCTTCGTGTACATTTGTCTTCCCAAAGGTCCTTTTGGAAGCATGCCTTTTACTGCGTGCTCTACAACTCTCTCCGGATGTTTCTGCATCATCTCTTTCAGGGTGGTCTCTTTCATGCCGCCTACATAATCAGAGTGATGATAATAGATCTTCTGGTCTAACTTCTTACCGGTCACCTTTACCTTCTCGGCATTGACTACAATCACATAGTCTCCCGTGTCAATGTGCGGTGTAAAGATCGGCTTATTCTTTCCTCTAAGCACCTTAGCAACCTCAGATGCCAAACGTCCGAGTGTCATATCTGTCGCATCAACTACATACCATTTTCTTTCGATCGTAGCCGGACTTGCCATAAAAGTCTTCATTGTATTACCTCCATACTAGCGATTGTCTTTCGACTGTCTGTGTTGTTCTTCCGATTCCTCGTGCGGATGTCCGGCCACACTCGGCAACCCTCGTAACAACGGTTTATTCTTCATTGCATAGATTAATCCACTAACCGGATCATAATCTATTTCTTTATTTAAAATGTCTTCGCCGGGGCTTTGGCTCGACATTTCTAAACACTGTCACACTTGCCTATTATATTATACGCTTCCGCGTGTGTCAATATTTTTTTGTATTGAGTTTCCGTAGCTGCCTCACTATAATTATTTACAGATCAATACATACCACACGGAGGAAAATATCATGCGCTATACTAATCCCATTGTTAAAGGCTTCTACCCCGATCCGAGTGTCTGTGAGGCAGACGGCATATTCTATCTGGCCTGCAGCTCTTTTCAATATTTCCCGGGCGTACCGTTGTTTCAAAGCACCGATCTGGTCAACTGGACACAGATCGGCCACGCCCTGACCCGAAAAAGTCAGGTTATGCTGGACAAGGTCAACAGCTCCGGCGGCGTCTTTGCACCTACGCTCCGGTTTCACGAAGGACGCTTCTATATGGTAACCAATAATAATACGACACAGGAAAACTTCTATGTATATACGGACGACATCCACGGTGAATGGTCCGGCCCGATCACCGTAGATCAGGGCGGTATCGACCCCTCCCTGCTATTCGACGACGGTCATGTATATTTTATCAGCAACGGCGCGGATGAACACGGCGTGGGCAGCGTCATTCAATGCGAGATCGACATCCGTACCGGGCGTAAACTGACACCCAGTAAGCCGATCTGGCAGGGTTCCGGCGGCCGTTATCTGGAAAGCCCGCATATGTACCACATAGGAGACACGTACTATCTGGTAGCCGCCAAAGGCGGCACGGAGTACGGTCATATGGTCACCTATGCCGTATCCGACAATGCCTGGGGACCTTTCCGCAATTATCCTCACAATCCCGTACTGACCAACCGTAACAAAGCGCCCGGAATCATACAGGGCATCGGGCACGGCGATCTGATCCGTACCGCGGACGGCGCCTGGTTCCTGCTCACGCTGGGATTCCGTCAGATCCATAAGTGGCAGCCTTATCATCATCTGGGAAGGGAAGTGTTCCTTACACCTGTCTTCTTTGACAAGGACGGCTGGTTTCACGCGGGTGCAGACGGAACCACGGAACACTCCTATGAAATTGACGGGGATTTTCCACAGCTTTACAAAAACCTTTATACCTTCGAAAATACTTCTTGGGATTTAGACTGGATCTACCTGCGCCATCCTCATATGAACAACTACACGTTGGAAAACAACCGGCTGACGCTGCGCGGCTCCGACATTACTTTAGATGTTGCGGATTCACCCACATTCCTCGGTATCCGACAACGGGATTTTGATATGACTGTTTCAGTCAATGTCGAATACAAACCCTCTGTCATATCCGACAGCAGTGCCACTATGACACAAGGTGAAGCCGGATTGACTCTGTATATGGATGAATTGCAGCACTATGACATATATGTCACAAATTCCGACTCCGGTTATGAAGCGGTATTAAAGCTAAACATCGGCAACATTAAACATATGCAGACCATCGTGCCGCTGGAAAACAGAACGACTCGGCTGGTCATTGAATCCGATTCTCTGGAATATCATTTCTATCTGGTATCCGGAGCGGAAAATCCACAGAAGATCAAGCTTGGCTCCGCATACACGAAATATTTGTCCAGCGAGGTAGCCGGCGGTTTCACCGGAGTCGTAATCGGGCTCTATGCTGTCGGTGAGTGCACTGCCGTATTCGATGACTTTAGCTGCGAATACCACAATCCGGCTTAAATCATTCTTCACTTGTAATCCGTCCAAGCTCCGGATACTCGATCCCGATCAGCGTAAGCCCGCAGGCAGGTGCGGTAGGTCCCGCAGCCTGCCTGTCTCTTGCTTCCAGAATGCGCTGCACGTCCTGCGGCGCAATATGCCCTCTGCCGACTTCCATCAAAGTTCCCGCTATGATCCGTACCATATTATAGAGAAAACCATATCCTGTCACACGGATCACGATCTCACGATCCGCATACCGTTCTGCTTGTCCCGTCTCTTCCACGGTACGGTCTTCTCTACCGTATTCAGCCCACACTTCCAGAGACTCTATCTGTCTCACAGTAGTTTCCACTTGTGCTCCCACGGTACAAAAACTCTTGAAATCATGCGTTCCCACCAGATATTCTCCCGCTTGTCTCATTAAGTCAATATCCAGCGGCACATAGGTAAAATGGGCATACAGCCTTTTTATCGGCATGGGAAAAGGCGCACAATAGATTCGATATTCATAGGTCTTGCGGCTGACGCAGCGGCGCGGGTGAAAGTCCGACGGCACCTCCTCGGATCTGCGGACTCTGATATCCTCCGGAAGTCTTCTGTTGAGTGCATAAGATATTTTGTCCGCCGGGATCGGTCTATTCGTATCGAAGACAGCGACATTCCCCATGGCATGCACGCCGGAATCCGTACGGCTGGCACCGATCACCTCTACGCGTTCCCCCATAAGATCAGAAAGGCACCTATTCAAGATGCCTTCGATCGTCTCCCCATTCGGTTGTATCTGCCACCCACGATAGTTCGTCCCATCATAAGCGACGGTCAGCATAACTCTCTTCATAGCTCTCCACTCACTCAACTCAAATGCGTCACAAATAAATCCGTATCACCACACACATTGCAAAGTACGCCGCCAGCACTCCATACGCAATCCGATCTCTGCCCGCATATTTCAGTGGTTTCATCTTCGTTCTGTTCTCACCGCCCCGATAGCATCTGGCTTCCATCGCCATCGCCAGATCATTTGCCCGGCGAAACGCCGAGATAAACAACGGTACAAGCAGCGGCACCATGGCTTTCGCTTTTTTGATCAGATTACCGCTCTCAAAATCCGCGCCTCTGGCAATCTGCGCTTTCATGATCTTATCGGTCTCTTCCAGCAGGATCGGGATAAAACGCAGCGCGATCGACATCATCATCGCCACCTCATGTACCGGTACCCGGAACACCTTGAGCGGCTTCATCAACTTCTCCATGCCGTCCGTCAGGCTGTTGGGCGTAGTCGTCAACGTCATTACCGAGGAACCGATAATCAGGAAAGACAGTCGTACAGCCATCATCACAGCCGTATGCAGCCCTTCTTTGGTGATTTTTAATTTCCACACTGACCATAGAACCTCTCCCGGTGTCAGGAACAGATTGAATACGACCGTAATCAGCAAAATGAAAATAATCGCCTTCATGCCTTTAACCATATATCGAAAAGGCACATTGGACAGTTTGATCATCACCGCCAGAAAAACGGCGGCCAATACATACCCAACCCAGCTCTTCACCACAAAAAGCGATATAATAAAACAAATAGTTGCTATCAGTTTCACTCTCGGGTCCAATTTATGTATGACGGAGTCCGTCTGATAATACTGGCCCAGTGTAATGTCTCGTAACATAATCTATTCCTTTCAACAAAATATTTGCAGTATCTCCCGCGCCGCTTCCTCTATCGTCGTGGCGTCGGTCGCAACCGGCATCCCGCTCTTATGAAGCGCCTGCATGATATACGTCACCTGCGGCGCCGCAAGCCCCACTTCCTCCAATTCCTGATAATGCTTAAACACTTCCTTCGGCACATCGTCATACAGCACGCTACCCTGATTCATCACGATAATACGATCCACATACTTGGCCACGTCTTCCATGCTGTGGGACACCAGAATAACCGTGATGCCCGTTTCCTCTTTCAGCTTGGCAACCTGATCGAGAATCTCGTCTCTTCCCTTCGGGTCCAGTCCCGCCGTCGGCTCATCCAGCACAAGCACATCCGGTTTCATGGCAAGCACGCCGGCAATCGCCACTCTGCGCTTCTGTCCGCCTGACAGGTCAAAAGGTGACTGGTAGAAATATTCGTCCTCCAGCCCGACCTGCTTAAGCGCTGCATAGGCCCGAAGCTCCGCCTCTTTCTGAGTCAGCCCCAGATTCTTCGGTCCGAAACAAACGTCTTTAAAAACATCGATCTCAAACAGCTGGTGCTCCGGATACTGAAATACCAGTCCGACTTTGCTCCGTAGCTTCTTCTTATCATACCCTTCCGCATGGATATCTTCGCCGTTAAAATATATACTGCCGCCGGTAGGTTTGATCAGCCCGTTCAAATGCTGCACAAGGGTAGACTTTCCGGAACCTGTATGCCCGATCAGTCCGATGAACTGACCGTCGGGGATCACCAGATTCACATCGTTCAGTGCATGCACCGCGAGCGTCGTATCCTCACCGTATACATAATCTACATGATCTAATATAATCGACATCTTGTCTAATCCTCATTCCCGTATTTGATCGCGTACTTTTGACAAAGGTGCTGTGTCAGTTCCTCCACCGTCAGGATTCCGTCCGGCAGTTCTACGCCCCTTTGCTGCAATTCATAGGCAAGCAGTGTCACCTGTGGCACATCCAGACGCAGTTCCTTGAGCCTTTCCACCTGTGAAAAGATCTCACGCGGCGTTCCCTCCATTGCGACCTTCCCCTTATCCATGACAAAAACTTTATCCGCGTGAATAATTTCTTCCATATAATGGGTGATCAGCACCACCGTGATCCCTTCCACATCATTTAATCCCCTGACGGCGCGCACTACCTCCTTGCGTCCGTTGGGATCAAGCATCGCCGTCGGCTCATCAAGGATAATGCATTTGGGGTGCATAGCGATAACGCCTGCTATCGAAACTCTCTGCTTCTGTCCGCCGGATAGCTTATTCGGTGAGAATTTGCGGTATGTGTACATCCCCACCGCTTTCAGACTCTCTTCCACGCGCGCCCAGATCTCTTCCGTAGGCACGCCCATATTCTCCGGTCCGAATCCCACATCCTCTTCGACCACCTGTCCGATGATCTGATTATCGGGATTCTGGAAAACCATACCCGCTTCCTGACGGATATTCCACAGATCCTTCTCGTCCCGCGTATCCATACCGTCCACCCACACTGCACCTTCGGTGGGATACAGGATCGCGTTGATATGCTTGGCCAGCGTGGACTTGCCTGAACCGTTATGCCCCAGAATCGCAACGAAATCGCCCTGCTTCACATCCAGATCGACCTCGTCCACTGCGCGGGTGATTCCCTCCACGTTTCCCTCTTCGTCACGCCTTATATATTCAAATACCAGTTTATCTGTCTTAATGATTCCCATCTACGATATATAACTCCTATTGCAAATTCATGTGTATACACTTTAACGCTGTAACGTAACTGTTCAGAGCCCTGTTCTTCACAGTTATGCTGCAACAACTCAGTCTGTGATAACTAATTCAATTCATCGCTTATTATACTAACTAATCCCCCAAAACACAAGGTTTTATGATATACTTTTAGAGGTTCGCGTAATAGTTGCTGCTGTTCACAAATTATTTAACTTTCCACACAAACTAAACTAAGTATTGACTATGCTTGAACAGTACACTGAACCTTCTATTTATCACCAAATATACCTTGAGAAAGGAGATATGACATATATGTCACAAAATACATCATCTAATAAAACGCCCGGTAATCTAAAAGAATTATTGCATCTTGCCGCCGGACCTTTCCTTTTTATCGTACTGCTGATTATGGTATGCGCATTCCTTACCCATCTTCTGATCGGCTCGGAAACACTGGAGGAATACGCCAAAGCCAATCCGGAGATCGCATACGGTACTGCAACGGAGGATCCAGAGACTGGCAGTGCCGAAGCTGACACAGAGCAAGCGAATGCCGAAACTTCGGACGAGCCTACCGCATACAATACTCCTAAAGACACGATCCCTGACGGAAACGAAAGCACTACTTCAGATTCCGCAGCAGACCGCAAGGAGCCGGACAATATGGCAGCTAATACGGAGCGAACTACTTATCAAACAGGATTCTATTATGAACCTCTGAGTAACAGCATCAAAGATAAGATCACGGGAATCTCCTATCCCGAAAGCGGCTGTACCATAGCTTATGAGGACTTAAACTATGTGGGGCTGCTCTACATTGATTTTAACGGCGAAGAGCAAATCGGTGAACTGATTTGCAACAAGGCAATTGCACAGGATATGGTGGAAATATTCTATGAACTGTATCAGAACGACTATCGGATCGAGCGAATCCGTCTCATAGATGAATATGACGGCGATGACACGCTCTCCATGTTGGACAATAATACTTCCTGTTTTAACTACCGGGTGGTGGACGGCACTACGAATCTGTCAAAACATGCACTCGGCTGTGCCATCGACATTAACCCATTCTACAACCCTTACGTCGTATTCAATAAGGATGGCACCGGAGAAACCTATATTTCCCCCAAGGGCAGCGAAGTGTACACGGATCGCTCTCTGGACTTCCCTTATAAGATTGATGAAAATGATCTGTGCTACAAGTTGTTCACAGAACATGGATTCACATGGGGCGGCAACTGGAACTCTTGTAAGGACTACCAACATTTCCAGATTGTATTGTAACAAATTGAGCAAAGCTCAATTGCGAGATATTGTTCATAAGATGCTACGCATCTTTCGCAAACTCGGAATATGTATCCTTCAAGGAAAAATAACCCCCGAGAAAATATATTCTCGGGGGTTTATTATTACTGATATTTCTTAAGCCTGTCCTCTTCCGGCCATATGCCCTACATCTCAAACATTGACATGCTGTCATCCATTCTGTTGGAAATTCCCTTAAGCTCTGCAGCATTGCCGGCAATCTCTGTGATAATACCGCTGATCTCTGTAACAGATGCGGATGTCTCCTGTGTACTTGCCGCATTCTCCTGTGCAATCGCCGACAGGTTCTGTACCGTATCTACTACACTGCTTCGTACATCATTGACTTTATTCGTCTTCTCTGTAACATCACCGATCATGATCAATGATTCATCTACATCATTCAGAAGCTGTGTTACCTGCGTGCCAGTGTTGGTAACATTCTCATTCTGTAGCTCCATAATTTCTTTTACTTCATTCATGGTAGCAACTGCCTTGTCGGAATCCTCGATCAGAGAAAGGATAATTCCTTCGATCTGTCTTGCGGACTCATTAGACTGCTCAGCCAGTTTCTGAATCTGTGCAGCAACAACTGCAAATCCTCTACCCTGCTCACCTGCTCGTGCTGCTTCAATAGACGCATTCAGTGAAAGGAGATTGGTCTCTTCCGCAATATTGGTAATCAGAGCGGTTGCCTCTTTAATCTTCTGAGCCGACTCATTCGTTACATTGGTCTGTTCATAAATAATATTGATAGACGCGCTTGTCTTCTCATTAGTGCTCTGCAATTCGCGAAGCGCTCCAATAGCAACCTCACCACGTTCTTTGATAGAATTAGCTCTCTCATTCAGATTTGCCAGCTCACTTGCAGTCTCCTCGATCATATTACCCATCAGAATAATAGATTCTGTAGCCTCCTGTGTCTCCTCAGCCTGGCTTCCTGCACCGATCGCAATCTCGTTAACAGCCTTCTCCATCTGTTCTACATGCTCGGTGGTGACATCTGTCTTCTCACGAAGCTTTTCGGACGCATCAAGCAGAACCACACTGTCCTCTTTGATCGTATTAATGATACCCGACAGATTGACCTTCATCTTATCGATCGCACGACAGATATCACCGATCTCATCTTTCTCCTCCAAAACCTTATCTTCTATATGAATATTCAACTTTCCTTCCGAAAGACGTGACAAAGCAACCACGCCCTCTTCCAGATGTTTCACCATCTTATTTACTGTGATAAAGATCAATACCGCACAGATAACGCCGACTATAACAACAAGCGCTACGATCAACATAATAATTCTTCTAATCTGTGCCTGCGCTTCCTCCTGAGGCTCTCCCGCGAATACCATACCAATAGTCTCCTGAGTCTCGAAGTCAAACAACGGTACGTAATATCCAAAATACAGTTTATCGTTCACAACGGCATCCGTGGCGAAGAACTCCTCGCCATTGCCCAATACTTCCTCAATCGCTCTCGGACCCGCCTGCGTACCGATAATACGCTCACCACTCTCATCAACAACTGAGGTCATATATCTTGTGTCGCCGTAGAAAATAGTGATATCGATACCCGTAGCCTCTTTGATATCGTCCGCCAGATCCTGAGTTTGGGAAATATTGAAATCACCCTTAACAAGTTCATTGTTCTCATTCAGGCTATAAACCTCATTGTTCATTTTTCTGAACATGACACGTACAGCAATCGTGGTTGCCCTCAGACCATCCTCAATCTGATCCGTCACTACATTAGTGATCTGTTTATCCCCAAACACAATGATCACTATACCCAAAAGGAGTAATGGTAAAATAGAAATCAAAAGAATCTTCTGTTTCAATTTCATCGTGATGTCCCTCCAAATACACTATATTTTTCGCGTGTTAACATTATAACATATTCGTAGATAAATTCCACAAAAAAATATAATTTTTCTAATTTTTTCTGTTTTTTCAATAAAATTTACCAATTAAACCAATTTATATATATAATTATACCTATTTCCCCAAAATGCGGCCGGTATATTTTCTTTTCCACACAAAACAATACCCCGCACATCTGTGCAGGGTATTTGACCATATCATATATATTACACAAGCTCAAGCACTACTTCCATCGCCGCATCTCCCTTACGGGGACCGATCTTGATGATTCTTGTGTAACCGCCGTTACGGCTTGCATACTTAGCGCCGTATTCATCGAAAAGCTTTGCAACCAAATCAACTTCCTTGGTGCCTTTCTTTCTGCCTGCAGGTGTGGAAGGCACTTCCTTTACAGGATATAACACCTTTAACATCTGTCTTCTGGCATGAAGTCTTGAAGGCATATCTTTCTTAATCTCCTTCTCAACCGTATCGAAAACGGTAACTTTCTTGCCGTCTACTACTTCTTTGACTCTCTTGCCATCCTTATCCTTACGGGGTACCTTCGCCGTAACCTTAACGGTCTCGAAATTGTCTTTCTCCTTCACGGCTAAAGTGATCAGACCCTCCGCAATCTTGCGCACTTCCTTAGCTCTTGCCTCAGTCGTAATGATTTTTCCGTTGTACAGCAGAGCTGTTACCTGACTTCTCAGTAATGCTTTTCTCTGATCAGATGTTCTGCCGAGTTTTCTGTATTTTGCCATAATAAATTCCTTTCTCACTGGGGAGTTCTCTCCCGCAACATGGTGTACATCCGGCCACGCACTTCGGACTTACTTACCGAATGTGTTAACAGTTCCATTCATGAGCAAGCGCGCGGGTGCTCTTCGGGCTTATCCTGCACGCCATTCATATATAGATCAGGCCTCATCGCTTGGATTCAGCTGTAAGCCTAATTCTTTTAATTTTGCCAATACTTCCTCCAGAGACTTGCGTCCTAAATTGCGGACTTTCATCATATCCTCGGAAGTCTTGTTGGTCAGTTCCTCCACGGTATTGATACCGGCTCTCTTTAAGCAGTTGTAAGAGCGGACAGACAGCTCAAGCTCGTCTATGCTCATCTCCAATACTTTCTCTTTCTCATCGTCTTCCTTCTCTACCATAACCTCTGCGGTCTTGGCGTTCTCGGACAGATCAATGAAAAGACTTAAGTGCTCGCTCAGTACCTTAGCAGCCAGACTGACTGCCTCGTCGGGAACCAACGTTCCGTTCGTGTATACGTCCAGCGTCAGCTTATCAAAATCGGTAATCTGGCCTACACGCGTATTCTCTACGGTCACATTGACTCTTTCAACAGGTGTATAGATAGAATCTATCGCAATCACACCGATCGGAAGATCTTCCACCTTATTGCGGTCAGAACTTACATAACCTCTTCCCCTTGTGATCGTCAATTCCATGTACAGTTTCGTATCTTTGCCGCTTAATGTGGCAATCACCTGATCAGGATTTAAAATCTCGATATCCTGATCCACCTGAATATCGGACGCTCTGACAATGCCCTCGCCCTCATATTCGATGTATGCTGTCTTAGGTTCATTGGTATCGCTGCTATTTTTGATCGCAAGGCTCTTGATGTTCATAATGATCTCCGTAACATCTTCCTTTACGCCGGGAATAGAGCTGAATTCATGTAAAACACCTTCGATTTTAACCTGGCTGACTGCAGCGCCCGGCAAAGAAGAAAGCATAATTCTTCTAAGAGAATTACCAAGGGTAATACCGTAACCTCTCTCCAAAGGCTCTACTACGAATCTACCATACTTCTTATCTTCTGAGATTTCCGCAACCTCAATATTAGGTCTCTCAAAATCAAACACGCAAATACCCTCCTTTGCGAACATGTTGGAAAACCACTGTTATCGGGAAGAAAGGTTCAGAAAGACATTCTTCCGCTCGTCTTATTACTTAGAGTACAACTCGACGATAAGCATCTCGTTGACCGGAACGTCGATCATCTCTCTTGTGGGAAGATATTTCACGGTTCCCTTCAGTGCTTCCTGATCTACCTCTAACCACTCCGGAACAAGTCTTCCTGCCGTCACTTCGAGGATATCCTTATATCTCTGCAGAGATCTGGATTTCTCTCTTATTTCGATCACATCGCCTGCTTTAACCAGATAAGACGGAATATGCACCGGCTTACCGTTTACGAGAAAATGCTTATGACCTACGACCTGTCTGGCCTCTCTTCTTGTTCTTGCAAAGCCCATTCTGAACACGATACTGTCCAGTCTGCTCTCCAGCATGACCATAAGATTCTCACCGGTCATACCTTTCATTCTCTCTGCCTTTTCATAATAGTTTCTGAAAGGCTTCTCCAATACACCATAGATAAATTTAGCTTTCTGTTTCTCTCTGAGTTGAAGACCATACTCGCTGATCTTCTTGCCGGCTCTCGCCGATGTTCTGTTGGATTTCTTATCGTATCCTAAATAAGTAGGATCTAAATCAAGTGATCTGCATCTTTTCAATACAGGGACTCTGTTTACTGCCATTTCTTTTGGCTCCTCTCATTATAATTTTGTTTACAACGTCATTGACGCCTTCTTCCAATGCTTTCTCTTTGTTCTAATTAGACGCGGCGGCGCTTAGGCGGACGACATCCGTTATGAGGCACGGGAGTTACGTCTCGAATACTTGTCACTTCCAGACCGCATGCCTGCAATGCACGGATTGCTGCCTCACGACCAGAACCCGGACCCTTAACCATAACATCTACTGTCTTTAAACCATGTACTAAAGCAGCCTTAGCCGCTGTCTCTGCAGCCATCTGTGCCGCATATGGAGTAGATTTCCTTGAACCTCTAAAACCAAGACCACCTGCACTTGCCCAGCTTAACGCATTACCCTCTGTATCTGTCAAGGTAACGATCGTATTGTTAAAAGAAGACTGGATATGTGCCTGTCCACGTTCAACGTTTTTCTTTACACGCTTTTTTGTCACTTTTTTTGTAACTTTTTTAGCCATAATAAACTAACCTACTTTCTCCTAATCTGCTAACTTCAATTACTAAACAACTTTTCAGAATCCCCGATTCCGGGTTCATCTTATTTCTTCTTATTTGCTACTGTTCTCTTCGGACCTTTTCTTGTTCTTGCATTGGTCTTAGTCTTCTGACCACGAACCGGAAGTCCCTTCCTGTGGCGGATACCTCTGTAACATCCGATCTCCTGAAGACGCTTGATGTTCAGTGCGATCTCTCTTCTCAGATCACCTTCCACCATGTAATCCTTGTCGATCACCTCGGCAATTCTCTTTACCTCATCGTCAGTTAATTCTCTGACACGGGTGTCAGGATTTACGTTTGCTGCCTCCAGAATCTTGTTGGAGCTTACTCTACCGATACCGTAGATGTAAGTAAGTCCAATCTCCACACGTTTCTCTCTGGGTAAGTCAACACCTGCAATACGAGCCATTTACGTTTCCTCCATTTTCTTTACGTTTCGTACGAGACTGGCATCCGAGTTTACGAAGCAAATCCCGTAAGCGGTCTTTTACCCGCTTTACTAATTGATTGGGGTAGGTTCTACCCAACCGGATCAGATATCCGATCTTTCCAAACATAATTGTTGGTATCAAAAAGTAATCTCCCATTAGGCTCCGGCATCTATATATAATAGGCAAGAACCCCGTTAAACTAAATTGCTCGGGGATTAACCTTGTACCTGCTTATGTTTTGGATTCTCACAGATTACTCTGATCTTTCCTTTTCTTTTGATGATCTTGCATTTTTCGCAGATCGGTTTTACTGATGACCTTACTTTCATCTCAAACCCTCCTTTCAAAAAAGACCGTTTTACATTATACCATCATACCCAATCTTTGGCAAGGTCTTTTTTCTTATTTATCACGCCAGATAATTCTGCCTTTGGATAAATCATAGGGTGACAACTCCAGTGTTACTTTGTCACCGGGCAGAATACGGATAAAATTCTGGCGGAGTTTACCGCTTATGTGCGCTAACACCACATGTCCGTTCTCCAGTTCCACCTGAAACATGGTATTCGGCAGCTTCTCAATGACTGTTCCCTCAATTTCGATTACATCAGCTTTTGACATTTGCTTCCTCCTGATATTGTTTGATCACTCTCTTGATTTCCAAATCCTTATAACCGTCCGTCGGCCTTATCAGCTGTTTCTTCTTAATAATCTGAATATGTTTCTTGTTTTTCCTCTTCGGTCTGTCCACGGTTCTTTTTTTGCCGTCGGCTAAATATACATATTCATCGTCTTCATCTATTATGACATATATAGTTTTCTGATCGTGCCCCGCTTTAGAGCTCGCAAGCATTCCTGTCATATTCTACTCCATTTCCGCACATCATCATGGTTAAATAAGAGGGCGCAGACACAAATCCTTCTCATTTCCTGATTCTGTCACAGCGTCAGGATCTCCGGTTCGCCTTCCGTGATCAACACTGTGTTTTCGTAATGTGCCGATAGGGAATGATCCACCGAGACTACCGTCCAGCCATCATCCAGCCACTCCACATCCTCTGTACCCATATTGATCATCGGTTCAATCGCCAGCGTCATGCCCGGTCGCAGCTTCGGTCCTCTTCTTCTCAGTGCAAAGTTCGGAATCTGCGGCGGCTCATGCAGGCTTGTGCCTATGCCGTGTCCCACCAGATCTCTAACGATACCGTAACCGTACGGTGTGACATATGCAGCGATGGCATTGGAAATGTCATGGAGATGATTGCCTGCTTTCGCCATCTTGATCCCCTCAAAGAAACTCTGTCTGGTCACGTCAATCAATTTCTGCGCCTCGGCGCTGATCTGCCCTACCGCGTGGGTTCTGGCAGCGTCGGAATGATACCCCCGATAGATCAGTCCCGTATCCAGACTGACGATATCGCCTTCCCGAATTATATGATCTTCTCTCGGAATACCGTGCACCACTTCCTCATTCACAGAAACACACACGGAGGCCGGATATCCCTGATAGTGCAGAAAATTAGGCGTACACCCGTAACTGCGGATGAGCTCCTCACACACTCTGTCAATTTCCTTCGTGGATATCCCTGGTCTGATCACCTTCGCCAGTTCATTATGAACCAGACCAAGCAGCCTGCACGATTCCCGCATCAGTTCAATTTCTCCGGGCGATTTAATCGTTATTGCCATCCTATATCCTCTCCCACAGCACTTCTCACACGTCAATTTCTCTTTTGCATACTTTATGACAAGACTGTCACAATAGCCTCAAACACATCGTTCATATCCATCGTGCCGTCTACTGTCTGCAATACGCCCTTCTTGCTGTAGAACTCAATTAACGGCTGCGTCTGCTCATGATATACATTCAGACGATTCTGCACCGTCTCCGGCTTATCATCGTCACGCAGCACCAGCTCCTGCCCGCAACTGTCACAGATTCCTTCCGTTTTAGGCGGTACATGCTCAATATGGTATGTGGCTCCGCATGAAAGGCATGCTCGCCTGCCACCCATTCTTCTTACAATATTTTCATCCGGCACATCCACGTTAATTGCATAGTCAATCTTATCTCCCAGCTGACTAAGCGCCTTGTCCAGTACTTCCGCCTGTGGAATAGTCCTCGGAAAACCGTCCAGCACATAGCCGTTCTTGCAATCTTCCTTCGCCACTCTGTCAAGCAGGATCTTGACCGTCAGCTCATCCGGAACGAGCAATCCCTGATCCATATACTGCTTTGCTTCCATGCCAAGCTGCGTGCCGTTCTTAATATTTGCCCTGAAAATGTCGCCCGTGGACACATGCGGGATTTCATATTTCTCCGCGATCATTTTCGCCTGTGTTCCCTTGCCTGCGCCGGGTGCGCCCAACATAATAATTTTCATAACTGATACTCACGCCTTTCTCATAACCTGCGGTTTTGCAGCCGCAAGGCACAAATTTGCGATTGAAAAATCTTTCTTTTTCAATGAAACGTAAGGGACGCCTCGGTTGCCCTGCTCGTCCCCATCATTTCCATATAAATTAATCGTTTAAAAATCCTTTATAATTACGAACCAGCATCTGTGATTCTATCTGCTTGATCGTCTCCAGAACAACGCTCACGATAATGATCAGACTTGTTCCGCTGAAGGATACGCTTGCCCCGAATACTCCATTGAAGAAATACGGCACAACGCATACGATCGTAAGTCCCACCGCGCCGATGAAAATAATATAGGTAAGCACCTTATTCAGATAATCGCTGGTAGGCTTGCCCGGTCTGATACCCGGAATAAATCCGCCCTGCTTCTTCATGTTCTCCGCAATCTCTAAAGGATTGAACGTAATAGATGTGTAGAAGTACGCAAAGAAGATAACCAGTGCAATATATACCAGCAGTCCGATGGAATACACAAGCTGTTTCGGATTGCACCAATAATTGGAATTTACTCCTTTCAAAATCTCAGCCCACACACCTGTGCCGGTAATACCGAAAAACGAACAAACGATTACCGGAAGCTGCATCAGGGAAGAGGCAAAGATTACCGGAATAACACCTGAGGTATTCACCTTTAACGGCAGGCTTGTCATCTGACCGCCAACCATCTTCCTGCCCTGTACTTTCTTGGCATACTGTACGGGAATCTTGCGAACACCGTCATTTAAGATAATAACGAGCACTACCATCAGTATAATGATTGCAATGATAATGATCGCCGCCACAGCACCCTTTGCAATGGATTTACCAATCACGAACTGCTCAAATAACTGCGTAATATCCTGCGGTATACGTGACAGGATGTTAATCGTCAGCACGATGGAAATACCGTTGCCAACACCGCTCTCCGTAATCCGCTCTCCGATCCACATAAGAAACGCACTGCCGGCTGTCAACGCCGCAATAACCGTAACCACATTAATTACATTATATGTCTGCAGCAGTCCCTGACGTCCGAAGCCGATCGCCATAGCGCTGGATTCAATAAGCGCAAGCGCCACCGTCACATATCTCGTGATGGAAGCGATTTTCTTCCTGCCGTCGGCACCGTCACGCTGCATCTCTTCCAATTTCGGAATCGCTATCGTCATAAGCTGCATAATAATGGACGATGTAATATAGGGCGTAATATTAAGCGCCAGAACAGACATGTTCAGGAACGAACCTCCCGTAAAAGCATCGAAGAAATTAAAAGCGTCTCCGGTCTGCTGTGAAAACCAGTCCGCAAAGAAGCTTCTGTTGATGCCCGGAACGGGGAGCTGTGATCCGAAACGGATCACAACCAACATCATAAATGTAAAGAAAAGTTTCTTTCTTATTTCTTTGATTTTAAACGCATTCTTTAAGGTTGTAAGCATTAGATCACCTCTGCTGTTCCACCAAGTGCCTCGATCTTTTCTTTCGCGGATGCGCTGAAAGCATTCACTTTCACATCGAGTTTCTTAGTAAGTTCTCCGTTTCCAAGAATCTTAACCCCATCACGAGGATTCTTGATGATCCCTTTCTCAAGCAGTACATCCACGTCAACCGTCGCGCCGTTGTCGAACACTTCCAGCGCACTTAAGTTGATCGCCACGATATCCTTAGAATTCCTGTTGGTAAAACCTCTCTTAGGAATACGTCTGTATAACGGCATCTGACCGCCCTCGAATCCGATTCTGGGGGCTCCTGAACGAGCTTTCTGTCCCTTATGACCCTTGCCGGCTGTCTTACCGTTGCCTGAACCGTGTCCACGACCTCTTCTAAAATTATCACTGTGTACTGACCCGGGCGCGGGTCTTAAATTTGATAATTCCATTCTGACACCTCCTTTTATGCTTCTTCTACTTTAACCATATGTCTTACTTTCTGAATCTGACCTCTGGTTGATGCATTGTCAGGCAGTTCCACTGTCTGATGAAGTTTCCTGAGACCCATAGCTTCAACCGTTGCCCTGTTTTTCGGAACCTGACCAATGGTAGATTTAATTAAAGTAATCTTTAATGTTTTAGCTGCTTCTTTCTTTGCTGCCATCTTCTTTTCCTCCTAAATATTCTGACCGATCAACAACCTTCGGTAACTTAAGCGCGAATCTCTTCTACGGATTTACCGCGGTTCTTAGCTACTTCTTCAGGAGTCTTTAACTGGCGCAGTCCCGCGATCGTAGCAAGTACGACATTCTGCTTATTGTTGGAGCCTAAAGATTTCGTACGGATATTCTTGATACCTGCAAGTTCACATACAACACGGGCAGGACCTCCTGCGATAATACCGGTACCTTCCGGAGCTCTCTTAAGGAGTACGGAAGCAGAACCGAATTTGCCGATAAAATCGTGTGTGATACTGCTGTTATCATCAAGTGCAACAGAAACTAAGTTCTTGATCGCATCTTCTTTACCTTTGCGAATTGCTTCAGGGATTTCAGTTGCTTTGCCTAAGCCTGCACCAACATGACCATTGCTGTCACCGACTACTACAAGAGCCGTGAAACGCATGTTACGACCACCTTTAACAACCTTAGTAACACGTTTGATCGTTACTACTTTTTCAGTCAATTCTAACTGACTTACATCAATGATTGTACGTCTCATGTGATTTCCTTCTCCCTTCCTAGAATTCTAAGCCAGCTTCTCTGGCTGCCTCAGCTAATGCTGCAATCTTACCCTGATATATAAAGCCGCCTCTGTCAAAGACAACAGTCTTAATACCTTTTTCAATTGCTCTCTTAGCGATTACTGTTCCTAAATATGCTGCTGCATCAACGTTATTGGTTTTCTCCAGTTCAGACTTTACAGACTTCTCGAGAGTAGACGCCGAAACTAAAGTATTTCCAACTGTATCGTCAATAATTTGAGCATACATATGATTATTACTTCTGAACACAGAAAGACGCGGTCTATCAGCGGTGCCGCTGAAACGGTTACGCAGTCTGTTGTGTTTTTTTACACGAACTTTTTGTCTTGATTCCTTACTAACCATCTTCATACTCTCCTTATCTGTTATTTCTTACCAGTCTTACCAACTTTACGTCTAATTGTCTCATCAGCATACTTGATACCCTTGCCCTTATAAGGCTCCGGTCTTCTCTTGTCTCTGATCTCAGCCGCAAATTGACCAACTTTTTCTTTATCAATACCTTTGACGATGATTACGTTCTGTCCTTCCATAACAGTCTCGATACCTTCGGGATCCGTCATTTCCACCGGATGAGAGTAACCAAGGTTAAGTGTCAGAGTCTTGCCTGATTTAGACGCTCTGTAACCTACACCGTTTACTTCCAGCTTCTTCTCGTATCCTTCCGTTACACCGACAACCATATTGTGGATCAGTGTTCTTGTCAGACCGTGGAAAGACTTCATCTTCTTTAAATCATTCGGTCTGGATACTACAACCTGATCGCCTTCTACTTTAATTTCCATTTCTGCCGGAAGCACTCTCTCAAGTGTTCCCTTAGGACCTTTTACAGTCACTTTATTATTTTCTGCTACCTCAACGGTTACACCCGCGGGAATAGCGATTGGCATTCTTCCTATACGTGACATGCCCGTACCTCCTGTTTTAAATTCTTGTTATTGTCCACTACCAGACGAAGGCTAACACTTCGCCGCCTACCTGCAGCTCTCTTGCCTTCTTATCCGTTACAACTCCCTGATTGGTAGAGATGATTGCAACGCCCAGACCTCCGAGAACTCTCGGCAGATCCTCTTTGCCGGCATATACACGAAGACCCGGTTTAGAGATTCTCTTGATTCCGGAAATGATCTTGTCATTCTTATCCTCGCCGTATTTCAATGTGATATGAATGGTCTTGAAACTGCCGTTATCGATCAAATCGAATTTTCTAATATATCCTTCATCCAAAAGAATCTGCGCGATAGCTAATTTCATCTTAGATGAGGGTACATCTACTGTATCATGTTTTGCAGTATTTGCATTACGGATTCTTGTAAGCATATCTGCAATAGGGTCGCTCATTGTCATGATTTTTCCTCCTTAAATTATTGATCCGCTTATTTCATTCACTTATCCCAGTCAATGCACCGGAAGAATGCAAGCGTCAGCGACATTCTTCCCAACGAAACTTAGTTTTTCTTAGGTGCGGTTCTTTCGCACCTTAGTAAAACTTTTCGTTGTTTTACCAGCTTGCTTTCTTAACGCCGGGGATCTGACCTTTATATGCTAATTCACGGAAGCAAATTCTGCAAATTCCGTATTTTCTTAAATAAGCATGTGGACGACCACAGATTTTGCAACGATTGTATTCTCTAACGGAGAATTTCGGTTTACGCTGCTGTTTGATCTTCATTGCTGTCTTAGCCATGAATTTACCTCCTTCTATTTAGCGAATGGCATGTTAAATAATCTCAACAACTCACGAGCTTCCTCATCCGTCTTCGCGGTGGTGACGATGATAACGTCCATACCTCTGACCTTATCTACCTTATCATACTCGATCTCCGGGAAGATGATCTGCTCCTTGATACCCAGTGCATAATTGCCTCTGCCGTCAAAGGAGTTGGGATTAACACCTCTGAAGTCACGTACACGGGGAAGTGCAAGGTTTACGAGGCGATCCAGAAACTCATACATCTTATCGCCGCGGAGTGTCGTCTTACATCCGATTGCCTGACCTTCTCTGATCTTAAAGTTAGCAACAGAGTTCTTAGCCTTCGTCACGACTGCCTTCTGTCCGGTGATCGTTTCCATATCACTCACAGCCGCTTCCAGAATCTTAGCGTTTTCCTTCGCTTCACCAACGCCCATGTTGATTACGATCTTGTCAAGTTTCGGAACTTCCATAACATTTTTATATCCAAACTTTTTGACCATAGCATCTACGATCTCGTTCTTATACATCTCTTTCAGTCTACTACTCAACGTTTTAGACCTCCTTTCTTAGAATTAGTCAATGATGTCACCTGTGGATTTCGCATAACGGACCTTCTTATCATTCTCGAACTTGAAACCGATCCTTGTTGCTTTACCCTTGTGTACATACATTACATTGGAAGCGTTGATAGGTGCTTCCTTCTGAACAATGCCGCCGTTCTGATTAGCTGCTGAAGGCTTCTCATGCTTTGTGATCATGTTGATTCCTTCAACCAGAACCTTATTGTTCTTTCTGTCTACGGATATAACTTTGCCTTCTTTGTCTTTGTCTTTACCGGCGATTACCTTAACGGTATCACCTTTTTTAATCTTAAATGTTGACATACCGGCACCTCCTATAATACTTCCGGAGCCAGTGAAACAATTTTCATAAACTGTTTATCACGAAGCTCTCTCGCTACTGGTCCAAAAATACGGGTTCCTCTCGGAGTCTTATCCTCCTTGATGATAACAGCAGCATTCTCGTCAAATCTGATATAAGATCCGTCTTTACGACGAGCGCCTTTTACACTACGAACAACTACAGCCTTTACAACGTCGCCTTTTTTTACAACGCCGCCTGGTGTTGCGTCTTTGACCGTAGCAACAATGATATCACCGATACGTGCATATCTTCTTGTAGAACCGCCCACAACTCTGATGCACAGAAGCTCTTTTGCACCGGTATTGTCAGCGACCTTAAGTCTGCTTTCCTGTTGAATCATGCTGATTTCTCCTTCTTTTCATAATCAAATAAACTATTTTGCTTTCTCGACAATCTCAACAAGTCTCCATCTCTTATCCTTGGATAAAGGTCTGGTCTCCATTACCTTAACTGTATCACCGATGTTGCACTCATTGTTCTCATCATGTGCTTTCAATTTATAGGTCTTCTTTACAATTTTCTTGTAAAGCGGATGTTTAACATGGTCTTCGATTGCTACCACGATCGTCTTATCCATCTTGTTACTGGTTACCTTGCCAGTACGTGTCTTTCTTAAATTTCTGTCCACGATTGAGTCTCCTTTCCTTTGATTTCAGTAAACTGAAATCGCAAGAATTGCTTTGCAATTCTTACAGCGTCGTTTCTTAATTTACTGCTTTTGCCTTCTCAGTGATCACGGTCTGGATCCTGGCGATGTTTCTTCTGACATCTTTGATTCTTGCCGTGTTATCCAACTGATTGGTTGCATTCTGGAATCTCAAATTGAAAAGTTCTTTCTTCGCATCAACCAATTCCTGCGCTAATTCTGCATCTGATTTGTTCTTTAAATCTTCTACAAATTTATTAGTTTTCATTCGATACACCGCCTTCCAAATCCGCTTTAGAAACGATCTTACATTTGCATGGAAGCTTATGTGTTGCAAGACGTAACGCTTCTTTAGCTACATCCTCAGCTACTCCCGCAATCTCGAACATAACACGTCCGGGTTTTACAACTGCAACCCAGTATTCCAGAGTACCTTTACCGGAGCCCATACGTGTCTCAGCAGGTTTCGCTGTTACAGGTTTATCAGGGAATATTTTGATCCAGACTTTACCGCCACGCTTAATATGACGAGTCATAGCAATACGGGCTGCCTCGATCTGGTTGGACTTAATCCAACAGGGCTCTAATGCTACAATACCGTACTCACCGTAGGTGATCGTGTTGCCACGGGTAGCTTTTCCGCTCATAGAGCCGCGAAACTGTTTACGACGTTTTACTCTTTTAGGCATTAACATTATTTATCGCTCCCTTCCACATTAGATTTAGTCGGAAGTACCTCTCCTTTATAGATCCATACTTTGACACCGAGCTTACCGTATGTCGTATCGGCCTCTGCAAAACCGTAGTCAATATCTGCTCTCAAAGTCTGAAGCGGGATAGTACCCTCGCTGTAGAACTCTGTACGAGCGATATCTGCGCCGCCCAGACGTCCGGATACAGCAGTCTTGATGCCTTCTGCTCCTGCTTTCATGGTTCTGCCCATGCAGGACTTCATGGCACGCCTGAAAGATACACGATTTTCAAGCTGCTGTGCGATGTTCTCCGCAACAAGCTGTGCATCCTTATCAGGTCTCTTAATCTCTTTGATGTCTACGAAAACTTTCTTGCTCGTCAGCTTAGAAAGCTCTTTCTTGGTTACTTCGATCTCTGCACCGCCCTTACCGATCACAACACCCGGTTTTGCAGTGTAGATGATTACTTTCACTCTGTCGGATGCTCTCTCGATCTCGATCTTAGAAATACCGGCACTGTATAATTTCTTCTTCAAGTATTCTCTGATGTTGTAGTCTTCTACTAAGAAATCAGAAAACTCTGCATCAGCATACCACTTAGAATCCCAATCTTTAATGATACCGACTCTGAGGCCGTGTGGATTAACTTTCTGTCCCATGTTGTTCTCCTTCCTATATGATCCTATCTTTCATCAAGCACGATTGTGATGTGGCTCATTCTCTTCTCGATCCTGTAGGCCCTGCCCTGTGCTCTCGGTCTTACTCTCTTCATGGTCGGTCCCTTGTTTGCATAGCACTCTGCAATGTAAAGGTTCTCCACATTCATACCGTTGTTGTTCTCTGCATTCGCAATCGCAGACTCTAACAGCTTCTTAATAATGCTTGATGCGTATCTCGGATTATATGCAAGGATCGCAAGCGCCGTCTCCACATCTTTTCCTCTGATGGCATCCAATACGAAACACGCTTTCTGAACAGACACTCTGGCGTAAGATAACTTAGCGGAGGGTCTTGTGTCTTTATTCGCGTTTCTCTCTCTCTTTATCTGGGATCTATGTCCTTTAGCCATAGATTTATGCCTCCTTTCAAATTAGCGGACTTTAGACTTTCTCTCGTCCTTGTCGTGTCCTCTATAAGTTCTGGTCGCTACGAACTCGCCGAGTTTGTGACCAACCATATCCTCTGTAACATATACCGGTACGTGCTTTCTTCCGTCATGAACAGCGAATGTGTGTCCCACGAAGGAAGGGAAGATCGTAGAGCGGCGGGACCAGGTCTTAATAACCTGCTTCTGTCCTGACGCGTTCATAGCATCTACTTTCTTCAATAAGCTCGCATCTGCAAACGGTCCTTTTTTCAGTGATCTAGCCATGATATCTCCTCCTATTTAATAGCTCTGCCGTCTCTTCTTCTTACGATCAGCTTGTTGGACGCTTTCTTCTTCTTACGTGTCTTCAAGCCGAGTGCCGGTTTACCCCAAGGTGTGCACGGACCGGGACGACCGATCGGCGCTCTTCCTTCACCACCACCGTGCGGATGGTCATTAGGGTTCATAACGGAACCGCGGACCGTAGGACGGATACCCATGTGGCGCTTACGTCCTGCTTTACCGATCTTGATCAGGTTGTGGTCTACGTTGCCGACTGTGCCGACTGTTGCGCGGCATACGATCGGAACCATTCTCATTTCGCCGGAGGGAAGTCTCAGTGTCGCATACTTGCCTTCCTTAGCCATAAGCTGTGCGCTGTTACCAGCAGAACGAACCATCTGTCCGCCCTTGCCGGGATATAATTCAATGTTGTGAACCAGTGTACCGACGGGGATTGCAGATAACGGTAAGCAGTTACCTACTCTGACTTCCGCCTCAGGACCGTTCATAACTTTCATGCCGTCTGTTAATCCTTCCGGCGCGAGGATATATGCTTTCTCACCATCCTCATAACAGATCAGTGCGATGTTTGCCGTTCTGTTGGGATCGTACTCGATTCCGATTACCTTAGCGGCAATACCGTCTTTATTTCTCTTGAAATCAATGTTTCTGTATAATCTTCTGCTTCCGCCGCCGTGATGTCTCACTGTGATCTTACCCTGATTGTTACGTCCGGCATTCTTCTTAAGAGAAGTACATAACGCTTTCTCCGGAGTCTTCTTGGTAATCTCTGAGAAATCAGAACCGGTCATATTACGTCTGGAAGGTGTATATGGGTTGTATGTCTTAATTCCCATGATCTTATCTCCTTTTCTATGATGATTTATTTCAGAGAATCGCTTGCGATTCTCTCAGACAAAGCTGTTGTTGTTCTTAGGCGATGTTCTTTATCGCCTTAGAATAACTCTTTGTCTTGTTATAATCCTGCAAAGATCTCGATATCCTTGCTGTCCTGTGTCAACTGTACGATCGCTTTCTTGGTCTTGGCTGTCTTGCCGTATACCATGCCGCGTCTCTTGGTCTTGCCGTCCATGTTCATCGTGTTGACCTTAGCTACCTTTGTTCCTTCAAACATCTTCTCAACAGCTTCTTTGATCTGCGTCTTGTTGGCTTCGGGATGAACTAAGAAAGTATATTTCTTCTCGCTCATGCCTGCCATGCTCTTCTCTGTGATAACCGGTTTGAGGATTACATCATAATATTGGATTGCTGCCATTATGCATACACCTCCTCGATCTTTGCTACGGCATCCTTAGTGAGTACTAAAGTGTCGCCCTTCAAGATATCATATACGTTGATATTTTCTGCTACTGCTGTAGATACTGTAGGAAGATTTCTTGCGGAAAGGATCACGTTCTTATCCTGCTCGCCGATCACTACCATTGCCTTCTCTACCTTAAGGTTATCCATAACCTCTTTAAACTTCTTTGTCTTGATCTCATCAAGCTTCAGTTCGTCTAAAACGATCAGCTTGTTATCCTGCACTCTGCTGGTCAGTACAGACTTAAGAGCCGCCTGCTTCTCTTTCTTATTTAACTTGAAAGAATAATCCCTCGGAACGGGTGCGAATACAACACCGCCGCCCTTCCACTGGGGAGCTCTCGTGGAACCCTGTCTTGCATGTCCTGTTCCCTTCTGTCTCCAAGGCTTTCTGCCGCCGCCGGACACTTCGGAACGAGTCTTTGCTTTCTGTGTTCCCTGACGTTTATTGGCAAGTGTCTGGACAACCGCCATGTGTACTAAGTGTTCATTGATCTCGACACCGAATACCGCATCGTTTAAGTCCATCTTGCCGACTTCTTTACCTTCCATATTATAAACAGATACGTTTGCCATCTGAATGGTCCTCCTTTCATCTGTGACTCAGGTCACTATTTCACATCCACCTTAGTTGTCTCTTTAATGGTTACCAAGGCTTTTCTCGGTCCGGGTACAGCGCCCTTAACAAGAATAAGATTCTTATCTGCGTCAACCCTTACGATCGTAAGATTCTGAACCGTCACCCTTACACAGCCCATGTGTCCCGGCATGCCTTTTCCTTTGAACACCTTACTCGGTGAGGAACATGCACCATTGGAACCCTGATGGCGATGGAATTTGGAACCGTGAGTCATAGGTCCTCTGTGCTGACCATGTCTCTTGATCGCGCCCTGGAATCCCTTACCTTTAGAGATCGCAGTTGCGTCGATATGATCACCCACTTCAAAGATATCTGCTTTGATCTCGCTTCCGAGTGTGTACTCTTCCGCATTCTCAAGCTTAAGCTCTCTTACAAATCTTTTGCTCGATACGCCCGCCTTATCAAAGTGACCTTTCTGTGCCTTATTGACACCGTGTCTGTGGATTACTTCTTTCTTACCACCTTTGTCCTTGTTGACAATTCTGTCTTTCTTATCTACAAAACCAACCTGTACTGCACTGTAACCGTCATTCTCTTTTGTTTTGATCTGTGTTACTGCGCAAGGTCCTGCCTGAAGTACGGTAACAGGTGTTAATGTTCCGTCTTCGCTGAAGATTTGAGTCATTCCGACTTTTGTTGCTAAAATAGCTTTCTTCATTCCTTCTTACCTCCTGTTGTTCTACAGCGGACCCCATGGGGGTCGTCCTAGTAGGGGTCTTATTTGTTTTTCATCTTGATGTCGATATACACACCTGCAGGCATCTCTAATCTCTGCAGCGCATCCACCGTCTTAGGTGTCGGTGTGATGATGTCGATGAGTCTCTTATGGGTTCTCTGTTCGAACTGCTCTCTGGAGTCCTTATACTTGTGAACCGCTCTGAGGATTGTAACAACTTCCTTCTTGGTAGGAAGCGGTACGGGTCCGCTCACCTGAGATCCATTCTTCTTCACTGTTTCGATGATTTTTTTTGCAGATGCATCAACTAACTGATGATCATAAGCCTTTAATGTAATTCTCATTACTTGACTTGCCATAAAAAAAGTCGCCTCCTTTTCGCACTTTTACTTCTTAAGTACGACAAGCGGTGACTGTACACTCTCCCGTGTGTGTCCTATATTAAAAAGGCACTAACCACGTTGTTTCCGGTTATACCGGACATTTTTGCCTGTACAGTGACTTGTCGTCAGTTTCCTAACTTGACATTCGCTCCACGGAAAACCTGCCACATAGGGCAGCAACCTCACGCTTCATAGCTATCATGCCACAGCAATGACTAGTATACATGATGTTTTTTTAGGATGCAAGTATTTTTTTCAGAAAATATGAAAAAAAGAGGTGTATGAAAGAATATAGGGCATAAATCCCTATTGGCCGCAGGATTTATGCCCTTGATCAGTCTGAAACAACTATTCTTTTATCTTATCCAATTCCGTAAGATTAATACCCGAAGCTACCAGTATAACTTTTAATTCGATATATCGATCCCTGATCTCTTTATATGCAGCCGAATCCTTATCCTGAATTAAAAGCATGTATTTCTGAACCCGTGAGAATTCCTCAACAGAAACCTTCAGCATTTCTTTTTCAGTCATACGATCACCCGCCTTCTTTCCGCCTGCATTGACTGTTACACTTTTATTATAATAGATTGCCGGGAAAGTGTAAAGCTTATTCACGACCCGGCCTGTAAAAGTCCTGTGGATTTCGCAGATAAAATATGCTATCCTTAATTCATTATGATTATATATAAGGAAGAGAAAGGATATACAAAATGTGGATCGCAGGCGACTGGAAAGACTATGAAGTGATAGACACCTCAAACGGAGAGAAGCTGGAACGCTGGGGAGATTATATTCTCGTGCGTCCCGACCCTCAGGTCATATGGGATACGGAGCGTGTGGACAAGCGCTGGAGGCATATGAACGGGCACTACCACCGAAGTTCCAAGGGCGGCGGCGAATGGGAGTTCTTTGATCTGCCGCAGGAATGGAGCATACATTACAGGGATCTCACTTTCCGGCTGAAGCCTTTCAGCTTTAAACACACGGGGCTTTTTCCCGAACAGGCTGTCAACTGGGATTGGTTTTCTTCTATTATAAAGAGGGCCGGCAGACCGGTGAAAGTCTTGAACCTGTTCGCATACACCGGAGGCGCTACTCTTGCCGCCGCTAAGGCCGGAGCATCCGTCACTCATGTAGATGCCTCCAAAGGCATGGTCTTATGGGCGAAGGAGAACGCCGCAGCATCCGGTCTTGCCGATGCTCCGATCCGCTGGCTGGTAGACGACTGCGTGAAATTCGTAGAGCGCGAGATCAGACGGGGCAATACTTACGATGCCATTATCATGGATCCGCCTTCTTACGGAAGAGGTCCCAAGGGTGAAATCTGGAAAATAGAAGAGAGCATCTTCCCTTTCATCCGCCTTACCACGCAGATTCTGTCAAAAGATGCCCTGTTTTATCTGGTGAATTCATATACCACCGGTTTACAGCCCGCCGTGCTGACTTATATGATCCGGTCAGTTCTCACACCTGTCTTCGGCGGCAGCACGGAATCCTCCGAGATCGGTCTGCCGGTCACCGCAAGCGGTCTTATTCTGCCCTGCGGCGCGTCAGGACGTTGGAGCGCTGTTTAACTTAATGCAATTGCAAACAGCAGAATGCCGAGCCACATCAGTACGACAAGCCCCATCGCAATCGCGAAGAAGATCAGATACGCCTTGAAGAAATTAGATTTGCTCTTCTTCTCGGTGCTGCTGAACGCCCAAACAAACATCATAATAATATTGACACAGGGAATCATCATCAACACCAGTGCCAGAACCCATTCGCTGACTTTGACAGGCTCTTCCAGCTCGAGCTGATCATTCCCGTAGGGCGGTACATTGTTGTAAGGCTGATAAGCGTTCGGATAGCCGCCACCTGGGTAGCCGCCGTTTGCATAACCGTTATTTTGGTAACCATCGTTTTGATATGCATTATTCTGATAGCTGCTGTTTTGATAGCTGTTATTCTGGTAACTATCAGTTTGACCGCCGCTCTTGTAACCGTTATTCTGATAGCCATCATTTTGGTAACCGCTATTCTGAAAACCATTATTCTGGTAACCATCGGCCTGATAGCCGCTGTTCTGATCGCCGCTAGTTTGATAGCTTTCATTTTGATAGCCGTTATCCGGCTGACTGCTACTGTATTGCGCACCGCTGTCAGACTGATTATAATTCGTCTGACTGTTGTCCTCTCCGTAATTCCGGTTCATGCTGTTCTCTTCCATAATATCCTCCGTTTTCTTTCGTTATACTTTTAAATCATAGAGCGCTCTTTATAATCCGAATCATAGTATAAAAGTGCATCATCACATTATCTTCCTTATAGACATAGGGCTCTCTGTCCGGAAAGTACATACTCATCCGCACCAGATAGACTATGACCAAAAGCACTGCGATCAGCACGAGACACCCCTTTATCCCTTTGGCCTTCCGTCCTCGCAAATAGCGGTTCCACGCAAAATAAGCTGCTGTTATCATGATGGGAAAAATCACCGGATTAAGCTGCCACGCCTGCTGCCATCTGCCCGCCAGGAAGCACACTGTTGCTCTGGTAACCCCACAACCCGGGCAGGGCAGTCCGCAGAAGATCACCAAGGGACAGAATGCGTGAAAGACCAAATTAACAACAACGGTATACAGAAGCAGCGCCGCGCCTGTCATGCCGTATTGCTTTACATCCGCTGTAATTCGTCCACAGACCGTTCTCATATATTTTTTCATATAACCGTCACCACCCAGTGTAAAGCCAGCAAATGCACCGGATAGAAGCCGTAACAGACTGCCTTCGGAAGCTGCCGCCCTTTGCTCCCGTCATAGAGCATAATCGGAACGAATGCGGCCAGCCCATACAGCTCCCGCATGGAAAACCGGAACAGATAAGCTTTTGTATACAGCCCGTTATACCTCAGACAGTTGACGCTCCATATGCCAAACAGCATCACGCAGCCTGCCAGCGCAATCTTCGGAATCAGTTTCCCGTCATGCATGAGATAGAAGGTAAAGATCAGAAGCACACCCATATATTTATAATCCGTATGCAATACATACGCCATCACACAGCAACAAACCACTGTGCCAAACTGCACCACACGAAATGCAATCACGCAAACCCACCAACACCGGTCCCGTCTGTCCGGGTGGCACCCCTGTACCTGTCGGGCATTGTTTCCGGCCCACTCCCACACGGTCAGAGTCAGCACACCCAGAAACAGGGTAAAGAACACATTCTGGCTTCCACGGTCCACAATCTCTCCCGAAAAGGCAAGATCGAAAGGCACCTCCGACACCAGCGCGAAGATACCAAGCCGCAACAGATAAGCCCGCCTGCTTCTCGTGTACAGAAATCCTTCCACGGCCAGATAAGCAAACAGCACAAAGGAGATCCTGCCCACTGCCCTTCCCGCCGAATAGATCTGGCGGAGCAGATCCGTCTCATACCCTGCCGCGGACTGCCGTCTGATCATCTCCATGATAACAACTGCGAAAAAATGATCAATGAACATCGTCAGATACGCTATATTCTTCAGCCCTGCATTGGTAAATACGATCCTCTTCATATCCTCCACCGCTTCAGTGGTGTTTCGCCACATCCTTCTTACGCTTCTGTTTCACCAGATACAGGCGCTCATCCACCTGCTGCAGCACTTCCTTGAGCGTGATCTGCTGACCCGGCTGTATAACACAGGCTCCGGCCGATACGGTGATATTGTAGTCCTTATCACTGTTTTCGTTATATACCTCAAATTTATGATACAAACTTTCCAACACGGTCTCTCCGCCGTCATTACCGTCATAGGCAATCGCAAAGGCGTACTCGTCGCCGCCGATTCGTCCCGCCACTCCCTGTTCGGCTACCATTTCTTTCAGGAAGGTTCCGATCAGTTTCAGAGAATGATCTCCCTCCTCATGCCCGTATCTGTCATTGATGATCTTAAGGTTATTCATATCCACATAGACAGCAAGAGCCGACTGCTGTTTCCCGCCACACTCATCGATCATCTGCTGTGTCACGTCATAAAATCCTCTTCTGTTATAGATCCCCGTGAGCACATCGGATTTGGACAGCGTATCCAGCTTGATATTAGAGTCCTTAAGCGCTGCCAGATTATCCTCAAGCTGCTGCTGAATCATCTCGTTTGCCTCCAACAGCTTTAACATCTTCACCGCCGCACTCATCTGATTCACAAGCAACTCACCGTTGTCGTGAAGCGCATCCGTCATATCGCAAAGCAGAATCCCGTATATCGTTTCGTCCGAAAAGAGCGGCAACACAACACGGTAACTGCTCTGCCCTGCCCGGTCTGTGTAAATATCATCGAAATCTATCTTCTGCTGCATTGCCGGAACAGTTCTTACCACACCGTCTCTGCGCTCCGCTTTCAGATACAGCGCCTCCGGTACGGAGTATGCCTCTTTGAACAGATGCAGCTCCGGCTGTTTTAGCATGTACAGCTTCGCATTTCTGATCCCCAGCCATTCCAGCCGCTCCAACAGCACACCGTAACTCTGATCCTTCCCTTTCTCAAACTGCAGAATATCCTGAACGAAAACCTTCATATCGTAGCTTTCTTTGATCTTTTCCTGCTCCATATCGCCCACCAGTACATTCATGGCGCGCACCGTCTTACGGTATAGGTCGAAGAAAAGATCCCGCAGCTCTGTCCTGCCTTCGTCCTTAACCTGCATACCGCGCAGCACCTTATAGGCACTCTCCAGATGGGAAAGCAGGATATCCACATCCGCATATTTCACACCGCCTGTATTGATAAACTCGTCTGCGCGAAGCGCTATCTCCTCACCGCTCCTGGGATTTTTGAAACCTTTCATGGCATTTCTGACAAAAGCCATCATCAGCCTCTTATAAGCGACCCGGATCTTAATCATCTGTTCTTTCTTTTCTTCATTAATACTCCGGTGGAAGATCTCGTCAAAATGCAAGTCGAAGTCTTCCAGTCGATAGAAGTCATCCTTATTGGCATGCCGCATGCTATCCGAGATCGATTCACGCTTGATAAATCTGGTAGGCAGCACCTTACTCTCTACCCGCTCTCCTCTTACCGCTGCGCATGCCATATGTACCGCTTCCTCACCTAGACATGCCGAATCGGCCCTCACCGACGCTAAGGGCGGTGACACATGCGCGGACTCCACCGTATCGTCATAGCCCAAGACGGCAATGTCTCTTCCGGCTCTTTTTCCTCTTTTTCTGAGCTCATCATACAATCCCATTGCCGTATCATCGTTGACACAGAATACCGCCTCCACGTCCGGATTGCGATCCAGAATCGTTGCAAAAACATTGCCGCTCCTTCTGGTAAGGTTTCCTTCCGCAAACATTTTATCCTCGACGGGAATCCCGTTTGCTTCAAGCACGCTGACAAACGCCTGCTTTCGCTCTGCCGCGTCCATATTCTCTGCGCTGCCACCGATCATCGCAAACTTCTTACAACCGCACCCGTGAATCAAATATTCCAGACCATCCTTGATTCCCTGATAATTATCGAAAACAACACCGGCATAGCCTTCCTTCTTAGATGCCACTAAAATACAAGGAAACTCATGATATTCCTCCAGCATCTCCATAATTCTCTTCTGAGATGTAAAACAGCCAATGCAGTCCGCCGCAATGATAAGCGCATCGATCCGCCTGTTCTTCGCATAGGCAAAAATCGTATGATACTGATACTCATAGCGCAGTTCCTTGGTCTCCGAAAGATCTCTGTCAATATATTTTCCAGGGAAAACGATCACATCCGCCTTCTCTTCTATAGCGGCACGCCTCACGCCCTTACATATGTACTCCGTATAATCGTCCATGATACCGCTTACCAAAAGCCCGATCGTTACCCTTTTCGTCTTGTCTCTCATATATCCACCACTTAATGAAATCTGATTATATTATATATATTTTACACATATATCTTACTACAAAAAAGTAAAAAGGTAAACGCATACGATCCGGATTATTGAACAAGCCCCACATACTATACCGCTCTTACGCTCCCCCTCAGGATCAGTCTCACCGGCAGATTTCGGACCGGTTCTTCCAATTTCCCCTTTCTCAGCTCCTTCAGCGCCTGCACGGCCGCTACCGCCCGCTCTTTGGCGTCCTGTCCCACTGTAGTAAGGGCGGGATAACAGTTCCGGCTTAAGACAGTGTTGTCAAATCCGACCACGGATATCTCATCCGGAACCGAGATATGATTCTGTTGTAAAAAATAGAGCAGCTCCACCGCATAGACATCGGACACTGCAAAAACCGCCGTGTACTGCCTGATATACGTTAAATGTTCCTCATAAAACCATAGGCGCTCCTGTCGGCTCATTGGAATTTGAAGCCAATCAACCTGACATTCCTGCTTGTCTTCACGGCCGACTGTCTGCCCACCGCTTCGTGCCTTGATTTCTGCCATCCGCCGATCCGCCCGCATGCCCGCAAGGCAGCCGTCCATCCGATCTTTATCCACGCATATATTATTGTCGGAGACGCACAAGATCCTGCGATGTCCCATGCGACGCAGATAGTCCCCTACCTGCCACCCGCCATCAAAATTGTCAATGATCAGATTACAGATCCTGTTATTCTTCTCGAAATATCCGTCGTAAACAACAAAAGGAATGTGCATTTTCTCCCGAAGTCTCTCGTAATCGCTCTCGCAGAATCCCAGCAGCACAAGTCCGTCCATATTCCACATGGAAGCAAAGCGCACGATCTCATTCCAGTCCTCCGTTGCCTTGACCATCATAAAATAATCCGATTTCTCCAACTCAAACAGAAGCGCATTCAACGCTGCCGACACAAAGGCATCCTCCAGCACTTTTCCCTCATACTTCATATGATCGTTCACCACCACGCCAACGATTCTGGAATTATTCTGGGAGAGCAGAATCCCCGCCATACTGGGAATATACTGTCTCTCTTCCAGAAGCTCCTGCACACGTTTCACCGTTCGGTCCGAAATCTTCTTCGTCTTGCCGTGTATCACATTAGATACCGTAGCTGTACTCACGCCCAGTTCCTCCGCAATGTCTACGATTCTGACACGCTGCTCCATATTATCATCCTTCCGACTCTCTTTATCCTCCATTACCACATCAGATCAAATCTGCTCAGATCTCGTCTCTCAGACTTTCTTATAGTGTAAACAGAAAATAGCGCAAATACAATAGGTTAAATGCATAACCCAATCTGACGGGCACACATTTGTTTTGTTGTGTGACATTCCCTTTCCCGTAAAACGAAAAGAGGGAACCGCAATTCTATCCGGCTCCCTCTGCTATATCGTCTTATTCAATTATATAACTTGCTGCTATATCACAGTTTCACATCCACCGGCTGATACCCGCGGCTGAATGCCACGCCCATTCTCTCGACGTCAAAAGTATTTTCGGCCGTACTTTCCTTATTTTTATCCTTTGCACTTCCTTCGGAATTCCGGCTTTCCGCCAGCCCGGTATTTGCGGCTGTCGTCTCATCCTGTACCTTTTCGGATGTTTCTTTCTCCTCACTGTCCTTGATGCTGTCGTTGTCATTTTCATCCTCGTTGGCCCTCTGCGCAGCCTCGCTCGCATCCGTCAGCGCCTGCATCTGTGAAGATACCGCCTGATCCGCTATCGCCTTTGTCTTGGCGAGTTCTTCTTCCTTAAACGCTATGTTGCTGCTGCCGCCCCTGCCTGAATCCAGCATAATCTCCGTCTCGATCACACCGGCTCTGTTTTCCATCTTCGTCGCCGTACTGCCGTGCACATCCGCCTGCTTCATGGACACATCCGCCGATATCAACGCCTCCATACTGCCTGCTGACATTCCCACGCTCTGCTTACCTCCCTGTTTCTCCTGCGGTTTCGTTCCCAGAAGATCATCGAAGGAAGACCCATTGTTCTTTTTCTTCTGGTTTTCCTCCCTTTTGACTTCCATCTGACGCTGGCGGAGCTGTACTTCCAACTCACTGATCTGCTTCTGCATCTCCTGCCGCTTCTTCATCTTCGTCTCCATCGGCATTTCCTGATTGGCGGACAGTTCCTGCATCTGTTTCTGCAGATTCTCTATCTGCCTTCGCAGATCCTTGCTGACCGGATCCATCTGATCCGCCGCTCCCGCTCCCATTCCTGACATATTCGGCTGCATGCCGGCTCCGCTTACTCCGCTTATGTTCATACGCTTCCTCTTTTCTGCACACGTTTTTATTTTTTAAGGCATACAATTGCATGAGTTTGTGTCGGGTGTGCACAGACACAAATCCGTGTGTAAAAACTGATTCTTACGCTTTTCAGCTTTTCACTCTTCATGTTTTATTTCGGTCATACGATTGTGCCTATAAAGAGAAATGTTGCGGAAGGGCCTTTATCGGTTGTGAGAGAACCAAGGTCTCCGTCTCCTATCCCGCAAGCTGCAGCATTACCCGCAATACACAGTATGATTCCCCTTCACGCATTTCTTTGCCAATCTCCATGTCCCCGTAGTATTTCCGTGCCACATGACGGATATTGGCAAGTCCGAAACCGTGTCCGTCACCGGTCTTGGAAGTGCCCGGCAGGCCGCTTATCACATCGACGGAAAGCTCTCCTTTATAGGGATTAGACACTTCTATAATATACATATTTTTCACACGATGAGAGGACAGTGATATATCATCTTGCACTATATTCTTTTGCAGAGTGTCATTATCTGTAGTTGTCGTCTGCTCCCGTTCTATCGCCTCGATCGCATTGGACAGTGCATTGTTCAGGATAATGCTCATGTCAAAGGCATTGATACCGCCAGTCTGTGGATAATGGAAGTCACACTCAAACCGGATTCCCTTATCTTCCATCTCCTTCTTCCGACCGGACAGAATGATATCCGTCACCGGATTTCCGCTTGTCACATCTAATGAGACGTTTTGCATTTCCCGTTTCAGCGTCCCCACATACTTTTCCGCCTGCTCATACTCTCCCGCACCATATAGCTGCTCCAGCGTCATGAGATGATTACCCATGTCATGGCGCAGACTCCGCATATCACGATAAAGCCGCTCCACCTCACCGATATGACTCTCCAGATCCTGCACCTGTCTTGAAAATACTTCCCGCTGTTTGTCCTCCTCCCGCTCATTTTGCCATTGACGAAACACATAAGTCATCACGAAGATCGTCATAAAACAGATCACACTGTAAAGTAACATCAGCCAGTCATGATAACCGTAAATACCCAAAACATATTTTCCCGAATCGCGCTCGTAGATCTTTTCATAATGCTTAAGCACTTCATAGGTGAACACCCCTGAAACCGAGGGCACAAGCAGGATCAAAAGTTCTCTGCCCTTCATATCCTCCCGTCTTACGCCATAGGCCCACAGCATCAGCCTGACAGAACTTCCCATAACCCCAATCACCAGAAGTATATCAAGGATGCACTGCACCAAATATCTTCCAAGCCATACTATATCTTTATCGTTCACCGATCCCAGCAGGGACTCTTCTATTTTATACTGCAATAAATAAAATTCATTTCCCACACTGGCCTGTATCAAAAAGCTCTGCCATCGCAGACAGAAAAAAGTAATGGTCAGAAAAAATTTCTGCCCGACATTTCCCCGGTCAAACAGACACATGACAAGAAAAACGGACATTACGACCAAGCCATAGGCGACCATTTCTGTCATATTGACCGGAATGATTATCAATATTTCCATGACCACCGCATATGTCGCGCCGCACAGCCATGCCGTCCTACGCTTTAGCAGGAACGGTCTCACCCATACCATATAAAAAAATGATACGATCAAGGTAAGCAGCACGCTGTAAATATTACTGGCTATTTCAAAATACAGATCTATCCTGTCCACCTACCTGCTCCTTTTCCTGTTGATATACTGCATGTACCGCCGGACAAACTCTGCGTATTGTTTTTTGGACACAAGCACCGACCCTTGCTCCAGCCAGATCGTTGTCGCATTGTACTTTTCCACATATTTCAGATTCACCAGATAAGCGCGGTGCGTCCGATAAAAATCCTCTCCCGTCTGTTCTGACAGTTCTGTCAGTTTCCCGTAATATTCGATATCTCCGCCTGTTGTGTGCAGCATAACCTTGCGGTTAAATACTTCCGCGTAGATAATATCCTCCAAAAGTATTCTCGTGGAAATGCCGCCCCTCTTCACAAGAATTGCCGCCGGGGTCTGCTCCTGTCTGTTCCGATACCCGTCTCCGCCCTCTCCGGTATTCTGCATCGGCCCGTTCGTACCGTCCGCCTCTGTCCGTATGCTGTCATCCGTCCGCCGTAACGCCGCAATCTCCTGCTGTTTCTCATACTGCCGCAGCGCCTTATCCAATACCTCTTTCAATTTATCATCGCTGAAGGGTTTCACCAGATAGTGAAAAGCTCCCACGTCAAAAGCCTCGTAAACATATTCTGACAGTGCTGTCACAAATATCAAAATCGTATCTCTGTGCCGTTTACGCAGTTCTTCCGCGATCTCCATTCCGCTTTTCCCCGGCATCTGTATGTCCAAGAAAAGGATATCCGGCGCTTCTTCCCCATGAAGATCAAGTATCTCCTCACCCGAATCGCAACAGACGATCCGACAGCTTACTTCCGCCTCCCGGCACATCTTCTCAATCTTTCGCCGCAGAATTTCCTGCAATGCTCTGTCATCATCACATACCACGATTGTTACGGTCTTCATTTCCTGTTCATTCCTTCCCGATACTCCGTCGGCACCGTGCCATATCTACAGCTTATTATACATGAAATTTATATTTTACTCTTCTTTTCTCAGGGGAAATGTTGTGAATAGACTGATTTTTGATGTGAACAACAGGATTAATCGCGGCACATCCCGCTCCACTCGCAATCACCGCAAATCTCTTCTCTCCTGCCGACATCAAGTATATTCTCCCGCACCAGCTTCTCAAAATCCTTCCACCGAAGCTCTACGCCCGCCTCCAATCCGCAGTACGCAAGTACCTGACAGTCGTAGCGCTTTGCCTTTTCTAGGCAGGTACTCTTTCCACCTTGATTATTCGGGCAGTGCACGCATACATCATCCGCCTCCTTCAGAAGTATGACTCGGGGATCTTTCTGAAGCTTCTCCTTCATCGCCCACATATTCTCCGTAAATTCTCCGCTGTAACCTTTCCCTTTAAAAAAGGAAAAGCACATACCATGATGTGCTCTGATCCTGTATAACATATATACTCCCTTCTTATCAGACAATACTTCCCGCCTTACTTTTCACCCTTTCATCAAGGGTACTATCTGAGAACCTCTTCTAACATGTTTCTTCCATAATGCCAGCAAGTGGCTTTCGCAATGTGTTACTCAACATCAATGCCAATGCGATCTTGAGCGCATCCGGAATGATATAAGGAATCACACACCAGCCGAGCACCGTCATCAGCCCTACTGCTCCGGTACTCCTCATATAAACCAGCATAAACCATGCCGTGCCGAATGCGTAGCAGACAATGAGTCCTATCACCATGGATAGCGCCTGCACCCATATTCTCCTGCCAAACAGCCTCTCCATCAGCCACATGGTTAACGCCGTGAAGATAAATCCGATGATGTATCCGCCCGTATTTCGCAGAATAATGCCGAATCCTCCTGTAAATCCCGCAAAAACCGGAACCCCGATCGCGCCTAACAGCACATATACGATCACCGACAACGTACCACGTTTCCCTCCGAGAATCGCCACTGACAGAAATACCGCAAAAGTCTGTAATGTAAAGGGAATATCCATGGGGATGGATATCCATGAGCAAATGGCAATCAGCACGGTAAACATACCGATATATGCCATATCATATGTCTTACCTCTTCCCGCTGCTCTCATCTGTGTATTCTGCACATGTGTGCTTGCTTCTCTGCCCATAACTTCCTCCAAATAATCCGATTATTCTGCCGTTGACGAAGCTATCTTAGCATGAGAAACACATATTGTCAACTATATTTTTATATTGGTTAACAATGATCAATATTCCTGATTATATCTTCAATCTCCTGTATCTGTTAATGCAAGCCATGATCTCCTGCTTTCTCGGTCTTGCAAGCTGAGCCGACACATCTCCATGTTCAAAAAGACTCTCAAGCCCTTTACCGTCAAGCTGTTTTTCCAGGAAATCGCCGATCTGCCTTATATCTTTCTTTCCATCCATAAGCTTAAGCTGTGCATATTTCAGCACATAGGCGAGCGCCGCCGTCTGCTCCTGATCCTTAAGCTGTTCTAGGTAGCGCAGTTCCACGCTCTCTTTGGCAAGGGATAATTCGCTTGTTCCCATAGTTTTGATTTTGATTCGGTCTTCTTTTCTAAGCGCCATATCCGGTGACGGGCAGCGGTGTCTGTTGAATTCAGGAAATTCAGCTGCTGCTTTGTTCCCTACTGATTTGTCCTCGGCCGCTTTGTCATATGCCTCCGCCGCCTGTTTCGCCCGCTCGGTAATATCGATGGGTACATACTCCTTCATTTGAATGATCGTGTCCGCCATATGGAAAAACGCGCCGGAACTTCCCGCCACGATAACGGAAGAAACGCCCAGATCCTCATACATGCCCCGTACCCTGTTTATAAAAGGTGTAATCGGCTCCTCGCCGGGCGTAATCACCTGTGCCATCAACTGATCCCTCACCATGAAATTCGTTGCCGATGTATCTTCATCAATCAGAATCAGTTCGCTGCCGCTCTCCAATGCCTCCATCAGATTAGCCGCCTGCGAAGTACTGCCGCTGGCATCCTCCGTGGAGAAATGCACCGTATCTTTCTTATTCGGCAGATTCCTGATAAAAGGAGATATGTCTACCCCTGTGATGCTCCGCCCGTCCTCAGCACGCAGCTTAAATGCCGTATTGTCCGTGATCACAAACTCTCTGCCATCCCCCGCTATATGGTTATATACTCCATTCTGCAATGCCTGTAGGATCGTGGACTTACCGTGATAACCACCGCCCACGAACAAAGTGATTCCTTTAGGGATACCCATACCCGTAATCTCTCCCCTATGAGGAAGGTTTAAAACGACTTTCAAACTCTCCGGTGATAGGAAGGTTACCGCTCCTTTCATCGGTTTTTCCGATACTCCGCTTTCCCTTGGAAGCACGGACCCATCCGCAACGAATGCACAGAGCCCTTGCTCGGAAAGACACTGTCTGATATACTGTTGATCCTCACACAGCCAAATCGACTGCTTTAACTTCTCTTTGTCGATATTTGCATAGTAAAGACTCTTCCTCACGCATTCGGGCAGAATATCAAAAAGCATCTTCTCCAACTCTCTGGCATTGATCGTCCGCCCGTTAGCAGGAAATCCCGCCTCAAACCGCAGCCTCACATCTCCCGCTTCCACGCGCATCGCAGTGCGCTCCAACACCTGCTGACTGCAGCGGGAAACTGTCATCAGTCCGCTCTTGCCGGAACCTTTTGCCTGAAAGCTGCCGCCTGACACCCATCTGCCGAACAACCTCGTGAGATGATCCTGCAATGTAACCCGCTTAGCATGGGTATCATAGTAGTCTGCCGGGAATCCCGCCTTTTCTCTTCTCACGATCACAGAGAGCCTGGACGGTGCAGCGAAGGGATCGCCCTGCACATGGTCGATGGAGAGCACATAATCGCCGAAATTGTACTGTCCCTTTAATTCTTTGTAAGCTGGGTAGCCTCTATGGTCAATGTTTCTTAATTTGGTTCTTAATTCTGTCGCCGTATTCATAATCTGCCAATCTCCTTCTCTGAATCTGTCCTCTATCTTAGCACATTTCCCACTCTTCTACAATTCGTAACACAGAAATCACATTTCGTAACCTTCCCCTAAAACATACAGATAGCGTTGACGAAAATTATATCACCAAGGCAGCATGATATAATATAAACCGTCACCGTCGCCGGACACAGGCTATCAATGTCTGCCATAAGCAGATTCACAGTGAAACATACAGAGAAGTGAGGATGAATATGAGCATAACAAATACAACTATCATCAAACAGCCGACTACAATATATGAGACCTCTGCGCAAAGCTCCACGAAGAAAACGCTGTCTTCCGACGCGCAGACCACTAACTCTTTCAAGGACTCTCTGAGCGAAAGCGTTGTCAAGGAATATAAAAGAAGACATCCTGACCGCGCCGCCCATGTTGACAAACAGGTACGGGCCGGAAAGGCTGTGAAAGAAAGAAACGGTGTCGCAGACCTGTCCACAGAAGGTATGACTATGGAAGAATATCAGGCTTATTTCTATGCCCTTCTTGATACGATTCCCTACGATTTCACGAGAGTCAATGATACAACCATCATTACCATCTCGGATAAGGGCTGGGAGCGGATGCGCAAAGACCCTGACTACGAAGCATGGATTCTCGGCTATTTCGTGGAAGACCGCTCGGTGCGCAACCCTTTCTTCGGCTGGGGCAATGATGCCGGCAGTATGATCACCGAACATTTCGGTGCTTCCATCGAAGAACATCACGGCGAGGGAATCAGTAAAGCGGCGTTAAAGGGAAATTCCGACAAGGATGAGGACGAAGAAGACTGGTGGATCAAGCGCCATAAAAGAATAAAAAAACTGATGAAAGAACAGGTCGACAGAGCCATAAAAAAAGACGCCGCCCAGAAAGCTGCCGCACGGGAAGAATATACGCGCCAGCAATACTTAAGCAGTACAAGGCAACACAGCTTCCTCACATCAGATGGCAAAGCCGTTCCGACAGCCCCGAATCCGGAAGGCATCTCCGCCGCCATGGCGGCTGCTGCCTATATCAATACGCTGGACATATTCGGAAACGGAGTCGCCGGAAATGCCAATTAATCACATGAGGTCATGCGGCATGGATTTCAGTATCCGCTGCATGACCTCATTTTCTCTACCATCATGTCAGACTTTTCGTATGAAAAAATTGTGAAACAGTGGCAGACACACCATGGCAATCAGAAACAAGATTAACTTCCGATTGCTTTTTTCTATATAATGCACTCAGAGATTTATTCTTCTGCCTCGCATGCCTCCAATGCCCAAATGTCCTTATTGCGCCTAAAATGCAGACACACTCCGATTCCCGCAAAGGCGATCACGAAGAACAAAAATGCCGCGCCGCTTCCTTTGCCGCTACCGAACATCTTCGTCAGCATACTACCCTCGCGCTGCGCCGTCATGATCGGCTCGAACACCTGATCCACCAGCAGTCCGCCGAGAAAATACCCTACCGGTATGGTAAAAAACTGCAGCGAATTTCTCACGGAATATACTCGTCCCTGCATTTGCTCCGGAACGCGCAGTCTCATGATGGCATCCAAATTCGTACTCATAAGCGGTATGGCGATCCATCCGAGGAATCCGCCGATACACCAGACAAGCGGCGTTCTACCGAAAGCAAGCAGGAAATTCTCCGTGCTCATGGAGAACAGCAGACAGTTACAGATCACCCGCACCCTGCTCTTAGGCGTCTTCACAAAAGACGCAAACACACTTCCCACGAAGGTCGTCACACCGATCACCGCATTCACCAGGCCAAGTGTTTTCTCACTGCCACCGTTTCTCGACAGCATCATCGCCGGAAAAGCGGCGTCATAGATAGATGCCACCAGATTGATCGCCGCAAGAAACATAATCAATCCGAAAATCCCCCGTTCCTCGCGCAAATACATAAGACCTTTTTTCACAGATGTCAGCAGTTTCTCCTGCTCCTCACCCGCTTCCTCATTTTCCGGAATCCGTATTCCGAACGCCAATGTAATAAATGCAACCCCGAACGTAAACAGGTCAAACGCCACAACCGCATTCATTCCGGCAATTCCCAAAACCGCCGTAGCGATGATCGGTGTCAGAATGGAATTTAAAGACTTGGCGAAATACCCCAGCCCTCCTACACGCTGATAGTATTTCTTAGGCAGCGCACGTGTAGTCGCCACCTCGGAAGCCGGCTGCTGCACCGTATTCATAATGCCGTTTACGCCGTTAATCAGATACAGATGCCATATCCTAAGCGCGTCATTATGCATTAAAACCAGCATAACCACAGTTGTCACCGCCGCCAGCGTATCACACACCAGCATGGTTTTCTTCTTATTCCACTTGTCGCTCAGGGCTCCCGCAAAAATGCTGAGCAGCACATAGGGCGCATAGGAACTTACCATAAGCAGCGCTGTCATAAGCGCCGATCCCTTCTGCGTATAAGACCAGATTACGAGCGCATAGCTCGTCATCGCGCTCCCGAGCCCGGAAAAAGACCGGGTGCTCCACAGCAGCAGATAGGTTTTCATCTCCCCCAGAGCACGGAGAATGCGTGTTCTTCGCATTCTCCCAGACATGACTTAGTTATACTTAGGCGGCGTTCTTTGACGCCTTAGTATAACTTCATGTCTTATTATAACAAACTATTTTCCTCTGTAAATATAATCGTATAAATTAATCATTCTTCCTTTACTCCTGATATATTACACTCCTCACTGACCAAGCTCTCGCCCGATCCAGATCCCTTTCGCATCCGTCCCATGCCCAATCTGATTCGTTACCGCAATCGGGAAATCATTTCCGGCGAACTTCTTGATGAGCGTCTCTATGGACGGCACCGCATTTTTCTCCTGCATTTCGGTAAAAGTTCCCAACAAAATGCCCGCCACTTTCCGAAAAGCCCCGAGCTGTTCCAACTGGCATAAATACGTCTCCATTTTCGCGGCTGTCCCAGTGTAGCCTTCCAAAAGCAGTATTTTATCGGTAAGATCCGGCATATACTCCGTTCCTGCCAGTTTCAGGAAACATCTGATATTACCGCCTACAACGATTCCCTGCAACGCTTTAGATTTCTCATCCGCCACATGCCGCTGTACCTCTTTACACTTTCCATTCACCTGCTTCTCAACCGGTTCTTTATACTCTCCGTTCACCGTACCCAAATCTGTGTCTTCACACCAATTCACAGAATCCGAAGAAATAAACCTGTAATCTATTCGGAACAAATCATCCGCGCGGTTTATGACAGTATTCCTGAAATCCTCGATCTGCTGTGCTCCATGATCGTAAAGTACATTCCGTATCTGATACAGTACCGATGCCTTACCGGTCTTTGCATAGATTGCATTGATTACTGTCGTTAAATCACTATATCCCCAAAATGTTTTACCGCTTTCTGCTATCACGTCGTAATCCAGATAGGGAAGAATGCCATTTGCAATATCACCGCCCGAAATATCAAATATTGCCTTTATCTCATCGTCCCGATAGAACTCCATGAGCGCCAGTGCTCGTTCCTTACCCGTACCACTGAAAACATCTTCTTTTGCATAGATATAATCACTGAATACAGGCTGAAGCCCAATTGATCTTAAGATTTCTTCCATACGTCTGATTTTTTCGGAATATTCCTTTTTCTGTCCGTTTGAACAACAAACGATTCCTATTTTTGAGCCGGTAGTTATCATAATAAACATATCCTCATCTTTTTCCTTGAAAACTAATTCGTTAAAATACAAAATTGAAAATTAAATTTTTTTAAGTTCCGCGATAGCTCCATAATGTAAAATATCAAATTCATCAGGGGCAATGGACTTCAAAAGTTCCATGTGTTCCTGCTCCCACATTATAATTTCGCTATCCGTAAGCGAAGCGCCGATTCCCCGACAGGCTTTCATTCTTCCATTCCAGCTTTCACGGGTAAATGGTACTGTTATGGGATATTCTTCGCGATACACAAGTTCAAAATTTTCTTTATAACAATCAGGTATATCTATCTGATGGACTGTTTCTCCCGCTCCGCTCCATTTTGGATTGTATTTCAATACAAGATTTTCACTGGCACCTGCAATCTTATCTTCAAAAGGCAGCCACGCCATATACAAAATGAGTATACTTCCTCCGGCTTTAAGCATATGATAAAGATTCGGCATAATTCTTTTGTGATCGAAATAGAAAAAACATTGACAAGCTGTAATTACATCGAAAGAATTATCAGGAAAATTTATATCCTCTGTTGCTACCGTATGATAATCTATATCCATACCCTCTGAAAGAATTTTGGCTTGTTCAATTTGATTTTCCGAAATATCCGTAGCAGTCCACCTTGCCCCATACTTATACATATTTCTTGGAAGGACACCCGTCCCGGTTCCGATATCAAGAGCTGATTGTCCGGTCAAGCATAAATTACGTTCAATAATTTTTTGATAAAATTTCTGTGGGTAGACGTCGCGAAACTTTGCATAATCTGACGATGTTTTCCCCCAATCAAAAGGTTTTCCGCTATCTATATTCTTATTGATTATTTGCACGCTATACCTCCCATAATACCGATTGTGATTTAATATTTTTTAAAGAAATAATTAAACAAGGCCCCTCATTGCTAAGAGACCTTGCAGTGTAGTGATACTATTTTTTGAGCTGCATACCGTCTTTGAATGCTTCGCCGACTCTTTCTGTCACCTTATAATAGCCATGCGTGTACGGATCGAATGCGATAGCGTTTACTAAAGACATATCAATTTTGTCACCAGCCATAACGCTTTCATCTGCTGTAACATTTACTACCTTACCGATCACACCACAACCGTATTTGTCGTCCTGATATTCGATAAACTCACACTCTAAGCAAATCGGGAATTCGTTGATCACCGGTGCATTCACCATTTCGGCTTTGCTCGCGGTAAGACCACTGTTTTCAAACTTATCTGAAACATTGTTGCCTGATACAACCCCAAAGTAATCTGCTTCAACTACATGGGCCGCATCAGCAATGCTCACCGTAAATGCACCATTTGCCTTGATATTTTTTACTGTTTTATGTGTCTCTGTCAAATTGAGAGCAACATTACCTCTCTCCTGCATTGTGCCCCATGCGGCATTCATAACATTAACACTGCCATCTTCATTGTAAGTTGCCACCATCAAAACCGGCATCGGAAAAATCCCTTCTGTTATGTTGAGTTTCTTTCTCATAATGATTACCTCGCTTCTTGAATAGAATTGACAGAACTTCTTTCTGTATATATAATTGTAGCAGGTAACAGAAAAACCACAAGTACTATCTTATTTGACAGGTACTATACTACAGGAAAGTTTAAAATGATAAAGAACTATATCGAGAAAGCCAATTTTGAAGATACAGGATTCAGTTATACATTGTCACTTATATCCGGCAAATACAAGATGATTATCCTTTATTGCCTGATGGAGTTCGAAGTCGTACGCTTCAATGAACTAAAGCGATATTTGAAAAACGTGTCGGACAAAACACTCAGCAGCAATCTGAAGGAATTGGAAGCAGACCGGCTCATAATCAGAAAAGAATATCCTCAGATACCGCCGAAGGTTGAATATAGATTAAGCGACAAAGGGAAATCTCTGATGGAAGTTTTGGATCAATTGTGTGTTTGGGGCGAAAACAATAGAGACAACCATTCCGACAATAACTAAACCGGAATCTATGCCAAACATATTGTCCTTGCATACTTATTTTCCGAATCTTCAACAATTCTGATTTTTCCGGTTTGAATAAAGTGATCTATTCTTTTTGCATACCACCAATCACCTACGCCAAGCTGATTGTGCCCAAGAATATCACCGATCAACCTTGCTTCCTTAATCGGTTTTCGGGTAATTCTTCTGCTGCAACTTCACCCCAATTTTTATAAGAAATGATAGAATTATCAGAGCGGACTTTATATTCAGGCAGTTTTACGGCACTTATCTCATTCCGACATTTTTGCAAATTGGCACACAGATGGTAAAATCCACACCTCGAATACGGTGCATCGCTGTACCATACCCTAATTGTTGCCCCATCCGCCAGATAAGTCCTCAGACGCTCCATTTCAGAACAATAACGATCACATAATGTCATTATCTCTGCGTTCATTTCCTCGTCTCTTCCCCATTGCTCCTGCACATACATGGAATAAATCAGATGTTTACGGTACTCACTGCCTACATCTTCCCTAATATCGCCAATATCCAATAAAAAACCGAGACAAATAACCTCCTCTGTCGTTCCCTCAATCCAGCCGCAGTTTTCCCTTTCCGGCGGCTTCTTTTTTCCGCCTATCCATACAGATGTTGGACCATCAATTTTACTTGTGATGATGGTATTTTTTGCAACCTTCATTGAGCCTGCTTCACTATCTCCAAATAATACCTCTATCATATCGCTGCTCCTTAAATTCATCTAGTGTGACCTTCCACTTGCAATTTTATGTACTATCTTTGAAAATTCTTCCGATTTCGATTCAAGCAAACCATGTGTAGTATTTTCCATTATAAACAGTTCTTTATAAGGTGCATCTATACTGTCAAAATACTCCCCTGCCAGTTTATAGTTAGTCTGATAATCCATATTTCCATTGATATTGTAATAAGGAACTTTATACTCTAATCTTCCTTTTAAAGAAAATGATTGAAATTCTTCTGATTGGAAAAATGTTAAATATACGCTCATATCTCTTGAAAAAAATTTTGCCCAGTCAACAATTGAATAGTTTGGATTGAAAATGATCGTTGTTATGAGATTATAGTCAGAACCGTCCTTCATCATGTTGTAACCGTATTTTTCCATCAAAGCATTTCTTGCCAGAATATGATTCATAGTCACGCTCTCCGGCGTCAATTGCCTGACAAGCTCTAAAGCTTCATTGTCACCCTCTGCCCAAGATATCGCCTCTTCCTTAAATGCCTTCTCATTATCAATTGAATCGACAAGCTGCCCTGTACCTATGAGGCATTCATAATAATCCGGATATTCCAATACAAGATTTGCCCCGTAAATCGATCCCCATGAATGACCAAGTACGGTTATCTGATCTACTGATAAATAGTCTCGTATAAACTCCGTCATTTCCTTTCCGTCTTCTAAAAACATATCCCGTGTCAATTCAATCTCATTCTGCCCGGCATCATAGCTCTTTCCACAGTTTCTCTGATCCCACGTTACCACTGTATAGACGTCTGCCCATTTTCTTGTGATCACATAATCAATATCGCTTGTGGAAGAACCCGGTCCGCCATGCAAATACAGTAAAACCGGATTATTAATATTTTCACCATATATATTGATCCATTGCTTTGTTCCGTTTATATCCACATACATGGACTCATTTATACCACCTTCAGGCGTTCTTCTGTTAATGCTTACCCCAACTGCCCTTATAATAAAAAATAGGATTACGAATGCAATAATGGCTAAGCCGATGGACTTTATGATTTTGAATATTCTTCTTTTCATTGCCATTTACCCTTCTGAAGTGATTGCTTCCTTTGCATATTCAATGAAACTATAGCATAACTTCCTACACATTGCTATGTCATTTTAGCAGCCCCGAAGAGTTTACTACCATCTTCTTCACACAAACGATTCCCAAAAACACATCCGCCCCAAACCACGCAAGCACCTCTCCCCAGAAAACTCCTTCATTCCCGATCACACGTGTCAGAAACAGGGCGCATATCACCCGCATAAATACCTGCATAAAACTGGACAGCATGGGCAGCATCGAATCTCCCATGCCTTGAATACATGCTCTGAGCACATAGAGACAATACAACAAAGGAAAACCTACAGCCAGAACACACAGATAGCTATATCCTACCCGAATCATCTCGCCGGCACCGCTTTCCGTCTCCTTGATAAAAAGCCCCAATATCCCCTGACCGGCAAAAACCATAACAGCGGACATCATAAGCGCCGTAACAATTCCGATCGCCAATGCAGCAAATAATCCGTCCCGTATTCTCTTGTCATTGCCAATCCCTTTATTCTGCGCCGTATATGTGAGAATGCCGTGTCCGTAAGAAGTCGCCGCAATCTCTAATAACACATATACCTTGTTTGCCGCCGCATATCCTGTCAGAAATAGGATGCCGAAACCATTAACCGTAGCTTGCACTACCAGACCTCCGATAGCGGTAATGATGTTCTGCAAGCCCATAGGTATGCCCATTCGAATTTGCTCCCGCAGAATACTTCTGTCCGGCACTCTGTTTTCCCTGCCGATCCGGCACACCTCAATCTTCCTTATGGCAATCACACAGTAAACCGCCGCCAGAACCTGCGCCAGCACAGTACCGTATGCCGCTCCCGCAATTCCCATATCCAGTCCCGCCACAAAAAGCAGATCCAATACAATATTTCCAAGAGATGCTATGATCATCGCATGAAGCGGTTTCTTACTGTTTCCCAGCGCACGCAGTATGGCGGCAGCGATATTGTACAGGAAAGTAATCGGAACTCCCGCATACAGAATCCGCAGATATGTCTGCGTCAGATCAAAAACTTCCGGCGGCGTCCGCAATAATCTCAATCCCGGCACGATTACGAGCTGTCCTACCATGGTAAATCCTGCCGCTCCCACAACCGCAATGAGACATCCGCCGTATATGGCACGTTTCAACGCGTCTATCTGCTTTTCCCCGAAAAAACCGGCAATCACCACAGAACATCCCTGCGTAACTCCCTGAATGACGCCAAACATGATAAATGTCAGCCACTCCGTCGCTCCAAGTGCCGCCAGCGCATTGGCGCTCACACACTGTCCCACGATAAGCGCATCCACAAAAGTATATAATTGTTGAAACAGATTCCCCAACATAAGCGGCATGGAGAATGCCAGCAATAAACGGGCGGGATTACCTGTTGTCATGTCTTTAGTGTCAGTCGCTGCCACTTCAATTTCTCCTCATTCTAACTTTCTTCTTCAATTCGTTTCCTGTTTCGCTCCCTCCCCAAGTTCAAATACGCATTCATTCTATCATAAATCCCCATGCCGTGTCCTGTTTATTTTATGTCCTGTCTCTGAAAAAGTATCGTAGCCGTGAACATGATGAGCGCTGTCAACGCCGCTGTAAAGCATACAGAGATAACCACGGATATAATAGATACCGTTCCGTTTAACATAAGCCGGTTGCTCCAATATGCCGGAAACAGCTTAGAAACAAAACTTTCAGCGCCGGTTAAGTAATTCCCTACATACATAATCACCATGGTCAGAATGAAAGTAACAAAGGGATTTGTAAAGATCCCGATCAAAAAGGTGATCCCGATCAAGATGAAATACATTAAAACCTGTAAAAAAATACAAGCCCAAATATTCCATGTAGAAAGCCCCTCTATTGTTGATACAAACAAACCTGTTCCCATAGACGAACCGGATACGAACAAATAATAGGAGACGATACATACCAAAAGCGTTCCTATGATGGATACGCCCGCTACAATGATTGCCGCCAGATATTTTCCGAGCATTACGGTTGACCGTTTTCCGATCCGCAGTAGCATCAGCTTGATTTGTCCACGCTCAATCTCCCCTGAAAATTGGAAAGCTGCAAATAGAATCAACAAAATACCCACAATTCCCAGTCCCGACAGTACATTCCAGACAATGAAAACAAAGTCCATACAGGAAAATACCTCTGTGCTTCCCACAGTCAGATCAAGCTTAATCATTCCCTGTGAATACCCGAATGTGATAACGAATGCCAACAACATGGGGATGAACAGCATCAGACTGCTTTTCCGATGGCTGTCCTTATAAAGTTCCGTTTTGATTACTTGTGCTAAACTCATGTTTCTATCCTCCTCATCTCATTAACTCCACCATGGAGATATTACTGTTTTTCATATTTTCATATGTGTCGGAATACTTAATCATACCGTCACTCAAAACCACTATATCATCCGCCAGATCGCAAACTTCCGTGAGTTGATGACTGGAAAAAATAATAGATGTTTCATTGTCCCGGCAGAGCCGACGAAGCAGACTCTTTACCTCTTCAATCCCGATGGGATCAAGCCCTACAAAGGGTTCATCCAGAATCAGCAGAACCGGTTTTGTAATGAGCGCCTGTGCCAGCGCTAAACGCTGCTTCATTCCGAAAGAAAATGAACGTACACTCTTATTAGCGGACGTTTCCAGGCCTACAAAAGAAAGCAGTTCATGGATACGTTCATCCTGTTCAGAGCCATGAATTGTCTTCGTCAACATCATGGCTACCTTCAAATTCCGGTAGGCTGTCATATCATCATAAAAATTTACATCTACGAGAGAACCGATTTCTGATTTCATCGTTTCGTTCGAAGCTGTCATTTTTGCACCATGAAAAATGATTTCTCCCTGATAATTTGTGTTTAACCCAAGAATAGATTTCATAAGGGTCGTTTTCCCTGCGCCGTTTTTCCCGATCAGTCCAAGAATATGCCCCTGCTTGATTTGAAAAGATACATCTTTCAATACGGGGAATTTCTTATATCCCTTTTGCATATGCCTGACATCCAGAATAATGTTTTCACTCATATTGTGTTTCCTCCTATCCCTCTCCGATTTATCCATAGTGTAGCACAAAAAAAGACAGCTGCCGCAACTGTCCTCAAAACAATGGGTAACTGTCCTCTAAATATACTATTGATAAAAAAGCATAACACTCACGGTAAACATATTTTCAAAATATTCATATTCGATTGCTCCGTGATACTTCTCTACGGCTGATTTTACATTCCTCATTCCCCATCCGTGATTCCGTCTGTCCTGTTTGGAAGTCAGAAAGTTTCCTTTATTAATAACCGGCTCTTCGAGACTGCTGTTTTCAATACGTATAATAATGAATCGCTTGATACGACGAATCGTCACTGTCAGTTTTTTGTCCGATCCTTCCGGCATTCTCCCACACGCTTCGATCGCATTGTCCAACAGGTTCGTCAGAATGGTGCATAGATCAACAGGGTCTATATTGCAATCCTTCGGATATTCTGCATGGATAGTTGTTTCTATATTGTGCTGCAGGGCAACTTCCATCTTCTGGCTCAGAATATAATCGACAGCCTCTATACCCGTCCTGCATTCTACGGAATAAGCTGCCCTGTCACCGCTGATTCTCTTAAGATATGCCTGTGCCTCCTCTACCTTGCCGTCTGCCAGATAATTTTGAAGCATGGAAAAATGATTGCCCATATCATGATACAGTCGTGCATTTGATTCATAAGAAGACTTTGCCATTTGATAGTTTTTAGTCAGGAGCCGATTCTGCAGGGCGGTATTTTCCTGTTCCTGACGTATCCGTCTTATCTGATCATAAAAATAAACGGAACAGAGGATAAAAATAAAAGCAAGGGCTAATATCGTCTGAATCATATCTATTTTAAAATTCGTCATTGTAGTTATTGCCGACAGCCAGTAACCAGCACATAAAAATCCTAATACAGCGCCTATTAATGCTTTTTCTGTCTGCTTCAGTGTCACTTTCGCTTTTTTCAATATAAAATGAACCACTAACATAACCAGACTGTCTATCAATTTAAGCACAATAAGTATATAGATACGTAAGGTACTGAATGATTGGTATTGTTCCGAAAATCCCTGATCGGAAAATCTCTCGATCAATCCTAAAACAGAACCTTCGACAAGCCCCAAGCCGGTTAAGTAAATCACGGATACTGAGAGAAACCCAACAAAATTCCCACGAAATAGTATGCAGGCGCCAAATGAAAGCGCGAGACAAAAATAGATGATTGTCGCAAGGCTGAAAGAAAGATCGATTAAATTCAATAAAATGATACCGGTAGTAATTACTGACGCAACCGCAAAAAATAAAAAAGTCTGCTTTTTCCGCTTAAACTGCTCCGGTGCTAATGCACGAACAATGGAAAAATAGAATGCGTTTTCAATGAATGTTACCAGCCACTCCACACATATTTGGACTGCAATCATATCTGTTCCCTCCAAAAGCAAAGCATCGTTGTTTTGAAATCCGGAACATTAGCCTTACTGATCGTAATGCGCTGATCATCCGCCAGAAAGATTTCGGTATCATCCATGCCTTCCACATTTGCCAGATTGACAATACATCCCCTGTCCGCAAAATAAAAATATTTTTTATTTATTTCTTCAAAAACATGAGCCAGCGTCTTTCTTACCGATCGTATTTTTCCCTCTGCCAAATGAAATATGGCATACTTCCCATCCTTCAGAATGTACAGTATTTCTCTATACGGAATCTGCTCCACATGATTTTTTACCTCAATCGTGTAAAATTCATTTCTTTCCAGACGATACAGCTTATAGAAATCTTCCAGCGCAAGCGGCAGCTTCTCGTCTATTATCGTTTTCGGAATATATCGAAATACAGAAAATTCATATGCTGATATAGCATATTCTAAATGAGATGTAATGAAAATAATCTTTGCGGCAGGCATAGTGTCATAAACAACTTTTGCTATATCCATTCCGCCAATTCCGGGCATTTCTATATCCAAAAGGAACAAATCAAAATACATCCCATCTTGCAGATCGTACCGCAGATTTTCACTGACCTGATAGGTTTGTATTTTGCAGTCCACACAATGAGAACTAAAAAATCTGTCAATAGCGTTTTCTACTTGAAAAACCATCGCTTCGTTATCGTCGCAAACCGCTATATGTAGCACAGCATTACCCCTCTTTCCAAATCTCTGTTCCACATTATACTATATTTTGTACTAGTTCTCAATGATTGCATGAATCCCGCAAACTAATTTCCCACCCAAAATACCCATAGTATGCTATAATAAACGTGAGCTTGACAGCTTCATTGCAAGCATACTATATTTTACAATTATCAGGTAAGGAAAAGATGACATCAACAAAAGAAATCAGAACAACATGGGAAAAACAGCCAGAGGGTTTTCCGGATTTTCTGAAGGAAAACTCCGACATTTTTCCCATAATTGAATCCGGACATAAAAATGAAAACGAAGCGCTTGTACAGGAATTCTCCCAGCGAATCCAGAAGAAACTACGTCAGAAACCGAAAGATAAAAAGCGTCAAAAACAGTGGGAACAGAAACTTGAGCAGGAGCTAGAACAAGATTTCACGGAGTTCTTAGAAAGAGAAAAAATACTATCCCTTTCCGAATGGATGAGCCCCGAACTGCTTAATGCATTTAAGTGCGAAACAAAGCATTTCATAAACAGGGTCAGGGAATTTGATGAAACGCTGACTCCGGCGCAGATCTGGCAGACATTGCGGAATTATTTTATCTATGCCATGATCGTAGATATGCAGGGAAGGAAACAGCATGCAGGAGACCCGATTCTGGCTTACAGCCTGCTCTATCCTTATACTGACAATTATATTGACGATGATCAGATTTCAAGACAGGATAAAGAACGATATAACCGAATGATCGCATTGAAGCTACAGGGAGAAACCGCCACACCGCATAACTTGTTGGAGGAAAAAACCTGCTGCCTTTTGGATATGATTCTGAACGCATACGATGGCGCGAAAAAGAAGAAAGTCGCGGGAACGCTGTTACAACTGCTGGAAGCTCAGAATAACAGTATCGGACAACAGCAAAAAAGCGTGACGGAAGAACAGATTCTGGAGATTTCAATCCGTAAAGGAAGTACTTCCGTACTGGCAGATTATCTTTTTGCAACACCAGACTGGACGGAATATGAAGAAAGCTTCTATTTGAAATTCGGGTTTATCCTGCAGTTGGTGGACGATCTGCAGGATATCGAAGAGGACCGTAAGTCAGGAAGCCATACGCTGATGACGGAAGCCGAAAAACAGCAGAAGTTAGAACAATGCACCAACTGTCTGCTTTGGTTCACATGGAATATGATTCGGGAATTTGAACCGGTCAATCCTGAGTTAAAAGGATTCGTCCTGAAATACTGCGTGGAAATCTCGCTTCTGACGGCAGCCATGAATCAGCAATTCTTTTCCATGAAATACTTGAAAGCATTGGAGCCATATCTGCCGTTTTCGGTTGATTTTCTAAAGAAGATGAAGAAGCAGCAGGAAAAACTAATTAATACATATCAGAGCAGCAACATGAATCCGGAAGGCGTGACAAGATGACAGATTATGAAAAAGCCATTGCCCTGTGGCAGCAAAAAAATATAACAACGGATGCTGAACTGGCTGAAGCATTAAACGGACACAGTATTGCGTTCGCATATCATTCCGGCAAAATCGAAAATGAGAACATTACGTATCATGATACCAGAGAGATTTTTGAACATGACGGAGTAACTTCTTACACCGGAGATCTGCGGACATTGTTTGAAATCCGCAATGCCAAAGATGCGAACGAATTGTTTCTTACTTCGTTCCATGTAAAACGCGCTTTCGATGAAGAATTTATAAAAGAATTGCATCTGCTCTTAACCCAGAATACTTACGACACGCGCAGATGGCAGCTGGGCGAACGCCCCGGAGAGTACAAGCAACACGACTTTGTCACCGGCAAAGAAGAGATTGGCGCCGCACCAGAAGACGTATCGGAAGAAATGGATGAACTGCTCTCGGAGCTTACAGACGTGGCAGACCGCAATGCACTGACTGCCGCGGCATACTTCCATGCAAAATTTGAAAATATTCATCCTTTTGCTGATGGTAACGGGCGTGTCGGTCGCTTGGCAATGAATTACTTTCTGATCCTGCACAATCATCCGCCGATCATCATCCACGAAGAAGACCGTAAAAATTATTACACAGCATTGGAGGCATGGGATAGCAAACAGGATCTCGATCCACTTTGCAGCTTTTTAAAGGAACAGACGGGGAAAACATGGGCAAAGCAGATTGCCCGCACCCAGAAACACAGAACCTGACCTTTACTTACGACCCCATACGGAGAATGCCTGTTTTTGGCATTCTCCGTATGAGCATTTTAGCAGTCTCGTAGGCAGCGTTCTTTGACGCCTTAGAGCTGCTTAAGCTTTTATTCTCTTATGGTCATCTCATAACTTCCCGATATCCCATAACCGATTGCATTTTCTTCCGCCATCTGATGATCCAGAACTTCTACATTGATCTGATTGGGAAGAAACATGATATGGAGTGTTCCCGTTCCGCCCCAGCCGTCGTCTGTATATTCAAAAAACAGTTCACCGTTTTGAATCGTGCCGACAATATCATCCACCGACGCAATCCTCTCCGTTATTCCCTGTTCGGTAAAAAGACTTCCGGAAAATTCATTGCCATTAATGATACTGCATGTCAGTTCGTTCCTGCTCGTGGGCATGGGATCTTCATATGCCGCAACATATCCGGGTCCTACGCACCATTTTCCCGTGTAGCTTTCGTAATCTGTAAGCGGCTCGTTCCCATTTGTCAGTTGAATCAGTCTTTTTACATCTTTTGCCAGTACATTGCTTTCCCACGGAAGATATTCGTTTATTTTATCGCTGATCCCCTCGTTATAAGTAAAATAGTTCCCGTTATCTTCATAGATTCGCACCACCGTATGCGGAATCGCTCCCTGCGGTCCGGCGCCCGTCATATACTCCGCTCCTATCACTACATCCTCTTTCTCATCAGCGTTCGTGTCCGTAAACATGACAAACTTCACATCCCAATATAAACCATAACCACTGCTATGATCTGCACCAATATACGGAAACTGATACAGGATTTCATCATCTTTCATTAAATAAAAAGACACATCTTCATGCGAGTCCCGTCCCGAAGGATCAGGTTCATATGACACAAACCTCACTTCTCCCCAGTCATTTAACTCCACCTGGAAAGACTGTTCTTCTATGATTCTGTCTGCATCCAATTTATCCTGCATCTGATTGTCGGACACCTCATCTGATAACTGTTTCGGTCCTTCTGCCGGCTTCGGCTCTTCCGATTGCTTCTGCTGTTCCGATTGCTCCTGCAGTTCTGACTCTTCCGATCCATCCAGCGATATCTCGTCCGATAAGCCTTCCACTTCAATATCCTGCTGTAATTGTGAAACGGCATCCGGCTCCTCCTGCTCTGTCCGGTTCTGCATGTTCCGTTCTTCACATCCTGCAAGCAGCATGAGTGCTGCCGCAATTCCTAATGTACCCATGACTCTCTTTTTCTTCATGTAATGCATTTCTATTTTTCCCGTTCCTTTCTTTTCTCACTGATATAGTCCTCCAGCTCTTTTAGTTCCTCGTCGGAAAGACTGTTGCCGTCATAGAGCGCGGCTATAAAATTCTTGGCGGAATTCTTGTATATGCGCTTTAAAATGCTCCTGCTCTCTGCCTGCATGTAATCTTCCTTATCTACCAAGGCAATGTAGACATTGTTTTTCCCCGATTTCTGTACAGCAAGAAACCCTTTCTCCTGTAGTCTTGACAGAAAAGAAAGCACTGTTGTGGGCGAAAGTTTCCTGCTCTGATCCATCTGCGCCTCAATCTCAAACCTTGTCACCGGTTTGTCTAATTCCCATATGATCATCATAATTTCTAATTCTGAATCCGGTAGTCTTTTCATCGTGACCTCCATTTTGTTCTGCGTTTGCCGAATATGTTGTTTTATATTCTACACTTGCCGAATGTATATGTCAAGAACGGAAGAAGTTACTTTAACAAATATGTGCATGATATATGATGGTTCTAAGGTTTTAGTGCAAGAGAAGATAGATGATGACTATGGTAGGATTACATTTCCAGGCGGCCATGTTGAAAAGAATGAGTTATTTACAGATGCAGTAATTCGAGAAGTATATTGGCTTGAATTAGAAGAAATGAAGCAGATCCATTTGGCTGAGGGAATGGATAAAATGTTAGAAGTTTTCTTGGATGATAATATAAGTGAGTACTTCTTTTACAAGGATAACGGTAAATTGATGGGTATGTTAAAGTAGCAGAACAATACAGGGAGGCTCGTAATGAACCTCCCGCTTATATCCACTCAGTTCTTTAACTTTTTAGCCGCCTCAGCTCTCTCCTTGCAGATGTCTGCCCAGCTTGGAAGCTGTGACAAAGCAGTTGCAAATTCCTCCATTGCCAGTGGAATATCTATATGCTGTGGACAGATCTGTTTGCACTTTCCACATTTCACACAGGCTGAAGGCTGATACTCTTTGTCGATTGCATCCATGGCCATCCCTATATTAAAAGATGCCGCGAACCGCATTTCATTGTAATATGCGATCAGCTTAGGAATATCCAATTTTTTAGGACATCCATCACAGCAATAACGACATGCTGTACAGGGAAGCGAGTTTTTCATGGTTTCTGCGATTTCCTCAAGCAGCTTCTTTTCGGCCTCGCTTAAGGGATTTCTCTTTTCAAATGTATGAACATTATCCCGCATCTGTTCCATATTGCTCATACCGCTCAATATCATTTTTACATTAGGCAGACCCTGCAACCACCGAAACCCCCATGCTGCCGAAGAATCCTCCGGCCTTAATTCCTTTAGCTGTTTTTCATACTTCTCGTCTAAAGAGGCCAGTTTTCCACCCCGCACAGGTTCCATCACCCACACAGGGATATTCCGCTGTGTCAGCAGCTCATATTTTCCTTTTGCATCCTGTAATGTCCAATCCAGGTAATTCAACTGTATCTGGCAAAACTCCATTACATCACCATACTGATCCAGAAATTCTCTCATCATTTCCGCGCTTCCATGGCTGGAAAAGCCAAGATGCCTGATCCTTCCAAGTTTTTTTTGCTCTATAAAGTAATCAATAATTCCCCACTTGGGATCTGTGTAAACCTGAATGGAATTTTCATATACATTATGTAAGAGATAAAAATCAAAATATTCTACATCACATTTTTGCAACTGTTCCTCAAAAATTTCTGCCGGATTATAACTGCTGCTGATCTGATGTCCCGGATATTTGTCCGCCAGGTAATAGCTATCCCTTGGAAGCTGCTTTAATGCCTTTCCTAAAACAATCTCTGAATTTCCCTGATGATATGGATACGCTGTATCATAATAGTTCACGCCATTTTCACTGGCATATTTCACCATATCAAATACTGTTTTTTCATCAATGTATCCGTCCTCACCAACTGGCAGACGCATTGCCCCAAAGCCTAATAATGCTAAATCTTTTCCCTGAAAATCACTTATGATCATTTACTGATATACCTCCTGCCTTAAAAAATATATTTCCATATCTTTTAATAATAGTATAACAGCCGATAGTAGGAACCCGTCAATATAAAAATAAAAGCTTGACTTTAAAATAGGTTCATGCTAATCTTGTATAAATTCCCTGGACAAAATGACAGATTGGGTTTAAAAGAATATATGTTTTTCTGATTAGAAGACTGCAAACAAATTATTAATTTATGGAGCTAGAATGGAGCAAATTGTACTAATAGAACCGCAAAAGAAGTATGCAGATGATATATGGAAATTCCGTCAAGAAATTTTAGAATGTGATGTAGAGAATGAAGACCAATTTGCAGGTTGTATATCACTTGATGTAAGTAAGTCTGCTGAAGAGTGGATAAAAATATGTGAACTTAGAAAAAGCGAAGAAACGTGTGGCGAGGTAGGAACAACGGTTCCTTCGCATATGTACTTAGCTGTGCGCAAGGGAGATGACAAAATTGTAGGTGTGATAGATTTGCGTCATCATATAAATCATCCTATTCTTGGAACGTGGGGAGGACATTGTGGGTATTCAGTGCGTCCTTCTGAACGAGGCAAAGGTTATGCAAAAGAAATGCTCCGTTTAAATATCCAAAACGCAAAATCAATGGGAATAGAAAAACTTCTTGTCACTTGTGATGTTAAGAATGAAGCCAGTGAAAAAACAATACTTGCTAATGGCGGAATTTATGAGAAAACCATAGATGTTGATGGGTGTAAGATGAAAAGATATTGGATTACAGTTTAAGAAATAGAGAATTCCAGTTTTTAGAGCTGACAAATCGGGATTTGAAAGAAACAGTGATGGAGGTGTTGTATGAAAATTGAAAAATGTGAAAAAGATTCCTTTGTCGTAATCGGCAAAGAAGGTTCAACATTAGACGGCTCAGGATTTATACAAAAGCTATGGGACGATGCAAACTCCCATTTTGACGAAGTCAAGCATTTAGCAAAAAAAGATGAAAACGGAAATATAGGCGGCATATGGGGTGCAATGTCTGATTTCTCCCGCTCCTTTAACCCATGGGAGGACTTCAACAAAGGACTTTATCTTGCCGGAGTGGAATGTAGTGATAACGCAGAAGCCCCCGACGGTTGGACGAAGTGGATCATTCCCGGCTACGAATATATTTATATAGAATGTGAAAATGATAATACCTTCTCAGAGACAATAAAATATCTGGAAGATAATGATATTCCATTGGCAGGAGCTGTACACGATTTCACCTGCCCCCAGACAGGGAAAAACTATATGTTTTTTCCGATCAGAAGGCTATAAGCAAATCACAAGTTGGAGGGGCAAATAAATGATTTATAAATATTGCGCAGAATGTGGTCATAAGTTAGAAGATATTAAATGTGGTGATGATGATTGTAAGATTTGTCCAGCATGTAAAAAAATATATGGCAGTAGTCCTTTTCCCGTTGTAGAAGTGTTAGTAGTCAATGAGTTTAATGAAATACTTCTACTAAAGCAGAATTACATATCAGCTACTAAATGGACAGTCGTGTCCGGCTATATGATAGATGGGGAAACGATTGAGGATGCTGTTGCACGTGAAGTAAAGGAAGAAACCGGACAAGATGTAATAAGGTGTAAATATATATCCAGTTATTACTTTGCACCTAAGCAGCTTATTATGATCGGATTTATTGCTTATGTAAAGAAATCACAGTTTTCAAACTCTGATGAAGTAGATGACATTAAATGGTATAAAATAGATGATGTAAATGATGTCATAGCTCGTGAGAATAATTGCTCTGGTATGCATTGGGATAAATGCAGAGAGTTTTTATAACAGGATTCTTCCTCCCCAAAGAAGCCGACGATATCATATGCTTGTGAAGACTCTGAATGGTTAATACAAACCGATTTAGCAAAAGGGTTTTATTCTTTATTTGTTGGCTTGGCATCTGCATTCCGATATTTTACCAGAGGCTCTCTTGCCGGCAAAGTTTACATAATCTTAATCGGAATATATTGCATAAATATGATTATTTACGCTGTAAAAGTCCATGGAGGCAAACCGCAATGAGAATACATGATAAATGTATACCTTGTACCGTTAATCAGGCAATTAAGGTTGCAGATATAGTTGGATTAAAAGAGAAAGACAACTTGCTGAGAAATGTATTTACTTATTTAAGTAAGGTCGATTATAAGAGTACCTCTACTCCGGAATTAATCGGAGAAATTTTCTCGTTATTAAAAACCGAAACCGGTAATGATGATCCTTATCAGGAAACAAGAACTCGTTACAATAAGATGTTTTTAGAACGGATTCCTCAATTTGAGCAAGAGATCAATGCATCGGATAATCCCTTCTTGGAAAGTATCAAATATGCGATTATAGGAAATATTATTGATTTTAATCCCATTCATGACTTGTCCCTCTCAGATATAGAATCCTGCTTTGCAAAATTAAAGGAAGAACCGTTGGAATTGGATGATTCTGCTCTTTTGTTCCAAGAGATTTACAAAGCAAATACACTACTCTATCTGGGAGATAATTGTGGTGAAATCTGTCTTGACAAAATACTGATTAAAAAAATCAAGGAAATAAATCCGTTATGCCATGTTTTCTTTGCTACAAGAGGGGCCGCCGTTGTGAATGACTCGGTGGAAGCAGATGCTTATACGGTAGACATGGATGCCTATACAACGATAATCAGCAACGGCGATTATTCATTGGGCACTGTTTTACCCAGAACTTCAAGGGAATTTCAAGAAGTTTATCATAATGCGGACATTGTCATTGCAAAGGGACAGGCAAATTATGAATGTTTAAGTGAAGAAAAAAAGAACATATTCTTTCTTCTCATGACGAAATGCAGAGTGATTGCAGACGATATCGGAGTCCCCGAAAAGAAAATGATCTGCATGAAAAATAGATGTCAAACTCACCCTGTCTTCTCTTAAATTGTATCCCATATTAAAATACCACTACCAACAGCATCTTAAACTGCTCCTTGCCGCGTACGGCATGGGGATGCTTTGCGGGCATCACAATAGATTCCCCTTCGTGAAGCTCATAGTTTACGCCATCGATCGTAATCTCACCCACACCGTCCAGACAGATGACGAAAGCATCTCCGCCGGATTCGTGGGTACTGATCTCTTCCCCTTTGTCGAATGCAAACAGCGTCACGCTGACTGCATCATTCTGTGCCAGCGTCTTGCTGACAACTTGTCCTTCCTGATAAGAAACCTGATTCTTTAGAATTAATACTTCCGATTTGTTGATATTTTTCATTGTTTTCTGTCCTTTTTACTAAAAAAAAATTCAGGTATTATCGGTATATACCCCGATTCCTTTCTCTCGATACGCCTCAATCTCATCATCATCATTTACTGTATGCACAAACATATGTATCCCATACCTTTCACATATATCCGATAATCCGTCCTGATAATATTTCGCGTTCATAGTGATTACATCGATATCATGAAGCATGCAGAACTCTGCATACTGCTGCATTCTATCCTCCTCGCCTCTGTATCCCTCTGAATATAACGTAAAAATATAACTTGGAAACGGATAAATCTCATCCACAATATCATGCATATACATATGATAGATCTGAACAACAAAACGATCCAGCATCTCCTCACAGTCGTTTCTTGCCGCCGCATCAACCAAAGCATAAAATTCTTCTTTAATCACCTCCGGTTGCGAATATTTCGTATCTGTGATAATATACATATCCGGGTGCTCTTTAAGAAACCTCATAATATCATCTGCGGACAACGGAGTGTATTTTCCCATCACCTTATGATTCATAAAATCATCCAATGTAGGAATATAGTCCTCATCCAAGGAATCATCCTGGTTCGTCTCTCTGTTCCAGAATTCCCAGTCATGACATGCTACCATCTGCTTATCAGCCGTCATGATAAAATCACATTCAAACAAGCGTTTTCCCGCCTCATAGTTGTATTCCAATGCTTCCTTTGAGTTCGTGTATGTGACACCGTCAATACTTCCCAGTGCATGTATTACGACATCATCAGTATTATACCACTGCCGCCCGGCCAATCTGTACTGACGGCCTAAATAAGAACCCACGTCCAATATCATTACTGCGGCACAAACTGATAATCCCAATAAAAATGCAGAAATATAAGCCGCTCTCCGCTTGTTAATTTTTTTACACACAATATGGGCAATGAGCAATATAACAAATATAACGATTGTTGGCAATACGACATATTCGGCAAACAACGTACGCTTATTCTGCAATCCGTTTCTGAATGATTCATCCACCATGGCAAAGGTCAAGGTTCCATATGTTCCCCGAATCCATAAAGCCCCCATTATCACAAATATCATAATACATAGAAAAACCACCCACGCCGCATTACTGATTTTCGCTCGTATGCTCATTTTTTATACTATTCCTCTATTTGCATCTCATCCGGCATATAGCATCCTCATGCCGACACTTTGTTTCCTACTACGAAATTCCTATAATAAAAATTAGAATATAACTTTAATTCGCTGTTAAACGCCTTGAACCCCATCTCTTCCGGCAGTGTTTTTTCTTCCGAGAAAAGATTCGTTCCCAATGCCAGCCGGTCCCCTTCTATGTCAGCTCCTATCGCCGCCAGAATCGTAGGAAACATATCCAGAATGGAAAACTCTCTGTTCGTCGTCCGTCCGATCATAAGCCCGTCCGGAAGATTGATGAAACAATTATAGATCTTACGGTTGTAATCGTCGATGTCATCCCAGAAATCAGCTTTCATACTCAAGTGATCTCCCGTAATCACGATCGTTGTATTCTCATACCACTCCTGCTCACTTACCCAATCGACAAACTGAGCTGCCTGTCTACTCGCACAAGCCAATACATTCTCATACTGATTCTCATAGGTGTCACCACATAAACCACAGATATACCCATCTGCCGGATGTGTATCAACCGTTAGCATCATAAAATTAAATGGCTTATTCTGTCCTGCGATCTCCGCCAACTGCTGTTTCGCATACTCATAGAGCTTCTCATCCTCCATGCCCCAGAACTCATGATAATCCTCCGGAATGATTCCATCTTTCTTGGCTCCGTTGTAATCCAAAATATGAAAATCACCATGCTGTTCATAAAAGGCTTTGCGACCGCCGAAAACCGCCTCTGACCCACACATGAAATAGTTCTGATATCCGTTTTCCGAAAGCACTTCTCCCAAGCCTTTAAGCCCGGGTGCAAAGCTGTCATACTCTCCGGCCTCATTTCCGTCTACCGGTAATTTATAGGGCACTCCCGTTGCACTGGAAAACAAACCTCCCATTGTCCATCCGGTTTCCGCAGCTGCTCCAGCTCCTCCCAGATCTCCGTCATTAGAAAAAGATACATTTTCTTTTGCCAGCTTAGTTAATTCCGGAATGTAATTGACCGGCTTCCCGCCGCCTTCCTGTATCGATGCATAAGTGGCTTCCATAGATTCCATATAAATAACGATTAGGTTCCTTTTCTTTTCCGGAAACATGATCTCAACATCGTCAGGGCTAACATACTTCGATTCAAATATGCTGGATACATTTGTCACGCTCTGTACATATTCCGGTATACCTACTTTCGCCGCCCTATTCCAGACGCCAACGCATAGAACTGCAATAACCGTCCATAAGACAACCATCTTTCTTGCATTCGCAAATCTATTCTTTCTCCCTCTAAGCTGCAAATTCCTCAACCCGATCCGCAAATCTATTTCCAAAAAGATTCTGCCGGCCATCATGTCATAAAGCGTATAGAACGCCACTCCTGCAACGGCAAGTAAAACTGACGGATACAGGCATTGACGTATATAATCATCAAGCACACCCGATTCTGTTCCTTTTAGCGGGCTGAAAAGCTGGTACAGAGCAATTGAAAAGTCAACCTCATTAAAATTATCCAAAAACCAATTTGCTGATTTCAATAAAATAATCAATAAAAAGAATATAAGAACTAACAGTAATCTACTGATGATCTTCCATATGATCTTCACTTTTTTCATCATAAGTCCTCACTGTCAATGTAAGCTTGATATATTTCCCGATGATTGCCTCCACATACGGCACTATAACCGCCATTACAAGCGCAATCACCGTATATTTAATAAAAAACGGGAAGCTGGCCAAAGCGTCCGATGTTACGCCGGATACTCCCATTCCATATGTAATAATACATCCGGTCAAAAAAACATTAATCAACACATAGATCCCATACCCGAACAACACTCTCGGCATACGCCAATCGGCTTCCGTATTTCTCCTGTTTTTAATTAACACACTGACAATTGCCGGAAAAAAAAGTCCTATAAATTCCATTTCGCTGCTCCCAAAAATATGTTTTATTTGTGCCGAAAAATCAGTCCATTTTGTCGAAACTCATGCAAATATTATACTATATAATGAAAATAAATCAATCCTGCTAAATTTTAGCGAGGTAAACATGAAAAAATAACCTCTTTTTTGGGGATATATCATTAATAGCAAATCTGCCTCCCCGATACGATAATTATATCATACCGGGGAGGCAAATACTTTCTATCCTTTCACCACACCCACAGTCCTAAGCTTTCTGACCGGAGTCACGATATCCGTCTGTTGTGCCATGACCTCATCGATGTCTTTATATGCAAATCTGCACTCCTCCGCCACATCATTCTTCTTCCGCTTGCCGAGAACAACGCCCTGCTCTTTTAAGTCCACCATCACCTGCTCGGTCGTAAATGCATTCATAGCGCCGGTTCTGGAATAAGCCCTGCCTGCCCCGTGTGACGAAGTATGAAACGACTCGGGGTTTCCTTTTCCCTCTACGACATAGCTGTAAGAGCCCATTGCGCCCGGTATGACTGCGCGCTCTCCCTGTCTTACCCTCGTCGCACCTTTACGGTGTACCCAGACATTCGCATCGTAGTGATTCTCCAACGCCGCATAGTTGTGATGACAGTTGATCTGATCGGTAAAAGAAACCGTCCGACCCGCATATTTTTCTATATGCTCCTTTACAACATTGCACACCTGCTCCATCATGCGTTCCCTGTTCTCATAAGCATAGTCCAGCGCAAGATGCATCCAGTTGATGTACTGCTGCCCTTCCTTGGTATGTACCGGAAGAAAAGCGAGTCTGTACTCATCCGGCACCTGACTGTACCATGTGCTGTTCAGTTCACGCGCCTTATTGTGGAAATAGTCGCAGATTTCCTTCCCCAAATGACGGCTTCCCGAATGGATCATGATACAGAGATACCCTTCCTCATCCTCCTGAAACTCGATAAAATGATTGCCGCCTCCCAGTGTTCCCACTTGAAAATAGCCCTCCTCAATCAAATGAACCAGCTCCGGATTCACCTCATATTTACCCATATTTTCAAGCGCCAGATCAAGCACCGCCGACTCTTGCTTCTGCTTATGTTTCTCAAATCCCACGGGAACGGAACGCATGATATTTCCGATCATCGACTGCATGATCGATGCCGTTCCCACCATTACTTCCCTGATCTCCTCATATTTGATATCCGTTGCCACAAACACCATTCCGCAGCCGATATCCACGCCCACCGCATTAGGGATGATCACATCCTTCGTTGCAATAACACCGCCGATGGGCATTCCCTTTCCCGTATGGGTGTCCGGCATAAGGCACACCCATTTATGTAGAAAAGGAAGATTCGACAGATTGTAAGCCTGCTCTATGCAGCTTTCCTCTATCCTGTCTATTCCCGACAGCCACGCCTTGATCGGAAATCTTGTTTTATCATTATATATTACGAACATAATCTCTCCTCCACCTTTCTGTATCTCTCACTATCAAGTACCTTCTTCAGACATGCAAACGGGTCTAACTCATTAGAGAGAACCATATTACATACATTGACTGAAAAACCGCTAATCAGCGCCACACCAAGTTCATTCTCACGAACCGGAATCACATTCGTTCTGCTGTTCACATTCCAGAATACCAGCTTCGGCATCTTGTAGCCATGTGCCGCAAAGCGTCTGCCTATGGTGCCAAAAAGCGTCTCTGTACCATATCTGCTTACCGCCATGTCAAATTCCATATCCGAAATCACAAGGATAGTCCCAGGAAGTTCCTCCTGCTTTAAGTGATTTCTCACCGCTGTCTGCAAGATCAGTTCAAAAGTCGCCTCGATATTCGTATTGGAACAATCACTGTGTGAGAATGCCAGCTCCAGCTTCTCCCGAAGGGTTCTGCATTGCGACAGATCCACATACTTCGGATTCGCCGAAAAAGTAATAAACTTATCATGATAGATACCACTCATCTGCTCTGCAAAGTAAATACCGAGCGCATTGGAAACATGCAGTGCCGTAGTATTTCCGTCACCCACCGGGCACAACATACTCCCGGAACCATCCACCACACAGAGCACATTTCCGGCATCTGCCGCCATATCCGGAAGACTCTTCCATAGTGCCTCCAGTGCCTGATCCTCCGCACCGGTCTGCATTCTCCATCCGGTGCGCACCATATACTGTGTCACGATCTCATGCGGCATCAGCACACCTGCATGCATTACCGCATGGTTTTCCTGCACTTCCTTCAGGTAGTCCTTCCGTCGCTCCTGATCATGAAGCATAAATGCATTCCGGTAAATAATATTTGCCTTGGACGCAACTCTTGTATAATCAATTTCCTCCCAGCGGTTACCGCTCATATACACTTCCGTCACATCCAAATACGCCCGCAGGGAAGATAACATCTTTCTGTACTCCTTAGCCGTCATTCCCATGAAATTCTGTAACTTCGCCGCATTTCTCCGCGATTCCTGCGAAGAGGTATTGTTGCCCGGCATCCACTTAGCGCAGAGTGATATCTTCCCGGATTCCTTCATATTTATAATATCCCTCTCCAACCGTTCCTTTAATACCGCTAATACCGCATTTTCAAGCGGTGTCTCAAACAGGCACAACAAATCGTCGTAACGTCCGTATTCCGCCATGATATCAATCAGCCCGTTTATCATCTCCGACGCGTTTCCTGCCAGATACCGGATGATAATGCGAAATGTTCGTCTCTCTCCCAAGCCGCCTCTTACATCCCGCAGGAAAAACAGCCACTTCATCGCGAGCATCCTGTCCTCATAAAACGCCGGAATAAACTTCTTAATGATCTCCGCCTCCGTCATGCTTCTTAAAGATGCCACCGCGAAATTCAGATCCACCAGTGCCCTGCCCGTGGTCGCATAACCACATGCTCCGTTTTCCGTCATCTTCTTATTATCATTTATCATAGTATGTAATCTTTCCATAAAGTTCATAGTCAATTCCTCCTGCTATTCTCAAACCTCTGTACAACTACTCGGATACCGGAATATTTTATAAAGCCTTACCGAGGCAGGATTTGAACCTGCATAGACCAATTTAGTATTGCTGTGAAAGTCTTTAACAAGACTTATTTTTCCACGGTAAGGCTAATCTTAGACTTTGGAAAATCCGAAGGCTTTCGCCGAGGCGGGATTTGAACCCACGACAACGCACTTATCAGGTGATTTCGATTGCTGTGAAAGTCTTTGTCAAGACTTGTTTTTCCGCGCTCTACCATCTGAGCTACTGCGGCTTCGCCATCGGATCGTTTTCCTCTGTCTGAATCTAAGATACAATATCCAGACATAATAATCATTTCAAAAAAGTTGCGAAGGTGTGGTAAAATAAAAAGACATGAAGATATACTAAGGCGTCAAAGAACGCCGCCTAAGTACATCTAAATCATGTCTAGGAGAATGCCAAAAGCGGGCATTCTCCGCAGGTTGAGAAATGAGAAATACTAAGATCATAAAATACATGATCTAAGTATATCTATATCATCTCTAAGAGAATGCAAAAAGTACGCATTCTCCCCAGCGCCTGGCTGAAAATGCGATTTAGGAGTAAGTACTTCGATGTCAGAATTTAAAGAACTTATAAAATCTTTTTCCAAAAGTAGAGAATATGTACGCGACTTTTTTGTGTATGGTTTCAAGACCCGCGACGAATTCGGCGGCTGGAGCGGTCGTACCTATGATAACGAGCGCCGCCGACTGGAAAGCTGGCTGTCCGGCTATGTCAAGCAGGATTATATCGGAAAGGGAAAAACAAAAGGGAAAAATATCTACTTATCCATCGACAGCAATCTGCTCGACACGAACCCGCTGTATCGGGTATGGAAGGCTAAGAGCTTCACGGATAATGACATTATGCTGCACTTTTATATCTTGGACTATCTGCTGAAATCCCCGGAGCAGACAGCAGATGAGATTGCTGACGGTCTCCTTGAAGCATATGACAAAGTGTTCGATTCCCAGATTGTCCGCCGGAAATGTAACCAATATGCCGCGGAAGGTATGCTTATGAAAGAGAAATGCGGTAAGGAAGTACTGTACCGTCTCGCCCCGCCTTTTCAGGAACTGCTGACCGCGCACCCCGGTTTGGAAAATACCATAAAACTGTATCAGCTTTCCTCGCCTCTCGGCATTGTCGGGAATACCATTATGGACACCGCCTCATTCCAAAACGACCTGTTCCGGATCAAGCACAACTTCTTTGTACATACGCTGGAAGATGAAGTGCTTCTTCCCATCCTACAGGCAATGCATGAGCATAAGTCAGTCTTTTTGAATATAAAGAGTACGAAATCAGAGAACTTTCTCAAGACAGATGGAGTTCCGCTGAAAATCTTTACCAGTACGCGGACCGGCAGGCGTTATCTATGCCTCTATCTTCCGAATAGGAAGCGTTTTGCAAATGTTCGTATGGACGCGGTAAAGGCGGTAAAAATACAAGAGCCCTATTCCGACTATGAAGTCATCAAAGAGAAACTGGAGCGGAATAAAGAATCCGCCTGGGGCGTTTCTTTTCAAAATGGCAACCGCCATCATTCCGAGCACGTTAAACTGACGCTCCATATCAATGAGGAATCTGAAAAATACATACTGAACCGACTACAGCGTGAAGGAAAAGACGGTGTTATCCTGCGAACCGCTGCTGACACCTTTACCTATGAGATTGAGGTATTCGATGCAAACGAAATGCTGCCGTGGATTCGTACCTTTATCGGGCGGATCGTTTCTATTAAGTCAGACTGCCCGCAACTTGAAGAACGTTTTCAGAGAGATTTTTTGACGATGTACAACATGTATTGGACATGAACAAGCAATTTCCTATAGAAAAAAGGACGTAAAGTTACAAATGACAGAAATATTTTCAGAAGTATATAATTGTTATTTTCATGTGATCAAATCACTGATTGAAAAGAAAAGCTGCATATCGGAGAAAGAAGTAAACTTTCATATTAAAAATACCTGCTTNGANGAAAGCANNCTTTACNTGCTTCCCAAACTTACGGAAGAAGGCTGGGGATTTTATGAGAAGCAGGATGGTCTCTTACACTCCATGTTATCCGAAAACTTCTATGTACCACTCACTGATTTGCAGAAATCTTACATAAAGGCGATCCTTCTGGATGACAAGATCGGTCTTTTCCTCGACGAAAATGAAATCGAGGCGATCAATCACGCATTTTCAGATGTCGAGCCCCTTTACCTGCCCGACGATTTCTATTATTATGACCGTTTTTCCGATAAGGACGACTATAAGAATCCGGATTACAGGAAACACTTTCGTACAATCCTGTCAGCGATTCAAAATCATGAATATGTAGATATCCTCTACGAATCACGCCATCACCGCAGGCTACACCGCAGTTATCTGCCNTGCCGTCTGGAATATTCCATTAAAAATGACTGTTTCAGGCTGCTGGCGGTCGAAGCCCGCACGCAACAAGATCCAATCGAGTCTCATTCACGCCGGAATCCGCCTACGGCTCACGCTAAACGGAATCCAAAGGTGATTACGCTAAATCTATGTCGCATCAAAGAAGTTATGTTAACCGGCAGGACTGTCAAACAACTTCCGAATATCAATCACCTCCTACAGCGTTCCTGCTACCACGAACCTGTGCGTGTCATCATCAAGAACCGCCGCAACGCTCTGGAGCGTGCAATGTTGCAATTTGCCAACTACGAGAAAAGCACCCGCAAGCTTGATGAAGATACTTACGAGTGCCTGATCTACTATAATAAGGAAACGGAGACAGAGCTTCTGATCGAAATACTGTCCTTCGGTCCTATGATCAAAGTGGTGGGAAATGAAACTTTCCTTCGGCTTATTAAAGAACGGCTTATGAAGCAGGCGGCGCTGTAACTTGTGGTGAACCACCATGCTTCCAAGCCTGATACAACTGCGTGATTACCTGTTCAATAGGCGCTTTCCTGATTTCCACGTCCATGATTCCCGCAGTATGCGACAACCTCTCCAGCAATACTTGAATGGACAGACGTGACAGATCCACTTCATATTCAAAAACTCCGTGTTGTCCGCCAAGGAGTCTGCACCCTTCAAGTTCGGGGATTCTACCGTCTGTAGTAACCGTAAAGTGTGTCAGATTTCCCGTGATCTCGCGCAAGCCATCGAAGCTGCCGTCATAAGCCAGCTTTCCCTTTGAAATCATCAGAATCCTCTGCGCCATCTCCTCGAGATCATCCATATCATGACTCGTCACCATGATCGTCACACCGGCTTCCTGATTGATTTTTTTCAGGAAATCTATCATCTGGCGCTTCGCAACCACATCCAGTCCAAGAGTCGGCTCATCCAGCAGAATCAGCTCCGGTGAATGCAGCAGCATCATTGCCAGATCCGCCCGCATCCGCTGCCCAAGAGACAGTTCTCTTGCAAAAGTATTCCTGATCTCGCCGATATCCAACAGTTCCGTCACCATATCCAGATTACGCCTGTACGTCTCATCCGTGATGTTCCACACCACCTTTTTCCACTCAAAGCTCTGTATTACCGGATGATCCCACCAAAGTTCCGTCCGGTTTCCGAATAACACGCCAAGCTTTTTCATAAGCGCTATCCTGTCCTTTTCCGGTGACATTCCGAGTACGGATACGCTTCCCTCCGTGGGCTGAAGCATGCCTGAGAGAAGCTTCATGGTCGTACTCTTGCCTGCTCCGTTTGGCCCGGCATACGCCACAAACTCGCCATGTCTGATTTGGAAAGAAACATTATCAATGGCGGTCACAATTTTCTTTTCCTGATTGAAAATTCCTCTCCTTCCTTCTTTTCTGTGCCACTGTGTAAATGATTTACTCACGCAGTCCACCTTTACCGCAATATCATCAAGCGCGGTGGCCTCCTGAAACATATCTGTTGATTCCTTTTTGAACATAATATCTAAATCCTTTCCTAAAAAAATAAGCTGCGGCAAGCGATATCAGCAGTGCAAATACCGCAGGATAAAAGTTTTCAAGTGTCGTCGTCTTCCCAAACAGGATCATCGTCGGAAACCATGCCGTAAGCCCCGCCGGGAAAATAGTCAATAACGGGTATTTGATATACACCGGCATACCGGATAACGGAAATGTCATGGTATGCTCTACACTGTAGATCACCGTACTGGATATCTCCTCACACTGCACCGGCGCATAAAAAGCAAGACTGGAAAACAGGTACGAGCATGCCACCACGATCACCATACTGATNATCAGTTGGAGAATCAGCANNCCCGGCCACCACCACGGCAGNGTCATCTCCATCTTATATACGGCCACACACAACAGTGCAATTCCTGACAGTAAACTGCTGGAGCAGGTAAACGGAAACATCCCTACTGTCAGTTGTACTGCATACGGAAGCGGCATGATAAACATGTGCTCCCACTGACCTCGTCCTATGATCCTGCTTGGAAACAGCGCATTACAGCCACCCATCATATTGAGAAAACCCATCACTATATTGCCATATGCCAGCATGAACAGAACTTCATACCGATCCATTCCTCCGATTCCGCCGAACTTCCATGCCAGAAGAAATATACCGGAAATCGACGATATATTGGAAACAATATCGGCAGTGATGGCAATTACCATGAACTTAGTGTCCCGCAGCAGCGAAGCCAGATCCATCCGGGCATATATCCCAAGCAGCTCAAAATATCTCTTTATCCTTACTTTACCCACCAAAACTCACCATCCTCTCTCTGAATCTCCGAAACCATACGACTGCGGCGACCCATGTCACAATATTCCAGAAAAACTGTACCGGAATAATCTCCATAGCCTCCGCACTTCCCACATACAATGACAAAAATGCTCCGCCCAGACTGCCGAAGGGCTGATATTTGATCCACCTGTCCATGCCAAAGGGGAGTATTTTGAACGGAATCACCGTACCCGAAAAAAAGGATACAACAGCGTTCCTGATCACATATGTCAGCCATGAAACATTGCGCAGCCTGACAGTAACACAGTAAAACAGAATTTCAAATGCAAATCCAAGTGATATGCTTAATACCAGTGACGGAATCACCCACAATGTCTCAGGCATAACACGAATCTTAAAAAGAGACGCAACCAAAAACATGGGCAGTGAAAACAAAAGAAACATTGGTATCCACTCCCCGACCGTCCTTGCTATCACTTGACCGAACACGGGTATCGGACGGGTAAACATCTCCATGCTTCTGGTATCGTAATCCCATGCTGACAGAAAAGTATTCACAATCATCATATCTGTCAGCAGAGCATTGACATAAGTGTAGGTCATAAGCTGAGAAACTGACAATTCCACCTCGTATCCGCTTTCCGCCAAAGATCTCCAGATAAACATTACCGGCACCAGATATACAACCTTCATAATCATATCCGGAAACATATATAACACGCCTCCATTCGTTTTTTCCTGCACCGCCATTCGGGCGGTTACCATATATTTACTAATCATCATATTTCCTCTCATTCTGCCGTACACGGCACTATTATTTACAACCCTGTTTTTGGGCATAAAAAATCCCTGTACAGACTGTTTTGTCCGCACAGGGTCCTCGTTTCCGACTGAAAAACTGTCACAGCAAAGTTGTGATATTCCATAATTAATTTATCACAAAACTGCCATGATTCCGATTATCTCGTCACGTGGTGAGCAGCATACAAAACAATCCGTTGTCCCAAAAAAAGGCATAGTTATCCCTTGCAGCTCTGTTTTGTAAGTAAATCTGCGCACAATATCACTACCGACAAATAGCTCCTTAGCTGTCAGAACTTCGTATTGATTCATGCTTCTCACCACCTTTCATAAATTGAATTTCGCTCAATTTTTAAACGAACAACTTCCTATAGAATTTGCAACACAAGTTGTTGAGTTTGCGTTTATTATACAATATCTCTTGAAAGTTTACAACAGTTTATCTAATTCTACGCACAATAAATGATTGATTAAAATATCTTAAACGGATTTTTGAATCCCATCCTCCTGCCTCTTTACAAATTCATAAATTTCAAAAGCGTTCTGTGCACACTGCACATCCTGTATCTCTTCAAAATAAGCAACAAAAAGCAGTTCAATGCACTCCATCACATACGGAACCGCCTGTTTCTCTGTAACTGATAATTCCAACTTACTGCCGTACCCCGCAAAAACATTTTTCACCATTTCAAACCACTGTTCCTGCGTAATCCCCAGTTTTTCTTCTTCCGATAATAGTCCAAGAAGAAAATAGCACAAATCAAAAATCCGTATATTCCTTTGGCTTAGATCAAAGTCGATATATCCGCAAAACTCGCCGTCCGCAAACAGGAAATTGCCAAAATGAACATCTCTGTGGATCAGCTGTACCGGTAGTTGCTCATACACGCTTTCTAAACGTGATACCGCTTCCTCATATGCCTCCTTATCTATATAACTCCAATGATTTTTCTCCAGATTATTCTTTACCCAGCCGTTCATCTCCTCCAATAAACTGTTGTTCCAAAATACGTCTTCGGATTCGCACTTTTGAAAAGCTATGTGCAGATCGGCTATTATTTCTCCCATCTTCACAGCAACTTTTTCCGCATCATCGATCCGTATGATATTTTTCCCCGATAGCTTCTTAGACAGGAAACAAAAAATATCATCATATACTGCATATCGTTCATGACTCCTTGTCGGAACAATTTCCCCGACAGGAATATTCATTTCGCTCAAAATCTGCAGGATTTTCAGGTTCCGCTCCAACATCTCCACGTCATGATATACTTTCAAAACATAATCGCCGCCCACCTGCCATGCCGTATCATAGATTTGCTTTATCTCTCTTTCTTCCAATCCCCATTGATAAAGAATCTCGATAATTTTAATATTCATAACGGTATATTCCTTTCGCCGATTGATAATGATTCTTCTGATACTTGACTCCGATAAATGATATATTTCCGAGAGACGTTTCCTGCCTATCCCCTCCAGATATTTCCTGTAAATCTGCGCATCCCGTTTTTTTAATTCTGTTTTATAATCGGTTACAGATTCCGCGGAACGTTTACTCTGTATCGGAATATACAGATATTCTCCCTGTACATATTCCTGTATCTGTTCCAGTAATTCCTGCGGCAGTATGTTATTTGCATTTTGATATTTCATGTAAGTCTTTCTCCATTCTCACGTCTTAGACAGCCCTAACCGTAAGAATCCAATTCCTCCAATGCATGACATCTAAAATCTTATCCTATATAGTGTATCATAGATCAAACGGCTTGTATGTTTATCTTTAAAACAGAAAAAATACAGACAAAAATACCCCTAAACAGGTGTTATATTCCATTGTCCTGCTTAAAGGTATCATATCAGACGCCGTAATCCGCACGTCTCTGTCACCATATTCACTATGAGTACTATCTTAGTAAAGCATTTCCCTAATCTTCCTCATTTCCGCCCAGACATTGTCTCCATAGTTACTTACTAATACCGAAATAATCCCTTTATCCCGATTATACTCCGATATAAAACTGACTCCCGGATCGCACCCTTGAAAATATGCAAAATCCATGCCATCGGGATTGTCAATAATCCAGACACCGTAGCCGTAATATCCTTCCTCTTTATCAGCCCCGTCTCCGCTCTGTTTACTGAGCATATCGGATACCATTGCCTTTGAAATCAATTTTCCTTCCGATAAACCGATCCAAAAATTCACGATATCTCTTACCGTAATAAATGCACCGCCCGCACCGGTACCTTTTGCATCCACAGAAAATATATTTGTACGATAATCATTCGTATCGGCACAATAAATATAGTGATTGGCGCAGCGAGCCGGTAATCTGTCCAACTCAAAATAACCGGTCGATTCCATACCGCACACATCAAAAATATTGGCTTTCAGATATTCGTCAAAATCCATTCCCGTGACTTTTTCAATGATCATTGCAAGTAATACATACCCAGAATTGTTATACTGAAATTTTTCACCTTTCGGATACATCATGGGCTTATCAATCATTAACGGAAGCAGATCACTATTGCGCCTGATTTTATAATTGGGAAAATCAATCCACAACTCCTCATATTCGTCCATAACACTTTCATCAAAATAATCCGGAACACCCGACGTATGAGTCAAAAGCTGCCTGACCGTAACATCCCGGTCAATATCCTTCCACTCTATGTCGACTAGTTTTCCTATAGTATCATCAAACTTAACTTTTCCCTGTTCAATTAACTGTAAGATTCCTACTGCCACAAAAATCTTTCCCGCCGACGCACTGGCAAATCTGGTCTCTGGCGTGTTCGGAATTTCGTTGGGCAGGTCGGCGAATCCGGATGACTGCTCAAGCAAGACTTCGTTATTTTGAACAATGTATATATTTCCTCTGAAATTACTGTCAAACATTTCTTGTATATTCATATTACCAGATCTCCTCTCCCATGTTATTCACCACCACCAAATCCGAACGAATATAGTAATCTTCTACAGATGATACATCCATATCCTCCGTTAAAGACTCCTTATCAATTCTATACCACGTTTGATCGTCCTCTCCCTCAGCCGCCTCCAATACTATGAGTTTTTCTCCCTCTGACAACAGACCGACAACATCAAACTCTTCCCCTGCACCTGCTCTGATTCTGCTTACATGTGCGCCTACATACACTAACCGGGGAAATTCCTGCAGCTGTTCCTGTGCATCGGGAGAAATCTGATCCTCCGCTGCATACGCTTCCAATTCCTCTGTATTCAGGCTGTCTGCATTTCGATTTATATGCAAATAAGCACCGATCATGACTGCACCGACACCTAAAAAGATAGTGAGCAAAATCATTGCTACTGTTGATTTCTTTGACATCTTTTTATAATCCATAATTCTTTCCATCCTCTCCTTTAATATTTTTCCGTTTTCACTTAATGTAAAAGATGCAAGCGAATTTTTATAAGTTCCCCCGTTTCCAAGAGAACTGATCAATGTGTCGCCATATTTCTGTCGCCCATCCTTATCCAGATGCTTAATCACAGATTCATCACAGGCAAACTCACATAACCTCCCAATGTCCCTGCACATAAAATGCACAACCGGATTAAACCAATGCAGACAACCCGTTAATTGAACAAGCCACTTATAAAACATATCACCATGCTTATAATGCGTCAGTTCATGCAATATCGCATATTCACAAGCGTCTTCTTCCAGATCCGTTGTCGGAAGTACAATACAGGGATGCACAAATCCAATAAGCAACGGCGATGAAATAAGATTATTTGTGTATAACTCTACCTGCTTTTTTATTCCTGCATTCTCTGCGACCTGTGCCAGCTGATTTAAAAGCACAGGATCTGACACCTCCGTTTTTCCGGCCTTAACATACCGTACAAAACTCTGATAAATCGTCACTTTCCTCACTAACATCAATCCGGCGATCATGAACCAGACATACCACATATTCTCCAAACCAAATTTGAGAATGTCCGATGATAAAAAGACCGGGAACACCAAAGTATCTTTATCATTCATCGAGTCATAAAACATACTGTCATCGTTATCTGTCGGTTGTGCAATTGTTACACCCTGCTTCATTGCTCCTGTCAAAGTTGATTGTGTAACAATACTATCCATTTTTGAAAACATAGTACCGACAAAACTTGTTCTCGGAGAAAAGGGAAGGAGCAGACGCAAAACTACAATCAACCACAGATAATACTGCCAACGTTTGCTAACCCTGTTTCTAAAAAAGACCTTCATCCCAAACATCAAAATCACTAAAATGCTTCCTGAAAAAGAGAGCGATATAACAATTTTCAGCAGATTATTCATCCCGTTTTCCTTCCCAAAATCTTTTTAATTCTTCGCAGTCATCCGGTGTCAGCATATCCCTTTGTATCATGGTAACGATTAAACCTTTAGCATTCCCTTCATACAGCTTATTGAGAAAATTTTGAGTCTGCACTGCCTGATAATCAATCTCTGATATCAATGCCGTGTACTCATTCCGTCTACCCATTTTATGTGACTTTATAAAACCCTTGCTAATCAATCGGGATAAAAACGTCATAATCGTATTTTTCTGCCATATCCGATCCGTTTTCTCCAGTTCAGCCATAATCTGCGCATAATAAGCAGTCCCTCCGTTTGCCCAGATAATTTTCATTAATTCCAATTCAGAGTCCGAAATCTGTACTATCATAGTGTCTCTCCATTTTAAAAGCAAGCAAAGGACAACGTAGTGTCGTCTTTTATTTAGGCTAACACTATGTTGTCCTTGTGTCAAGACTATTCTTCGTAATATTCCACATGCTGCCAGCTGCAACATTTACAGCCTATATTAAAAGCAAAGAAACATAATAGATGATTCAAGCTCAAATATGCGGAATACGCCGTGCTATTTCTTCATCCTCTCAATCGTTTCATCCAGTGAAATGCATTCCGCATATCTGCCCTTCCACATAAATTCATTATAATATTTGTAACTGTCCTCCGCCGACATAAAAGCGTTATCAAACGTAGAATTTGCATATTTCGTAACGATCACCTTGAAACCATGTTCAAATCCGCATTTAACGGTTGCGTCAATACAATAGTCCGTCTGCAATCCGACAACAATCACAGTCTGTTCATTCTTCCCTTGCAAGTACTCCAACAATCCCGTATCTTTAAAAGCGCTGTTTACCGTCTTGTCAAAAATGAGTTCACCCTGCTTCGGCTCAAAGCCTTCATAAATTTCAAATCCGTCTGCTCCCTTTGTCAATTCTGTACCCGCACCGTCATCATGTCTTATATAGATCACTTCAACACCATTTTCTCTCGCTGCGGCAATCAGGTTCTTAACGCTATTTTCAAACACATCAAAATTATATAAGTCTGCGTTGGTTATTGCTTTTTGTGTATCGATCACTAATAATACCATCTTATTCCCTCTTCCTACCTTCGTTAAACTACTATACTTGTTCGAAAATCTTTAGCAATTAAGAAGCCGCAACTCTCTGATTGCTCAAAGAATTGCGGCACTTATTTTAATATTTGGCTTTACATCTTTGATTACTCAATAACCGTTTCTACAATCAGAATTACCGATTCTGACAGACTTTACATTTTCAGCGTAAACTTACCAACTATTTCATCCATAGAAATAGCCTGTGCTGATAATTCTTCACTTGTAGCTGATGTCTCCTGTGCAGTAGCAGAGTTAGACTGTACAACCTCTGAAATTCGGATAATACCCTGATCCGCCTCTTTTACAGATTCTGCCTCCCTTGCAACCATTCCACTGATATCCTTGGAATTTTCAGCAATCGAGTGCATTAAATCTACTACATTCATTAAAGATTCAGAAGTTTTAACTGCTGCCTGACTACCCATTTCAACTTTGGCCATAGATTCTTCAATCAATTGCTTTGTGTTGACTGCCGATTTTGCACTCTGATCTGCTAAATTACGGATCTGATCAGCCACAACCGCGAATCCTCTTCCTGCCTCTCCAGCACGAGCCGCCTCAATTGCTGCATTTAATGAAAGCAGATTTGTCTGACTTGCAATATCTTCAATCTCTACAATAATCCTACCAATGTTCTGCGATGTCTCGCTGATTTTATCCATTGCCTCTACCATAACTTCCATCTCGCTATGGCTCTTCTCTACTTCCTGTGCACACTGTGTTGCTGTTTCATAGGCGCTGTCCGCTTTATCTGTTGTTCTTCCCAGACTTGATGAAATCTCGGAAACCATAGCCTGTAACTCTTCAATAGAAGCTGCCTGATCCGTCGCACCCTCTGCAAGAGTCTGAGAAGCCTCTGCAAGGTTTGTAGAACCTGCGGAAACCATAGCCGCCGCATTCTTCATATCATTCAATGTTGCACTGATCTGATGATTCATCTTCCGTGTTGCATCCAAAAGCCCAAGGAACTCGCCTACATATTCTTCTTTGCAGGATGAATGAATATCAAAATTTCCTACAGCCATTTCTCCAAGCATCTCGTCCATGTCAAGAACGATCGTCTGAATCTTTTGCGTAGTACTGCTGACACTCTTTATCATATCGCCTATTTCATCATCCTTATCAGTATCCGGGAACGGGGATGAAATATCGCCCTGTGCGAATCCTTCCAGTCTTACCATAAGATGATTCATCGGCTCTATGATTCCTTTGGCTGTTGTGGTGCTCAGATTGTTTGAAACAACAGCCGCACTTGCGACCAATAACACAATTACAATGATAAGCACTACAGACATCGTCGTCAGCTGTTTTTGTACCGCGTCACCTTTCTGCACATTAATATTCATCAATTCGGTAAACGCCTCGTCTGCCGCATCATAAAGCGGTGTCAGCTCATCAATCATCATTTGCTGAGCAATGGCACTCTGCTCCGGATCTGTAGTTCCGCCTACTTCAATGACTTTCGAGTCTACCTCATAGTAGGCTGCTAATGCATTGCTCATCTTCTGGAATGCAGCTTTTCCCTCCGAAGTGACGAGAGTGTTCTGAATCTCAACCATACGCTGTTCCACTGATTGCAGCGCCTCATCATGCTGCGTCTTGACCGACTCAATAGCAGCTTCGTTCGTATATCCGATAATCGCCCGTGTTGCACTTCTTACCTCCGCATAGTCATTCATGGCAAGTGCAATATCTCCCTGCGGAAAAGCATAATATGTAAGAGCATAGTTATATCTGAATATAATAATACCCATGACAATAATCGCTATTACTGATGCTACCGCTGATAAGAGCAATGTAATAAGTGAACTTTTCCTCAGTCTTTTCTCAATCCTTAGCTTCTGCAAATCTTTAAACATTGTTTTCCACCTCTCACAAAATAGTAGTAATACATCTTCTGCAATAAGTTGCAAATACAACCCGCTACTACTAGTATACTTGATCTTGAGAATTTTTCAAGCAGAAACTCACTTTTGCCGTACAAATTTGCCATGCAAAAAATGGAACTGCGCCGGGTAGCGGGATATTGCTCATGAGATGCTGCGCTTCTACGCAAACTCGTGCATGAACGAAGAATTTTCTATAGCAGATTATCAAAATCGATTTTCACAAAACAGAGCGGACAAAAACCGCCGCCGGTCCGATATATTTCTCCTTATCCGCTAACGTGGAATACAGGATGCGTTCCGCATTATACTTCGGATCATACCCGCTGCATGCATTAATCAGCCTATCGCGGACTGCCCGGTCACGAAACAGGCTCCCGCACAACACTACCCGGTTCGGCGCTAATATGGTCATGGAATTAACAATCGTTCTCGCAAACAATTCGATTGCCTCCTGAAAGACTTCACTCTGCCCATCCTCCACAGCCTTCTTATAGACAGCTCCGAACTCTTCCTGTACAAACGGAATCGTGCGGGCTAACGCCTGATAAGATACCTTGGTCTCTAAGCAGCCTCTCCGTCCGCAGCTGCACAGCTCTCCATTCCTCTCAACAATAAAATGTCCTAACTCGCCGGCCTTTCCATGTCGTCCCTCATACAACTGATTATCAATGATAATCGCGCTTCCCACTCCCGGTCCCCACTTGATGAGCAGCAGATTGTCATATCTGCGTCCGAAGCCATACAGAAGCTCTGCCGTTGCAAGGGCATTCACATTGTTTTCGATCCACACCGGATACTGCAGCTGTTCTTCCAGAATCCTGCATACTTCTACTTCCCGTGACCATACGCCGTAAGCATGTACGCTGGTTCCTTTTTCCCTGTCCACTACCCCGGGAACTGCCACGCTGACTCCTGCGATGCGTGGCAGTAGGTCTGCGTGATTCTCTGCCATCTGTCGGCAGATTCCGGCGATCTGTGTGAGAAATGTTTCCGGATTCTCCCGGCGATCTGTGATGAGTGTCTGCTGTTCGACACAGTCGCCCTTCATATTTGCAATGGCTAAATATGTATTTTCCGATTCTATGTTAACTGTAATCACATAATAGCAGTTATAATTCAGATTCAAAAGAACCTTCTTACGGCCAGCTCCCACAGACTGTGTCTCAAATCCCTGCTCCTCTAACAGTCCTTCCTGTATCAATTCACTGCAGATTTGTGTGACGGCGGCAGGTGTCAGTCCGATCAGATCCGCGATATCTTTTCTGGATACCGGTTCGCACTCATTGACACAATTCAATATCGATGAGCGGTTCTGCTTTTTCACCTGCGCCATATTCATTCCAGCTTTTCTCATCCGGCCCGTCCTTTTACAGAAATTAATAGTTATTCACTTCTATATTAAGCATATTTCCTAATATTTCAAGTTCTTTTTTTACATTACCGTAGATTACGACAAAATGCGGCTCCCAGCCTGCCAGTATACTGTTTTCCACAATCTCCCTTGCCAGATTGCGGGTTTTCACGACAATCGAAGTTCCGTTAAACTGCTTCGGCATATCCAATGCCTCTCCTTCTGTAATAAAGAAGCGGAACGTCCCGTCCGGTTTCCTTCCTATCCGGAATACCGTAACATTTTCCGCTGCCCTGCAGGCGAAATCCAGTGTCGGCCCGATTTTCCTGTTGCAGTGCACATCCGCGCATGCTCCCGATTCTTCCTCTGCCAGAGAACATGCCGCCGTCCCGCAGTGCCAATATGTGATCGTGTTCTCTTTCTCATCCATGGAGACCGGATCACCGAAGAATACCGGCTTATCTGTCAGCCGCATCCCCAGATACATCGATAAAGCACCATAAGTATCCGCCTCACAGCTTGCAGCCACCCCAAGATCATTCAACATTGCCAGAACAGCACATACCGGTGTTCCAAACGCGGTAAAAAAGTCCGGCCAGCAGCGGGAAGCGACCGCACCCACATGGTTCTCTTCCACATATTCCTTATATGCCTTATACAGCCTGGCGAAATTCAAGACATTCTCCTGCGCAATATGCTCTAATCCGCATATGCGGCTCTGCGCATCATCCAGATACTCCGATACCTCCTCATCGGAATAAGTTTTGGCTCTGTCGATTAATTCCCTCGCCTCGATAGATTCCAGTCTCACACCAAACGTTTTTAAGAGCTCCGAATCCAAAGCACGGCCAAAACCAAATCCCTGCGGCGTATGCCCGATTGCCGTTAATTTCAAATTCTTCATATCATATCTTAGCCTTGCCGCATGCACGGCAGAAGTCACCGCAGCGATTACTTCCGCTTCCTGCGGCGCACCGAATACATAGGTAAACGGCTCCTCGCGAAATGCTTTAATCGTATTTGCCGCAGAATAAGCGCCTGTCAGGGAATTCAAACGAAGCCTTCCGCCGTCTATCACCGGTTCCCTGAGCGTCCAGAGCAGTATCGGACAATCGAATGCAGCCAGCACCTCTGAAACATAGGCTGAGTTTGCAAACGTAATATTCTGCAGCACAATCAGATCTGGATGTATATCCTCCATAAATTCTTTCAAGAGGTCTAAAGACAGCAACATCTCATCAGGAACCCTCACATCTTCCGTGACGGACCGTAACAAAGCGATCGACTTCTCGAATTCTTTACCTGCGCTTTCCAAATGAAACGTGGGAACTCCCACCGGCATATATGCAACTTCAAATTTCTTCATTATAATACCCTTACTCCTTTCTCCTTTTCATCTTCCTATCTGCAAAACAGTGTCACTCCCGAAATCAACAGCAGAACGTATGTCAGAATCATGAAAAATCTCTGGCTCATACTCTGATACAGTTTCCCGCCTGCAAACATTCCGGCCATTAAAACCGGAAAAGAGATACCCAGAATGCACAGATTGCCTTTATTCCACATCCCCGCATGGATATCCCCAATCAATATAATGGTATTCAGCAAGATCCAGACAGTAGAAATCGTAGCCCGAAAAGACCTTTTGTCAGATATCCTTCCGGTCAGATATCCGATCAGCAGCGGACCTCCTGACACAAAGATTCCGTGCACGATTCCCGCCGCTGTTAAGAGCAGGAAGTCTCTCAGGCGGTGTTCTTTTGGCTCGTCTTTTTCCTGCCTGCTCCTGACTGCCGTCATCCGGTACAGCCCATGTACGGCAAGCAGTACCACAAAGATTCCCAATGCCTGATATAAAATCATTTCGTTTGTTCCGACAAAATGTTTCAGCCCCATGCCTGCAAAGATACCGATTACCATGACCAGAACAATCCGTTTTAATTCTTTCCGGTTCACATACTCGCGGTTACCCAGAAACACGTAGATACCTGACAATAATCCCAGCACATTCAATACCGGTTTTGCCACATCATATCCCATCAGCATAATACCAAACGGCATCGCAAGAATGGTTCCCGCAAATCCTGTGATTCCCTGGATAATATTTGCAAGGAAGATTGTTACAAAGAATAATAATTCTTTCATTTTTCTTCCATACTCCTTTTAAAAAAACAATTCCTTGTTCTCGCCAATGATGCCGGGATATGCTCCCTGACTGATCAACGGTTCTCTGTCCGGATGCGCTAACACCCATTTATTGCGCATAAGCAGGAGCTCTTTCTCCCTGTCACCACTGCCTATGCTTTCTCTTTCCTCATCTGTCAGCGGGGTATTAGTGCCTTTGGGCAGAATTACGATATCTTTAAAGCCTTCCTCCATCACACGCAGCGGCGAAAGGTGCAGGGTTGTCTGATACATCTCTATTGCGGTTCCTTTTTGCAGGAAAAATACCTGCGCGTCCTCATTTCGGTAGTGGTTGTCCCGAATATCCCAGACATGCCCGAGCACCAGCATAAAATCCGTAACCGCTACGTTGACTTCGCTTCCTTTATGATACTCAAAACCATTATATGTACTGTTTCTTCCGTTACAGTATCCCGCCTGAACCGGCATCCCGCCGTAAAGCAGGCGGGATATGTTCTGAATAACGGGAAGCGCTTCCAGTTCCTCCTGTGAAGCAATATAAATATTTCCGTTCTGCGGAACGGCAGTTTCTTTTTCCATATAGGAAATGGCTTCCGAAAAATCATATCCGTGAAGAATCCTTCCGTAACTTGCAAATTCTTCCGATTCCACCGGATAAACTTTCACATCATTTACCTGATTCAAGTGCTCTAAACGTTCCATTATTTCTGCTCCCTGACAACTTTGACCGTAGCACAGAAGTCCTCTTTCCCGTAACCGGCTTCCATGGCTGTATCATAGACACGCTTTACATTCGCCGCGCCCGGCATGGATACCTGGCACTCTTTCGCAAGCTCCATGCAGATATTGATATCTTTGGACATATTTTCCACGGAAAATGCCGTCGTGTAATCCTCTTTGGAGATAACTTCTTTCTTCGAATCCAGATAGAAGTTCTGCCCTCCTCCGTAAGAGATTGCCTGGGCAAAGGTCATAATGTCTATACCGTTCGCCGCCGCTAATACGGAAGTCTCGTTGACTCCGTTCTGGATCTGCGCCACCAGCGCATTGTGACAGATCTTCATGACCAGTCCCTTTCCGTTGTCACCCATGCGGATTACATTTTCTCCCATATAAGACAGAATCGGTTTGATCTGCTCGTAAACCTCTTCATCACCGCCCACATAGATGCCGAGCTTTCCGGCAATGGCGGCCGGTTTGCTCTTTACGACAGGAGCGTCCAGGAATTGCGCTCCTGTTGCTTTGACCATCTTCGATATCTCCACGGAAACGGCCGGGTCAATTGTACTCATATCGATACATGTCTTTGATTCGTTAAGTACCGGAAGAATCTCTGTGTAGACACTTCTAGAGTGCTCTGATTTCGGAACCATGGAAATAATCACCTGTGATTGTTCCGCTACTTCCGTTGAATTCTTGCAGGCTACAGCGCCTTTATCGGCCAGCAGCTTTACTTTCTCTTCCACAAAATCAAATACAAATACCTGATCGTCATGCTTTTTGATGATATTCTCGCACATGGATTCACCCATGATACCCAAACCTATAAATCCGATTTTCATTTTCCTCATCCTTTCCCCATCTCTTCTATTAATCTGTTGCAGTGTGATCCCATGCATCCACAAACGTATCAATGCCCTGTCTGGTATATGCGTGTTTCATGCTGTCGCGATATACATCAAGTCCCGCCGTCACAATATCGGCTCCCGCTAACGCACAGTCCACAAACTGTTTGGGTGTGCGCACTGCTGCGCATATAATCTCTGTCTTTCCGTAAAATCCGTAATTTTTATATATTTTTACGATATTCTCGATGTATTCCTTACAATCCTCCCCGTTTGCCTCCTTCCAGCCGATAAACGGAGATACAAATTTCGAACCGTTCTTCGCCGGCAGGATTGCCTGCGCCGGGGAAAAGATCAATGTCACATTTGTGCGGATTCCCTTTGCTTCTAATTTTCTCGCTGCAGTTACCCCTGCCTCCGTTGCCGGAATCTTAATGACGAAATTACTGCTGATTGCCGCGATTTTCTCCGCTTCAGCGATCATATCCTCCGCATTATCAATATGCGGATTGATCTCCACGGAAACCGGGAATTTCTCATAACCCTCTAATCCCTGCTCCTTAATCCACTCTGCAATATCCGTAACCGCATGCAGAAACGTTTTGCCGCTCAGCATGATATGTCTCGGATTCGTTGTCACGCCGTCAATTCCAAATGTCTCATAAGCATATTTAATTTCATCCATTTTTGCGCTGTCTAAAAAATATTTCATCTTTTCTCTCTCCTTTGATTTTTATTTAAATTTTAATGCATTCTCTTTATCCCAAAATCTGTCGTAAGAATAGCCGGTTACCTTCTCACAGATCGCAATCTCCTCTGCACTGATCTTACTGTTATCCTCGCCTTTTCTGCGGGCAATTTCTCTCTTGATCACTTCAAATTCCGCCTTGTTCATGGGGAATATCTTAGCAAATACCAGGGCTGCTACCATCAGTACGACCGGGGCAAATACATAAATGTATGCTATCCCGGCCTGCGTTGCCGCACTCTGCCTTCCGCCGGAAGAGGCAATGACCTCATTGTATCCGACCCATCCGAGCAGAATACCAATCACGGCACTTGAAAGACCGGTTGCAATCTTTCTCACAAAAGTTGCCATCGCAGAACAGGTAGCCGGTCGGTTGATGGACGTAATCAACTCATCTACATCCGCTAAGTCCGCCAATATCGCATAGATACTGGTAGAAGAACCCGCCATTCCCAAACCGATAATAAACGACAGAACCAGAATAATCGTGAAGTTCGCTCCCTCATGAGAGAACAGAAGCATAGCAAGTGTCGCTGCAATTCTCACAGGAAACCCTACCATAATAGGAAACTTTTTAGATGTCTTCGCCATGATCGGCGCAAACAGGATGGTTCCTACAAATTGTGACAGCAGAATAACCGCCATCAGATAAGTAAACCTTCCGCCCCCGTAAGCATTGAGCACATCATCCACATAATATACGGCAAGCCCCGTCACAAAATCCGCCGCACCCTGACCACACAGGAAAATCGCAATAAACAGCCGGAAACTTCTGCTCTTATATACCGTAAGTGACTGTACAAAACTCTGCGCAAAGCCGATCTTCACTACTTCCTTTTCACGCTCCCACGTTCCGAGGAAAGTCAGCAGAATCGTAATAAAGAAAATGACTCCGAANATTACCGCCACCCGCAGNTAAGCCGCNGCNTCCGTATTGTCTTTGACCATCAGCGTCGGGATCAATCCNGCTANNATTGCCCCGAATGTNGAAAAGATCATCCGNACACCNGAAAACTGGCTGCGCAGTGTATAGTCATCCACCATATCCGGAAGCAGTGCNTTATAGGGAACCATTACAATTGTAAAACCGGTCGAGAATAACATATACATCAGCATATAGAAGAAATACTGTCCGCCGGTCGTGCTTCCCGGAAANGTGATCCACATCAGCACNAANGTAATCGCCGATATCACACTTCCGATCAATATGTACAGCCGCTTGGCACCAAACCGGCACTTGGTTCTGTCACAGATATTTCCCATCAGCGGATCTGTGACTGCATCCCATACTTTACCGATCAGCGGAATGGTTCCTGCCAGTGCCGTAGACATTCCCAGTGATTTCGTAAGAAATACGGTAAAAAAGGTACTGATAATGACGAAAGCGCCGCCTCCGTAGATATCCGCGAAGCCGTAGGCACATTTGGCACGCATGCTCCGCTCTCTCTTTTCCTTCGTGTTCATAAACGCCCTCCTTACTCTGTTATTTTCGTAACTGTTCAGAACCCTGTTCCTCACAGTTACTTATTTTCATTAATTCTTCAAATTTCTCACTATTCCTGCGGATAAATACAGGCGGCTGCCCGATCGGCGCCTGTACNGTTACCTTCCCGCCGCCATATTCTTTTCCGGTAAAGAGGTGCACCCATCGTTCTGAAGGCAGGAGACAAGTTCTCTCACTAACGCCTTCCTGCAGTACCGGAGCCACCAGAATATCCCTGCCTAACAGATATTCTCCCTTTTCCTGATACAGTTCCTCCTCGTCGTAATGATAGAAAAGAGGCCGCATCACAGGAATACCTTTCTGCACTGCTTCCGCAACACAATCCTTAATATAATTTTTTAAGGAAACATGGATTGCCGTGCATTTTGCCAGATGGGCAAGCAGCTCCGCATCGTTGTCAAACTGCACATTATTTACCGGTTGATTTCCCTCATGGGTCCGAAACAGCGGAGAGAAAGCATTCATCTCTTCCCACCGCATCAGAAGTTCTTTGCTGCGGCGCATATGCATGATCGTCGTATAACCNCCGGCATCGGAATGAGTAATCCCGAATCCGCTCATCGCCAGCGAAAGAGTTGCCGGAATAACCGACGGCAGCCCGTCGTCCACCGACCAGTCCACATGCTGGTCCCCGGTCCACATCATATCCGAGTGAGCGATCGTCCCCGTATGCCCTGCACGGGTGAAAAAGAAAATCTCCTCCTCCATCTGACACTCCCGTATCGCCTCTCTGTTGAGCTTCGCCCAGATAGCCGGCCACCGATTATGCAGCGTTTCCGGATTTTCACCGCTGTAGAGCACACAGTCTATCGGCAGATATTCNCCGAAATCCGCCATCCAGCCGCTCATCCCGATACCGATCATATTTTCCTTGATCAGATTCTTATACCATTCATATGCCTTCGGATTCGTAAAATCTATCATTGCCGCTGGGAAGGTTGTGATCGTNACCATGTAGTCCTCCCCNTTTTTATTTTTCACGCAGTAGCCTTTTTCGGAAGCCTCCCGATAGATATTTTTCTCAATGGCAAGGAACGGATTGATGTATCCCAGAAANCGTACACCCTTTTTCTTCCATTCTGCTATCTTATCCGGCAGTTTCGGATACAACTCATCGTCCCGCTGCCAGTTCCACATCACCTGATATCCAAACCCGGTTCTCCTGCAGCCTGACCAGTCCTGACACCAGACCGCATTTATTTTTACCCCTGCCCTCTGTGCCGTTTCAATCTTTCTGTCAACTGTATCGCAGCCCTCCTGTACGGCCAGAATCCCACCGTCATAAATCCAATCCGGCAATGTCTTCTGCCTGCCTAACACATCGCTTAATCCCTCGGAAACCGCCTCAAAGCTGTCTCCCCATCCAATCGTAATCTCCGGCGCTTCCTGAAGCTCCAGTACGATCTGTCCCCGATTGCTGAAATCAAACTCCGCATAAGCATTCGTATTGACATGGACAAAATATTTATCGCTGGAAACAAAGGTCGGTTGTGCATAATAGGACTCATATGCAGAAAAAGCAAGCGTTCTCTCAGGGTGCTTTCCTAACAGCTTCTCACGAAGAATTTTACCCGATATNCGTCTGGTATTCTGGTGCTCCGCCACCCAGATNCGCACCTTCTCACCTTTTAAGTCCAATTTGGAATAAGTCTCTCCGCAACCGTAAATATGCTCCCNTTGNTTCGTCGGAAATATCANCCTGTAGCGGTTCACTTTCNCGNANGGCATGTCNCTACAGATTATCTGCAGCCTGTTTTCCTGCACTTTTGCGCATATTTTCCCTGCATACCTTCCTGCCTTACTCTCATAGTGCAGTTCAAATCCATCCGGAAGTGCTACTTTTTTCCCCAAATACAGCTTCTGCATTCTTACATTTTTCTGCCTATATACAAAGCTGCCCCGTTTCATGGAAAAACAGTTCTTACCCGTACCGATTTCCAGTCTTATATTCTCAAATCTCTTAATATCAAACTGCAACGCAATCCCCCTCTCATCTTTGCTTCGAATTAATTAATTAAATATTTTAATTAATTATACATCCTATGACCTGCCTTTACAAGTACTAAATTCACCCTAAGCCAGCTTAATCGTTTTCGCAGCAACAGAAGGATAAATATTCTTATTTTAATCAAAAAACTTACCCTTGAAAAAATTTTGATTCCCCAGTGGTTTCGCTGTCAGTCTGAACAAAACGCAGCCGTCCGGGCACATAATAACCTTACTGTATTTACTGTCTCCGCCTATATTCTCTAAATCTCCGCCACTTCTGACCGCTTCCATAATGGGATACATCATCATCATTACTTTAGAACAAATCCCCTGTCCTTGCGCATTTACAGGACAACCGTAAGTACAGGTATATTTATCTCCGATCTCCTCACCATTCCGGCAGAATCTTTCTGTTTCCTCATTGTCTTTATTAAACCCTATCACTTCTATTTCCCATTCGTATTCTTCATCGTACCATTTCTTCATGTTAATTTCCTCCTTGCCAGCATTAAGCAACAGGCTAAAATCTACTAAATATGATTTTCATATTGCATAGGGACATATCAGGCTAAAGTTATCACTGTATCTTCTTTTTTGCATAATCATTGCGATATACCGTGATAAATCCAAGTTCGTCATATAAGTGCCTCGCTCGATTATTTCCAACAACACAATATAGAAAAACATTTGTATATCCGTTATTTATAAGCATATTAACAATATATTTCACAAAGACTTTCCCTATACCCTTGCCCTGACAATCCGGCTTAACAGACACACTGCCGATCTCACTTCCTTCTATGTGGGCATATCCTACAATTTCTTCTCCGTTTAGAAAGACCAGACGCTCATTTTCCGTATCCGACCAATATTTCCGCCCTTCCTCACTTGCGGGTTCCGGAACCGAATCCGGAAAACACCCGGTACTAAGACGCATCAAATGAAAAGCCTCGGCATACATTGAATGTGCCTCTGGATAATCTTCATCCTTATATTGTCTGACAGGAACTGTCATCGGCTCAAAACGCGGTCCTGAATAAACCATGTAATCTGATGAAAATTCTTTTATATAACCGCAGTCCTTTGCTAATTTATTCGCTATGCAATTATCGGTGCGGTAATAGGTTGAAATATTTACAGGATTGCAAGTATACAATTCCTGCTCAAGCAACAGAGCTGCAGCCTTACCAAATCCTCTGCGTCGGTAAGCCGGGAAAATATATATGTACAAAAATGCATATCTGCCTTTCTCCGACAGAGCCAGACCAACCGTCGATTCCTGATACAAAACAGAGTAAATGTTTTCATCATTTTCAGATACTGCATTGATAAAATCAGTGTCAGCATCATTCATATCAATTTGTTTCAAGTATTCCCCAGGATTTAAAGTTCTGCATATTGTAATTTCGGCTGCCATTTCATTGCCCTCTATCAGAAATCAATATCTCTCATATCTTTATTGAAAATTTCATGTTTGCTGTCTATATGATTATAACACACCCATATTCCCTGTACTACCAGATTCTAAGGACATGATCGTTTATTTTAAGCCCTAAAATGGGTTATTCATTTCCACATTCTTTTTACTAGGTTTTCAAGGTTTTCCTCCAGATTTTATCCGTATTCTTCTTTTGCTTTTTTGTTACCAGATCGTTACCACAGCGCAAAAAATCAATATTACTCGATGATAGTAGCCACACGGCCTGAACCTACTGTTCTACCACCCTCACGGTATTTGAATAGCGTTTTTTGTGGTATTTTCTATGCTTATTATTACGGAAAACAGCATAAAATCGTTATTTTTATGTGGCGTATTTCTATTTGCATGATTTCTTGGCACCGTTTTGGCACCAAAATGATTTTCTCCTTAACTACCCCTATTACATGGTGCTAGCACCATGTAAAAAGAACATAAACAAGAAAAATGTCAATTCGTTGCTCTCCACTACTCTAATCAACAAATGTGAATTTGCTTATCGCCTTCTATTTTGACATTTTGGAATTATGAAACTTCCTAATACATATATGCCACATAGATATACAAATATATTACCCACATGTGAATATAAGGTAAAACGTCCATTTGTGATGACCTGTGCAGCTAAAGTTTTTGTATCTGATTGAAAATAATTTGTCTGTGCAAGTATATTCCCCCTATTGTCAGCCACGATCGACATTCCTTTGTTTGTATGCCTGATGATATTGCTTCCATTTTCAACGGCACGTACAATGGCAGTTTTTGTGGCAAGTAATGTCATTTCCCTCCAGTCAGAAGCCGGAACCAGCAAAATATCCACATTGCTTTTTCCCGCCTGCTGTATCTTTGATGCAAAAGCCATATCAGAGCATATGAACGTTGCGAGTTTTCCATATTCCGTATCGAAGCTTTGCAGTTCTCCATCGCCTTTTTGACACAGTTCTCCAATAGAACGCCCGTACTTAAAATATTCTGCAACCTGCTCCCCTTGCGGATTAAATACAACTGTTTTATTTTCCTTTAAGCTTTCATAAGGCGTTTTCACTAAGAGCGAAACAATCAGATAAATTCCTTCTTCTTTTGCAGTAGTTGACGCTCTCTGTAAAAGCGCCGCTTCATCCTGCTTAAGAACTGCTCCATTCAATTCAGACCAGAAAACAATCTTTGCGCCGGCTTCTGCCTCCTGCTTTGTTTTGATGAAAAGTTCATCCGTCACAGATGCCAGTTTATCCTGCGTGTTTGTCACATTTTCATCAGTAAAGGTATCTGTATAAAATGTGGCATATACATCTTCATCATCATTCAAAAGATGAGAAACCGGTACTGTCACACCGGCTATTCTAGCACTTTCTTTTGGATTTCCTACAAAATGATACATGACAATACCATAAATAAATATCAGCCCAATGACCGAAGCAAATACCGTAACATACTTTCTTAATACCTTTTGATTGCTCCTGTTATTCCAAATCCATATTACCATTGCCGCAGTCCAATACATGATAAAAGTAATCCCGTAAATCCCGGTTATTGTCACGATTTGCAGCAGGTACAGATTTTGTAATTGTGTATAAGCATCAGACAAACCGCCTAAAATCGGATAGATTAAATAAATAATATATTCTATTAACACCATGATACTTGCAAAAATAATCGTATCCTGAAATCTCATTTTGGATTTTATCCAATAGAAATACGGCAAAACTTTTAAAAGCGCTAATAAAATGCCTGCAATAATGCATATTTTTATATCCATTCCAATTACTTTCCAAAACTGAATCACAAATCCAAGGGCATAGCAAAGAATTATTGCAGAATACGCTTTTCGTGTTTTATCGAAATAACCCATGCCAAGAAACAGAATAGGGTAAACCCATGCAAAAATCGGAATATTCCATTCCCCGTTGGAAAGTACATAAATTAGAAAACTTGTGATTATGTATATGAGAAAACTATGTTTTTTTAACTGTTTCAAAAGAAATTCACCTCCAAATACCAATTTGTCTATATCTTTCACGTTTTGATTATATCACTCTTGCCTTCTATTCTCCATCATAAAATATGGGACATAGCAACCGCCACGCCCCACATTTATCATTGTTCCAATGACTTTTCTATCTTTTGTTTTTGCCCTTTCAAATCGTTCTGCTTTTCATAAAGTCTGTTACGCTCTTTGCAGAGTTCTTTCATTCGTTCCAACTGCGTCCGTACTCCCTCCCGGCAATCCGGCTCTATCTTTTTATATTCCCCAGTCAGATTGCGGATTGTATTATTGTTTTCTTTTATCTGCTCCGACAAACATACCCAGTCTATCAGATTCTGCACTTCCTTATCCGTTTCGTAAAGGTCTGTTTCTGCTACAATTTTAGCACACAGACGCACCATGACTCTCTTCTCCATATCCGTCATATCCTATCAATCCCCTTTCCTATCGGCTCATTTCAAAGGTACGTTTTGGACGTTTATTTACCCTTTCCATCTGTTCTAATGCCTTTGACTGTTCTACAATTGACTGCACTTGTTCTCTGCCTAAATGACTCTCCAAACGCCCCAAATCAGCTGCCTTTTCTTGCAATCAGTCAATGGTGCTACTCTGCTCCATATTCTTATCCGTCAATCGGCTAATCTGCTTCTGTTGCCCCTCCACTTTGGCGTTTAGCTTTTTGCATTGCTCTGTAAGATGCACGCATTTGATAGTCAGATTTTTGACCACCTCTTTTAATCTCTCCACAAGCGGTAAAGCCTTTTTATCCCTATATGCCTTTGCACTCATTAAAGTACCCGGCTCTGCTAACAGCCATTTTGCATCTTCATCATAGGCGTGTATGTTGCACTCCATGACTTCCTTAGACTGCACCATTTTGTTTATTTCCTGTTGTAACTTTTTCTGCTGTTTCTCCAATTTTTCATTTTCAGATAACAGTTTTTCTTTATCCTCTGTCAGTGTTTCCGTCTGCTCTTTCAGAAGATGATTTATTGCTGAAAGTTCCGATACTTCCTGCCGGATCTCTTCGCCCTCTTTCCGTATCTTTTCCGTTTCCTGACCTGTTGCAATCTGCTGATGAAGAATAGAAGATAATTCTTCTTTACTGCCAGAAATCGTCTGTTCCAGTTCTACAACCTCTTTCTGCCTTTCCTGCTCTTCAAAGTCAAGTACCGACAAATGCTTGTTATGTGTACCTAACTGCTTCAACTGTACGCCATACCGCCCCATGACTTTTGAAAGTTCCTGCTTCTCCGCTTCAATCCATTCATTCCATTCCGTCATTCCCCTTGTGCCGCCTTTGAATCCCTGCTCCCCTAATGCACCTTTGAGGGAAACTCTTGTATCAAGCCCACGTTTGCTGTTACGGATAAAAGGAACAAAATCAATGTGGATATGCGGTGTCTGCTCGTCCATATGCAAATGACTTGAAAAAACATATAGGTTCGGATTTCTTTTCTGAAACTGCTCCATAAACTCACATAAAATCTCTTTATCCAACTGCCCTCATTGCTCTGTACGTTCATATCGTCCTTATATGATAATAAATAGAATTTATGTTTTTCGTAATTATCTGACATATGAAAATAGGAGGTCACTATGGGCGATGGAAAGAAACTGAAAGAAATACTTGATAGTAAGAATACAAATGTCCGTCAGATTGCAAAGGCTACGGGAATCAGTGCTACAACACTATATTCTATCATACAAAAAGATTCCAATATCCGATTTGACTTTGCCTTGCGGTTGGCAAACGAATTGGAAATTGATGTGAATGAAATATGTGCAGCCAGTCCGTTTTCCGGTGCCATAACCGAAGAAGAAATATATCCCACACTTCCCAATGGACTGAATGGCGCTCTTGACGGAAACCGGGTAAAAACATATCTGAAAAATTCCTTATATCCACTTATGTATCTATTTGGGAAAAACAGTATGCCTGATGTGGATAATCTGTTGACTTCATTTTATCAGTTAGATGATGAAGCAAGAAAAGAAGTGGTAGAGACGATACAATTCAAGTTACAGTACCACAAAGACCAAGAACGGGCAGAACAGGTAAAACAAAAAAAAGGTTGGTAAACGTAAACTCCGATGAAACATGGTGCCAAATTTCATCGGAGTTCTATTTTATGGCACCGTTCTGGCACCGCTTACAACCTTTTCACTGTTGCAAAATTTCAAAAAGGGCTTCCCGAAATCTCGGAAAGCCCCATAAAATCTAGCTTTTTTCTGATTACTCAATAATAGTAGCCACACGGCCTGAACCAACTGTTCTACCACCCTCACGGATAGCAAACGTAAGACCCTGCTCCATAGCGATCGGGTGAATCAGCTCGATAGACATCTCTACGTTATCACCAGGCATGCACATCTCTGTGCCATCAGGCAGATTACATACACCTGTGATATCTGTTGTTCTGAAGTAGAACTGAGGTCTGTAGTTATTGAAGAAAGGAGTATGACGACCACCCTCATCTTTCGTCAAAACGTAAACCTGAGCCGTAAATTTCTTGTGGCATGTTACTGTGCCGGGTTTAGCAAGAACCTGTCCTCTTTCGATATCTGTTCTCTGGATACCACGAAGCAGAACACCGATGTTATCACCAGCCTGAGCCTCATCCAGCAACTTACGGAACATCTCGATACCTGTTACAACAGATTTCTGTGTCTCTTCCTTAACACCGATGATCTCAACATCATCAGACATATGCAGTGTACCACGCTCTACTCTACCTGTAGCAACAGTACCACGGCCTGTGATAGAGAATACATCCTCGATAGGCATAAGGAAAGGCTTATCTGTATCACGCTGAGGATCCGGAATATACTCGTCAACTGTGCTCATGAGCTCCATGATCTTGTCGCCCCACTCGCTGCTGGGATCTTCCAGAGCCTTCAGAGCGGAACCCTTAACGATCGGGCAGTCTGTGAACTCATATTCCTCTAACTGCTCTGTGATCTCCATTTCAACCAGCTCAAGCAACTCAGGATCGTCTACCATATCGCACTTGTTCATGAATACTACGATATAAGGTACACCTACCTGACGGGACAGAAGGATGTGCTCTTTCGTCTGAGCCATAACACCGTCTGTAGCAGCTACAACAAGGATAGCGCCATCCATCTGAGCAGCACCTGTGATCATGTTCTTAACGTAGTCAGCATGTCCAGGGCAGTCAACGTGTGCATAGTGTCTCTTATCTGTCTCATACTCAACGTGTGCTGTAGAGATCGTGATACCTCTTTCTCTCTCTTCCGGAGCCTTATCGATGTTCTCGAAATCTGTAGCAGTATTACCTGCAACTCTCTCGGAAAGAACCTTTGTGATTGCTGCTGTTAAAGTTGTTTTACCATGGTCAACGTGACCAATGGTGCCGATATTACAATGTGGTTTGTTTCTTTCAAACTTAGCTTTAGCCATTTCTAAAGTCCTCCTTATAAAACTAGATAAATTTTTAAATGTTTCTTTACAATCAGCTATCTTTGATTATATTAAAGATTGCCAAGATTTTCAAGCATTATTTCGTTTTTGCGCTAAAACCTTTATTTAGCCTTAGCTGCCAGCACTTTTTCTTGTACACTCTTCGGTACCTGCTCATATTTCTCAAAGAACATCGAGTAGTTACCACGACCCTGTGTCTTGGAACGTAAGTCCGTGGAATAACCGAACATTTCAGCAAGCGGTACATAGCCCTTAACCATCTTGCCTCCGCCGATATCTTCCATACCTTCAATACGTCCGCGACGGGAGTTGATATCACCGATAACATCGCCCATATATTCCTCAGGCATTGTTACCTCAACCTTCATGATAGGCTCAAGCAGTACAGGACCGGCTTTTTTCATTGCCTCCTTGAAGCACATCGAACCTGCAATGTGGAATGCCATCTCGGACGAGTCCACTTCATGGTAGGAACCGTCGTATACATTGGCATGTACGCCAAGTACGGGGAATCCGCCCAGAATCCCTGCTTTCGATGCTTCTTCGATACCCTCACCGACAGCCGGAATATATTCCTTCGGAATAGCGCCGCCGACTACGGATGACTCATACTTAAATGTCTCTTCACCGTTCGGATCCATGGGCTCGAACTTAACTTTACAATGTCCGTACTGTCCACGACCACCGGACTGCTTCGCATATTTGTATTCCTGATCAACAGGCTTGGTAAATGTCTCTTTATAAGCAACCTGCGGAGCACCTACGTTAGCCTCTACTTTGTATTCACGAAGCAGACGGTCTACGATGATCTCCAAATGCAGCTCGCCCATACCTGCGATAATAGTCTGACCGGTCTCTTGATCTGTATGCGCACGGAACGTCGGATCTTCTTCCGCAAGCTTCGCCAGTGCTTCACCCATCTTGCCCTGACCTGCTTTGGTCTTAGGCTCGATTGCCAGCTCGATAACCGGCTCGGGGAATTCCATGGACTCTAAGATTACCGGATGCTGCTCATCACAGATCGTATCACCGGTTGTTGTGAGCTTAAATCCAACGGCAGCCGCGATATCACCGGAATATACCTTATCCAGCTCTGCTCTCTTATTCGCATGCATCTGCAGAATACGGCCTACACGTTCTTTCTTATCTTTAGTAGCATTCAGCACATAAGAACCTGAGTTCATCGTACCGGAATACACACGGAAGAATGCAAGCTTACCGACAAAAGGATCAGCCATGATCTTGAATGCCAGTGCTGAGAAAGGTTCATCATCGGATGAATGTCTCTCCACTTCATTACCGTCGGCATCAATACCCTTGATTGCAGGGATGTCTGTAGGTGAAGGCATATACTCAAGGACTGCGTCCAGAAGCTTCTGAACACCTTTATTTCTGTAAGCGGAACCACAGCATACGGGAACTGCCGTACATTCGCAGGTACCCTTGCGCAGTGCTTTCTTCATATCTTCTACGGAAGGTTCTTCACCCTCCAGGTACATCATGGTCAGATCATCGTCCAGTTCGCAGACTTTCTCAACCAACTCATCATGGTAGAGTGCTGCGTCGTCCGCCATATCGGCAGGAATCTCTGTGATCGTGATATCCTCGCCCTTATCATCATTGTAGATATAGGCTTTCATCTCGAATAAGTCGATGATTCCTTTGAAATCATCCTCTTTACCGATAGGCAGTTGGAGGATAATCGCATTTTTACCTAATCTGGTTCTGATCTGCTCTACAGCACCGTAGAAATTAGCGCCCAAGATATCCATCTTATTGATAAATGCCATTCTCGGTACATTGTAGGTATCAGCCTGTCTCCATACATTCTCTGACTGTGGTTCAACACCACCCTTTGCACAAAATACGCCTACTGCGCCATCAAGTACGCGGAGTGAACGCTCAACTTCTACAGTAAAGTCAACGTGACCGGGAGTATCAATGATATTGATACGATGCTCTAATGCGCCTTCCTTCGGTTTGCAGTTCTCTTCCAAAGTCCAGTGGCACGTCGTAGCGGCTGATGTGATCGTAATACCTCTTTCCTGCTCCTGCTCCATCCAGTCCATGGTCGCAGTACCTTCATGAGTATCACCGATCTTGTAGTTTACACCAGTATAATACAGGATACGCTCTGTCAATGTCGTCTTACCGGCATCGATATGCGCCATGATACCTATATTTCTGGTTCTCTCTAACGGATATTCTCTTCCAGCCAAGGTTTTTTCCTCCTTATATTACTAAAAGCGGTAGTGAGCAAACGCCTTGTTTGCTTCTGCCATTTTGTGCATATCTTCTTTTCTCTTAACAGCTGCACCTGTATTGTTTGCAGCATCTAAAATCTCGTTTGCAAGTCTGTCCTTCATGGTCTTCTCGCCTCTCTTACGAGAAAACATTACCAACCAGCGAAGACCGAGAGCCTGACGTCTGTCCGGACGAACTTCGATCGGTACCTGATAGGTAGCACCACCGATACGTCTTGCCTTAACTTCGAGAACCGGCATGATATTGTTCATAGCCTCCTCAAATACGTCAAGTGCCGGTTTGCCGGCTTTCTCTTCTACTCGCTCAAATGCTCCGTATACAATCTTCTGGGCTACACCCTTCTTACCGTCCAACATGATATTGTTGATCAGCTTGGTGACAACCTTATTATTGTATAAAGGATCTGCTAATACATCTCTCTTTGCAATATGTCCTTTACGTGGCACGATTCTTCCCTCCTTAAAAATTATTTTAATTCATCGGTACTCACATGTGTCCTCTAATTCAATGTGTACGTGCGGTATTTCTATTCATATCGAGCAGGATAGCCCTACTCGCCTCAAAAGAATCCCAACACTAAATTAGTTCTGTTTGTGGTACTAAAGCCTGCAGGCTATACGCCTTTCTCAAGCCGAAAATCTGTGAAGCAATTTTACTTCGATGCTTTCGGTCTCTTAGCGCCGTACTTAGAACGAGCCTGCTTTCTGTTAGCGACTCCCGCGGTATCCAGCGTACCTCTGATGATATGGTATCTTGTACCGGGTAAGTCCTTTACTCTTCCGCCACGGATCAGGACAACGCTATGCTCCTGTAAGTTGTGACCTTCGCCCGGAATGTAGCTGGTTACCTCGATTCCGTTGGAAAGACGTACTCTGGCGATCTTTCTGAGTGCGGAGTTAGGCTTCTTAGGAGTTGCTGTCTTAACAGCGGTGCAGACACCTCTCTTCTGCGGTGAAGCCGTATCGATCGCTGTCTTGTGAAGGGAGTTGTAACCTTTCAACAATGCAGGTGCGGTTGACTTCTTTACAGATGTCTGACGTCCTTTTCTGACTAACTGGTTAAATGTTGGCATTCTTTTCACCTCCTACTTATTATTAATACATGCCTCTATGACATTCTGTGCAACGCAAAAAAATGCATTCACGTGCACACTAAAATAGTATACTTGCACGCGAATGCATTGTCAACACATTTTTTTGCTTTATAAAACGGTTTTAAACGGCGGTATTTTCTTACTCTACTACTTCCATCTCCGCCTCTTCGATATCGGACTCTTCCGGATCGTTATCCTCGAGATCGCTCTCTATATCCTCATCCTCGTCGATATCAACATCCGTCAGCTCGTCGTCTTCTAACAGTTCTTCTGCCGGTTCTTCTTCGCCATCGAACCCGTCATCAAAGCTCAGTTCATTCTCCGTCACAAGGCGGCTGAGAAGATTGGCGTCCGTACTAAGCGTTGTATCACGATACCGCTTCATACCGGTTCCTGCCGGAATCAGCTTACCGATGATGACATTCTCTTTCAGTCCGATCAAGGAATCAACCTTACCCTTGATCGCCGCCTCAGTCAATACCTTCGTGGTCTCCTGGAAGGATGCTGCCGACAGGAAGGAATCCGTTGCCAGCGCCGCTTTGGTGATACCGAGCAGGATCTGTTTACCATCCGCCGGCTCTTTACCAGCCTTAATCAGTTCCTCGTTCATGTCCTCATAATCCAGAACATCTACCAGTGTGCCCGGCAGGAAATCCGTATCTCCGCTGTTCTCGATACGAACTTTCTTAAGCATCTGCCGTACGATTACCTCGATATGCTTATCGGCAATATCAACACCCTGCAGGCGGTATACACGCTGTACTTCACGCAGCATGTAATCCTGAACCGCACGAATACCTTTGATCTTAAGCAGATCATGGGGATTCACGCTACCCTCTGTCAGCTCGTCACCGGCCTCCAATACGGCACCGTCCATAATCTTGATTCTGGAGCCGTAGGAAATCAGATACGTCTTGGACTCTCCCGTCTCATCATTCGTAATTACGACTTCTCTCTTCTTCTTTGTATCTTTAATCGTGGCCACGCCGCCGAACTCCGCGATGATTGCCAGACCCTTCGGCTTACGGGCCTCGAAAAGTTCCTCTACACGGGGAAGACCCTGAGTGATATCATCACCGGCCACACCGCCCGTATGGAACGTACGCATGGTAAGCTGTGTACCGGGTTCACCGATGGACTGTGCCGCGATAATACCGACAGCCTCACCCACCTGAACAGCCTCACCGGTTGCCATGTTAGCGCCGTAGCACTTCGCACAGATTCCCACATGGGAACGGCAGGTTAATATGGTACGGATCTTCACCTCTTCGATGGGCTCACCCTTCTCGTTTACTCCCTTGCTTAAGATCTTCGCCGCACGGGCCGGTGTGATCATGTGATTTCTCTTCACGATCATCTTGCCGTCTCTATCTTTGATATCCTCACAGGAGAAACGTCCTGTGATTCTGTCGCTCAATCCCTCGATCGTCTCTTTGCCGTCCATGAATGCCTTAACTACGATACCCGGAATCTCATCCTTGCCCTCGCAGCAATCGGTTTCACGGATAATCAGTTCCTGTGAAACGTCAACCATACGTCTGGTCAGATAACCGGAGTCGGCTGTACGCAGCGCCGTATCGGACAGACCTTTACGTGCACCATGTGCGGACATAAAGTATTCCAGTACGTCCAGACCTTCACGGAAGTTAGATTTGATCGGCAGCTCGATGGTTCTACCTGTCGTATCAGCCATCAATCCACGCATACCCGCCAGCTGCTTGATCTGCTGGTTGGAACCACGGGCACCGGAATCCGCCATCATGAATATATTATTATACTTATCCAGACCGGACAAAAGCACATCCGTCAGCTTCTTATCCGTCTCATTCCACGTCTCTACAACAGCACGGTAACGCTCTTCCTCCGTAATCAGACCACGCCTGAAATTGACGGAGATCTTATCAACGGTAGCCTGTGCTTCTTCCAGCATCTCTTCTTTCTTCGCCGGCACGGTCATGTCGGAAATGGATACCGTCATAGCCGCTCTTGTAGAATACTTATAACCTGTAGATTTGATCAGGTCAAGCACCTCAGCCGTCTTTACGGCGCCATGGATGTTGATGACCTTCTCCAGAATCTGCTTTAACTGCTTCTTACCTACATGGAAGTCCACTTCCAATTTCAGCAGGTCTTCCGGTGTGTTTCTCTCCACATATCCCAGATCCTGCGGCAATATCTCATTGAAAAGAAATCTTCCCAGCGTAGACTCCACATTGCCGGTCACAATCTCACCGTCCGCTGTCTGCTTCGTAACTCTGACCGTAATTCTCGTGTGAAGCGTACATGCGCCGTTCTCGTAGGCCAGAATCGCTTCGTTTACATTCTTATAGAATTTGCCCTCGCCGATTGCACCGGGTCTCTCCTGCGTCAGATAATAGATTCCCAGTACCATATCCTGTGAAGGAACCGCTACCGGTCCGCCATCGGAAGGTTTTAACAGGTTGTTCGGAGACAGCAGTAAGAATCTGCACTCTGCCTGCGCCTCCACAGACAGCGGCAGATGAACTGCCATCTGGTCACCGTCGAAATCGGCATTAAACGCCGTACATACAAGCGGATGAAGCTTGATTGCCTTACCTTCCACAAGGATTGGCTCGAACGCCTGAATTCCAAGTCTGTGCAGGGTAGGAGCACGGTTTAACATAACCGGATGTTCTTTGATTACTTCCTCTAAGACATCCCATACCTGCGTATCCAGTCTCTCTACCAGTTTCTTGGCATTCTTGATATTCTGGGAGATTCCTCTGGATACCAATTCTTTCATTACAAAAGGTTTAAACAGCTCGATCGCCATTTCCTTCGGCAGACCGCACTGATAGATCTTTAATTCGGGACCAACCACGATAACGGAACGTCCGGAATAATCCACACGCTTACCGAGCAGGTTCTGACGGAAACGGCCGGATTTACCTTTTAACATATCGGACAGAGACTTAAGCGCTCTGTTACCGGGACCCGTTACCGGACGTCCTCTTCTGCCGTTGTCGATCAGGGCATCCACTGCCTCCTGAAGCATTCTCTTCTCATTGCGGACAATAATATCAGGCGCACCAAGCTCTAACAATCTCTTAAGACGGTTGTTTCTGTTGATAATCCTTCTATATAAATCATTTAAGTCGCTGGTCGCAAAACGTCCGCCGTCCAGCTGTACCATCGGTCGGAGATCGGGCGGAATAACCGGAATCGCATCCATGATCATCCATTCCGGCTGGTTACCGGACTCTCTGAAAGCCTCGATCACTTCCAATCTCTTGATGATACGCGCACGCTTCTGTCCGGTGGACTCACGTAAGCCTTCTTTTAATTCTACCGCTTCGGCTTCTAAGTCGATTGCCTGCAACAATTCCTTAATCGCCTCTGCACCCATACCTACACGGAACCGATTGCCCCATGCTTCTCTGGCATCCTGGTATTCCTTCTCGGAGAGAACCTGTTTGTACTCCAGATCGCTCTCGCCGCTGTCCAGTACAATATAGGAAGCAAAATATAACACCTTTTCCAGCACTCTCGGAGACAGATCAAGGATCAGCCCCATTCGGCTGGGAATTCCTTTAAAATACCAGATATGGGAAACCGGCGCTGCCAGTTCAATATGTCCCATACGCTCTCTGCGGACGCTGGCCTTAGTAACTTCAACGCCGCATCGATCACAGACTACGCCCTTATATCTGATCTTCTTATACTTACCGCAGTGGCACTCCCAGTCCTTGCTCGGTCCGAAGATCCTCTCGCAGAACAGACCTTCTTTCTCAGGTTTTAAAGTTCTATAGTTAATGGTCTCCGGCTTAGTCACTTCGCCTCTCGACCACTCTCTGATTTTCTCAGGCGATGCCAATCCGATCTTGATGGCATCGAATGTCATAGGTTGATAGGTTGCTTGTTTCATGTCTGACATTTTATATCACCATGCTCCTTCCAGATTATATATTTGCGCGGCGTCCTATGACGTCTTAGAAAACCTCTTTCTCTTCTTCCGCGAAATCAGCGTCCAGATCCATATCGTCCTCTGCGAATGCGTCCTCATCCTCATCGCTGCTTACCAACTCTCCGCTGTCCTCGTCGAACTCCTGTTTCTGGTATCCCATAGAGCCGAATGAATCTTTCTCATAATCATAATTTCTGGAATCACCCTCGATCTCATAGCGGTAATCGTTCTCACCGTAATCGATCGTCTCCATAATTTCTACTTCCGTCTGATCATCACGGAGCACTCTTACATCCAGACCAAGAGACTGTAACTCTTTTAACAGTACCTTAAAGGACTCCGGAATACCCGGTTCAGGAATGTTATCACCCTTGATGATCGCTTCATAAGTCTTGACACGCCCAACTACATCATCGGATTTCACCGTAAGGATCTCCTGCAGGGTATAGGCTGCGCCGTACGCTTCCAGCGCCCACACTTCCATCTCTCCGAAACGCTGTCCGCCGAACTGTGCCTTACCGCCCAGAGGCTGCTGCGTTACCAGCGAGTAAGGACCCGTGGAACGTGCATGGATCTTATCATCTACCAGGTGATGCAGTTTCAGGTAATGCATGTGTCCGATGGTAACCGGTGAATCGAAATATTCGCCTGTTCTGCCGTCTCTAAGCTGCACCTTACCGTCTCTGGAAATCTCAACGCCCTTCCATACTTCGCGATGATCTCTATTCTCATAAAGATATTCCATGATCTCATCTGACAGGTCATCTTTATGTTTCTTCTCAAATTCTTCCCATTCCATATTGACATAGTCGTTCGCAAGTTCCAGCGTATCACCGATATCGCCTTCCTTCGCACCGTCAAATACCGGCGTTGCCACATTAAATCCGAGTGCTTTCGCCGCCAGCGACAAGTGAATCTCCAGTACCTGTCCGATATTCATACGGGAAGGCACGCCCAGAGGATTTAATACGATATCAAGCGGGCGTCCGTTGGGCAGATAGGGCATATCCTCCACCGGAAGTACACGGGAAACAACACCCTTGTTACCGTGACGGCCTGCCATCTTGTCACCTACCGAAATCTTCCTCTTCTGCGCAATGTAGATGCGAACTGCCTGGTTTACACCCGGCGACAGCTCATCGCCGTTCTCTCTCGTAAATACCTTGGCATCTACGACAATACCATACTCGCCGTGAGGCACTTTCAGGGAAGTATCCCTTACCTCTCTGGCCTTCTCGCCGAAGATCGCACGAAGGAGTCTCTCCTCCGCCGTCAGCTCCGTCTCACCCTTAGGCGTAACTTTACCGACCAATATATCACCGGCACGAACCTCCGCACCGATGCGGATAATACCTCTGTCATCCAGATCTTTGAGGGCATCGTCACCAACACCCGGAACATCTCTCGTGATCTCTTCCGGTCCTAACTTGGTATCACGCGCCTCAGCTTCATATTCCTCAATGTGTACGGAAGTATAGACATCTTCCTGAACAAGTCTTTCACTTAAAAGAACCGCATCCTCGTAGTTATAACCTTCCCATGTCATGAATCCGATCAGTGGATTCTTACCAAGCGCCAGTTCGCCGCCGTCTGTAGAAGGACCGTCAGCGATCACCTCGCCCTGCGCCACATGATTGCCCTTGAACACAATAGGCTTCTGGTTGTAGCAGTTCGACTGGTTACTTCTGGAGAATTTCGTCAAATGATATTCGTCCTTCTCACCGTCATCATAAGTCATCTTGATGAGATCAGCGGATACATAATCAATCGTTCCCGCCTTTTTAGCAACCACACATACACCGGAGTCAACGGCCGCCTTCGGCTCCATACCGGTACCTACCGCGGGTGCCTCAGTAAAGAGCAGCGGCACAGCCTGCCTCTGCATGTTGGAACCCATCAGCGCACGGTTCGCATCATCGTTCTGCAGGAACGGAATAAGCGCCGTCGCCACGGAGAATACCATCTTCGGCGATACATCCATATAATCGAACATCGTCTTCGGGTATTCCTGTGTCTCGTCTTTGTAACGGCCGGAAACATTATTACGTGTAAAATAGCCGTTCTCGTCAAGCGGCGCAGATGCCTGTGCCACATGATAATTATCTTCTTCGTCCGCAGTCATGTAGACAACCCTGTCGGTAACACGTGGATTTTGCGGGTCGGACTTGTCAATCTCTCGGTAAGGCGCCTCCACGAATCCGTACTCATTGATCCGCGCATAGGATGCCAGTGAGTTGATCAGACCGATGTTAGGACCTTCCGGTGTCTCAATAGGACACATTCTGCCGTAATGTGTATAGTGTACGTCTCGAACCTCGAATCCGGCTCTGTCTCTGGACAGACCGCCGGGACCTAACGCGGACAGACGTCTCTTATGTGTCAGCTCACCCAACGGATTATTCTGATCCATAAACTGGGACAACTGCGAGGAGCCGAAGAACTCCTTGACGGCAGCCTGTACCGGTTTAATGTTAATCAGTACCTGCGGGGAGATCTCCTCCGCATCATGTGTCGTCATTCTCTCGCGGACCACTCTCTCAAGTCTGGACAGACCGATACGATACTGGTTCTGTAAAAGTTCTCCTACCGCACGAATACGTCTGTTGCCCAAATGGTCAATATCATCATCGTTACCGATGCCGTATTCCAAATGTATATTATAGTTAATGGAAGCAATGATGTCTTCTTTCGTAATATGTTTCGGGATCAGCTCATGTACATTCTTCTGAATCGCCTCTGCAAGCATCTCCGGATCTTCACTATACTCCTCCAGAATCTGCTGTAACACAGGATAGTATACCAGTTCCGTGATGCCCAACTCTTTTGGATTACACTCCACAAAGTTCGTGATATCTACCATCATGTTGGACAGAACCTTGACGTTCTTCTCTTCCGTCTGGATCATGACCGCAGGAATTGCCGCATTCTGTATGGCATCTGCCAGCTCGGCGCTGACCTTATCGCCCGCCTTCGCAATCACCTCACCGGTCAGGGTATCCACCACATCCTCTGCCAGTATGTGATGTCTGATTCTGTTCCTGAACATTAACTTCTTATTAAATTTATATCTGCCGACTTTGGCCAGATCATATCTTCTGGGGTCAAAAAACATGGACATGATGAGGCTCTCCGCACTCTCCACGCTTAAGGGCTCACCGGGACGTATCTTCTTATATAATTCCAGAAGACCTTCTTGATAATTCTCCGCAGTATCCTTGGCAAAGCTTGCCTCGATCTTCGGCTCATCGCCGAACAGTTCCCTGATCTCGTCGTTGGAACCAACGCCAAGCGCACGAATCAACACAGTGATCGGTACCTTCCTCGTTCTGTCAACACGCACATAAAACACATCATTAGAGTCTGTTTCATACTCTAACCATGCGCCGCGGTTGGGAATGACAGTTGCGGAAAAAAGTCTCTTACCGATCTTATCATGCCCGATTCCGTAATAGATGCCGGGAGAACGCACTAACTGGCTGACGATAACACGCTCCGCACCGTTGATGACGAAAGTGCCCGTAGCTGTCATGAGTGGAAGATCTCCCATGAAGATCTCGTGCTCCGTGATCTCATCCTTCTCCTTATTAATCAGACGGACTTTAACCTTAAGGGGTGCCGCGTAGGTAGCATCTCTTTCCTTACATTTCTCAATCGAATACTTAACATCATCCTCGCATAACTCGAAGTCTACAAACTCCAGACTCAAATGTCCGCTATAGTCTGAAATAGGAGAGATGTCATCGAAAACTTCCTTCAAGCCATCATCCAGAAACCACTGATAGGAGTCCTTCTGGACTTCGATCAGATTTGGCATTTCCAGAACTTCCTTCTGTCGTGCATAGGTCATACGCGTATTTCTGCCGGCGGCAGTCTTACGGATCCTGTTCTTTTCCATCGACAATTTCACCCCGTTCTTTATGATTTATTGCTCATTGATTAGAAATTACAATACAAATAAGCATACCACACCACAATAGTGCATTATCCATTCTACTACAAACTTTTTGGAGAGTCAATGATTATTTCAAGAATTTTACAAAAGATTTTTCCGATCTGCTTATGAGAAAAAGCCTGCCGCAAACAAGCATAAAACCGTTCATGCTGACAAAACATAAGCCTGCCTGACATGAACGGTTCTTTTTACTTATGGTTATTTCCCGGATTATTTCAGGGTAACCTTAGCGCCTTCTGCCTCTAACTTAGCCTTGATGTCATCAGCCTCTTCCTTGGAAGCAGCCTCTTTCAATACCTTCGGAGCGGAATCAACTAAGTCTTTTGCTTCCTTCAGACCCAGACCTGTTGCTTCACGTACAACCTTGATAACTTTAACCTTGTTAGGACCAACCTCTGTCAGCTCAACATCGAACTCGGTCTTCTCTTCTGCTGCCGCTGCGCCTGCGTCACCGCCTGCTGCTGCAACAACAACGCCTGCTGCTGCAGATACGCCGAACTCTTCTTCACATGCTTTTACTAAATCATTTAATTCCAATACTGTCAACTCTTTGATCGCATCGATTAATTCCTGAGTAGATAATTTTGCCATTACTGTTTACCTCCGTTATTTTTGTTTACATGTTATATAATACTTCTCACTATTCTGCTGCAGGTGCTTCTGCTGTCTCTTCAGCGGGTGCCTCTGCTGTCGCTGCTTCCTCAGCCGCAGGCGCTTCTGCCGGAGCTTCCTCTGCAGGTGCCGCTTCTGCTGCACACTCGGACGCGCCGCCTTTTTCCGCTAACTGATTCATGACGCGCGCAAAATTGGTGATCGGGGACTGGATGCTTCCAAGCAGCTTGGAAAGCAGCTCTTCTCTGGACGGGATCTTCGAGATATTCTCGATTCCCTTAGCATCATAAGCCACACCTTCCACAACACCGCCCTTAACTTCAAGAGCGTTTGCCGTCTTAGCGAATTTGCATAATATTCTCGCAGGTGCAGTAGCATCCTCAGTGGAAATAGCAACTGCACTGGGGCCTTCCAGATAGGGAGTAAGCGACTCGAAATCCGTACCCTTAAATGCAAAATTCATCATTGTGTTCTTGTAAACCTTGTAAGTGATTCCTGCTTCACGAAGCTGTTTACGAAGTTCCGTATCCTGCTCTACCGTAAGTCCGCGGTAATCAACCAGAACAACTGACTGCGCGTCTTTCACGGAAGCCGAGATCTCTTCTATGATAGGTTTTTTCAGTTCGACCTTTGCCATTACATTTACCTCCTTATAGATTTTACGCCGAAAGGAGTTCACCATATAAAAAATTGAGCTTCGCTCAATTGCGAGATTCGCTTCGCGAACTCGAAAAGAACGGCAGAATTTTCTATAAAAATAATCCCCTTCCCAAAGACAGGAAAGGGGGGGGTGACTTTACAAGCTAACTCTTCTCCTCGGTAGGTGAATCTGCTTACGCCGGCATTACGGCACCTACTGTCTTCGGCATGGTTATAACAACCTTGACAACTATAGCACACGGTGTTTATGGCTGTCAAGTCCTAATTTTTACGCGCTCCCCAAGCTCGGATACAAGTTAATATCTACGGAGCCACGCTTGAGATATTGTCCCCGTCAATACTATGCCCCACATCTATCATAAGCCCGAACTTCTGCGCCTGCGTAACTTCCAGTTCCATCACGCCGTAGGCCGTCTTGATCTGCAGCACCGTGGAGCCGTCAGGTTTCGTTATAAGCTTCGTTTCGATCTCATCCTCTTCTTGCGAATCTTTATCCACCCCGGCTCCCGCAGGGATCGTCATCTTGCCGTTATAACATGACACCAGTGTCAGTTTCTTCCTGTTTTCATGCATTATGCCACGCAGAATCAGTTCCATCTCTTCTCTGGTATAGAAGCGTGTCCCGAAGTCATTCATATATTTTGCATACTTGACTTTCTCCCGATCTATGTAAGTGGAGCCATCCTTCTCATAGGTATAATCCGGCACTCCGTCCTTTGTTGTCTCGAAAAAGGAGACGAATTCATCCTCATTGATCTCACCCGCAAGGAAATCCTTCCAGAAATTCTCATGGGCGGCAAACCGCAGGTTGGCATCCTGGGGAAACCGCTCCAAAAATGCCATGACCTTCTCGTACTGTCCTTTTTCCGTATATGAAAAGCTCCACAGATCCTTGTTGACCCATCTCGTGCCGTCAAAATATGCTTCCTTACAAGTGATGCCGTCCTGCCCGTAACAGGTAATGTAACAGTGCTTCTGCTCTGGATTATCGGTGGGGTAACTGCATTTCGTGATTTCATCGGTAAGAAGCGCCGCTACATTCTGTGCCTCCGTTGTCTCTGACACATATGTCGTTTCTTTCGGGTCATGCATGCCGCTCTCTGCTTCCCGACGCAACGCTTCCGCCTCCGCCTGCTTCCTGATCTCCTCGATCATCGCTTCCACTTCCTCGCGAAGCTTCTCCTCGGCAGCATCGAATTTCTCCAGAAGCTTTTCCCACTCTTTGATGGTATACTCCTGCGCTCCGATCTTAAATTTCGGCTGGATCGTACCTTTTTTGATATTCTGCGCCATCTCCTCCATCTTCTCCAAAATCTGTTCTCTGTAAGACTTTGACTCGGCGGCATCATCCTGCTTATTGTCCTTCGCATCCTCTCCGGCCTTTGCACTCTCATCCACTGCCTTCTGCCCCTCGCCAAGACGGTCAGCAAAGCTCGTCGTTTCCTCATTTTCCGCAGAATTTTTGCCGTAGCTTCTGCCATATTCCGGATAATATCCCACTCTTGGGCCATATTGATTCTGATTAATATTCATACAATCTATCCTCCATGTCTGAACCGCTGATCACAGCAGCACTCCGATTCCGGAACGCCCCGGACAGCCTTCGCGCGAATTGCAGCTTCTACTTATGCTCTTACCATAAATACGAATCACATATCCAAAAAGTTTCACCCAATTTCAATTTTTATAACCTTCCCGTCATGCCAGGCCAGCGACACAAACAATATGGGAAGAATGCCTGCTTATTTTGTGATTTCCTTCACACTTTTACCAGGTAATATATCCCTCGTCGTCAATCTGCACGCCTGATGACATATTCCGCATATCATTTATCACCCTCAATTTCTCCTCCCCCTGCAGCAGAACAGTCCTGCTCCCCTGTTGCAGACAGGGCAGAAATCTACAGCTTTTCAGCCCGCTCTCGTCAATCTCCACCTTGATCATTCCGGTATCTATCGTTCTGGAATTGAACCAGAAATTGCCCAGACTGTACACCACCGGCACCCCTTGCACGATACTGATCGGCTGCAGGCAATGCGGATGGGCTCCGATGATCAGATCCGCTCCTGCCGCTGCCACCTCTGCACCCTGTTTTTCCTGCGCCCAGTCAATCTCCGACACGTTCTCGGTACCCCAATGCAGATACACGATCACAAAGTCACTGTTTTCCTTCGCTTTCCGGACAGTTTCCAACAGATTTTCTCCATTCCAGCAGCGAAATACTCCCGCCGAAGAATCTGTTGCCCCCTTGGTGTCCGGATGATCCAGCCTTTCAATCTGAGTCGCGGATACGATGGCAATCTTCATATTATTGATAATGTAATAGACCGGTCTGCGAGCCTCTCGCAGATTTCGTCCAGCACCCACATAAGCGATGCCCGCCGACTCTAATGTAGCCATCGTGTCCAGAAAGGCGCTCTCTCCATAGTCATAAGCATGATTGTTGGCAAGCGATACGATATCCACCCCCAGATCATTCAAATAGGACACTCTGTAGGGTTTGGCGCGAAAGGTAAACTGTTTTTCTTCAAGCGGACTGCCGCCATCCGAATACGGGAACTCATTATTGAGCATCATGATATCCGCGTTCTTCATCTCCTCGATCAACTCCGGCGAAATGCCATTGGATATATCATCATTACCCACTACTCTGGTCATGATCGCATAGTTTTCGTCAAACAAAATATCTCCTGCAAAAGTAATCGTTACCCGGTCGGGTTCCGCTGCGTTCTTTGCATAGATATTATTCTCCACCATGTATTCCGGATCGTTCAGCACATCATCATACTTATTATTAACGCTTATGATCTCTTCGATCTGCGCCTTTGTCTGTTCCTGTTCCCATGCTTCTACTTCCGCATCAGATTCCCCTACCGTCTCCGCCTTGTCCACACTCACCTGAAAATGGCTGGTATTTACCGATTTGACAGGTTCAACAATCCACTGATATGTCGCGATTCCCGAAACACCGATCAATATCACTATGCTGAAAGTCAGGATAAATGGCTTCATAAAATGATGTCCGACACTTATTCTGTTGTGTTTCTTCCTTCTTCTGCTCTTTCTACCCATGTTATCATATCACCCGGAATAACTCTCACAAACCACGGAGAATGCATGCTTTTCGCATTCTCCCAGACATGTTTTAGTTATACTTAGGCAGCGTTCTTTGATGCCTTAGTATAACTTCATGTCTTATTATATCACAATCAAACCGCTTCGCAATTATAACGTCAAAAAGGACAGCGCGCCTGCCGCGTGCTGCCCTCTTATCATTCGTTTGTCGTAATCTGAAATCGACTGATTAATATTTCGCCGTGCTTACTTTCACGCCCGGTCCCATTGTAGTCGCCAGTGTGATACTTCTCAGATACTGACCCTTGAGTGCCGACGGTCTTGCCTTAACGATCGCTTCCATCAATGCATCAAAATTCTCCTGAAGCTTCGTCTCGTCAAAGGAAACCTTGCCGACCGGAACATGAATGATGTTCGCCTTATCCAGTCTGTACTCGATCTTACCAGCCTTAATATCATTGACAGCCTTAGTAACATCCATGGTTACCGTGCCTGCCTTCGGGTTGGGCATAAGACCTTTCGGTCCAAGAATCTTACCGAGACGTCCTACCACACCCATCATATCAGGTGTCGCAACGACTACGTCAAAATCCAGCCATCCGTCATTCTGGATTTTCGGAATCAGTTCCTCGCCGCCTACGTGATCTGCGCCTGCTGCCTCTGCCTCAGCCACTTTATCACCCTTAGCAAATACCAATACTCTGACGGTCTTACCTGTTCCGTTCGGAAGTACAACGGCGCCACGAATCTGCTGTTCCGCATGACGTCCGTCACATCCGGTCTTAATATGAACTTCTACAGTCTCATCGAATTTAGCTGTTGCTGTCTTTTTAACCAGAGCGATCGCTTCTGCCGTATCGTACTGAACTGTACGATCTACGAGCTTAGCCGCCTCTGCATACTTTTTACCATGTTTCATATCAAATCCTCCATTACTCTTCTACTGTGATGCCCATACTTCTGGCAGTTCCGGCGATCATGCTCATAGCCGCTTCCAAGCTTGCAGCGTTCAAATCAGGCATCTTTGTCTCTGCGATCTCCTGTAATTTCGCTTTAGAGATCGTAGCAACCTTTGTCTTATTCGGAACTGCGGAACCGGATTTAATGTTGCATGCTTTCTTTAAAAGAACTGCTGCAGGGGGAGTCTTCGTGATGAAACTAAAACTTCTGTCTGCATAAACCGTAATAACAACCGGGATGATCACATCACCTTTATCGGCTGTTCTTGCGTTGAACTGTTTCGTAAATTCAACGATGTTCACGCCGTGCTGTCCGAGTGCGGGACCAACCGGCGGTGCCGGCGTAGCTTTGCCGGCAGGGATCTGTAACTTAATGTATCCTTCTACTTTCTTTGCCATAATGGCACCTCCTAAAATAATGTGGTACGGGCGCACCATACTCCTTAATTTCGCTCGACGCGCAAGAATTTACAACAGTAAATTCTTGTCACTTCGACGAAGTCGAAGTGATGCTCCCACAGTATATCTAATCCGCTTAAACGGAATAAATATCAATTACATTTTCCTGACTTCTGCGAAACCAATCTCCACAGGTGTCTCTCTTCCGAACAGCTCAACATTAATCGTTGCCACCTGCTTACCAAAGTCTATTCTCTGAACAACACCGATCGTATCCTTCCAGACACCGGCAACCACCGCGATGGTATCGCCCTCTGCGAAATCAACGCTCACGTTCTCCATCTTAATACCAAGCGGCTTCATCTCTGCCTCTGTCAGCGGCACCGGCTTACTTCCCGGTCCGACAAATCCCGTGACGCCTCTGGTATTTCTCACAACATACCATGTATCGTCATTCATGATCATATTGATCAGGACATATCCGGGGAACATCTTCTTCTGAACAGTCTTACGGGCACCGTTCTTCATTTCCATGACTTCCTGCATAGGCACCCTGACCTCTAGAATCTCTTCCTCCAGATGTCTGTTCTCGATCGTCTTCTCAATGTTGGCTTTTACTTTATTCTCATATCCGGAATAAGTATGAACAACATACCAATTTGCTTCTGCCATATGTCCCTCCACGTCAGTATGATCTTCTGATCTCATATCATACTAATACCCATGCCTTTCTCACAACCTGTTACCAGAGCTTCCTATAATGAAAAAGTTGTAAGGAAATCCACACCATACTGCAGACCAAAGTCCAGTATCGTAATGATTGCTCCGATCACAACGGAAATAATAACAACCGCAATAGATTGTTTTAAGAGGGCATCTTTATCAGGCCAAGTGATTTTCTTAAATTCAGCTTTCACGCCGTTCCAAAATTTGGTAATCTTGGATGCTCCTTCTGATTTAGCAGAATCTCCCATGCTATACTCCTTTCGTCCACACAGCCGGCGACTATTTTGTTTCCTTATGCAAAGTATGTGTCTTGCAGAATCTGCAATACTTCTTTGTCTCCATTCTGTCCGGATGAGTCTTCTTGTCTTTCGTCGTATTGTAGTTACGCTGTTTGCACTCTGTGCATGCTAAAGTAATTTTTGTACGCATCTCGCTACCTCCACGTGTATGATTCAAACATTCGAGTCACCATTTTTGAGCATAAAAAAAAGACCTGAATCTTATCTTGCTCAAACAATATACCATACGAAAATCATGAAGTCAACCTGTTTTTCCGATTATTTCGGGCACTTTTTGGGAAATTTTTTAAAAATTTTTCCTGCACCTCTTCATTTTTGGCATAAACGCTACGATATACATATTACAGAATGAACTCAGTTTGATCACTTGTTGCAATTTTACAGCAGCATTTTTAGTCATTTTTCGACTATAAAGACTACAATCTGCTTGCAGCTTCCATAATTGCGGTGATAGAATAGAGTTATAAAGTATCCGCATTGATGGGCCGCATGCTACGGACAGCGACGCCGGCTATCAATGATCAGACAGGTTCCGAGTATATTTCATGGAAGAAAGGAGGGGGACTATGTCATATAACAGTATTAGCAGTCTGAATAATGTCTATAATTTCTATATGACTACCTACGCCCCGAAATCAAGCACACCTTATGATTCTCATAAGAAGAGTGAACTGCGTGGTGTCTATAATTCCATAGTCAAGATGAATAAAGAATCCCCTCTGTATATCTTAGATACCAGTAAGGATTCTCAGCGGTTCGCTATCAGCGTAAAAGAAAACGCACGCGAGCTGCGCAACACAATCGCATCGCTCGGCGGACTGGATGAAGATGAACTTCTAAATAAGAAAGTCGCCTATTCCAGCAATCCGAATATTGCGAAGGCCTCTTTTATCGGTTCTGCTAAAGCGGACGACGATCTGCCCGCCTATGACATCGAGGTAAACCGTCTGGCTTCTTCGCAGGTGAACGCCGGAAAGTTCCTTCCGAATGATGAGGTTGTGACGCTGACACCCGATACCTACTCTTTCGATGTCGGTATTGACGGATTGAATTATGAATTCCAGTTCAGCATCAAACCTACTGATACTAATCGGGATGTACAGGATCGTCTTGCCCGTCTGGTCACCAATGCCAACATCGGCATAACGGCGCAGGTCATTTCCGGAGAGGACAACACTTCCTATCTGCGGATGGAATCCAATTCCACGGGGCTTAAGGACGATAAGCCATATATATACAAAATATCCGATCACAGAACAAGTAAGACTTCCGGTGCGGTAGACTATTTCGGTTTGGATCATGTAGCAGTACAGCCGTCTAACGCTTCTTATACTGTCAATGGTGAGGAACACACCTCAACCTCCAACCGTTTCACGTTGGCACACACTTACGAAATCGAGTTGACAGGCTTAAGCAGCGAGGATGGCGAGACAGCTTCTATCGGACTCAAGACGGATGTGGAATCGCTTACGGAGAACGTCAATACATTGGTGAGAGGTTTTAACTCTTTCCTGCAGGCTGTTGCGGAATACAGCGATAATCAGCCCAAGAGTAACAGGCTTTTTAACGAGATGAGCAGTGTCGCAAGAGTTTACGCCCGCGACCTCACCTCCGTCGGTTTGAATCTGAATCTGGACGGTACTCTGGAAGTTGATGACGCAACGCTTCGTCAGAGCGCAATGAGTGATGATGCAAAGAATGCTTTTTCACCGATGAAAAGTTTTACGAATTCCGTGCTCCGCAAATCTAATCAAGTTGCACTGGATCCAATGAACTATGTCAACAACGTGATCGTGGCATATAAGAATCCCGGCAAGAACTTTGCCAGCCCGTATATCACGAGTGCATACAGCGGCATGATGTTCAATAGTTATTGCTAACAAAACGACAGATCGAAAGATCTGTCGTTTTTTCGTTACCCCGCCGAAGGAAAACAAATGTCGCTTTGCGCCGCTTGTTTTCCTTTGCTTTTTATATCTGAGACTCGCAAACACGCGCTTCGCGCTCTTTGTCCGATTTCGTCGGACGTTTGCTCGTTACCGTCGCCGAAAGAAAACAAATGTCGCTTCGCGCCGCTTGTTTTCTTTTTCGGCTATAACGGTATATTTCCATGTTTCTTCTTGGGGGCTTCTATCTGCTTATTCTTAAGCCCTCTGAGTGCTTTCACCAGTGCTTCTCTCGTCTCTTCCGGCTTAATCACCTCATTCACGTATCCCCTTGCAGCAGCTACATAGGGATTTAAGAAACGTTCTTCATACTCCGCCTTGCACTGTGCACGCATGGCTGCCGGATCAGCTGCCGCTTTGATCTTACGCTTAAAGGCAATATTGACGGCACCGTCCGCTCCCATAACCGCAATCTCCGCGATGGGCCATGCATAGACGATATCCGCCCCCATCTCCTTAGAGTTCATGGCGATATAGGCTCCGCCGTACGCCTTACGCATAATCAACGAGATTTTCGGCACCGTAGCCTCGGAATAGGCATACAGGATCTTCGCACCATGCCGGATAATGCCGTTATGCTCCTGTGCTGTGCCGGGCAGGAACGCAGGTACATCTATCAGTGTAATCAGCGGAATGTTGAAACAGTCGCAAAAACGTATAAATCTTGCGATCTTGTCAGAGGCATGATAATCCAGAGACCCGCCCATGGAATTGGGCTGATTCGCAACGATCCCAACCACTTTGCCTTCCATCCTGCACCAGCCGATTACCGCATTGGTGGCAAATTCCTTCTGTACTTCAAAGAAACTGCCCTCGTCCACGATACAGTCAATCACTTCCTTTACATCATATGCATGCCGGGAATTGTCCGGTACAATATCCATGATTTTAGCCGCTTTCGCTTTCATGGAAGAAGCCACCCTGCCATTATCCACTTTACCGAACACCTTACCCACGCGGGGCAGTATACTCTGTCTCTCTACATTATTAATGACCGGCGGTTTCTCCGTCCAATTGCTCGGAAGATAAGATAATAATTTCCGCACGCCCATCAGACATTCATTTTCACTGTCATATGTAAAATGTGACACGCCGCTCTTCTTGGCATGCACATCTGCTCCGCCCAGTTCCTCTACGGATACTTCCTCGTTAATCACTGTCTTCACCACATTCGGTCCGGTGATAAACATCTTGGAAATATCTTTGACCATGAATATAAAATCGCAGATTGCCGGTGCATAACATGCGCCTCCGGAGCACGGTCCCAGAATTACCGCGATCTGCGGGATGACCCCCGACGCTTTTGTATGGCGAAGGAACATGCCGCTGTAACCGCTCAGGGATGAGATCCCCTCCTCGATTCTGGCGCCGCCGCTGTCATTGATACAGATCAGGGGCGCTTTCATCTCCATCGCCATATCCTGAATTCTGCATATCTTAAAAGAATGATATTCCCCCAGCGTACCGCCGATTACCGTAAAATCCTCGCTGGCCACAAATACCTGTCGACCATCGATCTCTCCGTAACCTGTCACGACACCGTCACCCGGTACCCTCCTCTTATCCAGATCGAAATCATTGATTCTGGACTCCATGAATCCGTCCACCTCCACAAAAGTACCCGGATCCAGCAACACCTCAATCCTCTCCCGCGCAGTCATCTTACCGGCGGCATGCTGCTTATCTATCCTGTTCGGTCCGCCGCCTAAAAGAGCCTTCTGTCTTCTGTTATCCAGTTCTTTAATCGCTTCGTTCCATTTCATGATCCCCGTTTCCTCCACTTCCCCATCATCACATGGGCCGAATCATCATAGTCCACTTTTCCGCACGAACTTTCCGTGTTTAAATTTGCTTCTGCAAAAAAGAGTATAATAATTTGATCATCCAATACTTTGATATTCAAACTATCAATTGATATTATAGGCAGAGCACCGATATTTGTCAATACTCTGCCTATAGATTTTCTATTACATATACTGTGTTACTGCTCCGCCTCCACCGCACAAAGCGCCGCCGCAATCACCTTATCCATATCATAATACCGATACTGCCCCAAGCGTCCGCCGAAAATCACATGCCGCCTTGCCGCCGCCAATTCACAATACCGCGCAAAAAGGGCATCGTTACGTTCATTGTTGACCGGATAATAAGGCTCGTCACCCTCCTGCCACTGCGCCGGATACTCTCGCGTAATCACAGTACCATGCTGCGTTCCGAACTCAAAATGTTTATGCTCGATGATTCTCGTATAAGGCACTTCCCGCTCCGTATAATTCACCACCGCGTTTCCTTGATAGTTATCACATTCCGGAAGTTCTTCCGTCTCAAATCGAAGGGAACGATACTCCAAATGCCCCAGACAATAGTCAAAATACTCGTCCATCATGCCGGTGTACACCACCTTGCGATAAGTGTTGCCATCTTTGTCCATGACCGTCACACCGCCATCCGTCTCCTGCTCCGTAACAAAATCCCGATAGGAGATTCCCGTCCGCACACCAATCCCCTGAAGCATATTCTCTACCATAATGGTATACCCTCCGATGGGAATGCCTTGATAGCGATCGTTAAAATAATTATTATCGTAAGTAAACCGGAGAGGGAGTCTCTTTATGATAAAAGCCGGCAATTCCTTACAGTCTCTGCCCCACTGCTTCTCTGTGTAGCCTTTTACCAGCTTCTCATAGACATCCGTTCCCACCAGTGAAAGCGCCTGCTCTTCCAGATTCTTCGGCTCCGTAATCTGAAGCCTCCCGATCTGCTCCGCAATCTTCTCTCTCGCCTGCGCCGGTGTCACCACGCCCCACATCCTATTAAATGTATTCATATTAAAAGGGAGATTATACAATTCTCCCTTATAATATGCAACCGGTGAATTTATATAGTGATTAAATTCGGTGAACTGATTGACATAGTCCCATATTCTCTTCTCCGAGGTGTGGAAAATATGCGCTCCATACCTATGCACCTGAATATCCATCATAGGCTCCGTATAGATATTTCCCGCTATGTGCCTGCGTCTGTCAATCACCAGCACCTTTCTGCCCTGCCGCTTCATCTCATGGGCAAATACCGCGCCGAACAATCCGGCGCCAACTATCAGATAATCGTATTGCATTAATTCTCCTCTACTGCCTTATATTTCTCTAACTGCGCATAATCTTCCATCAACTCCAGCGCTTTCTTACGTCCCGTCTTGTTCAGCTTCACATAGTACTGCATCACACGATTCTCCATGATCTTGCTTCCGAGTACACTCTTCTGGTTAAGCGGTGTAAAATCAACCGGATTCAGGTTCAATTTGTCACACATTCTGATTACAGTGCCATACGCCATTCCCTCAATTCCTCTATCCAGGGCAGTAACCAGAGTGGAGTACGGTATCTCCATCTCGATCGCGAACTGTCTGACACTCTTATACTGCTTTAAAATTTCTGCCTTTAATATTTCTGCCTTTGTCATTTTAGCCCTCCTATAGTGTATGATTCTGATTATTTTTGTGGAAATTATATCATAAAATTCTCTAAAATGGAACCAGTGAAACGTATACTGAACGATATTCCGTCCATTTCATCATTTTGTTGATTTTTTATTACATATTTTTGTGCAAAAAGTCTGGTACTTTATTCCTATTTTTTGTCTTTTTCCACCCGAATACAACAAAATATTTTATTGTCGTAACATGCAGAAAATGCTAATATATATGATAGAAAAGATTTTTACAGTTGAAGAGGTGACGCCATGATTCCTATTTCGGTATGCATGATCGCTAAGAATGAAGACAATCATATAGAAGAGTGCCTCAAAAGGCTTAGACCGTGTAAATTTGAAGTCATCGTTGTGGATACGGGTTCCGTGGACAGAACCGTGGAAATTGCCCATCGATACGCAGATAAAGTGTTTCATTTTGCATGGTGCGACGACTTCAGCGCTGCCAGAAACTTCTCCATTCAGCAGGCTTCTAACGACTGGGTGTTGATTATAGACTGTGACGAATATCTGGAAAATGTCAATCTCGCCGAACTGGAGGAAGTACTGGATCAAAACAGCCGCTCCATGGGTATGATCATCCGCAATAATCCCTATATTGTTCAGGGTGTGCGCTCCATCCAATCGGAGCGCATCGGCAGATTGTTTAACCGCAAATACTGCCATTATGAGGGCAGTATCCACGAGCAGGTATGCACGCTGGACGGAAATGAGCCTGACTCTTTCATGATCCCTCTGACCTTTTATCACGAGGGCTACGTCTCCGAATCCGACAAACGTATGCGCGCCACCCGTAATCTGGAAATGCTGCTTCACGACCTGACCCTCAAAGGGCCAAGCCCCTATATTTATTTCCAGCTTGGACAGAACTATATCTCCCTGAACGATCTGGAGAAGGCGGCGTACTACTATCAGAAGGGGTTGGAATTAAACGCCGATCCCCGATCCGCTTTCGTGCAGAGCATGGCGGAAACATACGGCTATTGTCTGGTAGAACTGGCCAAATATGATCTTGCCATGACGCTTCGGGATAAGTATGAACTTTTCTCACATCGTGCAGATTTCGTTTATCTGATGGGCATGATCTATATGAAAAAAGGATTAAATGACAAAGCGATCGAGGAGTTCCGGAAGGCAACCACCCTCTCCTCCTACTCCCGTAAAGGCGTCAACAGCTACCGCGCCAACTATAATATCGCTTCTATTTATGAAAATATGGGCAACCTGAGTGAAGCCTGTACATACTATAAGAAATGCGGCGACTATGAACCTGCCGTAAAGAAACTGAAGGAACTTACCCCGTCTCCCGCTCCGAAGCCGATGTTAAACAACTTCGTGCAGGGACAGTGATATAAACCAACAGGAAAGGAATCTGCCGTGCTGCCCATATCAGTCTGTCTGATTGCCAAAAATGAAGAGAAGCATATCGATGAGTGTCTGAAACGCCTGCAGCCTTACGGATTCGAGATCGTGCTGGCAGATACCGGCTCCACAGACCGCACTGTCGAACTGGCACTGAAATACACCGACCGGATCTACCACTTTGACTGGAGCGGTGATTTCAGCGCCGCCAAAAATTTTGCCATGCAAAAAGCCTCCCATGACTGGATACTCTCTCTCGATTGTGACGAGTATCTGGAGGTTATGGATCAGAAGTCATTACGGAAATGTATGGAAAGTTATCCCCGTTATGCCGGACGCATCCTAATCCGCAACCGTTTTGCGCAAGATGGGCAGACATCCTACGAGCAAGTGCGTGTCAGCCGCTTCATAAACAGGCGCTATTTTCATTTTGAGGGAGTCGTTCACGAGCAACTTGTGCCGACAACGGCTTCTGATCACCGAAATACCGCGCCTGATGCAACTCCCGTCAAATATGTATACTCCGCCCCGATTACCGTTCTTCACGTAGGTTATGATGGCACGGAAGATGAGATGCGCGAGAAATCCAAACGCAACATTACCCTTTTAGAGAAAGAGTTGGAAACCAACGGTTCCGATCCCTACATCTATTACCAGTTGGGCCAAAGCTATCGGAAACTGCACGACTTCGAGACAGCTTTCCGCTATCTTGATCTGGGGCTCTCCATGGATGTAGATCCCGCATTGGACTATGTGCAGAATATGGTGGAATCCTATGGTTATACACTATTAGATTTGAAGCGCAATCAGGAGGCTCTCGGTCTGCTCGATATATACGACGAATTTGCCACGCGCGCCGACTTCGTATTCCTGATCGGACTGATCTACATGAATAACGGGGGCCTTGATCAAGCTATAAATGAGTTTAAAAAAGCTACTACTATGGAAGAGTTTGCAGTGGAAGGCGTCAATAGTTATAAAGCCTATTATAATATCGGTGTTATCTATGAATGTACCGGATATGTGAAAGAAGCTATAGCTTCCTATCGAAAATGTGGTGATTATCTGCCCGCTAAGGCAAGAATTCAACAGCTTTCGCAATGATTACCGATTTTATTCACGGTAAAACAAATTCAGTACTATTACACCATTGCCATTTAGCGATATTAATGGTATTTTATGATATACTATATAGCAAAATATTACACTAAGGTCAGGGTAGTCATATGGAAATACATGAATCCTCAGAAGATTATTTAGAAACGATACTTATTTTAAAAGAGCGCACCGGTCAGGTTCGTTCCATTGATATTGCAACCGAAATGAATTACTCCAAGCCCAGTATCAGCGTAGCTATGAAAAAGCTACGCGAGAATGGTTATATTGAAGTGGATCAAAGCGGCTTTATCACTTTAACTGATTCCGGTTATGCGATCGCCTCCGATATCTATGACCGGCATAAGGTACTGACAGCCTTCTTCGTATCGCTCGGCGTAAACGAAAAAGCTGCTGCCGAAGATGCATGTCGGATCGAGCACGACTTAAGCCCTGAGACTTATGAGAAAATCAGGGAGCACGCACTGAAAACGGTCAGATGACGGCACACTGCCCTCTCATAGACCAGAACCGAGGAGATCTATGAAAATACTATTTATTGAATGGGCCAGTTTTGGAAATAATGACATGAAGGAGGCTTTTACGGCGGAAGGTCATACGGTAGTCTCCTATCCGTTCTCCAATAAAGACTCCCGCAGGGATGAAGTAGTGGAAAAAGATTTCTCTGCTTTCCTACACAGAGAAGTTCCGGATGTGGTCTTTTCCTTTAATTATTTCCCAGTCATCTCAGTTGTGTGCAAACAGGAAAATATACGTTATATCTCATGGATCTATGACAGTCCGTATGTGATGCTCTACTCCTACACCACGATCAACCCGTGCAATACCATCTATGTGTTTGACCGGGAGCTTTATATGGAATTTCATAACGCAGGCATACAGACCGTACATTACCTGCCGATGGCGGCGAATACAGAGCGTCTGGACAAAATCGTTCCGGCAGCTACCACATCAGGCATTCCATACTCATATGATGTTTCCTTCGTGGGCTCTCTCTACACCGAGGAGCATAACTTTTTTGACCGCATGACATCACTGTCAGATTATACCAAAGGTTATCTGGATGCACTCATGGCATCCCAGATGAAAGTGCAGGGCTATAATTTTATTCAAGAATCCTTGGCCCCGATCATGGACGACCTATACCGCGCACTCCCGATGGATCCCAATCCGGACGGCGTGGAGTCAAGGGAATATCTCTATGCCCAATATGTGATCAACCGCAAGATTACCGGACTGGAGCGGGATGAACTGCTCCACGCTGCTGCACGGCATTTTCACTTCGACCTGTTTACTCCCAACCGGGATTACACCATACCCAATCTTACCAACCACGGCACGGTTGATTATTACCAGCAGATGCCGATGGTATTTAAACAGAGCCGGATCAATTTAAACATCTCACTTCGGAGTATTAAGAGCGGTATTCCTCTGCGCGCTTTTGATATCATGGGCAGCGGCGGGTTCCTGTTGAGTAACTTTCAGGCTGATTATCTGGATAACTTTATACCCGGCGAAGATTTCGATTATTATGAAAGCAAAGAAGATTTCATCAATAAAATCAACTACTATCTGACCCACGAAGAGGAACGTATTGCCATTGCCAAGAGTGGCCATGACAAGATAGCAGCGGGCCATACGTTCCGTCATCGGGTGCGGGAGATGCTGTGCTGAGCGCACATTTCTTCGAAAGAAAGTAGGCATATTCGCTTATTCTTCTGTGCGAACAGCCGGGCTTCCTCCTGAAAACCTGCCTTGGAGAAAAGATAGTAATATTTCTCCGGATAATGAAACAATTCTCCCCGTTCAAGCAGCCTCTCCACAATCTGTCTGCCTATTTTCTCATTTTTCCATTTGCACTCTCCAAACAACGCCTGCTTATCTGTAACCGCCATCAGATCAATTTCCTCCTGCCGTTTCTCCCGCGCATTAGTTCCCCACCAACGCCCTACTTCCCCGATCACAAACGGAAAACTGCTGTATATTTCCGGCAAAAATAAGTATTGCTGGCAAATCCTTTCAAATATTGCTCCCATAAAGTCATTCATCTGCGGCAGCACGATCGCCTCATACACCTGCCGTCCTACGCCGCGCATAATGCTGCTTGAATTCGGTCTTACAAATCGATACCAGAACAAATACATACTGTCTTCCAGACGATACAATGTCCTCCGGCTGCTCACCGGCTCCGTCACAGGCGTTTCTTTCTTAATGATCTGCAAAGAAATTAAAGATGAGAGCTGATTACTGCATCCACTCGTCTCCAAACCTGTCTTAGTTGCAATTTCATTTAACCGGCTTGCCCCGGATGCAATTGCCGAGATAATGGAGTGGTAAGTCATTGGTTCCCTTAATTCCTGCTTCATTAAATTGATCGGCTCCTCGAATAAGCGACCGCTTTCATCAAAAAAGAGCTCCATAATATTTTCATCTGCACCGACAGAAGGGTTAATACGCGATAAATATTCCGGTATTCCGCCTGTCACACCATATAGTGCTGCCTGTTCCCAGACCGTAAAATCCGCCAGCATTTCTTTAGCCTCCCAGAATGTAAACGGCTGGATCTTAAACTGCGCTGTACGGCGTCCATACAGAGGACTCTTATACCCCAATACCTGTTCCTCCATAAAGCTCATTGAAGACCCGCATAAGATCAAAAACAATCTGCTGTCTTTCCATACCTGGTCTATATGCTTCTGCAACATAGAGGAAATTGCCGGATAGGATGCTGCGAGATACGGATACTCATCGATTGCGATCACGAGACGCTCGCCGGTCTCCGCCAAGGTATCTATATATTGTAAAAGCCCCTCATAATCCCCAAAAGCTGCCCGGTAAGCCATCAGATGATTCTGCGTAAAAAGCGCTGCCGAAAGCCCGCTTAAGTTTTCTTTGCCGGTTCCCTCAACGGCCATATAATAGATGCCCTTTTTTTCCCTCATAAATTCTCGCAGAAGCGTTGTCTTTCCAACACGCCTCCTCCCATAAAAAACAGCAAACTCAAATTGCCCGCTTTGGTACAACGCATTTAATTTATTCAATTCTCTATCTCTTCCTACGAACATAATTGTTTCTCCATTTACTAATTATATAATTAGTAATTATTTGATTAGTAATTTTATAATTAGTATATTTTATTTCTATAAAAATGGCAAGCTGAAAATAAATAAACTCATTACAAATAAGGATTGTCAAATAGATTGATGTATAATATCTCTCACAGGTTATTATATAAATTATCTGCGCATATACTCCGGGTATGGGCAAAAGTGCTGATGTTACTGGATTAATAATATAGATTATGATACTATATTCTCATGGAGATGAAGAAAATGTGCCTTATATCAGTATGCATGATTGCCAAGAATGAAGAAAAGAATATCGAAAAGTGCCTTGCCGCTATCAAGCCATATGGTTTTGAGATCATTGTGGCTGACACCGGCTCTACCGACCGGACGAAGGAGATTGCCGCCCGGTACACCGATAAAATATATGATTTCAAGTGGATCGACGACTTCAGCGCCGCACGGAATTTCTCGCTGGCACATGCCGCAAATGATTATGTGCTGATCCTTGACTGCGATGAAGTCATCACCGAGCTTGATATCGAGCTTATGTCCGATATGATCAGACAGCATCCAGAATCCGTGGGAAGGCTCGCCATCGATAATCACTATATCTCCAATCAGACTGATATGGTCTATCAGGACCGGCTGGGAAGACTTTTTAACCGTAAGTTCTTCCACTTTGAGTCCGCCATCCATGAGCAGATCACACACAATACAACGGGTATGCACTATGAGAGCTATGATTTGCCGCTCCGGATTGATCACGTCGGTTATCTGGGCAGTGTGACAGACCTTCGCAGTAAAGTGGAGCGCAATAACACGCTCCTGCTTCACGAACTTGAAAAAGATCCGGGAAATCCCTATCTCTATTTCCAGATCGGGCAGTCCTACAATATGATCTACGACTATGAAAATTCCTATATCTATTATGGGAAAGCACTGGAATACGATGTGAATCCTCAGGAAGAATGGGTACAGATGATGATCATCGCCTATGCTAACGCCTTGCTTCATACCGACAGACAGGCAGAGGCACTGCAGCTTGAGGCAGTCTATGATGCCTTCGCAACCACATCCGACTTCTTCTGCTGTATGGGACAAATCTATATGGCCAACGGACAGTATGTAAAAGCCATGATGGAATTTGTGAAGGCGCTTCATTGTCCTGTCACCAGAGAGACCGGAACCAATTCCTTCATCCCCACCTACAACATCGGGCTGATCAATGAAATGATGGGAAAAATCGAAGATGCCTTGATACATTACCGAAACTGCGGAGATTTTCCGATGGCCGTGGAGAAGGTGAAGGAGTTAGAAAGCAAACTTTAGCTACCCATAAGCCACAGTCGAGCAGATGCTTGTCTCTATACTTCAAACAGTCTCGCAAGCCCCGCTTCATAAGAAAACTCTTTCTTCACCTTTCTCCGTCCCGCCTCTGCGATCTGTCTCCGTTCCTCTTCGTGAGACAGGTAGTAATGCACCTTATCAATACATTCTTCCATACTGCCAAAGGTAGCGATCTCCGCGCCTTCCTCGAAATACTCTGTCATTTCGGGCTGGCGGTTGCTCAGCACGAATCCACCGCAGGCCATAATGTCCAATACTCTGAGCGGAACACCGGAATGAATGGATCGTAAAGATATATTCAGATTAATCCTGCTGCCCGCAAAGACAAGCGGCATCTGTGTATGGTAATCTACCGTGCCGTGGTTGTGCGCATTCAGTTCCGGCAGCTTCCCGGTATCAGAATTCGTATACAATCTGAAATCAAGATTCCTGTCCGCAGTACTGCAACCGTCTGATGTAACGCTGCCGCCGCATGTACTCAACTGCCTCACAATCCCCGTGAGTAGCTTCCGCCGCTCTTCTACCGTCACCTTCTTTTCCAAAACCGCCGCCATCAGAATATCCTCCGGTCTTGCGAAATAATCGTCACCCAGCATAAGCCCTTGCTCTTCCATAGGATTCTGCAGTTCTGTCAGATTAATCTGTCCTGACGCAGCAGCCTGTCTTAAGTAATCCCTTTCATAAGAGAAACATTGCTGTTTAATCAAAGTTTCCATACTGCAACCGTTCGAAGCCACCTCTTTTTCACCCAAAAAAAGCAGATCATAATAATTATGCTCATCTGCATACAAGGAGCCCACGAAAGATACATCGCACTGATACTTCTCCCGATCCGCCTGCGAAGCACGGGTTATTGCCCCCTCAAAATATCCACAGTCTACCGCCAGCGGCGCATGATAAACCGTATTGATACCGTAATCCTCCGCAAGCTGTCTCACCATCTCACGATCAAAAATACCGATGTGATTGCAAGGATCAGCGACCTGCTTCGCATACAACGTAAAATGCGGACAGTCATACACCCACGCATAGTACGGAATCCCACAAGTATGACAGATCATGGAAATGATGGGGAAGTAGTTAAAAGAGACTACCGCCTCCGCCGCCACCTGATGAACCGCCTGTATCATCTCCATGGCAAGCTCCATATCCCGCGTATAATGCTTACATTCCTTACGAAACCACGCGACTTCAAATCCCATTTTTATTAAATTGTCCGCCAAGATCTGCTCATTGTTGGCTTGCCATGAATACAGTATAATTTTCAACGTGCTGTCGCTCCTGTCATTGCACACATCCTCAACTTACGTCTTCATTCTTACCTTCTACTGCTCATCTTCCGCGCATTCCTTCGCACCATACTGCGCCCCAGATCGTTACTGTATATCCTGTAGGTATTCCGCAATAAACTTCTCTTTCTCAACATCGTAATTCTTCAGATTAATAAACCCACAGTCATGCACGCACCATGGAGCTTTCATGTTCGGAACTACCACCCGATACCCTCTTCTGATAAACTCCATGCTCTGGGAGCAATCATAGAAGTCCCACTTGTCAAAGAGGTCTTCCCGCCATGGAACATCATACTGGGTGACCATAAGAAAGCCATCTATCGCTTCCGCTTCCAGATACGCCTCCTCACTGTCTATCGCATTGGCGAGCAGCTCTGTCTCATAGATATGCTGCTCATATAACATCCCGTAACGATCCGCATCCCACATCACACCGGATCTCGGCATGGACTTTACACCCACATTGCCGAGCATGCCGATCTTCTCATCCTTTGCGAAGGTTTCCAGACAGTCTCTGATAAAATACGGGTTAATGATAAAGGTATCCTGATGTAAATATACTTTATATTTTGCCTGAGAACACTGCATCGCTTCATTGTACGCCGAAGCCAGAGACTTCGCGTCCTCCACTGTCAGGATATCGACCGCTATTCCTTCCGGCACGATCAAGTGCCTGATATAATAGATACATTCTTCGGCATAGACAGGGTTATTCGTACAGATGATAAAACAGATTTGCTTCATATCCTTCATCTCTGTATTGTCCGCCGTTGCACTGCTGCCGTCTGACGCAATGTCCGTCTGAAATACTTCCTGATCATCTGCACTATCAGCACTCATTGTAACCTCAGAAGCTGCCCCTGCGCCGATCTGCTGTAATACCTTATCTTTATGCACTACACTGAAATCAATCACCCGCAATAACTCATAAGAAGATATCTGCTCCTGCGAAAGGAACTGATAGAACATCCCCATATCATCTATGACATCAAAATCCACTCTTCTTAAGTAGAATTTCAGTGCCGTATAACGCTCCAATACCTTAGATATACTCCCCGTTTTCTCAAAAATCGTCCTCTGTCCCGCCGCTTTCTCCTGCTCATAGATCGTGCATAGATAACAGAGCATGGCAAGGTCATTGTCATGCTCTGTCGTGTCCTTATGGGCAAGCAGAAGGGACTTGATTTCGTCATAGTTTCCTGTCTGTAACAGATGATCAACCTGCCGTTTTAACTGCTGACTATTCATACCGTCCCTCATTTCTGCGCCTTGACAACATACTGGAATGTCCGATACATCCACTCCTCTGTCTGATCCGACAAGTTAAGCAATGTTTCCATGATCGTTCGCTGTCTGTCAGATATGTCAGAAACAACCTCTCTTACTTCCCTGACACTGTAATCTGTCTCCTGAAACATTCTCATAATCTCATAGTATGTGAAGAAATGAATATGCGTCCGATCCAACAGTCCGATATCCTGATATTGAAATCTTCCGTCAATGAGCTGTTCCAAAACAGATACATGCATAACGTTCGGAATGCTCGCAATAATACATCCGCCTTCATTCAGATAACTCCGGCACATTCTGACCACTTCCTCCGGATGGCGCAAATGTTCCAGCACATCACCAAAAATAATATAATCGAACTTCTCCTGAAACGGAAGATTCAGCTCATCTATATTACCGCATACGGCCTCGGTGATATGCTTTGCGATCTCTACTGCCGCCTCGTTAATATCCAGTCCATAAGTCTTACATTTCGGATAACGGTTCTGAATCTCAAGCAACGTTGCTCCCAGATCGCAGCCGACTTCAAGAACCTGAAATTCCGCCCCGGCTTCCTCCTGAATCTCATCGGCCAGAAATCTGTTGGGGACTAAATTAAAATAATTCATCCCCCAGTCCTTCTTCATAATATGTCTATCCAAGCTCCTCCACTGTTCCGCCTCCTCATAGACCTCCCAACATTTGTCAAAACTCTCATAGGCAAACGCCTGACAACATACGGCCTGCCTCAATCCGCCCTGAAGCATACGCAGGGAATAATCTGTCAGAACATTCTCAGGATGATTCAGTTCTTCCCACAACAGTCCGTTCTTCTCCAGAACATCTCTCCGTACTGCCCACATTTTCCAATTCGGGCGCAATATTATGTCATACAGTTTTCCGTCAGACTGTCTCAGACTGCTCTGCCGGACCCATGTAAGATCATCCCTGCTGTTAATCTGCCGTCCTGTGTCAGAGGCTGAATTGTTGGAAACCGGCCCTGCCATTGCAATATCATCTGACTGCAGAACCTTACACAACTCCAACAGACTTCTTTTCTCCGGATACACTCCCGCTTCCAGAAAAACAATACAGTCCTGAGTCGCAAAATTCTGCAAGATCGCATTCCATAGTCTGCCGTATCCCTGTACACCCTCATCAAACCGCACATACTCATACTGCTGCGTAGCAAGCCATTCCTCCGTATCGTCATCAGAGCCGTTATCTGCAACAATAATATTTGATATCCCTTCTACCTCCTCCAACCAGCGAAGCGTGTCACGAAGCTGTGCGCACCTCTGATAGGATGTCAGCACTACCGTAATCCCGCATGCCGCCATACTTTGATCTGCCGTATCCTCTTGCATAAAATACTCTTGCAGAAATTTAATTCTTTCCCCGTCATATGCAGACAAATCTGCAAGTACACTATCATGCAGGCACCAGGGCGTTTCTAGAGCAGGTACCACCACCTTATAGCCTTGGCGTATAAACTCCTGACTTTGGGAACAGTCATAGAAATCCCACTTGTCAAACAGATCCTCCCGCCACGGGATATCATACTGCGTGATCATCAGCAGCCCGTCTATGGCCTCTACCTCCGTCAATGTATCTCCGTCAAAGCGCGATAGTGCATCGTGAAAATACGCCGGCGCATAAATTGCTCCGCACCTCTTCGTCTCCCACATAATACCGCTTGCCGGGAGTTGCGGTGCACCGACCATTCCGATCATACCAATCTGCTCATCCGCTTGGAATATCTTCAGAAAATCCTGTATAAAATCAGTATTTACAATAAACACATCCTGATGCAGATACACCTTATATTTTGCGTCGGAAGACTGCATTCCCTCATTGTAGCCTGCCGCCATGGACACAGCATCCTCCACAGTAAGAACCTCGATCTGATATCCGGCCGGAATCCTCAAATGATTGATATAATAAAGACACTCGCCTGTATAAAGTTCGTTGCTGCTGCAAATGATAAAACATATTTTCTTATCATCGACCCCATTCATACCTTAAGCTTTCCCTCCGCAATCTTCTTCTGTATAAATGACTGTACCTTCTCTCTGTGCACCGCATTGCAATACGTCTCAATAAATAATTCAGGAAGAGAAACCTGATATTGTGCACAGAATCTGAAAAATTCCTGCTCGTCATCCAGTACGTCAAATGCAATTCTTCTGAGATAGAATTTTACCTTGGTATCCCGCTCTAAGAGTTCATCTATTCCGGATACCTTCGTAAAAAGCGTCCGCTGCCCTGCCTCTCTTTCCGCTGTACAGACCGGAAGCAGATAATATATTTTCACTAACTTCCTGTCATGCTTAGCAACCGCTCCGTTTTCCGCCAAAAGCTTTTCCGCCTCATCACCCTTTTTCATAGAAAGCAGTTGATCCATCTGCTTTGTCAGACTCTGTCCGTCCATTCTAATACCCATGCCTTTCTCCCAACCTATTCTCCTGACTTATGCCTCGCCGGTTATCCAGTCGATCAGTTCCCGCATTTTATTCTCGTAGGTATAGCACTGAAGCACTTTCTCACATCCGCGTCTTGCAATCTGCTCCCGTTCTTTGTCATGCGCCAGATAATAATCCACCTTCTCCACCAGCTCTTCCGGCGTTCGGAACATAACAATCTCCCGATCCTCCTCAAACAACTCCGCTGTCTCTTCGCAGTAAGCTGACAGAACGAATCCTCCGGCGCCCATGATATCCATGATCCGCTGCGGAGTCCCGCCTTCAATTCCTTTGAGTGAAATGTTCAGATTGATCTTACTGCCCGCATACACGAGCGATGTTGCCTTTCCGTATTCTACGGGCGGTCCGATCTCCACCCCTTGCAGCTTCGCCTTGGCTTCCTCATGATCCGCAGTGTAAAGCATGACGGAATGCTCCTCTGCCAGCAGATTCAATACGGCGATACGCTCTATATTAGCAATCTCCCTGATCAATCCCATGCTTTCAAAATATCGCACATCTTCAATATCCTGCCGGTTCGGAATCGAAAACTCCGGGCTGATCTTTTTGATATACTCAACAATCTCAGAGCCGGTCTTGCCATACACTCTGTTGACACCGTCCCATCGAAACATGGCTTCCTCAAAAATACTGTTAAAATAATACTGCAGTTCCACAGGAATATATTGCAGATTATCCTTATACAGATTCCTGCTGTACAGATTGCCGATAAAGCTGATATCGTGAATATAATGCTGTTTCAGCGTCTTTTGAATCTCGGCATTCCACCGCACTGCATTCTCCTTATTGACAGACAATGGCTGGTATAAGACATGAGGCATCCCATATTCCAGGAACCGGTCACGATCCAGCCTGTCAAACGTTGTGAACCAAACATTGTCTATTTTACTCAGCAGATTGTAGTTCTCCACATAAGGAGCATCCCACAGTACAGAAACATACCTGATCCCGCTTTTATATGCGGCCAGTGCCGCGTTCATGACAAAATACAGTGAGATAATCACCTGTATATGATGTTCCTGCACATATGACACGAGCCCATCCACTTCCTCATCCGACAAATAAGAGGCCATCTTCAGCATAACAGGATACTCTTCCGCTTCGTACCCCAGCTTGCTGACTGCTTCTGCAATATCCATGGCAGTATACTGTTTCCATAGTGCTTGAACAACTAAAAATTTCAAATCAAGTCTCCTTCTCCACCCACTCCATGAGCTGTTTCAATTTCCTGTCGTAAGTGTAACAATTCATCACTTTTCTGTACCCGGCATTGGCGATCTCCTCGCGCTCCTTGTCATGTACCAGGTAATACTCCGCCTTCTCCACTAACTCCTCCGGCGTTCTGAACATGACGATCTCCTTATCTTCCTCAAACAGTTCCGCCGTCTCCGCGCAATAATTCGTCAACGCAAATCCGCCGGACCCCAGAATGTCCATGATTCTCTGCGGCGTTCCACCCTCTATTCCTTTCAGCGAAATATTCAGATTAATCTTGCTGCCCGCAAAGATAATGGTCGAAGCCTCACCCGGCATAACCGGCGGCATGATCTTCACCCCTCCCAGCTGTTCCGGTTCCACCTGAGAATCCGTATAAAAAGATACCGGAAACTGCTCCGCCAGAACATTTAATGTACAGATTCTCTCAATATTAGCAATCTTCCTAATCAGATACTGTACCTCGAAATATCTGACGTCTTCTACATCATAAATATTGTCCAGCTCAAACTCCGGGCTCACCAGTTTAATATAATCGAGAATTTCTCCCGGCGTTTGACCATACACCCGGTTCTCGCCGTCCCATTTGAATGCCGCCTCCTCAAAAATACTGGTAAAATACTGCTGCATCTGCTCCGGCATCTTGCTCAAGTTGTCATCATACAAATTTTTCTCGTAGAGTCTGCCCAAAAAGCAAATATCATTAAAATATTTACCACTCATTTTCCGCTTCACATTCCATTTCAGTATATCATATTTATTCACTGCGAGCGGCTGATACATCACATGAGGTATTCCGTCTTTCTGAAACCTCTCATAATCTAACTTATCAAACACGGAAAACCAACAATTATCCAGCCTTCCGAACGGCGTATACATCTTCAGATAGGGAGCATCCCAGATGACAGAAACATACTTGATTCCCGTCTGATACGCTGCCACTGCTATATTATAGATCAGATGTGTCGACATCAGGTGAGTAATACGGTGCTTCTTGACATATGCCGTCAGTTTATCGATCTCCTCATCATTCAAAATGGAATTTTTCTGTACATGCGGATATTCATCCACTTTATAGCCCAGTTTACGCAGATTATAAGGAATGTCTTTTGCTGTTGACATGCCGTATACATATAAAATCTTCATTCGTTAAACTTCCAATCTACTATCGCATTTTTATACTATCTATAGTATAATAAAAAACAATCTAAAAGTAAAACAGTTATTAATTACGAGCGAGGTTTCCTATGTCTATTTCCGTTTTTACAATCACTCATGTTCCTTTTACCCCGCCGAAGGATCCGATCTATATTCCGCTTCAGGTCGGTCGCGCACTGCATGATGACTGCGGATATCAGGGAGATGACACTGGCGACAATATCTCCGCTAAGAATCCCTACTACAGTGAACTGACCGGTCTGTACTGGATCTGGAAAAATTACAACGCTGCGGACTACCTCGGTTTATGCCATTACCGCAGATATTTCCTGAATGATGACGGGGAATTAATGTCCGAATCCGATTACATGAATATTCTGTCTGCCTATGATGTCATCATTGCCAGACCCGTTCTCGGCGATTATGACTATCGCACCGTATATGCACGTTCCCACAATATTTGCAATCTGGATATAACAGGGAACGTGATTCATGAACTATATCCCGACTATTATGAAACTTTTCAAGCCGTCATTACCGATCGTCATTGCTATGTGGGTAATCTGTTCGTTGCGCCCACAGCACTGTTTCGCGCTTATTGTGAGTGGCTCTTTGCCATCTTCTCTGTACTGGAAACGCGCATCGACTGCAGCGGCTATGACGATTATCATAAACGGGTATTCGGCTTTCTTTCCGAACAGCTTCTGGCTGTCTGGATCCGGCATAATCATCTCTCCTGCTACGAAGCGCCTTACAGCGTAAATCAGGAGAAAGCAGAGACCATTCTACTGAAAGGAAATATACGAGACTACATTGCGCACGCCGATGTTCACGGCGCTTACCGGTGTCTGTGTGACACGCTGGAGAAACGTCCGGATCTGCTGCTTAAGGTTTCGGATTTCGACCAGGAACTGGAAACCATCGAACATATTCTCAATGTGTGCCGGGTTGAGGAGGAAGCCGGTCTGCCGACTCTGCTACAATTCTCCCGGGAACTTGACGTACTGATCAAACATTTCCGTCTGCTTGTGAGGATTCTGGAACAGATCCGAGCCAATACCGTTTCCGTGGAGGAGCAGCAGTATCTGATCGACTGTCGCGTCTCCCATAAGGCTCTCATCTATATGATCCAGAATTGTCCGCAGTTATCTTCCCAACCGCTGGAATTACTGAATCGGCTTGCCGTCATCTATGAGAGTGCCGGGAACTATCTGACATCACTGTCATTTCTTGAAGAAGCGCTACCTCTGCAGGAAACCAATCAGACAACCCTGTCAAATATCGTATCCGTACTCCGAAATATGGGACAGCCCGAAATGGCGGAAGAATACGCACAATTATTAAATACGGGCTCTTCCAAGAGAATAGCCGTATTTACCGGTTCTAAAATTCCTATTTTGACATATATTGCCAAACAATACTGTTCCGCACTTACCGCCCTCGGACATACAATATTCTGCTATGACATGCAGCATTTCGAAGAGAGTTTCGAAGCCTTGCTTACTTTCCGCACACACGGACTGGACTGCGCCATTGTCTTTAACAACGCGGGATTCCGGATGGAACTGCAGTCCGGTGAAAGCCTCTGGGATCTATGGAACATCCCATGTTATAATATTATCGTAGATCACCCCATGTATTACTATGAGACTCTGGATTATGCACCCGCGCACGGAATCGTAGCATGTGCAGATATATACCATACGGATTATATCAGACGCTTCTATCCCACCGTACAAAAAACATTGTTTCTTCCGACCGCAGGGGAATGTCTGAAACCTTGCGCCGATCTAAAGCCTTTCCGAGAGCGTTCCATTGACGTGTTATTCATCGGCGGATACAAGTACGATGATAATTTCCCCCATGACGAATTCAGTACCAAGTTGTCGGAATATTTAATACAGCATTCTTCCGAGACATTTGAATCCGCCTTGGAACACTGTCTCCTTATGGATCGCCGCTGTCTGTCCGACAACGACTTAAAAGAATGTATCAAACAGTATCGCTTCATTGATATGAATACGAGCGCAGCACTTCGTTTAGAGATCCTGCGAACGCTCGTAAATGCCGGAATCACAGTCACCGTGTACGGCGACCGATTCGAGGATACCGATTTATATCACCATCCAAACTTCGTCTACAAAGGACACTGCTCCACCGAAGATGGTATCCGCCTGATGGAAGACAGCAAGATCGTACTCAACCAGCTGGCCTGGTTTAAATCAGGGGCCAGCGAAAGAATCTTTGAGGCAATGCTGCAGGGAGCTGTGTCATTGACCGATGACAGTGTCTACTTAAGGGAGAATTTCAAGGATCGGGAAGACATCATGTTTTATTCCCTGTCAAATCTATATGCCCTGCCCGACATCGTACGTTCTGTATTATACGATGAAAAGCTTGCTGAGAAGCTCCGCCGCAATGCTTATGAGAAGGCATGGCTGCAGCATACATGGCTGCAACGCGCTTCCGTTCTGATTGATGATCTGCAATCGAGCCATTACAATTAACATCCTGTATCTAACGCAATAATAGAGGGATCCGCATATGCTGATCCCCTTAAAAATAAGGGCCGGTATATACCGGCCCTTATTGGTAGTCTTGCAATGATTGTTGACTGATCAGGATTAGCCAAGTAAGGACAGTGCCAACTGGTTGGTCTGATTAGCCTGTGACAGCATAGATGTACCAGCCTGCTGCAGGATGTTGTTGTTCGCATACTTAACCATCTCGGTTGCAACATCCGTATCACGGATTGCTGCCTCTGCAGATGTGGTGTTCTCTACGATGTTATCTAGGTTGCTGATCGTGTGCTCAAGTCTGTTCTGGATCGCACCAAGGTCGGAACGCTGTTTGGATACATCCTTGATTGCATTCTTAGCAAATGCGTTCAGCGCTGCAAAATCTGCTGCTGTAGGAGCCGAAGTCTTATCCCCGTCAGTAGCCGCTGCCTGTGTCCACTTCGCACCATTAGCAGCCACCCATGTCCTAACGTCAGTATCTACAATTTTTGTTGTATCTGTTGAAACGGTATAGAATTTAGCCAGCATACCCGCCGTAAGTGTCGCTTCTCCATTCGTAAGTGTATTCGCAGCATAATGATTCTTATCAGTACTACTTGTGTCGGTTGCCTCTGTGTTGCTAACTCCAAATTTTACCTGATTTTTAACTGCACTTGCAATCAGCTCATTGGTGTTCATGTTCTTGATCGTGATTCCGATGTGCTGTCCGGACTCTGCACCTACCTGAAGTCCCTTGTTGGAGAAGGAACCGTCAAGTAACTTCTGCTCGTT
>JAAUZK010000018.1 GCA_014804655.1 Lachnospiraceae bacterium | reverse complement strand
TGCACAGAAATTATGCATTCTGCATAATTTCGCGCATGTCTGTCTCGGGTTTTCTGTGACTTCCGCTTACGCTTCACTCACAAAAAACACCTCGCGGAAGCACCTTCTGAACAGTTACAAAATATTTTATTTGTATAGTTTGTGTGGTATTCTAAATTTAAATATTATATACATAGAGATTAATTTTTACGACTTTTATAAGAAAAATTATGGCTGCTCTTAATATGGATAATCGGGAAAAACAAAAATACAAATCCCAACATACATACATGAGTGCATATTATATAGAGCGATATGCCGTAGAATGCAACTTTTATGTAGTCCGTGAAGAAAGAAAAGACCAATCAGAAGACTAAAATAAATAAATCATAAAAGGAGATAGTTATTATGCAGTGTCCAAATTGTGGAAAATATATGCAATTTAAAAAGAACTCTGGAACAGAAACTCATTGGTACTGCCCTAAGTGTAAAGATTATCCGTTAGAAAAAAAGCAGGAAATAGAAATTCTTACTCTTGACCAACTTCCCGAAAAACAGCAGGAATTACAAGTAAAACTACAATTGGAAAACTTAAAAACACAGCAACAGCAGCTTGCATTGCAACAACAGCAGTTACAGATGCAACAAATACAATACAATTCTATGCTCAAATGTCCTAAATGTGGTTCTACTTCCGTTATCGGTCAAAAGAAAGGTTATGGAGTTGTAAAGGGCGGACTTGGCGCGGCAGCATTAGGAGCGGCTACTGGCGGAATTGGAGTAATTGTTGGACTTGGCGCAGGAAATATAGGACGGAAGAAAATAAGATGTACTTGCATGAACTGCGGATATAGCTTTAAGGCGGGTAAAAAATAAAATGATTATCACCTGATCAATCCTCCGTTCTTCTGCCAGACAAGCAAATCAATCTCACGAAAGAATAATTATAGGATTTATCAGTGAAAGAAACTGCATAAATAAAAAATAATTGTAGACATCGAACAAAATAAAAAAGCACCGCATTCTTGCGGTGCTTTTAAGTAGCGAGAGGGGGACTTGAACCCTCGACACTACGGGTATGAACCGTATGCTCTAGCCAGCTGAGCTATCTCGCCATATTCAATATAGAATTTATAAGTGGGGCCTATAGGGCTCGAACCTATGACCCTCTGCTTGTAAGGCAGATGCTCTCCCAGCTGAGCTAAGACCCCATTTATATGCGGGTCACTCACGCAACCCGCTTTGCTAGTATACAATTTCTTATGACTGCTTGTCAAGCGTTTTAATAAAAATCGTGTAAAAAACTTACAAAAATCTTGAAATCCTCTGATCGAGCATCCGAAGTTTATGCCGCAAAACCTGCAAATCTGCGCCGGCACTACTCAGCCGTAAGAATCTCTTCCGCCATGTCCAGCATTTCTTCCGCACTCATCTCCAGATCTGTCCCTGTCAAATTATAGATTTTTCCGTCCTTTTCCCAGCTTACGACCATCCGGTGCTGAATACATACTTCATCATATGTGCCGGAAATAACATAACTATCGTTATCCTGTGCACCATGCGTTGTGAGAGTAACGCTGCCATCCTCCGAAATGACATAACTTCCTTTTTTCACATCTTCCGAATCAGTCATATGTGCATCGTCCATGACCGTTACCGTCTCTTCTGACTTCGTTCCGTCCGCCTCCTTCTGATTCACCGTAACTGACATATAGACGATATTGTAATCATCTCTCTGCTCGTTGAGCTTATCCTCCTCTGTCAGTTCATAAGAATCGGGCACGATCTTATCCGTATATTCATCGTATCGCAGCGCAATATCACCGCACATCCTTGTGGCATTCGGCTCCTTGGAGGGTATGTCATCTCCTGTCTTCTCACTGATGTTCAGGTCGATCTTCTTTTCATCCTTCTGATATCTGATATTCATCATCGGAACGCTGTAGAGCGCACCGTTTTCCTCCGAGTAGGCAGTAATTGTTTCTACATTTGCCCCATAAAAAGAATAATCGTTGGCGAACTGCTCCACGCTGTCCACCGCATAGCCCAACTTCTTCTGTGCCTTTCCCATGTCTTGATAATCGGTGTACTCGACTCCCATACTGCTGCCGGACACGAAATAGGATGCCCCACCGGCAAAAACAGTAATTCCGGATACGAGCAGGCACGCTGCCGCTAAACTGACACAAAGTTTCTTTGCACTCATATGCTTCATAGAATTTTCCTCCTGTCCTTCGCGGATCGTCTCATCGATCCTGCTTTTCAATTCTTCTGAAGCCGAAATGCCGTCACACTCTTTTCTTAAAGCAGTTCTGATACTGCTGTCAAAATCCTGTTCCGCACGCATATAAATCCTCCTTTTCCTTCAAAGTCCCGACTCCATTGTCAGCGGGTGATCGTCCGCCCGGCAAACCTATAGGTCATCAAACCTGTTATCCATCCCTATAATTCAACCCGATCTTTCAGCATTGTTTTCATCCGCCGTCTGGCGCTATGAAGTCTGGATTTTACCGTTCCCTCCATAAGTCCGAGCAATCCTGCAATCTCCTTCACGGAAAACGAGTCATAATAATATAGAACAACCACCGCTCTGAGCTTCACGGGAAGCGCTCTGACCGCCGCAGAGATCATTTCAGCCTCTTCCAGTTGTATTACCTTGTCAAGAGAAGAAGGATCTGTCCGGTCTTCCATTCTTAATACCGTCTCGTCATCCGGAATCTCCCGCTTATGCTTCTTTCCGATGCGATAGGCAGTCCTGACAAGAATCCGCATCATCCACGGCTTAAATCCACTGTCGTCCTTGAGTTCACGGATATGTAGCCAGACTTTTACAAAGGTTTCCTGTACAATGTCCTCGCTGTCCGCCAGATTGCCTGTGATCAGATATGCCGTATGGATCGCCATATTCTTGTACTTTTCGTACAGTTCGTCGAAAGCATCCCTGTTGCCTTCCCGCAACTGCTCTACCAGAATTTCTTCCTTCAAAATTTCCTCTCCCCTGTTCTTTTCGGTGCACCTATTAATAAGAGTCCACGAGTGAGAAATTGGTTCATTTTTTAATCAACAAAGCGGAACACCTCTTTCACAATCCTGCAAAAAGATTTGTTCCGCTTCATAAATAATATATAGGAATTTTTGTTACATTCTCTCCGGTGCCGAGAAACCAAGCAAGTCAATGCAAACTTCAAGCACATCCTTAGTCAACGCAAGCAGTGCGATCCAGCCCGCCTTCTTCTGCGCATCCTCTTCCGTGAGAATCTTCGTCTCATGGTAGAAATGATTAAACGCATTCGCCAGATCATAGATATATGCACAGATTCTGTGCGGCGCGATCTCTTCGTACGCCGCTTCCATCATGGCATTGAACTTCGCAACCTCAAGCATCAGGCTCTTCTCAGCGCCATTTACCGCCTCTCGAATGACTGTATCAGTCAACGCGCCGCCCTGCTCTGCATACTTATTCAAAATTGACTTGATTCGTACGATCGTATAGAGAATATACGGACCGGTATCACCCTCGAAAGAAGTAAACCTGTCCATATCAAATATATAGTCTTTAGAAGCCTGATTGGACAGGTCGCCGTACTTGATTGCCGCAAGCCCTACGACTTTAGCCGTTTTGTCAGCTTCCTTCTCATCCACTTCATAGCCTTTTGTCTCCGCATTTTCCCGAATTTTACGGATCATCTCCTCATTGATCTCACGAATCAGATTTTCCAGACGCATAACGCCGCCGTCCCTCGTCTTAAAAGGCTTACCGTCCTTACCGTTCATGGTACCGAAGCCGATGTACTCCAACTCTGTATCCGCATCGACCAATCCGGTCTTCCTCGCACAGCGGAATACCTGCTCAAAATGAAGTTCCTGCCGCTTGTCCGTCATATAGATCAGTTTATCCGGATGATACTGCTTCATACGATCCATGATAGTGGCCAGATCAGTGGTATTATATAGGGATGCTCCGTCTGATTTCAGGATCATGCACGGCGGTACTTCCTTTGTGTCCGTCTCCTCTTTGACATCCACCACAAGTGCACCATCGCTCTCATATGCATAGCCGCCTTTCTTCATGTCTTCCACCATGACAGGAATGATATCGCGTACGTCAGACTCCCCTTTCCAGAGGTCAAACTCCACATTCAGATTCTCATAATTTTTCTTTAAATCCGGTATCGACACATGGATGATATGTTTGCCCAATGCCCAATAACCGCGGATACCATTCTGAAACTTATAGGTCGCTTCCATGGCTTCAGCCTTATACGCTTCATCTTCCTTAGACTTAGCGCTCGCCGTGGGATAAATCTCCTCCAACTCCGAGATAGTAAAAGGAGCCTCCGCAGGGTACTCGCCCTCATAAAAATCGTCAAAATAAATCATATCCGGGTGCCTCTTCTTAAGTTCCGTCATGATCAGCCCCATCTGAAGTCCCCAGTCTCCTAAATGAATATCGCCAATGACATCATGCCCCGCATAGCGGCAGATCCGCTTGATACTCTCACCGATAATGGCAGAACGCAAATGCCCTACGTGAAGCGGTTTTGCCACATTGGGACCACCGTAGTCAATGATGATTTTCTTTGACTGTTCCGGCATCTGCAATCCGAATTTCTCATCGGTACGCATCTGACGCAGATAATCTCTGACGAAAGATTCTTTCACTTTCATGTTCAGGAATCCCGGTGCTGCGGCGGATACTTCCGACAATACATCGCTCTTATTCAGTTTCTCCGCAACCTCCTGCGCGATCATAAGCGGCGCTTTGTGGTACTTCTTTGCACCCGCCATGGCGCCGTTGCACTGGTATTCACACAGGTCAGGACGGTTGGACAGCGTAACCTTTCCGAGTTCCGCGTCGTAACCGGCTGCCTCAAATGCCTTTTTCATCTCTTCTGAAATCAAATCTAATATTTTCTGCATTGCTGTTTTCGTGCCTTTCTGTAATCTTTTATGTTCTTTTGTTGCTTTATTACTTACAATGTATGAATGAATCGGTTTAATCCTCTAATCATTATAATCATACCCCGGTTCTTTATACAATTCACCTATGTTCGGCGCTATTTCACTATCCCATACCTTTTCTTTCCACTCTTCCGGCAAAACGTCGTGTATTGCAACCGAAACGCTGCTTTCTTCCGTCTCAAATATCTCTACGACATCCTTTGTGATCTTCTCCGCAAGCATTTTCTTCTGCGCCTCAGTTCGTCCTGCATAACACTTGATATCTATGTGTGGCATTTTCCCTCCGCAAATAAACACAGTCCTGTCACTCAATTAACAGATACATATGATGAAACAGCACATCCCATATACTTTGTGCACTAATTTATCAGTATGATTATATCCTCTTTTTTATTTATTGTGAAGATATATCTTAAGAAACCTTAATCCCCTTGCTTTCTGCGGGAATAGACACACCCGCAATAATCCTGTCTGTACAGGTCATATTCTCTCGACAGTTCGATCGACCGCTTATAGCCGTCTTTTTTCTTAAAATCAGAAGGCAGCCATGCAACTGCGTACTCTTTTGCAATCTGCTCGCCTATTTCATTTAATTTTGCGGCATTCTTCAGCGGACTGATCGACAGTGTTGTTGTGAAATAATCATATTCTCCCGCCTTTGCCCGCTTTGCCGTCTCACGGAGTCTGAGCGCATAGCAGGCGAAGCACCGCTCGCCGCCCTCCAAACACTGCTCTAAGCCTTTCGCGATCTCGAAAAAGCGATCGGGTTCATAGTCGCCCTCAACAACTTTGATTGGATAGGCATGATCTCGGATTGTATATCCAACCGTTTCCCGGCCGTTGTCTATGTTTTCCTCTGCTGCTTCCGCATTATATGCCTCAATCAGCCTCTTCTGTTCAGCCACCCGCTTACGGTACTCTTCATCCTCGGTGATATTCGGATTATAATAGAAAACGGTAATTTTGAAATACTGCCGCAGATATTCCAGCACATAACTACTGCAGGGTGCACAGCAACTATGTAGAAAAAGCGTCGGCACGCCTCCTTCTGCCACACTGATATCCTCTATGATTTTATCCAGTTCTTTCTGATAATTTCTGACTGCATTCATATCTTTCTATCCATTATTTTTTTAGGTAGTTTAAGTTGCTCTATGCCATTTTGTATCAGCTGCTCTTTATTTTCGTTCTGCAATGCCGCAAGCCACTTCTCGGCAGGATATCCGATAAATTTTTTCGACTTGTCTTTGATCAGCCTTTTTCTGTATTCTTCTTCCGAGGACAATTCCTGAAACCAAGGAAAGATAAATTGCATAATTGCCTCGGCCACATTTTGAAAGCTTTGTTCCGCCACGGCCTCACTGCAATAATCCCACCAAATATCCCTGCTACCGCTTATGTATGATCCCAGTCTGTCTCCCAGACCAAGACACATAAAAGTTTCTCCGCAATACAAAGGCATAACGGCAAAATTAACACAGAATGTTTTGGAATTGTATTGTTCCTTTTGCAAATCTATATATTCTAACAAACCGATTCCGTTCAACCTGACATACGCATTGGTTTTCCACTTGCGAAAGCCGTTATGCAATAACAGCTCATCCATAATCTCTTTCTTACACTTCTTAAAAGCGCTGTCCGCTTCTTTTTTATCAATCAGCGCCATTTCCTCATCTGAACGAAGAGTCTCCCTGTTTCCGATAAAAGTAAATTTCTCTTTTCTGAATAAATCTATCAAAACACAGCCCGCCTCTCCTGCTCCACTTTATAGGCAGCATCAACCGCAATTTCATACACCTCTCTGTAATCCGTCTCCCCCACCAGATACCCTGTGATCCTGTAATCAGCCAATCCCGTCATATAGAGTACATTGACGATATTCTTACTCTCATGCACCTCCACCCACAGAGCCACAGGCGTGTCTGCATTGCTTTCTATTTCTTCCACAAGCATTGCAATACCCCTGTTCTCTTTTTCATTATCAGACCCTACCATTGAAAAATCCAGATAATCCAATCCATTATAATTCGCCAGATGCCGATACCATTTGCTGTATGTTTCCTCCTGCCCGTCATTGTCCAGATCGCAATGATAATACGTAAGTTCATAAGCCGACTTCTGTCCCCGCGTCTGTTCTGTCGTCTGCTCTGCTTCCCCTTCTATCATCCAGCCCTCATCAAGCTGTTCCTTTATCGTGGTACATTCTTCCGTCATGCGCACCACCGAATCCGCATAGCCGGTCTCAGCCGATATCTGCCGGATTTCGTACCTTTCCGGAACCACATGAATGACCGTTTCTTCCACTCTCTTCCCATCCTCATAACAGTCCAGCGCATAACCGTTATTGATCATCCTGCCATAGTCAAAAGTGGCACGACACAGATAATTCTTTCCCTCATAGGCTATGACGCCAAAATTTTCCTCCACCTCACCAAAATCATCCGTCTTCACATAAGTTCCGTCCGGTTGTCCTTTCCAAAAAACATAGTCCGCATTGCCGGACGTACCGCCGATAAAGTGCCCGTACAACTCCCCGACAAGATCATCCGTTCCATCATTATCGCAATCCGCCTCCACCAGCGTATACCTATAGTTAAACCTAGCGGCATCCTGCACTTGCTGCCGGATGGCCATATCCCTTTCGGCAAGTGCAAGTGTCTCATCCTTTGTCAGCTCTCTTCCGACTGTCGCACTACTCAGATACGAAGAATATGTTCCCGACTCGCCGCTCAAAACCGCGGATTCCTCTCCTCCCCACACTTCACTTAAGATGGCGGGATCCTTTCCCGCCGCCATCACACTGCCGATCTCATCCAAAAGTTCCTGCGGGATGATCTTCCGTTCTCCCTCCATCCTGTGTTCAATGGCATAGACCTCCTCCGGCACCATACTGTCATAGAACTGCTCATACAGGAGACTCACTCTGCCCTGTTGTTCCTGTTCCCATTCTTCCAAAGAAAAAGTTTCATCAAAAATAAGACGATCCGGCGTACCCTCATAGGCCCATACTCTGCGGCCATCCTCCACTATGGATACGACACACTCCCTTTTCTTGACCAGAGTGCTTCCCTCCCACTGCCAGATGGCCTCCGCCGCACTTGTCGGTCCCCAGTTTTGGGGCACTGCATAGGTCGTGACGCCCCAAACAGACTCCGTCTCAGGGAAACGCCTATGATACAGATAATATAAGGGAATCTCAGCTTGCGCCTGCTCATAGGCTTTCGTCTGCCGGTTCCAGAGATAAACCTTGCTGTTCTCTGTGTCACTGCTTCCTATCAAATCAATACAGCCATCAAAATTCACATCTTCAATATGAATATTGTCTTCTCCCTTCATATACCCATGAATCACTTGGCAAGGCGTCTCATAGTTCCCCTCCCTGTACAACCGTAGTTCTGCACTGTCTCCCTGTCTATCACAGACATAAAATAGAGAAATTCCCTCCTCCGGCACGATTTTCCGATAAGAAAACGTGTCTGGATTTGTCCAAAATCTGACGCTGTCGCCGTTTTCCTTCCACCGCACCGCTCCGTCTGTCAAAAGCGCACCAAAACTGTATTTTTCTTCCTCCGCAATCTCCTGCACCAGACAAACCTCTTCGTCTTTTACCAAAAATAAATACAGATACCCGTCCTGCCGCAGACAATAGGCATACTCTTTCTTCGCCTGATTCGCATACATACGTCTCCCCACCGCCTCCGGCAGCAAATCAAAAAGGACGCAAAGAAGCGCCGTCTCACTGTCGTATACCGCCGTATAGTGCAGCAGACAGACTCTGGATGGCAGATCGAGGTATACCGCAATCTCGTCGCCCCATACCCGGTCCGCATACACCTCCTGCGCCCCGCACAGATCCATAACCCGTCCTTTATTCTCTTTTGACAAAAAGTTTCCCGTGCAAAAAATATTGCCGTTGTCTATTGTGTCGATCACTCGGGCTTCAATGCCCTCCGGAAGCTCCACAGTAAGACCGCCGTAAGTCAGAACATTTCCCTGAAGCTCGATCTCCTGCTCATCCTGTATCAGCACCGCAGATTCTGTTTCAGCATCTGAAATATTTATAGGCTGTGCTGTCTCCTCTTCTCCGGCACTTTCTGTCCCAGGACCGTCATTAGAAATCGCTTTCCCTTCCTTTTCGGACTCTTCTGCTATATTCACGCTTTCTTTCGTCGAAGGTTTCTGCCTGATACCGCCCACACCACAGGTGACTGCTAATAGCGCTATTCCAAACACCAATGCTGTCTTTATTATCTTATGAAAAAAGCTCTCTCTTTTCATCCCCGCTTCGCAATCCCTGCGATATCCACAAGACCCAATTCTCCCTGTGACGCCGCATTCTCAAGACTGGACACAAGCGCCGCGGCGGTATCCATCGCCGTGATACAGTTGACGCCTGTCTCGATGGCGGTTCTCCGGATCAGGAAACCATCTCTGCTCTTATCCCGTCCCTGAGTCGGTGTGTCAATTACAAGATCGATCTTATGACCTAAGATCAGATCCATAACGGTAGGGGATTCTTGGTGAATCTTATTGACTTTTCTCGCTTTCACGCCCGCTTCATTCAGCGCAGCGGCAGTACTCCTCGTAGCGTAGATGATATAACCCAGCTTCTCAAAACGGCGGGCTACTTCAATTGCCTCACCTTTATCAGCATCCTTAACGGTAATGATCATCTGTTTATGCTTGGGCAGATTGATGCCCGCGCCCAGAAACGCCTTGTAGAGCGCCTCATTGAAAGTCTTTGCGATACCGAGACATTCTCCCGTGGACTTCATCTCCGGCCCTAAGCTGATCTCCGCACCGCGAATCTTTTCAAAGGAGAATACCGGCATCTTGATGGCAAAATAATCCGCAGCCGGCTGCAATCCCGGCTCATAGCCTAAATCTCGTATTTTCTTACCGATGATTACCTCCGTAGCCAGATCGACGATGGGAATGCCCGTCACTTTACTGATATAAGGTACGGTACGAGATGATCTGGGATTGACCTCGATCACATACACCTCATCGCCCATGGCAATAAACTGGATATTGATAAGCCCGATTACATGAAGTGCCTTCGCCAGTCTTCTGGAATACTCTGCAATCGTCTCTTTCACCTGCTCGCTGACCGTAGGCGCCGGATAGACGGAAATGCTGTCACCGGAATGAACACCGGTCCGCTCGATGTGCTCCATGATACCCGGAATCAGAATGTCCGTTCCGTCACACACCGCATCTACTTCCAGCTCTTTACCCTGCAAATATTTATCTACCAGAATCGGATGATCCTGCTCATAACGGTTGATCACCGCCATAAATTCTTCGATTTCCTGATCAGACAATGCGATTTGCATCCCCTGACCACCCAACACATAGGAGGGTCGCACGAGTACGGGATAACCTAATCTGTTGGCAACTGCCTTAGCTTCCTCGGCGGTATACACTGTACCGCCCGCAGCTCTCGGAATCTGCGTTTCTTCCAGAATCTTGTCAAAAAGCTCCCTGTCCTCCGCCGCGTCTACGTCTTCCGCCTTCGTGCCGAGGATCGGTACCCCCATTTTCATCAGACTCTCAGTCAGTTTGATCGCCGTCTGTCCACCGAACTGCACCACCGCGCCGTCAGGCTTCTCCACATTAACGATGTTCTCCACATCTTCCGGTGTCAGCGGCTCGAAATAGAGTTTGTCCGCAATATCAAAATCTGTGCTGACAGTCTCCGGATTATTGTTGATAATAATCGTCTCATAGCCTTCTTTGGCAAAAGCCCATGTGGCGTGAACGGAACAGTAATCGAACTCGATCCCCTGTCCGATACGAATGGGTCCGGAACCCAAAACCAGCACTTTTTTCTTCGGATGGGTCTCCACCACTTCCGTCTCGGAACCGAACACAGAATAATAGTAAGGAGTGCTCGCCGCAAACTCCGCCGCACAGGTATCTACCATCTTAAACGCCGCAACAATTCCGTTGTCATAGCGCATTTTCTTGATTTCTTCTTCTGTCTTCCCGGTCAGTCTGGCGATCACGTTATCGGGAAACTCGATTCTCTTAGCTTCTTTCAAAAGCTCCACCGTCAGGGGACCATTTTCCAGCGCCGCCTCCATCTCCGTCAATATAGCAATCTTGTCGATAAACCAGTGATCTACCATGGTAATTTCATGGATCGTATCATAATCCACACCCTTGCGGATCGCTTCAGCAATGATATAGATTCTCTGGTCATCCACCACCTTCATCCGGTCTTTCAGCTCCTCCGCGGAAAGCTCCGAGAAGTCATAACTGCGCAGACAGTCCACATGCTGTTCCAGTGAGCGGATTGCCTTCATCAACGCTCCCTCAAAGTTATTACCGATACTCATAACCTCGCCGGTGGCCTTCATCTGCGTCGTCAATGTACGTTTTGCCGTAATAAATTTATCAAAAGGAAGTCTCGGAATCTTGACAACACAGTAATCAAGCGTCGGCTCAAAACTCGCATAAGTCTTACCCGTGATGGCATTTTTGATCTCATCCAGCGTATAGCCGAGGGCGATCTTAGCCGCTACCTTGGCGATCGGATATCCTGTCGCCTTACTTGCAAGTGCGGAGGAACGGCTCACACGGGGATTCACCTCGATCACACAGTATTCAAAACTGGTAGGGTGCAGCGCAAACTGCACGTTACATCCGCCTGTGATTCCCAACTCGTTGATGATATTAAGCGCCGAGCTTCTGAGCATCTGGTATTCCTTATCACTCAAAGTCTGGGAAGGCGCCACGACAATGCTGTCACCCGTATGCACACCCACCGGATCGATATTTTCCATATTACATACGGTGATGCAGTTACCTGCACTGTCCCGCATAACCTCATACTCAATCTCTTTCCAGCCCGCGATACAGCGCTCCACTAAAACCTGTCCCACACGGGAAAGCCGCAGACCGTTTGCCAGAATCTCTTCCAGCTCTACCTGATCATGAGCAATACCGCCGCCGGAACCGCCCAGCGTATAAGCGGGACGGAGCACGACCGGATAACCGATCTTATTGGCAAAAGTAACGCCGTCCTCGATATTTTCCACCACAAGAGAAGGGGCACATGGCTCCCCGATCTTCTCCATGGTTTCCTTAAATTCCAGACGATCCTCCGCCTTCTTGATCGTCTTCGCGGTGGTGCCCAGCAGGGCAACGCCGTGAGCCGCCAGAAAACCGGACTCATCCAGCTCCATGCCGAGATTTAAGCCCGCCTGTCCGCCCATGTTCGGCAGCAGACTGTCAGGTTTTTCTTTGATAATGATCTGCTCCAGCACTTTGGCCGTAAGCGGCTCAATATATACTTTATCTGCGATGTCGCCATCGGTCATGATCGTAGCCGGATTGGAATTCACCAGGATGACTTCCATTCCCTCTTCTTTTAGCGAACGACAAGCCTGCGTCCCCGCATAGTCAAACTCCGCCGCCTGCCCGATCACGATCGGTCCCGACCCGATCACCAGTACTCTCTTAACATTTGGATTCTTAGGCATCTTATACCTCCATTATCTTACTTCTATCTCTCAACCTAACGCCGGAAAGAATGTTCGCGCCAGCGGCATTCTTCCGAACATGACTTAGTTATACTTAGACTGCGTATTTTGCAGTCTTAGTATAACTTCATGTTCTTTTCATCATGGTGATAAACCGTTCAAACAAATCCCCTGAATCCTGCGGACCGGGGCAGGCCTCCGGATGAAACTGCACCGTGAAGATATTCTTACCCGTATAAGACAGTCCTTCGTTGGTTCCGTCATTGACATTGATAAAGGCGGGCACAGCCACCTTCGGGTCCAGCTTGTCCATATCCACCACATATCCATGATTCTGGGAAGAAATATAAACTCTTCCGTTCGCTAAATCTTTCACCGGATGATTGCCGCCTCTGTGCCCATACTTCATCTTAAAAGTATCCGCGCCCGTGGCAAGCGCCATCAGCTGGTGTCCAAGGCAGATCGCAAAGATCGGGATATCCGTATCATACAGTTTTTTGATTTCGGCAATCACATCCGTGCACTCCTTCGGATCGCCCGGTCCGTTGCTCAGCATAATGCCGTCAGGCTTCGCGTCAATGATCTCCTGCGCCTTAGTATCTGCCGGATAGACCGTCACCTCACACCCTCTTGCCGCGAGAGATTTGGCAATATTGTCTTTTGCGCCCAGATCAAGCAGCGCAACTTTCAACCCCTGCCCGCTCAGCTCGCGCACCATGCTCGGTTTCTTTTCACGGATTCCTCTCTCATATTCCTCTTTCCTAAACTGCGAACTGCCGGAAATCGGACCGTTGTCTGACAGCTGTTTTGCGGCAGTCAGCGTATATTTTTCTTTACAGGTCACAACATCCACCACTTTACCGGTGGTGTAAGCCTTCAATTTCGGAAGGATCTCATCTAACTGATAATTCTCGTTGGTCGTGATCATGCCGTTCATCGTCCCTTTTTCACGCAGGAGCTTCACAAGCGCCCTCGTATCGATTCCCGCGATGCCGGGCACATCATTCTCCTCCAGAAACTCCTGAATCGTCATATCACATCTGAAATTGCTCGGAATACGTGAAAGCTCCCTGACTATAAATCCGTCCGGCCACGCCCTGCGGGATTCCATATCTTCCCTGCAAATACCGTAATTTCCGATCAGCGGATAGGTCATACACACCGCCTGTCCCGCATAAGACGGATCGGTCAGCACCTCCAGATATCCCGCCATAGAAGTATTAAATACGATTTCGCTGATGACTTCTTTCTGCGCACCGATATGTGTCCCTTCAAAAAGAGTTCCATCTTCCAAAATTAAGAATGCTTTCATTCTGTCACCTGATTCCTTCTTTATATGTAATTTTCGCACAATCGACTCATTATAGCACAAGAGATTGCCCCGTTCAACTAATCTACTCTTGTAAATCACAGCTCAGCATAGAGATTGCCGGTACTGTGGGACGGGTTTCAATGAGACTTGCCGGGAGCTTACAGTTTCCGAACAGATGTCCGTATATCGTGAGCACATCTCCCTCAAGAATAAGAAGCTGCTCCTCCGTCCTGTCATCCCTGATAATATAATAGCGCTCGATTCCGTTACTCTCTTCCGTCATGCACAAATAGTAGATATTTTCATCAAAAAGTCCACCCTCAACCGGACAGATTACTTCCGCCTCCAGCCAAACCGCCGTACCCAGATAATCTTCATTCCTGAGCATTTCCTTGTAGTCTCTCCACACGCAGTCTGCGCGGAAGGCGGCCTCGTTTACATCCATATCTTCCGGAAACATATCGTCCTGATCGTCTCGGTCTTCCTCTGTATCTGCTGTGTTGCCGGCAGACTTTGTCTCTTCGCTGGTACGCGTTGCTGTCTTGCTGGTAGTTTCTGTCTCTTCGCTGGTACGCGCTACTGTCTTACCGATAGTTTCTGGCTCTTCGCTGTTCCGTCCTGCCGTCTTGTCGGTATCTTCCGACTCTTCATCGTCACGCTCTGCTACCTTGTCAGTAACTTCTGACTCTTCACCGCTACGCCCTGTTGCCTTGTCAGTAACTTCTGACTCTTCACCGCTACGCCCTGTTTCCTTTCTGGCAACTTCTATCTTGCTGTTTTCCCCATCTTCATCTGAATCGATCCCAGCGTCTTTGGCGGCCTTCTCATTCCCATCTACGGCATTATCCGTTCCCGACTCGTCTTTTTCCTCAGTTAACACCGTTTCTGTTTCCGGCTTCTTAGCTGTCATGTCATTTACCGACTGCGCTATCTTCTCTTCCAGTTCTGCTTCTGCCGCATCCGGTTTCGGAAGATCCGCAGCCACCGCCACGTCCACCGACTCTACGATCTGCGCACCGGCTGCCGTCTCCGGTGTCTCCACCGTAGTCACCGATAAGACCGGCTCCGACGGCTTGTTCTTCGCCATCCACGCCGGCACTACATGATCAGGCAACAGTCCCATATAGGCGGACAGCCCGCCTCCTATCGCCGCAATCACCAGAACCACAGCTGCAACCTTAATCCCTGTATGTTTCTTAAGCACCATTTTACAGTTTGGACATATCTTCGCCTTCTTCGGTATCATGACCCGGCAGTACTTACATTCCCGCAGCTTCGCATCTGCTGCAAATGCATACTCCTGCCGCATAGAATCGCTCTTTACCTCTGCCGATTGGTCTGTTATCGTCTGGTCCACCGTCGCCTGCTCCGCTCCGATCGCACTCTCCTTCGTTGCCTCTGTATTCATCTTTTTCTGTATTTGATCTTTTATTCCCATACTTGCCCCTCACTTCTGCGTTTGCCGCTGCCCTGCGCTTTATTCCGCATTTCCGCGCCTGGTGCCGCCTCTACGCTTTATACTTTACTCCGAAAAGACCTCCTGCAGGGAATGTTCCCAAACATGAGGCCTTTCTCATCAACACTATTTAAAATATGCTACACCGGACTCAAATATCTTCAAATCCTGCTCTCCGTAAATATTGACCGCAACGCCCTCTCCTCTTCTCTCGGAATGCGCCATCTTGCCTAAAATACGTCCGTCGGGAGACGTAATGCCCTCGATAGAAGCGTAAGAACCGTTGATATTCCACTCTTCGTCCATCGACACGTTTCCATCTGTGTCTGCATACTGCGTGGCAACCTGCCCGTTTGCAAACAGTTTATCGATCCATTCCTTCGGTGCTACAAATCGACCTTCTCCGTGGGACGCTGGGTTTACATAAGTATTGCCAAGTACTGCGCCCCGCAGCCACGGGGACTTATTGGAAACCACTTTAATATATGCCATCTTGGAAATATGACGGTTGACTGTGTTGAAAGTCAGCGTCGGAGAATCATCTTTCTGTCCGACGATCTCACCGTAAGGCACCAGCCCCAGCTTAATAAGCGCCTGAAAACCGTTACAGATACCTAACGCTAATCCGTCCCTCTCGTTTAACAGCTTACTCACCGCCTCTTTGATCTTATCATTCTGGAAAGCGGTGGCAAAGAACTTCGCGGAACCGTCCGGCTCATCGCCCGCGGAAAATCCACCGGGGAACATGATGATCTGCGCCTGCCCGATAGCTTTCTCGAACACTTCCACGCTCTCTCTGATATCTTCCGCCGTCAGATTCTTGAACACTTTCGTGATAACATCCGCTCCCGTCCTCTCAAAAGCTGCACCGCTGTCATACTCACAGTTCGTTCCCGGAAATACCGGAATAAATACGGTAGGTTTTGCTACCTTATTCTTACATATATAAACCTCTTTTGCTTCATACAAGTCGGAAACAACTTTGCTCTTATCTTTGCCTGCCGTGTACGGGAACACCTTATCCAGCTTGTCCGTCCAAGCCTGTAATGCCTCGTCCATAGTGATCGTCACGTCACCGTAGACAAATGCAGGCTCCTCTGTCACCGTACCGACTACCGTGTAGCTTACGCAGTCCACCTTAACATCTGCTGTCTTTCCCTCTGATCCTGTCACTCCACTGCCTGCTGTTCCTGCCGCCGCTCCCGTTTCCGCATTTACCATATCCGTCACTGAACTCAGTTCTGCAACGGCTTCCGCCGGCATCTCCGCAAGAATCTCACCAAGTCCGTTGCCAAATAGAAACTCCGCCGCCAGACCGCTCTCCACGGTCACGCCCAATTTATTGCCGAATGACATTTTACCGATGGCTGCTGCCACGCCCCTGGCATCAAGCGCATATGCCGATACGATCTTTGTCTGTGACATAAGTGCCAGTATCGTGTCGTACACTTTCATGACATTTTCATATACCGGCAGATCGTACTCGTTCTTAGCGATATGGAACCGAACCAGCTTATTACCGGTCTGCTTAAGTTCCGGAGTCACGATATTGCCTTGTTTGCTGATATCTACCGCAAAAGAGACAAGCGTAGGCGGTACATCTATATCATTGAAGGTACCGGACATGGAATCCTTACCGCCGATGGACGGAAGTCCGTATCCCATCTGCGCATCGTAAGCGCCCAGAAGAGCCGCAAATGGTTGGCTCCAACGGTGCGGTTCCTCGCTCATTCTTCTGAAATATTCCTGGAAAGTGAAACGGATCGTCTTATAATCCCCGCCGTTTGCCACGATCTTCGCCATGGACTCAGTCACCGCATAGATTGCGCCATGGTACGGGCTCCAGCTTGATAAATAAGGATCAAACCCGTAACTCATCATGGTCACGGTATCCGTTTTTCCTTTTAAAACAGGCAGTTTCGCAATCATCGCCTGTGTTTCCGTCAACTGATATTTACCGCCGTAAGGCATGTACACGCTTCCGGCACCGATGGAAGCGTCGAACATCTCCACCAGTCCCTTCTGGGAGCACACATTCAAATCATTCAATAGAGTCAGCCATGCCTTTTTGACATCCCCTGCTGTCACCGCATCCGCTACTGCGGGCGTAGCAATCTTCTTCAAATAATTGTCTTTTTCTTCCGGCATATCCACCGCTACGGCAGTCTCCTGATGCGCGCCGTTGGTATCGAGGAATGCTCTGGAAATATTGACGATCTCCTTGCCGCGCCATTTAAGCACCAGCCTCGGCTCCTTAGTCACGACCGCAACTTCCACTGCCTCTAAGTTTTCTTCCGCTGCATATCCTAAGAAAGCATCCACGTCTTTCGGGGCAACCACCACCGCCATTCTCTCCTGTGATTCGGAGATGGCTAACTCCGTGCCGTCCAAACCCGCATATTTCTTCGGTACTTTATCCAGATCAACTACCAGCCCGTCCGCCAGCTCACCGATGGCAACAGACACGCCGCCGGCACCGAAATCATTACATTTCTTGATCAGTTTACTTACTTCCTCACGGCGGAACAATCTCTGGATCTTACGTTCGGTAGGTGCATTTCCCTTCTGTACCTCCGCGCCGCAGGTCTCTATGGAACTCTCTGTGTGCACTTTGGACGAACCTGTCGCACCGCCGCAACCGTCACGTCCGGTCCTGCCGCCTAATAAGATAATGATATCATCGGGATCGGAAGTCTCTCTGATTACATTTTTCCTCGGCGCCGCGCCCATGACCGCACCGATCTCCATTCTTTTGGCCACATAATCAGGATGATATATCTCTTTGACCAGTCCGGTCGCAAGTCCGATCTGATTTCCGTAGGAAGAATAACCGCTTGCCGCGCCGCGCACAAGCTTCTTCTGGGACAGCTTACCTTTCAATGTATCCGCCACCGGCACCGTAGGGTCTGCCGCACCCGTGACACGCATCGCCTGATATACATACCCGCGCCCCGACAAAGGATCACGGATCGCGCCGCCAAGACAGGTCGCCGCGCCGCCGAAAGGCTCGATCTCCGTCGGATGGTTGTGTGTCTCATTTTTGAAAAAGACAAGCCACTCCTCAGTCACTTTCTTATCGCCGTAATCCATCTCCACGGGAACCACTACCGAGCAGGCATTGATCTCGTCGGACTGCTCCATATCCTCCAGTTTCCCGTCTTTCTTTAATTTACGCATCGCCATCAATGCCAGATCCATGAGACAGACAAACTTGTCCTGTCTGCCCGCAAAAATCTCCTCTCTGACGGCGAGATAATTCTCATAAGTTTCTTTGATCGGTTTCTGATAAAAGCCGTCCGCAAAAACCACATCTTTTAACTCCGTGGAAAATGTGGTATGACGACAGTGATCCGACCAGTAAGTATCAAGCACACGAATCTCCGTCATGGTCGGATTTCGTTTCTCTTCACCGGCAAAATAATTCTGTATATGTAAGAAATCTTTAAAGGTCATTGCTAACCCTAAAGAATCGTAAAGCTCTTTTAACTCTGCCTGAGGCATATCGATAAAATCTTCCCGATCCGGTATATTCTCAAACACCGCCACATCCGCGGGCTCGTCATACACGGTGATCAGTGTGTCGGGTTTTACCATATCCGTCTCTCTGGAATCCACGGGGTTGATGCAGTATGCCTTAATCTTCGCGAATTCATCTTCAGTAATATCGCCCGTTATTAAATATGTAACCGCCGTCTTGATAACCGGCTCCTCATCTTCTTTCAGAAATTTCACACACTGAACCGCGGAATCCGCTCTCTGGTCAAACTGCCCCGGAAGAAATTCCACACTGAAAACTTTACCGTCTTCCGGAATCTGAATCGTTTCTTCATATAAAAAATCCACCGGCGGTTCCGAGAATACGGTTTTACACGCCTTAGCAAAAACCTCTTCCGACAGATTCTCCACATCATAGCGGATGAATACCCGAACCTCTTTCACACCGTCAATACCGAGATAACTTCCGATCTCCTCCTTCAGTTCTTTCGCCTTGACCGCGAAAGGCTCCTTCTTCTCCACATAAATGCGTTTCACATTTCCCATGCTGTTTCTCCTCTTTATATTTGTGATTGAAATCTCTTCGCACTAATCAAACTCCACAATCAGTCCCTGCATGATATACAGAAGCTGTTCATCCACCATCTTCTCCGTGATCCCGAAAGTCTGTGCGTTGATTTTCATTCCTTCCAGTACATACATAATATTAGTCGCCGCTCCCTTGGGGTCTTCACAGTAGAACTCTCCGCTGGCGATTCCGGCCTGAATGAGTTTCTCCAATACCCTGACACCCGCGTCGAACTGTCTGCGCAGCATATTGTTCTTATCAGTCGATTCATGTGCGAAGAAATATTCATAGACTGCAACGGTCAAATTATTCTTTTTCTGCAGCAGCTCTTTCTTCTGCTCCTTCAGGAAAAGAGTCAGGATATCCGCCGCCGTATCTTCCTCCGAAATATGTTCGGTGAAGACATCGTCCGTCTCCTGCGCTTCCATCTGTAAGATCTCCAGAAGAATCTGCTCCGTGCTGTCGAAATATAAGTACAACCCGCCCCGGCTGATCTCACATGCTTCCACGATATCCTTCATCGTCACATTCTTAAATCCCTTCTCCACGAAGACTTTCCTCGCGGTATCCAGAATATATTGTTTCTTCTGAACTGATTTTTCTCCCATGTTTTTCCTGTTTCCTTCTCCTTCTTAATTCTTAACATCATTGACTTATCCGGTCATACCATCGGCTTATCCCAGAACTCCAGGTTTTCTTTCATCTTGCGTATCACTTTTAGGAAAATACTGTTATATACTGCCTCCGACCACAATCTGGCTTTCGTCATACCGCCCAGCACATATTTAGACAAGATACCTTTCAGAATATCCATATCCATAATACTTGCCCGGTCAATCATCCTGAGCTCGTCCTGCAGCGTCCGTATTCTGTGTCTCGAATAGATATACGGATAGTTCCTGTCAAGCAGTGTCGTCCGCTGCACATCTTTGATAAAACTCATCAGTGTACCGTCATATACCGGAAAAGTGATCGAACTCCCTTTGATTCCGGAGCCCTCGAAAGTCTCCGCCACATTGCTCCCCGCCTTTTCCTCCAGCCACGGAAGATAGCGGATCAACCGCTCCACGTCCGGTTTATAGGTACTGACTATCTGTTTCCTGTATGCAATATCATCCTGCTGCTGTCTGTATCCGATTTCTTCCTTATCCATCAACATTACCCTTCCTGACATACAATCCCTAACATGACATCTCTGTCAAATTACCGATTGACACTCTTTTCGACATCTCCGTCATATTATTCTAGCATACTTTCCATAAAAGTACAGCACAAAATACCAGCAATATTCTTGTGCAAGTTGCTATCCGTTGTCATCGGCGCCCATTCATTCTTGTAATTATCGCGCAATCGTAGTAGACTAAAAGGTAGTGACAAAAGGGTCTCAAACGCACTGAGTGCACGATATTTTTATGAAGAAGGGGTATCTGCCTTCGGGCGGATAAAGGGGGTTATGTTATGGCTGTAAAAGAATTTCCTGCGGGAGCGCTCCTGGTACAGAGCGAGCAGGCGATCAATGCACTGCATGTGATTGCCAAAGGAACTGTGCGCGCCACCTATCCCGGTGGTGAATTTTACTTATATAAAGGAGATGTCGTCGGAGTCTGTGAGCTTTTCTTTGATTCTCACTTCATCACTTATCATACGGAAGAGGCTTCCTCCATTGCTTCCTATCCGTTTAATACGACGCAACTCTCTGCCATCATACGTGCTAATCCTGATATGGCACAGCGGATCGTCACATCCATGTTCAAACAGCTTCAGGAGATTCTGGACCAATATGAACTGGCATGCTTTGACTGCGATAATTTCTATCACTATCTGATGGACAGCTACAAAGGGTATCTGTCTTTTTGTACGAAGCACAATATCTCGGCCCGTGCATTGCCGGGACTGGAAACCCTATCCGAACTAGTTCTGGAAGAGGATGTCGCCGGATGGATCGGAGGATATTATTCACAGCTTCGCAAACTGGTTATCGGAACTCCCGTCAAAGAACAGGATGCTGATTTTCTGCAGGGACTTTTGCTCAAAGCGAGTCAGGATGTATACGGAGTAATATCAGTGTGTCGTGTGCTGTATGACTATAAATCAGAAATCATCAATTTGCTGATGAGCAAAAACAGATTGGATTTCTTCGATTTGTATACCTCTCTGCTCTATAGGATCGGAGCTCATGCGGATGACTCCACCACACTGATTGCAACGATCTCCACTATGATGATTCAGTTGGAGAGTCAGGCATCTATAGACAAGAATATGTATAAAGAACGTGTCGCCGAATACCGCGAACGCTTAAACTCCTTAGACCAGTATACGGAATCTGCTGCTGACGAGGATGTGAAGTCGGATAATGTTCCGGATATCGCAGACTCTATGAACACGATTCTGACCTATTCTAAAGTGGATGAGGAGACAGCTACCGCCTTTCGGAATGCTATTAATCAGTACAGCAAGCTGACTGACAAGAACAACTCCGATGATACTTCCAGAAAACTGCGTCTGACCATCACCAAGCTGTTCTATCAGATCTATGAGAAAGCGTTCCTTCGCAGCCTCCAGGATTTTGAGGTGCCCAAGGTTCTTAAGATGTTCTTTAATTTCGGCTATGTGGACGAACATCTTGCCGGTATGGAGAATGCTGCCTATCTCTATTCCATTGTGGACAGAATTCCTTCGGATCCGGCCAGAAAAGTGTTTACCATCTACGAGTGGCTGCATGCCATCTATGAAGGAAAGAAAACACCCAGCCGTAACGAATTCGATACTGACTATCAGGCTTACGTGCATGAGCTCAAGATAACCGGCAAGATCACCGCCAAGGAAGAGACGACCATGCTCAAAGACCGGGAGAAACAGGTAATGTTCGAACTGCAGAACATGTTCCAATCCGTCAATAAGATTACTTTCGGACGAATCAGTAGCTTCTGTCCGGTGTTCTCGGAACATAATATCTTAAAGGAGCTGGATAAGTCCCTCGTATCCGCCGATAAGGTGGAACAGACCTTTAATCAGGTTCGTTCCGTTGACTTCAGCGCATACTACCGGGATATGATCTACACCAACCCGAATCTGGGTATCGGTAAGGAATATATCAGCGTAGAAATTCTCCCCGATCTGATCCTGATGCCAAACGTAGGTGTCAGAGGAGTTATGTGGCAGGAGATTGAAGGGCGTAAGCGTACCACACCTTCCCGTATGATGATATCCATCTTCCAGATGGAGGATCTGACTAACATCCTGGTAAGGCTCACCGGCGATTTCCGCTGGGAGATGTGCAAGCGTGTACAGGGTGCCCGCTGGAACGATATCTCCGAAGCCTCTCTTACCAGCGAATATTTCGATTATATTCAGTTCTATAAGAAAAACCATGATCTGTCTCCCGACGCTAAGGATAAGATCAAGCTCAATATGCAGAAAGCTAAGAACAGCTTTAAAGAAATGTTTATCAGAGATTATGTGTCCTGGGTTCTCTTCGAGGGTTCCGGTTCTCCCCGTCTGAACAAAATAGCCCGGGCTATTCTGTTCACCTACTGTCCGTTCTCTAAAGAGATCCGCGACAAGCTGAAGATGAACCCGCTCTATAAGGATACGATGGAACGCTATGATATTAAACTTGCACAGAAGATCCATCACTATGATAACCTGTTCCAGAAACTGAAGAATATCGGCGCGGAAATTCCGCCGGAGATCCAGAGCCAGCGTAATTATCTCGGTTATTGATTTGTTTTTAAGGGCAAAATATTTTTATTCTTCCACCATATTTTAGCTATATTTATCATTTTCCGACTTGTTTCGCTAATATAGTATTATTCTTTTGTAATATAATTATAGACTCTGTCGAAAAAAAAGACTATATTGATTATAGACTTGATCACGGAAGTCAAGTCGGTTATAGCAATTCCGGAAGAATTCCCCTTTTACACAAGCGAAAACCTCGAAGGCATGGAACCTTCGAGGTTTTTGCTTATACTGTGCAACTATTTTTTCATTCGCGCTACTTCACTACCAGCACCGAGTATCCGGGCATCGTCGCCACACTACCCTCGATCGTAACTGCCTCATCTCCTGTAGTGAGCGTTGCACGTACCTCTGTGGTATCTCCCACCGCATTGCCGTTCAGTGTAATGCTGCTTAAATCTACCGTCTCATTCTCTGCACCTGTATTGAACACGAGAAGCACCTCTGAACCGTCGTAAACCTTACGAAGCACACATACCTTATCTCCGGATACCTGATCCAGGTACTCTGCCGTTCCTCTGGCAATCTCAGGATTCTGGTTCCTGACCTTGATCGCTTTCTTGTAGTAATTGTAGACCGAATCGCCATCCGACTGCTGCTCCTCCAAGCTGTCGTATTTCATCTCGAAAGAATCCATATCCGCCGGACCATCGCACATGCCTTCCTTCTCTGAGTCCTTACTCCAGTACATGGGTGCACGCTTATTCTCGTCCTTGCCGGAGCCTTTCATGCCCAGTTCCTCGCCGTAATAGACAAACGAGGAACCGCTCATAAACAGATTCATCGCTCCCGCCATCTTCACGCGGTTTAAAGAGTTTTCTCCCACATAATAGCCAACGCTTCTCGCCATATCGTGATTGGTATAAAAAGGCGCGTCAATATAATCCTCATTATACTGTCCGAAAGTCTCTGTAAGTGATGCACAGGAAGTACCGTACTTCTCCGCCGATGTACCGTTCATAACCTTTGCGATAACGCCCTCCGCTCCCGCAAAAGCAAAGTTGAAGAGACTGTCCATACCGCTGGCATAATATCTGGAATATTCATTGATATTGAGCCATGCCTCTCCTACCAGATATGCATCGTCTTTCTGTCTCTTGACTATATCGGTCAACCATGCCAGAAAATCAATATTTTCCTGCTGTCCGTCAGTGTAGTATTCCTTAACCGCATCCAGTCGAAAGCCGCCCACACCCATATCAAGCCAGTACTCGGTAATCTTCGCGATCTCATCCCGAAGCGCTTCGCAATCCAGATTCAGATCCGGCATCTCGCTCCAGAACTGTCCCTCGTAGTACCAATCCGTTCCAGACACTTTATAGTATCCGCTTTGCTCTTCTTTAGAAAAGTGATAATAATCGAAATAAGGGCACTCCTCCGCATTCGGTTCGCCATCCCCAAGGTCCTTCAGATAGGTACACGCTTCCTGAAACCAAGGATGCTTGGAAGATGAATGATTTAACACCAGATCCATGATGACCTTAATCCCTCTCTCATCACATGCCGCAAGAAATTCCTTGAAATCATCCAGAGTGCCGTATACCGGGTCAATATCGTAATAATCCGTCACATCATACTTATGATAAGTCGGTGAAGGATGAACCGGCATGAGCCAGATTCCGTTACACCCTAAGTCCGTGTCGGTCGTATCATCTCCGTCATTGATATAATTCAGTTTGGAGATCAACCCCTGCAGATCACCGATCCCGTCCCCGTTACTGTCGTAGAAGGAGTATACAAACACCTCGTAATAGGTACGGTAATTATCGTCTATGACATTCAGAGGGATCGTATCCGTGATATCCGGCTGCCCCTGCGCCTCCGCTTCCTCACTCTCAGCTTCCTCCAAATCGCCCTGCTGTGTGTCCGCCGCACCGCCTACACTCTCCGTTTCCGCACCTTCCGTCTGTGGTACTTCCTTCGCCTTCCCACAAGAAGTCACGAACATCAGGCACAGTGCCATCACAAGAGCAATAATCCGCACAGTTCTCCTGTCCTTTCTCATATTCCTGTCACACACCTTTCCTCTGCTCTAATTAGATTTTAATAGTAAACTGAGCTTTCAAAACCTTCAAAGGCAAATTACGCAAATTGCTCTCGCAGTTGTCCTGCGCAGGAGACTGAGATTTTCTTAATATTCCGTTCAATATTCAGCAATTTCAGGACACGGATGTCCTGAAAAGCCCGAAATGCGCATGGACGCGCATAGAGGGCGGTTGCGTCCGTTTTTCACTGTTTCATCGGAATATTTAGAAAATCCATTCGACGAAGCCGACACAAGAGAGCAATTTGCGTAATTTGCCCCTCCAATTTATAAACAGCACCTTTTGCAATCTAAATCTTAATCCGGAAAATGCAGACCGCCCACAGACAGTCTGCATTTCCATATTTATTTCTATATGAGCTTCATGTTTTAACCTTTGACAGCACCACCCGTAACACCTTCTACGTAGTACTTCTGCAGGCACATGAAAAGTATCGTGATCGGTACTGCGATCAGCATACCGCCCGCACAGAAACGTGTGAAGTAGCCCTGATAGTCATTGGTCCATACCCATCTCTGCATTGCCACCGCTACGTTGTAGCTGTCGGAATAACCGAATGCCACATAGGAAGCAAATACGTAATCGCACCAAGGATTCATGAACGCTGTCAATAATGCGTAGATGATAATCGGCTTCGACATCGGCAGGATCATCGTGAAGAATACTCTCGCTCTGGAAGCGCCGTCGATACGCGCTGCCTCGTCCAGTGCCTTCGGGATCGTATCGAAATATCCCTTGGTCACGTAATATCCCATACCGGAACTTGCCACACCGATTAAGATCAATCCGGGAATCGCGCCCTCCTGTGTCAGACCGAACTGCTTTAACAGGAAGTACAGACAGATCATGGAAAGGAATCCGGGGAACATACCCAGAATCAACCAGAATCTCATCAATACGGCACGACCTTTAAAACGCATACGTGACAGTGCATAACTGACACACAATACCATCATTGTCGATAATATCGCTACAAAGAATGCAATGACCAGAGTATTGCCGTACCAGCGCACGAACTTGCTCTCTTCGCTGAACAGGAACGCATAGGAATCCAGCGAGAACTGCTTCGGCAGCAGATAATCTACCATACCGCCGCCGCCTTCGTTCATGGAACGAAAGCTCTGTAAAAACATACATACAAACGGGAATAACCATATGATACTGATAACAATTAATACAATATAGGTAATCGTATTGCTTATCGCTCTTTTTGTTTTCATTGAACCTGTTGTCATTATTGGAATCCCTCCTCATCTTTTACAGACGGCAGAATACCGTATACTGCCAAGGAAATAACTGCAGTTACAACGAATACCATAATACCGAGGACTGCTGCCATACGGTAGTTCGTATCGTTTACCGTCATCTTATACAGCCATGTCACGAGCAGATCCGTATAACCCGCTTTGTTGGAAAGCGCCATGGACTGCGGTCCGCCCTGTGTCAGCAGATAGATCACGTTGAAGTTATTCAGGTTACCTGTATACTGTGTAAGCAGGAACGGACCTGTTACAAACAGCATGTAAGGAAGTGTAATGCTGCGGAACATCTGGAATCCGGTTGCACCGTCGATCCTCGCACTCTCGTACAAGTCTTCCGGAATATTCATCAAGAGTCCGGTGGTGATCAACATCGTATACGGAATACCGATCCACAGGTTAATGATAATAATCAGAACTTTTGCCAATGTCGGATTAGACCAGAACGGAATATAGGAGCTGATCCATCCCCACTTCAACAGATAAGTGTTGATCAAACCGTCATTTGCAAACATCTTATATACATACAGCAAGGATACAAACTGGGGAACCGCAATGGTAACAACCAGAATCGTTCTCCAGAGTTTCTTGAATTTAATTCCTTTTTTATTTATCAGGATTGCAACGCCCATACCACAGAAATAGGTAAGGAAGGTTGCAAAGAATGCCCATATCAATGTCCATCCAAGCACGGTAAGGAATGTTGAACCGATTCCCGATGTGCCGAAGGAGAGCATATTCTTAAAGTTTTCCAATCCCACCCAGGAGAACAGATTTGTGGGTGGCTGGTGATTTGCATCATAATCCGTAAACGCGATACAGATCATGAATACGATCGGCAGCGCCGTGAATACCATGACTCCCGTAAAAGGCAGTGCCATTAATGTCTTATCAAAATTAGAATCTAACAACGAATGCAGATCCTGTCTGTTCGTCGCAAGCTTTTTACCTGCTGCCAGCAGTTTCTCTTCATTCCGGTTCACTCTGACATTGATCCGCCATATCAACAGGAACACAAAGACCAGAATGATCGTCAAGATACCATAAAGCAGAATAAGGAAACTGTTATCATTATAGCTGTAGGTTCCGTTGTCATTCATGACCCTGGCAACCGTTCCCAGCGTACCGATATCCTTCAGATAATTCCATCCGAAGCCAACCAGATAGAGAATAAACAACACTTCTACTGCGAGAAGCGCCAAACCACGAACAAACTGCTTGCGCATAATGGGACCGAATCCCATAATCAGAAAGGAAACTTTCGTCTTCCAATCTCCCTCCACGAATGTCAGGCCGATTTCTTTAAAATCATTGCCAAGATTGCTGAAGAACTTTCCTACCGGACTTTGTTTCTTTACCATATTGCCGGCGTTTGCTTCTTTTCCCATATCCAAAATACCTCCCGACTCTGTATTTCTTTCTGTCTGATATGATTACAATACCCGCCAGAGAGACTGCTCTCTGGCGGACAATATTGTACTAGTTTTACATATTACTGTGCGTAAGAAATGCAAGTATCCTGGAAGTTCTGAAGAGCTGTCATCAATTCTTCATCCGTTGAAGATGTGCTTAATGTACCTGTGATCACATCATCACCAAGAGATGTTGCCAATGTCCAGTAGTCACCAGGATAGTTACCCTGAGGAATCGTGTTTACAAGCTGCTCTGCCAGTGCAGAAAGTGCCTCGTCAGCCTGTACTGCAGGATCCTGCTGAGCTGTTACGTTGGAAGGACCCCAACCAGCTTCTGTAAAACGGGACAGCTGTACATCTGCGCCTGTCAGATACTGAGCAAGTGCGTGGCATACTGCCAGCTTGCCTGCATCTTCCTGAGGCTTGATACCTAATAACTTGAATCCGCCGAAACCGCTTAACTGATAGGTATTACCGTCAGAACCTTCGAAAGAAGGAAGCTTAGCACATGCGTAGTTGTCGCCGAATGCTGCCTTAGCAGGATCGGAATCCCATGTACCGTCAACGATTGCCGCAATGTTGGTTCCGTTGTCTACGGAAGAACCGTTCTGGAATGAGGAAGAAGACTTCAACTCAATGATCTCTTTCATTGCAACCAGACCCTTGTCGGATGCATAGTCAATATTACATTTGGTGAAGTTACCTGCGTCATCTGTGTCATAAGTTAATGTACAGCCTGTTGCAAAGAAGAATGCCGGCTGATACCATCCGGAATTGATCTCGAAATAGAAGTTCTTACCTGCTGCCTCACAATCCTCAACGATCTTCTCTAAAGAAGTAGGATCTGTGATAACACTGCTGTCATAGTATAAGAAGTAACCGTTATCAGATGTCATAGGATATGCATAGATTGTGCCACCTACGGTAGCTGCATTTGCTGCACCTGCATCGTTCTCAGATGTAACGAAATTTGCATTATCGCCTACGATCGGGCAAACTGCACCTGCGGATACAAGACGTGTAATCTGGTCCTGTGCAAAACCGAAGATATCTGCGCCGCCTTCTACGTCAGTGATCATGTTACCTGCTGCGTCGCCTTCACCTACAGGCTCAACACTAACCTCATAACCTGCCATATCCGGATTAGCTTCCATAAATGCTGCTGCCTGTTTCTGGGTAAACTCAACAACGTTCTCAGCTACCCAAACTTTGATTGTGCCTGAGCCGTACTCTACAGCTTCATCTGCCGGTGCTGCATCATCAGCCGAAGCTGCGTCATCTGTTGCCGGTGCTGCATCGTCTGCTGCCGGTGCTGCATCGTCTGCTGCCGGTGTGCTTGCTGTGTCGTTGCCGGAATTACCGCAACCTGCAAGACAGCCGGCTACCATTGCTGTTGCCAGTAATGTTGCCAATACTTTCTTCTTCATAATTTTTTCCTCTTTCTTTCCGATTTAGCAGAGGTCTTTTCCTCTCTAAATCTTAGTTTCACCATTTTCTGGTTTCTATATAAAACGTGTTTCCACGTCTTATACCAAAGGTTTTATATTCTATAGCTATAGAATATAAAGAAAGGACTAGTCCTTTCTTGCGCCGCCACATCGTCAGCGCCTGTATAATGCCGTCTGCGTACGGATCCAGCTTCTGCGCTCTTCCGGAAGAAGTTCATCCGTAAAGCGCCATTTCCAGTTCGTGCCGATGGTAGAAGGCCGATTCATTCTTGCCTCGTTTCCTAGCTGTAGGATATCCTGCATCTGCAGAATCACTACATCCGCCACACTGGCATACGCTGTTCTGATCAAAGCATCCGATATTTGCTCTTTGTTTTCTATATTTAAATAGGAGTACATATACGCGAGCTCATAATCCGTGTGATTCCGATAATAACCGACAAGCGTATCATTATCATGTGTTCCCACATACAGTACTGTGTTGCTGTCTGTATAATTATGCGGGAGATACTCATTATCCGCCTTACCGTCAAAAGCAAACAGAAGTACCTTGATATCCGGCCATCCCATCTTATGGATCAGCTTATTGACCCCCGGAAGAACCGTACCCATATTTTCTGCAATGAGCTTCTTATCACCCACAGCTTCCTCTATGATATCCGCCAGTTTCTTACCCGGCCCTTTCGACCAACGTCCCTCACGGATATCCGTCTCACCCGCTGCAATACTGAAATATTTCACGATCCCAAGGAAGTGATCGATCTTCAAAACATCAAATAATGTCGCCTGCTGTCTGATCCTGTCTCTCCACCAGCAAAAGCCGTCCACCTCCATGGCGTCCCAGTCATATACCGGATTGCCCCAGATCTGACCTTCTTTCGCAAAATCGTCCGGCGGGCAGGCAGCCACCCGAGTTAAACCGCCCTCAGAATCCAAACTGAACAATTCCCGATGTGCCCACACATCCACACTGTCATACGCTACATAGAATGGCACATCTCCGATCATCTGTATGCCTTTGCGGTTCGCATATTCCTTCAAGGCATCCCATTGTCTGTAGAATTCATATTGACAGAAGTTCCAGAACGAAATCTGATCGACAAGCTGCTGTCTGTATTGTGCCAGCACTTCTTCCTGTCTGTCCCGAATCGCCTCTTCCCACTCATACCATGGCTTATTATCCGTATGGTACTTAAGTGCCATATATAGGCTGTAATCTGCGAGCCATTCTTTATTCCTGTCACAAAATGCTATGTACTGTGCATTCCGGCAGTCAAACCGCTCATACGCCGATCTCAGGACCGTATATCTGTTCTGATATAACACAGAATAATCTATATTATCACTGCTGTCTCCCCAGCGGTAAGAATTAATCTCTTCAATCCGCAGCAATCCGTTCTCAACCAGATCATCCAGATCAATATAATAAGGATTACCCGCATACAGCGAGATTGATTGGAACGGGCTGTCCCCCACACTGAGCGGCCCCATCGGCAGTATCTGCCAATATTTCTGCTTCAGATCCGCGAGCAGATCCACAAACTTAAAAGCCGCGTTACCAAAGGTTCCTATCCCATACGCGGAAGGCAGACTGGATATCGGTAACAATATGCCTGCTCCCCTCGTTAACGATTTAGCCTTCACCCTTCAATCCCCCAACTACGAAAATAAACACTGATTATTTCGTAAACTTTCGTATCTGAGATAAATCTACCACCAAACTATACAATTTGTCAATACGGAAATCCTTTTCCTAATCTAATTTTTCCATTTTGCACGTATTTAAACCATTGTATTTGTAAAGTTTATACAAAATTGCGAAACCTTTCGCAAAACATAAAATGCACTATTGCATTATTTTTCTTTTTCTTCTATTCTTATGTTGGTGTTTTCACTTTATTATTTATACATTATACTGTTTTTTCTGACCATACTGACTATATTATTAACCATTCTACTATTAAGAGATGAGAGGTATAACCATGGCAACAATCAAGGACATAGCCAATCGACTCGGCATATCTGTAAGCACTGTATCTAAAGGTTTAAACGGTGCCAGCGACATCAGCGAATCTCTGCGGCAAACTGTACTGGATACCGCGGTGGAACTGGGTTATACTACGAAGCAGATGCGCGGCAAAGCTCAAAAAAAACTTTGTCTGTTTGTGGAAAACATGGAATATCAGAATCCTGACCAGTTCGGCTATGATATTATCTTAGGATTCCGTCAGTCTGCCTCCCGCGAAAATTTTGATGTCACAGTGACTCCTGTCACTCCTCTTTTCCAATCCACAGAGAAATACGACACTTACATGCTCAAGCACGGATACGTGGGAGCCTTTATAATTGGGTTCGCCCTTCAGGATGATTGGATGACGCAGTTCAACACTACGAGCATTCCCACTGTTCTTCTGGACAATTATATCAAAAATAATCCCGTTGTCAGTTATATAGGAACCGACAGCTTTGAGGGAATTGACGATGCCATCGTGCATTTAATGTCTCTAGGCCACAGTCGGATCGCCCTGATCAACGGATCACGTAACTCCATGATCTCCGAGCAGCGCCGTCAGGCTTATATCGACAGCATGACTGCCCATGATCTGCCCTTTGACGAAGCTACCATGCCCTATGGTTACTATGTAGCCGAAGCCGCAAAATATCATGTAAGCAACCTGCTCTCCATGGGAATCACCGCGATCCTGTGCGGCAATGATCTGATTGCCTCCGGTGTCATAGCAGAATGCAACCAGCGCGGTTTCCGTGTGCCCGAAGACATCAGTGTCATCGGTTTCGATGATCTGCCGATTGCCGCCCAACTCACGCCGCCTCTCACCACCATCCGCCAGGATTGTTCCACTTTAGGCAAATGCGGCTTCTATTCTCTTCATTCTCTGATCAATCATATCCCGATCAGCCGGACAATGCTTCGTCCCCAGTTGGTCGTGCGTAAATCGACCTCTTCAGTCAATATATAGCATGCCGTGCAGATCCACTGCACGGCATCAGTGTGCTATACAAGTAAATAGTACAGCGCACTAAGGCTGATAGTCTCGTATCACTTCCAACGCCGGTAACGCTTGACCATTATAGTCAAAGAGTGCCTGATTCGCCCATTCATTTCCGCATGGTCCCTTCTCTTCAATATAGGGCAGTGCGTTCTCCGTTGCCCAGCCGGAACCGGCTACCGGAATCCATGCAGCCTCCCAGTAAAAGAACCCTTTACATTTATGCTCCGGCACCTGATCGATCACATCGAACAGTGCCCTTATGAAGTCTTTCTGACCTTCCTTACTCATCTGGAAAGGTAAATTCTCCACCAATTCAGGCTTTGTGGCATATCCCTTGCGCTCTTCGGGCGCCAGCTTCTCATACTCCGCATAGTCCTCCATGGTAAATCCCATGGACGTTTCCACAATGATCAGTTCCTTACCGTAACGCACTGCCAGATCATTCATATTATTCCGCAGGTCTTCCATAGTACCGTGCCAGAACGGATAATAGGACAATCCGATGATCTGAAAATCATCTCCCCGCTCCATATAGTGATCAAACCAGTCTCTGTACATAGCGCCGTTGCCGCCGTTGTCCAGATGGATCATGACAGGCATATCTGCGTCCACCGACCGCACACCCCGGATACCTGCACTAATAAAACGTGCCAGATTATCGTAGTTAGGCAGCTGCCCGAGAGGCCAGAGCATGCCGCCGGTCAACTCATTTCCCACCTGTATCAGATTGGGGTAAGCCCCTGCCTCCTTCATAGCAAGCAGTGTATCCCTCGTATATGAATAGACCGCCTCGGTCAACTGATCCGCATCCATACCGCGCCACGCCTTAGGCACCTTCTGCTTCCCCGGATCAGCCCAAAAATCACTGTAATGCAAATTGAGCAGCACATCCATACCATGAGCCTGCGCACGCTTCGCCAGCTCTATCGTAACCGGCAGATCATTCGTGCCCGCCCCATAAGGCTTACCGTCCTCCGTATAAGGATCATTCCACAGCCTGAGACGCACCGCATTGACTCCATAAGTCTGTAAAATATCAAAAACATCTTTCTCCACGCCATGGTCATAAAATTTCCCGCCAAGACGCTCCACCTCTAAAAGCGTAGATAAGTCCATACCCTTGTAGAATTTCATGTGTAGTCTCCGTTCATGTCTTAATCAAAATCAAACTTCGTAAACCTCTTCATAGCATCCTTATACCGGAACCGCACCAACTCATTCTTCTCAAGCACGTCCTCCTCCGTCCCCACATACTGACAGCGGATGCAATGATACTCCTTTTTATCCTTATCATAAAACATATCAATATCTAAGTCTCTCATGAAGCAGGAGGGACACCTGTAATTTAATTTGCCTTTGCCAGATTGAGCCATGTCGCAAATACCTCCTTATCTTTTAACTTGGTCGTGTAACCTAACGTGAACATCGGTGAGAATGCGTAGCCTTCCTTGATGTAACCTACCGCTTCCTTCTTCTCACAGCTGATGGATACTCTCGTCTCGATCTCCGGTACTACAGCGATCGCTTCCATCGCGCCCTTCATCTGGGCCTCACGGCACTTGTATGCATAATCGATCTTCTCTGTATTTGCGCCGTCTGTAACGGACAGTACGATATTGCTCATATCCTCGGAATATTCCGTAGTGCCGTAACATGCTACCATATATTCGTTGATCTCCACCTCAGCGCTAGGATCGCTCATCTCTAAGATGGTTCTCTCGATCTTAATGTTGGAGCTGCCTTCCTCGAAGTACATCTTCGTCTGCAGCTTCACTGTCAAATCATAGAACTCGATATCCACAGGATCAAGCGTCAGGATTCTCGTGTTGCCCTCCTGTGAAAAATGCGCTTTCGTTCTGCACAGGCACAGATCCACTTCCTCGCCGTTATGCGTCAGCTTCGCACTTCTGACCGTACCCTCGCCTGCATAGTGGGTGAAGTAACCTGCTCTGTATTTCTCCTGAATTAAGAACGGATAAGAAGCGTCTGTCACATGCTTCGTACCGATACCTACCGGCCACTCTAATTTCGCCGCATAAGGACGCAGGTCTACGATAGCGCCGCCCTGGTCCATATTAGCGCAGACTCTCATGTAAGGATCGCAGTACCAGAACAGCTGCTTATCTGATCCGTACAGGATATCTCTCCACAGTGCGCATTCCGGCTCCGTCAGTCTTCTGTTCTCACGGTAGAAATCCGCGAACTCAGCCATGGTCATATCATCCAGCTTGCCCTCTTTCTTGAGCTGACCATAGTATGCCATACCGTCCTCATAGGACTTAAGTAACAGCTCATAGGGTGCCTCCCAGCGTCCCATCTTGTTCATCCAGCCGGGGCCTACAAACATCATATTGTATGCATAACCATTGTTATATTTTGCCAGATCACGGTACTGATCGATCAGGTTGTACAGATACGGGTACTCCCATGTCTTAGAATCATAGCTCATACTTCTGAGCACATTCTGCGGATGGGTTCCGAAGTTGGAGCCGTTACCGTCATAGCATGCGATCAGGTCACGGGACAGATGAGGGATCGCCACGATACCGCTGTCCTCCGCCTCATTCGCTGCCGGCGCATGTACATTCTGCTTACTCGGAATCCAGGGCGCCCACGGACCGCCATCCATGAAGGTATACCATGAATTGTTACAGGTGTGATATGCCTTGGGACCTTCTTCCCAGCAGGTAGCCACAGCACATTTCACCATAGGATATTTCTCTTTTACATAATTCACCAGATCGGCGTCCATATAATAGGAACCCGTAGATTCCGGATAGAAACCGAATCTGTCATGGAATTTACCGAATACATCGTCTACAATGGATTTCTTGTCTTCCATGGAAAACATCCAGATACAGAAATCCTTGGTCTTATACTTCTCACGGAACTCTTCGCAGGGAAGTCCCAGCAGAGAAAGGGCGATCTCATCGCCGTACTTTTCATGATCTGCCTTAGCCAGTTCTACCGCCTCATCATTAAATAAGGAAGCATAAGTCATCTGAATCGTAGTCTTAAGTCCGTTCTTGTGTGCAATTGCCTGCTGTGTCTTAAAGATATCCAGAGACTCTGTCAAAAGCTCCTTCCTGCCGATATCTTCTTCTTTACCGTGTCCGGTTACCTTCTCTGCATACTCAGGTACCATTTCCGGACGATGGATGATGTTAACAATAAACTTATCCATGCTGCCCTGCCCTCCATTTTCATTCGATGATTGTCTGATTGTCCCGGTTTGCTTGTACTGCTATAACCCGTTTTACCGATGGCTGTATTCTCTCTACCGCGCCTGCGACAGCAACTTGCTGATGTATGTGCCTGTTTTTTGTTGACGCAGTTGTTACATTTTACCTTGCGCAATCGGTTGTTCATGTTTTTAGGATAACAAATTGCATAGTTGATGTCAATCTATTTTTTGCCAATTGTAGAAAAAAATTCATACAAGTTAATACTTGCCCAATCCTGTCCAATCTGATTATATTCTTGCCATCTTCCCGAAATACAATTATACTATAAAGAAAAACGCAGTGAAAAACATAAAATACTGCCCGAAAAAACTACTCAGACAGGAGCGAAATCTATATGAATAAAAAGCCAAGCATCATCTCAATTTTACTTTTGTTGTGCCTTCTGCCCGCACTTCTATCCATTTTTGTTACCGTCCTCACTTCATCCAGATATATGCGGACCACTACGGAAAATGAGATCGAAAGCATGCTGGAAGTCACCGGATATTCGCTGCTGCAAACCTTCGACTCGCTTGATGCAGGCACCTACAGGCTGTCCGGGGACACCCTCTTCAAAGGCGGAACCAATCTTTCCGCCAGTACGGACACTGTCGACTATATTAAAGAAATATCCGGAGTAGACTGCACGATGTTTTACGGGGACACCCGTTATTTAACTACAATCACAGACGAATCGGGAAACCGCGTGCTTCTGACACAGTGCACCGATACGGTAAAAGAAATTGTTCTGAACCAGGGCAATACATACTTCGCCAGAAATGTCAATATCGGCGGTCAGGATTATTATGGTTACTATATTCCCATCGAACAGAAGGACAGCGTTGTCGGCATGATGTTCACCGGCAAGCCCAGCGCGGAACTGACCGCCGCCACCAACAGCTATCTGGTCTATATCCTTCTCATATGCCTTGGGCTTATGGTGATCATCGTTGCCATCGCCTTTATTATCGGCAAAATGATTACCAGGCAGATTCATATGCTCCGCGACGCTACGGTTATGCTCTCCGAAGGGAATCTTAATTTCAAAATCAATGATAAGAATCGTATCCGGGAATTATCCGATGTTGCAAATGCAGCAGAAAGCCTCCGCACGCAGCTTGTAAACGTTGTGGAGATGATCTTAAGCTGTGCCGGCACAGTGGACCATTCCGTGAGCCTTGTCGATGACTCTCTCGGCAACTGTGCGAAGGCCGTCAAAGATTTAAGCGCCACCATGGAAGAACTCTCTTCCGGTGCCCAGAGTATGTCGGGCTCTGTTGATAAACAATCGCATGACATGAATGAGATCTCCGAAAACATCACTCAGATCGCCGAGAGCTCTAAAGCTACCCGGGCGGTGACGGAAACCGTTACCCGCGTCAGCAACACCGCTAAAGCTGCTCTGAACGACCTATTGAGTGCCAACAAATACACTACCACCAGCGCCGACAACGTCATCATCAGCATTACCAGCGTCAGCAATGCGGTAAACCAGATCACCACCGCTGCAAAGATGATTATGGATATCTCCGGACAGACCAATCTGCTCTCCTTAAATGCCAGCATCGAAGCTGCCAGAGCCGGCGAAGCGGGAAGAGGTTTCGCAGTCGTGGCAGGTGAGATCCAGACGCTGGCGGAACAGTCCAATTCTTCCGCAAAGCAGATTCAGTCGATCATAGAAGAAATCACTTCCAAGACCGCAGAGTGTACGAAGATTGCCGCACAAATTCAGGATGCGGTCATCAAAGAAGCGGATGCCCTAAAGAGCGTAAGCCACAGTTTCGAGGATGTGGACGGAAATATTGCGGAGGCCGCCAGTGCAGTTAATACAATCTCAGACATCGTGGAAATTGTTGACCAGAATAAGATCAGCGTTCTCGATTCCGTCAGCAGCTTATCCGGTATTTCCGAAGAAAATGCCGCGTCCGCGGAAGAAGCTAACGTTTCTACCGATGAACTGCGGGCAAACATCGAGGATGTCGCGAAACAGGCGGACGAGCTGAAGTCCGTTATTGAGCAGTTGAATGACAGCGTCGCTTTCTTCCAGATATAAGGAAAGGATTATTTCCCATGAAAATCACTATCATAGACGGTCAGGGTGGCCGGATCGGGAGATCTATTATAGAACAGCTTAAGAAAAATCATGCGGATCTGGAGTTGTATGCCATCGGCACGAACAGCATCGCCACTTCGGCTATGCTGAAAGCAGGGGCTGACTACGGCGCTACGGGCGACAATGCGGTTATCGTCAATGCGGCAGACTCGGATATTATCGCCGGTCCCATCGGCATCGTCTTCGCTAATGCACTGTTAGGTGAGATCACACCGGCCATCGCCGCTGCCATCGGATCCAGCCGCGCCTATAAAGTTCTGATACCGACGGGCCGCTGCAACCATTTCGTGGCAGGCTGCGCGGAAGCATCGATGGGTGAGTATATCCGTATCGCGGTGGAGAAGATCGAATCTATGCTGTAGAAGACAGAGCGATCCACGCTGTGCGTTGGGATCGCTCTTTTATATTTGCTTTTTGCCCGACAAAAAAGGCTGCCAGCATTGTCTGGCAGCCTTCACTTCATCTTTCGTCCGAAATCACTCAATTAATGGTGGCAATGCCGTCTGGTGCCACATCTGCCACGGGAAACCTTCCTGCCGGAAGTAGTCTTCCCGGAAGTTGAATCATCGGAAGTGGTATCGTCGGAAGCAGTCTCGCAGGAATAGTCACAATAACCATCTTTGTGGTCATATCCACAGTAATCATGTCCATCATGGGTATGCCTGCCTTCTTCCGTACATCCTTCCACCGTACATACCGGGCAGCTTGTATCTGTATCCGTTGCTACTGTCGTCCGGCTGTGATGCCCGTGGGCAGAAACCGGCATGACGAAAACCATGGACACCATTGCCGCAGTCAATGCCGCCGTGAATAATTTCCTAAGACGCATGGTATACACCCCCTTTCCTGTTTATTTCTACATAAGGGCATGTGTGACGACACTCCCTCATGTCCTGCTTTTTCTATCTATCTTGTTTTATCACGGAGAATGCATGCTCTTCGCATTCTCTTAGAGATGAAGATATACTAAGATCATGTACTTTATGATCTTAGTATATCTTCATCTCTTATTATACTGCACGCACATGCACTTTTCAAGGAATAAACGTAAGCTTCCAACTTAGCCATATGGAACTCCCTCTGCAAAATCCGATGTTAACCGCCGCTGACCACAATGCACTTATCCCGGATTCCGTAAGCCTCAAAATACCGATTCTCCATAGGAATCCACTCCTGCTCGAAGCGTTGGTACATTTCCGCTCCGTTTCGTGCCAGTATTCTCCTCTTCTGCTCCCCTGCGGACACTTCCATAAAAAAGCACAGTTGATACGCATCCCCGAAATAGGGATGACAGCTGTACGCGCCCTCTATAATATTCAATCTGTTCCATGAGACCTCACAAGGCTCTTCAAGCGCCATCCTGCGGCAGTCAAAACGCCGATAGGCAAAGCCTCCCTCATTCGCCAGATGATCCAGAACCTCCGCCCGAAACCGCTCATAATCCACGTTCCCTCCGGCCTGCGCATACCGTGCTGCGGTACGCTGTTCCGGACGCAGGAAGAAATCATCCATATGAAAAAGATTACAGTCATATCTGCGGGCAAGCTCTTCTGCCAGCGTTGTCTTGCCGCTGCCGCACATACCGTCAATCGCCATATTGACTTGTTCGGTCATGTTTGCATGCTCCAGTGCACTGTCAATCATGGTATAAATCTTATTCACAAGAACCCTCCATCTCACGCTCCGGGGCATAATCATTCAGCACACCCGCTCTGCCAAGTGTGATCATAACAATCGGAATCAGTACGATCTGCAGTATGATACCCGGTATGGCATTCAAAAGCGCGCCGGACAGAAATATCTGCGCGGTAAAGCCGTTTCCGGCAATACCGTACAACGGAATACCGACGAGTCCCCACGCGGCTCTGCCCGCGATCATCGCACAAAGAAGGCTCACGTAGATATAGGGAACCTTTTTCGGCAGCTTCGCATACAGAATACCTGTCATCAAACCATAGACTGCCAGTTCCACCGCCATCGCCGCTGCCGTAGGCATAAGCGGCGGCATACCAAACATAACGCTCCGAAGCAGAGGTGTCATAAGCCCGACTGCCAGACCATACTGCCAGCCACAGATGAAGCCACACAACAGCACCGGAATATGCATCGGCAGGAGCATATTACCGATCTGTTGAATCTGTCCCGTCAGAAAAGGAAGGACAATCCCCAATGCCATAAAAAGCGCCGATAATACAAGTTTACGTGTCCGTTTCATAATCATTTTCCTCCATAAAAAATTGAGCTTCGCGGGGTTACAAGATTCACTTCGCGAACTTGAAGTTTGCAAAGCAGTTTCCCATATAATAAAAATAGGAAAGTACCCCGATACGCTTCCCGCATATCCGATTACCTTCCTGGTAAGTTAATATATTTGTTTGTAATAGTTTATTTCACTATAATATCGAAAATCATCTGATTTACTTCTTTCGTAACTGTTCAGAATCCTGTTCTTCACAGTTACCTTCTTTCTTAATGACCTCTGTATCTTCCCTCGAACGCTTGGCGTCCCTGACGTCGGCTTCTGCCAACCATTGTGTCTATTGTACTCTGTCCGGTAAATGTATGTCAAGTACACGCAGCCACATTTCGCTCTTCTGCCTTCTCACCGCGTCGATTTCCGCATACGCACCTCATACCCTAACAGTGTACGCCGCTCCACTTCCTCCCCGTCCAGCATGCGCAAAAGCGTCTCGCACGCCTTTGTACCCAGTTCCTCCACGTCAAATCGTATGGATGTGATGGACGGAATACGGTTCGCCAGCACGGTGCTGTCATAGAAAGAAGCAATCTGTATCTGCTCCGGTACAGCAATCTGCCTCTGCTGCAGGGTATTCAACACACAACCGCACAGAAAATCGTCCATGCATACGATACACTCCGTCTTTTCCTCCAGAAGTCTCTCCACGATCTCATCCACCCTGCCGCCATCGCTCACATTCAGAAAAGTCCGCCTGCTGCCATCCCATTCTTTTCTCTGCATAAAGGCATCTTCAAATCCCCGTAACCTGTTGCCCGTGACGATATGAGTCTCATCGCTCCCGATCAACGCAATGTTCCTGATGCCATGCGCCAGAAGCTTATCCGTCAGCTCCCTACACGCACTCCGATGGTCGTTATCGACCTGCACGACCCTGTCGTCATCGGTGCTGCCCATCGCCACGAAGGGAATTTCGCTTTCGATCAGATACTTCATCGGCGCATCATCCGCGAGCGTTCTTGTCAGGATCGCCCCGTCGATCTTACGATTTGTCACCGCACGCTCCAGCTGGGAAATATTATCCGCCGTCACCATGGAAATCAACACATCATATCCGTGGGCGGAAGCCGTCCTGCTGACGCCCAGCATACATTTCTGGAAAAAAGGCAGCTCCACAACATTGTAATCTCCCGGCATCACCATGCCCAAATTAAAGGTTTTATTCTGCGCAAGTCCTTTCGCGACCACGTTAGGGCTGTAATGATGTTCCTCGATATAATCCAGCACCTTCTTACGGGTCTGCTCCCCGATCCTGCCCTTGCCGGATATCGCCCTCGACACGGTTGTCTTGGACACCCCAAGCTCCTGCGCAATATCCCCAATCGTCAAATTCTTATCGTCCATAGCTCCCCCGATTAATCCCATTTTTCCTTTACTGCCCAGCAAGTATATGATAGAATAACACCAACACGCTATGCGCAATCGGTTGCTCGTTTCAAGATTACCAGATATCGGGCTGATTCGCAAGATGTTTTACAATTTTAGCCAGCAATGTACTCTCAAAACCAGAAAAGTGAGGACGATAATCTATGAAAACAGACAGACTCTTATTCGGTGCCGCATACTACGATGAATACCTGCCCTACGACAGGATTGAGACAGATATGGAAATGATGGAGAAAGCCCACATCAATGTGATCCGCATCGCGGAATCCACATGGAGCACGTGGGAACCGCAGGAGGGAGTGTTTGACTTCACCCATCTGCACAGAATGCTACGCGCTTCTGCGGCCCACGACATCTCGGTAATCGTCGGCACACCTACTTATGCCGTTCCCACATGGCTTGCCGCGAAATGTCCTGATGTCCTTACGGAGACTCATTACGGTCCCGAACGGTATGGACGCAGACAGAACATGGATATTACTCACCCCATATACTTAAAACACGCCGAGATCATCATCAGACGTCTGATGGAAGAAGTATCTTCTTATGAACATATCATCGGCTTCCAGCTTGACAATGAGACGAAGTCCTACGACACATGCAGCGAATATGCCCAGAAGAAATTTATCGAATACACGAAAAAGGAATTCCACAATGATTTAGATGCCCTGAATCACGCCTTCGGCTTAGACTATTGGAGCAACCGCATCAATGCATGGGAAGATTTTCCTGATGTACGCGGCACTATCAACGGCTCCCTTGGCGCGGAATACCAGAAGTTCCAGAGAAAACTCGTGACGGATTTTCTCGCATGGCAGTGCAGTATCGTACAGGAATATGCCCGTCCCGACCAGTTCATTACCCAGAACTTCGACTATGAATGGCGTAACTACTCTTTCGGCCTGCAGCCGGAAGTTGACCAGTGGGAAGCCGCGAAACCGCTGACAGTGGCAGGTTTTGACATCTATCACCCTTCGGCGCAGGATCTCACCGGCAAGGAGATTTCCTTCGGCGGTGCCGTTGCCCGTTCCGTAAAGAAAGACAATTACTTCATATTGGAGACCGAAGCACAGGGGAATCACGGCTGGCTTCACTATCCGGGCCAGCTCCGCCTGCAGGCCTTCAGCCACCTTGCCTCCGGCTCTAACTCTGTCATGTACTGGCACTGGCACTCTATACACAATGCCATCGAATCCTACTGGAAAGGAATCTTAAGCCATAACCTGAAAGAAAACGCAACCTACCGCGAGGCATGCACCATCGGCGCGGATTTTTCCAAGTACGGCGATCACCTTAAGAATCTGCGCAAGAAAGCCGATGTTGCATTACTGCTGTCCAACGAATCCCTGACCGGACTGAAGTGGTTTGCCATCCATCCCGACCTAAACTACAACGATATCATCAGATGGCTCTACGATGCCTTCTACGAATTAAATATCGAGTGTGATATACTATCTGTAAATGATGTTGACCTTTTTAGTCAATATAAGATTCTGGTGACCCCTGCGCTCTACAGTGTTTCCGACACTCTTGTCGATCATCTGAGACACTATACGGAGAACGGCGGAATCCTGCTTTCAACCTTTAAAACGGCATTTTCCGATCCCGTTCTGAAAATCTATCCGGATGACCAGCCGCACGGACTGACAGATGTGTTCGGTATGACCTACGATCAGTTTACTGACGGAGTCAAAGTCGGGTTGAAAAACTGTATTTTCCAAAACAGTACGAATTCGGTCAAAAATACTGTTCCTTATGAGCCTTCCGCCGATTCGACCGATCCGTCCGCAAAAGGCGTCCGCTATTGGATGGAGCTGCTCACCCCCACAACCGCACAGAACCTTGCCGACTACGATCATCCTCACTGGGGCAGCTATGCCGCTGTCACCGAGAACCACTACGGTGCCGGAACTGCGGTTTATCTGGGATGTTACTTTGATAAAACAACGTTGAAAGACTTATTGACTTACATAGTCACCAAGTCGGATATTGCGCTTCCTGAAGTGCAATACCCTGTCATCATCAAACGCGGAACCAACGAATACGGCAAAGAGATCACCTACTATCTTAACTATTCCGACGATTCAGCCACGATCACATGGCAGGGCAGGGATTCCGTACTCCTTATGCAGGATCAACTGATCAAACAGGGAGAGTCATTATCCATCGAGGGATGGGGATTCGTGATCATAGAGGAAATATAGTAAACTCAGACACCACGGACTGCGGACGCCCTTGCACCTTAGCGATCCGCTTCCCTACTTACATCCGCCTGTATACACGATATCCCTCTTCTACACAAAGCAAAAGCACTACGGCAATCACGGGAATCATCATCGCCTCTCTTCTCCATTCTACGGCTTCATAGACCGATCCGGTCATAATCAGGAAGAGGGGCATACAGGAGGTAAAGAAATACCCTGCTCCGCCGAAAAACATCCTGATTAACAGTGGCAGCGCCCACAAGATTCCTGTTGTCGTTACCGCACCGAAGGTACTTTTACAGTGCGCAGACGCGCACATTGTGATTGCACATAACAGGAGCAGAGCCAGAAAATTCAAGCCCAGCATAATCCCGGCAAATGTGCTTGCCGACATGTATCCGGTTTTCAGATCGGCACGCAACGGCTGTGACAGCACGATACAGATCGCACACCCGCCACCGTCCAACCCGTAGATACAGGCGCTCATTACGAAGCATAACAGCACAGTCATGCTATAGACTATTATAGTCAATGTAAACGCTGCGGCAATTTTTGCATACACATCCTTTTCCTTTCCTTCCTGCGTCGTAAATAACAGCGGTAGCATCTTCGCCTGCCCTTCCTGTGCAAACAGGGTAGATATCGACATCAGCAGCAGGATACTCGCCAATATCATTCCCATCTGCAGCGTATCCAGAAAAGCCGTCCATCCATTCGTATAAGCAAATTGTATTTCTTTGCCTGACGTGCGCTGCACTTTGCCAAGCTCCGTATCCGCAATGGCATATACCTGCGTCGGCTCCTTATAATTGTTCCAATCACGCAAGTACCCGTCTGACAGATACGTGGTTACGAAATTATTCAGATAATTGCCATCCTGCCAGCCCGGATAATCATACACCACCTCCGAAGGCAGTCCGTACCGCTCCACCATCGCCGAAACCTTCTCATCCGTAAGCACCCCTTGGTATTCCTCCGTGATTCGCCTGTTGACCTTAACCGCCTCATATCCATAATACCGCACCCCGTCCACCGCAGCCGACTCACTACCGACCGTTGTCGCAAAATAGAATCCCGTAATCAATATCATACATATCCCACAAATCACAAACCCCTTCTTATGCCACAATTTATATAATTCCATCCGATATAATCTCATACCTTCTCCTCCTTACCTTTGTGAAATAAATAACCCTCCTCCCCACCAAAAAGTTCACCGCCCTCCACCCAAAAAAACTTTTCCCCCAATTAATCTTTTGTATAATAGAATCAGTTATTTAAGTGTCAGAGTAATCACCGCGGCGAATCTGACACAAGACAACAGACAGCATAGAAAGCACAGGATAAGCAAGTGACAGACAAAGAACTGATCCGGAAAGTTCATAGCGGAAGCAAAGATGCCTTAAACGCCATCGTGGAAAAATACTATGATGAAATATACCGTTTCTGTCTGTATCTGACGGGACAGGCGACCGATTCCTACGATATCACGCAGGAAGTGTTCCTTCGCTTCATTAAATATGTAGATTCCTACGAATACCGGAATCTGAAGGGCTATCTGCTTATCATCGCCCGCAATCTGTGCCGCGACTATTTTCACCATAAGAAAGACACCGCCCGTATCGAGGAAGTGTCCTATACCGGTAAAGAGGACGCAGAACTTCACAATCTGGAAGACCGCCTGCTCCTATGGCATGCACTACACGAGCTTCCCGTCAAACAGCGAGAGGTCATTATCCTGCGAATCTACGAAGAACTGCGGTTTCACGAGATTGCCGGGATCTTAGGTTGCAATCTCTCCACAGTAAAATCCAGATTCCGTCTGGGTGTGCAAAGTTTAAGAAAAATCATGGAGGCATCGAATGAAGAATCATAAAAGAAATTTGAGCTTCGCGAGGTTGCGAGATTTACTTCGCGAACTCGAAAATACGGACTCACTTTTTCCAATCGACGAACATGCCAAGGAACACACCCTGTCCGTTCTGCGGCAGGCAATTTCCGATAAAGAAGTACATCTGCTGACCGACCGGCGGAGAATCTGGCAGAACCAGATACGTTACGCCGACCGCAGCATGCTGGGTTTCCACATCGCCGACTGTTTCCTCGTACTGTTCCTGATGTCAATGATGGGGCTGCATGACGTGGACCGGTCTTATATGATCACGATATCCACGCTGCTGGCGGGCGTGCTCGGTTCTTTCTCCATATTGCAGGTAGGCAGGGCATGCTTTTCCAAGATCGCCGAGCTTAGCGAAACCTGTTTCTTTAATGTCAGCCAGTTGGCGGCCTATAACATGATTCTCTCGGGTATCATCAATCTGGCAGCACTGGCGGCGGGAATCCTGTTCGCCGGCTCCCACTGGAAGATCAAGCTTCTGCAGATCGGACTGTATATGCTGGTTCCCTTCGTCCTGACGCAGTGTGTCAGTCTGGGCATTCTGCTCACAGAGACAGGCAGGCGCAGCCCGTGGATGCAGGTGATCATCGGGATCTTCCTGTCCGTATTTTTCTCGGTAGTGGCGGCCATGCCCATATTATATGAAGAATCCATGCTCTTTATCTGGGGCATAGCGCTCATGATCGGCACAGTGCTTCTCGGAATACAGATCAAAGCGCTTTTTACAGCAATTAATAAAGGAGAAATCTTATGCACGAATTAGAACTGACCAATTTGGTCAAAACCTTCAAAAACAAAACGGCGGTACAGGATGTCAACGTCCGCCTGGGACATGGTGTGTACGGACTTCTGGGCGAAAACGGCGCCGGCAAGACCACCCTTATGCGCATGGTATGCGGTATCCTGAAACCAACCCTCGGAAATATCCTGTGCGACGGCGTACCGATCTCACAGATGGGCGGTGAATACCGCAGGCTGTTAGGTTATCTGCCTCAGGATTTCGGCTATTACGGGGATTTCAGCGCACTCCGTTTCCTGAACTACATGGCTGCCCTCAAGGCGCTTCCGGAGGAGTATGCCCGCAACAGGATCGATGAACTGCTCGAATTAGTCGATCTTACCGGAGATAAAAAGAATAAACTGAAAACTTTCTCCGGCGGCATGCTGCGCAGAGTCGGCATCGCCCAAGCGCTCCTCAATGATCCCGAAATACTTGTGCTTGACGAACCGACAGCCGGTCTTGACCCAGCCGAGCGTGTGCGCTTCCGAAATATCATCAGCTCTCTGGGCAAGAACAGGCTTGTGATTCTGTCCACCCATATTGTGTCGGACGTGGAGTATATCGCAGATAAGATCATGATCATGAAGAACGGCCAGATCATGCATATCAGCGATGAAACACAACTCCTTGCCGAAACTGCGGGCTGCGTGTGGAAATGTCTTGTGCCGGAAGAGCGTGCAGATGCACTGAGCAAACAGCATGTGATCAGCAATCTGCGCAATCAGGCAGATCAGGTAGAACTGCGTATTGTCGCCAAAGACAAGCCCGTGGAAAATGCGGTTCCGGCGGAAGCGACGTTGGAGGATGCTTATCTGTATTTTACCAAAAGTAAATTCCTTCGGAATTAACAAAAGTAAATTCCTTCGGAATTAACAAAAGTAAATTCCTTCGGAATTAACTTTGCGAGATTTGCTTCGCAAACTCGTGCCTAAACGAGCAATTTCCTATAAACTATATGAAAGGAACCAATCATGCGTCTATATAAAGCAGAATTATACAAACTTTATTACAAAAAAATATTCTCCATAGGACTCCTGTGCATACTGGGATTTGTGCTGCTCTACTTTTTCCAGAACCTTCTGGCGGAGACATCGACGGTAGACGGTATTACATATCACGGTTATGAAGCCGTGCGGATGGACCGTCAGATTACGGAAGAGTTTAAGGGTCCTCTCACGGATGAAAAAATGCAGCAGATCATAGACCGTTACGGCTTTCCGCAGAAATTCGAGCCGTATATCGGCTTGACAGACTCTAATTTCCTGAATGAATTTGTGATGCGATATGCTTCCGACGGATACACCTATGACTGGGACGATTACCGTCTACCCACCAAGGTGGTGTCCCTTGCCGACACGGAGATGGGCCGGCTTATCACTTCTCAGCCGGACAGTTTCCAGTTGACGTATTATGCCGGATGGGAAAACTTCACGGCTATGTACCATACCGAAATGATCCTGATCAGTGTGCTGCTTCTGTGCGTCGTCTCCCCGGTCTTCTCCCATGAATCACAGTCCCGGATGAAACCGCTGCTGTTCACCACACAAGAAGGGCAGACGTCGGATGTTTCCGCCAAGATCGCCGCCGCCCTCACGCTGTCCGCCATCCTGTGGCTTCTCTTTACCGTCCTCAACCTGCTGCTTTACGGCACGGTGTACGGCTGGGACGGACTGGGCTGTAACGCCAATCTCGTCACCTACGGCTTTCCCAGCTATCCCGGCCACTTCGACATACTGCAACAGCCTCTCGGCACCTATCTCTTAATAGTCATGCTTTTTTCCCTGACGGCTGTTCTGGAACTGTGCGCCATCACACTGGCCATCTCCGCGGGCTGCTGTAGCAGCTTCCACACCGTCCTTGCGGCTGCCCTCTGCTGGATCATTCCTGTTTTTCTGCTTTTAATTATGAAACCAGCACTGATCAGATTTCTCTCTTCCCTGGGGCTTTCGCACAGTCTGCTCCGCGTGTTTGCCTATATTGTTTTCCTGTCGGACTGCCTGCTGTACGCCGCACCGTTTTATATGATCTATGATGGCATTCTGGAAGAAATCAGCGTCATGAATCGTCACAGCGAAATTCTGCCGCTTTATATCGTCTTTGCCTGCGCATGTATCATCTTCGCGCTGTGCATCACAAGTACATATCACAGATATCGGAAACAGGAGCGCCGGTAACAAACCGGGCGCTCCTGCTCCCTGTATCTTTCTATGCTTCTCTGTGTCGTTCTATCAGTTGCGTTGTACACTGCACTTCTACATCACGATAACTCCTCTACTCTTCACTCAGCTTCTGAAATACCTGCATCATTTCTATCTCTTCTCCCCCGCTATGCAGAGTTCTGGTCTTGCCGTCCCGCTCCTGATAATCTGCGAGATCGACCTCCGCATAAGTATGCAATTCGTCGTTCCATCTGTATGTCACACCGTAGGCACTGTGATCCGGAAGCTCGAACACGAATCTTACACCATCGCGAGACACTACCGCGCTGTCCATACGTTCCAGATAGTAGGCATAGACATTCACATAATCAGCCTCCGCCTTCTTCTTCATAAACTCTTCCGCATATTCTCGTAGCACACCGATCTTCTCCTTCGCCTCCTCGATCGTAAGATCAGGTNCATCCAGATNTATCGGGATCTGTCTGAGCCGCCCATACCACACGCCCGTCCTGTGCNCCGAGTTCTATATAATAACATTTGTGCGTGACAGGGTGAGCCCATGTGACAACATAGCACGCTTCCCCCGTCATCCCGTTACCACTCTCGGTGTANTAGCTGTTTAATTCCAGTCCCTCACCGTTATTTTCAAAGAAANTAAAAAGTTTCTCCGTAGCGATCTCGACCGCCCTCTGCTGCGTAATGCCGCCGTTTTCCACATTATCGGCAATCTGCTTCTCCTCAAGCGCTTCCTTCTGCGCAAGCTCCTGTGCATACTCTTTCTCATAATTCTGCCTAAGTGCATAATCTCTCTTCACGCTAAAGTCNATNATCTCCAGAATCTCCTCATCTGTCAGTTCCCGGTCCGGCAGATNNAAANTGCTGCGCGNNACGATAAAGCAAANTTCGTCCTCCTTCACATCCTCNTCGCTGTCCGNCNGCGGGATCTCATCTTNCGGAAANGTACCGGACATATANTTNTCTGCAAGCTCCTGATANCTNATCTTCTCNCTGTCCGTATATGCTCTGGAAAATCCGTCCGCTTCTTCCTGACTGCGNGANGCNGTATCGTAGACTGCCTCTACTTCCTCCNTCGGCATCGCTTCCAGACGCTCCTGCACAAGAGAATTGACAAANGCCCGGACCGGAAAGGCAANGACTCCCGANACCACGATGAGAACCGCCGCCGCTGCCGCCGCTCTATGCCAAGNCGCATGNCCTTTCTGTCCGNNNNGCCNCTTTCNGCANTCTTTTCCGTTCTCTCTCTGACAGNNCCGATGANNTCCCGGCGCATCTCTTCCTTCATNTGAATTCCCTCTACGGAATCTCTTAAATCCTCAANCCTCATTTTCACCCGACTCCTTTCCTATGATTTTGCCTGCGGCAAAATCGGCAAGAATCTTGCTTCGCANCGATTCTTGCTGACAACGNNNTATTTACTGCAANANAAGAATCTTGCTTCGCNGCNATTCNTGCTGNNAACGCGCTATTTACTGTAGCAATAACTGCAGGCTCTTTCGTCCTCTCTGCANCCTTTTCTTTACGGCATTCACGGTGATNCCCAGCATCCCGGCGATCTCCTCTGTCTTATAGCCTTCTATGTAGTGCAGATATATGACCGNTTTNAGNTTATCCGGCAGTTTCATCAATGCCGTCAGNACTTCGCTTTGTTCCTGCAGTTCACAGTAGNCCGAAACCTCCTCCAGACTCACTGTGGGGTGCCGCATTCTTCCTCTGTGAACATCCCNGCACCGATTGGCCGCAACCTTGATCAGCCACGCTTTCTCATGNTCCGCACCGCGAAACTCCGNCGNATNNTCNATNTATCTGCATAAGGTNTCCTGCACCGCATCCTGCGCGTCCTGCTCATNGCACAGCATTACCAGACAGATCCGAAATAACATATCTCCATATTCCGCGACAATCTCNTCNACCGACATATCTTCCTGTTACCTCCTACATTAATAACACGCACACGCGGNCNTAATGGTGCCATATGATTATTAAAAAAATTTTCTTGCTAAACCNTCCCCATCTATGNTATAATACAAGTCGGCGGTTTCAAATACCTGCTGCAATACATAGGGGCATAGTTCAAAGGTAGAACAGTGGTCTCCAAAACCATCGATGTGGGTTCGATTCCTACTGCCCCTGCTATCACCCGTGAGTTACCGCTCACGGGATTTTTTGTTTCGGGTGAACAATTTCCTATATNCAATGAACTGAGAAAGGATTTCCATGNCATGAAGAAAACTGTCACACTGCTCGCATCCATCGNTCTGACCTTCAGCCTGCTNNCAGGCTGCGGTNAAAGTACGCCTTTGCTCTCCGCAGTGGATTATGAATTGGATTTAGAGACGANTACGACAAATCGAGGGGTATCTGTNGGAGACACCCCTGAATCTTTTCTGGCCGCTTACGGCGAATATAGAATTTTTACCTCTGTGGACGGCNGTGCATATCAGGCTNTTCCCACNGANGAGATTCCNTTTGATTCCGNTNTCGTTACCTTNCTGCCATCNTTTTTCATTGACGGACTGTCTGTTGANCCCGANGNCTTCTGTGAAGAAAATGAGATCGAGAANNCCGATCTTCTCNCCTTCCTGACTTCNGAGGANTATCTTAAGTCCCATACNGTAGTCTACTACTATCTGGCNTTTACATGGGAANACGGNGCCATCNTAGACATCNCTTCCCAATTTATGGATTTCAACGCGGATGCCTCTTACTATACGGCAAACTGACTCTGATACAGNGTCGCATAGAATCCGTNCTGNGCAAGCAGCGTCTCATGATTACCCTGTTCTATAATATTNCCGTCCTTCATCACAAGGATCACGTCCGCCTCGCGGATCGTGGACAGTCTGTGNGCCACGATGAAACTGGTTCTGCCNTGCATCATGGTTGCGAAGGCCTTCTGTATTCTGATCTCCGTTCTCGTATCAATGGAAGACGTCGCCTCATCCAGAATCANCATGGGCGGCAGGCACAGCATAACTCTCGTAATGCACAGAAGCTGTTTCTGTCCCTGAGAGAGACTGCCTCCGTCTTCGCCGATCACCGTGTCATACCCCTGCGGCAGACGCTTGATAAAGCTGTGGGCATGGGACGCTTTCGCAGCGGCAACGATCTCTTCCTGCGTCGCCTCCGGTTTGCCCATCACAATGTTGTCTCTGATCGTTCCTGCTTTCAGCCATGTCTCCTGCAGCACCATGCCGTAGTTATCCCGCAGACTGCTTCTGGTCACATCGCGAATATCCCGATCATCCACACAGATCTTACCGGACTGCACATCGTAGAAGCGCATCAGCAGATTGATGACCGTGGTCTTGCCACAGCCCGTGGGCCCGACGATCGCCACTCGCTGTCCCGCCCGCACCGACAGATTGAAATCCGTAATCAGTTTCTTATCCGGCACATAGGAGAAATCAACATGCTGCAGATCCACTCTGCCATCCACGTTCTCTAAAACGACCGCTCCCTCACGGTCTGGAATCTGCGGCTCCTCCTCGATCAGCTCGAAGATCCTCGCCGCACAGGCAAGGGCGTTCTGCAGCTCCGTTACCACACCCGATATCTCGTTAAAAGGCTTGGTGTACTGATTCGCATAAGTCAAGAAGCAGGACAACTGTCCCACACTGATCCCGCCTTTAATCGCAAAGACCGCGCCCGTCACCGCCACACCGGCATAGACCAGATTGTTGACGAATCTCGTGGCCGGGTTGGTAATCGACGAATAGAAGATCGCCTTCAAAGAACATTTTCCTAATCTGTCGTTGATCTCATCAAATTCTTGCAGCGCCTCATCCTCATGGGAAAAAGCCTGCACCACCTTCTGGTTGCCGATCATCTCCTCGATCAGCGCAGTCTGCTCTCCCCGTGTCTGGGACTGTGCATGGAACATAGTGTAAGTTTTCTTCGCGATAAAGGCCGCCACCAGAAAAGATAACGGCGTAATCAACACCACCACACCCGTAATGCCCACATTGACACTGAGCATGAATCCCAGCGTACCGAGGATCGTGATGACTCCCGTGAAGAACTGGGTAAATCCCATCAGCAGACCGTCCGAGAACTGATCCACATCGGCAATGACCCGGCTCACCACTTCGCCGTAAGAATGTCCGTCTATATATTTAAGCGGCAGAATCTCGATCTTGTGAAAAGCCTCATTCCTGATATCCTGCACGATGCGATACGCCATCTTATTATTGCAGACATTCATAATCCACTGAGCCGCCGCCGTAACGGCAATCACCACTGTCATCTTCTGTAGAATCTGAAATACGCCCGCAAAATCCACCATTCCCTTATCAAGAATTAGATCGATGACCCTTCCGGTCAATATCGGTAAATAGAGGGTCAATGTCACGGTAACTGCCGCCATCACAATAGACAGTGCCAGATAGATCCAATATTTTCTGATATAATGTAACACTTTCACAAGAGTCGCCTTCTGACTGCCCTTTCCTTCTCCCGCTGCCATATCTACGCCTCCATTTCCTTAGAATACTGTGAATAGTATATCTCCTGATAAACGCTGCACCTCGCAAGCAGCTCGTCATGCGAGCCAATATCCGCTACTTCCCCGTCCTCCAGCACGATGATCTGATCCGCATGGCGGATGGAGGACGCCCGTTGCGACACGATAAAGACCGTCATATCTCCTTCCATGTTTCTGATCGACTGTCGAAGCGCCGCATCCGTAGCATAGTCAAGCGCCGACGCACTGTCGTCCAAAATCAGGATATCAGGTCTTCCCACAAGCGCCCTTGCTATGGTCAGACGCTGTCTCTGCCCGCCTGACAGGTTCCTTCCGGACTGTGCCACAGGTGCATCCAGCTTTCCTTCCTTCTGCTCTACGAATTCCTTAGCCTGTGCGGTCTCTATCGCCTGCCACAGCTCTTCCTCCGTGGCCTCCTGCTTACCCCATTGCAGGTTGTCTCTGATCGTCCCTTGGAAGAGGACTGCCTTCTGGGGCACGATACCCACTTTCTTACGCAGTTCTTCCATTGTGTATTCCCGCACATCCCTGCCTTCTACTCTGACGCACCCCTGCGTAGCGTCATAGAATCGCGGAATCATATGCACGAGGGAAGATTTTCCCGATCCCGTTCCACCGATGATTCCTACCGTCTCTCCTTTTTTCACACGGAAATCCAGATCTGACAAGGATTCCGCTCCTGCCCCGGCGTACATTAAGTGTACATGGTCAAACTCTACGATATAATCTGCCGCCTGACGCTTCTCCGCCGCTTTGCCACCCTCTGCCGGCGCACCGCTTTCGGGTTGGACCGTATCGGTCGATTTCTGTGCCCACTCCATACTGGACTTAATCTCGAACACGCCCTGTATCCGGTTAGCACAGGCAAGCGCCTTTGTGATCGTGATGATCAGATTCGCCAGCTTGACCAGTTCGATCAGAATCTGCGACATATAATTGACTAACGCCACCACCTGCCCCTGCGTGATCGTTCCCTCGTCTACCCTCACGGCTCCGGTATACAGCAATATAATAGTTGCGGCATTGATGATAATATATGTGACCGGATTAGTCAATGCAGATAATTTGCCAACGAAAAGCTGCATATGCGCTAACGCGCTGTTCTTTTCCTCGAAAGCGTCGATCTCCTCCTGCTCTTTATTAAAAGCACGGATCACACGCGCGCCCGTAAGATTCTCTCTGGTAGCTCCCAGCACGCTGTCCAGACCCGCCTGTACCTTCTTATACATAGGCATGGTCAGCATCATAATACCGAAGACTACCACGGATAACAACGGAATCGTTACGACAAAAATAAACGCCGCCTTCACATCTATGGTAAACGCCATGATCATAGCGCCGAAGACAATAAACGGCGACCGCAGGAAGAGACGCAGTACCATATTGACACCATTCTGCGCCTGATTTACATCGGAGGTCATACGTGTGATCATCGTGGAGGTTCCCAGCGTATCGATCTCCGTGAAGGAAAGTCCCTGAATGTGTTCAAATAACGCATGTTTCAGTTTCGTGGAAAATCCCACTGCCGCCTTGGCCGCATAATACTGCGCCGTAATGGAACAGACCAGCCCGATCACGCCAAGCGAGATGAGCAGCCCGCCCATACGCAGCACATAAGGAACATCGCTGCCGCCAATACCCTGATCAATGATCGCCGCCATAACAAGCGGTACGAACAGCTCAAATGTCGCCTCCAACATTTTAAAAAGAGGCGCTAGGACTGTCTCCTTCTTATAATCATTTAAATAAACCAATAGCTTCTTCATGTCGTCATGACCTCTCTGTTATCAATTACTGTGCCCAGACACTCCGGACTGTTATTCCCCGATACATAAAATAAGGCACATATTCTGCTTACGCGCACAGACAGCAGTCGGGCTTTTCCCCCGGCTGCTGTCTTAGGTTTCCTGTTTTTATCTGTATTCTGCCGTCAACGACTTAATTTCATCGCTGATACCGGTCACTCGCTTAGACGGTTTATAGTCTGTCTCCGGATATAAGATGCTATGCAGTTCTATCACGTTCTCTTCCAGATCAATCGGAACGACACAGCTTCCTTTACTGCCTACGTTGACACCGACTCTGTTATCCTCAAAAGGAAATCCGTCGCTGGTGACCACGCTATAACCCGCTACACCGCCTAATACGCTCAAGATATCATTCACGCCGAGGGAAGTCTCCACCTCAGGCAGTATTGCGTTAACCATATCAGTCAACTCACCTACAGAAGCGCGTTTTGCTTTCTCCATCATAGCCATCAGCACGTCTCTCTGCCGCTCCGCACGCCTGAAATCATCGCCCTTCGTATAGCGTATTCTGCAATAGGCCGTAGCCTGCATACCGTTCAGGATCTGTTTGCCGCTGTGTTCCACCGGTATATAATCCACGTTCAGCTCCTCCGCCATGGACAGCTGATAATTATTCAGATGTGAGATCTCTGCATTCGTGACCTCCATCTCAATACCGCCCAGTGCATTGACCGAATCGATCAATCCGCCGAATCCTATGGTCACATAATCGGTAATATCCAGATCCAGATTGGCATTCAACATACTGATCGCCTGCTCCGGCCCGCCCTGCGCATATGCCGCATTACATTTGTTGTAAGAATCATTGCCCAGATTCAGGAAAGTATCACGGAATACGGATATCAGCTTGATCTCTTTCGTATCCTGATTGATACTCGCAATGATGATCGTGTCGCTTCTGTTTCCCTTACCAAGATCTCCGTTTCTGGAATCCACACCGAACAGGGCGATATTATAATATCCTTTGACAGTCTGCTCTGTCTCCACTGTCTGCTTGATCTCCGCAATCTCTTCGTTGATTGTAATCTTTTCCTTATCGATCGTCTTACGCTCGACCTCATCCGTCGTAGTCACCACTACATACATGACTCCGACTGCAATAAGGAGCAGACAGACCTCCACGATCAGAAGCGGAATATTCTTGATTCTACGCGACTTTTTATCTGCCGGATTCTCATTCTGCTGCTCTTCCTGAGAATCCTGTACCTGCTTGTCCATAAGTGACTCCTTTGTCCGGGTTCACGGTAACACCCCTGCTTATCCCATAAAAACCCATAATTTGTTATCACATATCTATAGCACTATAACATATTTTAATTATCCTATCACAAAAATCCGTATTTGGGTATACAAAAAACATAAAATATTAAATTTATTCATATTTTTGTTACATTTCTGTTACATTTATCCCGAGATTTTCCCGCAGAAGCTCTCATTCTCTTTCATAATTTCTATCTTGTCAGATCAAATCAATCGCATCCCGCACGGACCTCACTCCGATCATCTTCACTCCCGCTATGGGCTTCACCTGTTCGATACCGGATTCCGGAATGATACAGGTGGTAAATCCCAGCTTGGCAGCTTCCGCTACCCTCTGTCCCACCATGGAAACACCGCGCACCTCGCCGCTTAATCCGATCTCTCCGAAGGCAATGGTCCTATCGTCGATCACCCGGTTCTTGAAGCTGGATACAATCGCCATGGCTATTCCCAGATCGATGGCCGGCTCTACGATACGGATTCCGCCGGTCAGATTCACATAGGCGTCGCAGTCGGACATCTGAAGATTCAGCCTTTTCTCTAATACCGCCATCAGAAGATTTACCCTGTTAAAATCCGTGCCGATGGCCTGTCTCCTCGGAATGCCGAAATTACTGTGGCATACCAGTGCCTGAATCTCTAAAAGAATCGGTCTTGTCCCTTCCATGGAACATGACACGACGGAGCCGCTTGCACCCTCCGGTCTGCCGCTCAACATAAACTCCGAAGGATTTTTGACCTCAATCAGTCCTTCCTCCTTCATCTCAAATACACCGATCTCATTGGTGGACCCGAAACGGTTCTTCACTCCACGCAGAATACGGTAGGAAGCATGTCTGTCTCCCTCGAAATAGAGCACCGTATCCACCATATGCTCCAGCACTCTCGGCCCCGCTACCGTTCCCTCTTTCGTCACATGTCCCACGATAAAGACGGATACATTAAGTCCTTTGGCAAGCTGCAACAGAATATTTGTGGATTCCCGCACCTGGGACACACTTCCGGGTGCGGATGATATTTCCTCATGATACATTGTCTGGATGGAATCGATAATCGTGATGTCGGGCATGACACTGCGGATCGTCTGCTCCACGACTTCAAGACTCGTCTCGCACAGCAGGAGCAGATTGTCCGAGAAATCTCCCAGTCTGTTGGCCCTTAGCTTGATCTGTCGCAGAGACTCCTCTCCGGAAATATACAGAACCTTCCTCCCGTCAGCCGCCATCAGCCGGCATACCTGCAATAGCAGCGTGGATTTACCGATACCGGGATCACCTCCCACCAACGTAAGCGAGCCGGGCACGATACCGCCGCCCAGCACTCTGTCCAGTTCCGCTATGCGGGTTTGCATACGTTCTTCTTCCTGTATGCTCACCTCCGACAGATTAGAAGGCTCTGCCGCCTTTACGCCGCGCATCCCCGCACTTCCTCCGATGCCGCGGGATGCACCGCCGGTTCTTGCCGGCACCTTCTCCTCTACCATACTGTTCCACTCTTTGCAGGCGGGACACTGTCCCACCCACTTAGAAGATTCATGTCCGCAATTCTGACAGTAAAACACTGTCCCTGTCTTGCTCTTAGCCATTCTTCACAATCTTAACCGCGATCTCGCCTGCATGCTCCAGCTCCACGCTGATGCTCAGCTTGCCGCTCAAGTTCGTCTTCATCTTACCGATATTCGTATCACCTACGGTAACGCTGTACTCCGTATCCTCTTCCAGCCCGACGGTGATCTGTGTATCCTCGTCCGCCTCCACGGTGAAAGTAACGCCGTCCTCCGTCTCCTTAAAATCGATCACGCTCGTCCCGGGCTGTGACTCATAGGCGAACATGCCGTTCTTTTCCAGTTTCGTCAGTTCCTTATAAGTCTTAACCTTATATAAGTCACCGCCGTGTTCGTAATTCTCCAGCTTTGCCTTCGTCTCCAGCTTATAATTGCCGAAACTGATCGCTCCATTCTCCTCTGTTCGCAGTAATTCCTCTACTACAGCCATTGTCTTCTCCTCCTAAGTCCTTGCCTTTTATTTATCATCACGTACGGTAAATACGATTTTCTTATTCTTAAGCCCGGCTGAAACCCGGTCGCCGTGTTTGACGCTGCCCCGAAGTATCTCTTCCGCCAGCGCGTCCTCGATCTCCGACTGAATGGCACGCTTCATGGGTCTTGCGCCCATCTTGGCATCCATATGCTTCTCGATCAGCCAATCTTTGACGGACGGTGTAATGACAAGCTCGATCTCCATCTGCTCTCTGCACCGTTTGACCAGATTCTGCGCAAGCAGTGTGACGATCTTCTTCATATCCTCTCTTTGCAGCGGATGGAATACCATGATCTCATCGATTCGATTGATGAATTCCGGTTTGAAAAGACGCTTCACCTCTTCCATCACACCAGACTTCATCTTATCGTAATCCTGCTCTTTGGTGGTCTGTGCACCAAAACCGAGATTCTTAGGATCAATGATCCTCTGTGCTCCCGCATTGGAAGTCATGATCAGGATGGTGTTCTTGAAGCTGACCTTCCGGCCCTTGGAATCGGTGATATGTCCGTCATCCAATACCTGCAAAAGCACATTGAACACATCCGGATGCGCTTTCTCGATTTCATCGAAAAGTACCACGGAATACGGATTTCTCCGCACCTTCTCCGACAACTGTCCGCCATCCTCGAAGCCCACGTACCCCGGCGGCGAGCCGATCATCTTGGACACGGAATGCCCTTCCATATATTCCGACATATCTACACGGATCAGCGCATTTTCCGAACCAAACATCGCTTCCGCCAGCGCCTTGCTTAACTCCGTCTTGCCTACGCCGGTAGGCCCCAGAAACAGGAATGAACCGATGGGGCGGTTGGGGTCCTGCAGACCTACCCGTCCTCTTCTCATTGCCTTAGCGACAGCTGTCACTGCCTCCTCCTGCCCGATCACACGCTTGTGCAGGATAGACTCCAGCTTTAACAGACGCTCACTCTCTTTCTCTGCCAGCTTCTTTACCGGGATCTTCGTCCAGAGCGCCACTACCTCCGCGATCTCATTCTCACCCACCACATAGGTGCGCTTCGCTTCTTCCTTCTCCATGCGCTTGATGATCCGGTCATACTTTTTGATACAATCACTCTGCTTCTTCTTCAACTCCGCGGCCTGCGTGAAGGCCTCCATACGGATGGATCGCTCGATCTGCAGATCGATCTTCTTGATCTCCTCCGAAAGCTCCCGCAGCTTATCCGGTTGTCCGGTCACGTTAAGACGCACCGCAGCAGCCGCCTCATCGATCAGGTCTATGGCTTTATCCGGCAGATTCCTGTCATTAATATATCTGTTAGAAAGTGCTACCGCCGCGCTGATCGCCTCCCCGGTGATCGTGACACGGTGGTGCTCCTCATATTTATGTGCGACACCCCGAAGGATGTTTTCAGCCTCCTCCACGGTAGGTTCCTCCACCGTCACAGGCTGGAATCTCCTTTCCAATGCCGCATCTTTCTCCACATATTTACGATACTCCGCGATCGTGGTAGCCCCAATCAACTGAATCTCTCCCCTGGCCAGAGATGGCTTCAGTATATTAGAGGCATCGATGGCGCCCTCCGCGCCGCCTGCGCCGATGATCGTATGCATCTCATCCAGGAAAAGAACCACATTGCCATCCTCGATCACTTCCCGTATGACCTTCTTGATCCTCTCCTCAAATTCTCCTCTGTATTTACTTCCGGCTACCATACCGGACAAATCCAACGTCAGCACCCTTTTATTCTGTACGGTAAAAGGCACATCGCCTGTAACGATCCGTGCCGCCAATCCCTCTATCACGGCAGTCTTTCCTACGCCCGGCTCTCCGATCAAACAGGGATTGTTCTTGGTTCTGCGGCTTAAGATCTGGATCACACGGGTAATCTCCTCTTCTCTGCCGATCACGGGATCCAGCTTACCTTCCCTCGCCAGCGCCGTCAGATCACGGCTGTACTGATCCAGCGTGGAAGTCGATCCTTTCTTTTTGCCTTGCTTCTTCCCCAGATCTTCTTTATACAAAGCGCCGTCCTCGCCCATTGCCACCAGCACATCCACATACAGTTTCTGCACGGAGATGCCCATGGTATTAAGCAGTCTGACCGCCACGTTCTCTCCCTCTTTTAACAGTGCCAGCAAAATATGCTCTGTGCCCGTCTTATCGCTGTGAAAACGCTCCGCCTGCCTATGGGCTTCGTCCAGAATGCTCTGCGCCCGCGGAGAATAGCCGTCACGTTCCGCAATCAGAACCGAACTCTCCGGTGCAATCAGATCCTTGATCATCTCTTTTAACTGCACGACATCCACGCCGTTATTTTGTAAAACCGTGGCTGCAACCCCCGTATTCTCTCGCAGCAGACCTAACAGGATATGTTCGCTTCCCACATAGCTCTGCCTCAGACTTCTGGCTGCCCTCTCCGCCAGCATTAAAGCTGCTTTCGCCTTATCTGTAAATTGTGGCTGCATCAGTAATCCATTCCTTTCCCATAGTCTTCATATATTTCATCTATAAGAGCATGTACTTCTTCTCTGGAAATATTCTTACAACTTGCTTTCGCCAGCGTCACCTGCAATTCCCTGCGCACCTCGTCAAGCGCCTGCATCCTGTTGATGTCGATCGCGATCATGGCGCCTCTCCTGCGGTCTACCTTCACGTATCCCTCCTGTTTCAGCACGGTATACGCTTTGTTGACCGTATGCATATTGATACCGATGGTATCCGCCAGTTGTCTGACGGAAGGGAGCATATCCCCTTCCTGAAACCGCGCCGTAGCGATCCCTAAGATGATCTGGTTGCGCAGCTGCATATATATAGCTTCATCACTGTTAAAATCTATCTCAATGAACATTCATTCTCCTACCGTCATTCCCTGTCGTCCATACTTAAGAACTCAAACTCGAATTCATCATCATCCAACAGAAAATTCTTCGTCTTACGCTTGGGGGCATTTGCCGCCGCAGCCTCTTCCTCTCTCTCATCGCGCATCTGCCGTCTGCGTGCCTGACGTTGTTCCGCCTCAGCGTCCTCCTCGTTCTCCGAACGCCTTCTGCGTCTGCCGGACGGCTCTTCCGCTTCCTGCAAACGCCGTCTGCGCGGTGACTCTTCATCTTCTCTAGCTTCCCGCCTTCCGCTCCGCGCTGACCTTGCGTCCGTCTGAGAGTCACGTCTTCTCTCCTGCGTCGCTTCATCTTCCTCCGCACGCTGTCTGCGTCTGGACGCTCCTTCCGTCTCCGGTTCTTCCTCGTCCTCTTCGTCGTCCTCATAGTCCTCGTAATACACATCCCGCAGCTTCAACGCCATAATGATCACCGCGATGATCAGCAAAACTGCCAGAACCACCAGCGCAACGATCGCGATCCGCTGCTTTACAAGCGTCTTCGCTTCCTCTTCCGTGTCCTCCGGCTGCATATTCGCCGCCGCTAATATCTGATCTACTCTCTTCTTATCACTGCCACCCTGTGTATGGTCATACAAATACCACGCATAGGAACCGTCCGGCTCCGATTCATAGATCAGCTCGTAGTCATTATTCACGGGACGCTGCGTTTCCTGCGGCTGTTCCGGTTCCTGCGGCTGCTCCTCCTCCTCCGATACGGGAACCATATCTCCCAATGTCAAAAGATCCGAACGGATAAACCCTGTCTTCTCCACGTTTCCGGTTCCGGTAAAAGTAACGTAATACCAGTCTTTACCGTCACTTCCCTCGGACTTTCCGCTGATAACTACCTGTGCATTTTCAGTCAGTCTGTCTACTACCGTATCGTTTGTGGACGGCGCCGATCTTACCTTGATCGCCTCCACGTGAACAGATGCATACTGTGCATCCATGAGCTCATGAGGCTGTACCGTCGCGCCCGGCGGTGCCTGCCCGTCACCGGACGCTGTACCGGCATCACCAGTGTCAGTTGAAGCCGCGTTCTGAGACGAACTGTCGCCGTCCTCCTTGTCGATCATATCCGCCCGAATATACCCTGTCTTATTGTCATCAATGGCTACCTGATACCACAGTGCGCCGGCAGAGTCCTGTGCTTCCTCCCGGATCGAAACCTTCGCGCCTCTGGATGCACTGCCGATGACTTCGCTTGTCGCGTCCGCTTTCTCACGTATCTTAACGGAATCCACTTTAACCGTACCCGTGGAATCCGCCAGACTGATCAGCGGATGGCACCATAATACGGAGACAATGCCGGCCACCACCACCATCCTCCGCAGGATGCGCCCACAGATCGCTCTGATATCTCTTCTGTTCTGTGCCATATTTTTTCTCCCTTTGTCTGTCTTACTGCTATTCTCTTGTAAACCGCTTAGAGCCTTCCTCGCCTGTAGGTTTCGCTGCGCTGAAACCGGACAGATTAATATTTCTGGAAGCTCTCGTTTTCTCCTCTATAGCTCTGTGATATGCCGTCTCACACTTAGCGCAGTATCTTCCGTAACGAATCGCCGTGCCGCAGATCTCGCAGGTCAGAAATACATTGGAATTAGGCGCGATCTCCAGCCTTTCTTCCTTAAGCATATCCCTGATTGCCTTCTGCGACACTCCCGTAGCATCAGAGGCCTGCGCGGCCGTCACACCCGCATGCTTCTCGATATAATTGCGCACTTTACCATAATCGTCATACTCCTGATAATTGCAATCCTCGCATCGGAACTCTCCACACCCTTTATAAACCATGACCCCGCCGCATTCCCGGCATATCGTGGGTCTGTTATAATTCTGCACCTCCAGCAGCTCCCTTTTGAGATTTTCCAGCCTTTCCTCTCTGCTGCCCATGAATATTACTCCTCTCCCTTCTTTTACACCCCTTATACTAAATTGAGCTTCGCTCAATTGCGAGATTCGCTTCGCGAACTCGAAAGCATCCTTTAATTACGTTTATGCCTCATCTATCGCTTTACCGATATCATTCCTCATATATTTGTTATCGAAGCTGATCCATTTGGTTGCTTCATAAGCATTGGCACGCGCTTCTTTCAGATCCTTCCCCTTCGCAGTAACTCCCAGCACACGCCCGCCGTTAGTCACGATTCCCTGTTCCGTCTGTTTCGTTCCCGCATGGAAACAGTAATATTCGTCACTGCCGTCAAACCGCTCCAGTCCATTGATTAAGAATCCCTTTTCATAGGAAACCGGATACCCTTCGGATGCCAGCACAACGCAGACCGCCGCATTATCTTCGAACTGCAGGTCGATCTGATCCAGCGTGCCGTCAATACACGCCTCAACAACTTCAATAATATCATTTTTCATGCGCGGCAACACCACCTGCGCCTCGGGATCGCCGAATCTGGCATTATATTCCAGCACACGGGGACCGTCCTGCGTCAGCATCAGCCCGAAAAAGATTACCCCGTGGAAAGGCCGGCCTTCCGCCGCCATGGCATCCACCGTCGCCTGATAAATATGCTCTTGGCAGAAGGCATCCACTTCTTCCGTATAGAAAGGACTGGGGGAGAAAGTGCCCATACCGCCCGTATTGAGTCCCCGATCACCGTCCTGCGCCCGCTTATGATCCTGAGCCGAGGACATGATCCTGATTGTCCTGCCATCTACAAAAGAAAGTACGGAAACTTCGCGCCCCGTCATGAATTCCTCTATGACCATGCGGTTGCCCGCCGCGCCGAACTTCTTATCCTCCATGATCGTTCTGACGCCTTCCCTTGCTTCTTCCAAAGACTGACAGATCAGTACGCCCTTACCCAGAGCCAGACCGTCGGCTTTCAGCACTACAGGCATCTTCACAGTCTCCAGATATGCCAGAGCCGCCTGCGGATCGTCAAAATTCTCATATGCCGCCGTAGGAATATTGTATTTTTTCATCAAATCCTTGGAAAATGCCTTGCTTCCCTCTAAGATCGCCGCATTCTTCCTCGGTCCGAAGACGCGCAGTCCCGCCGCCTCCATCTCATCCACCAGACCACCTACTAATGGGTCATCCATGCCGACGATGGTCAGATCGATGGCCTGCTCCTTAGCGAAACTCACGATCTTATCAAATTCCATGGCGCCGATGGGCACACACTCCGCAATCTGTCCGATGCCCGCATTTCCCGGTGCACAGTAGATCTTATCCACCTTCGGACTCTTCGCCACGCTGGCAGCAATCGCATGTTCCCTGCCGCCGCTTCCTACGATCAATACTTTCATCTCGATTTCCTTTGCCTTTCCGATTTATCTGTATTGTACGCGGGCACATCACTCCGCGATCTGTACCCGTCCGTCAACCACCGTCACCGCACCTGCGGCTATCAGCGCCAGACTCCAGGGCAGAATCACCCACTCCGCCTCTTCCATCACGCGCTGTTGTAGAGTCTCCGGCGTGTCTCTCTGTAAGACCTGCACCGCCTTCTGCATGATGATCGGTCCCGTGTCCGTGCCCTCGTCCACGAAATGCACCGTGGCTCCGGTGACTTTCACACCCCGCTCCAACACCGCCTCATGCACTTTCAGGCCGTAATACCCTTTACCGCAGAAGGACGGGATAAGAGACGGATGAATGTTAATGATCTTGTTCTTGTATTCTTTAATCAGCTGCGGCGGGAGCACGACCAGAAATCCTGCCAGCACGATCAGATCCGGACTGACCTCGTCTACTGCCTTAAGCAGCGCTTCATTGAACTGTTCCCTATCCGGATAATCGCGAGGAGAGACGCAGATTCCTTCGATCCCCGCCTGCTTTGCGCGTTCCAGCGCATAAGCATTCCTGTTATTGCTGATTACACGCAGTATCTCTACATTTGGAATTGATCCTGCATGCACACCGTCAATGATTGCCTGTAAATTCGTGCCGCCGCCGGACACACATACCACTATCTTGAGCATCGCTTATGCCTCTTTTCATTTTACATTGTCTTCTTGCTGTTCACAGATTATCTAAATCGTCCGCACAGATGGAAGTTAATATCTTCGTCACCGCGCTTTCGCTCCTTAAGATATTAACTTCCCTCTGCGCTAGGTATTGGCTATGCTTGAGTAACCACATTCATCACTTCTATTTTACAATAACTTCTCTGCTTCCGGCCTCCGTCTCACCGACGATATACGCTGTCTCGCCTGCTTCTTTCAGCGCAGCAAGTGTCTTATCCGCATCTGCAGAATCTACCGCTAGGATCATGCCCAGCCCCATGTTGTAAGTATTGTACATCATCTTTTCATCCAGATTGCCGGTCTTTTGTAATAACCGGAAGATGGGAAGTACCGGATAGCTGTCTTTATGTACCACGGCCGTCACGCCCTCCGGCAGCATTCTCGGAATGTTCTCATAGAAGCCGCCGCCGGTAATGTGGCTGCACCCCTTGATGGTCACGCCTGCACTGCGTACGGACTGCAGCGCCTTCACATAGATTCTGGTGGGCGTAAGAAGCGCCTCTCCCAGCGTCATATTAAGTTCCTCATAATAGGTATCCAGACTCTCTTTCGTCATCTCAAATACTTTGCGTACCAGAGAGAAGCCGTTACTGTGTACACCGGAAGACGCGATGCCGATCAGGGTATCCCCCGGTCCGATCTGCTCGCCTGTGATCAGCTCCTTCTCATCCACCACACCCACCGCAAAACCGGCCAGATCATACTCGTCCTCCGGCATCAGTCCCGGGTGTTCCGCTGTCTCGCCGCCGATTAACGCCGCGCCCGCCTGCTTACACCCCTCGGCAACACCGCTGACTATGGACGCGATCTTCTCCGGATAATTCTTGCCGCATGCGATATAATCCAGGAAAAACAACGGTTCTCCGCCCGCGCACACCACATCGTTGACGCACATCGCCACACAGTCGATCCCCACCGTATCGTGCCGATCCATAAGAAACGCCAGCTTGATCTTCGTGCCGACGCCGTCCGTCCCCGACAGGAGCACAGGATGCTCCATCTGCTTGATCTTGTCCATGGAGAAAGCCCCCGAGAAGCCGCCCAATCCGCCTAACACTTCCGGTCTCATTGTTTCCTTTACGTGTTTCTTCATTAATTCTACCGACCGATAACCGGCTTCGATATCGACACCCGCTGTCTTGTAATCCATGCCTTACCTCCATTGTATATTTAGTCCGCCATATAATTTCTGTATCCCACTTCCTGCAGCTTCGCGTCTTTCTTCTGCACGCTCGCCTTCAGGCTCTGGGTATAATCTTTCAGTCTCTGCAGCAGTGCAGGATCGGATGTTGCAAGTATCTTCGCCGCCAGAATACCCGCATTCTGTCCGCCGCCGATGGCCACCGTGGCTACCGGTATGCCGGAAGGCATCTGCACGATGGAATACAGAGAATCCACCCCGCCCAGATCGGAAGTCTTCATGGGTACGCCGATTACTGGCATCGGAAAGATCGCAGCACACATACCGGGCAGGTGTGCCGCCTTACCGGCGCCTGCGATGATCACCTTGAAACCTTTACTCTCCGCGCTCTTCGCGTACTCGTAGAACACATCCGGTTCTCTGTGTGCCGATATAATCGACATCTCGTAAGATATGCCGAGATCTTCCAGTAAATCTGCCGCCTTAGCCATAACGGGCATATCGGAATCGCTGCCCATCACAATACCTACCTGTGCCATCTGTCATTTCCTCCTTAGCTTCCCCTACCACAACATCTTGTGGCAACGCGGATTAATACCCATAATTAGTGTACTATTTTTTCCGTCAGAGCGCAACTATCTTTTATCGAAATACATCTATATCTTATTCGCCGTTATGGTTCACGACCGCGCAGATGAAAGTTAATTTCTACGGAGCCGCGCTTCCGCTCCGTAAAAAGCGTAACAGCTACTAAACTCGTGAGTAGCTTTGCAACTCATGACCTCGTTAAGCACTGACGCTTTTTAAGGGACTCCTTAAGAAATTAACTTCCCTCTGCGCTAGGTATTGGCTATGTCTATAACAAAGCTCTCAAGTTGAGCCATATCCAGTACCCAGCAACGGACAGTATGTAGTTGTCATAAGGACCGTTGGAAAACGCCGGCACTTAGCGAGGTTTAAAGTTGCGGAGCAACTTTCGAGCTTAGTACCGTTGCGTTTGGAACCGAGCGAAAGCGCGTCCTTAAGACAACTACATACTGTCCGTCGCGTCCGTTTTTCAACAAATAACATAGCTGTGAAAATAGCTATATAGCTATGCCTCCTGTCCTTCGAAAGCACGGTTCAGCTCCTCGCACCCCTCCAGAACGAATTGACCGTCCCGGATAATTGAAATCGTCTCTCCCGATTCAGTCAACACCGACAGCTCTCCCAACTCATCATAAGGTATCGTAATATCCGTGTGACACTGGAAATATGCCTTGTTGACATCCGTGTCACGTAAAACTGACACTTCGTTATCCTTCGCAATGATCTCCTTNCCGTCCGGATTATACACCNGTACNTTCTCCGCATGGGAATAGCAGGTATCCCCNACTGCAAAATGCGGTCCCGTCTTCTCNGCNATCANAATCGGCATCTTATCCTCTATCCCGTACTTACGCGCCACCACGTAGGCGGTAGTATTGGTACCGATGGCAAACTCGCCCAGCGGAAGCGAATCATGGTGAAACAGCACATTATCCTTGATATATTTGCGATTTTCATCCTCCGTCGGGAAATTGGCNCAGCCGTAATCCGTCACCATACCGTCNGTGAACTTCAACCATATATCCTTATATTCCAGTCCGTTCAGGAAGACTCTTGTCACGTGCAGTATACCGTCCGTACCGGTCAACATCGGGGATGTGAATACCTCGCCCACCGGAATATTCACATCCGCCACACAGTTCTCGAAGTTCGTCTCCCGGTCGGGATCTGCCAGTCTGTGCAGACGGATCGTCAAATCTGTCCTGTTGTCNCCGCTNCCAATGACTCNCNCAGTCAANCCAAGATCCAGCGCATCTATGATCTTCTGCTGGATTCCCTGATACAATTTATAATCCAATGTGTTGATGCGAACNATGTCATCGAATATCTCCTCATATNGCTCGCCGATGTCCGGCACGGGAAAGGCGATGATCGTAAAGCTTCTCTCCTCACCGGGAATATATTCATTCTGCAATGCCCCTGCCTTAACCGCATACTCTACGGAGAGTTTCTGCTGNTTCGGCGTCAGTCTGTATNCCGTNTTCTTCGTCTGCGGCACGAAAGGCTTCTCACCGAAGATCTCCGCCACCGCGGGACCGCCGAACACTGCCGCCTGTGCCCGATACTGCTCATAGGCATTCTTCATGCAGTTAAGCTTCCGCTCCGCCAGCTGTTTATCCAGCACCAGCGCCTGGTCTTCCCTGTGGTCATAATCAAACTGTTTATTCGGATTTGCGCCGAAGAATCCGTTCTTATCTACGCTTCTGCCCTGGAAAATATTTGTGCCTGCGCGATAGATCGTGGNTTGTAGACCGATTTGGTCAAAATTAAGAACAGCCTCCCGGATCATCCGCTCAAATCCAAGCGCATAGCGGATATTCACCGTTTTCTTGATAGAGATATCCTTATTGCCGGCCTGAAAGCCGATACGATATCCTTCCGTGTATGTGTCGGCCAACAGCTTCACTCTCTCGGCCGGCATCTCATTCAGATGGGCGGCAGTTTTCAGTTCATTGTCCGTGACGTATTCCCCATAATAATAGAGATACCGCAGATCAGACAGATCGCTCTCCATCACGATGCGATATGCGAAATCCTTGTCCGGGCACAGCATTCCCGCCGTCCGTTCCAGCGATGCCGGTTCATAATAATCACTCACATACCAGTACAGAATCTGCTGTAGTGCTTCCTCCTTCGGCATGCCATCCTGTTCCTGCGNCTCACCCGCAAACGCCTGATAGACTTCCAGAAGCAGCTCTGCCCGTATCACCATATCAAACCGGTTCTGCTCAAACGCNGCCGGAATCATCCCCCGCAGTTCTGCATAGAGAAAAGAAAGCATTTTTCCTATTGACTCACCCAGACAATCCACCGCATAATCCGGATTGCCGTAGCTGGATTCATAATGTTCCGGTAAAATATCGGCATACAGTTCCCTGTTGAACTCCTGCAGTTCTTCCAGACTCATCTGCCGCAGTCTGCCGCTCTCCACGATATTCCATGCACGATCCGCCANCAGTACAAACTCAGCCATACGACCAAAATATGCCTGTTCTTTTGCCTCACAGATTGACTCATTCGGTATTTCTCTGATCCGCTCCATTGCAAGCGCATACCGCTCCCTTTCCAGATCTTCTCTGTCCGCTTCCGAAATATAAATGTCTTCCATTATATCATCCTCTTTTCTTTCTTATAAATAAGCGCCGGCATACAGGATCACACTGATCACGACAAGCACCAGCACATTGAGCGTAATACCCAGATAAGCAAAAAAATAGAATTTATCCTTCTCCGTCTTGGAAAGCACTCCCAGCAGGATCCCCACAAAAGCAAAGATCATGACTAACATCGCCGCCGCACCGTACTGCCTGGGAATATTCCCTGCCTTAAGATAGCTCATGATGATGGCATAAGCCAGCGTCACAAGCGAGATCACTCCCAGAATCGTGGACATGATCCCCTTCTGTGTATGCTGTTTATTCGTAAACATGTAACTGTTTTTCTTTGACATAATTACCCCTTACATCCANTCTNNNTGCTCNNNNAATAAGCCCGCGGCACTTAGAAAGATGGAAATGGGTATCTTCGTCCATCCCGAAAACACCCATTTGTCCTTAGTTTTTCTTTTCAGAATAAAATCTTGCTTCTTCCTGCCAAAAGCTTGGCTCCGCTGATGATCAGGAGTACTCCGCTTGCCACGCCGACCACCAATGAAACTACACCGACTGCAATGTTGAGCGCGCCGGAACCGCCCATCGTCTTATAGGTTCTCTCTTCCATATTTTCCTCCATTTTGAAGCGTTACACTAGAAACTTGCTCCATACTGTTCATAGTATGCGTCGATTGCACCTTTTAATGTATCATCAATATACACGCTGCCTTTGTATGGCTTATTGTAAAGGAACTCTACTACCTCTTCCATCGTCACGATCGCGTCCGCATCAAATCCGTACTTCTCACGAATCTCCGCCAGTGCGCTCTTCTCACTGTCCAGCCCGCGCTCCATACGGTTTAAGGAAACCATGAGTCCCTTGATCTCTACCTTCGCCTGGCTTGTCAGAATCGGAAAAGTCTCCTCGATGGATTTACCGGAGGTCGTTACATCCTCGATAATCACCACCCGGTCACCGTCCTGCAGCTTGCTTCCCAGAAGTATGCCGGTGTCTCCGTGATCCTTCACTTCTTTGCGGTTGGAACAGTAACGGATCTCCTTACCGTACAACTCGCTGATCGCCATGGTAGTCGCTACGGACAGCGGAATTCCCTTATANGCCGGTCCGAACAATACATCGAAATCCAGCCCGTACCGGTCATGAATCGCCCGTGCGTAATATTCCCCCAGTCTGCGAAGCTGTGTACCCGTCACATAGGCGCCCGCATTCATGAAAAAGGGGGATTTTCTACCACTTTTCAACGTAAAATCTCCGAATTTCAACACCTGGCTGTCCACCATAAATCCAATAAATTCCTGCTTATACTGCTCCATTTTTACCCCCGTTCTTACGCTCTGCCTGCCAGTGCCTGAGCGATATCCTCTTTCATGGCAAGCACCGCCGCTCTGGACGCGTCCGCAAAGTTCTCCGCACCGTACTTTGCATACTGCTCCTGCTGATATGCCGCGATAATGCCGCGGGAAGAGTTGACGATAGCTCCCAGCCCGTCCCGGTCAAAGAAATGCACCAGATCCGCGCCTTTGCCGCCCTGTGCACCGTATCCCGGCACAAGAATATAGGCTTTCGGCATGATATCCCGCAGAATCCTGCCCTGCTCCGGATAGGTTGCTCCCACAACGGCGCCGATGTAACTGTAAGATTCNCCCATACATTCCGCNCCCCATGCNGCNACCTGCTCTCCNACGATCTCATAGATCGGTCTNTCCGNNCCNTGTCCGCCGTCTNCTNCCNNTTCGGTCCGCACCANTNTGTCCTGNANNTCTCCGCTGCTGGGGTTGGATGTCTTGACCAGNACGAAGATGCCTTTCTTTTCCTCCTGNCATACCTTGATAAANGGTCTGACCCCGTCGGAACCCAGATAGGGATTCACCGTCACAAAGTCCTCATCAAATCCCCTGCACATNGTNCTGCCTACCTTAACCTGTCCCAAATGTCCTACCGCGTATGCTTCCGAGGTAGANCCNATNTCGCCGCGCTTGATATCNCCGATNACCACCAGANCCTTCTGCTTACAGTAATCCACNGTCTTCTGAAAAGCNATCAATCCCTCGATACCGAACTGCTCATACATGGCAATCTGCGGCTTCACCGCCGGNATCAGGTCATATATNCTGTCAACGATCGCTTTATTGTACTGCCAGATCGCCTCCGCGGCACCNTTCATCGTCTCACCGTACTCCGCATACGCCTTCTTNTGTATATGNTCCGGCACAAACTTCATGGTAGGGTCCAGCCCTACCACGATCGGNGCCTCNGTCTTTTTGATTTTATCCACTAATTTATTNATCATAAAGTTTTTCCTTCCAGATCCTGCAATACATACTGATTCTCGATATAGAGCGGGATCTCTTCCTTGGTCACCCATGCCCACTCGCCATACTCTTCGGTAAGTATGATATTTGCTTCATCCTCTTCTTTAATCGAGCACAGATACGCTATGCCCACACACTGGGTATCGCCCAGCATATTCGACCATGTATACTCGATCCTTTCAATCGTCCCTTCCACCGATAAAAGTTCTTTGACCGCGCGGATTACCGTATCATCCGGTGCCTCTCCGTGCTGTACTTCCGCATCGATAAATTCCCAGACAAACGGATCGGGGATGCGGTCATCCACCCATCTCTTAATCAAAAGATACCTGTTATCCTTCTTGATAATTCCTTTCACACGTATGAAAGTATTCCTATTCTCCATTCAGTCACCATACCTTCCTATTTGTTACGCAGCTTCTGTATTCTCTTCCAAATAGTACCATTGCCCTTATTGCCTTGTCAATCTTATCTCGTCTGCAAAAAATCATATTCCCGTTTTGCCGTTGTATCGTCAGGATACGACCGCAGATAACTGTTCATCAGTGCCGCTGCAGTCTTATAATCCCGCATGTACTCGTAGGTAACGATCTCATTGAACTTAAGGGTCTGCATCATACCGTTATCTTCAATATTCATCGCCGCCTGAAAAGCCTCAAGCGCTGCTTCATATTCACCCATCTGCATTCTACACAACCCAAGCTGGTTATAGATCTCCGCCTTGCTCTGGTCATTCTCCGTATAACCGGCATAAATACTGGAGGCATAATTATAATCCCCCAGCGCCTCATAGGTTCTGCCCAGATAAAGCGCCGCACCGTAATCCGTCTCCGTCTTCAGATTCGTCAGTCGGTTACGCGCGTTCTCATAATCCCCCATATAATAGCAGATACGCCCCATATCGTAATCTGAGATCGACTTCTCATTCTCCGACAGAGCGTTTTGCAGATAAGTAAGTCCCGCATCTTTATACCCGTACTCCTCAAGCGCCATATAAATGCGGATCATCTGGTCATAGTTCTTACCGTCCAGAGCAACCGCCTCGTCAAAATCCGCCTGTGCGCCCTCGAAATCATCCAGTGACAGCTTCACGCATCCCCGCAGATAATACGCATCCTTTTCTCTGGGACGCAGCGCTAAAATCGCACTGTAGGCATCGATCGCGTCCTGCGCCTGCCCGTTCTTATAATAGGCCGTGGCAAGATAATAGTTGATATCGAAATCCACATCCCCCACCATACCGCTGCCGGCATGAAGCGCCGCCTCCAAATAACTAATGGCATCCTCATATTGCGTCAGCCCCATATAGGCAAGCCCCATGCCGCGGTATATAAGCCGCTCATCCTCACCCTGTTCCTGTCCGTTCTTAAAACAGTTCAGCGCCTCGTTATATTCCAGCGCCTCCACCGCCTCCATACCCTGCTTCGTATAACTGACCTGTTCCCCGCCGCACGCGCTAAGCAGTATACCCGCCAGCACACACACCGGTATCAATCGTATTCTTCGTAACAATCCAACCACCAGCCGTCCCGCCACGCTGCTGTTCATCCCATTTCTATCATTCGTTCTCATGTTCACCGTATCTGTCGTTATCCCTATTCTCTATGTGATCTTCTTACTCCATTATATGATACCACACCGCCCGCCTAAATCCAAGTAAAGATTCCCATGGCAAACTCTGCTATAACTCTCTATGGCAAGCTATAACAAGTTACTATTCCCCTTCAGGCAGCATCGATACACAGCGCAGAGGGAAGTTAATATCTTAAGGAGCCCTTCAAAAAGCGTCAGTGCTTAACGAGGTCCTGAGTTGCAACGCAACTCACGAGTTTAGCATCTGCTACGCTTTTTGCGGAGCGAAAGCGCGGCTCCGTAGATATTAACTTCCCTCTGCTACCGCAGATTCCCACACACCAGATCCTTCATAATGCCGAAGAACTCCCGCACCATATTATTCAACTGAAAATACACATTAGAGCGCGCCGATATGCCGCATACATCCTGAAATCCTGCCGCCTTTGCCAGATGCACTCCCCGGAACACATGAAAATTGTTCGTGACAATGCCCACGCATACATCCGTCCGCCCGATCAGCGCCTTGCTGTATGCGATATTTTCCGAAGTGTCCGTGGAACGGTCTTCCATCAGGATTCGCTCCGGCGCGATCCCCTTGTCCGTGAGATACCGGTACATTCCCTCCGCTTCGGTGCAGGGCTCGTTGCTGCCCTGTCCGCCCGACACGACGCAGATCGTTCCTTCATTCTCCGTCAGATAGTCATAAGCCGCGTCCAGCCGGAACTTAAGCACCGCGCTCGGTCCCGCCGGCTTCATCTGCGCGCCCAGCACAATAATATAGTCCAGATCCGCCTTGCCCTTATCATGAAATCTGCTTATAATACATCCCTCAACAATAACGAACAACACAGCGCCAATAAGCACTGCTGCCAGAAATATCCGCCGGAATATAAGCGGAATTTTGTCCCATATATTAAAATGCAGCAAAAGCGCAATTCCAAGCAAACACACGCCGCCAAGCGCCCATATCAGATAAAACCTGCTGCCCGACCTGATCCGAAAGACGACCACACAGTACCCCAGACAAAACAACGCCGCCACAACACATGCAATACTCATAATTTTCTTACCCATCCTCTACCCCATTCCGTTTCGTATATTCCCGTAAAATTCCTTAGTCACCGCATCCCATCATACCGAACAAATCTTAAATCCCCCAACGTTAATTCTTAAGATTTCATTATCTTTCGACTGTCAAAATGCCTCTAAAACCCTCACAGGCAGATTGCGCAAAATGTTCTCCCCGCGTTTATATCAAGCACCTTTTACCACCCAAACCATCTTAAGAAAAAAAGGAGTCCACCCTCGGCAGACTCCTCACACCACAACATTTTCTTTCCATTTTACAACGCCTGAATCACTTCCACCGTCTTGTCATACGCCTTTGTCGCATGTCTCATATGGTGCATAATGCTCTCCTCATCATAAGGCCCATTCCGCAGCTCCTCCGTCAGAGGACCCACATAATCCAAGATTCCGCCCAGACCGAGATTGCCGCACAGCCCCTTGACCGTGTGCGCATATGTAAACGCTTCCTTCCAGTTTTTATCGGCAACTGCCTGCTGCAAACCGCCGTAGTTCTTATCGTCCACAAATTTCTTCAACATTCTCAGATAAAAATCTTCTTTACCCATAAAGCGCTTAAGCACCTCATCGTACTCTACCCCGACTGCCATTAATTTTTCTTTCATTATGCATTCTCCCTTATTCAAAATTCAACAAGAAAATCCTATATTTAGCTTACGTTGTTTTGCGACAAATGGCAAGTGTTTTCTTAAAAAAACAATATCAAAGATGGCTCAAACGTTTAAGTTGGTGCAATTATGCATATCCCTATTAAATATACACAAAATCGCTTTAACTATTTTGTCACAATTAGTAAATTATGCTTTTCATATCAAAAATAGCTATTATTTCCGCGTATAATATGGTGAAGGAAACCATAACCCACGCCGATACACTTCGCGATATCGTAAACAGCTTTACACTGAACAGATGATATGCCGTTTTTCAATTGTCTTAGTACACACACTATGGTAAAATAACAGTAAATTTGCTTTGCAAATTAACTGTGCGAAAAGACTTACGGAGGAATCTCATGGTAAAGGAAATCAAATGGAATGATCGGTTTAATATCGGCGTAGACAGTATTGACTCGGCACACAGGAAACTGTTTTCCATCGTCGGGAAACTGATCGCTCTTAACGAAGATCCGGCCAGACAGCAGCATGCATGCAGAGAAGGGATTAAATATTTCAAGAGCTATACCATAAAGCACTTCGCGGATGAGGAAGCCTATATGCAGTCCATTGACTACCCCGGCTACCCCATACATAAAAGTCTGCATGACAATATGCGTGATAAGACGCTCCCGGTTCTGGAGGCCGAACTGGAAGATCAGGAGTATTCCCCCGAATCCGTCCAGCACTTCCTCGGCATCTGCACGGGCTGGCTAAACGGCCATATCATGATCGAAGATCGTGCCATCACCGGCAAGAATGCTCATAAATGGGTTCATCAGCCCTCGGACGATGAAATCAAAGACTTGGAGAAAGCCACCCTTCAGGGGCTGCAGGCGCTGTGCCTGTCCAAGGCACAGGTCATAAGCCGTCATTACGGCGGCGAACAGTTTTCCACGGGGAAGACTCTCTGCTACCGTCTGACCTATTGTTCCAAGAAAGATACGCCCATCCGGCTCTATCTCGTCTATGAAGAAAAGCTGGTTCTTAAGACGCTCAGCGACATCCTGGACAAAGAGATCAAGAAAGTCGATCTGACCGTGGTCTCCGCCATGAAAATCCTGTCGGAGCAGTTTGTCGCTCACCTCAAGTCACACTTTATATTTGACAAAGGCTATCGACTGGAGCGAAATGATATGATGTCCTTCGAACAGTTTGTACGGACATTCGACAAGCAGTTCCCGCCTTTCAGCCTTCTGTGCAGCGCGGATGGCATGGGATATTTCGCATTTTGTGCGCAGTTATGATCATGTGCGGAACACAGGATATCCTTATCCACCACTGCCGGGCGGATTGGAGACTTCCATTAATCGTTCACTTGTCTCCCTTCATCAGCCTTATACTCAAAGAAATCAAAATCCGCATAATGCCTATGCATTGCACGGTCCGCACAGGTTATTCCTACAAAGGTTCCCGTAAATTCACCATATTTACAATACTCATCTGAGAATTTGGATGTCTCGAAATCACCGCCAATCGGAGTATAGGCTTCTCCATCATAGCTCCATTCAAAATGAAACTTTCGTCCTTCTACTTTCAAGCGGAAATAAATCGGTTCATCATTCACTGCCACCCTGGTGTCAAGCATTTCTGTCTTCTCCCCATTTTCCAGATGAATGATAGATAAAGCGCTGCCTCCCAATGTCTGACTATAATATTTTCTCAAATTTACATAATTCATATTGTCATAATATATAATCAGTCCGGCACTGTGCTGATAAACCTCCGGCTTGTATTCCATTTTGGTAGTAACTGTCGCATATACACTAGTCAGCTTACGCGCTAAAATGCTGACACGGTTTAAAGATGTTCTGGACTCCTGCCCACGGATTCTCACATAACCCGGACGCACTTTCACATCGGCAAAGCTTTCCGGCATGATTCGCGGTGCATAATACTGCAATCCCAACTCCCCACTATCGAAATCATCAAAATCTGGTATCTGTGGCATCGGCACTTCCGGAAGAGACGGCTCCTGTACTTCCATTTTGGCAAGGTTGCCTCCATCTGCCATACGTAACCATCCATCTTCGGTCCACGTCATCTTTTGTATACCCGTCTCACGGCCAAGTGTACAGTGCAACTCCGGCACAAAGGGTCTGGAGCAGAGATGCACCAGATAAGTCTCTCCGTTTGGCAAGTCCACATAGCTTGCATGACCGGATTTCTGCAGAATAGAATCCGGATTAAAATATTTCGGTTTCAAGTGGTCCGGATCATGTCTTTCATAAGACTCTCCCGGCTGGCTTGTCACAATAGGGTTCATCGGATCTTTCTCATATGGACCCCATACGTTTTTGGAGCGCCCCATTGTCACACAATGGTTATATCCTGTTCCGCCCTCCGCACACATTATGTAATAATATTCTCCCCGTTTCGTCAGATGCGGTGCCTCAATACATCCACGGTCTGTGCCGCCTCGCCAGATCCGCTTCGGATAGCCGATGACACTTTTCGTTTCAGGCGAATACTCTACCATGCAGATTTCACCCGGTTTCTCATAGCCCTCTCTCGTCTCCCACTCTAATGATACGAGATATTTCTTTCCGTCATCATCATGAAACATGGAAGCATCAAACCCTGCCGAATTCAAATACACCGGCTCACTCCACGGTCCTTTGATATCCTTTGCTGTTATCACAAAATTATCAACGTCAAAGTATCTGGCATTCATGGAATTCATTACACCATAAACAACATAGAACAAATCTTCCGGTTCACAGTATGTCAAACATGGTGCCCAGATACCTTTTGCGCTTGGAAGCTTCCGAAGTTCCACTTTGCTGTCATCTGTCAGTACATGTGTATATAATTCCCAGTTTTTCAAATCCTTAGAATGATAAATTGGGATGCCCGGGAACCATTCAAAAGAAGATACTGCCACATAATAATCATCATTTTTCCTGCAAATACAAGGGTCAGGATTAAAGCCTTTGAAAATCGGATTTTGTATCATAAAATTTCTTCCTTTCAATATGTCTTGGTTATTTTCCAGCATCAGCACTCCTGAAATTCCCAGTACAATTCTCTTTTGCACAGCATTATTTTCTCACCGGAAGTATACTTCCACCTTCAAACTTCTCTTCCACCTTTTCTAAATACTCCCTGATGGGCAGATGCTGGGGACAAGCCTGTTCGCACTTTCCGCACCTGATACAGTCACTGGCTTTTCCATGATCGTTCAGCACAATATTATTATAATATACCTGCTGACTGGAAAAGCTCCCCGAAGTGCGCATCACACTGTTATACAGCGCGAAATACTGAGGAATCGCAATCTTTTTCGAGCAGCCATGGGTGCAGTACTCACACGCGGTACAGGGAACGGCAGTCTTACTGTTAATGATCTTAGACACTTTTTGAATGATTTCGTATTCTCCTTCATCCAACGGCTTGAAATTTTGGAACGTGCCTGTGTTATCAAGCACCTGCTCCATGGTATTCATGCCGCTGAGCACCCGGAATACTCCTTTCTGGCTGGCGGCAAAACGCATCGCCCAGCTGGCCACTGAGAGTTCCGGATGATATTCTTTCATCAAATCTTCCGCCTCTTTCGGAACATTTACCAAAGTCCCGCCTTTGCAGGGCTCCATGACGATCACCGGCTTTTCATACTTATTGGCAATCTCCAGGCATTTCTTCGCCTGAACATTCGGCTGCTCCCAGTCTATGTAATTGATCTGAAGCTGGAGAAAATCCAGCCGGTCTCCATATTTTTCAAGGATTTCTTCTAAAAGCTCCGGCATATCATGAAATGACATTCCGACAGCCTTGATCTTTCCTTCTTCTTTTTTCTTTTTGACAAAGTCGAAGGCATGATACCGACAGCATTTATTATATACGTTATGTCCCATGTTGTGAAGCAGATAGAAGTCAAAATAATCCACCCCGCAGTTTTCAAGCTGCTCCGCAAAGATTCTTTCCAAATCCTCCTCGTCTTTAAAGTCCCGCAGCGGCATCTTAGTAGCAAGCTGGAAACGTTCTCTCGGATAACGGTCCACCAATGCCTTTTTCACTGCTTTTTCGGCCTGATAGCCATGATAGGTATAGGTAGTGTCAAAATAGGTAAATCCCTGTTCCATAAACTTATCAAAAAGTTCCTCAATCTTTTCATAATCAAAAGTTGTCTGATCCGATGCATCCTTTACCGGCAGCCGCATACAGCCAAATCCAAATTTTTGTTCTTTCATAAGTTCCATTTCATACCTTCCTCCGTTTCTATAGCAATGTAATATAGTACCTTCCAGATCTTTTCCTAAAACTCTTTTTTCATTTCAGATCCTCTTATTCCAGAATTCCGGAGTTATTGATCCATTCTTCTACTTCTGTCTGTGCACTTCCTGCATCAGAACCCCTCACAGAAAGCCCGTCCAAAAGCTGTGCACCCGGACAAAGGGAGGCAATATCACTTTCGCTCCGTCCCAACCGACTCCCTTCATGGGTACAAAGAGGCATTATGGTTTTCCCTGAAAAATCATATTCCTCTAAGAAAGTAAAGACCGGCTGCGGAAGTGTTCCCCACCAGTTCGGGTAAATCAGGATGACCGTATTGTACGCAGCCATATTTTCCACATGGGACGAAAGCTCCGGACGCGCGTCATTATTCTGCTCCGTTTTTGCCTGGTCGGTTGTTCCACGGTATTCTGCAGGATACTTCTCCACAGTTTCAATGAAAAGCATATCCCCGCCTGTCACCTCCTGAGCCATTTCTGCGAGAAGTTGCGCGTTACCGGAAACATCACTTCCATCCATATTTACACTGGCAGAGGTAACGGCATCAATATCTTCGTCAAAATCCATATTCCCCACCCGTGAAAAATAGGCAATCAATATATTACTTTCCGTTTCTTCTTCCGCACCGGCTGTTCCCACACCATCTGCAGTATTTTCAGAGGCTTCTGTTTCCACTCCCACCCTCGGTTCCTCCGCCACAGGCTCACTGGCAGAATCCACAATACTATCTGCAGAATGATCTTCTATCTGCCCTGTGATATCCTGCCTGCTTTCTGACTGTCCACTGTTATTTCCACACGCTGTTGTCCCAATCAGCAAAACAAGGGAAAGCATAACAGCAAATCCTCTTTTTATGATTAACCGTGTTCTGCTCATTCTTTTTCCTCCAATTTAATGAACCGCCCCACGCCAAATCCGAGCACGCTCAGTTTCTCTCCATGTTTTCCATGGGGAAGTTTACGATACTCCATTATTTATTTTTCTCCGTCTCTTTCTATAACTACTACTTCTTTCCCATTTCATAAGCCTGCTCATAGGACGGATGCCGGTAGACACCCCCCTTTGTCCCAGGTTCCCATTCCATAAATAATGCCTTTTTCCTTCATTCGTTCTTTCTGTCTTTATTATAAAAAAGACCCACACCGGAATCAATTTGACTTTCGGGATGTTTTTATAAGAAAAACTGATACAAAAAAACCGCCCTGCAAAAAATCAGGACGGCTCTTTCGTTCAAACATATCATTTATTCTTCTGGCCTTTTTGTGCGCAGTTATGATCATGTGCGGAACACAAGGCAGAACTTCATTCCGTCCTGCGTCCTTAGTGCAAAGATATCTCCTTTCATCTTCAGCATAATCTGCCTGCCTATATAAAGCCCCAACCCGTTTCCGCTCCTGTCCCGGGCATTGCTCCCACGATAGAAGCTGTCGAACAGGTGGGGCAGTTCTTTGTCCGGAACCGGCGTCCCCGTACTGAATACCTCTACGATCTGACAGTAGTCTTCCTCCCGGAAGCTTAAGCTGATCAGACGCCCGTCTCCGTACTTAAAGGCATTCTCCATCAGATTCTCCGCAACTTCAAAGGCACGATCTATATCACCTTTTAACAGCTTATTCTCATAAGCTCCGATGTGAAACCGTGTCATCATCAGCCTGCACCTTGGTTCGTAATACTCCTTGATCTTATTCACATAATCCCGTAAATAAAATTCCGTATCCGCCACCTCGATCTCTATGATCTCCTCACTTGCCGTGTTTACGATTTTCTTGACAAATTCATCGATCTCACCGGCATGTTTCTCGATCTGCGCCGCCATATCATCTCTCTGAGCCTCTGACTCATAGATGCCCTCCCGCAACGCCCTCGCATACAGCTTAATGGCGCTTAAGGGAATCTTGATATCATGGGAGACTGACAGAATCATAAGCTTCTTTTCTTTTTCCAGTTCGAGCGCCTTATTCCTTGAATCATGCAGCGCGTCTCGCAACATGCCGAGTCCCCATACGAACTTCCCGAAGAATCTGCTCTTACTCTCCTGTGGTTCCACTGCCAGATTGCCCTTAGCCATTTCATAGGGCATATTGCTGATCACATGAAAAGGCTTGATCACCTTCATTCTGACATACCACAGTACAGTCAGTGTCACAAGCCCAACCGTAAGCATGCCGCCCATTGCCGCCCACAGCATACGTCGGCTGCCTGTATCCGTAACATAGTCAAAACGCACATATCCTGTCACATTCTCGCCGCTGATAATCGGATATACGACACTGTGAACACCGTTGTGATTGCGTAAAAAATCCTGAAACTGCTGCACCGCAATTCCAAACTCTTCCTTCTGCACCGTTTCCGCATCTGCCTCCGTCTCTGCCGGCAGGAAACTGACTGATTTCACATACTGCAGACCGCTTAGGTCAAATTGTGCTGCCCGGTTCTCCCAACTCTGCCCGGCTGCGGCACTTTCGGATCGATTGACCAATTCAGTCATAATACGATTGATCTCCACCTTATATTGCATGTCTTCCTTCCGGCTCTCTCCGGTTGCGAAATAAAATACCACCACGACAATAATCAGCCAGAGAAGCAGCGTTGCCGCCATGATCCTGTCATATTTCTTCATAACTGTACCCTATCCCCCACACCGTCCGGATTCGTCTCGGATTCTTCGGATCCTCCTCAATCTTATCCCGCAGCATCTTAATATGGACAGTCAGCGTCTGGTACTCGCTGTCACTGTCGATTCCCCAGATCCGATTGAACAGGAACTCTTTATGCAGTGTCTTACCCGGATTCTGTACAAGCAACTGCAACAGTTCATACTCCTTGACCGTCAGAGCAATCTCCCTGTGGTCCAGATATACTCGTTTTGCTTCCTGATCGATCGCAAGCCCTCCCGAAACGATCACCGGATTCTCCTGCTTTAAGCTGTAGCCTCTCCGCATGAGGGCGCCGATCTTGGCACACAGGATATCCATATCCACTGGCTTCTCTATATAATCGTCCGCCCCCTGCATAAATCCGTTCATTTTATCTTCCTTATCTACCCTCGCGCTCAGAAACAGAATCGGCGTACTGCTGTGCTCACGGATCCGGGCACACACGGCATAGCCGTCCATCCCCGGCAGTGAAACATCCAGAATAATCAGCTTCACTTTCTCTTTTGCCAGAAAAGCAAGGGCGTCCTCTCCGGAGCGGACGCCCTCCGTCTGATAGCCCTCCCGCTCCAGAAAAACCCGGATTAACTTATTTAGTTCTTCGTGGTCTTCCACCAAAAGAATGTCTGTCATATCCGCCTCCGCTCCGTTATTAATGACCAATATAGTCAATCCATTTTCATTTGACCGTCAGAATCCCATCTCCATCAGCCAGACAGACAGCCTCTTCTCCCGCTCTCTGTTCTCTTCCTGTCCTTTGTACTTGCCGAATGTGTACTCACCCTTAATGCTGCCGTCCTCAATATAGAGTACCCTGTCACTCTTCGCCGCCACTTTCAAATCATGGGTTACCAACATGACGGTCGTTCCCTCCGCATTGATGCGGTTTAATTCCTTCATGACCTCCTTAGAGTTTTGCTGGTTCAGCGCACCGGTAGGCTCGTCCGCGAAGATCATCTTCGGGTTGTTGATGAGGCTTCGGCAGATACATGCTCTCTGTAGCTGGCCGCCCGATACCTCATTGATGTCATGTTCCGCGATCTCACTGATCCCCAGCTTGTGCATCAACTCTTTTGCCCGGTCATTGATCTCTTTTCTCTTCTCTTTATTCTTACCGCTCTTGGCCTGATAGGCAGGCAATATGATATTATCATAAATCGTGAGATTTTTTAACATATACATCTGCTGGAAAATAAATCCCATCTCATTCAGCCGCAGACTGCTCATCTGCGCTGCACTTAAGGCGCTGATATCCTTGCCGAAGAAATCCACCCTGCCGGCCGTCAGATGGTCCATGCCGCTGATCGTATACAGAAGCGTGGATTTCCCCGATCCGCTGGGTCCCATAACGGCCACCATCTCTCCCTCTTTAATCTCCATATTGATATTCTTAAGTACGTTGTTCTGCCTTTTGTTAATGATATAAGTCTTACATAAGTCTTTTACCGTTAATGTATTCATGTTTTCCTCATTTCTGCGCTGCTTTTGAATATATACGAATCTGTGACAGGCAGCGCGCAGACACAAATCCCATGACTAAAAATTATTACTCTATATCATTGACTTCCTTCAAGTCCACTTTCTTCACACCGTCCGCGCAGAGAAGCGCCGTCAATCCTGTCACGGCAAGAAGCAGCAACGGATAGATCACATACACCTCCACCGTTCCCGTAACCAGTTTGATCGATGTGCCACCCATTATTGCAAAAATCGGACCGATAATGTAAGGCGCAAGCAGGTTAGACAACAGCGTTCCGGCCACCACGGATACTATAAGAATCAACAGCACTCTCGCAGTCTGCCAGCTCTTAAGCGTCCCATCCGTGAAACCGAGACTCTTAAGAAGCGCGATATCGCCCCGTTCCTTGGTCATGATCGTCTTCATCAGAAGAACCGTGATCAGACCGTTGATGATTAGGACGGTGCCCACGATAAAGTATGTCAGTGCATCGATCTGCTCGATGATCCCACCGATCATGTTGTCCAGGAATCCTTCGGCATCCATTATCTTGTAATCCGGAAAGATATTTTTCAGCTGCTCGCACGCCTCTTCGCTCTCCATCCCTTCGATCTCCACCTGCATGCACAGTATTCCCGCGGCATAGGCCGGGTCCAGCTTCGCGCTGCGGCTCACCCGGTATCCCTGTCCCATATTCATCATGGACTGATAGGTTCCCGTGATGATATATTCTTCCGCCTGCTCCGCCGTCTTGAAATAAATGGTATCTCCGATTCCTACGCCCAGTTCCCCCGCCGTAATCTCTGTGATCATCACCTCATTGGCCAGCTCCGGTTCTCTGCCCGCAAGGACCGAATAATGCCTTTCCCAGCTTCCCTCCGCCTGTAAGATATAGTAAGTTACCGTATTCTCGGGATCATCGGCATAACAGGGAAGCATATATCCCATATCAGCCCCGATCTGTGCCTTCATCCCTTTTTCGCTAAGCACATCCTCTATTTCTTCCATGTCACGAAACAGACTGTCCATGTCCACCGTGTAAGTTTCCCCTCTGCCGGTATCCAGATAGACATCCGACGGACTTAAGGAAAACTCGCTGATGATTCCGTCGCTTTTCAGGGTATTCGCCGCACTTAAGGGCAGCAGGATCAGCATCATCCCCAGACAGAAAGTCACAAACAATATACCGAACCTTTTTAGGCTGCTCAGTATGTCATTGAGTGCCAGATACAGACCCGGACGCATCCGGGAGCGTTTCCACAGTTTGAAATGACTCTTCGCCTTGTACCGTTCCCCGTCGGAACCGCTTCTGATCGCTTCCAGTGCCGATATTTTCTTTAATTTATTAGTGCTCAGATAGCAGAAAAGAAGGACAATGCCGACCACAGCCGCCGCACAGACAATGTTAATGACAAAATTCTGTCCGTTCTGCTCCACTACGATATTGACAATCGCCCGTTTCAGAATCGCCTTTCCGAAAGGTATGCTGCACACCAGCCCGATCATGGCACCGGCCACGGAGATGGCAAAATACTTGATCAGATACAGCCCTTTGATGCCCGCATCTCTTAATCCGATGGCCTTCATGATACCGATCTCTTTATAGTCTTCCTGCATGGTAAATACGATGGTGAACCGCAGCACCAGAAAAGACAGCAGAATTAGACAGACACTCACCACGATCAGGATCGCTGCAATCAGCATATCCATGATATAGATCAGGCGGATCGTATCCTTCCCGTCAATGGCACTGATCACGGTAAAATTCTGTTTTTTCCACTCGCTTTGAAACTTATCCTTGTCGGCATAATTTACATTGTAGATTCCGGTATGAACCAGCCCTTCCTGTCCGGCATAACGGGCATAATCCTCCTCCGCGACAAATAGTCTCTTAAATCCCATCATGGAACTGCCGAATACCGCATCCTTAACGATCGCAGCAATTCGAAACTCCTGCTCCACTTCTCCGACACGGATGGAGACTGTGTCCCCTACCTGCAGGTTATTGTTATCCGCTTCCAGCTTCGGAAATGCGATCTCGCCGGGCTTTAGCGTAATAGGACTGTCCTCCGTTGTGAAAACTTTCACAAAGTTATCCGGAATCTTCCCAATAAATAGCGTGTTCGTTCTCTCATACCCGCTTTTTCCGGGATCCGCCTGACAACTCGTAATTGTCACGTCCTCATTGAGCAGGTTAAAGCCGTCAATCACCTCATATTCCGAAACCCATTCATTTTCCTGCAGAAAGTCATCGATTTCATCGGTCACCCCATCCGTCAGGGCAACCACGAGAGAATCCGGCACCTTGGAGATCTCTATGAAATGATCTATGGCACCGTTCACTGCAATCAGGTTATCCACGCTGCTTGCCAGAAACATCGCCGCCAATATGATGAACAGCAGCAGGATCACGTTCATTGTTCTTTTTCGTTTTAAATCTTTTTTCAGTATGCGTAGAAACATCTGTCCTTTCCCTTTCTTATTAAAATTATAGTAACTGTTCTTCACAGTTATAAAGCACCTTCTGAACAGTTACGAATGATAACAGTTCTGTAAAGCCGTCCGCCATACAATACCGTTTGCCCGGGTCTTAGGACAGTGTAACGCAGGAATTATTAAATAATCATTAAAAAAATCGAACAAGTTCGATTGCGAGTTTTGCTGCGCAAACTCGGAATATGATTATATATATTCCACCGGCAGTGCCACCGTTGTTTCGTTCAGCCATAATACGGATTCATACATGCATACGATTGTTCCTGTTCCGCGCTTTTTCCCCTTAATTCTCTCAAGAACATCAAACGCATCTGTCATACTCAATTTCGGATTGGCTGACATCTTAATTTCGACGGGATATATAGTATCCCCCTGTTCGATCAAAAGATCAATTTCTGCCTCACGCTCCGTTTTTGTACCATCCTTTTGTCTTCGAATCTTATCCTTTCCCCTATAGTAAGAGACGAACATTCTGTAATCCTGACCTGCATTTGCAAAACTCTTTAATATTTCGGATACTACGAATGTCTCAAATAATCCTCCCGCCAAAGCGCCGTTCATTGCAGTATCCGGTGTCGGATATCTGGTCAGATAACATACCAGTCCCGTATCTCTGAAATAAATCTTCGGCGTTTTGATTGTCCGATTCAATGACGAATTAGAAAATGGCTGCAACAGGTATATGATCCCCGATGCCTCTAAGATCGAAGTCCATTCCTTCACAGTAGCAGATGAAACTTCCACCTGCTCCGCCACCGAGGAATAATTTAGGATTTGTCCCGTTCTCGCTGCCATTGCAGTAAGAAATTGTGTGAACTTTAATTTATTTTTTACATTCGCAAGTTCATTGACATCGCGGTCGATATAAGTCTGAACATATGAACTGTAAAATGTCTGCCAATCAACATCCGTATCCGCCAATGCCGGATAACTTCCTCGATGGATGATTCTCCATACATCATCGCACATCTTCACTGTTTCCTGTCTCTTCACAATATACTCTTCCGTAGGTATGAATGGTTCGCTGAAAGAATCTCCCTGCATTTCCCGCAAGGACAAACCGGAAAGCTCCAAAACCGCTATACGCCCGGCAAGAGATTCCGATATGTTCTGCATCAGCCGATACTGCTGAGATCCCGTCAACTGAAACAATCCTTTATCTTCCGATTTGTCACATTCCATCTTAATATAAGGGAATAACTCTGATATATACTGTACTTCATCTAATATAACGGGCGGTTTGTTATTACGAAAAAACAATCCCGGTTCCCGCTTTGTTTCCTCTCTCAGAACAGGATCATCAAACGATATATATTTTCTGTCCTTGTACATATGCTTTAATAACGTAGATTTACCGACTTGTCTGGCTCCTGTTACTAAAACTGCCTTAAATCCCTTTTCAGTATTCTGAATAATATTTTCCATTGCCCGCTCAATATACATAATGCTTCACCTTCCTGCGACTAATTTATAATTATATTTTAAATTATACGCAACTTTTTTGCAAATATTTTGCTAACACTCTTTATGGGGAAGATAATCGGCTTGTATCCAGCTATTTCAAGCAGTACAAAGCAACTAAGTTTTTGACTAAGTTTTCTGACAAAACGCAGGGGTTGTGTACAAAGCGTCTCTTATTGTATAATAAAATTAAATATTCGTGGAAATATTGCAGTTCAAATACAGCCATTACCCAGCGCAGAGGGAAGTTAATATCTTAAGGAGCCCCTCAAAAAGCGTCGGCACTTAGTGAGGTATTTCACGAACTTAGTGCCCGTTACGCTTTTTGCGGAGCGGAAGCGCGGCTCCGTAGATATTAACTTTCATCCGCGCGGACGACTTAGATACCCCATAAAAAATTGAGCTTCGCGGGGTTGCGAGATTCGCTTCGCGAACTCGTGCAAGAACGAGCAATTTCCTATAGAATAAATAGAACCACGGAATTTACTTTGTATTATACCATGGAGGAGCACTATGCCGGACAACAGATTAAATCAGGTTCAGTCCGCCGTAAACCGGATCATCAAAGGAAAAGAAAATATTGTGGAGAAAGTGCTTGCCGCAATCATCGGCGGCGGTCATATTCTGATGGAAGATATTCCCGGCGTGGGGAAGACCACACTGGCCACCACTTTTGCACGGGTACTTTCCTTAGATTACAGAAGAGTCCAGTTTACGCCGGATGTCCTTCCCAGCGACCTGCTCGGCTTCTCCATGTACCACAGCCAGAAGGGTGAATTTGAGTTTCAGGAGGGCGCGGTCTTCTGCAATCTGCTTCTTGCGGACGAAATCAACCGGACTTCCCCGAAAACACAGTCCGCACTGTTAGAAGTCATGGAGGAACGTCAGGTAAGTATCGAGGGTGTGACCCGCAGGCTGCCGGACCCCTTTATCGTAATTGCCACACAGAATCCGGCCGGCTCGTCAGGCACACAACTGCTGCCGGAATCGCAGCTTGACCGTTTCCTCGTGCGCTTGTCCATGGGCTACCCCGGACATGAAGATGCCGTGGCATTGTTAAAGGGCGAAGTGTGGAAGCAGCTCGCCGACGTCTCACCCATACTCTCCTTGGAAGAGCTGCAGGAGCTGCAAAAGAAGACCGAAGAAATATTTGTCCACGACTCCCTGTATGAATATATGGTGTCCCTCGTGGAGCGGACACGAAACAATCCTCTTTTTGCGCAGGGTGCCAGCCCTCGTGCCGCCATCGCCCTCCTGCGTATGTCACGGGCCATGGCAATGATTGACGGGCGGGATTTCATCACTGCTCATGATGTCCAGAGCGTGCTGGTCGATGTACTCGGACACCGCGTACACCTCAGCGCAAGAGCCTTGGCCGAAGGCACCTTAGTAGAGGCCGCTATCGATAAACTCCATGAAACGGTACGAAGTCCTAAGATTAACTGAGCTATACTCAATATATGCTTATGAACACAATTAATCATACTACAAACAAAAAAATCAGTATTTCCGCCTTTCATCTGGCGGCATTTTTGCTGATTTATATTATTAATATTCTGCTCTTTTTCGCTTTTCGGGGATATTTCTTCCTACTTACGGGAATCATCCTTACCCTTCTGGTGCCCTGCTCCTTCTATATGACATGGCGTCTGGCAGATTCCATAGAGGGGGATATCCGTGTCACTCAGAAAACCGTCAGACCCGGAGAACCCACCGAAGTCATCGTCAGCGCAACAAACCGCAGCATGTTCTGTGCGCTGCACAGCATATGGCTTCTCACTGTCGGCAATTCCTTTTTTCAGACCTATAATGACCAGAAGATTCTGCTGTCGATACCGCCCCGCGGCACCAAGCGGTTTTCGATGACCGTCTCCATGACCGATCTGGGGCGGATCGTTTTCACCTGTAAAGAGTATATTCTCACCGATCTGCTGGGCATCTTCCTGATTCACGCCAGCTGCAATCCGGAGGAATGTATCTTCGTCCTGCCAAAACACGAAGAGCTGTCACAGTTTTCTCTTCCGGAGACTTACTCCGGTGCGGCGGAACTCGCGGAGAGTGTGCGAAAGGGCAGCGATCACAGCGAAGTCAGCGATATCCGCGCCTATGTGCCCGGTGACCGCCCGCGGGATGTCCACTGGAAGCTTTCGGCCAGACAACGGGAACTGATGGTCAAAGAACGCGTCTCCCTCTCAGGCAGCGAGCATGTACTGCTCCTGGACCTTCCTCCTGAGAAAGAAAAAGTTCAGCAGCTATTGTCGGAAAGCTGCCTTATTGTCACGGAAATGCTTAAACTGCGCATGGCGGTCCGGCTGCTTGTCTGGAATCAGCATCTATACGCCTTTGACAGCTACTCCTGCGGAAGTGAGGAGGAACTGGAGAACGCTTTTTGTGAAATTTTCCGAACCGAACTGTCCGCCCGAATCAGCACCCTGCTGCAGGGTTATATGGCGAACTGCTATCCCCAGCTTCGCAGTTACATGTGTCTGACAGTCAAAGACGATACCATACAGATGGAGATATGTACGAATGGCTAAGAGCATATGGAAGAGAAAGAGCCAACAGAATATTGAATTGTCCGAGGGCATTATACTGTCCGAAGATCCGTTCGCCCACAGTGCAGACGAGCCCTACAACCGATGGAGCAATCTGCTCGTTCGCGCTTTGTTTCTGTTTGCGATCGTCACCGGAAGCCTGGGCGGCATGCTGTCCGCTTTCCACATTTCTTATGCGAAGTGGGCCTTCTTCCTCTCGGCTCTGCTCGCAGCGCTCTACTGTGCCACTCTCTATGCCTCCGGCTGGTGGGAAAATGTGGGTTATACCTTGGTCTTTATCCTCGTCCTGTACACCGGACTCGGCATGCGTGTCTACATCAGCAGCGGATTCTACGGCATCCTGAACGATATTTCCTCCTACGCCGCCTCCTTCTTCGGAACCGAGGCACAAGTCAGCTTTGCGGAACAGGCGGAGAACCACTTTCTGGCCATCTCCGCAGCCATGTGTTATTTTGCCTTCGTCGGCTGCATTATCATAAACGGACTGATTTCGCGCAAAGGCAGGTATTATGCCGCCGCCATTCCCTCCGTGCTCTTCCTGTTAGTACCGATCTATCTGGAATATGAGCCTGCCGGCGGCTACATCATCCTGTTTACCATGGGAATTATCACCGTATATATCTTTAGGCAGAATCGATATCAGTGCCATCGTCTGCATCCGAAGATTCTGCGAAAAGCTGCACAAAAGCACATATTTTACGGGAATTTTTCTTCCAAAGCCGCCATGGGCACTCTGCTTGCAGTCACGCTCCTGTGCAGTACCGTCGTGAGCGTTACCTCCTTTTTATACCCGAGGAGCACTTATATGGCCGACAGAAAAACAAGCGCCCTGAAGCTGCAGACCATGGATACGATGGAAAATATCTATCTCCTCGGTATCATGGGACTGATCAATTTCTACCCCACAACCGGCGGACTCGTAAACGGACGGCTTGGCGGCGTAAATACCGTTCGTCTGGACTATGAGCCCGATCTGACTCTGGAATTTGTCCCCTATACTTTTGACAGAATCTATCTCAAAACCTTCGTGGGCGCAGAATACATTCCCTATGAAAATCATTGGAGTGTGGAGGATCAAACCGCCCATGCAGAAGGCTGGGATCCGGATACGGCAAGACGGCTGAAAGAGGCCTTCGCTTCCGATCAAGACAATTATGCAAAAGGTCTCATGAAGATTACGAACGTGGCCGCAATGATCGGCGTATATCTGCCCTACTATTCGGAAGACATCGGCAAAATTATTATGCCCGGCGCACAGCAGGAGTATACCTATTATCCGCTTCTGACCGGACTGCCTGATGGAAACGCTGCGCCGCTCTCCAGTGATCTGTGGCTGGATGTTCCGGAAGTGAATCTACCCGCAATCGCCGCTTTCTGCGAGGAAGCCGGACTCTCCGGTTCGCGGGATGAGGTCATTGCCGGTCTTCGCGATTACTTCCAGAACGAATATCCCTATACGCTGAGCCCGGGAATCACACCGAGAAGAAAGGATTTCGTCAATTATTTCCTGACGGAAAAACGCAAAGGTTACTGTGCCCACTATGCCAGCTCCGCCGTGCTGATCCTGCGCTATATGGGAATCCCTGCCCGATATGTGGAAGGGTATGCCGTGGATGCCGTGGAAATTGCAGAAGATGCCGAAACCACCGACTTAAACATTTCCGATTATTACAAGGGAGTTTCCCTGATGCCGCAAAGTTCCGTCGTATCATACGATGCTTCCGATGCCGACGCCCATGCGTGGGTAGAGATATATGACGAAAAACTGGGGTGGTATCCTGTAGAACTCACGCCCTATCGGACGGACTCGGAAGACGGTCGGACGAGTATATGGAATCTGTTTACCCGATTATTCCAAAACGGGCAGGATGTGGACTTCGCCGGCACCGCTTTCTCCGAACAGACCACCGAAACAGACACGGCAAAGACCGGAGGTGCTTCGGTGTATAGGTTCGTATTCTGCCTGATCCTGCTATTTCTTATGATTCTTGTATGGATTTTAGTCAGAAAATTGCTCCGGATGTATCACTATCATCGGGCGAACCGCAGCGAGAAGCTGCTGATGAAGTATCGGGATATGCTTCGTAGCCAGAAGAAAGAACTGTACGATCTGAAAAGTTTTGAAGAACAGATCGCATGGCTGGTTGCGCATGGGATTCTGACGGACGAGAATGGTTCTGCCAAAAAGCTGCTTCTGACGTTGAATGAGGCGGCTTACGGACCTGGGGAGATTTCTGTGGAGGCGTTTGAGGCGGCTCTGGCGTGGGTGAGGTCTTAACTGATTCTCGCCTTCAGCTCCTGATATCCCCGCGTCAACAGATCGACCTGTATTTTCATGCTTTCATATCCCTCAATGTCCTTCGTATGCAGGAACCGGTCTACTTTATCATTCACACTGGCGATATCCCGGCTTAACATTTTATAAGCTACATCCATCTCTATTCGTATTGCTTTGAATTCCATATCATTATCGGATTCCATTTTGTCCATTCTGGCTTCGAGTCTGTCCATTCTGGCTTCGAGTCTGTCCACTCTCGCTTCAAGGCTGTCCATTCTCGCCTCGAGTCTGTCCATTCTTTCCTCGAGCCTGCCTATTCTGACTTCGAGTCCGTCTATCCTCTTATTCAGACCGGCCTCCATAGAATCCAGGCGCGCCATAATCGCCGAAAGCATTTCTCCGTTAGTCATAGTTACCATCTCCTTGTTCATTCAGTATACCTCTCTTTCCTTTTCCGGTCAATGCAAACATTTGTTTTTACGCAATAAAAATATTCGTTATTTCGTTTATTCCGTTTCTTTTTTCTTTTTGTTTGATTAACCGTATGTCCTTGATCTGTAAGTACTCTACCTCGTGAAAATACCGGCGATATGCCAATGATCCCATATTGATATGGATAGATTTTCACATAGATTTGATTGTTATGAATTGAGTATACACTGTTGAGGTTGGGATGTCAAACTGTGTTTTGGCAGTTTATACTGTTTGCAGGTTGATTTAGGTTAAATTGGTATTTGGCTTTTTGAAGTTAAAACAAGCCCCTCTTTTGATCTATCGCTCTGTATATTGTGTCTCTTTCATTATGAATATACTATATATTGACAACCATTCAGTCGTATTCTATACTAAAGGCATAGGAGGCTGTTGGTAATGACAAAAGAAAATATTATTTTATATGCCAGATTGCTACGTAACATCTTTGAGACTACAGATGCGATAGAAATTGCCCGTCAGCTTCAGTATGAAGTGCTCTTCGTAGAGGCGGATATCCGCTCTCTCAAAGCAAACACATACAGATGTGAAAACGGAACCAAGACCATTTTCATAAACAATAAATATGATGACACCTCCAGAACAATCCTATGCGCCCATGAACTGGGGCACGCCGTTTTTAATCATAAATACAAGCATAATTACAAAGACAAAAACTTGAAAAATGAATATGAGGTTAACCTCTTTGCGGTTGCATTACTATTTGACGAGTGTTTTAATATCCCTCTTGTACAGATGAGCAATTATGCACTTCAGAGCATACTGGATCTAAATATTAATCTCCTGCCATAGAAGAAACTCATTTATGCATTCAAACTAATCGCATCTACTGTCCTCTAAAGAAGTAACATTCTTGCTTGTACGGCCGCTCCATTTTCTGAGCTTTACTAGGCCAGACCAGCGCCTCGTCAAAATCGCCCTTAACATAATACAATTCAGCCTGCATATCATATTCATCAATTCATTCATCATGGTTGAAAAAGATTGGATATGGAAAAATCTATGACAGCCGTTTATCCAATAGCCTGATCGAATCTAGCAAACAGAAACAAGGTGAAAAGTTCATTTGCTACAGCTTGTAGTTCGCATGTGTTTACACTAACAAATATAGATGGAAAAGCCACAAGGAAATGATCAATCCCAATGAATATATTGCCGCTTTTAAAAATAAAAATATGAAGCTCTCGATTTTATGCAAACAAGAACGTACTCAAAATAGTAACAATACCTGCTATAATACTTATTATGCTGGAAATCAAATTAAAATCTCGCCCTAATTTAGATATATTAACCAATGATTCATTATTATCAGCTGCCAAATTATCATCTTCCTCAAGGTAATTAACCAACATATCAATATATTTTTTTTGGTTATAATTTGATATATAGCTATTGCCAATGATGTCCTTTATTATTTCTTCACATAATGATTTAGTTGTAAATAATTTGTCATACCTTACATTATATTCACGTGCAACCGAAGCCTTAACTGCATTTATTATTTCCCTTGGAGGCAAACCACTATCAACTACATAACTTCGTAGGTGATTGATTATCATTTTATTTGCCTGAGTGATTTGTTTTTCCATATGCTTATTGTCAAAAAAATTGAGAACAACATATAAACCAGCACCTGTTACAATACCAGTTGCTATACACATTATCCATTCACGGATCAAAGGATCGCCCATCTTATATACCTCATTTGTACACCATAAGAAAATTTGTTTCTTTAGATTGTTTTTAAGTGCATGTCATCTGCTATCATATCTAAATTTTATTTATATAAAACAGCATCACGCATAAGCACTCCCATGCCAGTATACCCGTTTATAAATTGACCGGCTATTCTTCCTTGATTATAGTTACCGATTTTCCAAAAATACAGTTCCTCAGTGTCAGAAATATCATATTCAACTTTAAAGGATTTTGTTGAATAATCAATTTGAAATTCTTCTTTAAATGTTTGCTGATCGTCAGTTCCACCATAAATACATAATGTTACTGTTTCTGTTTTATCAAATCCTTCTTGTGGTGCAATTTCAGCGGTAAATTTGCTAAATTTTTTATCACAAACAACTCTGAGCACCGAAGTTCCATCTGAATTAATATTACTACTTCCAAATCTAATACAATCTGACCACTCTTCACCCCTCATTGTTGTTGCGTAATCATCTTTATATATTTTTTCATCATCCAACCAAGCAACATCTCTAATAGAAATGGTAGTAATTTCAGATTCTTGTAAATCACTATTTTGTTCTATTTCAGAGGTAATAGTTTCTTGTTCATCAGATTCGATATTATCATTTAAAGTTTTATCACCTTCTTCAGTAAATGTTTTTACATCTATAGTGCAATCAGCTGAATAACTTACGTTGTTATAAATCATTGTAGCCGTTATTGTAGCTGTACCTTCTGAAATTCCTTTAATTTTCCCAGCGTCATTTACGCTAACAACATCCAGATTACTACTATTCCAATTTATGCTTGCATTTTCTGGAATAGTGACAACCGATAAGATATCAGTTTCACCAACATGGAGCAAACTTGCTGCGCCTAAGTTTATAGTAGGATTGTTTACTGTGACGTTATAAATATCAGTATATTCAACACTTTTATAAACACTGGTTGCCGTTATTGTTGCATTGCCTTCATTAATTGCTTTCAAATGTCCTCTATTATCTACAGTAACTATATCCGTATTATCACTGCTCCATTTTATTTCGCAATTATCTGGAGAAACAATGGTTTTTAAATCATATTCATCAGTACATATCATACTCAAAGACTTAGAATTCAAGACACTATTGGGTTCTGTTTTTTCTTGGTTAAAAATCGACGGATATAAAGAAACAAAATATGCAAGTAGGGCAAAAATTGCCGATACTATTGCGCCTGCTGTTGATTGTTTGTTTACAGCAAGAATAATTGCTATAATTGTCAAAAAAATACCTAAAAACAATAAAATAATTACAAACATACTGCAATTTCCTTCTCATATATGGGCTTATACAAACTAATCACTACATTTATAATATAACACTAAAATGAATAAATGGAAATATTTTTACAGCATAAATGCTGAATCTTTTAGCGCTTACGGTGTTTCAAAGATCATTATAGCCTGCGGCAGAACATATCTGAGAAAAGGCATTGATGGTCTTGCCGTTTATATATTACTCGCGGATTCGACCTCAATTGTATAAGTAATAAACCCTGAATACTCATAACATCCAAATATCATCCCATTTAATTTATCTAACCCAATAAATGTACCCTCATTAGAAAAAAGATAAGCCGATAAAACAGAATCTGATGCTCCCCAGTTGTTATGAATTTTGGCAGAGCATAGCACAAAATGCAATGTTACATCTTCTTTAGCGATTATTTGTGCAGAATCCCATACAGATTCCGGATCAGTATTTGTAGATGTAATACGACCGAATACTGTTCCTTTTTCTCCCTTTACCATAGACTCAGGAAAACCTGATGATATTCTTACATTCCAGGCCACACCAGTATAGTCATTCTCAGCATTGTTATATTTTGATGCAGCATTATTATGATAATATATAAATACTCCATATCGTTTTCCCGGTTCAATTTCAAGACTATCTACGTACGTGTTCTTTTCTTTATTTTCGTCCTCTTGAAGCTCGACAATCCGTACAAAATTTCTTTCGTCCCCCAATACTATATTATCAGTAATTGAATTGAATACCGGATGATCTGCCGGGTGTTCATTGACATAGGTTGGGCGTTCCGGTCCCCAACCATGCGCTATTGTGTATGCATGATCCTTTGAAACTGTTTTTTCTTCGGTTCCAACTTGGTATCGCGTTTCATTTATCAGTGTTCGAATTCCATCCGTTAAACCTAAATCTGTAATTTCTATTGTAAAAAAAATAAAAACATTTGCATCGGGTTTAAAATTACCAACATTAATCCCCTTATCTGAGAAAAAATCATCAGGATTAATATTTTCTCCACTGGGATGATTTATGTCATATAATTTTAACGATCCTTTAACATATTCTGTATTTTCAGGGAGTGTATCAAAAATAAAAACATCCATCTGATCATAATCACTTGTGTTTTTATATTCTATTTGAAATTCTATTTGATCACCAACATTTACAGCAACCGTATCACTCCAAACAGTATCAGCTTTATTTCGTACTTTTATTTCCATAAAAGACGCATCTTCTAATTTATTGATGTCGTACGATTCGGTAATAAAATCTTCATAAGGTAACGCTACAATATTGCCGTTCAAATTATACTGATTTTCTATATAAGTATTATTAGAATCTACATTTTGAATATTACTATAATCACTCGTATTGATATCACCAATAACATTTCCAGAGAAACTCTCTACTTCATTATTCTGAAAATTTATCTCATTGATATTAGTTTCACCATCTCCGGCTAAAAAATTATCGCCGAATATACTAATTCCCAGCACTGTAAATATTCCAGCAACAATCCCAATCCATATACCCAATTTTTCATACCACGGTTTATTATCTTTCATAAGGAATCTCCCATATTATAGATTGATGGATAATCAGCAGACACTATATAAGTTTATGAAAGGGAGTAAAATTCCCCTATTATTCAGTGCTTACGATGTATACCCTCTATCTTCTGGCTGCTTTTCTCTTGAGGTCTTATGATCATCACTTTCAACGGCTATTACGTAAGTACAATTTCCGCCGGCAACATATGCATTAGAAATTCATGCATCCCCTCCCCATAGCAGTATGCTCCTGCTTGCAGATAAATGACAATATCCCCAATCTCCGCGCATTCTATATATTCATCCCAAGAAAGTTTATCCGATACTATACATAGAGGTCCGCTAATATCTACCGTCTCTTTACAGACTTCCATCTGCTCGGGATATAATTTAGATTCATGCATTGAAATAATCCTTACAGGATGCTTCCGTCTCATCTCCAGCGGCAATCCCATATGGTTTACTCCCCCTGCAATAATAATATGCTTTTTACCTTTTATTTTTTTTATGTCTATAATCTTAGCTGTGTAATACCCCGCATTTCCTACAATATAGGTCCCCAGTTCCATAATAATCTCTTTTTCAAACAGATTATATTGTCCTATAAGTTCCGATAACTTTTCACCATACTGCCTGACATTCAGCTTCCGATTCTGATTAGTATAATCAATGCCCAGACCACCACCCAAATCTATAATATCAATATTTCCAACTTCCTGCTGCAATCTATCAGCAAAGTCAAAAATATATCTATCAACATCAAGCAATGTTTGATAATCTAAAACCCCACTCGCCGCAAATGCATGGATTCCCCTGACATTTATACCTTCCATACGGTTTATAGCTCTATAATTTTCAATATATACCTCTTCATCAATACCCATTTTAGTGGAATAACCAGACATGTTTTCCACCCCGTCAATTACAGAATAATTCAAATTAATTCTAAGCAGAACATCCACGGATCCTTTGTTTAAACGCTTTACTATATTATTAATTCTTACAGCTTCTGTCATACTCTCAACATTGATGAATCTGATATTATTGGCTATTGCCTGTTCCAGCTCATAATCTGTTTTCCCCGGTCCGGTAAAAATAATGTCTTTTCCACAATAATATTGCAATGCCTGTTTTAATTCACCTGAAGAAGCAATTTCTATTCCCTTGACATACTTGTGTTTCCGTATTTCCTGCATGATCTGCTCATTAGGATTGGCTTTCATTGCATAATAAAGCGCTACCTGCAAAGGCATATTCTTTTCAAGCTCTTCTATATTCTTTCTGACGATCGACATATCATAGAAATAAGCCGTCGGATTCACGATAAAATCTTTACTTTGATAAATTTGAGTTATATAGTCCAACGTTTCCTTTTTCACTCTGTCCGCTATCTATACCCTTTCTCAAAAAATCTTTCACCCTGTTCTTTCATTGGAATTTCAAGATGTTTCCTTTTCATTTCATCTTTCCATCTCCCATATAATGTATAACAGCCACGATAATAATCTTTAAACGGCAGCAGCTCATGCTCCTGCACCACACGGTTATTAACTGCTATAAAAAAGCGATAGGCAATCAAATCATCGACTGAATCCAAACGGATGGCATCATTATTTACCAGCGATGCAACTGCCTCTAAATGTACCAAATAATTTACCAGATCCTGCCTTTGATCACTCCCTACATCCATACAAAGATCCAGATGAATTTTTTCCCTCTCTTCCGTAGTTTTGGCACGCTTATATTCGTCGTAGTACACCTCCAGCTTGCGCTCTACATTCGATAATTTCTCGTTATTAATAAATTCACTGTTTATATCCTTAATAAGCTGCGCCTCATTAATCTTCTTGTTCTGCCGCAATTCGACAAATACTAATGCCATTGCCGCAAGCGATACAATATCAATAGCGTCAATTGCGTCCGGAACTCCCTCGTGAATACATTTCATGATACCGGCTGCACTAGTTACCAGCATCACAAGGATTATTCCTATATATATTACCTTATCTTTTACGCGATTCATCTTATCCTTTATCTTTTGCCACATGCCGTATCTATTTCTCCTTGTAGTACGAGATTATTATATAATATTGTACTACAAAGTATCATCGATATCAACAATACGGAGTTATTACTTCGGGCTTAGGTTTTCTAGAAGCCTGACAATAGTCACTCCCCTTTCCTCCCCAAAATACACCCATAAACCGGCAACGCATAGATAACAGGTAGCATATATCTAGTCACTCCGTTCCACGGAGATAACATACATACCATCAAATTAAGAATCACCGGCATTAACGCAAATATCCATTTGCCTTTTTCCGATATACACAATAGCAAAGAGTAACAACTGCAATCCAAGCAAATATAGCATTGCAAAAAAGACTCCCAATAACCGGTATATGTATTAAAAATGCCCAAAAAGCCTGCTCTTTCTGCCACATAGAGTTCTGCAATTTCATCTGCCGGTAATACAGCATTGATTATTTCATACTCTTTCTGACTAAGTTTATTACCATATTACTGCACATACAAAGCCTTTTGTTGAAAAGGTATACTTAAAGCCTCCTGTTTCCCTCCGGGAGCAATCTTTTAGAGCGGCATTAATATGTTACTAAAAAGCACCACATATATCAAAATTACTGTACATATTACCATCATCAAATATTTTCGAATATTCTTATACAAAATCCCCGTAAGGATTAGTGAAATAATGACCACCAGCAAACCCTGATTCTTTAAAAAAGGTATTAGAACAGATACACCTAATAATTTATTCCCAATTTTAAAGAATACACCATAGAAATATGTCAGCAAAACAGGATGATAATTTGATATATAATGACCGCCATATATAATTGAAGACATGTTTCTTGCAAGTGTTTCCTGTCCGTAGAACTGCAAAATCTGATTAGGATTTCCACCACTCTATCCCCTTAGACATCTTGCCCTTTACTTTATTACTACCGCATCCTCAATGTCCGTATCAGCAACAATAAAATGCGGTCTATTTTTTGTCTCCATATAAATTCTTGCAATATACTGTCCCATAATCCCCATGCAAAAGAGCTGGATTCCACCCACAAAAATAATTATACAAGCAGTTGAAGTCCAGCCTGCGACGGGATTCCCGTATATTGTCCTTTTCAAAACAATATAAATAAGCCCAAGCAATGACACAAACGTCATAAACAATCCAGTCCATGAAGAAATTTTCAGAGGTATCTGCGAAAAGTTAAAAATCCCATCAACAGCATACCGAGTCAGTTTCCAAAAATTCCATTTAGTTTCACCGGCCACACGCTCCACATTCTCAAACGGCAACCAATAGGTTTTAAATCCGATCCAGCCAAATATACCCTTAGAAAACCGATTATACTCTGTCATCGCCACAACAGCATCAATCATCTTTCTTTTCATCAGTCTGAAGTCTCTTGCTCCATCGACAATATCCGCATCAGATATCCTGTTTATAATTTTATAGAATGTTCTAGCAAAGAAACTCCTTATCACCGGTTCTCCCCGCCTTGAAACCCGTCTTGTAGCTACGCTGTCATATTCTCCACTTTCAAGAATCTCCAACATTTTGGGTAATAACGCCGGCGGGTCCTGCAAGTCAGCATCCATGATCGCAACATAATCGCCTTTTGCGTTTGCCAAGCCTGCATACATTGCCGCTTCTTTACCAAAATTACGTGAGAAAGAAATATAATGAACTTTTGAATCCGTTTCGCTAAATCCGTGCATAACACTTAATGTCTGGTCCGTTGAACCATCATCTACAAAGATAATCTCATAATCAATATCTATTGTGTCCAATACTTTGCGAACTTCAGAATAAAATAAGGGGAGTGCCTTTTCCTCTTTATAACAAGGTACAACAATTGACAATAACTTCATGCTTCCTCCTCCGCACCCTTATCTTTCCTGTCCTTAAAAGCCCATATTTTATTTAAGACAAAATTGAGCGGTATTGTAACAACCATTTTCAAAATAGGGGCAATTAGAGAAGATATACTACAAACTTCTACTAATAAACTCATCAAAACAATAGACAGCAGAAAGCTGAATCCATAGGATGCAAAAACTTTAACAAATGCTTTAAAAATACTGGTCTCCTTCTTATTAACGAATACATATTTATTATTCCAAAAAAAAGCATTACAAACACTAATCAGAAAACCTAATGTATAAGCTAATAAATAATTAACTCCCAGAAATATGCAAAGATAGTATACGGCTAAATTTATTATGGTATTCGAACATCCTACAATCGCGAATTTTATAAACTGTCCAAACTTTTCCCATAAAACATCAATTTTTTCCATTTATATCCACACCTTTTAATAAATCTAATTTTATCACTTTACTGAAAAACATCCTAAAACGATTAAAAATCACTCCTCCGTAGCACATGTATACTGGTAAAAACATATAAATATATTTAGACCTTACTTCAAATATCATCAAATACATTGTAATTCCAAGAATAGCTACTTTCCAAAAAATATCATCAATATTTGAATATAGCTTTCTAAATAAAAAGGTATCCAAAATAACTAACAGGAGAATGGTATCCCATAAAACCTGCATAACATCAGCACCTATCCTATATAACCCCGATGCATCATCCAAGTAAAAACTATATAAGCAGTTTTTGTCTATATCCTCATCCGTAAACTGACGCATATTATGAAAATATCCATCATTGTACGCCAAATTGATTTTCATCAAATAAAATTGTATATTCCCAATCAATCCTCTGGACTTTATTCTGGTTAACGCTTCCTGAACAAATGCCTGATTCCATTTATCCTCTGAATAATTTTGCAATATCTGAAACCTAATACCAGCACTATCCCCATCATTATACATTCCGTATGCCTGAGTATTTTGTCCAAGCATAAAATAATACGTCCAATTACACGCTATTGAAGAAGGTTCATATTGTATGTTATTTCTGCTAACAGTCTGAATTTTCATGATCACTCCTAAACATATTACACAGCAAAACAGGATTAATAGAATCCTGCGTAAATTGTCCTTTAAATCTGAAAGACCATGAATATTTTTCATCCATGCGTGAATAGCTATTGCCAATAAAACAACACATACTGTTGCTTTAATAAATGCCCCCGCAAAACCACAAAAAATAATCATAGGAATTTTATACTTAGAAGGAATTTTCGTAAAATACACAAAAATCATCAATGCTACAAAAACCATCCCATAATTATCAGTATATGGCAAAAATGCACGCCATGTCAAACCAAGCAAAATTTCTCCCATAATTTCTATAAACAAGGCTGCAAATGTACTACCTGAAATTTTATAAACTGAACATGAAATTAATAGAACTGATAAGTTTGTTAGAAGCGAACCACAAAAAATAATCCATCTCCAATCTTGAAATATTCTATATAGCCAAGATAATACAACTGTTATATTGATATTATTGGGAAAACTTATAAAATAATCTTTTCCTGCAAGCGAGCCACCTTGTGCAATTTCTATAGCACTCTCCCGTACCAGAGAAAAATCCGCTAATATCTTAACAGGCATCCACCTGGAAATAATGCCTTGCAACACTGCCGTAATGACTACAATCAATATCGATATAATCTTATACCTTTTATAAGAAATTTCCTTCGTATCTCCCTCCCAGGAGCAAATACATAATAATATAAATGCCAAAAGAAAATATCCTGCATTATCCCACTTTACAGTATTTTGAAACATTGTCTCAACATTCTTATCAATGAAAAACACAGCTATAATTAGCGCTATAACAAATATAGCAAATAGTAAATTAATTACTCTCTTCATAACATTCTCCATCATTTTATTCAATTACAGTTTCTCACTCTTAGCTTATAGCTTTAATTTGTTCCTTACCATATTAACAACTTTGTGAACTCCCCAAGTAAACGCACCCATATATTTACGTTCAACATACGAATATCCCTTTGTTTCCAGTTCCTCATAAAATCTTTTTCTGTTTGGATTCAGCTTAGCCGACCGTATCAAACTCCGGTTTCGACAAATAGCCCGCTCAAAATCTACCTGTTTATAATAAAACTGATCTTTAATCTTCTCCAGTAACTCACTCGCATGATCATTGTGAACCAGTAGGAGGGAAGTTCCCCTTCCATCATTCAATTCTTTTGAAACTCTATTAACCCCCCAGAAATCCGCGATCGTGAGATCAGCATATTCCTTTTCTGCCTCCTTAAACTGACACGTGTAACAGGATGGTCTAAGACATACATCATCCAGAAAAGCATTTATATAATGATCCTTAAATGCAGGATATTTTCTAATATGTGTTCCATCAGCAAATTCGATTTTTGATCCTGATCCTAACTGCATCCCTAATTGACTCCATCCATGATCCTTAGTTCTGAACTTATATGCAGTTATTTTTTTATTATATTTTTGTTCCAAATCCATGATATAATTGTGAAACAACTTAGGCGAGGGTACCCCATGGCATATGAAATCTATTATATAGAGATTTTCATATTTTTTCTTCAAAAATCCATGCAATCCTGCTGCCTGACAAGGAGTCCCTACAAATAACACCTTTCTGCCCCTCTCCAAACATTCTTTTATGTTCTGATATATATCCCCTATTTTACTCTGCACATATTTTGATCCTCTTAGCGCAGCAAGGTCATCTATCGTTTCTACTCCGATATGTACGGCGTCCATATGATAATTCAATGCGCAGCCATACACCACTCCGCCATTCTTTATAATATACTCCGCAACTGCCGTAAAGGCACCTCCTGATGAACTGTCTGATCTGATATCATCACTTCTCTGCCATCCGGCATATGCATATGGCTTTGTACCTCCCACTCTATTTTTCTTATTTTTTATGGGACACACCTGTTCACACAAGCCACAAGAAACACATGCCGCCCCGTCTGTCTCGGGATACAGGAAACCTTCGCTGTCCTCCTTTAAACCTATGCATTTTGCAGGACATATCTGTTCACATGCTCCGCATCCGCAACATTCATGTTTATTAACAATTTTTATCATGTGTTTCATCCCTCGCTAATCCAAAGCTTTTCTTCAGATAATTAATTGCCTTTTGCCTCTCACCGGCTATCGTAGTCCTTACATATTCCTTATTATATGTTGCCGTAAGTCTGTCCGTAGAATCATCGCCATCTGCTGTCTCTATATGTAGTAATTTAAGTAAATTATTAATCCGAGCCCTAAATCTCTTACACGGAATAAGACAAAATTCTTTTTCAAAAATAATAGAAAATGCCAGTCCGTGGTAAGAATTTGTACATACATATTTTGCGTCCCGAAATAATCCCAAAAATTCTGACGGTCCAACGTTGATTAAGCATTCATCTACAAATCCCGGATTATATCCGTATCTGCTTATTTCTATCAACTTTATGCCCATCTGCTCCTTAATCTTACGTGCATACTCATATACCTCCATATCTCTCTGCATAATATATAACAGAATATACTCTTCGCCACATCTGGGATTATTTCCCAACTTCTCCCAGTCGCATTTGTCCATTAAAAACGTAGGATCTATTAATTGTTCCGCCTGTTTACCTGTCAATTGTCCGATCAATTCCCTGCCCGATCTCTCCCTGATCGACAGATGCCCCATTCCATCCAGATACTTCTTTATTGCCGTCTTAAAAATTTTAGGAATCCTGTCTGTTCCGAAACTGGGTGCATATGCAATTCTATTATTCAAATCCGCAACAAACCTCAAAAAATATCCTCTTGATACACCCATCGTGAGCATGGGATTCCATACTTGATCACTCCCGCATACATATTTATCTGCTACAGGCGGATCAATTTTTAATGCTACATAATTTCTATATAATTTTGTAAGCCGGCAATTACCTGAAATAAAATCCCGAAACATATGAATTCTTTCGAATCGCAATCTCATCGTCTTGAGACCTGCTATGATCTCCTTCAGGCTTGAGGTAATCGGAAATAATCTCACCGTATCCGTAAAAGATATAAACCAATTCTTATAATCTATAACCTCACACTCAGCATTAAAACATTCCGAAATTGTTTTCTGCAAAGCATATGCCTGTAATACACCTCCGAAATTATTCACGAAATGAAATGTTATGATATCAACTTTCAAGTTTCCATTCATAATTTTACCCCTTTTATCAACAGCCTAACCTTGGTGCTGTGTATGTACAGTTCTCCTGACTCCATCGCACTTGATACATTTTATCCATAATTCTCTTTATAGACACTTCAAAGCTCCTTGTCCACTTTTGTATTCTAATAAACTGAATTAAAAAAAATTAAATTAGCGGGATATCCACAAGATGACGCATCTTTATCCAAGGTAACTTGTATCCATTTATTGTCAAAGCTTTTATCGCAAATTCGATACATTTCATCTTGAACTGCAATAGAATCCGAATTCCAAATACGCATAAGTAATCCATCAGAATAAACAAACAGTAGCGTCCGATTATCAACGTATACTCCCCTATTCCAATTACTATCTGTTAAATTAGCAACTGTAATCACATTGTCATCCGTAAAACATTGTTCAATCATAATCTCTGCTGGATATTTGCATTTTTCAGCATTACTATCCACATAAACATGTATCCATTTACTATCAAAGTCTATGTTACGAATACTAAATATTTCTCCCTTGCAAGTAATTATCTTCTTATCTTTTAGCGCAAACAACATCTCGTCCGTAAACTCAAATAACAGACAAGTTCCATCTTTAGAAATACCATTTTCCCAATTGCTATCTGTAAAATTGGTTACTGTAAATTTTTCTTTTTTATCGTTATAATTTGTTTCTGGTATATAGCCATAATTCTTGACTATTAACCACGCATCCTTGTATTGATAAATGGCTACATTCTCAAGAGTACTAAGTTCAACTAACGTATCAAAATCCGATGTCACTATCACACTTTCTCCGATTTTATGAGTGCTTTTAATTTTGTCAAGCGCTTTAGTCTTTAATGCTGCCGATACTGCATAATCCCCGCTATTTTCAGAAACAGAATAATATGTTCCCATTCCATTTTTTAATGCCCATACAGCCAAACTACTTTTGGTACTGCTGTTGATATTGCAGTTTTCCAACATCAAATCACTTGAACTTGATGCAATCTGTTGCAACTGATCATCATCTAATATGGATTTATATTCGCAGTTTTCATCCATACTTGTATGCTTTTGTACTATCATTGAGGCCATATCTGCTATTTGAACAATAGTTAATATGCCAATTAAGATATATACTGATGTCACTCCTATTTTACTTCTTACATTCCATATCATAATTAAAAGAAAAATAAATATCAGATAATAAACCGGATAAAACATTCTTGAACTTGCCCTAAAGATTCCACAAAGTTCTGTTATGAATGCCGGTAATGGAATAGTAAAAAGTATTCTCTCATTAAAAGTCACAACATTACTTATTGCAAACATCGTCAATAAGCCGCATGCTAATACAAGAAAACAATACCTTTTCAATTTATCAATAACTTTATTCCATGGTCTAATTAATAGAAATACAATAGCAAACGTCAGAATTGTAATAAGTATCCCCACTCCTAAATAATTGAATCCATCATAATTACCTAACGTTTGTGATTGTGTTTTCAGTATGTTTGACCAAGTGTATCCGCCTAAACTTGCAGGATTAAATAATGCATTCAAATTCATAGAAAAATATCCAAATCCCCATCTTGATTTGGCAATACTATTCCCCAATACACCTATTATACAACCACTAATATATGTTGATAAAAGCTGTAGAAAAAAATAGAAGATAACTCTGTAACTGTGCTTAATATAGATATCCTCTACCATACATAAAAGGGCAAATATTGCAATCATAGGCAAAAAATATGGGTGTATACCTATTGCCAACACTTCTAATATACCAAAGAATATATAATATTTTGCAGAATGACTATCTCTATGTTGAAAATAAAACAATAACGAAAAAAGAATCAACCAATGTGATCCCAATGCCGTATGTCGAAAAGAACGTTCTAAAAAAATCGGCGCAAAACAAAATATAACTGTTCCTAAATATGAATAATATATATTGTTTGTTTTGTAAAATAAAATTTTGTATGCCCCCACCGCTTGCAATCCAAAACATACAAAAATATATAAACCAAAGTATTGAAATGTTTCTGGTAAAAAATCTCTTAAAATTTTAAAAAGTATAGCTACCCAAGGAATACTATCTGTATATGAAACTAACGTACCTTCACCTATAGCCATTTTATTTGCCAATCCCAACGGAAAAGACCATTCAGAATTCCGAAAGGCAAGCCATCCGGCATAATGTTTTATAATATCACCTTCATCGTATCCCTGCATAATCCAACTATCATTTGTTGGATTCAAAGCTTTTACACCATAAATAATAAAAAATGCGCAAAATCCTAATATGGCAGCCCCCAATATAGGTAGCGCTTTTGTAATTTTTTTTTGGCATAATTGTTTTAACATTACTAAACTCCCTCTCATTTATTCATCTTATCATTAGATATTCTCTCAAACACTATATTAAAGTCCTCACTTTACTTCTTAATTACCTGAATCCGTGAACCTAATCATGGATTTAGGATTGTAAGCTCCAAACATATTTTTCAGCAATATTTTTAACAGTTCACTATTCCCCTTAAAAAAACTAATCTTCGTAGGCGTCTTTCCCTTTCTGGGGTAGGCTCTTGTTACAGGAATTTCACACGCCTTATAACCAAGTTGTGTAGCTCTAACCGACAAATACGCTAACAGCTCATATGTCATAAATATATCCCTTAGAGGCTGTACGCGCTTGTCGCTTAAGTATCGCGCAGAATATGCCCTATATGCATTTGTAGTATCCGTAAATTTTTGCCGGGCAGTTATTGATATAACCGGTGCATGAATCAGCCTTACCGAAAGATATCGTATAAGGGGTGTATTAATTGCCTTGCCTCCCTTTATAAAACGTGATCCCTGAATAAAATCATATCCTTCTTCCAGTTTTTCTATAAAAAACGGAATATCTTCAATACTGTCTTTATTATTTCCATCAATCGTAATAATACCTCTATATCCTCGCTCCAATGCCCACCAAATACCCATGCGCAGCTGTGCACTCTGCTTTCCGATATCATCCTTTACCAATAAGGTATTTACCTTAAGCTTACGTAATTTTCGTTCATCCGTACAACCATCTGTCGATCCCCCATCACAGATCACAATATCGGCATAATCCGAAACATTGTATTTTAATGCCCGAAAAAGTTCTTTATGAATTCTATCTCCCTCATTGATAATTGGTATTAAAACAACATACTCTTTTGTCTTACTCTCATATTCCATACATTCAAATCTGGGCACCCCAGCTTGTCTGTCATAAACCATCTTCACCAATCTCCAATCCTCTTTTATTGGTTATATATATCTAAAAGATTTCTCTCATATTCTATTCCATATGCAACAGCTCCATAATGCCTTTTACATATACCATTGTCCTTTCTATCACTTGAACATTATCCTGTTTCCCTATTTCAATGGACACAAATCCCTGATAATGATTTTCCCTTAATAATTGTAATAAATCAATATGTAATTTTCTTTCCTGAATGAGCCTTAAATTGGGTTCACTAATATGCACATGATTGATATAATCTACATTACTCTCCAGAATTTCCACATCCTCATTATTTTCCACCATAGTGCCTATATCGAGATTTAACCGGAATCCTTTAGAGTCAACCTCCTTTACCAAAGCAATCGCACTTGCCGTATCATTAATATAATTTGTCTTATAAACAGGCGGATTAGCCTCCATGCCTATAACTGTACCACAGTAGTGCGCATAGTCGCCAGCTTCTTTAAAAAAGGCTACTCCATCCTCCCATTTTGCTTCCTTTTCAAAGTATCTGTTCCTCGGACAACCAAATACAAGATTTGCACACTCTATAGCCATCGCAAAATCAATGGCCTTCTTTGTATAATTTAATAGTTGTTTCCGCTGCTCTGAACTTCCAAATAGTTTTTCCTGTCTGCCATACCAAATAGATTGCATAGACGGCACACAAAAACCATACTCTTCTTTTAAATTATCACTCCATTCTTTAGCTTCTGACAACTTCTCATAGGGAGCATTCTCAAATATTCTCGTTGGCGCAATCTCTAAACCGCAAAATCCATATTTCTTCATTAAACCATAAACTAATACATCCTTTTCCCGATCCCACCCTATGTTTGAAATTGATAATTTCATTGTCTACTCTCCTACCAAAACTTCTTCTGAAATAAACTTTTTGATGTCTGCCAATATCGTACTCTTATTACATATATACCCTTCTTCTCCTCCAAACACTCTATCATACACCGTTTTATAATTATATTCTGCCGGGATGCCGTCCAATTCGTTTTTAAACTCTTTTCCTGTCAAATATCTATACAGCTCCCCTGCAGATATTGGTTCTGTTGCCGGATGCCAAAGTTTAATGTCCGCATTTATAGCTGTCTGTATATCCTCCCATAATCTATTCAAATTATAAAACTGGTATACACTTCTGCTATCAGTAAAATTTAATGCACTAAATCCTATTTTCCTGAACTTTTTTTTCAATTCTTCCTTGTCTTCTATCGATACATTACCCAGCTTAAAAAATCCGTTGTCTTGAAATTGATAATAACATTCTATTTTGTCATCTATAGATGATAATTCCTCCATTTTTTGCTCTGTCAACATAAACGGAATTATATTAATATAATCATAAATAAAATTCTTTTTTATTTTTTTTCCAAACAATCCCGGAAGCCTGATAATCAATGCATCAGGATAATTATTTCGAACCCATAATTCCAATTGATATCTATTATATCCATACGGATGAAGGTTTTTCGTGTCAACTACTGTTGTTTCATCCACATCTTTCGGTCTTTTAAAAACATCAATAGTAGAAATAAGTACTAATTTCTTAGGCTTGATGTCGGAAATATTTTTTTCTGCCTGAACAATTAACTCCAAATCTTTTTCAGGCGCATGATTCGCAAGGTACTTTTCTGCACGCATTCCTGCATAGATTAACAAATCCGGTTTCGTGTCATATGCCTCTCCAATATTTTTTGAATTATATACTGCATCAAAATGTCCCGCAGCGTAAAGATTGCTACCGACAAAACCTGTATATCCAACCAATGCGTTCATTATTTTCTCCTTATCTTGTAAGCTTTTCAATACTCTCAAAGCTATAATGTTTCCTCTTAAAAACAAGATCTACAAGTAACTGCAAATACTTGATAACAACTGTTAATATTCCAAAAAGCCCGGCGAATGCCACCGAAAGAAATAAAATCGTGGTCGTCCATCCGGTTACCGGATTAGCCGCCAAATAAATAATAACAGAATAAGCTACCATCAAAACTGAAACCGCCATCATCAAAACTGCCATCAGCATCGACATTCTGTATCCAATCTCTGTAAATAAAATGAGTGAATCAACCGCTAAGCCAAACCTATAACTCTTTTCTCTTTTATCAGCTTTCTGATCAGCTGTGCCAATCACACTATATTTCATATTATCTGTTTTTAACCCACTGTTGGCATAAACCACTTTCCTATATGGGATCGTCTTATTCATAGAACCGATTCTATTGATTACTCTGCGGCTCAGAATGCGAAACCTTTCGGTTGACATTTTATACGGCAAATTTGCAAAATGATCAAATACTCTATAGAACAACTGCGAAGAAATCTTTTCCTTTTTATTCGGAGAAGCGCTCACTATATCATATCCTTGTAATGACCGATAATAAACATTCATAATTTCTTCTTTCTCAAAGTCAAGCACTGTTGAATCAAATTCAAAAACAAAATCACCAATTGTTAAATCAATACCAGCATTCATCGCAGTTTCCAAACCATGAAAATAACTCATATTCAGAACGGTTATACTGGACACTGCTACATTCCTACTAAACTCTTTAATGATTTCAACACTATTATCCGTAGAATCATCGTTCACACATATAATTTCCGAATGTTCAAAATTGTTTTCCAATATAGATGTAATAATACTGAGGAACTTATCTATCCGTGATTCTGCATTATGCACATAAACAACGACTGAAATAAAATTTTTCTGTTTATTGCCCATCGTTCAACACCTCATCTAAATCATATACTGTATTTATTTTCCCAGACAGTACACTTACACAGGTTGGATTAGTAGAATGTGTGTGTATGACTGTCGGCCTTGAATCATCTATTTCAGAGCTCATTAAAATAGGTTTCATAGAAAACAATGATTGCCTATACTGGAATTCATATTCATCTTTAAGATATTTTCGCGCTAGATTCTCCATATACGGAAAGGCAGATGCCGGCTTCGCAGAGCAATCATTACAATTACCTAAATGTCCTGAAGAGCAATACCCTTCTCCACACATTTTCTGGCAAGCAAATCTCGGAACATCATCGTAACTCGTTGTATGTGGTGTAAAGGTTACCGATGTTAACGAATGAAATCCCGTTTTTCCAAATGGCATAATGGAAAAAAACGGTCCGTCCATAACTGTAAATCCATACTGTCTTAAGATATCATTCACGTCACAAAGAATAATTTCACACAATTCATACTTGACCTTAAATTTTTCATATCCCAACATATTCAGTATCTGATTTGTTCCTGCATACGTTGCATTAAGCAAAAATCCCGTTTTATATTCTATACCTTCTGCATCACGAACGCAGTAAACTTCCTGTAACTTTTCAATAGCCTTAATTGTGACATCATATTTTATTGTAACATGCTTTAACAGCGCTATTTTTTCCAAATAATAACTTTTTAAAAACATTGCGTCATATGTGTATTCCCTTGTCAGGAAAGCACCATCACACATACCCGTTTTAAAAAACTGCCCAACATGTAATTCTTCACATGGAATGCCTGCCGCTTTACAGAAATTTTTAAATTGTTCACCATCAGACCAAGAATAGCTCGAAGATGTCGCATAGACTTTGCTAAATTCTCTATTAATACAAAATTCATAGTCCTTATTAAATCTCTCAAAATACCCCGCAGATTTCATCGCAGTTGAAATTGATCTTGGATAATGATAGCCCTGATGTACTCTCGCCTGGTTAATATAAGTTGCGCGTCTAAACGGGGTTGCATCACACTCCAAAACCAGAACACTTTGCCCTTGCTGTCCACAAAATAATGCAGAATACAGCCCATATAAACCAGCCCCGATTATAATTTTATCATACTTCATGCTCATTGCAATATTCTCCATATGCTCCACCATTAGCGCTTTTTACAGTATGCGCGGTTATTGTATGAGAAAATGACCCAAACCAGAAAAATACGTTCATTAATCTCCCTCTAAAATCCGAATTTTTGTCTTGTTAGTATCATAGTCTGTATAAAATTGCAGCGCATTTATTTCTCCCAAATGCCAGAAATAATCTGTACTAATTCTAAAAAGATAGTCGTGTTCTCCTTCCTGCATTGTAAAGAAATACCTACATTTTTCTACAAACATATCTCCATCATACCATCCAAGACATACAACGCCTCTCATCGATTCATCATCAGATTTATATTTTCCTCCAATATCTTGCCCTGAATAATTACTTGTTAAAAGCAAATAGCACTCATCTCTACGTCCATTGAATTCTGTTCCAGATAAAACATAAGTATTTCCGATCAAATTTGTGGTATACATAGTTTTATTGCCAATAGCATTTACTGTATCCTTTTCCGCCCATATTCTTGGTAGTTGATCCAATTCATAATTATGAAGCTGACTATAATAACTATAATTGATATTGCCATACTCATCTATTGACACTGTATTTCCATCATATCCCCAATCAATTTGATTGATGCCACAAACAATTTTATTAATCTTTATTGTACATTCAGTTGGCATATCCAATCGAAGCTTTGTATTCTCTGTCACATAGATTTGGAATTCTGCAACTCCCTCGTCTGATACTTCAACAACACAAGACTTTTCCTCTGAATAGCTTTCTCCTTCATCCGTAGTGTAAAACAATTGTAGATATCCTGTATGATCAATCTGATATTCAACAGATATTTTTGCATGCACACCTACCACCTCATGCAAATCAATAACTGCCTGTAAATCCTCAATCCGGGGATCAATATCTATAGCCGTTACTTGAATTCCACCCGTTTGCTGTAATATTGTACAATCATAATAGGGCAATTCGATTATACTGTCCAAATCCGCTTCCAGAGCAGCAAACTCCAATTTATTTAGCATATCCTCGTATCTATCTTTCAGACACCACACTGCAAATTCACCATTACTGCACAAAGGTCTATAATTTTTATATATGAATTCCGATACCTTATAATAACGATATGCATTCGCGATTCCATCATATCCAATACTTAATCGTGAATCAGTAATTGGTAAAATCGCCAACGGAATATTATCAATATCTGCTTGAATATCTGATACAAATCGCTCCTGCGAATACTCTCCCGATAGCATGATAGGTGATTGCGCAACATATACGGGACATCTTCTCCCTATTGCAGAATAAACAAATGAACGTGTCATAAAATCAATATATGTTTCATTGTCTTGTAATAAAAGATCCATTATTTTTTGATATGATAAGATTTCATTATCCAAAGTGTTAATCACACGATTAACTTTCTCTTTTTTATCCGAAAGTTCTTCCCAATATGTTTTAATTTCATTTTCATCACTTCCAAATCTCATCTGATGAACTGTCCAAGTATCAATAAAATTATCCAGCTTAATTGTGGCTGTATCAACAATATTTTGTTCAGTATAATTTCCATCTTGAATAAAAACTGTATTACAAATTACAAGAACAATAAAAAATGGAATACATAAGTAATTCCTATTTAAATATAATGCAAAAAAAATTGCAATAAAAAGTAATGAACACCAAAGTATGCCCGTAGTAGCATTTTCTATAAGACTATGGCGTGTCAATCCTCTTTGAAAATTACAAAAATATGACACCCCTAATATTAATAACATTATCCAGTTTTCTATACTAACCTTCTTTAATATCTTTTGAGAAAAAACAATATATATTGTACATAACGCAACAATGAGCGGAACAATAATGTAACACCATGCAAAAATAGCCTTAGATGAATCACCTATACCATAAAATGCCCAGTTCTGATTAGAGGCAGAAATCTCTATAAATTCTCTTATTCTCTTGAAAGGATCAATGTTCTTAAGTACACATAAAAAAAACCAAACTGCACCACCACTAGAAACCGTTATCACAAAACTAATTCCTAATTGCTTCATTGATCTCAAATCTCGTTGTTTTATAACATAAAGTATCAACGCAATAATCGACGCAAAAGCAAATGCAAATCCCAAATCTAACCTATATATAACGCACCACGCAACCGCAAGCCATATGCCAAATGCCCTAAACCAAGTCTTTTTTCTCACATATGCAACCGTTGTAGTGCATACCAATAATCCCAGTCCAAAATACCCAAAATTGTTATAAAATGGAATCAAAAGCACCGCCCATACAGCAATATCCTCATCCCATACATTTTTAAGCAACAAAAAGAACAATATAGCTAATACCGGATAAATATAAACCCTGTATGGTGAAAGGATTGCACCGTGATAATCATTATTCAATAAAGCATAAATAATCCCCTCCCATACACCTTGCATCATATGACCACCATAATGCTCAACTATGGGAATTGATCCAAAATTCAGCCAATCACTTACTAAAACACTGCAATTTGCTGATTCATAAATATCTCCTTCTATTATTTGTTGCAACGGAATTTGAACACCTAAACTAGAAACGCCTAAAATGATTCCCCCAAAAGCCCACTCTCTCCATTTTTGAAAAGATAAAGATTTTGATTTGAAAATTAGTGATACAAATGTAAATAGTATAATATATAGGCAACTCATTAAAACATATATTGTTTTTAAATGTGTCACAAATATACCATGTTGATTCAATATATGAACTAATTCAATATACACAGAAGTCAAAAATGGAACGAAGGCTAATAATAAGCTTAATATACTATAAACCTTATCAAAAAAGAAAAAATTCTTAAGTTTTGCAAAATATACTATTGTCAAATTTAAACAAATAAGTATAGCTTGCACACCAATTAAAATTTTCCCAGACTGCCAAGTTTCAGAAATAAAAATTGCTATTGGAAATCCTTCGGAAAATGAAATTACCAGAGTTCGAATCAATGTTTCGTAATCAATTATTTTATTTAACCTTGTTGTTATAATTAATCCGACAAAAAAAATCCACAATCCCAATAAATAAACAGAATAATAAAATATATTATCTGACACCGATTCATCATAAAAGAAATTAAAGCATCGAAGTAATTGCATAGTTAATGCAAGAATAATTAAATTATCTAAAAAAATCTCATATCTTTTATCCTGAACACTACCCCACTCTTTTTTCTTATAATTTATCAATAAGAATAGCAGACTAAACGTAATTGTGAAAATCAAAAACCAAACTTCAAAATTATGAATAACTTTTGAAACATCGTAATTTCTTATAAATCCGGCTCCAAAAACCCTATTGAATTTACTAACCTCTGTTGCAATTTGATCTAACGGATTAAATAGTAACATGACAGAAAGTGCACCTGATAGTGCATATGCAAATCCCTGTTTCTTTTCAGATACTATAAATTCACGATATATTTTTTTCATATTATAAATTGCATAACTCAATATAGCAATCATACATATTATAAAAATGCCATTCAATGTAAGTACAATAAAATTTCCCAAACTCAAATAGCGATACGTGAATTGTAGTCCTAAGTTCAATATATACTGAACCCTTTGTCCATTCTGTAAACATTCTAAAAAAACAGATTGATTATTATTCTCCAAAGAAATATTTGTCAAAATATCTGTATTACTCAAAATTTCAAAAGAATAAACCTTGCCTCTTTTCAATCCAGACATACCCAAATCTATTCTATTCCAGTTCTCAGAGCGGTAATCCCCCATAGAAATTATTTTTCTATGAACAACTACATCCCTATTGTCTTTGATAACAATTTCTAATTCGCCGTTTGATTCTGTTACGTCATTCAAGTAGATATATACACTGCTTAAAATATTACCCTTAGCCACAAATTTCTGGGAAAGTCCATTTATACTATATTCTATACATTGTAAATTTTCCGCATTTTCGTCAACAGCATAGTCTCTATAACTATAACATAAGTCTAATTTTTCCCTGTTAAACTGAAAGCTGAAAAAAAAGATCATTGCAACAATCAAAACATTTTTTATAACGAACTCAACCCTACTATTGTATAATCTCATTCTTATATTATTTATCATTTTATAAATTTGCCTCTCTCAGTTAGTAGTCTTATGATTAATGTCCGCCTTGTTTCTTCCAGCCCGATTACGATACACCTATACCATAACACCATTTGCTACGGTTGAAAACCGTTTCATCTCAATTCTGTTAGTGTTATCCTGATATTCCTATTTCTTATCACTTTTACCAGCCTGTGACGGTCTTCCAGTTTCGGTAAAAGGCGGCTCTGGATGATCAAAACGCGTAACGGCTTTGCAATATTGCACGTATCACTTTGGAAAAAACAGCACACTTTGCTTTAACTTTATCCGCCATCTGCTTTATCGGTTTTGGGGATTCATATGCAGTCCCTTGGACTGTTTAAAATCATGAAAGTCTTCTTGCGTTTGTCTGCCGTTTTGTACACTCGGGCTCCTTGTAGGTAGTTTTTATTCAGCATCTGCAAGAAAAACAATGCAATTACTTGGATTACCATGCAATTATTGTAACAGAAAATAACTGAAAAGTCTGTATTCGACAGTTCCACAAAACATCATTAAATCTTTTCTGTCCGCACCTTAAAAAATCAAATGCATCGACTTTCTTCAACCGCCTCCTTCGTTGCCTGCAAATACGCATATCCATACCTCTTATCCGGTTCCAGATACGCTCCTTCGCCCCACTCATTCCACGCATTAATAAATATAAGATTCTCTTCAATATCATCGCGCCTTTTACCGGCATTAATCACATCTTTTAACCACTGTTTATACAATGCAGGTGTAGAACCATGGAATATCATTCCCTTATTATTTCGTCTTGCCGTATTATCCCACATCGGCATAACCGCGCGATATAACTTATTGTAATCGTACATAAAATATTTCTGTTTATATACTATGTCTGGATATGAGAACACTTCACCCGCAAAATCATTCCTAACATACTTCAGATCACTAGATACATTAACACAATTCGTATACAATGTCCCTGGATGAAATTCTGTAACGGCATCATATCCTTCTGCAAGCCAGTCTGTTTCAACGCCATTCTCTTTCACTGCTATAATATAGATTTCTCCAATTCCATTATCTCTGCAATGATCTCGCCAATAACTCAAAACACTTTTAACTTTCGGCATTAATGACGGTCTGTAAACAGTCAACATCTTTCTATTATCGATGGTTATATATCTGCTGTCTGACAAAAATCTCACAATATCTTTAATAACATTACAGTAACTATCAACCGAATTCCTTTGCTCCATTAAGATATCAGTATTTGTACCATCATACCGTTTCGTCCAATTTTCATTCGCCCAGCAGATAGAAAAGGGAAAATCTAAATCCTTATTTTCCAAAAACATTTCTAATGGCTTTTCAAGCAATCTCTCTCCATCAAACCAATAGTAATAAAAAGAAAACCCATAGATTCCATACATCCTCGCCAATTCAATCTGCCTTCTCATATTATCAATAATCCTAAGATCATAGAACCCCAGTTCTCCCGGCAGCCTTGGCTGATAATGTTCCGAAAATTGCGGCACTGCACGAGTGACATTATTCCACTCTGTCACACCTTTTCCCCACCACTCCTCATTGTGTCTATCCGGGTGAAATTGCGTGAGATAGTAAGCAATGATCTTACTGTCTCCCGCACATCTTGCATATGGTTTATCAGTTATTTCTCGGTAAAATCTTTTATCGATATAATTAGGCTGATTAAGAATTTGATTAAGATAGGAATTTCTTTCTTTACTTCCGATACCTGTATTGAGAATATCGTCTTCACTCTCTCCTTCATAATTCTTCTTGACATACTCAATCATTTTCTGCATGATGGCAGTCCAAGTATTATTTAATGCATCCTGTCGCAATAACTCAAGATATTTTTTATCTTTTCTCAACGAAACAGCCATCTCTAATTTGTCTAGGAATTCTTCCTGACTATCAGCGCAAAGACAGCTGGCATACTTTTTACACTCAGGTAACGCATAAGTAACCACCGGCTTCCCAGCTGCCATATACTCAAAAATTTTCACAGGGGAGACGGAAAGTGTTATATTATTAATAACAAATGGCAAAATGGCTATATCATAAAAAGAACAATAGGTATTTAATTCCTGATAATTCTTTGCTCCCAAATAGTAAACATTATCATAATCCAATATCCCACTCTTCTTTAAATTCCCATCATGCTCAAATCCAATAAGCAACAAAACAAATCTCTTATCCTGCGCAATTCGCTTTAATAACTCATAGTCAATCCATTGTGCCAACGCACCATGATATCCTACTACAATTTTTCCCAGTGCTATAATATCTTTAATATCCTCCGGACACTCAATATTTTCACGCTGAATATTCCAATGATCATAATCAACACCATTATTTAACATAATCATATTGTTTTCACGGTAAGGCTTTACCTGATCAAACAATTTGTCTGATGTGGCTACCACTGTAATTTTCTCATTTTTTAATAAATACTCATGCCTTTTAAAAACAAATTCCGGTATATTTCCGGTTATCTGCGGTGTTATTTCATCTATATATTCATATACGATCTTATATCCACGTCGAATAAAATCCTCAATCCTCTCTATTGTTGTCGCCAAATCAATAGACTGAATCCGTAAGTACTTTAATCCGCTCTTTTTATCAAGAACATTCCAGAATCGATCCACTACCTCCTGGCACTCCATATTCACAATACATAATGTTTCATTGACAAACTTATATGTGTCAACATCTGTATCAACCACCGGATGGGCTCCATAGAAAGAAATACCACCCGCATTGCCTGCCTGCAGTGATAAATGTTGAAATCTTTGGAATAACGGTGTATTCCATCCCATAGGTGCTGGAAAAACGTCTATGAAATCATGGGGCGTATTATCAATCCACTTATCCAATTCGTCCCAAATCTCATGTTTCTGGCTTTCTATAATAATCTCCTGCTTTTTTTGTTCTTTTTCTTTCTTGATCTGCTTATAATGAATAGTCCTGTTTACAGCTGCCTTTATGCCATGTTTCTTACTATAACGCAATGCTTCCAGAGATAGTTTTACTAATCCCTTTATCAGTTTCTTTAATTTGCTGAGAATAGCCCCTATTTTTCTTAATGGCCATGTCAGCCTCCATGATATCGTATTTTCTCGATGCAGAATCAAACCATTCAGATCTTCAATCATATGATATAACCGCACCCGGTCTTCATCAATAGCTTCAATCTGCTTCTTCAGCAACTCATTTTCTTCATACCGCTTCTGTAATACCTCCTCCGCTTCTTTCAAATCTTGTATTTTTTTTTCTTTCTCTAACTGTATACTTTCATTGATCACCTGTAAACTTCCTAATTCGCCTTCTATTTCTTTATTGACGGTCTGTAAATTTTCTAATTCATCTTCTAAGTTTTGAATATCTATCCGTATAGATTCATTATCTTCTTTTGATATATCTAATTGCTGCTTTAATTCTTCTTTATTGCACTCAAGAACACCAATTTCATGTCTCATTTCCTCCAGTATGCGAGTGAATCCACCCATTTGTCTCAGTACATCCGAATTATAAACAATTATATCATAACTTAATTTTACTATTGTATTAGATACTGCTTCTTTATCCAACCACCAATATATATTCACTGGCTCTTCCAATGAACATATTGTATTATTGTATATAGTAGATCCATTTGTTGTGTATTTTACACTGCCCTTTTCACCGTTGGATGTATATCCAACGTAATTAATCCTTATTACTCCATTTGTATCAAGTAATTGCACTCTTAGTGCAATTACATTTGAATATCCGCTGATATCCAGCTCAAGATTAACATTCTGTGAATATAATCGCTTTGATATACACTTTTGTTCGCAGAAATCGCTATCGTCTTCTTCTTTAATATAGCACTTTAATATTCCTACTTGTCCTGGAATCAGGTTAAATACGTTTTCTACTTCATCTTGATATATATCTTTCTTTAATTCAAAAATATATTGATATGCCTCATTATTGACGCGGTTCTTTAACACTCTCTGTACATCTTTTCCGACCGTCTCATATGTATAAGGTAATTCTATCGTTCCGACTTTTCCCAAGATAGAGTGTTCATAAGAAACACAATACCCAGCATCATTTATAAGTCTTTTGAAACTTTCCTCAGTGAAAAAATGGATATGGGTTCTATCTAACAATCCGTTATCGGTATATTCAAATTTCCCGTTTATTAAGCCTAAAATAACCGAAGCATGAGCAATGTTTGGAATAGAGCAAAGTATTTTTCCATTATCACCCAAAAATGTGCTACACCTTTTTAAAACATCCATAGGATTGCTTAAATGCTCCAGCACATCTGTAAAAACTATTACATCATATATATTTCCTTCTAATATTTCCTGCCACCGCGTACGGTTAATATCCCCGTCCTCTACGCCAAGACATGCCTTATTCGCATATTCAGCAGCACACTTTCCGGATTCCTCATCTATCTCAACAATATCAACCAAACATTGCTTTTGCTCCTTTAGAAATTTCGTCATGCGCCCATTGGCCGGTCCGAACTCTAAAACCCTGCTTCCATTTTCAATACGTCTAATGATGTCTGCATTTGCATTATCTGTATACATATCTAAGCTAAAATCATATTTGAACATTTAACCCTCCCAAAGATGCGGAATACAATACCTTCCTTCACATTTGTATTCCATATTCATATGAAACTTCTGTATTCGTTGAATGTAATGCATTCCTATTGTAGCTGTTTGATCTTCGATAGCTACTTCAAAGAAATAGTCACCCCCCACAGCTCTTATTCCATAAGGAAAACATAATGTGACAGAGTTATGGCCCTTGTTCCAAGGTATTTTATATCCATCCAACAGAGTATTTAGTCCACAGGTATAATCATCATCACTACCTCTAATCGCAACTCCAATTACGGGATCACTTAATGTATCGTCATACACTTCATAATCAACATGTATCTTCAATGGTTCATCATAATTAATATTTTCACCTACAAACCCATGTTTATCCATCACTCTAAAGTCAACAATCTCTGCGATACAATTTTCGTTTTCTTCCCGCATGCGCTTTCCAATTACAGCCTGATTTACTTTGTCAGCAGATTTTTCTTTATAAATTGCCGCATCCACATAATCTCTTTTCAAAAAATCGCTATAAGCGTCTGCCACAATATTCACATCACCATCAAGTATAATCTCTCCCTTGTCAATCCATACACACCTATGACAAAATCGCCTTATTGCATTAATATCATGAGACACAAATAAGACCGTAGTCCCACCTTCCATCATTTTCTTCATATGTTCCATGCATTTTATCTGAAAACGCGTATCTCCGACAGATAATGCCTCATCTACAATTAAAATATCCGGTTCAACACTAATTGCAACTGAAAATGCTAATCTTGCAAACATTCCACTTGAATATGCCTTTACCGGCTGATTAATAAAATCTCCGATATCTGCAAACGAAACAATCTGATCTAATTTCTTTTCCATTTCGCTATGGTTAAATCCCATCATGGCACCATTTAGGAAAATATTTTCGATCCCTGAATATTCGGGATTAAACCCTGCCCCCAACTCCAATAATGCGGATATTGTGCCCTCTATTTTTATACTTCCACTGGTTTCTGATAAAACACCGGTAATTATCTTTAATAAAGTTGATTTCCCCGCTCCGTTCTTTCCCAATATTCCTACTGTATCACCTTTACGTACTTGAAGTGTAATCTTATTTAATGCCATAAAATCTCGTGCATAGGCATTACTACTTGGGAAATGAACCAATTCCTTCAATCGATCAATCGGTTTATCATACAATTTATATAATTTAGATACCTCTCTTATATCTATTGCAAATTCCGACATCCTCAATCCTCCTATAACAAATCTGAGAAGTGCTTTTTCGCTCCGTCAAATAACCATAGACCAATGCTAAAAACAAGGATCGCTACCACCCAATAATAACTCATATACCTAACATCTTCCCAAAACCATTTCCCGCCGCATATACTATCCCTATAGCCTTGAACAATATAATACACCGGATTGAATTTTAGTATTTTAACAACAAAAGGATGAAGCATCTCCTCATTCCAGAATATCGGAATAGCAAAATAACCGAGCTGTAAGACAATATTTATAATAGGCGCCATGTCTTTAACAAACACATTAAGCGCCGCAACCAGCCATGAAATACCTGACAAAAGAAATATCATGGCACAGCTATAATAAAGCAGCTGCAGATAGCTAAGTGATGGCTTCACACCATATACCGCATAAATAATGAATGTTACTATAATAAAACAAATATGAATCTTAAATGCCGCCAGCACCTTAATCATGGGAATAATATTTACTTTAAACTTTATCTTTTTAACTAAGTATGAATATTCCCGCAAGCAGCTGGTCGAATACGATATAACGTCCTGAAAGTACATCCATGCAATATATGCCGGCAGGAACCAAAGGATAAACGGCATATTCTGAACAGGAGAACTCTTAAATCCTAATTGGAAAACAAACCAAAAAACAAAAATAGAGATCACAGGCTGCACATAGCTCCATGCTCCGCCAAAAAAGGAACCTGCATATCGTGAATTAATATCATTTGATAATAGCATCCGCAATATATCCCTATTATAATATATGTCCAATAAAAAATTCCTTTTGATATATATAACTACTGCTAAGAGAAGAATACTTATTCCCAAAAGTACTGTTTCCCACATAATTTTAAATGTGGGTGGTATTGTACTTATAATAATAGACGGTGACGCATTAAATTGCCCGTAAATATCTACATAAAGATTTCTCGCTTCACCTGCATCTTGTATAGAAAATACTTCATATGCCTCTTCACGTCCAATGGCTTTTAAGTCAATCTGAAAATATTCTTCTGTCTCGAATCCTTGATAGTAAGCCTTTATTTGAAACACTTCTTGCTCTGCCAATACGTTTAAGCCCATATGATATATTTTTTGATTAACATCTACAATCGCAAATCTGTATAGATTATCTTCATGCAAATACGGTTCTACTATTCCGCTATTATAAGCATCGCTCTCACTATTAGAATAGTTTATCATATCAACATTCGACAAAAAAACTATAAAAAAGACCGTGATCAAAAAAATGCAAGCATAATAAATAATAAAGTTTTTTCGTTTTACACACATTTTTATTCTTCCTAATTTTTGTTAGCTAACCATTCTATTACAGCCTTCATAATCCGCTCACTTGCATGTCCATCCCCATATGGATTAACCGCCTTAGCCATCTTGTTGTATTCCGCGTAATCCGTCAACAGGGTAACTGCACTTTGGTAGATTACCTCTTCATCCACTCCCACTACCTTAACTGTTCCGGCTTCCACAGCCTCCGGTCTCTCTGTCTCCGTCCTTAATACCAAAACGGGGATACCACACGCCGGCGCTTCTTCCTGCAGTCCCCCGGAGTCCGTCATTACCAGATAACTCTTAGACATAAGATTATGCATATCTTCTACATCCAAGGGTTGTATCAAATGTACTCTATCCATATCTCCCAGTATTGCCATTGCAGTATCCCGTACTGCCGGATTCATATGAACCGGATATATTACCTCTAGATCAGAATACTCCTCAACGATTCTTTTCACCGCATTACATATATTAATCAACGGCTGACCTAAATTTTCTCTCCTATGTGCAGTCATAAGAATACATCTTTTACCGATAAAATCTATTTTCTGTAATTTTTCATCTTTATAAACATATCCTTCCTTCACTGTTGTTTGGAAAGCATCAATCACTGTATTGCCTGTCACATAAACATGATCTGTTACATTTTCCTTTGCAAGATTTCTTCTGTTATTTTCTGTCGGCGAAAAATGCAGTGTTGCAATCCTACCGGTCAGACATCTGTTCATCTCTTCCGGAAAAGGTGAATACTTGTCATAAGTACGAAGCCCAGCTTCCACATGTCCTACGGGTATTTGCTGATAAAAAGCCGCCAATGCCGCAACAAATGACGTAGTCGTATCACCATGAACCAATACTATATCCGGGTTTTCATCTTTTAGCACTGTCTCCATCTTTTCTAACACAGAAGTCGTAATCGTTGTCAATGTCTGTCTGGGTTGCATAATGTCCAGATTATATTTCACATTAATACCAAATATATCTATAACCTGCTGAAGCATCTCCCTATGCTGTCCCGTCAAACATACGATACTCTCGATTGCTTGATTTTTCTCCAGTTCCTTAACCAGCGGACACATTTTAATAGCTTCCGGTCTGGTTCCAAATACACTCATTATCTTCATAATTTTAGCTGTTCCCTTCCAAATCATCGATATTTTGAAATATCCTCAAAATTCACTCTTTGTTTTTTCATTTACATATGTACACTTATCTGCTCGATAAGCTGATGAATGACCCGATATCTCTCTTTCCAACTATTCTCTTTAAGAAATTTCTCTTGCTGCTGTCTATTATACTTAGGCGGAAATCCTTGCTTAATCAAATTATCCAATAAACTGTTATATTCTTTCTCTGTTTTATAAAAATAAACATAATCTCTAAAATATTCTAATTCCTCATAATAAACACTGATAATACATTTGCCAAAAGCAATGTACTCATATAATTTTACCGGATCAACAGCCTTCACGATCTCATTCACAATAAACGGCATTATCATACAGTCATAGTCTTTCACATGTAGTTGAAGATTTACATGTTCTATAACACCATCATAAATTATTCTATTGTTCCTGATCTGATCTGATATAATACATGGTCCTATCAAATGATATTCCAACTCAATATGCTTTTGAGCGCTTTGTATGATCATCTTTTGATCGAACCATTCAGCAATTGTTCCAATATATCCTATAATGTACTGATTCTTTATAGCAATCTCTTTTGCACCATATACTGTTGCATAACTTGTCCCGTTTCTGACCAGATTCAACTTCTTATTATATATGTGTGCCCTCTTTTGCAATAGGTTCTGTGAAGAAACTATTACTAAATCACTCCTCTGCATTAAAATTTCTTCATCTTCTACTACTCTTCGCCGTATATATTCATTGCTGCACATCTGCTCATGATCATCTATACAATCATAAATCAAGCGCCCTTTATACTCTTCCGATATATATTCAATAGCAATAGGATCATCTATATAAATATACTCATACTGCTGGTAGTTTCTTAAAAGAAATTTTTTATATCTGTCTGCAATCTTACCAATACATTTACTTTTTCTCTGAAACGGAAATGCCCATAACTTCAGCTTATGAATCCCCGTTTTTTCATTCCTGTGATTCTTTATTACATGTCTGTCCCATATTTTGACAGGAAATGCGACTGTGATTTCATAATCTTGGCTCAAATACTCAGCAATAACTTGTGGTCTTTGATAGATCCACTCCCAGTCAATCCCCATTATATACAGCATTTTCTTCTTTTCAACCGGTTGCATGGTTTTATTCCTTTTCTACAGCACACTTAACTTGTATATTTTACAATAAATTGTTTCATAAAACAATATAGCAGACCTAATTGAAAAATAATTATTACAGAAAAACATGTGGGCTTTAAAATGTGGATTTTTACACACAAAATCTCCTGAAGCTTTTCGCTTATGTTACTTTTTTTCTCCGCTACTCCTTCACCTCACGCCAGTAAAAATGTATCTCCTGTGGCAGCTCATAATAATTCTTCATCCACCCTTCAATATATTCATATCCTTCCTGATAGGGCATATTCGTTGCATATCTGTCATCATACAGCTTATATAGTTCAACTTCCTCTATTTCATATCCATCCTTATAACCTTCTCCTATCTCCTCCAGCTTATAGTGATTCATTTTGTTTATTTCATCATTTCGTTTATAGCCGCCTATAATACTGCAAAAATTACACAAAGCATATATACACAGGAAACCGACACACAAATGAAATCCCACTGTTCTCGGTCTTTTCCGACTTATTATATCTGCATTTCCGATACTTATAATACATTCCGTCAATATAATATGTAAAATAAACTCCATCACCGTATGGCATCTCGTATAAACTATCGGCGAAATAATCAATGCTCCCTGTGAACAGATCCCCGCAATCAACATTGACAATAATAAATAGTTTTTCCGCTTATAATAGTATACTGAAAGAATGCTGAAGAAGTATAACACCCACACGAACCGCACCACAACTCCAAATAAGAGCGAAGCCGTCTGCATCTGCCCGGGCAAGATGCGTTCCAGAACATAATACCCTGCAAATATACACGCAACTCCCATTATCTTTCTGTTTTTGAGATAAATTGCCGCCGCTGTTCCGAATACTGCCGTCATAATCAGCACAAATACCCAATTCCAATATCCTATATTGCAGTTCACAATCTTTCCTGCATTTTCTATCAACATTATTACAATACTTTTGCTGTAACATTCATCCTCTACGGCACGAACAAAATTCCCCGGTGCCAGTATGGTAATTGCGCCTCCTAAAACGGCACTGATACCCATCAGGATCAAATAACCCGGGATATGTATTTTCTCATTCTTCTGTCTCTGGTCCCAATACACAGACAGAATACGTATGGCGATCCAGACAATGATCAGAACAGATATCTGTTCCTGCGAAAACGCCGCCATAAAAGCCAGTAACACCGCCGTCCATTTCCTAAGCCGCGTTTCTTTTCTCTGAATCAATGTCGTAACCCACATACAGCCTAACAGCGGTAGTAACGGCCAGACATATAAAACACTGGCCGTATACCAATAAATGCTATCTCTCACAGATCGCAGGCATAATGTGCCATACAAAACCAAACATAACGAAACACTCTGCCACTCCTCACACTTGACCACTTCCGCAACGATTTTTCCGGAAATAATGCTGATCATTATAATAATGACAGCCTGTACGATCTGGATTAACACCGTCCCACCGATCCTAAACATTACGATCTCAAAGAAAAAATAGAGAACGCGTCCGCCGTGGTTCAAATAATGCCACTTCAAGAACTGAAAAATATCCTTTAGACCATAGTCCATTCCCACTGCATTTCCAGTCCATCCATATGACAGGCTTGCATAACCGTAATCATCGAAACACATGAAAACATATCGATGCTGTATAATAATCAAACAGGCAAATATTGCCCCTACGATGAAAGCTGTTTTCTTTAAAATAATCTTATCCTTCATTTACGTTCCTTCTCCCTCTTCCACCAAAACCACCCCACATGTAGCACATACCCTATAAGCAAGTTCAGATATGCCCGCCAATACCGCCGCTTTCTAAAAAACGCCATCCGCTCTCTCTGCGCAAGCAGATTCTGCTTTCTATGCTCCGCCGTCATAACTTGAGTAGTGATGCTATCTTCCCTTGTACGATACATGTAGAGTTTCTGTGTGGTCAGAGCGATTCTCCCTGCGTTCGCAACGATCAAGTGGCTTGTCAAGACATCTTCATGTCTTCTACCAATCGGAAAACGTATCGCGTCACTGTCGTCTGTTCCATCCAAAATCCGCTTCCGATAAAGTTTATTCCATGCCACCGTTTCCCACTTCTTATATCGTCCATGCCACTGACGCAACATCTGGCTCGAGGTCATACATACTTCTGTGACACTACCGTCATATTTAGAGTAATCATATCTGTCTACTGTACCACCAGCTTTCTTATCTCGAAATGGGTTTGCGACACGTATGTCATTTTCAATTTGTGTACCAGTGCCTTTGATCTCTCCCCGCCCATATGCACAGACCGCAATATCCGCCTGATATCTTTCTGCCAGATCATACAATGTCTCTATAAAAACCGGCAACACGGCATCGTCAGAATCCACAAATGCCACATATTCTCCCATTGCCCGATCTAGTCCTGCATTTCTGGCTGCCGATAGTCCCTGATTCTCATGATGAATCACCCTGATTCTATTATCCCTGCGCGCATATTCATCACATATCTCTCCGGAGCCGTCCGTACTGCCATCGTCCACCAGCAGAATCTCTAGATTCGTATAAATCTGCCGAAGCAAGGATTCCACGCACTCCCCGACATAATCTTTTACCTGATATACAGGTACTATAATACTTACCAATGGTTTACTACATTCTTTCATCATTCAACTATCTCAACTACTTCATCGCCTTTTATACAAATGTCCACTAATCTTTCATAAACATTTCGTAGAACGATCTTGCCCGTACAATAACCACACAGCCAAACTCATTCACTCGATTGATTCACTTCGCTACCTCAATCTTCATAGCTTCTTCCGTAAAACAAGAAAGAACCACCACAGAACATTTTATCTTTTGTACAAAATACATCGCTTCCTGCTCTGAATGATTCTTTCCAAAAACATTATGCCACAATACGTGACGAAAATCCAGTCTTTTATCCCTATTATAGAGTTTCCGTTCTACCCGGTTGGATCTTACAGCCTTCCTGTTTATAATAGCTCAGTTCTTTTTCTATGCTGTCAAATACCCCTGCAGCGTCGTCAAAATTCAATATCTTACCAACTATTTTTCTTACCTCCTCAATCATTACCTTCTTTGACGCACATGTATATTCTTTCAGAGATTCCATCATGACTTCCAGCAAATACTCATACAAACCGACTGCCGCATCCACATAAGGAACTATTTCCTCCATTCCTACCCGAATCTGCTGCATTTGCTCTGTCGAAGATTTCTTAAGTCTGATTCCCTTCTTAAAATCATATTGTTTTTGCATTGCCTTGATCTGCTCTATATATTCTTCGGATTTCCTGCGGCTTTCTGTGCCTGTGCCTTCTCTTACATCTTTGTTATATTCATTTATATATTCAATAATTGCTGCTAATTCGCAGTCCGGCCCATTCGCGCTCTTTTGCCATACAGAACAGTCTGTCATAACTCTGTAGACCGTGCTGATCCGAAGCATCGACTCAATATCTAACAGCATGCTTTCTACCGGTACCTGCTGCTTCACAAAAAAAGTGTACAAATAGTCCTCTGCACTCATTGCAAGAACCAATATCATTTGCAAATCCGCATAGCATTCGCTATAAACACTCTTCAACATTTCTATATAATCTTCATATTCACACATTTCCTCATAAGAATTCATCTTCTTTAACTGATCATGAAACGCCGCATACTTTACATCACAATACCGGGGCAGCAGATTTCTTATTATGACCGCCTGATTTTTCTCGTTAATTCCGATGTCCTCCAATAGTTCATCGCAAAAATTCTCGTCTATGTCGATTTGCTCTCTATAATATCTTTCGAAAAAGCTTCTGCATTCCTGTGAATTATCCAACAGCTGCAATAATTCTCTTCCTACATCATTCATATCTTCAAGATACTCAGATTCCGATGAACATAAACCCGCCGTATTATCTGTGTCGTCCTTCATCAGCTTCGTCTCAACAATAGAATTCAGCAACTGACACGTTTTGCGATCCATCGCACATTTTACCGCAATGTGTCCTATCAGAGCAGCTAATATTTTCTTTTTGCGTACATTTCTGCACCTGAGCTCTTTTCCGACATAATGCGCAAGTTCATGAACCATTTGATACACAACAGATTCAATGTCATAAAGCGATTTTTCGCTTATCCTGACGGTTAGTATCCGATCCACGGGTGGATTATCCGCCAGCGAGATGCGTCTGACAAATATCGTTGGCGAGAAACTTGGATAAATCAAAAAAGTATATTCCTCTGTACATTCTGTATCACGCAAGATTTGTTTTATGCGATAAATATACGCATTATAAAAAGCCATGATCTTGGGCGGCACAGAATAGAATACTGCATTAAAAGCAGTCGCCTGCACAAATTGTCTCTCATTGTGCATCGTACTGTTCACGAGTGTATTTAACGCAGTAAAATAATCATCGTAGGCATTTGCGATCTCTCCCTCACTGATGATCGGATCTATATCCAGCTCACTCAGATATTTGATCTCTTTTTTCATATACGATATAAAGTGCAGAAAAGACTCATAAATACAGTATATAAATTCTTCGGCAAAACTGTTCTTCACAATACTGCAAATACAGTCCCTTACCTCATATATAGGCAGTAAATACCTGCTCTTATCACGGAATTCGGAATTCATGATTATTTCTTCTATTCCTTTTGATCCTCTGATTGCTTCGTCCAGAGTTCCCGTTACATGACTGTAGACTTCACTCAAATAATCAGGCTCGTCAGGAGTCATGGTCACATTACTATCATCGAGAATTTTGATATATGTCTCAAATGTCCAGAATATCTCCTGGCTCTTTGCATCATGCAGTCTTCCCATAACCTGCATAAGCCATGATGTGTTTGCCTCATCATTCACGATAGATATATCATGTCTGCCGAACATATTATAACGTGTAAGTCTAATACCTTTTTGGTCTATTTTCGAATACCACCGGGTAAACTGGTTGTAATCTCTTATACTCAGATTGATCGTTGCCTGAAAGTCCGATTTACCTTCCTGCTCACACAGGCATCCGCCACTGCAGCATTCTGCATTTGCAGCAAACTCAGGCCAAAAACTGACCATGGAAAAAGTATCAAATATAACGGCTTCTTCTGTCCCCTTCACTTCAAAGAGCTGCTTAATCTTCTCCATGAATACCCTGATCTGCATATTATGTGTAAACAACACAATATCGCAATAGTCAAATGAAATATAGCTTAGGTAATCTTTTTCAAAAACCTTCGCAATCTTGCGTAACGCCCGCTTCAGTTTGCCGCCATGGTTGATATGTATCATAGAAAGGAAAATATAAGGACAAGTTTTATCCTGCCAGAACCGCTCTACACTATCCCGAGTAAACCGGAGTCCGTTTTCCTCTTCCTCCGATTCGCATATATTCAGAAATAACATCTGTTCCTGTGAACTGTAATCTACAAGCTTTTTCTTTTCTTCATTCTTACTGCGCTCCAGTTCCTCATACCCTGATGTAAAAGGATGTCGCTGTGTCCGGTCAATCTCTACCTTCTGTACTTGAAGTGCATCAAAGTATCCTAAGACCACCGGCTGGTCATGGTCCAAATCATCCATCGCGAAACTCTTCGGCACATACCATTTATTGAGTTTCATAATTCTGACATCTATTTCCCGACTCATATCTCCTCCATCATACGTCTTTCTTGCCGTAAAAAAAGAGCCAAAATACTTTTTGGCTCTCCCTTTACTTTATTTATCCATCCTGCGCGCTTTCTGGGTACGCGTCAAGGGCGAGTAGTCTCTTTTACACTTCTTCCAATAACTGGTCGGCGTCTGCTCACTTGATCTTCTAAATAACCCAAGATATTTAAAGCTATCTAACTTATCTCTTAGTTCACCTGTCGTTACCGCCATACGCAACTACCCCCTGCACTTTTAATTTAAAAAGGAGGAAAAAATCCTCCGTCAATATAGTACTACAACCACGGCGTCATGTCAATACCGTTTTTTCACATGATATCTATCGGACCATCCTCAGATATTATCAAAATCATTGATTTTATATTATTCTTTTCCAAATACGCCTTATATTTTACTGCAGAATTGTATCTGGCGCCCCTTGCCCGATTACCCGTTTCTTGGGAATCTCCGTCTAAAATCATACCAATTCCGTGTATCTGTCCAGCCGTATCAATGATAATACTTCCGTCAATATTACTCAGACGTTTGATCTCTTCCGTACGTATTTCCGGCTGTGCTGTCGGAAATCCCTGCTGCAACATGCCCAGCCGCCTTGCTTCCCGGGCTGCGTCTTCTTTATCCATTATAACGAGCATTGTACCATGCTCATGCGGGATTACGCTCTTTATATTCGCATTCAGATCCCTATATGCGGATTGCTCTTCTCCGAAACGCTCCGTCAGTTTTCTAATAAGATATGCCTCGTGAATCTCACGTTCGATTTTATATTGCCCATTTCTATAGGAGAATATGTACGTCTGATTTTCCAACATATCCCATTGCATATGATTTTTAAATCTGATCATAATATAGGGATATTCATTCCCCATCTCCTCCAGAAAACTTTTCTTGCAAATACCGAGGACTTTAAATGTTCTCTTAACATCATCCTCACCCACGATCAGGCATAAATCATCCTGTGCGATTTGCAAAAGTTTCCTGATCAGCCGGCTGTTCGAGGGAATGAAATCAATCTCTCCTGTCTCCATATCCCCTGATTTCATATTCTCAAAATAATACAAAGTACCGGCTTCCTCTATCTTATGAACGGCCTGCCGGAAAAAGAATACCATATTCGACCGACATTCCGACTTTTCATAATACTCTCCGGATAATTCAACAATAAAAGGAATATTTAGCGGTGCATATAATTTCTGTAAATACAGACAGGCTTTCGCCGTTGCATCCTGCATGATCCTCTGGATTAAATAGTGATATGATCCTACACTCTCCGTCATGTCCCCACTTACTGATTTGAGCCGCTTATTGAAGTCTTCCGCCAATTCTTCTAATACACATCGAAGCAAAAACCGTCCATTGTTACTGTCCGCACACTCCGAAAAAAAGACCCAGAATATCTTATATTCCTTATTATTTACCAGCACATGATCCGACTCCCACAGCATATATCTTCTTGCTTCAAATCTTTCTGTCAGAAATTCACGAATCAGTTCGTCATAAGTCTTCTTTCCCTCTGCACAAATATCTTCCGTCAACAACCGAGCATTAACAAAACATGCTTGTTTGGAACCTTCGGAAATCTCTATCACAAAAAAATACAATGACGTTTCCTCACACAAACACTTGTTCACAAAGAGTTCTTCCATTGTACTCCGAAAAATATTTTGAAATTCGCTAAATAACGAAGTTAAAAATGTTAGGTTCATTCCGAAAATCTCGCTTTATACCATTTATCCTAATAGCCGATTTCTATGTAATCCCGTCTCTTATAAAGCAAATTACATTTAACATTCTAATCTATTTGTCATAATTCGTCAACTATAAATGACATAGATTCGCGTTCTGTATCACCTCACCACCACGAATTATCCTTCCAGATCACTTCATAAAACCCTCAATCACATCCCCCATCCTCTCCCACGAGAACCGGTAAGCCTCCTTCTCAATATTCTCCGCCATACTCTCCGCCCGATTCTCCCGGAAGAACTTAACCGCCGCCGCCGCAATCGCCTCCGGGCTCTTTGGCTGCACCACATATCCGGTTCTGCCGTCCTCCACCACATCCGGCAGTCCGCCTACCTCTGTAACGATCACAGGCTTCGTAAAACCGTATGCGATCTGTACGATCCCGCTCTGGGTCGCAGATATATAGGGAAGCACTACAAGATCCGCAGCCGCGAAATACTTCTCCACTTCCCGGTCCGGTGTATACGAGTCCACCACGTTCACGTGCTCGCCCACGCCGGATTCATCGATCAATGCCTGATAGTCATCTCTGTCGGAACCGAATTCCCCAACCACCAGAAGCCTCACCTTACTATCCTCCCGCAGGATCGCCGGCATTGCCCGAAGCAGATATTTCAGTCCCTTATATTCTCTCACATATCCGAAAAACAGCAGTACATGCTCATCCTGCTCCACATGTAGACGCTCTCTGGCCTGTGCCTTACTCATACCTTCAAAACGAAAAGCATTATAGGTCGGGTGGGGCGTCACCACATAATCCGGATTCTTCTTAATCTTCTCTAACTCACTCGCTTCTTCCCTCGCATGCACGATATAATGATCTCCCCGCTTTAACGCCAGTTTCGTAAGGAATCTGTCCATGGGAAATCTCTCGTGAGGAAATACGTTATGACATATAAAAACGATCTTCTGCCGCCCCATAAAATGTGTCAGAAGAAAATAACAGGGCGCAAAATAAGGATGCCACCACTGGATCACTACGATATCCGGTCTCTGTCTCCTGATACGGCGCGCTGTCCTTATTATATTAAAAGGATTCGCCGTGTGAAGCATATACTCCGCACCCGCTATCTTAAAGCTGTCATTGTCATAATCCCTCTGTTCCTTATGGAAGAGGAATTTCGGATACTGCATCTTGTAAGAAATCAGCTCTACATCATGCCGTTTCTCCAGTTCTCGATACATTAGTCCCGTGTAGTGGGATATCCCGCCCTTATATGGATAAACCGGTCCGATTAGGACAATTTTATTGCGCATAGATAGTCCTCCCTAATCTCTAGCAGAAATACCTAATTCTATATAAGGCTCCTTAACGTGAAAACGGGAACTGTTCAGTTCCCGATAATTTTTTCAGCATTTTTTTGACAGGTACATTCGACGAACCCCTCATAATCTCCTCAAAAAAAGCATTACTTCTATTCTTTTATTTCGTCAATATCTGTCAGATTCACGCCTAGAGAATTTAATATTACCTTTAAAGATTTATAATCTTTCTTTAAACCTTCATAAGTTTTTACCGCATTCTCTTCCCTGGCGTTTTTCATATGTGCCTGCACCTTTTGGAACTGTTCAACTACATCTCTAACGATTTCACCATTATAGGGCATCTAATCACCTGCTTTCTATTATGGTTGACATTAATTGTTGTAATATGAGTATAACAAAATACAAAAAAAGTGTAAAGACTGTATTCTCCACTGTATAGCAGAAAGTATTTTGGAGTATTCAAAGTTTTTGAGGGAGCTACCTATTCTCTTCACCGCCTCTACAGTTTCCTCCTCTTTTCGACATATTTTGATATATATGCTTGACGCTTATTATATATTAAAATAGAATTTCTTATTAAAAAGATGAGGAGATTTTAGCAATGAATACAGATTTATTTCAAAATGAAAGCCCCACTGTAGATACTTGGTTTCATTATTGGATCGACAATATCAAAAATAATAACATTCGATTTAACACGAGAAGAATTTACAGCGAATGCTATGAAAAAAACATAAAACCGTTGATCGGAGATATGCCATTAAAGGAAGTCAAACCTTTACATTGCCAAAACGTACTTAATCAAATGTCAACCAGATACTCAAATTCAGTCATAGAACATGCCCGGCTTATCATGCGAATGCTATTTGATTGTGCAGTAGAGAATGAACTGATTGGTAAGAATCCGGTAACAAAGAGCGTAAAATGTACATGCGGCAGGAAAGCGAAACAAATGCGGGCCTTGACGATTGAAGAACAGAGATTATTTCTCAAAACTGTCAAAGGAACAGACAATTACAATCAATTTGCTTTGCTTTTGCAAACAGGGCTCCGAACCGGAGAAATGTCCGGCTTATGTTGGCAGGATGTGGATTTTGAGATGAGAACACAGCATATCCGCAGGACAATGGAATATCGATATTCTGTACGCGAATGGAAAATCGGTGAACCAAAAACAAAAAATAGTGTCAGGGATGTACCGTTAACGCAGGAAGCGATAGACATTCTAAATAATCAAAAGGAAAAGCTAAAATCTATGAAGGGCAAATCAATAGAATTCCCAGATAGTGTTTTCCTAGGCAAGCATGGTACACCAATCAAAAACAGTACATATGATTCAAAGCTGTTCTATTATTGTGATAAGGCTGGAATTGAAAGATTTTCTATGCACGTCCTGTGACATACTTTTGCTACACGATGTATTGAAAGCGGCATGCGTCCAAAAACTCTGCAAATGATTCTGGGACATTCAAACATAGGCATCACCATGAATTTATATGTTCATGTAACAGATGACGAGAAAGCAAAAGAAGTTCAAAATATTGAAAAAATGTTAAAAATTATCTGAAGCAAAAGAAAAAGTTGCTTCAAAAAGCAATGGTGTTTACTTTGGCGGCTTCTATGCTGGTAGGAACACCTTTGACAGCATCGGCAGCAGGCATTCGCGGTGTGTACAGTGTATCGGATGGTGAAACTACTATCAACTAAAATGGTATTGATGATACAGCTACAGGTACTGTTACGAACACAAACACAAATACCGGCGTGCTGAGAGACAATGAGACAAAGATCATTGGTATCGCTCTGGATCAGGATTATGTGAAAACAGAGGTTGGAGCGAATCCGAAACCGGTCCTGAAGGCTACAGTTATGCTGGACGGTGCCGAAGAAAATCAGGGATTGATAGATGAAATCAACAAACTGATCAGATGGGAATCAAGTGACCGCAATAAGGTAAGTATTGATGTGAAAGCCTCTGATAGAACAGTGGCTACCTTAAATCCTAGGCAAGCTGCCAATGTCGGAGAAGAAGTTGTGATTACTGCTTCACTCACTGGAAAAGACTATTCTTTTGAATATGTAGACGAAAAAACCGGTGAAACGAAGATCTGTAAGGGGTCTGCCATTGAGGTTGAGCCTGCAACAGCTAAAGTTTTTGTTAAACAGTATGCAGATGATATATGGTTTACAAAGACAGAGCTGGGTGAAGCGGATGGTGTCTTCTTGTAAAACATACAGTAGATATGAAAAGATGGCTGGAGAAGGATCCTACCACAGCCAATGATGACATTACATGGTCAATCAGCAAGACAAGTGCAGCAACCATTTCTAATGATGGTTTTGTTACTGTTAAGAAATATGACAGCAAAAAACCGGCAAATAATACATTCACCGTTACGGCCGTATCTGAGCTCGGTAAAACAGCAACGGCTACTCTGACAGTTGGAGAAGGTAAACCGGCCAACGAAGTCAAAATTTATGAGGATAAGGCTGAACCGGAAGAAGATGTACTTCTGAAGGGTACTGTGAAAGTAGATGCCGGTGGTGATGAACCATGGACTGGCATGGATGTCTATGCCAAAATGATTGCAAAGGATGGTACTGATTATGGTATTACTGACGACATCACATGGAGCATCGGTAAGACTAAGACCGAAATCATTCGGCTTACGAATGTTGCTGGCACTGAAGCAACACTGGAACCGGTCAATGTCGGTACGGCTAAGATTACAGCCACAGCAACAAGCGGTAAGAAAGCAAGCTTCAGTGTGAAGGTTTCCGCAGCACTGAACGGACTTATAGTCGATGTGGATACAGCACCAACGGATGCATTTACCGGACAGTCATTTACCTTAGGTGTAGAAAGAGATCCGGAAATGAACAACGATGCTTTGACATGGTCGGTATGGGCTGATGAGGCATGTACACAAAAGAGCAAAGATGTTACAATTAATGCGAAAGGTGTGCTGAAAGTTAAGAACACGTTACAAGCCGACGCAGTTTATGTAAAGGTTCAGTCCAAGAAAGATAAGAAAATAGCAAATACGGATGGGATCGATAAGAATACGCTTGGACCTCAGACGGTAAGAATAGGTCTTAATCAGAGTAGTATCAATGGTATAGCGGTTACAAATATTACGAATGCGAAAGATCCGAAGCCGGTTACCAAGGTATGGCTTGAGGGAACAAAGCAGAAAAAGGAAGATATCAATAAAGCTAAGACAGATATTAGGATTCCAGTGAATGGCGTATATCAAGCAGAGGTAATTGAAGCTGTGGAAGGCTGGGATAATGGTACTGTAGAGTCCTTTAGCTGGACGAATTCAAACAGCAAAGTAGCAGAGATGGTGCCAGATGAGAAAGCTGGTACGGTAATAATTAAACCATTAGCAAAAGGTACAACCAAGATTACGGTAAGCGGTATCAAAGTAACGAAGTGGAATGATGATGCGAAGACTTCTGCTAAGACAGCAAAGGTTATTAAGGCTCAGTTCACTGTAAATGTTATTCAGCCTACAACATCTCTTAAGCTGAACAAGACGGATATCGTACTTTATCCGAAGGCAAATAAGCAGGGTGTAATGCAGAAGCAGTCGGTATCCTTAAAGGCAACCATGAATCCTAAGGGTGCTGCTGATCTGGTAAATTGGACGGTTCTTGATAAGAATGGTAAGACTGTGGCTGAGGGTGTTCTTACAAACAAAACCAAAGCGAGCGGTAAAAATAATGTGAATTACAAAGTGGAATTTGCAGCGCCTGCTCTTGGAGATGTCTATACAGTATGAGCTACATCTGTAACAGGTGTATCAGCAACTGCAACAATCAAAGTGTTACAGAAACCTGCAAGTATTGAAATCCATAAAGCTGGAACCCATGATAAGTTTAGCAATCATAAAGCTAATACCGAGACTGTAAAAGTTGGTGCGTCTTTCGATATGCAGCCGGAAGTTAAAGTTGATGGTAATTGGATTGTTGCAGGTACTGATCAGACAGAAGGTGTTACCTATACACAAAGCGGTGCAGGTTAAGTCAATATTGTTGGTAATAAAGTATATGGCGTGAAAGCAGGAAATGTAACCATTACGGCTAAGACACCGAATAATAAGAAAGCAACTCTTAAGGTTGTGGTTCAATAGGCACAGTAAAAAACTGCAACATAATGCTTTTGAAAGAATGATATTCAGAGATAGGGTAATATTCCGATAGGAGTATTATCCTATCTTTTTGAGTTATGACGAAATGTGATTGAATAATCATGAAAACAGGGTAATATTCCTAAATGAAATATTACCCTGTTTCTAATGATTATTTAATCATAATAATTCAATTATTACTCGCCTGTAAGAATATCTTTTACTGCGGCTTTGATACTGTAATCGTAAATGATGCCTTCTTATTAAGCGGGGTCTTAGCCGTGATAGTTACTTTACCGCTGTTGATAGCACGTATTGTACCAGTCTTGGTATCAATAGTTACAATACCCTTCTTATTTACACTGTACTCAACGGTCTCACGTACATCTCTGTTAGTTGAATCAAGATTATCAAAGCCCTCAAGCTGCCAAGTAGCAGGATCCTTCTTAGCTGCAGTATTGATATAGGTCTTCAGAGCAATAGAATAACCAATGTTAAGTGCCTCATTCTTCGAAACAACCTCTTCACTATCGCCAACTATCTTTCTGATTTGTACTTCGGTCGTTGTGTTGACAACCTTAACTGTAGCTGTTGCAGAAGCTCCGGAATCGGTTTTTGCTGTAATCTCAAATACATCACCAATCTCAGGCTGCGGTAAATTAACCGAAACACTAGCCGCTACGACTTCTTTACTCTTTTTCAACAGACCCAAAGCTTCCAATTCTTCGTCACTCGTCAAAGGATTACCATTCTTCGTTACACTCCAGTGAACATCTGTCTTCTTTACGCCCTTCGGTCCAAGCGTTGCCTTCAGAGCAACCTTCTGATCCGCTGTTACTGTCTCGCCTTTAACCTTCTTCGTCTTCTTGTTCAGAACAACCGAAGTTTTATTCAGTGTAATCGTCTTAACAGGCTGTTTCACAGATACCTTGAAGGTGGTCTTGATTACGCTTGCCTTCGTACCGTTTACACGGATACCACTTACCGTAATTGTAGATGTACCAGTCGCTTTGGCTGTAATCTTAACATTACCGCCTATATCAGTTGAAAGTTCTGCAACCTTTGTATTGGAAGACTTCCATGTCAGACTATCGGCAGCACTGTCATAATCATCCACACTAGGAATAGGTTCTGCGATATAAGTTTTGTTCTTCGGAATAGCAATCTCTCTTGTGTTCGCGCTCTTATCTACGCCATTATTCTGCACAACTTTGCCTTTATCATTCAGAGATACCTTTGCAATCGGTGCATCGTACCCTTCTTCTGTTACGGTAATTCCATCAATGCTACTCTGGGTAACAACAAATGAAAATTTAGCCGGCTCTACACCCGCAACTGCTTTCTTAGGCTCCAGCACAACTACAACCTCAGCACCACTCTCTACTTTAGGTTTGATTGTCAGAAGACCTTTCGCATTGATCGTAGCATTCGGGTTAGCGACATCTTTTCCCTTATCATTCTTTACTTTTTCAATAGACCACTTTACAGCGTCCTTATTCGCTTTAGGATTTCTGCCGACATACAACTGCATGGTCTGACCGGAGTATAATCCGGGATCATTAACTAACGGAGTTCCATCTGCATCTTCAGCAATCCAGATCTCTGATAATATAGCCTTAACGGTAACTGTCAGTTTGTCTGACTTGCCGCTGGAAGCCTTTGCTGTGATTACAGCCGTACCTGCACCTTTAGCATACAGCTTATTGTCGTAACCCTCAGTAGATTCTACTGATACAATTGCCGGCTTGTTAGATAACCATGTGATCGTATCGGTAACGACCAACTTATCCCAAACCTTATAGGTTTTGTTATCTTTAGAAACCTCAATATACGGAGTTCCCTCTACAAGCTCTACCGTTTTGGATTTAATAGATTTAACGTTGCCATCCTTATCCAAGGTTTTTACAAGGTATTCAGGGTCTGTTACAAGTTCTCCCTTGTCGTCAACCGCCGCTTTCACCTTTGCATACAACTCAACCTGTACATCCTGTCCCCAATTGTCAATATCATCCTTGATATCATAAGACGCTTTCTTCTTGTCAAACGCAGCGCCATCACCGTCCTGGATGACAACCTTGGAAGCCGGTGTACCCGCCTCAATCGTGCCGTAATCCCACTCCTTGTAAGCCTCTCTCTCACCTACCGCAATAATCTTTCCGCTTTCACCAGCCTTCTTAAAGGTAACTACACCCGCTGCTGTAACTGTAGCGGCTTTCGTATTGGTAGAAATCCAAGTGATCTCATCATTAGCCGTTTCAGGAATACGCTGAACGTGGTCGTTCATGTTAATGGTATGTTTTACATAGATTTTGCCTTTCTCAGGCAAGTCAAAAAACTCAAAGTCTTTACTGTACTCCTTAACAGATACCGTCGCAGAAGCCGTATACGGTTCACGCTTAGTCACATATTCCTTAAGCTCATTATTCTCATCAAAGTAATAAGTATTATCAATCTTGGCAGTTACGACAACTTCCTGTCCTGCTTTCGTTCCCTTCTTAGGATTCAGCTTCAATAAAGTTCTGTCTCCTGCACCATTCGGTGTGCTAATACCTACATATGCAGCCGGATTTCTCTTCGACGGCTCTCCCTCGACATCGTCTGCATTGGATAATTCCCAATGGATCTTACTCTTCAATTTGTCAAGATCCGCCTCGGAAACATCGCCATCTGTAATAATGGTTGCCGTTAAAGTTTCCGATTCTCCTGCCTCAGCTTTGACAGTATCCTTATCCAGAACGATGCCTATAATCTTAGCATCATTGTTGTTCAGCACGCCGGACCCTGTCTCGGTATTGGTATTCGTAACTGTGCCAGTGCCGCTACCATTCTCAGTACCTTCTATAGTACCATTACCATCCGATACACTGTACACGCCGCGAATACCTGCTGCCGATGCTGTCAACGGTGTTCCTACCAGCATAGAAGCCGCTAAAGTAAACACCATTGCTTTTTTAAGCAACTTTTTCACGTTTTTCATTGCACTCTCTCCTCCATAATAGTTTTTAACGCTAGTCCTTAGTATACAACTGTTTTTTTTATTTTGCAATCCCCCCTTATGACAAAAATAATTTTTGTGTATTTTGGTGAGTTTTTTATGTAAAAAACATCATAATACCGAAAAAATGATACCCTATAGCTACTCATATTCGTTTGGGTCTGATTTTATGTCACCCTCATCGCGCTCCGTCACGGCTTTCCCGTCTGGATCAAGTAGCCCGAATTCCAGTTTCTTCACCCGGTACTGAATATCTTCCAGCAGCTTACGGTTGGCCGATATGATATCCGCCTGCATGCCGGTCACGAAGGTCTGGCTGCCGATGATGATCAGCATTGCCGCCAGAATCAGGGACTGGGTATGTCCGCCGCCGTTCCCTTGACAGAAGAAGATCAGGAATCTTACCCCGATAGCGACGCCGCCCGCCATGGCGACGGCCCCTATCAGCGTAAATACCTGCAGAGGCTTATACATCAGCACTGCCCGCAGGATCGTCAGCACCGACCTCTTAATATAGCCGAAGATGGAATTCATCAGCCTGGATTTGCGCAGTTCCGGATTGGTGCTGACGGGCACTGAAGTAATCGCCATCTTATTCCTGCCTGCCTGCACGATGGTCTCCAGCGTATAGGTATATTCGTTATGCACGTTGACCCGCATGGCCGCTTTCCTGCTGTATGCACGGAATCCGCTGGGTGCGTCGGGGATATCCGTTCTGGATGCTACCCGCACCACGAAGCTGCCAAGCCGCTGCAGCTTTTTCTTGACCCATGAGAACTCTTCGATTTCCGCAATGGGACGCTCGCCGATCACGATATCGGCTTTCCTTTCCAGTATGGGGCGGATCAGCTTCTCGATATCGTCCGCACAATACTGGTTATCCGCGTCCGTATTCACAATAATATCCGCCCCGTGACGCAGCGCCAGATCAATGCCCGCTAAGAATCCCTTAGCCAGACCCAGATTGCGCTTGAAATGAACGATGTAATTAATCCCCCACTCCAGTGCAACTTTCTCTGTATCGTCGCTGCTGCCGTCATTGATGATCAGATATTCTATTTCATCCACTCCGTCGATCTGCTTGGGCAGAGCATTCAGAGCGATCTCCAGTGTCTCCGCCTCGTTATAGCACGGTATCTGAATAATCAGTTTCATCGGATGCCTCCTGAATCTGTTTCATTATATATAGTAACTATTCAGCCATTTTACGCTGTCTTTCCATGCGGGTGATCCATCCGAACCCGCTAAGCCCCGTTTCCAGCCGGCCGTATATGCCACTGACGATCCGAGCCGCCTCTACTCCGCCGTATCTGAGGGTGAATAATACAATGCGCCGTCTGTATGCGGAGCTGCGCAGATATTTCCGGCAGGTAAGGCATTTCTTATAATTCGTCTGCCACAGATAGGACTTCATGCGTTCCCTGTGTGCTCTGCGTCCGCCGCCCTTCTTATCTCGTGCATATCGTATATTCGCCGCATTGCGGCACAATTCCACATAATGTTCGCACATGCTGACCTTCCTGTACTCTGTCAGCACTTCCGCTTCCCGGATGCCCTCTTTCAGATAACCGATGACGTACTCATCCAGCGCCGCAAAGCGCTCGCACAGATCCGGAATATAAACTCCCCTGTGTGACTCCGACCCTTCATTGACACGCCAGCAGTACCCCGCTTTTCTGGAGGTAACCACCCGGTCCGCACAGCACAGGGCACGTGTCACGAAGATCCAGTCGTCCTCATAATTAACAAATCTTCTGAAATTGATCTGATTTTCCTTAACAAAGTCTGTCCTGAAAATGCATTTCCACACCGAACCGTACAGATAATCCGTTCCCTGTGCGAAGGAATATGTATATCCCCGGAAGAGCAGCGGGTACAACAGCTTCCTGCGTACTTCCTCTTCGTCATAAACACCCTCCGTGATCTTCTCGAAGGCACTCATCTCTTCTCCGATCATACGCTTTGTGCTGCACATTCCCATACAGCCATACCCTGCCTGTATCTTATATAGAAGCTTGAAATATCCTTCCGGAAGCACGATATCATCCTGATCCCAGAAGCATATGTATTCTCCTCTTGCCAGCTCAATCCCTCTGTTCCGGCTTCCGGCAATTCCCTGATTATCCTGTCTGATGTAGCGAATCCGCCGATCAAGCAGCTCATACTCTCTGCAGATCGCGCCGCTTGTATCCGTGGAGCCATCATCGATCAGGAGCAGTTCCATGCCCTGTTCCTGAATCTCTACGATATGATTCAAGGTCTCCCGCAAATGACGTTCGCCGTTATAGACCGGCATAACCGCTGTAATGAGCGGTCTAATAGCTTCTGTTGTTTCCTCTTTTACCATATATACACCTGAAAATTACTTCTATAAACTGACATAGATACATTAAGCCGAACGTGCAATCTATCTATATTTGCCAGCAACATTTGTGACACTCGTGTCATCTCGCAAAAGGTTTCCACTTTTCCATCAACTCTTGATTTTTATTAATGAGAAGCGCATAACCTCTGGAATACATAATAACCTCACAGTTATCCTCCACTACCTCCGCATCCACATAACTCTGCCGCACCACATAGAATGCGTCCTCCGCGAAAGGCACCTCCGAAAGCCACGCCGCCGTGACAGATTCATCCTGCAGCATATACTGCAGTGCTCCGGCATATCTCTGATTCGACGAATCCAGTATATAGTAGACCCTCTGTTTGCTTCCACTACCCAGCACATTAATCCATGACGCAAACTGCGGAAGCGGTTCCGCCTGTTTCTCGTTTCTGACTACCACATAGCGGTCCACGATCGTCCTACCTAAGTGGCTCCACACCACGACCGGAATCATAAGCGCCAGAATCGTCCTCAGCACTGCCACTCTCGGGATTTTCTCCCTTGCCAATTTCAAAATTACGAGAAACCATATGCCGAGCGGGAAGATATATTCCTCCAGCGCTCTCACTTTGCCTACCGGCACTTCGTAATTCCAGATCACCCGTCCGAACATGACACAGTGCGCTAGCTCGAACTCTGTCCTGCCGAGCTCATCTATAGCATACTGGCACAGATGTCCCGCTGCTATATATAATACCATGACAAGCAACGCTTTGCGCACCCATTTTTTGTCATTTGTCAGACAATTAAGACTGTACAGCAACAGAAAACCGATGGTGAACTCGACATATCTGCCGTTAAAAAGGTCGTCATTCTTATAGAAGCCTTCCTTATAAATCGCGCTGATCATGAAAGTTGAAAGCCATGCTGCCAGCAGTCCCAGAAACCAGATCCGCTCCTGAACCGGTACAACGTAATTTCCAGACATTGCTACTCTTTGTGCCGGTATTTCCTCAAACTCTTCGGGCATATCTGCAACATTCTCCGCCATCGTTTTCTCAGATTGCGTGGCTGATTCCACGAAAGTCACCGTTGTCTTGTTCGTATCCTGCTCTCTACGCCTTCCAATCTTATGGCTTACAATATCCTTACATAAGATAAAAAAATTCTTGAATAATCCCGCAATTCCCCAGCAGATCACGAACCCCGACACCGAGGCGAGATAGAACCATTTACCCACGATACTGATCCCCAGACGAATCAATCCATTACCTGTGAAAATATCGCGGACCACTCCCCATTGACCTGAGAAGTCATTTACGGAGATCCGTCGCTCGACAGGTTTCGCCGCAAGTGCCCCTGTCCCGTCGTCCGCCGCTGAAACTTCGCTCTGACCGGTAACCGCCTGCACCACGCCGCTGTTATCTCCGCCCGCTGCGCCTTTTCCCCAATAATGAAACATGCCTGCTGTCAGAGCGATTCCCACTGCCAAAAGCGCCACTATCATTCCGTATTTTCTTTTTTCCAATAAATATAAGAACATAAGCAGCAGGATTCCCGCTGCCAAAACAATGTATGACGTCCTATTAAACGCATATCCCAGCAGTTCACTAAATTCCATGGGATCGCCGCCCAAGTAGTTCACATGCTGCAGATTGCCCTTGATCATGGCATGGATTAGCCCACACAGATACATACTGCCAAGAAACACCGCCGTATCCTTTAACCGATTTATCCGCATAAGCCGCATACACAACACGATCAGTACCGCCGTTACCACGATTCCCAGCGCACGCTGATGCACCGTATATAAATAGAAGGAAACGACTGCAAACACGGCGTGATTCCAGACCGTCGGGTGATCTGTCATGCGCATCATCACATAAAGAAATACCCAGAAGAAAAATAGCAGTGTACACTCCGTCCATGCAATATGAGCATACACGATATAGGACGAATATGTGCATATGGTAAAGCATGCTGCCGTCCTGACAAGCGTATTCATTTCGGGCAGATACCGTTTTGCAAGCTTCAATGCGATCACGTAGCTCATGACAAGGAAGATGCCGTTCAGCACGATTGCCGCATGGTATAAGCTGTCCCATCCCCAGTAAAATACATCGGCCAGCATTCTGAGGGGGATTAACAGCAGGCTGTAGCCGTAGGAGTAATAATTGATCCTGCCAGTCACCGACGTCCAGTCGTCACCCATCATGAAGGCGCTGTTGGACCAATACCCGATCTCGTCGTTAAACAGGATGGGCTGTCCGGTGTCAGCCAAACGATATACCGCCAGCAGGAAGATTACCAGCGCCGGAATGCACTGGAGCAGCGGCACACGATGTTCATACAGATATTTACTTATATTCTTCCCGTCAGGGAGGGCTATCTTCTTGATTTTCAACATTTTAATATATGTCCGCCTTAAATCACTATCGTCACATCAGACCCGATTTATTATAGCAGATTCCTATTTGAAGTCAAATTGCTTGCTTAAGATACCAATATTTTTCCGATCTCCTTCACCGAATCAAATATCATGTCCGGCAAAACCTCCGACCGGCGCACATCCTCCATGGATGCCTCCCCGCTCAGGACGAGTATACTCTTAAGCCCGTTATTCCTGCCTGCGGCGATGTCCGTATACAGCCGATCCCCCACCATGGCAATTTCCTTCCGTTCAGCATTGACTCTGGTGGTCAGATATTCAACAATATCCTCATTCGGTTTGCCAATGACCCTGTCCGGATATCGGAACGCCGACACATGGATAAACGCATGGATTGCACCCGCATCGGGGATAAATCCCGTCTCCGTGGGGCAGTTATAGTCGGGATGGGTCGCAAGATAAGGCAGCCCGGCTCTCACATGGTCGCACACCCGACACATCTTCCGATAATCCAGCGAGGTATCGAAGGCGGTCACCACCACATCGGGATGTTCCTCCTCCAACAGGATTCCCGCCTGCTCAAATTCTTCCTGCAACAGCTGATTGCCCAGCAGGAATACTTTTTTCTCCGGGAAATGCTGTTTCAGATAATGGATCGTGGCCTGTCCGGATGTGACGATTTTATCTTCACCCACATCCAATCCCATGCGGTGCAGCTTATCCACATAGACGGCTGCATTTTTAGAGGAATTGTTGGTCACGAACACGTAGTTTCTACCGGTCTCTTCGATTCTGTGCAGGAACTCTACGGCGCCATCGATCCACTGCTCTCCCAGATAAATCGTGCCGTCCATATCCAGCGCGAAGCAGCGTATCTGTGGCAGTATATGTTCCTGATCCTGATTAATCGGTGGTATTTGTGTAATCATGGGATGGCTCCTTTATGCATTTACTTCTCTACCTTATTTCTCTGATCTGATTCACTGCCGATAAGTCCGTTTGCCGTTTTTCTCATTTAATATAACACGCACGCCATACCTGTGCAACCGATGTCGTCCGATTTGCTACCATTTCCTATGCCGGACTTACTACACTGCACATTTTATTATTTACCCTTTCCCCCGAATGCGGTACAATATCATTATGGACTCGATACCGAATCCATATAATAATCGGGAAAGAAGGTATTTCATGAAAGAACAATTATACACGATCCCCCTTAACGACGCTATGAACGCCAACGACGAATGTCCTTTCTGCTTCATTGAGCGCAATGTTGAGCAGGATCTGCTGGATTTCGTGCTCGGCTCCGGCTCCTCCTACATGGAGAGCGATGTCCGCGAACAGACTGACCTGGCGGGCTTCTGCCGCGATCATTTCAAGAAAATGTACGACTATGGCAACACCCTTGGCAACGCATGGATTCTAAAGACACACTATATGCAGATCATTCGAGAGATGCAGCAGCAGTTTAAGAGCTTCAAACCCGGCAAGACATCGCTTAAGGACAAGTTTCGGAAGCAGACCGAACGCCAGAACCCTATCGGACTCTGGGTCGCGGAAAAAGAGCAGTCCTGCTATATCTGCAAGCGGTACGCCGATACATACGAACGCTATCTGGATACCTTCTTCGTCATGTATAAGAGAGACCCCGAATTCCGTGAGAAGGTAAAGAGCAGCAAGGGATTCTGCCTGCACCATTTCGGCGACCTGTGCGAAGGAGCCGACACACGACTGTCCGACAAGGAAAAGGCGGAGTTCTACGATATGGTATTCCCACTGATGGAGCAGAATATGGCACGACTCTCCGAAGATGTGGCATGGATGGTAGAAAAATTCGACTACCGCAACAAGGACGCCGACTGGAAAAACTCCAAGGATGCCATTGAACGTGGCATGCAGAAGTTGAAAGGCGGGTATCCGGCAGATCCGCCGTATGTGATGAACAAATGAATCAAATGCAGACAAGAACCTCTCATCCTAAATTCTTGTCTGCATTTTAATCTCTCATTCTATATTCGCAAGGAAATCATCTTCAAATTCTTTTTCTGTATATGTATAAACGTCACGGAAATAGATTTTTTCGAACCGTTCCAGTCCAAATCTCACATATTTCTTTTTTGCTTTTGCATAAAAGTATTTGCCGATTTTGATTTTTGAACTTTCTCCGTCGTTTGTCGTATTTTCCCCATTGGGATTCTTACCCTCATTATATACTAATATGAAGCTAACATTTTCTCTGCAAAATGATATATTTTCCTGAACAATATCATTAAAGATCAAAAGACTGTCATAGATCTTATTATATACATTGAATACCTTTTTATTTTTAACGACTCCATTCTTAAATTCTATAAAATATATCTTTTCATTGTCCCCGATATATAGCGCATCATTAGAACAAGGGGTACTCGAAAGACCCATATTTTTGATATAAGCCTCTTTCACCTTATCGAAATTAATCACTTGAATGCTCGAATCCGTCATATATCCCGGACAATCTCCATCCTTATCCCATGAAGTCTCTTTCAGAGCAACTATATTATTCTTGAATATCTCTATATTATTATACTGTACCTTCATCACTATACTCCAAGTTCTCTAATTCCTGTAGTGGTCTTGCCAGTTTAGCATAAATTATCTCTGTTTTATCTGTAACATCAGTAACGGCCGTGCTCCCTTCTTTCTCATCTACAAGATAATATTTACACTTTTGATCTATCCCGTATTTCTCTGAATAAACCTCAATCGCGTTCAAGAAATATGGACTGTGTGTATTTAAAAGGATATTCACGTCGAACTCTTTCTGAATAAGCACGATGATCTCTGCAAACCGCAGCTGCCACTCCGGATGTAAATGGATCTCTGGCTCATCCAATATCACCACTCCCTTCTCATCTATATTGCCATTCTCCAGCAGACGTCTTAAAATAGCGAAACTCTTCATCCCGGTAGATAGATTTATCATCTCAAGATTTCCCTGCAGCCGGTCTGTCTGATATATAAAATTACCGCTTTCATCCTCCGTCACACTGCCAGAACATACACCGCTCATAATATCAAAAATCTTTTCCAGTTTCTTCTTAACAACCAATTCATCTGCCATGGTAAATTCCGTCGTTTTCTTCCCATCCGCCAGCTTTTCCAGCATATCATGCCGATGACCGAACTTGTTAAGGAATACATCCCATCTGGAATCATTAATATCATCCAGTATAAACGGATCATCCATATATATAATTTCTTTGTTCAAGCTCATGTAACTCTTGATATCAATATTCTCATTTTTAATGACCGTAAATTCGATACTGCTATCCTTTATGTGTACCCCGACCCTTGATTCCTTATCCGGGTGATTCAGATGTCCGATCTTCATGGCAAATTCCGCTTCAAGCCTTTTACGTAAGATCGCTTTTCTCAGATCGTCGTCCTCTATTGTTAAATAGACACAAATCTTGGCATATAAAGGTTCTAAAGTTTCTAGATTTTCTATGCTGATATGTTGCTGCGAACGCAGATCTATACTCTGCAAGAAAGCTACTATTTCCCGCGCTAAAACATTCATATCCGCAAGAACTGCCTCTTTACGATTAACGATATTTTCTGCGAGCCTCATAATAACTTTAGGCTGCAGAAACCGACCGCTATATGATTCATAAAGGTATCCTCTCAATATTCTTGCAATAGACTTCACTCGTTCTGCTACGACTTGCTCTTCAATCCCATGAAAAGCATGGAAGACACAAAAAAGCATCTTCCCAATGGTACTTTTCCCCGTATTATTCTCGCCTGCAATGACCGTAATGCTATTTAATTCTATATTTGCATGGCTGATTTTCCCAATATTTGTCACTTCTAAATTCATAAATACCGCCTTATCTGTTCAATGCCATAATTTCTATATCCTAAAGCGACTATCCGAACGAAAGCCCGGCAGATACTCTCCGCAGGGCTTTGCATATGTTTATATAACTTTACATCATATTACATCGCGTCCATGGACCCGTCGTTGTCATCATCGTCGAAAAACTCTTCCACTTTCACTTCCGCTTTGTCAGCAACCTTCTTAACCGTATCAGCGGCTTCCTTCGCCGTGTCAACGACCTTGTCGGTTACTTCCTTCGCCGCACCTACGACCTTGTCGGTCACTTCAGCCTTGGCAGCGCTCAGACCTTCTTTAAAATCTTCCGCTTTCTCCAGATCCAGATCGACATAATTGCGGTCACTATCCTTCGCCGCCTCGTCATCGTCCAAATCTTCATCAAAATTATCAAAATCATCATCGTCATCGAAATCATCATCTACAAAGTCATCTTTACCTTGTAAATAATAATACGCACCTGCTGCAACGGCTCCGAGAGCAGCTGTCACCATTAAAAACTTACCAAATTTTTTCGCCATGAGGGTTCTCCTTTCACCGTCTGTTATATCACTATATTAATACTATTTTATCAAAATGAAAAGGGAATATGTACAAAAAATAAATGTTTTTTCACCGTTGTCGTTTAGAACACAACATCTTGTGCCCCTAAAATTTCTAAAAACTAGTTTTCCCCCAGACATTGAATCTCGTCCTTTTTTGTGCTATCATACTCAAATACGACTCATAGAGTCAACACTTTCCGAAGAAAAAAGTAATGCACATAACAGGATTGGGGATTATATGAACGACAAATTTTTTGATCTGAAAAAAGAAAAACAGGACCGCATGATCAATGCCTCTCTTAAGATCTTTGCCATAAACGGCTACAAACATGCAAGCACTGACGATATCGTGGCGGAGGCCGGCATCAGCAAGGGGCTCTTGTTTCACTATTTTGGCAGCAAGCTGGGACTTTATACTTTTCTACACGATTACAGCGTTCGTTTCATGAAGCTGGAATTGACCACGGGAGTACCCTCTTCCGCCGACGATTATTTCGAGATCAGAAAGCAGATCGAATTTGCCAAAATGCAGGTTTTAAAGAACTATCCCTACATGCAGCAGTTCCTTGACCGCTGTTCTACCGAGAATGTAAAAGAAGCGCTTATGGCGATCGAGAAACAGCGCAGCGTCATTCAGGACGTATACTCTATGTTAAAAAATCAGGCGGACCGTTCCCTCTTCGTAGATCAGGTATCCTTCGAGAAGTTGGACGCCATGCTGGACTACACTGTCAACGGCCTGATGTGCGCCCACTTCGACGACGACTCTTTCCATCCGGAGATGCTCTACGAGGAAACCGTCTCATATCTGGATATGATGAAGCAGATATCATACAAAAAAAGGTAAAAAATTGAGCTTCGCTCAATTGCGAGATTCGCTTCGCGAACTCGAATAATATGCTAAGAATTTAAAGTCCGGCTGTGTTTACAGCCAGACTTTTTTTAATCGTGCAATCCCTTCCCGAATCTCTTCGTCCGTCAAAGCACCATATCCAATGATCAGCATTGCCGCATCGTCTGTATGTTCTCCCATTCTGAAATCCTGCATCCGGTAAACTCTGACGCCTTCTTTTGCCGCCGATTCGGCCAGCTCTTCTTCCGCCCTTCCCTGCCGGTCTGTCAGGAGCACATGCAGTCCCGCATTACTGCCAGATATGTCGAAGCCCCGCTCAAAAGCTTTTAACTCATTCAGAACCAAATCACGCTTCTCCCGATACCGCTTACGCATTTTATTCAAATACCGTTCGAAATAACCGTCCTGAATAAACTCATTTAGGATAGTCTGATCAATTCGGGACACCGTGGACGAATAGAAACCGCACTCCCTGCGATACCGCTCCAGCAGCGGATACGGCAACACCATATAGCTGATACGGATCGCAGGCGCTATCGCCTTGGAGAAGGTCCCGATATAGACCACCCTGCCGTTATGATCCGAGGCCTGCAGAGACGGCAGCGGTTTTCCTTTATACCGAAATTCACTGTCGTAATCATCCTCGATCAGATATCGCTCTTCCGCTTCGGCCGCCCATTTCAACAGTTCCATCCGTCTGCCGATGGGCATAGAAACTCCCGTGGGATACTGGTGGGAGGGCATCACATAGGCCACCTGTGCATCTGTCTGCCGCAGACAGTCTACCCGCAGTCCGCTCTCATCCATGGGGATAAAGCATACCGGATAGGCGCACGACCGGAATATTTTGTACGCTTTTATATAAGTTGGATTCTCCATCGCAACCCGGATGTGGCGTCCCAGTATTTTTTCCAATAAAAGAAGCAGGTAATCATTCCCTGCTCCGATAATAATCTGTTCCGGTTCACAATTGACACCGCGCGACCCATGCAGATAGCGGCAGATCGTCGTCCTAAGCTCCGGGTCCCCCTGGGGTTCTCCCAGTGAAAACATCTTACTATTGGCATCTACGAGAATATTCTTCGTGATCTTCTTCCATGTAGCATACGGAAAATACCGCATGTCAATCGCATTCGGGGAAAAATCGTAGGAAAACATCGGCTGTGCCGTCTTCTGATGAGATCCGTCTCCTCCCCGCCGCGGTACGTCTCCCTGTCCGGAAGGCAGATATCTGTCTCCCTGCGGAATCCGATCTATCGCGTTCAACTTCTCGTACGTGCTGACAAAGTACCCTTTGCGTGGTCTCGCTTCCAGATATCCCTCCGAGACAAGCTGGTCATAGGCCATATCTACCGTTGTCCGCGATACCTGCAGGTACTCCGCCAGAAATCTCGCGGAGGGCAGCTTCTCATTCTGCAGCAGGCTGCCGGCCTTGATCTCTTCCCGAATATACTCATAGATTTGTTCATATAGTGTTTTGCTGTTTTCCGGATGTAGCTGAATATGAATCGGTAATTCTTTCATGTTCTATTTTCTTGAGGCATTCTTTTCCTTGATCTTCTTCATCAACATCTCTTTGATGTCTCTCGCCTTATCCTTCATACGGGGATTCGCCGTAGGAGACTGGAGAATGCCTGTGATCAGACGGCTGGACACATCGTACTGTTCAAACCGCATCGCCGTAACCGCAATCAGATAATCCACAGTGGGCTCATCCATACCGCACATCGGGAAGCTCTCGGTCTGTCTCGCTGCCAGAAATCCCTCCAATGCGTTTCTTAAGAATTCGTTCTCCTCATCCTCGCACAGCTTCTTCTGTTCCTCATAATCCGGCAGTTCCTTATCAAGATGCTCCGCCTTACCGCGCAGAAGCCAGGCAGTCTTCAGACAAATATATGCCTTCTCACTGGCCCTCGTCTGTTTTACAATCGCGTTCGCAAGCGTCAGCTTGTAACGCTCCAGTGCTTCGTCGTATGTGTAAATCTCTTTCGTCTCTTTCTGTGGCTTAAAGGTAGCGGAGATCGTCTTCTTAATGTTCTTCGCCTGCGGAGCTGTCACAAACTTAAAGAATCTGCTGAGTGCCGCATATCCGCAGTGCGGACACAGGATGATATCGTACTTGAGCAGATCAATCTGCTCGTAGCGCGGTCTTAAATCAAGATCGCTTCCCGCTAATTTCGCTTTACCGATCCTAACCGTTCTCGCCTTAAACTCCTTGTCACAGATCGGGCAGGTGAAAGACTTATCAAACAGAAAATCCTGTTCCTGCACAGTATGCGTGCCTTTGCCGTCGGCCCCCTTCTCCTCTTTCTTAGGCGCTTCATACAAATCCATGTTCTCCAGGTTACTCAAGCCAAACTGCTCTAACCCTGACAATAATCCTGCCATTGTATATCCTCCCAATCATAACTGTCCCAATTGCTATATAAATTTACTTCGTATGCTATAAAGAGATTTCTCAGCATACTTCGAGTCCGCGGAGCGGAACTCGCAAAGTTAATTCCGAAGGAATTTATTAAAATTAATTCCGGAGGAATTTATTTTTATTCTCTCATATTTTTACTTTTTCGGCAATACATAAGAACTCTTTAGAGACACAATTCTGTTGAATACAAGACTATCCGGTCTTGAATCCTTACAATCTACACAGAAGAATCCCTGTCTGACGAACTGGAAGCTGTCATATGCCTTGGCTCCTTTTACGGAAGGCTCGATATAGCACTCCTTCAACACCTTCAGCGAGTCAGGATTTAAATTCAGACTGCCGTCCTCGTTGTAGACCCCCTTTTCCTCATCAATGATGTTCTCATAGAGTCTGACTTCCGCTTTAACCGCATGTGCCGCGGATACCCAGTGGATCGTGCCCTTCACCTTACGTCCGTCAGGACTGTTGCCGCCCTTGGAGGCCGGATCGTAGGTACAGTGTACTACCGTCACTCTGCCGTCATCGTCTTTCTCATACCCGACACATTTCACGAAATATGCACTCATGAGACGCACTTCATTGCCTGGAAACAGCCTGAAATATTTCTTCGGCGGCTCCTCCATGAAATCTTCCCGATCTATATACAATTCTCCGGAAAAAGGAACTTCTCTCTTGCCAAGATCCTCATTCTCCGGATTGTTGACCACCTCTAACATCTCGACCTGCCCTTCCGGATAGTTATCAATCACCAGCTTCACAGGGTCGAGTGCTGCCATGATGCGGGCGCGTTTCATTTTCAGATCCTCTCGGATGCAATACTCCAGCATGGAATATTCCGCGGAGGAATTGGCCTTGGACACACCGCACAAATCCACAAACAGCTGAATGGACTCCGGCGTAAAACCTCTTCTTCGAAGCGCCGCAATGGACACAAGACGGGGATCGTCCCAACCGTCCACAATGCCGTCCTCCACTAATTTCTTGATATATCTCTTACCAGTGACTACATTGGTCAAATACATTTTCGCAAACTCGATCTGTCTGGGCGGATATTTCTCCCAAAGTTCGGTTTCCTCCACCACCCAGTTGTACAACGGTCTGTGATCTTCAAACTCCAGTGTACAGATGGAATGTGTGATCCCCTCAATGGCATCTTCGATCGGATGCGCATAATCATACACGGGATAGATACACCACCGGTCGCCGGTGTTATGGTGCGTCAGATGTGCCACGCGATACAAGATCGGGTCCCGCATGTTGATGTTAGGCGATGCCATATCGATCTTAGCCCGCAGCGTCTTCTCACCGTCTGCGTATCTGCCTTCTTTCATCTCCTCAAACAGGCGCAGATTCTCTTCCACACTCCTGTCCCGGTTAGGGTCGTCCTTACCCGGCTCGGTCAATGTACCGCGGTACTCTCTCATCTGTTCCGCCGTCAGATCGGACACATATGCCTTGCCCTTGCGGATCAGCTTCACTGCACCCTCGTACATCTGTTCAAAATAATCGGAAGCAAAGAAAAGTCTGTCCTCGAAATTCGCGCCGAGCCACCTTACATCTTCCTTGATAGATTCCACGAACTCGGTCTTCTCTTTCGTGGGGTTAGTATCATCAAAACGCAGATTGAACTTGCCGCCGTACTGCTTCGCCAGTCCCGAATTCAGCAGAATACTCTTGGCATGACCGATGTGCAGATAACCGTTCGGTTCCGGCGGGAATCTGGTATTAACGGTATCATAGACACCTTCCGCCAGATCCTGATCAATGATCTGTTCGATAAAATTTCTGGAAACGTTCTCTTTCTGTGCCGCTTCCGCTGTTATATCCTCTGTTACGTTCTTCTCTTTCTCACTCATAGATACTCCTCGCGACGCAGTAGAATGAATGTGCTGCTGCCATAGGCTGCGGACATTGCTTTTTACGCCGTACATTGCTATTGTATCACAGGCTAATGAAAATAGAAAGGAAAAATTCGCGGGCGGTTGCGGACGGGCGATTGCGATACCGTACAATTGCGTTACTTAAACCTATGTTTATGTTTAGGGGGGTATATAAGACGGACGCGCAGAGGGAAGCTAATATCTACGGAGCCGCGCTCTCGCTCCGTAAAAAGCGTATCAGATGCTAAACTCGTGAGTTGCTTCGCAACTCAGAAGCTCGTTAAGCACTGACGCTTTTTAAGGGGCTCCTTAAGATATTAGCTTCCCTCTGTGCTGGGTTTTGAGGTAGGCCGAACAGGGACATTACAATACTGAACACTGCATTTCTAGTTACTTTCCAAAATATAAAGTTATTATATTGATGATGTTGGGGTCGAATAGCTCCACATAGCACCTTGAAAATTTCACATAGTCTATCATTCTGCCGTCTTCCCTGTTACAATAAACAACAGAAGGGCGGGTGGCTACAATGGCATTTA
>JAAUZK010000017.1 GCA_014804655.1 Lachnospiraceae bacterium | reverse complement strand
ATCTGCTCCAGATGCTTTTCCACCTGCTTATCCTTCGCCATCTGCTCGTTCATATCAAATACGGGGAGGAAATTGTCCACCATTTCAATCGAGGTAATGTAATCCGCTTTCTTCCCCACGCTTTGGAAAAATGTGTCAGCAATTTCTGCAGCTCCTCCATGATGTGCGCCGTAAGTCAATACAACAAACAGATAACCTGTATCAAAGGAAGCCCTACGGATAAAATCTTTCACCATGCCCGGCATTTCATGCCCATAGATTGGGCATACGATACCAATATTGTCTGCCGCAAACTCCAGCCTTTCCTGCTTTATTGCCTGCGGTATGCTTATGATTTCTTCATCCAGCTCTTTTGCCACATACAGGCTGTTTCCGGTTCCCGTAAAATAAAAAATCATCTCTGTTCCCTCCTCTAAACTGAAACCATTGTATTGTAAATTGCTTTATTTGTACAATGCCAATATCGCAATCCAGATTCCGCAAAATGGAATCTGAACATTTACTTTCTTTTTCGCATCTGTTATAATAACCACAATCCAAAGACCCTGCGGCCAAAAAAAGGAGGTAAATCCTTTATGGTTGATTATAATATTCTGGAACAGTTTGTTACTTTTTATCAGACCGGAACCCTGCGTGAGACAGCAAAAAAAATGCATATTTCCCAGCCTGCGCTGACAAGAAATATGCAGAAATTAGAAGCTATGTTTGAAGTCCCTTTATTTCACCGCACCAAAAACAGTATTTCCCTGAATGAAACCGGGCTTCTTGCTGCAGAAGATGCGGCGATGCTGTTGAAGCAGACTGAAAATATGCTCCGGCATGCCCGTGATTTCGACCGTGCTAGCAGGACTATCAAGCTCGGCTCCTGCACGCCCGCCCACGTTGCGGAAATCATACAACGCATCACTACCTTCTATCCGACAGCTGCCATTGCATCAGAAGTAAAAGATATCCCCCGGCTCCTTGAGGGGATAAAAGATGAAACCTACCAGTTCGTACTGCTTCCTTTCTGTCCGGAAGATGATGATTTATATTACAGAAAATGGGGCGAAGAACATTTATCCTTCCTTCTTCCAAAACGGCACCGCTTTGCCCACAGGAAACGCTTAAGCGTTTCTGAAATGAATGGAGAAAATATGCTCCTGTTTCAGGACATTGGCTTCTGGCATGATCTGGTAGTAAATAAAATGCCAGATTCCCGGTTCCTTATTCAGACGGAGCGTTACACCTTTTTAGAGCTGGTAGAAAATTCCACGATGCCGGGGTTCGCTACTGATGCTTTCCGCGATATATTTCCCGGAGCTTCCCCTGCGACGGACCGTATCACAGTACCTATCACAGATCCGGAATTCAATGTCAGCTACTATTTGGTTTGCAGTAAAGCAAATCAAATCAAATTAAAAGCATTGTTCCAGTAATTGGGTTTATACTTATTCATATTCGCAGCATCGGGAACAATTCCTTTTTCCTATGTATTGGACTCATTGGTTTATATCTCTATAATCTTTCACAATATGATATGTTAAAACAACTTTGGCGAAATATAAAATACCTAGATGCAATCCATGAAAATAATGTAACTTTCTGAGGTTTCTGCAACTTTATTAACGCAGAACCAAGACTTCCAACAGAATCTGCCCTAAATTGCCCGATTTTAACAGCATTTGCAGACAATTTAGCGAAACTCTAAACCTTTTGGCAAAACCCATACAATTTGGCAAAACTAAACTTTTTGGCAAAAGTTGAAGGTTTTGCCAAATTGTGTCTATCTATTCCCAATCGCCACGTTATCAGCGGCATCAAAAAACCAAAAAAGAGAGGCTCACCAGTCGTCCCGGTGAACCCCCTCTACGCTCAAAATCCCTTGATTTCAAGCCATTTTCTTATACTTTCGCCAAATCGTTCAAAATTCCTATGGCATCAATTATTTATAGCCGCCTGGGCGGCTGTTAATGATATTTTAGAATGGCACACTTGATAGCTATTTCCAAAAATGAACCACAGGTGATATTCACAGCAAATTCTTATCGTTAAAATTTGCACCCAAACTTATGCTTGGGTGCATTGTATTAAATGATTAGAGTGTCAAACGGTCCATTTTTCAAATAGACACTGCTATAATGCACAAAAACCAATGCCTAATAACTATCTTTTGAGATATTTGAAGGTTATTTCTTTAGGAAACTTGCACAAACGTTTTTAGCAAAATACCCTTTTGACGCCAATTCATCAAATTGTGGTACGCAAGCCATAACGGATAACCTCCAAATATCGTATCATAAGCAGAAATAGTCTTTTATATAAAAGCCACTTGGGAGACATCCATATCCATGCCTCTCAAGTGGCTTATCTTTTTATATGTTCCTATGGTGTTTACAGTTCACTTATATTTTCTCAAACAAATATTCAAATTCCAACTGGCGCTCACATATCCCACTGCATAAGTAGCCGCTCTGGAAAGGCGCACGATTTTCCGGTTTCCCATCTCCTCTTATGTAGCTTATCCTTGGGCTTAACCACAGCATTTCTACCCTGTTTTCCCTGAACATCTTAAATCTTTCTTTGCTGTCAAATATACCTTGGAAATTGATAAGCATGGCAAAGGGCTTCCCGATTTCATACAGCCGCTTTATTACTTCCCCTTTCAGGCTGTAGGGCGGATTGCTGATGATATAGTCACAGTCCGGTACTGGAACCGTAAAAAAGTCCTGACCAGTCCGTATGTGTCCATGGATAACATGAAAACCATTTGCTGAAAATATTTTTACATACTGGCTTTCTTCTGTATCAAAAGGACACCATATCGTTGCGCCGGATTTTAAATATTTTAGAATAGGGATGACTGCATAGGCAGGGGTATAGTACTCGTCATTTCTGCTAAAACTGTGCTGTATCTGCGCCATTTATTCCTCCCCCGCCTGCTGTCCTTCCTGTCCCATAACAGCATTGAATTCTTTCACAATCACATCATACAATTCCTGCCGGAACTGCCTTGTTACAGGGTAGGCGATATCCTGATACACATCTTTTCCGTTATCATCAAGTCTTCCTGTCTTATAGTCTGGCATGGACACAAATACATTTCCTTTCTGCGAGATTCCGATACGGATTCCGGTCACTTTAAATACATCATTTAGGATGATGGATGCGTTAGCCTTAAGGCTTCCCTCCTGATTCTGCATAGGGGTTACGCTTACTTTGATGTTCATACTGCCTGTATTTTTTGTGTTAGTTGTATTATTATTTTCCTTCATATCTGCCTCTTTCTGCGCTGTTCTTTTTATCAAAACTTTGCGCTCATATTTTTATTTTTCAGCAGTTTCCGCCTGAAGGTTTTTATCATATGTTTTTCAGGTTTTCTAAATATTTCACTCTTTCTCTGAAACATTTTTCCGGCTCTGCCGGAGTTTGCCCCCTTTACGTTTTTGCAGGCACAGGGGTTATCTTTCTTTTGTTCCTGCCATTTCCCTTTTGTAAAATTCCACCAGATACCCTGCTACAATCTTCTCCATATCTCCCTGCTTCCTACAAAGCCCTTCCGCAGTCGCAAAAAGCATATCCTCCATCAAAAGATAAAGATAGCTGTTCATATCCTGTCGTTTCAGTTCTTTTATGGCTTCCATTGCCCTGCCACTTAATGGTGTCTGCGTTCTGGTGAGGCTGATGCCGGATGGATTGTATACCATGCCCGGCAGTTCCTTTTTCTGTGTTCCTATCTGATCTCTCAATCCCCTGCTCCTTCTCTGCTTCTATTCCCATTGCTGCCCTCTGCTTCTCTTTTTTCATCTCAAATACTTTTTCTATCCCACTAAGCACCTGCCCTGCTACGGAAAGGGCGGTATTGCAAAGACCATACACCATAAGTTTAGGTGCGGTGGCAAGCACAGGCAGAAGGGAAGAGGCAGGCGGCGGCTCTGCCTGAATGCGCATCGCCGCCATATACTGTGCGCTCTGAATCACTGCTTTAGTGATGTCATAGATATGTTCCGGGTTCTGGGAATCATGGTAGCGGCATAAGTCACTGATATTTTCTACATAGTTCTTATCAATCCCGTAGATTTCTTTCTCCACTGCTTCCCTCACATAATCCTGAGCATTGCTCGATTTTGCATGGAGCAGGTCAAGTATCTCCTTTTCATTTTCTTTATCCAGCCGCCATATCTCCGGTCTTTCCCTTCCGTTGGTATCGGAAATATCAAAAACATGGTCTACATAGGGACGGTATCCATGGGAATCTATAATAGCAATCCCCTTACTTCCCCTGCGCACATATCTTCCTTTTTCCCGCCATTTGGTATAAGTCTCAACCATCTTTGCATCCGGTCTCTGGGCGTAGAGCAGGCTGGCGTTCTCAAAGCCCATCTGGTAATGGACTGCTGAAAAGTTTAAAAAACTGCTCCATGATTCTTCATCCTGAATGATCTTCGGTACGATTTCCCGGTAAATATCTTTTGTATAAATGATACCCTTCATCACTTCCCTCCTTCCTGTACTGCAAAATCCTGTATCTTCCTATAACCATGACGGTCTTCCGCACATAACAATCTTTCCTGTAGAGTAAACAGGACGGAATACCACATAGCCTTTGGAAGAAGATGCATCCACAAGGTAACCGTTTCCGGCATAGATTGCCACATGGGAGATATTTTTATATCTGCCATTTCTGGTAAAGCTGTAGAAAATAAGATCTCCCGGCTGGATATCCTCATAAGCAACTTCGCATCCCCTGTCGGATAAAAGCTGTCCCTGTGATGCGGCAGTGTTGGAGCCATGATAGGAAAGCGTGATGCCTGCCTCTTTATAAGAATAATAAGTGAGGGAGCTGCAATCATAATAATCACCGCTGTCACGCTTTGCCTGACTGTAGGGCTTCCCAAGCCTTGCAAGGGCATTTTTGACTGCCTGGATCCCACATCACCGCCAAGGTTAAGGTTTTCTGCTTCTTCTGGTGTCAAACTCCCTGCTCCCGGGCTACCATAACCGCCTGTAAGACCTTCTATATTTTCCAGTATTTCCGGTGACATCAGGTATCGTAAGATTTCTGTTTCTTCCTCTGTAAAAATCCCTGTGCTGATGATATCCTCACTGGATAGGAGCGTAATGCGTACTTCCTTGATCTTTATCTCTACCTCTTCTGTCCTTATAGTGACATTCCCATAGAAATCCTCTTCCTCGTAGGACTGTTCTACAATCTCCCTGCGGTAAGTGATTCTCATGGAAGTCATTTCATCAAAAGTATCTTTTAATAACCGTCTGTTCTTTTCCGTCATTACCGTTGCAGTATCACCGAAACCATGCTTCACCATATAGACCATGAGAATATCTGCCATGTTATCAGGCTCTCCGTCACCCTCATAGTCCTCATAAATAAGCTCCGTCTCATCCCCGCTTTCGGGATCGGCAAGCTCTTCCTGCACCTTTTCCCTAAAATCCTCCGTATATTCCGCAAGCACCTCCACCACTCCCGGCTCTTCCGTCAGCTTCGGGAGCAGGATGGAGAATGGGGAATTGAACAGCAGTGTGATAATGACCGTCACAATAAAAACAGGGATAAGGGCAGGAAGCAGGGCTGCACCTATGGAAAGAAGTGCATTTGTAGCTGCCATTTTTACTTTGCCAACTAACAAATCCTTTACCACTTTTAAAAGGCTGTCTTTCTGCTCTTCCTGTGATAATTTATCCGAAACGTAGGAGAGCAGCCTGAAAGCGGCTGCCCTGTCCTTCCTTTTCCTGCTGTTGCTCCGGCTGTTATCCTTTTTCGTCTCTTTATTTTTTCCTTTGTCCTTTTTGTTCTTTTTATTGTTCCCGCCTGTCTTGTCCTTCCTGCCAGAAATATTTCCGTCACGCTGACTGATGGAATCCCCGGCATTTCTTTTTTTGATATGGCTGGTGTTGGCATTATCTACAGGAATGTTATTCTGCATCTGTGATAAAGCAGATTCTCCTATACCCTGCGTTGGGGGCTGCTGTGTTTCTATCCGGTAAACCTCTGGTATTTTTGCTGTCCCTGCGCTTTTTTCTGTATCTGCCTTTCTGCCTGCATTTCCCTTTCCTTCTTTCGGGCGGCTGTATTTCTCTTTTCCTGACTTAAAACATTTCTTCCTCTTATATTGGGAAATCTGTTCATCCCTTCTGTCAGAAAAAGACTGTGCATACCCATTGGCAGAAAAATTTCCTGCTTTATTATCTGATGAAAGTTTCTGCTCCTTCTCTTTTTTCCCTTTACGTTCGTTCAGAGTAAAATTATCTGCCCTCTTAATGCTGAATGGTACATCTGATTTCCTATGAAGGACTGCTCCTGTTGTCTTTATGGTATTTTCATGGTAAGCGGAAGGTCTCTGTACCTGATGTTGCTGCTCTGGCTGTTTCCCCTGTGAAACAGGTTCTTTCTGATATTCCTGTAGTGGTCTTTTCACATGGAGATTTCCTAATGCCGCATAGTCTCTGTTCCTAATCCCACTTGCATTCCCATACTCCTGCTGATAGGATTTTGCTGTTTCATCTGCAAAAAAATCCCCTGCATCCCTGACAGTATTGGATCTGCTCTGCACCTGTGCCCGTATTCCTGTACCTGCCCCCGGAAGATTTTTCTGCCGGACTGCATCCTGCTTCTCTTTCGGGGAGAAGTTTGCAGTATTCTCCGTATATTTTTTTCCCTGCCCTGCATAATGGATTTTCCTGTCTGCTTTCTGCCTGACTGTAAAATCCCTGTCTGTCCTTTTTATCCTCATAGGCTTCCCTGTCCGTTCTCCTTATACCATTTCGCCATAAATGCGCTACGGTCAGGGAATGGAGGAAGGGGCGTTCCATACGGGCAGGCGTTTAAGATATCCCTGCCTGTCTGCACATAAGAGAGGATTTCCCTGTAATACGCTGTGTTGGCATGGGAATATCTGTCCTGTGCTGCTGATTCCGCATTGTTTTCTGCCTGTACTTTATTTTTTCCTGTCCTTCCCTGTAACCGCCCCATAAGAGACAATTCCCCTTCTGCAAGGGCTTCCAGACCACATAAGGCATTGTGGAATTTCAGATAATCACATAAACTTTGATACCCGGCTTTCCTGTCACCATCCTTTATGGCATTTTCAAGAAGCGTTAAAAATGGGGCGGATTCCTTTCTTGCAGGCAGTACGCCGAACGATGCTTTCGCTTCCCCTTCCCTGAAAAAATCCACCCGGTATAAAAGTTCCTTCCCGGCTGGTATCTTTTTCTCCGGCTGGATATCTGCCACTGGCAAAGGCAGCGCCTTAAGCAGCACTGCCTTGTCATCTTCCTTATATACAAATGTCATGAGAGGGATGCCCTTCTTCCTCTCTGCCCCGGTAATCCTTATATCCGCTAAAAATTCCAACAGGGCTTTCTCAATGCTTTTCTTCATGGGCAGCCTCCCTTCTCTCTTCCTCAAAAGGGTTGGTGGAAAATAATTTATAGATGGGGCTGTCCTTATCAACGGTGATATCCATGGGCACAATCATGTTGCCATGCTTTAAGATGCCTGTACCGCTCTGCGCTCCCCGGACATATTTTAACTGCTCCGGACTGATATTGATTACTTCCGATAACTTTTCGAGGTCAGTAGGAGCCTGTCTCAGTAACGCAACAAACTCCGAATTGGCAAGCATGGTTGTGGCAGTGTAATTCTGCAGCATGTCAAGCACGTTCTGGGTAATGCCACTGCACAGACCGCCCAGCTTACGCACCTTCTTCCATAAAGAGAACAGATATTTAGCGGAATATTCCTTATCAAGGAGCACATGGAATTCATCAATGATAAGCCATGTAGCCCTGCCCCTTTTTGCGTTCTCCATGATACGGTTGCCGATATTCTCCATCATAACAAGCATGGAGATAGCGGAAAGTTCCTTCCCCATATCCCGGATGCCATAGACTAAAAATCTGTTATCTATGTCAACGTTGGTCTCGTGGGCGAAGATGTTCAGAGAGCCGCCGATAAACAACTCCAATGAAAGGGCAAGCTCCTTTGCCTCCATTTCTGGCTGTGACACAAGGATATCATAGTAGTCACGCAGCGTTTTCTGCTTCCATAAAGTCTTTGTTCTCTCTCCTTCCTGCTTTCCTCTGTTCCTCATGCATTCCTCTTTGATCTCCTGATAGAGCAGGCGGACACACCGGTCTATGATGGACTTCTGCCTTGAATTTAAAGACTCTCCCATACACTGCTCACAGATACCAAGCATAAATTCGCCTTTCTCTGCCACGATTCCCTGAATGTCAGACACATCTTCCGGCAGTGCCATAGGGTTAATATAGTTTCCTGTGTATGTAGAGAGGACTACCACCTGACCGCCGAACCGCTTTGCAATATCAAAATATTCATGCTGGGGATCGATAACGATAATGTCATCATCCGTATTTAGAAATACATTCCCCATCTCCATCTTTGCAAAGAAGGATTTCCCCGATCCGGGTACGCCGAAGATAAATCCGTTGCCATTTACCAGCCGCTTACGGTTGCCAAACAAAATGTTCCGGCTGACCTGATTCACACCATAATAAGTGCCGCCTTTCCCCGGAAGATAAAGCTCCTGCACATTAAAAGGCATGAGTACCGCCAAAGACTGTGTCATAAGGGTACGCATGGTCTCCACCTGACGCACACCGATCGGCAATGCTGTGTTCAGTGCTTCCCTCTGCTTCAAATAATGTGCTTCTATCTGGCAGGAATTTCTTTTCCCGATAGTCACTAAGGTTTCCTCTGTAGCTTCCAATTCTTCCTTTGTGTCTGCCTTGATGATGATGGTCACTGCCACATAAAAGAGCCGCTGGTCATTCTCCCTCACATCATCCATGATCTCCTCAATCTGCTGCTTTTCTGTCCGCTTGTTATAGGAAATATCCGAAGAAAAATCATTGTTCTTATTCCGCACCCTCTGCTGACGGATGATGTCGCTCTCAATGCCCATGTATTTCTTCTGCAAAGTACTTGTTGTCACATCCTTGGGAATTGGAGATACATCAATACTGATAATGGTATGCGCCGGGACAGTTGCAAGCTCCGTAAGGAAACGGTCTGATAAGGAACTTGGGTATTTCTTGATAAAAAGCGCCTTGGCAAACTTCTTTTCATCCTGCATATAAGTAGGGTAAAACTTTAACATACCATTGCAGATATCATCCTTGTAGTCCCTGCTCACCCTTACCGCCTCTTCAAAATCAAAGGAGAAATGTTCTTCCTCACCCATACGGTAAAAGTCATGGAGAACACGCAGGCGTTCCACACCGTTTAAAGTGATAAGGCTGCTCCCTAAATCGCCAAAACCTTTCTGCAGCACCGCCTCAAGGCTGGCGAAAGCCGCTTTTGCCTCCTCATAATTTTTCCTGATGATGGAAACGGTCAGGTAACGTTCCTGTTCAATGCCCTGCTTTCCTTCCATGATCTTCTTCTCCATGATATTGTTGTAGCAGTCGCGCTCCGCATCATTCCCGTCATTCTTTTTCTGGAATAATACTTTCTCACGCAGGGCTTTCATGTTCCGGTTTTTGTTGTTGATGGTAATCTTGAACTCCACATCCATAGCGTTCAAAAACTTGCAGTAGCTTTCAAATATCCGCACCTGCTCCGCCTCGCTGGTAGTATTGTAGTTCACATCCGAAAACAGGTAACTCTTGCTGTAGCGGTTGCCTGCCACCTCAAAGATACCGTCCGGCGCAATTTTAAGAAGCTCTATGCATTCCTGCACGCTTTTCGGGGTTTTATATAAAGGCTCCCCTGCCTTTTTGTAGATAGCAAATTTGTCCTGAAATAATCTCAATCTGTCTGCTCCTTCCTTTCTTATGGAAGGGATAGGGAAATACTTTTTATGAAACTATCCCCATATGCAGAAAATCCCGGCAAGGAAGTTTTCTGCACTCCCTTCCGGGTTTGATGGTTGATTGCTACTATATAAAATTTAAAAAAAATTATCTCTATGTAAATTGTATCTCTTTTGTGATATTTTATTTAGGGCTGGTTCAGGGCATAATAAAACACACCCAAAGCTATATTCAAGTGTGTTTATATTAATATATTCAGTTACCTTTCCAATCCGGGTTCATCCCGCTCCTTTTGTTTCAGCAGCCGCCTGATCTCATCTGCCCCATGGACCCTTCTTTCCTTCCTGTCCCAGAAGATGACCTTCCGTACCTGCTGCTCCCCTGCCGGATACCCGGCTGACCTTATCCTCCGTACTGCCTCCCCTTCTATCTCTTTTCCCCTTTCCATCGCATCCCCAATGATCCGGTAAAGGTATTCAGGCTTACGCCTGTCGCCAAGGTCTGAGAAAATGGCGCTTGCCGCCACCAGTGCATCCCTCATGTACCTTGCATTATCCTTAAACAGCTCACTGTCAATATAGATGCCCTGTGCCTCTATGAACAAGGCGCAGAAGGTAACAATAGTCCTCGTGTTCCCTTCCCGGAAGGGGTGCGTTTTCCAGAGATTTGCCATAAAGCCGGAAAAATTTCTGACTGTTTCTTCAAAGGATGCCTGTTTCCATCCGTAAAGGTTCATATCCTTAAGTACAGACTGTGCATCCCTTTCTATGTCAAACACATCCGAATACTCTATGGAGATACCATTAAGGGCGTTCTCCGCCTTTTCAATATTTATAATGCGCGGTTTTCCAGCCCACTCGAATATATCCCGGAAAATCCTGTAGTGCATTTGGCACAATGTATTAAAATCAAATATCCTTACTGTGTCATCCCTTGCAAGCTCTGCAAGGTTTAAAGAAACATAGTCAGCCTCTGCTTCACGGAGCCGCCTGTCATCCATGATGCCAAGCCTGTTTTTCAGGATTTCCGTACCCGGATAAAAATAAGGGTCACGCATAAGCTGTCCTCCCTACTGCTTCATCTTATATCTCTGGTCTAAAGCCTCCCTTACCTGCTCCATGGTAATCTCGCCGCTCTTTTCCCGCTCTATCAGCTTCCTCATTTCCGGCGTGGGTTCAAGACCGTCAACCTTTATCATCCCTACAGCATAATCCCATGCCTTATCTTCCCTTACAAGCATCTGAAACCTCTCCTTTCCTGATGTTGGTTATAGTATAACACAGATGGGGGAAAATAGCCACAATATCACCGCATCCGTCCATTTTTACCCCTGCCTTTCTTTTCTGTTTTCCGTATGGATCTTTTTATCATTTCCTTTATCCAGCTCCTGAATTTTTCTCTCTGCATCCGTTTCCGTTCTTCTTTTGCTTTCTTTGCTGCCGCCCTTTTTTCCGATTCCTCCCTTGCCTGGATCTCCGATACCATTTCCCGGTAGCCGCTGGACTTAAAAACAAGCGTCTTATTCCTGAAAATACTCCTCATGTACCGGGTGAACACTTCCCGGAAACCCATGCCATTATAAGAATAAAAACCGCACAATGCAATGGGAGCAACAACGGGGACTGCCACATAACAGCTAAAGGTCAGCCCTATCTTTTCATATAGTAAAAATACGATCAGGCATCCGCTTCCAAGGGCAAGGATGGAATACACAAGCTGCTTTGCAGTAAGCCCCATTGCCACGCTCTCCTGATATTTTTCGATATCCTTGTTTATTTCAATAATCAAATCTTCTCTCCTTCCTGCCGGGATGCGGTCATATTTTGTATGGTTTTACCGCTCCCCGGTCTTTTACTTTTCATTTTATTTGAGGCATGAGCTGTCATGCCCTGCCATATGTCTTACATTCCGGTTACAATCCCAATGCCCTGCTTGTAAGTGATTGTGCTCCTTTGCAAGCCCCTACCGTTAAAGCTATGGTAAAGGTAATCTCACACAGGTAGATAAGAACCTGCGCCCAATCTGCATATCCCCCTGTAAAGGACGGAAGCCCTGCGCTGATGAAAGCATTGCAGATCAGGATGGCTAATGCCATAGTGACTGCTTCCATCACGACTGACAGGAAATACTTAAAATATCGGACACAGGTACTGCTCACCGTCCGGTTTCCTGCAAGGGTGGAAAAGGCGATTGCCGCAAGTGGCACAATCACCATAATCTTCAGGAATCGGAAATATACTGTATAGATGATAAAAAATCCGCATATCAGTATGATAAGTGAAAGTATCAATGACAGGATCAGGAACACGAGGCTGGTTGCAAAGCCCAAATTCTCTATAATCTCCGCTTCCCCTGCACCAATACTTGCCTGTGCCATGGTGGTATTTCCAAGGTGGTTCACCATAGCCCCGATACTGCTGAAAAATGCTTTCAGGATCGTAAGGTTGTTTGCCACAAGCCACTGCGCTATCCCAAGACGTATCAGCATACGGAGCATTGCTTCCAGACGGAATTCACTCTTGATATCCACACTCTCCGCGCAAAAGCCTATCACGAAGAACAGCACCACAAGCCCGCTTCCCACTCCTACAAATAGAGGCTGTAGATTTTCCACCACCGCCCATGGGCCGCCGCCCTTAAAAGAGACCGGCGACTGCCCCAGCAGGGAGAATACAAGATTGATCTGGTTATTCCAGAATCCCAGCACCATCTCAAGCAGGGCAAGGATATCATCCCCTAACTTAAATATCTCCATAAGTGCGCCCCCTTTTAGAATCCAAGGAAGGTCATCACTGCGGAAATGCCTGCCATGATAAGACCTGCCACAATTCCCTTAAGTGCGGAATTCATGGAAGAGGAATCCTGCTGCTGGTATGCCTGTGCGAATTCCATCACGTTCTTTGCAAGAATGATCACGCCCACCGCGCCGATAATGGCAAGTACAAGCGTCTTTAAGTTATTGATGGGGGTTAAGACTTCTGATACCCCTGTTGCATGGACGGGCAGGGTATACATAGAGGCTGCTGTAATGATACCGGACACCATAGGTATGATATGTTTCTTTAATCTGCCTTTTCTGCTGAATGTTGTTACGGTTATATTTTCTCTTTTCATAATGATTGAATCCTTTCTGTATACAATAAATATCTGGTTATTGGTTACTATGTTTTTAAATGCTGCATGGGCTGGCTGATTTTATTTTCTGTCTGATTTCAGGCTGGCTGGTTGTTACTTTTGTTATCATTGGTTCTTATGGACTGGTTTTCTTTCTATCTGAAATATGGTAACTGCTTATTTTATCTGTATCTTTTACTTTTCTGCTTTTTCCGCTGATGCATTTCCAAGCCTTATCAGTTCCTCTGCGGTTATGGTGGTGATAATGACATTTCCATCTTCCCCTGCCTCCTTTTTCATGCGGTCAGCGGTCTCTTTGTCTATAACATCTATGTTCTTTTTCTTCTCCGGGTGGTGGATATACCATTTTCCTTCCCCATCACCGCTCCTTTTGAACATAGGGTGCTTGAAAGTGTTAAACTTAAAATCTATGACAGGATCACAGCCCCGGATCATAACAATGCATTTCTTGTTATCCAGCTTCCTTACTTCATCGGGCGTCATAAGTTCCCGGCCAAGGACATCATAATTTCTGCTGGAACTGCCACGCTTTCCCAATGTTTCACCGCTGCTGCGTTTGTCTATGGTGCTTTTCCCTAATAATTCGCTGATATATTTGTGGCTTGATTGTTCATTTCCGCCAAGGTAAACAAGGGTGTCCGCATTGCCGGGGATGGTCTCCCATCCGTCCTTGAACAGTTCTTTGATCTGTGCGATATTCTGCACCACAATGACATTAGAGATTTCCCTGCTCCGCATGGTACTGAGGAAATTCAGGTAAGAATCAGGCAACGGCGTATTATAAAATTCATCCAGATACATACTCACATGGATGGGAAGCCTGCCTCCATACTTCATGTCTGCCTGAAAATAAAGTTCCTGCATCAGCTGTTCATAGAGCATCCCTATCAAAAATGCGTAGGATTTATCGGAATCCGGCGTGACGATAAATAAAGCTGTCTTCGTCTTTTTATCGCTGTTCTTCCCTGTACCCAGCTCCCCGAAATGAAGCTCATCTGTTTCCAGAAGTTCCTTTATGGATTCATTTTCAAGAAAAGCAAGCCTTGCATTTACGCTGATAATGATACTCTTTACGGTATTGTCCGCACCGTCCATGACCTTCCTGTACTGGCGTACTGCCGGATGGTCTTCCCCTAATGGACTGGTTCTTGCAAGCAGTTCAAAGCGGCGGTCAAGTCTGCTGGGTTCATCCTTTTCACGCTTTGCTTCTGTCAAAAGTTCTAATACTGATACTATGTTTTTTCTTCCCGGCGGCATTTCCATCCACACATAATAGAATAATGCCTGTAAAAAAAGGCTTTCAGATTTTTCCCAAAATGGATCACTGCTGCTGCTCTTTTTCGGGGTGGTATTTTTCATTAAGTTTGTGATCAGTTTAATCACGTCCGTTTCCGTTCTTATGTAAGAAAAGGGATTGTATTTGTTGCTCTCTTTCGGATTTATCAGATTGAAAACTTTTATCTGATAACCGTTTTCTTTTAGGTAATTCCCTGCGCTCCCAAGCAATTCCCCCTTAGGATCGGTCGCGGCAAAACTGCCCTGCATCTCCATGATGTTGCATTTGATCAGGAACATACTCTTACCTGCACCGGAGCCGCCGATACAGAAGATGTTGTTGTTACGCATGGTCTTTCTGGTATTCATGGAAAGGCGCAGGTTTTGTGAAAGGATGCGGTGGTAGCCGCCCTTATCCCCTAACTGCTTTGTAAGCACTGCCGCTTCCGCCCATCTTGCCGAACCATGCTCCTTCCCGAAACGGTAATTCTTCTGGTTTGTTTTCTGCACCATGACAGATAAAAGCGCTGTGAGGAATACTGCCGCCATGGTGTAAGGGGTATAAGATGTCACTTTTATTTTCAGCGGATTTGCCATCTGCCCTTTAAGAACCGGAATAAAAGTATAGAGTGTCATGCCCGGATGGATGATACTGCCAAGAAAAAATCCCAAATAGATACACCCTGCAATCACTGTTCCATAAAAAAAGCAGGTAAACACGTTAATTTTCTTCACACGCTCACCTGCCTCTCACTGGCTGTTTTACTTCTTTTCCTATATTCTTTGCCTTTTCTGCTGTATTTTTTACTGCTTTTTCTCCGGTATCTTTTTCCCTTGATGATTTTCTGTTTTCCGGCTGACTGCTTCTCTCTGCATTACTGTTTTCCCTGCTGTCCTGCCCTAATTCCCTTTCCTCTGACCTATGCTCTACAGCGGTACGGATGTTGGCGTTGACAGTATCAAAATAATTATGGAAGATTTCACTGCCTTTCATCGTAAACATTTCATCCCCAAGCTCCGCATACACCTTCATCTCTTCTTTTTTCTTAAGGAACGCCAAGGCTGTCCTGCTCCCTTCCGGGAAATAGAAGTCTTCTATTGGAATACGAATATATTTGCCTGACTGCCTTGGGAGCCGAACCATTACATGATCCTCTGTCTGTTTGGTAACTAACTTGCTTGTGATCGTGATTGGGTCATATTCCCCTGACTGATAATGGTCTAAAATATTTAACCGCTGCTCTAAGGGGATTGCCTCGATATCCTTCATCTTCAGATAGCCCGTCTCCATCCATGGCTGTTTCTGCTCCTTGCTGGCTGTGTTTTTCTGCATAGTTTCTGTTTCCTTTCCTGCTGTTTTTTCCGTTGTCCTGCCTTTCTGGGTTTCCTCAAAGAATTTATCAATATCCCTGTCGGAAGTGTTCTGGAAATATTCTTCCAGCCCCATGACCTGCCCGGCTTTCAGCTTTTCGATCAGGGCATTCATACGGGGAAGGGATTCTGCATGGAAAACAAGTTCCCTCATACCGTCTTTATTGAAATCCGGAAGCAGAGAGTAGAGGATTCCATATTTCTTTGCCATTGCCTCCACCTTTTTCATCTGCTCCTGCGGAAACTTGAAAACGTGCATATCACCGCCACGTTTCAGGAGATTTTTCATGGAGGTTTTCCCTTCCATCTTCTCCCTCGCAAGAATGCCCATGATAAGTTTTGTAAGCTGTGCCAAAGGTTTTAAGCATTTCCCGGTAACACGCAGGCAGAGGTCAGCACCCTCAAAAAGGATATGGATGATCTGAACCGCATCTGTGATCTCACTGCTCATCTGCCATCTCCCCTCTCCTGCCCTTTCGACTGCTGCATTTCTTTCTGCCGCTGGTACTGGCGGTCTTTCACTGCCACAAGCTCCTTTTCAAGATTCTGCATCGCTGTTTCCATAGCGTTCCCGGCTTCCCTTGCCTGTGCCGCCTGCCTGCAAAGTTTACCAAGGACTGCGTTTCTCTGCCCTGCCTTTTCTGCACTGTTGTCAGATAAAAGGACGCTGTTGATTTCTATGGACTGTGCTAACTTTTCACTTTTCTCTTTAAAAACCTCTGATGTATGGATAAATTCCTGTAAACACTGTGTCATGCCCTCTGCCCCCTTTCATTCAATATCTTCATGGTCATGCGTAGTTCCCTGATCTTTTCTGCATCCATAGCCTTATCTGCAAGAAGAGAGAGCTGCCTTTCCGTAAGACCGTCCTCAATGCCAAGGCGTACCTCTGCTATCTGCCCTGCATCCAGTTCCCCGGCTAACTTCTCTAATAATCCCGGCTTTCTTCGGCTAAAGGGGAAGCTGAAAGAAGATGGAAATTTTGACTGTTTTTGGGATTCTGCTGTTTCCCTTTGTCTCTGACAGTCTGCTTTTTCCATCCGGCTGTTTTTTATTTCTGCCTGCCCCTCATCCTTTGCTTCCCTAATTTCCTGTGTATTTCTGCTGGTTTCCTGTATCTTTCTCTGCTCCTGCAATCCTGCCACATATGACTGCTGGATCAAAAGCTGTTCATGGAGATTTTTATTCTCCGCTTCTAATTCTCTTATTCTTTTGTTAGTTTCTTCCCTCTCTTCCAAAAGCCGCTCTGCGTCTTCCCTTGCCTGCTGGAACCGTTCTTCCAGTTCCAAATAATAGGAATCATCCATGTTGTCTATAGATACTTCTGTACCTTTTTCCTGTGCTGAAAGAATATCTGCTTTTTCTTCCATGGCTTTCTTCAAGTCCTCAATAAAACTGTTCTGTCTTGAGAAACTTTCTTTCAGTTCCCTTACCGCTTCTGTAATAAATTCCATTCTTTCCCCGATCTTCTCCGGTATTATTTCCCTATTCTGCATAAGCGGAAATATCTTTTCCCGGAGTTCTATGGGGAGCATCCCGTCTTTCCATATCCCTTTCAGGTCATGTAGCGGCACACCCGACTTTAGGGCTTCCAGAAAGATACGCCCGGTCTCTACATTACTGATGGTGGATAAAAACGCTGCCGCTTCCACACCATAATCTTCCTTCATTGCGGTAAACATATTTTCCATAGTCTCTACGGGAATAGTGGTATCTTCAAAAAGCTGCAAATAATCTGCACTGATGCCATAGCTGATTGCGTCCATCACTATCTTAAGCTGTTCCCCGCAATAGTCCTTGGATTTAAAATAGGCAGTCTGCTCCTGCCTTGTCATATCCCTTAAATTCTTTCCCATCTGTCTTCCTTTCGATATATTATCTTGCCTGTTCAGGTTGTTTCTGTTTATCATTATGGGCTGGCTGATCCTGTAAATGGTCTGTATCTGTTTGGGCTGGTATTTCTGTTACGGTTATCTCCGTTTTTTCTGCATCACCCCCTTCCCGTAAAATTTCTTTTGTATTTTCCTTTGCTACTAACGCTGGCATAATTTTCTCTACTACTTGTACTCTGCTTTTTTCGAGAAGAATATCATTTATCAGATTTTCTTCCTTTCTGAGTTCGCGCTTTGCCTTTGCGACTGATGCAAGTTCCCTCTGGAATGTTTCCTTTATTTCTATAATCTGATTTACGGTATATCCCTTCTGAATAAGGATTTCTGTTGCTTCCTTCCACTTTTCATAATTTGACGCATAAAAAAGGCTTCCCTCTTTATAATAGGAAGCACGAATTTCATTCTCTTCAATTATTTTGAGCAGCGCAAGGGCTGGTTTGTATGGATACCGCCTTTTGTATATCTGGTGTCTTTGCTCATCCAAAATAGCCATGTGGATACTGATATCTTCTTTTCGGTCTTTTAATTCTTCTACGGAACGAATGGTTTGTTTACACAGGTATAAATACTGTGACTGCAATTTCTCAAATTTTGCTGCTTCCTCTCTGTATTTCCACATCTGACTGTAAGGCTTCCGCTTAAGCTGCCCGGTGCGGTACATCTTTGCAAGGAAAGCCTTTTGGTATGATGTTGGTGGAATATATTTTCTATAATTCTTCCTGCACCTGATAATCCTCGGAGTACGGTTTTCTCCCCTGTTGCTCTCTCTTCGGATTTCTTTTGTGATCTGATTCTCTATAGATTCCCTTGTATAATAAGAAGAAATATCTGTCAGACGTATAAACCGCTTTTCTCCCATCGGTCTCAAAAAAGTTTCTCCATTTTTCTGCTTTAAGCTATAGCCTTTCAGTTCCATTAATTTCAGGAAATTTTCATAACCAGTGGCAAAAGAAATGGAATCCTCCACATCAAGACTGATCTGACGATTCCATTTGAAAATACCCTGTTTTGTTTTATCCCATTTCTTTAGCGGTTTTTCTTCTGCGCCGATTTCTATATCCTGCATGGAAAGACCGTACTCTTTACAAAGCTCATTGACAATGGGCTGTATTTCTCTCGCCCAATCCCCTTTTTCGTATCTGTATTTCTTTCCGGTACGCCATGATACACTGTTGAAAAGAATATGGCTATGAACATGCTCTGTGTTGTCATGGGTGGCATACAGGCATTGGAAATCATCACCAAAATATCTCTCTACAAATTTCTGTGTGATTTCCATTGCTGTTTCCGGTCTTACTTCCTGTTTCTTAAAAGATATGATAAAGTGGTAGCCCTGCCGCTTATCCATTTTCCCGAACTTCCGCTTTGTAGCAAGCATCTCCTGTAAAGCGGTATCAATGTTGCAGTTATAGCTTCCCACCAGCACCCCTCTCTGCGTTTTCTCTTCGTCTGTAATGTAGGAAATGGCATTTGCAAGGTGCATAGCCATATATCTTTTCCCTGTCTGGTGGATGCAGGATATTTTTGTGATTGCTATCAGACAACCTCCCTGTCTTAATCCGTACTCTTACTTGATAATGTATGCTGCGACAATTTCTCCGATATATGCAGTATGGGCATCCCGGTTAGCCATAGGGTATGTCCCGTCAACATCCTGCGGATACATGTTTTCCCTTATATCGTCCGGAAGTTTTTCAAGCTCCTGTTTCTGGGAATATAGCACCTTACATTCAAGTGTCAAAGGATATTCCTTTATTCCCGGTACACTTATTTTTTCCGCATCTTCCAATGTCAAATGGGCTTCTGTTTCTTTATCAACATCACGCCCGGACTGCGTACCGCATACTTTCGATATAAGAGGAATTGGTTTATCTAACGGAACACTGATTGTAAATTCTCCTGTAGAATCAATCTGTGCCTTTGTATAACGGTGTTCCCGTACATATACCGTAAACACAGGTTTCCCCCATACCGTTCCCAAGCCGCCCCATCCTATGACCATGCTGTTGAACTTTTTGTCTTTCGTGTTGAGCAGAATACCCCTTGGCAATGCTTCTGTAATCATTTGTGCGTATTCTGTAACGCTGATCATTTCTTTCATGTCTTTTCCTCCATTTTTCCTGTAAATATGCAATGCTGGTTTTTGTTTACCATATTCTCCAGCCATTCCATCTTATTTTTCCTGCTGCTTTAATAAATTTCCTTTACAGTAATAACATTTCTTCCTTAAATGTTGTTCTTTTTAAAACTCTCGCAATACAAGCTCTGTAATTCCCTGATTATCTCCCATTGTGATTCTTTTTACTTTAGGCTCCCTGCCATAACTGAATTCGTCCCAGATACCTTCCCGGATTCTTGTGCCGCCATGATATCCATGGATAACACGAATCCGGTAGACACTTGGCTTGGCATTGTTCAGATGTTTTCTTACTTCTTCAATCGCCGCTTCTACATTCTTTCCATGAACATCAATTTCAATAATTCCATTCATCATATTTACGATTCTTCTTTCTCCAAGGGCTACTGTGTACATACATCTATTCTTTGGTATTCACACCGCCTACAAGGGGCATTGGTATCTTGGTTTTCCTTTGCTCTTATTTCCATATTCAATGGCTTCTTTCGGGCACTTGCAGATACAGGACATACAATGGGTACACTGATCACCCCAGACAGGCTTTCCATTCTTTAAACTTACATTATTTAAGGGGCATACTTTGGTACATTTCCCGCATCCGATACAGGTATCCGTCACATAAAATTTCTTTGCACTTACGAACAAAGGATAAAATAAGGTATTTATCATTCCGCTGCTGATTTTAGCAAAAGTACTGACTTTCTTCTCAGGTATCGTTCCATTATGCTTTATGACATCAACGATATTCTTTATGACAAGATCGGCATTCTTAACGATTTTAATAGCTTCCTCTCTTTTAGGGGCGTTAAACATTGCAATATAGTTCTCCGGCATGACTACCCCGGCACAGCCCATATAGGTAAAGGCTTTCTGCTCACAGAATTCACGCAGGTATTTTGGCATATTTCCCATGCTGTCCCCACAGGTTGTTACAAAATAGGTACACTTATTCCCTTTAAATGTAGTCTTCTGAATAAAATCTCTGAGGATTCTTGGCATCTGCCACGCATATGTGGGATAAACGATTACGAAGGGTCTGTCCGAATGTATTTCTGAATAATCATGTTCTTTTATCTTATCAAACAGATTGATGACTTCATCTTCAATTTGTACGCTGATCTTCTTCGCCACATATTCACTGTTGCCTGTTCCTGTATAATACAATACCAAAATATCTGCCTCCCTATATGGAACTTATTCTTTCCACTAAATCTTTTATGATCTCTATTTTTGATTTCAATTCCATTTTATCACTTTCATTATATATATGGGAATTGCTATTTTTCACTATTTGATTCACATTTACACCGATTTTATTTATCTCATTCCGCAAACGCATAACTTCAAGTTCTAGTTCCCTGCTTCTTGGATGATCCGATTGGTTCAGAAGCAGATAACGAATATATTCTGATTCATTCATATTTTCAGCTTTGGAACGTTCTGCTAGGATTCTTGAGGTTTCTTCTGTCAGTTTAAAATGCTTTCGAAGCGTGTTTTCGCCTTTTGGTCTTGCCATGTGCTACTCCTTTCTTCTGGGGGAGAGGGCGTTCTATGGAACGCCGCAAGATACGCATTTCGTGGGCACGAAATGCTAAATCTTGTCGGGGAGTACCCCGAACCCCCTTTTTTCAGCTAAATTTACAGTAATAGCGCCAATCTTGGTATATTTGACGCCAGTTCTTTTCTTCGTGACGCCAATCCTTCTGTTTTTGACGCCAATTTCTTTTTTGTGACGCTAATCTGCATTAAATTGACGCCAGTCAAATTTCTCCATTTTTCAGTGACAGCACTTGACTGTCAATTTTCACATCCGTTACGCCAAAATGCCCTTTTTTGACGCCAGTTGATGTAAAATTTTTCATTTTTGACGCCACCCTGACGCCCTTTCTCCCTTCCCCAAATACTCCGCTGCTGGCGAGTGTACCGGGGAGTGCGTGCGGTGTCAAGTATTTTAGTCCTAGCCGAAAATCCTTGACACCGCCCACCCTCCCCGGTGGGTTACAGCCAAGCGGAAGTATTTGGAGGTGTCGGCTGACCCGCCGCACTTCTCCACAAATCTACCTTGCGATTGCTTCCTGATAACGGGTACTCTGGTCAGCTACCATCGTTTGTTCTTTCGTTGGGAAGTGGTACATCTTGGTCAACTTTTCTTTTTCATCTACTGAAAGGAAATCGGGCAGTTCTCTTTTTAGTGTATTTTCTTTTAGCAAATGCGACAGATTATGGTTCTCTATAGCTTCCAGAAAGCAGGTCAACTTTCTTGCTATGGATGCAAATACTGTCTTGTCCTTATCTTTTTTTGCATTAGAAATTTCATATTTTGCTTCCGCTTTCATTGCTACAAGCAGTTCTTTGGAGCAGTATACCGGCTTTTCGTTTACAAGAATGTCCAACATCTTACTCCACTGCTTTCCCATTAGGAACAGGGAAGTTTTATTTCCCGGCTTCACATCATGGGCGAAACCGATTGTTCCGTCTTTTTGCAGGGTGTATCGGGGAATTGCAAATTTCTTTGCCAGCACCGCCAACTCTGGTGCTATCTGGATATATCCTTCTTTTCTCATTAATCCCTTAAGCTGTGAAATACGGGATTCATCAGGCATTCCCTGCAAATATCTGGTCTGCCGGACTGCCAGCAGCAGTTTCCGGTCTTCCATTGCTGCCCTGAAAAATCCTTTCGTTTTTACCGGAAAGTCATGCTCCCTCTTACGGTGAATCTCCCTTACTGCCGCCGACAGGGAACGCTCATTTTGTGCTTCATAGGAAAGGGAATACACTTCCCGGCTTAAATCCAAAAGACTATCTGCTACACAGGCGTAGTGGATGGTGCTGACTTTTTCTCCGAACGGTCCTTTGATATATTTCTCCGTTTTCAATGCCCCCACATCTACCGTCCCGTCACAATATTTTACAGTGATGGATTTTCCCCTTGTCTGCTTTTCCTTTATTTCCATGGCAAGCCTTTTGTTATCAAGGACTGTTATGTCTGCCCTGCCGGATGCCTTCACATGCACTGCATAGGATACAGGCATGTTGGAGAAAAAACAGATTGATTTCGCCAGCAGGTTCTCCATAGTGTCTTTTAAGTAAATTTCTCTCTCTTTCAGGCAGAATGACCTCTCCGCATCCCCATGGATCAGGTAATGCCCTTCCTTCTTTAGTTGTTCAAAATCTGATGGCAGCTTTCCGTCCCCATCTGTGAATGAATGCAGGAACTCCTGTAAATCCACGTCATTCACCCTAAATTCAGTCAAAATTACCTCCTCGTTTTTTATTTCAAATGGCAGGTCTTATGTACCTGCACCGTACAAATCGTGGTTGACTTCAGTGCGGTAATAGCTGTCCATTGTCGCAGGGGCATTATACAGTGCTGTCAATAAATATGCCTTAATGTTCCCTACTTTTGTGGTATTCCTGTCAATGCAGCCAAAGACATATTCCAAATGGCTGGAATTGATCTTCAAAAACCGGCTCCTTACAACCTCCCTTGGGAAATCGTCCCCAGCAATGCGGATATAGGGACGTTTTGACAGGATAACTTCCAGCATCAGTTCAACTGCCTCATCCATCCGCTGTGTTCCATGCCTCTCTGCCAGAATGTCATACTCAATATTCTCACGGATAATTTCACGGTAAGCATCTGCCAGTTCCATCCTATCCATCCCATCATGTGCCGCCTCCGGCTCTGCAGGATAGATTGATTGATATGTATTTAATCCGTCAGTATTTGATTGTTCAGTATTTAATTGTGCGTGGTTTCCCTGTTCAGGCTCTGCCTGTCTTGGATTTTCCCGTTTAGGTTTTTCCCGTTCAGGCAGTTCTTCCTTTTCTTCCTGACTGACCGGCTTCTCGTGTATTGTGTACGTGATATCCCCCAGCCGCCCGTTTTCGTAACGGGTACGCTGTCTGGTGAGATATCCATGGTTCTCTAACTCTTTTAATGCGCTGGTAATGGAATCCACCCCGTCCTTACAAATGCAGGCAAGCCCTTTCGTTGTATAATCCCAATCCTCCGGCAGGGAAAGCATCAGGGATAAAAGCCCCTTTGCCTTCAGCGACAGTTCCACATCACGCAAATGGAAGTTGCTCATGACAGTGAAATCCTTTGTTTTCTCTACCCTAAATACAGCCATAACCAAAATCTCCTCTCCAAAACTTCATATTAACGTGTAAGGTCACTGTCCCTGCTGTGGTCATGGTGCAGATGTCCGTCCGGCGTGACCTTCATATGATCCTCCATTTTTATCTCCCCTTTTTCCTGCCTGTCCTGAAATTTCCGGTATCCGTCATCCGTTAAAAACAGGCGCATCCGGTCTCCTTTATCGCCTGCAAAAGAATCACCTGAAAGCACTTCAAAAATGACCATGTGACGCACTTCCGGGTCAAAACGCTCCAGCGCCATAATGTCATGCCCCTTTAACTGCTCCGCACCGGATTTCTGCCTTGCCTCCGCTATCAGTTCTCCGATCGTCCTTCCCCCTTGGGGCAGACGGTAGTTTTGCCGGATATCACGCACAATCTCCATGCACTCCTTGTCTGACAGAGGGCGCAGCTTTTCCATGATGCTATCCGCCGCCCTCCGCCTGTCCGGGTCTTTTGCGTACCGTGAAGCCATTAATAACTCATGCAGAATGGCATACCGCTCGCTCCCGTCTGTCTGGTACAGCATCCGTTTCTCCATTTCATTCAGTTCCATATACTTTTCCTTTCCCTAAAAATCTGCATGAAAAAAGGACACTCATCTTACACATGATGGAATGTCCTTTAAGTTACATTATTCAATTTTATATACAGACTGGAACACGCAGCAATTTGTAATCAGCCCATGAAACTGTCCATGAAATCAAGGGCGGCATCATTTATTTCTTCATTCTGCTGTATTTCAGTTTGCTCCTGTGCCTGCTTCTCCGGCTGTACTGCCGCAGTCTGCATCCCCGGTGCTGGTATTGGCATATAGGGGTACATCATGGGGAATGGTGTCTGTGTGAAATTTTTCTTTATTTCTTCCGCTTCCCTCTGGATGCTCTCCTGTACCTTTGTAAGAAGCTCCTCATTTGTAAGGTGCGTTTCTTCTTTTCGGTCATAATATCCAATCATTGCCTTTGCAATAATACTGGTATAGTCCTGCTTCTTCCCATCCGGCGGCTTCTGGTAGTTACCCTGCAAAATCTGCCATGCCCGCCTTTCTTCCGGTATGTCCATATCAAAGCGGCAGGACACACGCTTGATATTTTTGATCGTCTGTCTTTTCTTCATAAGGCACTCCCCCTATCCGCGCCGGATATTGCGTAATCGTCTCTGGTTTGAAAGGTATTCATATCCTTTTGCATTGGCATGGATATCCTCAATGAACCGCACTTTATTCTGATCCAGCTTTGCAAAATGCTTCATCAGCATTGCACCGCCGCCAAGAAAATGGAGCTTTGCCAGTTCCTCATTATAGCCATACTCACGCAGTTTCCGCATGATCTTGTCGGTATAGTCTAACGCACATTCCGCTATGGCTTTCAGGTATTTATCCCCGATATCCGCAGTGCCATCTTTCAGCACTTTCTTTACAATACAGTCATCAACAACGGTATGTACTTTGTTGGTAAGCTCACTCCGCATCTCAATGACACAGCAGTCCACCCCGAAACGCTCCGTATAATAGCAGCTGGAATCCGGCTTTCCGTCAATGATAAAGATAACGTTCATTGTTCCGTTACCGATATCAGCCACAATGTTAAATCCCTGATAGCTGGGCAAGTCTGCCGCAACAGCCGCAAATCCCTGTGCATAGACTTCCACATCCTCAATCTTTACATGGTATCGGGTATCATTGCACCGGAAAGTCACTTCCTTATTCCGTAGCAGATACTTCTTAAAACTCTCTGCCTGCTCCCCAAGCCATTTGATGGGAAGTCCCACTGCCAGAATAACGGAAGCATTGCATAAACCTCTCCCTTTTAATTCCTTTGCCAATGCCGCTAGCGTCAGGATATAATAATCTTCATCCCACACCTTATCCATCTGGTATTCTTTGTGGGTAGAGCCGATCTCGTAAAATTTCCCTTCATACTCTACTGTCATCCCTGCCAGTTCTGATTCCTTTGCCCTCTCTATCACACCGGATTCAAAAATGTGGTGCGCGGTCTTGATGTTACCATATCCATGATCAATGCCAATCCTGTAAATCTGTTCCATACTTTCTGCTCCTTTTCCTTTATTTTTGCAACAATAAAAGGACTACCCAAATACACTTGAATAGTCCTTACTATACAATTAGCTAATTGCAGGTTTCCTCAACCCTCCTTTGTGAACTTGTGCGAGCCCGCCCTTTTGTAATAAGGACAAAAGGTGAAAACCCTGATAATTCCTAGAGTTATCCCTCTGTCATTATTATAACTCAATCACCGTCCGCCAGAATCGCCTTCACATCATCAGGGTAGCTCTCCACCCATCCGCCGGTCATGAAGAACGTCACTTTCACATTATGTTTCCTTAGAATCTCCAGAATCCGACCTGTATCCTCATTGCCCCAAGCAGCATCGAAGCTGAGAGCCACCTGCTTTTTATCCGTCTCCACACAGTAGATCGGCAGTTCCCGACCGCCCACGGAGCTGCTGACCGTAATGGAATCCGGCAGCACCTTAACCACTCCCTGTATCAGCGCAACGGTTGCCAGCGCAAATGCCGCCGACTTCGCCACCTGCATCAATACATTCTGCACAAATCCCTTTCGTTTCTGCTCCTCCTTTGTCCGGTATTCGGAAGGTACACTGCTGCCACAGTGCTGACTGCCGCAATACCGGCCGCTGCTTTTCTCTCTCTGCCGCTGTGCTGTCCATGCTTCTACCTGATCCGGTGCCGGCCATACCCGCTCATTCCCGCCTGTTGCGAAATCCTTCTGCATTTTTCCTTCTAATTCACACATCGCAAGTTTAATCTTATCGTTCCAATGTGTTTTCTTTTTACGCATAATAATACCCTGCATACTATTGTTATTACAAGTATATGCAGGGTGTCATATTTTATATTATCTCTTCTCCCTTTTCATACTCTCCAGTTCATCCTCAATCGCATCAACTCTGGATTTCGTCTCCTCGATCTGACGACCGTGATCATCCTGTCGCCTATCGTCCGATGTGGGCCTTGCCCTGAAAAGAATCCTCGCAAGCAATCCTGCGCCGCCGAAGATCAGCACTAAGATCACCACCCACTCGTACAGAGTAACACGTACCAGAGAAATATGTGTAGTCATGATGATCGCCACGACAACGATAAATACCCCCACTGCCGTAAACACCTTAGACGCAATACTCCCCTCGGATGCAAACATCCAGACTACCCCGATGATAAAAGGCACCATAATCAGACCGTTGGCCATATGAAAACCACCAAGGCTGAGTCCGGATCCGAAGAATCCGGAAGATACCATGACTTTCTGTGAAAAAATGAACAGTCCTGCGATCAGCATCGCCAGCCCCGCCAGGAACTGCAGTAATTCGTTTCTTGCTTTCTTCATCCCATACCTCCATAGCTCATGTCGTCCTGTGTCTACACTCAGTATATCTGATTTTGCGCATTGTGTAAATCCCCTTGACATTCCCCCACATTCCATTACAATATGATGTAATACAACTGACAAGACATAAGACTTTACATCTGTCTCGTCAATCATTTATGTTTTTTCCGGAAAGGAATCAACCATCATGAAAGAATTTCTCAAACGCAAAAACATTATTTTCTCTATGAAGCGATACGGAGTAGACTGTCTGGGTGCCATGGCGCAGGGTCTGTTCTGCTCCCTGCTGATCGGTACGATNATTAANACGCTNGGNCAGCAGACCGNTNTGGAGTATCTGGTGACTATCGGCACCTACGCCACCAATATGGCCGGTCCGGCTATGGCGATCTCCATCGGNTTNGCCCTGCAGGCNCCGCCGCTNGTACTCTTCTCACTTGCTGCAGTGGGCGGCGCNGCCAACGAGCTGGGCGGTGCGGGCGGNCCTCTNGCAGTCCTGATCATAGCGATTCTGGCTNCGGAATGNGGCAAACTGGTCTCNAANGAGACNAAGGTCGATATTCTCGTNACGCCTTTTGTAACAATTTTCGTCGGNGTGGCGTTCTCCACCCTGNTNGCTCCGGGCATCGGCACTGTGGCAAGCTCTCTCGGACGTCTGATNATGTGGGCNACNGATTTNCAGCCCTTCCTTATGGGNATCATCGTATCCGTGGTGGTCGGCATCGCGCTGACTCTGCCGATCTCCTCCGCCGCAATCTGCGCCGCGCTGTCACTCACCGGTCTGGCNGGCGGTGCTGCCGTGGCCGGCTGTTGNGCTAATATGGTAGGTTTCGCAGTGATGAGNTNCANAGAAAANAAATGGAGNGGTCTGGTTTCTCANGGNCTGGGCACTTCCATGCTCCAGATGGGCAATATCATTAAGAACCCCAGAATCTGGATTCCGCCGATCATTGCTTCCGCCGCCACCGGTCCNCTCGCAACCTGTGTATTCAAATTACAGATGAACGGCACTCCCGTCGCCTCCGGNATGGGCACCTGCGGTCTGGTAGGCCAGATCGGTGTCTACACGGGATGGNTAAACGACATGGCGCTGGGCAATAAAATATCCATCACCGCCATGGACTGGATCAGTCTGATNATGATCAGTTTNATNCTGCCTGCNCTTATCTCTCTGTTTGTAGGCAANTTCCTGCGCAANATCGNCTGGATCAAAGAAAACGACTTAAAATTAGACAATTAGNCAANNGGANATCTTCTNTCCNGCCCGCAAAATATGCCGTCTCACGGAATGTTGTGAGNCGGCATATTTTTGTCATAAAAATCTTAAATTTTTTCGATTTTCCTCTTTACAAATNCAAAGAAATGCCGAGATAATATATGTAAGACTATCTATGTCTTNNNGCCGTCATCATCGGCATAACAGAACACATTAACGTAATAATAGGACACGGATGTCACTATTTTATTTCACAACATGGAGGGATATCATATGGGTATTGGATTAAACGGTTTAGGTTCCGGNNTNACAGACANNTATTCCAGTCTGCTGGGCGGNGGATCANGTTCAGGTTCATCAGACATGTCTTCNTTATTNTCAGACTANGCTTCCATCAAGAACGGCAGCTANGGCAAGATGATGAAATCTTATTATGCTAAGGTAGACGAGGAAGATGAAACCTCTTCTAAGAANAGNTCCNAGANAAAGGAGACAGATGNTGCATCTGCCAGCGCNGCAAGGAAATTCTATGAAACCGCATCAAGNATGANCGGCCTCNACTACAGCGCAGATAACATCGANNAGCTGTATGACAGTGTATCCGCATTCNTCAAGGATTACAATNCCATGATNAAGAGNGCTTCCAATAGTAAGAACNCTAANGTNCAGGCGCAGGCTGACGCNCTGAACGACTATACTTATCAGAATTACAAANTNTTNGCCAAANTCGGAATCACGATGAATTCAGACCGTACATTATCAATTGATGAAGACACTTTCAAGAANGTNAANGANAAGACGGGTGCAANCANCGTGCCTACGCTGACTACTCTGTTTAANGGNATCGGTTCTTTCGCNGATAAGGCGGCTGACAGAGCGAGCAAGATNTACCGNGAGGCAGGNGAAGGCGANNCAGTTACCTCTTCNAANGCAAAATATGCCGGNACAACGGGCAGTATTTCTTCAAGNGACAAAACGGACAGCACTTCTTCCAACNNAGGAACTTCCAANACTGCCAAGGACGCTGCTTCGGCCAAACTGGCAAGCGCACTTTACAAGTCCNTAGAGAACTTNGGTAACATGACAATCAATAATGACAATAAAGACAATATATTTGATGCTCTGTCCGGTCTCGTGAAAGACTACGATGAACTGATTAAGAAGGGTTCCGAGAGCGAGAACTCCAATGTCATCAAGCAGACTGACTATTTGAAGGAGCTGGTAGCCGACAACAAGAGTGCTTTGTCCAAACTAGGCATCACGATAGGTTCCGACAAGTCATTATCCATTGATGAAGAGAAATTTATGGAAGCCGATATGAGCAATGTGAAGAATCTGTTCTCCGGCGCGTATTCTTTCTCAGAGAAGATGACAGACCGTATCAACCAGATCTACCGCTATGCTACGCAGGGTGAATCCCTGAATAATCAGACCTACACGAGCCAGGGCAGCTATAATGCCGCAAGTGCCGGTTCTGTATTAGATACGACTATGTAAAAAATCGAGCAAGCTCGATTGCGAGATTTGCCTGCGGCAAACTCGAAATACGCCAAGAAATTAACTTTGCAAGATCCGCTTTGCGGACTCGAAATATGCTGAGGAATTTCTTGTAAATAACAACTGCCGCTTCAACGAATACATTTTCGTGAAGCGGCAGTTTTATTTTACGATTTCCTGTTAATTATGCGAACGGGTTCTCGGTCGGATAAGGTATGTTCTTCGGCTGATTATAACCAATCTCACTCACATCCACACCGATATACTTGAAGACCTCAAACAATGCCTTGCCATAGTGACCGAACGCAACCGCACCGTGATGCGGATAATTTTTCTCGATCAGCACGTGACGGTAAAATCTTCCCATCTCCGGAATCGCGAATACACCGATACCACCAAATGATCTGGTAGCTACCGGCAGAACCTCACCCTCTGCCACATAAGCCCGCAGGATATTGTCGGCCGTGCTCTGCAGACGATAGAATGTAATATTGCCGGGAACGATATCGCCCTCCAGCGTTCCCTGTGTCACTTCTTCCGGAAGTGTTCTCGCCATGATCATCTGATATTCCATGCTGCACTTGGACAGTTTCTTAGAGCATGTATTGCCACAGTGGAATCCCATGAAAGTATCGGTGAATTTATAATCAAACTTACCCTCGATCGATTCTTTATACATATCCTTCGGTACGGAATTATTGATATCCAGAAGCGTTACGATATCATCGCTGACTGCCTCGCCGATAAACTCACTTAAGCAGCCGTAGATATCTACCTCACAGGATACCGGAATGCCTCTTCCCGTCAAGCGGCTGTTCACATAGCAGGGCACGAATCCGAACTGTGTCTGGAACGCAGGCCAGCATTTTCCGGCAATCGCCACATATTCACGATATCCCTTGTGTTCCTCGATCCAGTCTAAAAGCGTCAACTCGTACTGCGCCAGTTTCGGCAAAATGGTGGGCTTATTGTTGCCATCGCCGAGCTCCGCCTCCATATCTTTTACCACGTCAGGGATTCGCGGATCATTTTCATGTTTATTAAAGGCCTCAAACAGATCCAGCTCAGAGTTTTCCTCAATCTCAACGCCCAGATTATAAAGCTGCTTGATCGGCGCATTACAAGCAAGGAAATTAAGCGGTCTGGGGCCGAAGGAAATGATCTTCAATCCTGCAAGTGCCACAACAGCGCGTGCAATCGGAATAAACTCATGGATCATATCCGCACAGTCCTCTGCATCGCCTACCGGATATTCCGGAATATACGCTCTCACATTGCGCAGCTTTAAGTTATAGCTTGCATTCAGCATACCGCAGTATGCGTCGCCGCGTCCCTGAATCAAGTCTCCCTGAGATTCCTCCGCAGCTGCCACAAACATCTTAGGTCCTTCAAAGTGCTTTGCCAGCAATGTCTCCGAAATCTCCGGCCCGAAGTTACCCAGATATACGCACAGAGCATTACACCCGTTATCTTTAATATCCTTGAGGGCATTCACCATATCGATCTCGCTCTCGATAATGCAGATAGGACACTCATAGATGTCCGCCGCATCATATTTTGCCTTGTATGCCTCCACAAGAGCTTTTCTTCTGCCTACTGCCAGCGATGCCGGGAAGCAGTCGCGGCTTACGGCTACGATACCAATTTTTACTTTGGGTAAATTGTTCATATTATTTTCCTCCTTCATCCGGGTTGCCCGGTTTCAATACAATATTTCTGCCGTTTCAAGCTTGATGTCTCATCTGTTTGTGCACTTCCCACATCACTCTCTGATATCAAGATTCTTTCCGATCAGTCCGATATGTGCTCCCGCATCCAGTCCGCCTTCCGCATGACCGATCAGCCACTTATTCTTCGCCGTAAGCAGGGCATCCTCCCAATCTGCGTGCGCCTCGTCCAAGGGGTAGTTCGTGCCCGCAGGCAGTACGATTCCCACCTGAAATCCATCCTCGTTTGCACTGCAGGGTGCATAGTGAAGCGTTGTGGCATAAATCTCTACCGCTGTGCCCGCCGGCACCAGAAATGCTTCCATTAAGGATGTGTCGTATGTCAAATCATCCGTAATATCCTGCTGCATGCCGACAATTAAAATCGCATCCGTAGCCGCCACATTGATCTCGGAGTTTCTGTGGTACTCTGCCGCGTTCAGCTTATAATTATGCCCATTGCAATATCCCACCTCAACGGGCAGTTCTCCGTATGTTCTCTTCTGTAATTCTTTCGCCGCAGCCGTCTCCTCTAACACCTTAACCGAAGGTTCATAGGCAACGCCTTCCGGCAGCGGTGTTTCCTTCTTAATAGCCTCCACCAGATCGCTGAAGTCGATTCCCTGTACGACTCTGCCGTACTTACGAAATGCGGAATCTGTAATTTTTTTGATCTCCATTGGTAATACGCTCCTTTCTGAACAGTTACTATTTTTTTATAACGCTTTTACATGATAGCGCCGAACAGTTCCTTACATGCCGGATAGATCTTCCTGAATTTTTGATACCGCGCCTCATACTTCTCCACAAGTTCAGGCGTGGGCTCTACCGTATCCACTACTTTGACGATCTTCGCCGCCGCTTCTTCCACACTTGCATACTCGCCACAGGCAACTGCCGCAAGCATCGCGCCGCCCATAGCGGGTCCCTCCTCACTCTCAATCACATCCACCTTCAGGTTCATAATGTTGGCAATCATCTTTTTCCACAGAGGGCTCTTCGCGCCGCCGCCACAGATCTTCGTCCGTTTTATCTTAATCCCCAGAGACTTCGCCACTTCCAGAGAATCCCGCAAGGCGTAAGCCACACCCTCCAGTACCGCCTGCGTCATGTCAGCTCTGGTGGTATCCATCGTCATACCGATAAAAGTGCCCCGTGCATTAGGATCATTGTGCGGAGAACGCTCTCCCATCAGATAAGGCAGAAAATACACGTGATTCTCTCCCAGCTTATCATCGGTTATCGCTTTCTGCTCCGCCGCATAATCCGTGGTGCCGATGATTTCATCCATCCACCATTTATTACAGGAGGCCGCACTTAACATACATCCCATCAGATGATAATGTCCGTCCGCATGGGCAAAAGCATGAAGCGCATTATACTTATCCACGCCGAATTTTCCGGAAGAAATAAAGATCGTACCGCTGGTGCCCAGCGAAATATTACACATACCGTCACCCACCGTACCGGTTCCCACGGCTGCCGCCGCATTGTCACCGCCTCCGGCCGCCACTTTTACTGTTGCCGGAATACCCAGTTCTTCCGCAATTTCGGGAAGTACCGTTCCCACCGTCTCATAGCTCTCATACACTTTCGCAAGCTGCTCTTCCTTTACCCCGCAGATCTCGCACATCTCCTTAGACCAGCAGCGGTTCTTCACATCGAACAGGAGCATACCTGACGCATCTGACACATCGGTACAGTGGACTCCCGTAAGTTTATAGGCTATATAATCCTTGGGGAGCATGATCTTCCTGATTCTGGCAAAATTCTCCGGCTCCTTATTCTTCACCCAGAGTACCTTCGGCGCGGTAAATCCCGTAAAGGATATATTGGCGGTATACGCCGACAATTTGTCCTTGCCGATCACTTGATTCAGATAATCGCATTCCTCCGTAGTTCTCCCATCATTCCACAGGATGGCAGGCCGGATTACTTCATCATTCTCGTCCAGAATGACAAGCCCGTGCATCTGTCCGCCGAAACTGATTCCCGCAATCTGACTTCTGTCCACACCGGCAATCAATTCTTTGATTCCTGCCATGCTCTGCTCATACCAATCCTCCGGCTTCTGTTCCGACCAACCCGGATGCGGGAAATAGAGCGGATATTCCTTTGATACAATATTTACGATCTTACCGCTTCCCTCCATCAGCAGAAGCTTCACTGCGCTGGTTCCTAAGTCTACGCCAATATACAACATGGTAATCCTCCATTCTTACTCATCCTGCAAATTCATCCCCACGTGCCTCGACCGTGCACGTGCACGCTACCTATTAATTTCATGATATCCTTTGCCGCACACAAAATCAAGACCATAAAAAAATTTCGTAACAATATACAAAACGTTGCCTTCCATATTGTCTATTTCGTTACTCCCCATACCCAGCCAATGCACAGCGCAGATGAAATAAAAGGTTCTCGAAGCCGTCCTGCGTAGGAGATTGAGATTTTCTTAGTATTCCGCATACAAAGTAGCAATTTCGGGACATGGATGTCCCGGAAAGCCCGTAACGAGCCCGGATGGCGAGTAAAGGGCGGTTGCGTTCGGTATCATAGCCCACACCGGAATACTTAGAAAATCCATTCGACGTAGCCCGACGCAAGAGAACCTTTTGTTCCATCTGCGCGTCCGAATTGCAGTGCGTCCGGACTGGCCTATCCCCGCATTTGACTTCCCTCCCCCATTATGCTACTCTAAATGCAGCCAAATTATCATACACACAACCGATCTATAGAAAGGAACTCCCCATGGCAACCATCAAAGAGATCGCCGCCCTTGCAGGCGTATCCCGCGGCACGGTAGACCGCGTACTGAACCACCGCGGTTCCGTCAATGCACAGACGCGGCAGAAAGTGCTGGAAATCGCACAGACCCTCGACTATAAGCCCAATAAGGCCGGAATCGTTCTCGCCGCCCGCAAGAAGAATCTGAAACTCGGAGTCGTCCTGCTGGGACTGGGAACTGTCTTCTATGATGACATTCTGGCGGGTGTCAACGCCAAGGCGGAGGAACTTGCCGACTATAACTGTTCTGTGCTGATCCGTCAGACGGACTATGATCTGCAACAGCAGTTACACGCCATAGACGAACTTGTCGCCGAAGGCATCAACGGCCTCGCACTCTCCCCCTACAATGATCCTGTAGTACGGGAGAAAATCGATGAACTTCATGCCCTTGGCATCTCCGTAGTTACTCTGAATACGGATATCGAGAACTCCAGACGTATCGCTTATATCGGCTGTCATTTCTATCGTTCGGGAGAGACTGCCGGCGGTCTCATGCACCTGATGACCTGTAATCACATCCGCGGCGATGTCCGTGTAGGCATCATATCCGGTTCCCGGAATATCCTGTGCCACACCGAACGTATCGCAGGCTTTCGCCATGCCACGGCTGCCTACGGCAATATCCGTATAGTGGATATCGTCAATAATAATGACAATGAATCGGAAAGTTACGATCTCACAGCCGCGCTGCTGGCCCGGCACCCCGAGATCAATGCGCTCTATTTTACCGCCGGCGGCGTCTACGGCGGCTGTCGTGCCGTGACCGACTCAGGACGTCAGAACGAGATTACCGTCATCACCAACGATATCGTCGATACTACAAGGGAATACATAGAAAAAGGACTGATCGCAGCCACCATCTGCCAACAGCCCTTCTTACAGGGTTCTAAGCCCCTTGCTATTCTGTTTACCTATCTGACCACCGGCGAACTTCCCGTCGTCTGCAATGATTACGTGGACATCGATATCCGGATCAAAGAAAACTTGTAGTATGTAGGAACTGCTCCTCAAACTGGTCGGCAGGCGAGGGCTTTCCGAAGAAATATCCCTGTATCATGTCCGGCTTCGTCTCCATCATCTTCTTCAGTTCATCTTCCTCCTCTATGCCTTCCATACATACGGAAAATCCCAGACTGTGCACCATGTCAATAATATGATTGATAATATTATAGTCATGGTCGTTCTTAAGCGCCTGCACGACAAAACTTCTGTCGATCTTGACCGTAGTCGCTTCTATCTCCTTCAGATAACGCATGTTGGAATAACCTGTCCCGAAATCATCCAGCGCCAGATCAATGTTTTTCTCCTTCAGATCCTTAAACAGGTTCTTGATTCTGCCGTCTGTCTCAATATAGCCGCTCTCAGTCAACTCCAGCACCAGACTTTCCGGCGGAATACCTACTTCTTTGATACATTTCTCTACATCCTCGATCAGATCGCTCTTGTTCATCTGGACATAAGACAGATTCACATTGACATGGAAGTGCGGGATGATTTCCCTCCATTTACGGCATGTCTGAGCCGCCTGCCACATGACATACTTTCCAACCGGAATGATTAATCCGCTCTCCTCCAGAATCGGAATGAACACTGCAGGAGATACATTTCCATACTGCTCGCATCCCCACCTGAGCAATGCCTCCGCTCCGATCAGCGTATAATCTTTCGTCGAAATAATCGGTTGGAAGAACACCTGAAACCCTTTGAAATTGTCATTTATATCCCGTCTCATCAATTTACGGATATTTAACCTGCGCAGATATCCGTCATAGACCTCACGGTCAAACAGTGCCATCTGATTTTTGCCGCTGCGTTTCGCCTGATTCAGAGCAAACTCCGTCAGTTTCAGGATTTCCTCCGCACTCCTGCTCTCGAATCCGTCCTGTATCACGCCGGCAGATACTGTATAAAAGCAGCTGTATTCCTTTTTCCGTACCGTCTCCGCCACGTTGTTCCTGATTTCATTATAAATTGCCTGTACATCCACCTCTTCGCTTGAAAAGGCATCCACTATAATAAACTCGTCTGCCATCAGACGATAGACATCCACCTTCGGGTCTACTACCGCCACGATACAATCCGCAAGCTCCCGCAGCACATTGTCCCCCGCCTCCAGGCCTTCTTTCTCGTTGATCTCTTTAAAATTGTCGATGCCGATCCGCATCATGTATCTGATCGTCTCCGGTCTGTCACGCAGGAGCTCCTCCGCATCATACTGGAATCTAATCTCCCTGCGCAGTCCCGTAATATTATCCGCCTTCGCCTCTTTACCGAGCTCTGTCACTCTTCCGACCAGCAGCCTGTGCCCGCCGGCACCCCTGATCACCGCGCCTTTACAGCTGATCCAGACAATCCGGTTATCCCGATCCAGCCAGCGGTATTCCATGGCGTGGAACTCCTGCTCTCCGGAGACGCATCGTACAATATCTTCTTTCACTTTATTATAGTCAGAGGGATATATTACTTTCTGTATCGAAGTTGTAGCATTCTCGACAACATCTTCCTCGAAGGGAAACCGCATCTGCATCCTGCTCGTCATCATATATGTATCCGTATCTAAATCAAATATATAAATATAAGAATCTGACGACTTCTGCAGTATTTCAACTACTGCCCGAATCTCTTCCAATGACATATTCTGTAATATCTGTGCATACTCCATATTCTCACGCCCTTCCCTCAAAACAAGTTGTATACTATTATACTCGTCCCCCTATATAATGTCAAACAATTATTATTAATTTTGCATAAATTTTTCGGTTATTTTCGTTCATTTTACGGCACATTTGTTAAAATATTTCTATTTATTTTCGTAGTTTATTTGTTTTCTTTTTGACAAATACATCATCTATGCATACAAAATCTTTCCTATACAAAATCTATGCTTTTTGGTATACTGTTTTCATAACATGAAATCGGAGGAAACAGAATCGTATGAGCAGAAAAAGGGCAGTCGTATCACTCGGACACGAAGCGCTTGGTTATACAATATTAGAACAATGGGACGCCGTAAAAGTCACCGCCAAAGCACTTGCGGATCTTGTGGAAGCCGACTATCAGCTTACCATCACTCACAGTAACGGTCCGCAGGTCAGCATGATCCATAAGGCCATGACAGAGCTGCGCCGCATCTATATCGATTACACGCCCGCTCCCATGTGTGTGTGCTCCGCCATGAGTCAGGGGTATGTGGGTTATGATATCCAGAATGCTCTACGGGCGGAACTGCTTAGCCGCGGCATCTCGAAAGCCGTCAGCACGATTCTGACACAGGTAACGGTAGATCCTTATGACGAAGCGTTCTATGAGCCCACGAAGACGATCGGACGTTACATGTCCGCCGAAGATGCTGAGATTGAAATCAAGAAAGGAAATTTTGTAAAAGAGGAACCCGGTAAGGGATTTCTCCGTGTAGTCGCTGCTCCCAAGCCTATAGATATTGTCGAGATCGATGCCATTCGCACTCTTGCAGATGCAGGGCAGGTCGTCATCGCCTGCGGCGGCGGCGGTATACCCGTAATCGAACAGAGCCATGCGCTGAAAGGCGCTTCCGCCGTGATCGAAAAAGACTCTATCGCAGGTAAACTGGCTACTGATCTGCATGCCGACATGCTGATTATCCTAACCGGTGTCCCTTGCGTATATAAGAATTTCGGCACACCGAAACAGGAAGCATTAGATGCACTGACTACCGCCGAAGCCAAGGAACTGATCGCCCGTGGAGAGTTTGAGGAAGGTACCATGCTTCCCAAGATCGAGGCTGCCATTGATTATCTTGCAAAATGCCCCTCTGGCAGCGTGCTGATCACTTCCATCACGGACGTAACCGGCGCGATCAAAGGAAAATGCGGTACGGTGATCACAGCATAAAAAGTAAATCGCTTCGCGAACTCGGTGCGCCCCTTATTCTTCTACGCTTCCGAGTACCATAAGAAGCGCACCGATCATGATACAGAAATCAGAAATATTGAATACAATATTTCTGATTTTTTGAATTTTTACGGGAAAACTCACATAATCCACCACATACTTGCGGACGAGGCGGTCATAGGTATTGCTGTACGCACCGCCCAACAAAAGTGACAGACCGACCCGCAGCAGCCCATTTCCCCGATAAGTAAACGTCAGAAGAAACAACACGGTCGCACTAAGCGTCAGCATCAGCGATAAAACAGCCACGATCCCCCGCCTATGCTGCCCTATATCCAGAAAGGCGCCCTTGTTATGGTATTTACGGATCAGAATCCTGCCTCCGCAGACAGGCTTCTCCGCTCCTTCCATGCCGTTTTTCTCTATATGGTTCTTGATCAGCAGATCCGCGGCAAACACCGCTGCTGCAAGTAATGTACACACTATGACACTCATGTCATATCTCCTTTTTTAGATTGCAATAAGATGAATCTGCCACGCCTGGAACTCCTGTAAGGCTTCGGGAATTACCAGTCCGCACTGCTGTAATGCCGCTCCGGTAATCTTTTCTCCGTCTTTGTATCCGTAAGGCAAACGACTTACAAACCATTCCCTTGCCTGCTCCGGTAAATCCGCCATACCCTCCATATTCAAATGCATCTGATAATATGCTTCCGCGTCTAATCCCTGCACTTTGACAATAACCGGAGCCGCATTTGCTTCCACATGATGATATACAGCGCTTACCAATGCTTCCCTGCCTTTCTCGTCCGCCGTTTCCCATACGGTACATTGCTTATCCGAAGGAGCCTGTAACCGGTAATATTCACCATACTGAATCAAATCATAATACTCTTTGAACTTACTAATCTGCTGCCGCACCTTTGCTTTCTCTTCTTCAGACAACTTCGTGGCATCCAGCTCATAGCCGAAGGTTCCCGCCATAGCCACACAGCTTCTGGTGGAAAAAGGAGTAATACGTCCGGTCTGGTGATTGGGTACCGCTGAAACATGGGAGCCCATAGTGGACACCGGATAGCCAAAGGAAGTCCCATACTGAATCTTAAGTCTCGCTATAGCATCCGTATTATCACTGCACCATATCTGCGGAGTGTAGTACAGCATACCCGCATCAAAACGTCCGCCGCCGCCGCTGCAGCCCTCAAATAAAATATGAGGAAACTTCGCAGTCAGCGTCTCTAACACACGGTAGAGTCCTAACACATACCGATGGGCGAATTCTCCCTGACTCTGCGCGTCAAGCGCCATACCGTATTTATCACAAATACTTCTGTTAAAATCCCACTTTACATAGCTGATCGGCGTTTCTGCAAAAATAGCGGACATCCGTCCTATGATATAATCCTGCACGTCCTCTCTGGAAAAGTCAAGTATCAGTTGGTCTCTGCTCAGATTAGGCTTTCTCCCCGGTATTACGACTGCCCAGTCGGGATGCTCCCGATACAGATCACTGTCCTCCGAGATACACTCCGGCTCAAACCAAATCCCGAACAGCATTCCACACTCCACGATCTTCTCCGCCAGCTCTTTCAGCGTACACCCCAGTTTCTTCTCATTAGGGAACCAGTCGCCAAGCCCCGAATGATCATCATCGCGCTTTCCGAACCACCCGTCATCCAGTACGAAAAGCTCAACGCCTAATTCCGCGGCATTCTTTGCTATTGTCACTAACTGTTCCCCTGTAAAGTTGAAATAGGTAGCTTCCCAGTTGTTAATAAGTACGGGACGACGTTTTGCTTTCCATTCTCCGCGGCAAATGTTCTGCCGTATGGTCTTATGCATGTTCCTGCTCAAAGTGCCAAACCCCTGCGCACTGTATGTCATCATAACTTCCGGTGTATCAAATTGTTCGCCCGGCTGCAACTTCCACGCAAAATTATCCGGATGAATGCCGCAGATCAATCGTGTCTGATCTACCTGATCCTTTTCAGCCTCCATCAGAAATTCTCCACTGTAAAGGAAAGAAAAGCCATAGCACCCGCCCTTTTCTTCATCTGTATTCTTATCACTGACCATGACAAACGGATTATAATGATGGCTGGAAGTACCTCTCACACTGCCTATGGAATGAATACCATGACCAAGCTCGCTTCTCTGCACACTTCTTTCCGTCACATGACCGCCATAGAATGTCGTCCACTCATACTCGCCGTTTATCCAGTCCAGATTCATGCTGGCGGCTTTCTGCAATACGATCCTGTTCGTTCCCTGATTGATAATCTTCGCGGCACGGGTGATAATATCATTGTCCGCAATTACCCCATACATCAAATGCACTTCCACCTTGGAAACTGAATCTTCCAAAATGATCTCAAGCGTGTCCGCCTCGTTTTCTTCGGCATATACCGCGGGCAGCCCCTGTATGGAATACTTCCCCTTATTGACCTGATACCCTTTATACCGAAGCGCCGCAGCTAAGCTGCCATCCTCATTTTGTACTTTGAATGCGCTGATACGGTAATCTCCCGTACCATAGCAGCTATATTCCTGCGGAAGAACATCTAAAGAATAATCTTTGTTTTCTTTTCCCATCTCATAAGGATTGCCTGAAAATCCTCTGTCTTTATAGCAGATCGTGTAAGACTTATCACTGTCATCCGTCCGCTTCCCATAATATACATGAAGCAAAGTTCCAAGGCTGTCCGCCTTCATCTGATAGGTTGTATTTTCCGTGTGCAAAGTAAAAAGTCTCTTCTCCGCATCTATTACAATCGGCATGATCATGATCCTCCATATATTTCATTTATTGTTTATCAAAGTAGCCACCAGTTTCCCAGTGGCTACTCTTATTACTGCAACTATTTCATCAATTGAATTTTAACCCTTTACGCTACCCAGTACAAGTCCCTTTGTAAAATACTTCTGAAGGAAGGGATATACCAGCATGATCGGTATGGCACCCAAAAATAACTGTGCCGCGCGCCCTGTCCTGACATTCATCATGGACAGCAATGCTTTGATATCATAAGTAGAGTCTCCTTGCAGCATGTTTTCAAAGTTCACAAGCAGAGACTGCAGGTAAGTCTGCAAAGGATAGTTGGACGGGTTACTCATATACAGCATACCGTTAAACCACTCATTCCAGTGACCTACCATGCAGAACAGTCCGACTGTGGCAAGCGCCGGTTTTAACAGAGGCAGAATAATCATGACGAGCGTCTGGAAAGGAGTTGCCCCGTCAAGGGATGCTGCTTCCTCCAATTCCGCCGGCAATTCCCGGATAAAGTTCATCAGGATAACCATATTAGAAACCGGAAGTGCCCCAGGCAGGATCAGCGCCCATATCGTATCCTTTAATCCCAAACCCGATACCAGCAAATATGTAGGGATCATACCGCCGCCTATGAGCATTGTAATTACAAAAAACACTACATAAAACCTTCTGCCGATCAGTTCTCCCTTAGGTTTTGCCAACGGATATGCCGTCAGCACCATCAAAATCAGATTTAACAGTGTTCCTTTCACTGTCCTCTCTATCGAAACTGCCATTGCTCGGAAGAAACTACCATCTTCCAGAATATACTTATAAGAGGCTAGTGTAAAATCAACCGGTACAAATCCTACTTTTCCTGCCGCTACTGCCGTGCTGCCGCTGAAGGAAACCGCAAGAAGGTTGATAAACGGGAGTACACATGTCACACATGCAATTCCTAAAACGATAAGCAATACTACATCAAAAACTCCATATTTTTTCGTTTCCATCGTCATCCCCTCCTAGAATATTTTGTATCCGGCAAGCTTATCCGCCATGTAATAGGACACACATACCAGAATGCAGGATACAAGCGATTTAAACAGACCTACTGCTGCACCGATAGAATACTGCGCCTGCTGAATACCGAGACGATACACATAAGTATCAATAATATCACCTGTTGAATATACTACCGGCGAATACAGGTTGAATACCTGATCAAATCCTGCATTCAGCACACCACCCAGCGCCAGTACCAGCATCAGCACGATCGTAGGTTTTAACAGCGGAACGGTTATATAGCGTATTTTCTGCCAACGCGTCGCCCCATCCAGTGTTGCCGATTCATACAGTCCCGGATCAATTCCCGTAAGAGCTGCCAAATATACAATAGTGCCGTATCCGAAACCTTTCCAGACATCACTGATGATCATAGTCCATGGGAAGACCTTGGCATTTCCGAGAAATGAAATTGCTTCAATTCCCAGCTTTCCGAGCAGGATGTTGATAGCCCCGTCCGATCCCAGCAAATCCATCATAACACCTGCCAGAATAACCCATGACATGAAGTTTGGAATATAGATCAGGGTCTGATAAACTCTCTTTACCTTATTGGAAATCATCTCATTGAGCAGTACCGCAAAAGTGACAGGAACGATAATTCCCAGAAGTAGCTTAAACACCGCTATGTATAAGGTATTCCAAATGGTTCTGACAAAGTTCGGCTGGTTAAACAGAAACTTGAAATTGTCCAAACCTACCCACGGGGACGCAAATCCCAGCCCGGGGTTATAATCCTCAAATGCTATAATCAGTCCATATAATGGGATATAACAGAAGATTAAAGTTATGATGACCCCAGGCAACAACATCAAATGGTACTGCGCTTGATTTCTCAATTTCGTCTTGTCTATCTTTTTCTTACTTGGCATTTTTCTCCCTCCCTCAATTACTAATTTCCGTATGTTTCATTAATCTCGGCTGTAGCCATTTCTCCGCCTGCTTTCCACCACTGCTCTACCAGCGTGTCAAAATAGTCGATATCCTTCTCGCCGATAATGATCTGCGTGAAACCTTCCACCAGAATATCATTTAAAGTAGAACCGACGCTTTGCAGTGTGGCGGTATCCTGTCCCCATTTGGCATCCTTCAGATAAGTTCCGCTGTCCAGATATTCTTTTGCAATGCCATAAGCGGATTTGTCATTCCCCTGCTGGAGCCAGTCGCCCACACCATCGGGATCCTGCTTGGTCAGCCAGGCAACACAACTGTTATATTTCGATGCGTCTTTACCCAGCTCCGTCACATCCACATCTAATCCTTTCGCCAGCGCATCCGTTACTTTCGTGTACTGGTTATAGTCAGTCATAGGGTTGATTACCGTCAAACAACGAACACAGTTCGGATAGTTATTATCATAAAGGGAACTGATAAACTCCAAATCCTCGTTTCCTGCCGCATCATCCATCATGTAACACCAGAAATTAATCAGCTTAAATACCCCTTCCGGATTCTTGCAGTTATTGCTGATTACAATATAACCGATATTTCCAAATCCGACATTTCCCTCTACTTCTGCACCATTGGCTGAAGGGATTGGATAAGGCTCAAAAATTGCTTCCGGTCCAAGGTTTTCTATGATCTGCGGTCCCGGATTATACCCAAACCATTGTGCCCACGGAACTACACCGACCTCACCATTGATTGCATCCTGAAACAGCTTATCCTGATTGGTAGTCGTAAAGTTAGGATTGATAATTCCCTCCGCATACCACTCTGCATAGGCTGCAATCACCTCTTTCATCTCCGGCTGAACAGTGCCATACCCAAGTGTACCATCCTCCAGTTCAATCCAGATACCGGGATGTGCGCCATAGGCAACAGCCAGACGGTTCATATTATCTAAGTTCTGCATTTCTCCCATGGCATATCCGCCGAAATTCTCTTTAAAGGCCTGTGCAATGGCAAGTACATCATCCATAGTCTGCGGGTCTGCCAGTCCAAGCTGATCTTTCCAGTCCTTTCTGATCCACACATAATTGAACTTATCTATATTACCGTAACTAAGCTGAGGAATGCCGTACAATCTTCCACCGAGACATCCCGTCTCATAGGTGTCACTTTCTATTTCAAAGTAGCTTTTTAAAGTATCCGACGCATAAGTATCAAAAAGATCGGTCAAATCCATAATCAATCCGGATTTCTCCAGTGATGCAAGCTGTGAAGCATTAACATAGCAGAAATCCGGCAGATCTCTGTCGGCAATCGCCAGATTTAACTTGGTTCCATAGTCGTTGCTTATCCACATATTCTTGAGATTAATGTTGAATCTGTCCTTGAATGCCCGATACCATGGATTATCGTCATAAGTATCGCCATTCTGGAAACTCGTTCCTGAGTTTTCCTCCATAACGGTTGTCAGAGTCAATTCCTGCTCATACGGATCCCATAAGCCTTCCGGAACCGGCACTGCTTCCGCCGCACTGCCTCCTCCCGAATTGCCGACCGCTCCTGCGCCTCTGCCCACAAATCCCGGAAAGCACAGTATCAAAACCGCAGCAATTGCCAGAGCTATTACTTTTTTGTCCCACATCTCCATTTCCTCCTATCTGTTTTTCTATATTTATATTTGATTCCCTTAATTGAATCCTGATTATTTATATATGTCTGCTCCATATCCGTCGCTGAATCATTTACTATGGGAATATTATATGACTTTGAACATAGTAAAAAAATAACCCCAAAAAGCAATTATATGAGAATATTGATATGTCAAAATCGCAGATTATATGGCAAAATGTTGACACCCAAATACATTGTGTCAACTTTGGATTCCATGTGCGCTAAATCGCACGAAATTACGGTAATATCACATGATAAGTCATGTCTTGAAAAGAAGGACTGCATATGCGGCCCTTCTTTATGTCGTTAAATAAATGTCTGTCTTCGTTACCATACGATGGAGAGTACTGTTTTCGAAGAGCTCTCGGGGAGTAGTACAGAATACAAATTACCATCTTTTAGCACTTTCCCTGTGACATCGGCGCTACCCGCCGTTACTTTCCTCGGTTCTCTTTTAGATAACCATCCCAACGTTCCTGATTCCGTGACAACTACAATCAGTGTCCCATCATTTTCCTGCATGCTTTCAACTGCCGTAAATCCAGCGTATTTATTCAGAAGTCCCAGACAGGAGCCTGTCTTTTTCTTCGGAAGTATCACAAACCACGCAAAGCCGTCTGCTTCCAGAATCCCCTCATAGCTTTCATTCCGGTCCAGGGCAAAAACCTTTTTGCCAAAAAAGTCATAAACCCAGTACGAATCTGCCATCTCAATATCCGGTATATCCGCCGGTTTGAACGCGTATGACTGTCTTAATCCGGTCAGGTTGTATGCGGCGATTCCTCCGCCTTTCCCGCATTCACCCCATGAGCCCACATTATGCAGCTTCAAAACTCCGTTTTCCATTGGATTAGAAAAAATACAGTCTTCCGTAGGTTTTGCCGCACGATCCATCATCAGGATTCTGCCATCCTCATATGTCAGCGGTTTCAGCACTTCCGGATTCGTATCCCCGATCTTGTCGCTGACATATACCAGTCCTCCGCTGATCGCCCGTAACAGACTATGTTTCACGCTGTCTTCATGTTTCGTCCAGAACATATCCCAGTCACAACAGTATAATTCGTTGTGATACAGTGCATTATATGCATTCTGCAACAGGTGTTCTGCAAAACCGTTTTCTTTATCAGGTACGAAGTCATCACTGTTTCTTGAAATCGCGGAAGTCGGTCTGGCCAGAATACTCTCCATCGCCATTCCCATACAGTTGATGATCGCCCCATCCATATATGACGCACCGCTTTCCAAAGCCTGATTCATTCCTCTTGCAGCTTCACTGACAGGCAGGCTGTTTTCGAAATAATACGGGACTGCATTCTGACCATCTACCTTTACAAAATCGATCTCTTCATGCCGCAGTTCCTTATACCAGTCTCTGTAAAAACCTTCTCCGCTTTGCGGGCTCGGAACGAGTTTTCCATTTACTGTTCTATAAAGATAAGAGCGCTCTTTAGAGTCCAGCTCACTTCCCTGTAAGATACCGCCCCAATAACCGCCAAGCGCATGCCAGACACCAAACCATCTGATATCGCCTTTTGCCTTAATATCCCGTATCATATTTTTAAATCCGTTAGGGAATTTCTCTTGATCAGGAGCAAAATCATAAAGCAATTCATCCTGTACGGAAAGCCATCCGTCATCAATGATCATCCATTTTACCGGAACATTCTTTTCCATCAACTCGTCTGCCTTCCGACGGATATTTTCTTCCGATACTTCCCTGTAAAATGCGTCCCAGCTGCACCATCCCAGATAGCGGAACATTTCCGGAATTCTTCGTGTTTCCCGCATCCGGATTCCCTTATACTCAGCCAGCCATGTAAAAGCCCTATGTACCGCTTCTTCCAATGTAGGCGCCTCTGCCAGTAAATATAATGGTTCGTCAACTTCTTTCTGACCGCCTAAATAGGAGGTCATTTCCAGACAGATTTCCGTCTCTGTCCCGCTTACCATATATGTTTTGAATTCCCGCCCTACCATCGGCACGAAGCACGCAAACCGATCTTGATATTTGAAGAAAGCCACCTGCGTAAAATCGGGAATATCTTTAAACCCGCTGACAAACGCCGGTCTGGTCCACCATTCATTAAAAAGGTACATTGCCGTTATCTTTTCCGGACACTCTGTCACCGGCAGATATACCCTGATCGGCTTTTCCATCCTTAAATTAAAGTTTTCCCTGCAGGACTCATTTTTTATGTTCAGACGGATTTCTCCGTACCGACATCCGTCTGTGGCATGATTTTTCACTTCAATACGAATGCCGTCCTGTTCATATATTGCTGTATCTATGGAAAGCTCGGCATTTATCTCTTTTTCTTTTTGGCAATGAATCTGACATCTTATATTTTTCTTTTCTTCCATATCTGATACTCCAATCATGTTTTCTATTATGCTCGTTTCGAGAAAAGGACGCACGTGCCGCTTTGATGATATCTTTCTATTACCTCTTCTAACTTGCTGCGTTCCACATTTAAATACGCTGCCTGGCAGCCAAGGCACAGGAACTCCTTTGCAGCCCTGTTAAACAGCTTCCTATGCAAGGCAATCTCATCAGACATCAATTGCGTTCTGCATGTTTTACAATAATGATCTGTCATTTTTCCTCATTTCTGCGCTGTCCTCTGCGCCTGAACGAGTTTGTGTCAAGCAATGCGCAGACACAAATCTCGCAATCGAGCTTTGCTCGATTTTTTTACACCATCTTACATCTGTATACTTTAGAACCATGTGCTGCCACTGTCTCTGAGAATATTTCTTTCTTTACGCCTATATTCTCATGTTCAATACAGTCATAAAACTCCAAGTTCCTTCCTGAGCTGACAGTAAGCCCCATATCCCAGAAATCTACCGTAACCATAGCCGGAACATCTCCCAAATTGAACATACCGACCGCTATATCTCCGTTCGATAAAAACTTTGCTAATACAAATGTATCAATACTGTTTGATACACAGTTCAACTGAAACGGCGACCTGCACTCTATATCCTGATTGATCGCAATGATATCCTGATTCAGCAGAATCTTTTTGGTCGCATCGTTAATCTTTCTGACATCACATCCGATCATCAACGGTGAATTCATCATTGCCCAGAGGGAAAAATGAGTCTGATATTCCTCATCGGTACATCCCCCGGCGGAAATATATTCATTACCGCCTTTTCCATACATGCCGACTACCAGCATATCCATGTCATTGTGGCAGTAAACGCCCGAAAATGCCTGTTTATCAAGCTGTGAAAGAGCAATGTCTTTGATAGAATTCCAGGAATCGTTAATGTCCTCTGTAGACCGGAATAAGTGTGCTCCTGACGAACGAATCCATTCGTGTACGGAATCTGTCCCCCACTGACACGCGGAGAACACAATGTCCCTACCGGAATTCGCAAGCGCCATTCCCATTCTGCGATACAGTGTTCTTCCATCCTGATTTTGCGGTTTAAAGCAATTATCATACTTTAAATAATCAACACCCCACTGGGCAAACTGCTTTGCGTCTTCAAATTCATGTTCGAAGCTGCCCGGATAGTTTGCACAGGTTCTGGTCCCGCAACAGCTATACATGCCGAATTTGAATCCTTTTTCATGAATATAATCCGCCAGCGCTTTGATTCCATTCGGGAATTTCTCAGGATCTGCCACCAGTCTTCCTTCCGAATCACGCTCTTTCAGACTCCAGCAGTCATCCATTACCACATATTCATATCCGGCTTCCAGAAATCCCTGCTCTTTCATTGAATCTACGGTTTCTTTCACTAAATCTTCATTAATATTCTCCGTAAACGTATTCCATGAATTCCAACCCATAGGCGGAACTGCACACATTGCTTTTCTGCTCATCTGCATTACTCCTTTCGCACTTAATTCCGAAGCATTTATGATGAAATTATTATATGATTTTAATTATCGGGAAAAAATAACCTGAAAAAATGATTATATGCGAATATTAATATGTCAAAATCGCAGATTATATGGTAAAATGAAATTATATTTTATATCTTGACGGGAAGGAGATATTGATATGCAGGAAGAGACTCCTATGCAGGCTGGTGAATTCATTTGTATGGAAGACTTCAGCGAAACCTCCATGGAAATAACCTTAGTACATGCAGGCAGAGAATATTGCAAACCTTATCATGCGGTCTCCGCTGCCCGTGATGAATATATTCTTCATTTTATCATGTCGGGTGAGGGATTTTATTCAGCAAACGGCAATACATATTATCTCGGTTCCGGTCAGATGTTCTTAATCTATCCCGATGAGCCTATCGTTTATTGTGCAGATGTGAATAACCCATGGAACTATGTATGGATTGGTTTCAAGGGGATAAGGGCTGATACGATATTAAAGAATTGTGGTTTCTCCAAAAATCATCTAACGCTTCCGGCTCCTGCTCCCGATGAGTACATGGGCTGTTTTGATGATCTATTTGCGCATAGAGACACGGGCTTTGCCGATGATCTTTACCGCGAATCCATCCTGCTTAAGCTGTTTGCCATCCTTGCCAAACATCATGCCGCGCATACCCAAAAGGGCGAGCATGGGCAGACCGGATATAGTGATAATACCTATGTAAATCTTGCGATTGATTACATTAACAAAATGTATATGCAGGGAATCGGAGTGTCTGATATTGCCAACAGTATCGGCATTACCCGCTCCCATCTGAATCACGTATTTCAACAGGAACTTAATATTTCCATCCAAAACTTTCTGATAGACTTCCGCATGCATAAATCTGCCAACCTCCTTGTCAGCACTACGATGTCCATCAAAGAGATTTCAAACCAGGTTGGATATAACGACCAGCTTGTGTTTTCCAAAGCATTTAAAAAGAAATTCGGGGTAAGCCCGAAAAGTTACCGTGCAAGCCAGAATATAGACGAGATAAGAAATAAATCGTAAATGGCAAGTATTAATTTTTCCTTTGTCCGAAACGTCCTCCTCCGTGAGAGCAGAATGGAACAATGGTCTTCCTGTTCCAGCATTGCCTGGGCAGATACGTATATAAAACTGTTTATCTGATTTTCTTTATCATGTCGCAAATCCCGCATACTGGGTCATGTACAGTTCATAATATTTACCTTTTTCTGCAAGCAGCGCCTCATGATTGCCGCTCTCCACAATCTCACCGTGGTCCATAACAACAATAAGATCGGAATCTCGGATTGTTGATAAGCGATGTGCGATCACAATGCTGGTACGCCCCT
>JAAUZK010000016.1 GCA_014804655.1 Lachnospiraceae bacterium | reverse complement strand
TGCACAGAAATTATGCATTCTGCATAATTTCGCGCATGTCTGTCTCGGGTTTTCTGTGACTTCCGCTTACGCTTCACTCACAAAAAACACCTCGCGGAAGCACCTTCTGAACAGTTACATCATTACTTTAAATTCTACACTCGCTGGCATACACAGGCAAGTATAATGTCATCAGCTGCTATAAGATAACGCATGCAATNATAGCGTTGCCGCCCGGCCCNNAAATCATTNCTTACTTGATTTTTCNCCGCAATCCATATAAAGTAAGAATAAAAGATATTATACGAGGAGGNNCTGAACATGGAACTGAAACTGCGTAANGACGTCCCTGNGGAATTAACATGGGATTTATCATCTATTTATACAAAGGAAGAAGAACTTCAAAAGGACANNGAAAACCTGAAGGTTCTNNGCNGCCGCATGGTGCAGGATTATAAAGGGAAACTGGATTCGCCCCAGATGATTAACAGTTGTCTTGATGATTTTCGGGAAGTAACCCGCCTGCTCACATTGGCCGGAACTTACTGTAGTCTGGCAGTTTCCGTGGACTATTACGATACACATAACCAGGAACAGGATGAAGCTGTCTCCCGTCTGGCTTCGGAGATCTCCAGTCAGCTCAGCTTTATTGATACCGAGATTGCTTCCCAGAAAGAGTCTGTCCTGGAAGAAGCCATTGCTATTGCCACCGACAACAAATGTTATCTGCAGGATATTCTGCGTCGTAAACCTCATCAACTTCATCCGGAGGCAGAACGGGCTGTAGCTGCACTTTCCCAGACCATTGGGGCTCCTTACCAGATCTATAATATGGCTAAATTGGCGGATATGAAATTTGATTCTTTTGTGGTTGATGGAACAGAATATCCTCTTGGTTATTCTCTGTTTGAGGACAATTACGAATATGAGGAAAATCCCTCCATACGACGGAAGGCCTTTGCTGCATTTTCCGCCAAGATTCGTGAATACGAGAATGTTACTGCGGCTGCCTACAACACACAGGTACAGACTGAAAAAACAATTGCCACTATGCGGGGTTTTGATTCTGTCATTGACAGTCTGCTTTTTCCTCAAAAAGTGACACAGGAAATGTATCACCGTCAGATTGATTTGATCATGGAAAAGCTCTCCCCACACATGCGCCGGTTTGCCCGCCTTCTACAGAAGATTCACAAATTGGACCGTATGACCTTTGCGGATCTGAAAATTGCCGTTGACCCGAAATTTGATCCGAAGGTTACTATTGAAGAGTCTAGAACCTATATTGAAAAAGGACTTTCCATTCTGGGAGACGATTACGTGGAAATGATCCGTGAAGCCTACCGTGACAGATGGGTCGATTTTGCCCAGAACCAGGGAAAATCAACCGGCGGTTTCTGTGCCAGCCCTTACGGAGTCAATTCCTTTATCCTGCTGTCTTGGAATGATCGTATGTCCGATGTCTTTACGCTGGCGCACGAGCTGGGGCATGCCGGTCACTTCAAAGCCTGCAACAAAAACCAGTCCATTTTTGATACGGATGTTTCCACCTACTTTGTGGAAGCGCCCTCAACCATGAATGAACTGCTGATGGCACACTACTTATTAAAAAATAATCCGGATCCCCGGTTCCGCCGTTGGGTGCTGTCCTGTATGATCAGCAATACTTATTATCATAACTTTGTTACTCACCTGCTGGAAGCCGACTATCAGCGAAAAGTCTACCAAATCGTTGACAACGGCGGAAGCGTCAATGCCCCTGTTCTATCCCGGCTTATGAAGGAAACTCTTCAAAACTTCTGGGGTGAAGATGTGGAAATTTCCGATGATGCGGCGCTTACCTGGATGCGCCAGCCTCACTATTACATGGGTCTGTATTCCTATACCTATAGTGCCGGCCTCACCGTTGCCACACAGGTCTGCAAACGGATTGAACAGGAAGGAGTTCAGGCGGTTGATGACTGGAAAAAGGTTCTTGCCTCAGGCAGTACGCTGGATCCGGTGGGACTGGCTAAACTTGCCGGAATCGACATTACTACAGACGCCCCTCTCCTTGATACGATTGCTTATATCGGAGAAATCATTGATGAGATCGAAAAGCTGACAGAAGAACTTGAATGAAAACCTGAATCATATTCTCACGGAATGCGCAGTTTATGCGCATTCCTGACCCATGAAAAGTAACAATGAAAACACATTATTCCGACCCCGATGCCGCATCATAAACATGCGTATAATAATCATGGCTGAGCACAGACTTAGAGAATGTCATTCTATTTCTCACTATACTGGATATCTGGTTTACATAATCTTCCGGAATGACAGCGCCCTCATCTGTCGGCGTGAAAATTCCCCTGGATGAACTATAATACCCTAAGTCTGTCTTCCAGTCATAATTGCCAAAGAAAACAAGCGGGAGAGCATCTGAGAGCACATCCCTTCCCACATAAAGCCTGGAATCCCATTCCACACCAAAGAGATTGCACAATGTCGGAAGAATGTCTAAGGAAGAGGTAGGTGTATCCACAATAATAGGCTCATCATCTTCAAGCGCTCCGCACCAGATAATAGCACGGCTTCTGTCCCGCTCCTCATAGGTGTTTACCGGATAACCGTATAATTCAGATAAATACGGCATATTTCCCAAGGCGGCGTCCGAATCCAGCCCATAGGGAAAATGATCCGGCGCGATGCAGATGACAGTGTCATCTGCAATCCCTTTTTCTTCAAGGGTTTTTACAAGATAATCCATTGCCTTTTCAAGCTCAAGGTTCGCCGCTATATAAGCACATACAGGCTCCGAGTAGGAAAGATTTTTCTTCGCGCACCATGCGTCTACGGCCTCTTTATTTTCCCTCGACATGGCATTCCTATCAAAAGTGTATAAACTGTGACCGCTTACCGTCATGTAATAAGCATTAAAAGGCTGTTTGTCAATGTACATCGGCAGAGTTTCCTGCATCAATTCCAAATCGCTTGCCGGCCATACAGGGCTGATAAGATCCTCAAGACCATTTCCCACTCCCATATATCCCCCACTGTAGCCCAGCTTTGTATGGGTCTCATGCCGGCCATAAAAAGTGTAGTCACTGTTGTGGAAAGCCATGCCGAAATATCCCTTGTCATTTAAAAGCGCGCCCATATTGGTGTGCGTTCCGTTCTGCGTAATCTCCTTAATAGAGCTTCCGCCGGAAGTCGGAATCAAACCAAATAAAAGCTGATATTCACCTCCGGTTGTTCCGGCAATTGACTGCTGGTAATAATCATTAAAGTTAATTCCATTTGTGGAAAGCCTGTAAAGTGTCGGTGTGAGCTCCGGGTCAATGAGAAAGCCGGAAAATGCTTCCGCACAGATCAAAATCAGATTTTTACCCTCAAAAGATCCTGTATAGACATTTTGGCTTGACGGTGTGAGCGTGGAAACATAAGCATCAATATCGGCACAGTCCCCACCTGCCCCGGCAAGCGCAGCAAAATCAAAAGAGGCCACACTCTGACCGTATACAGCCGTGGATACCGATTCGTCCTCCTGTGCAGTTTCCGTGCTTTGGGAGGAAGTCTTCTCTTGAAGTATGACCACCTCATGAGAGCCGGCAGCCTCCTTTGCCTGTACGACGACCTTACCACCGGATACGGTTTCCTCCCTGCTGCTTACAGGGGTGTCTTCCGGAGATGTGCCGACTGTGCCCTGCACGAATTCCACCCCTGGGCTTTCAAAGACAGGGGCGGACGATTTGGATAAAACAAGGTTCCGGATATCCAGACACAGCCCCTCACCCAGCCCAAACTGCATTACTGCCGACTCAAAATTATATTGATTTGTATAAATGTCCTTATGCAGACCGCAGTATAAGATAAGGAACAAAGCCGCTCCATAACAGGCTGCTCCCCCGGCCAAATGTGCCATCGAACAATAGATAACCTGCCCTGTGCGTCCCCGCCAAATGCCCTTTTGGGGTAACTGTCCTATTATCTTTTCTCTTAATACAAACCACAAGATAAGCGGCACCAAAAAGAATGCAATATGACTGATACCATCAAAGCAGAAAATCAGCCGCCTGATGTCAGCACCAAATCCGCCCAGTGCGTCAGTTGCCGCATTCAATATGGTATTTAAATCATATGCCACCTTAAACTGTCTATATACCAGAAATTCCACAACGAAAATGAGAAATAAAACCCCCAGATAGAATGGTATCAGAATCTGCACTGCTTTTTTCGGCAACAGCAAAATAATGCCTGAAACCACCATTCCTACGCTGAGCGAGAATAATGTCAGAAATACAAATGAACTTCCGGTGTGCAATGTTTCGACTGACAGCTTGAAAACAATCTCCGTGTAAAAACACGAAAGAGACAAAAAAACAGCCAGCCGTGCTGTAGGTGACAGTACGGATTGTACCGCCAGATTCCGTTGTTGCTTCTTTTTCTTTTTTCTTTTCTTCTTTTGTATACTCATAATGTCTTGTCATCGCAAACACTTTAATTTGCGTTCTCCTTTTATACTGCCATTATACATGCCCTATGCATCATTCTTGTATCATCCTTGCATCATTTTTGCATCATTTTTCTTTTCGGTGTCAGTTCGTAATTGTGTTGGCAGCTCCATGAATATCTCATACAATTCAAATCAATTTTACCCCGGCAGACTATTCTCCACACAAAGCGCCCCATACCCCGATTGAGTCAAGTTAATGTCATGAACTTTTTTCACCTTTCCCCGCGCAAAATCCCTGAAAGCCGCATAACTTCGTTGAGTTGTGGTGAATTAGTGAAAAGATCGTGGTAAATTAATGCTAAGTTAAAAATTGAAAATCTTATCATAAATCAAAAAGAACACTGGCAAAAATATTTATCATTTCTGCTAATGTTCTTTTCCTCTGCACTTATTTACTTAAAATCATTAATTTTACAAGTTTCCCAAGAATTAACATATCTAACCATAAGCATTATAGTTTAATTCAAATTTTTCTTTTCTATGTTCTCAACACCCGTTAATTTTATAATATTATCCCGATACCAATCCTCACACTCATCATAATACATTTGTGTTTTTCTTTTCTTAAAAATGCGAAATGGCTCCATTTCAGAATTATCATATATATGACAAATGTCACAAAACGTAATTAACTCTTTTACTAAACTCAAAGCTTTGTCATAGCGTTTTATAATTTTTTCTTCCGGAACAGCGTGCCCTCCCGCCTCTACCCTTGTTCTTACGCGTAATACATTAATCATAGGATCAGCCGTAAGTATATAATAGCAACGGATAAAATATCCTTTTTCTTTTGCACGTTGAATCATTCTCAAATTTCGGTCTGTAGATAGAACTGTCTCAAAGCAAAACTCTTCCATACGTTCCAAATGTTCTTCCCGCTGTTTCTCTGCTATCTGCGCTGCCTCTAAATCTGAACATTTTAAGAACTTCTTTATTTCATCCGCATTAATGTAATCCATGGGTGGTTTTAGCAATTCCGTAAACGTACTTTTTCCCGAGCCATTCGGTCCGGCAAACACTACAATTTCAGGCTTTTTCTTTCCATCAATTTCCATATCGTTCCTTTCTGACCTTTTGATCGACAGCTACTTTAGAACCATCACTGTTCACTTTATAAATTGTCCGCGTTTTTCTATCAAACACCACTGCCGGAATTCCTAATGCTTTTTTCTTTTCTAATTCAATTCTCACTGCCGCATTTGCCCTCTTGACAACATCCTCATCTGAAATATATTTTTCTCTCTTCATTGTTTACACCTCGCTTCTACTTGTTTTCAAAAGGCTTATAATCATTTTCTACTTTTTCGTATATCAAAAAAGGATAGTTTCAACATCTTTCTACTCATCATAATTCTTAAAATCCCACTCCCCCTCTTCGTCAGAAAAACTGAATCCTCTTTGTTGTAAAAACCTCTTATTCGATAGTTCAAATTTCAATTCATTTTCTTCAATTTTTCTTTGAGTTTCCTCTTTGCTCCAAAGACCAAGCAATATTCCAAGATAAATTGATGCACATACATCTAATTTATTTTTTGGATTTTTGTAGCTTCTCTCAATCGCTTGTTCCAAACCCATTATGTCATGTAGCATATCTCCTTGAAAGGATGGCATACATACACTTACTATCCCCCAAGAAATCACTCTCCGTACCTCATATGACATATCACCATTTACCCACAAATCTACTAATCTTATACACATTTTAGCAGCAATTCCCTGTGATATTAAGTTCTTTTCATCATATCCTGACCAAGCAATACACCACGCAGCAGAATAATAAGCCAAAGTGTGGGGCTTTTGGAGTAGTCCTAAAATATTTTTATAAATCTCCTCAATAGTCTCTTGATCTCCATCTATGCTCTTTGCTCCCACACGTCTATGATATGGTCTTCGGAATGCATTTATCATCATTAGCAACGCCCCTGTTATTTGCTTTTGATAATCATTGCTACTCACATAGTTCAAAATATATTTTAAATCATAACTGCCTTGATGTTCGCTATAACATTTATCTATCCATACATTACAAAATTCAGATATATATTCTTCCTCCAGTTCCGAAAACAATTTTTTCTCTGCAACCTCACAAAAACGCTTTCCGTATTTGCTTTTTAAAATTGTATCATATACATTAATATTACCCTCAAAATCAATTTGATATCTTATACTATCAATTATTTCTCTATTTTTTATAACAAGAACAATAGCTTCTTCAAGCAATTCCTGGTTCATAGGGACCTCATTTGCAACACAATTGGCCAAGCACAAAGATGCAAGATTTTGCCGTTTAGCCTCTTTATTTAAACTAGCCGATAAAGACCGGGCGATAAGACGTTCAATCAGAGGTCTTGCCTGGCGTCCCAAAAGAACCGCAGCCATCGGAATAATCTCCCTCCACTGTTCATCATTAATATATGGAGTCAAAATTTCCACCGCATCATCTCCATCAGCTTCCGGAATCCATAATTCCACAATTGCTTTTGCCGTGAGATATTCTTGAAAACTCAAATGAGAAAACTCATAGGTGGGAACAAACTGACAATTCTCATTTTCCTCTAATCCTGTCTGAATCAACAAACTACTTCGTTCCTCTACCTGATCGATAAAACGAGCAGGAGTAACAGTTGTGTAACCCAATAATTCCGGCAATTCTTTTCTCGCCTTGACAATATTTTTTTGTAATTCATCCCTTATGATTTTTTGTGTACCCTTTTTTGTCATCTCATAAGCGACAAATGCCAACTGCGGCTCGGTTTCATCCATTTCAAGTCGGTCATGTCCGGCCGCATTCCACGTTACAAGAAGCAGCTTTATCATCTCCTCATAAAGCTGACATTTTTTTGTAGGAAGATATCCTACCCAACGCTTTACAAACAATAACGTAGTCAACAGCAGTGGGGTCTGAGCTAAAGCACGAATTCTTGCATCGTTTAAAATAACATCGCAAACTTTATCCGCTTCAACTCGTGTTGATTCTGTCTCGCCTAATATTGCCTGATGCCATTTCAAGCTCAATAATCGAATTTCATCTTCATCCATTCCATCAATAGTATATTGCTGGCAATAGCTTGCCAATGTACTAGCCACCGCACGGAATCCGGCTTCACGAGAAGTAACAACTAAATGTGCATTCGGATATGTCGCTACAAAGGTACGCAGTTGATTAACAAGACAAATTCGGTTTTTCTCTTGTGATATTTCATCCAACCCATCCAATAAAAGCAACATGCGTCCTTCCTGCAAAGCATCCTCGACAAGAGCCTGAAAAGACTGCTCATATTTTAAGATTTCGGCTCTGCGGGCAATCGACCCGATAATCTCCAAAATGCTTTTTGTGACATTATCTCCGAGATCCCGGCAACGAATATATACCGGAAACCAATTTTGATCCGGCAGATTATCCTTCACTTTATATCTACGCTCAGGGAGCGCATATGCAAGTGCAATACGGCGTATAAGTGTAGATTTTCCCCCACCCGGCTTTGCTAAAACCGCAGCCCTCATAGATTTTGTTAAAACATCCTCAATCAAGACGTGTTCTTCTCCCTCATTATCCTTATGACAAAATCTTAAGGGTACAAAGATATTCTCCAGATTCACTTTAATAGCACCAGCCTCTTTATCTGTCGGCATACCCTCAAACTGAATTTCTCCCAGCTCAGTTTCCAGATATCTAAAATACAAATCTTGTGCTATCTGCTTATCTATATCCCTTTTTGTCTCTACTTCCATATAAATAAGAGTTGAAAAACCAACCTTCTGACCAATTGCCTGATTAATCAATCTCTGCGCCACGCTATTCATCAGCCGATTCCCGTCAGCATGCACAAACGCGAAATGTGTCCTTGTTTGCTTTGGCGCGATCGAATAATACAATACCCATATCCATCCTTCTTCGCAGGCGACCAGATCTACTATATCACAAAGATGCAAAGGACTGTTTTTTGTCTGTCTGACTGCATCAACTGCTTTTTCCAAAGAACAAAGCACGTTTCCCTCAATCAACTCCCTGATTATTTCATCAGGTCCTAACAAAATCGGTTTATCATTTCCTTTACGCTCTTTCTCCTGCTCCAATGCAGTTTCTTTAAATCCCAAATGCGAAACAAAATAGCCAACCGTTTCATATCCTTCTTGGTTGAACCGCCCCTTTTCCACCCCGAATGCACCAACAAACTTATTAATCTCACTACCGCCCACTTTTTGTTGCCAAGCCTTGCTCTCCACAATCGCAATTCGCCTCTCTGTACGATGTTGCAATACCATATCAATTTCTCTCCCTGATTTTTGAACATCATAATGTGGTTCTCCAAATCCAAGCGAATGAAAAACATCATAGACCATTCGGTTAAATAGATCTCCTTTTCTATTTGTATCTTTTTCCAGAAGAATAATATCCCTAATTTTCATCATACCCGTTCTCCATAATCATTTGTATTTTAAATTCTCAGCATTCTATAGTGTACATCTAAAATATATCTTTTTTTGCCTTCACCTAATTTGCTATTTAATATTTTTCATACAGTTTTCTTAGAATTCTGTTTTTCATTTTTCAACACAGTTTTCGTCTAATTACTTAATAATGTCATGATAATTTATTATAAAATAACTTTACAATTTTTTCTACTTTACTTTTTTATAAATGTAATAATAATTTCGCAATTTACCCCGGCAGACTATTCTCCACACAAAGCGCCCCATACCCCACTCTCGCATTCGGATACTCCGTCTCCCCTCTGATCGGCTTCGCCCCTCTCCTTAAGTACGCCTTCACCTTCTCCCCATACAGATACGGATCATTCCCATTCACAATCCCCCACTGCATCAACAGCGCCGCCGCCCCCGTTACGAAAGGCGTCGCAAAGGATGTCCCCGTAACCGGAGAATAACCTCCATCCCGATCAGGCGCCGTCACATTCACCCCCGGTGCCACCAGATCAGGTTTCACGAAGGAGTCCGAGGTACGGCTGTTGACCTGCTCCTGATACAGATAACCTCTGCCGGAGAAATCCGCATAGGCTTCATAGACAGGAGCATATGCTCCCACCGTAATTACTTTAGACGCGGTGGAGGGAATCGTCAGTGTCACATCCGGAGTCGGTCGGACAAAGCGGGTCTGCGCATTCCTCACCGTCCCCGACGGCAGATAAAAGGTATAATTACCCGTAACGGTCTTGATCGGCTCCAACAGGAAAGTCCATACCCCGCTGTTCAGATACCTGCTGCCCGCCGCCGGTAACAGATCAAAATAAATCTCCTGACTGGTCAGATAGGGAGCCGGTTCACCGTTATACAGCAGAATCTGTGTCTGTTCCAGCCGATAAGTCTGTTTACCCGGCCGGTCAGTGTCCACAATCAGATACTCCCCTGCCGGTGATAATAAAATGACCGCATACCGGTCTGTATATTCCTTCCAAAGCTGTATATTTACGCCGGTTTCATAGTTTCCAACTACTAATTCCACACGTGTCATATTCTGCATGACATCATTGTCAATCCCACCGTTCAAACCGGTCAACGCTCTTCCGGACTGACCGCCACGGCTTTCTACCCCCAATCTACTGCCGGTACCTGCCACAGCTCCTCCTGTCCCGGTCTGACCGCTCACAGTCACGCTGCCGCCCACATGCCCGCCAGACGCTCCTTCGTTTCCGCTGCCTACGCAGATCACACTGCGGCCGATCTCGGACACATTATCCAAAAACCGCTCCAGCAAAGATGTCCCGTTATGCGCGCCGTAAGTATTCCCGAAACTCAGATTGATTGCTACCGGCATCTGCAGCTCTATTGCCTTATTGACTGTATAGGTCAGCGCACGCATTAGCTCCGTTGTCCTCGGAAAAGATTCCGCCCGGGGTGTTCCAAGCCGCACGATCAGCAGCTCACTCTCCCTAGCCACACCCGCATAGGCTATACCTCCTGTTCCGCCTCCGCCCGCAGCGATCCCTGCTACCGCCGTTCCGTGTCCTGTAGTATCAACGCTGGGAACGATCTGCTGTGCCTGCTCCCTGCTGCCTGTGGCAAGTGCTTCATTAATCTGTCGGCTGTCAAACTCTCTGTCTAACACCTGATCCCACAGATACAGGATTCTTGTCGTCCCGTCCGCCCTGCGAAAATCCTGATTCCAATAGCTGATTCCCGAATCAATCACTGCCACCAGCACGCCTTTACCGGTAAGATGCCTGAACAACTGACTATTTGGCGTATAGCAGGCGGCCGTATTCCCTGCCAGATCAGAGAAAAAGAGCCTCTTCGGTTTCTCCACGTACTCGATCTGCTCTGTCTCAGTAAGGATATCCATCTCCGATTCCGGCACTGTCAGAATCGCGTAGCCCGCAATCAACTCCTCTACCACAATGCGCCTTAGTGTCAGTTCCTGCAGCGAACCATGATACTTTACGATCACTTCCCACGTCTTTTCCACCCGGTCAAACCCTACGTTCAATTCCAATGACCGCTCCCTTTCCGCTTCCGGCGTATCCAACGCCAGATTTAACAGGTTTTCATTCTTCTGAGAGTCCATACGAATCCTCCACGCTCTATTTCGTACCATTACTACTGTTATCATATGCAGCAGTGACTTCTGCTTTGCTTCACTCACAGAAACATCTCGTGAAACGCTAACCGTGAAAAGTAACCCGAAATTGACACAAAAGACCGTAAAACATGCTTTGACTCTCTTATCAGTTCATGCTAAGATAATTTATAACACCCATAACAGTTGGTTTCGAAATCACTTAAGCGAAGGAGGCACGGCATGCAGACACCTGCNGNAANAGACATCAACGTNANACATACTGNCCCACATGAGNCATTGACNGATACCGCAGTTGCCTCTGACAGTTCCNCCCGNGCACTCTCTTCCGATGATCCGATCAANACCTATGACAATCTCTACGAGAAGAAGGATTTCGGCACACTGGATTACCCTGTGGGCGTTTACTATCTGGATCTGAGCNGGTCTTATATGAACCGGATCCGCTGGCACTGGCATGATGAGATGGAGATTCTGATTATNAATGACGGTNGCGCCGAAGTCTCCACCGATGATGCNTGCTANACNNTGGANCCCGGACAGGGAATTATNATTAANCAGAGTGTCCTGCACTCCATTCAGTCCNTGGANCAGAATAACTGCACNTTCTATTCGATTGTATTNCATCCGGATTTTCTTTTCGGNCACAANAGCAGNTACCTGCATACGCAGTTCCTGCTTCCGATTCAGAATTTTCGACTGTTTAAGATGNTTCCATTAGATGAAAAAAANGCATGGCATGAGCGGATGCTGGNTGCCATTAACGATGCCATNGCCGTCAACANAGCAAAACCCTTCGGCTACGAGATCGCAGCCAAAGGGCANCTGTGTCGTTTCTGGTCAGAGCTGGTCGGACANCTTCCGAATATNGAAACCGCACCNCCNCCNCACGTTTCTTTAGATGANCAGCGTGTAAAACAGGCNATGCTCTATATTCGAACCCATCACGCCGAGTCNATCTCCTTAGACGANATCGCCGGCAGCGTACATATCAGTAAGAGCGAGTGCTGCCGCTGTTTTGCACGCACATTACAGATGACGCCNTTTGAATACCTGATGAGATATCGTATTCTCGAGGCGACTAAAAAGATGGCTGAGCACTCGGACGCTCCTATGTCAATTGCCGATCTTGCTCTGTCCGTAGGTTTTAATAACACTAGTTATTTNAATAAATTATTCAAGAAATTTCTGGGCTGCACGCCCACCTATTACCGNACNCACAGNGTTTTATCCGGAGAAGGCANAAACAGCGACTCCATCAATGACATTACCGGTCTCGAACCGCTCCATGAAAATTAAGAAACNCCNCGTTTCTTNCAGATATCCTGNAGGCAGCACTTGTCGCAGTAGGGTTTCGTCCTCGCGGTACAGACTTCNCTNCCGTGCCAGACCAGCCTGTGGCAGAAATCACTCCCCTCTTCCGGAGGAATAATCTTCCACAGTGCCATCTCCACCTTCTTNGGCTCCTTNATNTCATCCACCAGACCGATCCGGTTGCAGAGACGGATACAATGNGTATCCGTCACGATAGCAGGTTTGCCAAACACATCTCCCATAATGAGATTGGCGCTCTTCCTGCCCACACCCGGCAGTTTCAGAAGCTCATCGAAATCGTCCGGCACCTTCCCGCCGTATTCTTCTTGAAGCATCTTCATACATGCGCTGATATCCCGCGCCTTACTGTTCCCTAATCCGCAAGGGTGCACGATNTTCTCAATCTCCTCCACCGGAGCCGCCGCCAGCGCCGCCACATCCGGAAACTTTTCATATAACTTTTCCACCACCACATTAACTCTCGCATCCGTACACTGCGCCGCCAGCCGCACACTGACAAGCAGCTTCCATGCCTGATCATAGTCCAGCGAACATGCCGCGTCCGGATATTCCTTTTTCAACCGCTCTATGACCTCAAGCGCTAATTCCTTTTTTCTCATNGTTCATCNAACNCCTGTCTTATGTATTTATTATCATATTATTCATCACAATTNCGCTTNGCAGAATCTAAAATNNCAAACATTTAGTAACTCTTAGACTATGNTCTTTGCTGCNNAACAGTTGNCTAACAATTTTATTATTTTTCACACTAATTACTCTATAGCTGTACNCCGTCAGATTGCATAAAATACTCTCGAAGCTGTCCTGCNCAGTCATNTGAGATTTTCTTAATATTCCGTTCAATTCCCAGCAATTTCGGGACATGGANGTCCCGAAAAGTCCGAAATGCGCACGGACGCGCATAGAGGACGGTTGCGTCCGTCTNCCTCANCCTCCCCGGAATATTTTAGAAAATCCNCNTGACGGAGCCCGACGCGAGAGAGTATTTTATGCAATCTGACATCTCANCCTACATCCCCTGCCTACACAGAAAACACCCATCCTCATGCGAATAGATAACCCCCACCGCCTGCAAATAAGAATAAACGATCGTCGTCCCCACAAAAGTCATCCCCCGCTTCTTAAGATCCTTTGAAATCTCATCCGACAACGGCGAACTCACCTTATCGTTCTCATAAACAACCTGTCCATTCGTAAATCCCCACAGATAATCCGAAAAACTGCCATACTCCTCCGCAATATCCCGAAATATCTTCGCATTCTTCACTGCCGCCTTAATCTTCAAACGATTACGGATAATCCCCTCATCCTGCCTGAGCGCTTCCATCTTCTCCTCATCGTATGCGCATACTTTATTAAGGTCAAACCCGTCAAAAGCCCGCCGAAAAGCCTCCCGCTTATTCAAAACACACTCCCATGACAGCCCCGCCTGAAAAGATTCCAGAATCAGCATCTCAAACAGCCGGTGATCGTCATGCACCGGCTGCCCCCACTCTTCATCATGATATTTTATATACAATTCATTCTTCGGATTCGCCCATACACAACGCCTCTTATGATCCGCATATTCCATCGTTGCCCGCCTCCCTCAGCAGTATCAGAATCGTGTCGCCTTCTCCTCTGTTACAAGTTCCGTTGTGCGGAACCTGCGTTCATTATACTGTTTTTTTCTGTTGCAGGCAACTCATTTCACGGCATATTTCCTCCTGCCCATCCATACCATAAAAACGAGCCTCCTACATCTACCACTACCCATGATACAGATACAATACAAACTCCGTCCGCCCGTCGTTAGTTCTCCCTGCCTTGATATATCCTTTCTCTCCCTCCAATATTTTCCTCACAATATATAGCCCTAATCCGGAGCCTTCCGTCTCTCCGCTCCCCCTTCCTCTGTAAAAACGCTTAAAAAGATTATGATATTCCTCCCCGTCAATCTCCGTTCCGCTGTTTCTAATGGCAACATCGGTATAATTTATCAGCCTCGTCACCTCGATCTCGATCACGCTGCCTTTATCCCCGTATTTCACCGCATTGTCCAGCACGTTAAACACCGCTTCCGCCGTCCACTTTGCATCAGCTACAACCTCCGACTGCACCTCACCTTTCAGCGCAATCTCCATACCCCGGCGCTGCGCCTTTTCCATGATCTGTGCCACCGCACGCAGAATAATGGGCTGTAACTCCTGCCGCTCGGGTTTTAGGCGAATGATCCCCGTTTCCAGACGGGATATCTTGGAAAAGCTCTCCCCCAGCCACGACAGCTTCTGTGCCTGTTCTTCCAGACAGCCTAAGAAGCGCTCCCGCTCCTTCACCGTTAGGTCATCTCTTCTTAAAAATTCCGCATACAGCCTGATATTCGTGATCGGCGTGTTAAGCTGGTGCACCAGATCCCCGATATTCTCGTCAAGCTGCCTGCGCATTTTCTGCTCCCGTTCCTCATAAGAGCGCAGAATATCGTACAGCCGCATAAGCTGCCCCTGAAGCCGTGACAAGATCGTATCCTCCGCCACCGGAAATACCGCCTCGGGACATCCCTCCGTCAGGCTCTCGATCATATCTCCCAGTTGCCAGAGTGTGCCGCTCACACTCCTCACAATCATATAATATGCCCCGGCAAATACCGCCAGACACGCCACACCGTACACCGCCACAAGTTTCATGCACTGATCCGCTCTGACCAAAAAATCCTCCTCCCGCACTGCCAGCCGCATGAGTCCCATGCATAGCAAAAGCAGTATGAGCACCGCGCCCATACCGCCTTTCCATATCATATCCGTATCTTTCCGCAGCCGATATAGAAATCTCTGTTTCATGCCTGTCCGTCCTCCCATTTATAACCCAAACCGAACACGGTCTTGATATATGCCGGTTGTTCCGGATTATCCTCCACTTTCATGCGCAGCCTTCGGATCGTAACATTGAGCGTTTTATCCTCCACAAACCGCTCATCCACATCCCATATTTTCTCAAGCAACCGCTCCCTTGTCAGCACGATCCCCCTATTATGCAGGAATAATTCCAACAGCCTGCACTCCAATGCCGTCAACTCCACAGCCTCTCCCTGCCGCGTCAGCACCTTCCCCTCAAAATCATACACCAATCCGCCGCTTGCGTAAATCTGCCTCGACGCTCCCTCGCTGCGCTTTAACACCGCCGCAATCTTCGCGATCAGCACCGGCATGGAAAAAGGCTTCGTAATATAGTCGTCGCACCCTGCCTGAAATCCCTTAAGCATATCCTCCTCCGAATCCCTTGCCGTCAAAAGAAGCACCGGCACCGGCTGCCCCGCAAGAACCCCTCGCAAAAACTCCCTTCCGTCCCCGTCAGGCAGATTGATATCCAGAAGAATCAGATTCATCTTCTGATTCAAGCTCTTCTCCGCCTCCGCAAGCGTATACGCGCTGTGAACCGCATACCCTTCACGCTCCAGAGCAAAGACAATCCCGCCGTTTAATGCCCTGTCGTCTTCTATCACTAATATATGCTTATCCATATTTTCACCAACCTATTTATAACGCTCGTTATATTATTGTTGTATTCAGGCAGATTCAGGCAGATTGCACAAAAGGTGCAAGTATGCCTTGCGCAGGAAAATGAGATTTTCTTAATATTCCGTAAATCAACCAGCAATTCCGGGACAAGGATGTCCCGGAAAGCCTGACTAGCGCAAGACATGAAGTCATACTAAGACACCAAAGTACGGTGTCAAAGTATGACTAAATTATGTCTGGATGGCGAATGTCGGGCGGTTGCGTCCCCAGTCTTACCTCGCCGGAATATTTAGTAAATCCATTTGACGCAGCCAACATACTCGCACCTTTTGTGCAATCTGCCGTCCCCCTCCTACACAACTTCTCTTAACCGTTCCACAATAGACTTCCTATTCATCACCTTCGTAAGCACCCTAGCCATCACCACACACAACAGAACCGAGAAGAACAGGAAAATCAAAACAGCCTGAACCAATGCCAACCATGAAAAGTTAAACATAACGCTTGAACCGATCATATAAGAAAGCGCCGTACCCGTCACTGTCGCCAGCCCCAGAGCAGTGAATATATAGACTGCGTATTTACGGAAAATATCACTCTGCATCTGTGCTCCGGTCATACCGATCGACTGCATGGCAGCATACTCCACCTTCCTCGCTATCACATCCGTAGTCACTGTATTGATGATATTGGCAATACCGATCAATCCGACGAGCACACTCAGAAACATTCCGAATACAGTGATGGTTCTCTTCATCTCTGTAAAATGTACTCTATCCTGATAGACCGAATCAAGCATCAACTGTAAATTTCCGTCTTCTTGCAATACCTGTTCCACAACCTCCTGCTTTTCCCGTTCGGAAAGCGCACTGCCGTCTTTCGCATAATCCGCTCCGTTAAAGGTAATTGCACCCACAAGATTCTCATAGTCGGAATAAATGCTCTTAAATGTCTCCTGAGTCAGCCAGATATTCGACTTGTTCACATTTCCTGCACCGTACGTATCCTGATTCATGATGACTGCCATGACCGTAAATTTTTTGTCCACATAGCGGTCCGCCACATCATCGTAGAAAGTCACCGACACCTCATCGCCGGCATGAACCGCATACTCCATCCCCTTATTCTGATCTTCGTTCCGGTCATTAAAGCTTCGAAGATAGATCATATAACTGCCATCCTCAAACTTCTTCTCATCTATGCTGCCCTCCAACACACTATTATAACGCATCTCCTCTTTCAGGCTGCCGGCTTCCATTCCCACCACATTAACTGACAGATTACCCCTTTCATTGAGCCTGACAGCACGGGCTTCGTCTGCAGTATCCGGAAGTTGACTTTTAACATATGCAATCTGATCCGCGGCAATCTCCCCCTCCGCAGTAATCTCCGCCGATGTGGTATACCAATACAACCCGTCCATTTCAAAATAGTCCGGCTTAGTTCTCCCAATATAATAAATCTTTAAGTCCTCCGCAAACTCTAAATCCTGCAGCCGTTCTACCAGCCCGCTGCTGATTGGTTCAAAAGGCTCGTTCTGTGACCATATGATTCCTTTATGCCGGATCTGAAAGTCCGTATTACGCCGCCTGTCGATCTGAGCCTCCACCGAAAAACCGATTGCAATAGTATATACGATCAGAAACAACATGCCGCTTAATGCAAAAGACAGGACGGAAAACACCCCTTTTTTCCTCTTCGCGCGGTATCTCGCCGCTTCGACGGGAGAGATCGTACATGCAACCCGAAAAGGCTTTAATGTGCTGATTAGCAATGTAATCCATGCAAACACGCCGCCTAACAGAAATGTCTGCACAGCGCCCGCCGGCTGATAATACATCGCAATATTCTCCGCAAACGTGCTCACGATCTGCCCGGAAGCCGTCTGTCCGATAATACTGCCTGCTAATCCGCCAATTACAATCCCGTAAAAAGCAATCCTGTTCATCTGCCATAACAGCATACGCCGGAGCTGTTTGGAAGACATGCCGATCGTTTTAAGCTCTCCGTAGAACCGTATATCATTGACGATGGAGATATCAAATATATTATAGATAAAGAAATAACCGCATAACATAATGCATGCAACGATCAGGATTACCGGAATGATTACCATAAGCGTCATATCGCTCATCTTATAACTTGTTCCGTTAGCTTCCACGATCTCATTCAGCTCGGACAGCTTTTCCTCCGTATCATGCCCGAACTTCAGCGGATTCAAATTGTTTAGCTTCACATAGATCGTATCGTATCCACTGGGCAGTTCCGGATTATACGTATCAATAAACTTGTCGCTCGTGTAGATTTCCTCATAGATGTCCGCACAATTTCTGATGGGATTGCGATAATATCCGCACACCGTCATGGGAAACTCCTGCTCAACCCGTTCTCCTTCTCTTTCTACCACCACCTTAAGGGAATATGATATTCCGACCTGCTGTTCCAGTCCAAGTCGATCGGATATCGTATCAGATAGAAGAATCTCGTCCGCTTGTTCCGGGTAGTTTCCGACAATCAAATCCACCATATTCTTGTCATAATGCACCTCATCCGCCGCCAGAAGGTATACGTCCAACGGGTTGAATTCCCGATTATGAAGGCGCGTGCTGCTGCATCTTCTCACATATGCCGCCCATTCCACCTGCGGCTGCTCCCTGATTCTGCCAAGTATCTCCTCATCTCCGCATAAAGACGCGCTGTCTGCACCCAGTCCCGGCGCAGCACCCATAGAACGGGAGACCGTCTGCGCCAAACCGATTCCCACCGAAAAAGTAATAATGATCAGTACAGCGCACAGTGCCACGGCAAGGATCGCCAGCCTGTTTCTGACCGGATGCGCCCTGTAGTCCTCTGCTGCCAGCTCTTTTTCCAATGCTGCGTTGGAATTTCTGAACATAATACTCATGACTGCACCTCCCCGCCGGAAACACTTCTATGGGCTGCCTGACCTTCGCCTACGATCCTGCCGTCTTCTAAATGAATGACCCTGTCTGCAAGCTGGGCAATCGCCTCATTATGGGTGATCATAATAATCGTCTGATGAAATTCTCTGGAAGTCATCTTGAGAAGCCCCATAACTTCCGCGCTGGTCTTAGAATCCAGATTGCCGGTAGGTTCATCCGCAAGGAGCACTGCCGGTTTCGCCGCGATCGCCCTTGCGATGGACACTCTCTGCTGCTGCCCGCCGGAGAGCTGGTTGGGATATCTGTCCATTTTATCCTCAATTCCCAGTTCCTTACATATATGTTCGATGTATTTCTTGTCCGGCTGTCTGCCGTCCAGCCTGATGGGAAGCACAATGTTCTTGTATACATTCTGCACCGAGATCAGGTTATAGTTCTGGAACACGAAACCGATATTCCTGCGGCGGAACACCGTCAGCTCCTCCTCCGACATCTTCATGATCGAATGGCCGTCTATAATGACCTCTCCCTCGTCCGCGTAGTCTAATCCGCCGATTAGATTAAGAAGCGTCGTCTTGCCGCTGCCGGATGTGCCCACGATAGCCGTGAAGCTGCCCTTTTCTATGGAAAGACTGACGTTGTCCACTGCTTTTACGGTGTTTTCGCCGCTGTGATAATATTTCTTTAGGTTTACTGTCTGTAAAATTTCCATAACGGGTGTCACTCCTTACTTATATGATCTGTATGGTGTTCGGGAATAGAGCGTACCTGTTTGACGTATCGCAGCAGGCAGGCTTATGTCGATCACTAACCGAATCATAAAGGAAGGATATTACATTCAGATTACAAAAGTATTATAAATTAATTATATTGCTTCTTCGATCTGACACTTAAACTTAAAAAATGCCCGACGCTGAATAAGCTAACCCGGGCATTTTCATATCAACTGTTACTATTTTAATTATTTTCTGGTTGGTGGTATTTGCTACAACACATAGTACAAACAATTTTTCCTCTTCATTAACTACGTAATACCATTAAATTGCATTCTAATTCAAAATTTCCAGTTCCAGACAATTCCATTCTTCCCCTAATACATGATAAGTTTCAATCTCATCTAATATTACATCCCTGAATCCAACGGCTTTATAGCAATAGTATGCCTCTGTGTTATTTTCAAATACACCTAAAGATATCTTACACGCTCCATATATCTCTTTAGCATATTTTAATCCCAACCGCAGCATACCTTTACCATAACCTTTGCCACGTTTTTCAGAATCTACAATTACAAATCCAAAACGCAGCTCGTCCAATGAATCTCCCGGATTTCTCATGGTAAAAAAACCTACGACTTCATTTTCATCAATTGCAGTAAATGCCATCAATGATTTTACTTTTCCAAACTGTTCCTTTGAAATCGGATACTCTCCAAGAATCCCTGCTGTCCATTTATAAAACGCGACTTCCTCTTTGCACCATGAAAGTATCTTCTCTGCATCTTCATCCTTATAAGGCCGTAATCTAATCATATATACTTTCTCCACTCAATTTGATATTCCTGCAAAATTCTAAATAATCTATTTTCATCTTTTGCGCCGGCAGATCATCAAACATTGCACCGGAATACATATACTTCCATCAAAGATTTTTTATTTTATATGTCGAATAACCTTCGTAATAATAACTGCGGTCTACACCTTTCATATATATTTCACGGTCATTTACTTGATCCGTTAATGCTCCAGCAAAATCATAGATGTCGTCAAAAAGAAACTTGTGTATTTTAAAAAGGCTGTCTAATGTGCCAGCTCTCATGGTATATAAATGTCCGCTTTCAAAAAGCTGAACTGCCTTCTTCTTACTGATTTTCTCTTCTGCACGGACAAGCTCTGCCGAATCGGTTATGTTGAGTTTGTTCTCAAGAGACATAAATATCCTGCCTTTCCCCTTGCTGAGTGATTGGCTTTCATCTCACATTTATTGTCTGTCTTTCACATTAAAACTGAATCACTTCCGGCTCATGTGTGAAGGAACTGATGGTTGCTGTAGCATTCTTGAAACAGAACACCTGCGTGTTACCATCGTCTGCGGCGTACATCTTTTGGAGGGAAGGGTAAGCGTCCAGCATGGACTGTCTCGCCTCCATCCGGTCATCTTCAATCAATTCTCCGGCAATGCGGATCCATTCACCATTTTTGAATGCGCAAATCTCTGCCTTCGGATTCGCCATCAACTGTTTCGATACGTCTTTCACCTTTCCGGTCTGTATATAAAGTCTGCCCTCAAAAATATGCGCCGTTCCAAACGGACGTACTCTCGGCTGGTCCCCCTCCACGGTTGCCAGATAATAAACCGCTGCGTCCTTCAAGAATTTTACAACTCGTTCCATCTCAATTTCCCCCCATCTTAAGCAATTTCGCGCTCTGATCTGCTGCAATACACGCGTCAATTATCTCCTGAATATCGCCGTTCATCACCTTATCCAGCTTATATATGGTAAGGTTGATCCTGTGATCCGTAACACGCCCCTGCGGGAAGTTATAGGTTCTGATCTTCTCCGAACGGTCCCCCGTACCGATCTGGCTGCGGCGCATCTCCGCTTCCGCGTCATGACGCTGCTGCTGTTCAATATCGTAGAGCTTTGCTTTCAACAGCGCAAAAGCCTTCGCCTTATTCTGAATCTGGGACTTCTCGGTCTGGCTGTACACCACGATACCCGTGGGATAGTGGGTCAGACGAACCGCGGAATCCGTCGTATTGACACATTGTCCGCCGTTTCCGGAAGCTCTCATAACGTCTATTCGTATATCCTTGTCTTCAATCACGATGTCAATATCTTCATCTACCTCCGGCATCACCGCTACACTGATGGTCGAAGTATGGATACGTCCGCCACTTTCCGTCTCCGGCACACGCTGTACGCGGTGCACGCCGCTCTCGTATTTTAACACGGAATATGCGCCCTGTCCGGTCACCATGAAGGTAACGCTCTTCATACCGCCGATTCCGATCTCTTCCACTTCCATGGTCTCCACTTTCCACCGTCTGCCTTCGGCATAATGCACATACATACGATAGATTTCCGCCGCGAAAAGCGCTGCCTCGTCACCGCCCGCACCTGCACGGATCTCCACGATGACATTCTTCTCGTCATTAGGGTCTTTGGGCAAAAGAAGTATCTTCAACTCATGCTCCAGCTCCTCCACACGCTTCTTCGCTCCGGCCAGTTCCTCTTTGAGCATTTCCCGCATATCCTCGTCAGACTCGCTTTCCAGCATGGCAAGGGAGTCCTCGATATCCTGATTGCACTTTTTATACTCTTTATAAGCATTCACAATGGGAGTCAGATCGCTCTGCTCCTTCATCAATGCACGGAACCGTTCCTGATTATCCGCAACAGTGGGCTCACTCAGCTCGTTCATGATTTCCTCAAATTTTCTCAGTAAGTCTTCTAATTTATCAAACATAACTACCTCCATGATTCCGCTTTACGGAATCTCAAATCCATGCGTGAGACTTAGCACTTCTTAGCGAAACATCCCTTACTGTGATCATTACTTGTTGTGCAAGTTCAGAAGTTCTTCTCACGCCATTACACTATATACGCCATACACCACCCGGTCAAGTCCAGCGAAGTCTTTGACAGCCTCTACCTCTGTATATCCCGCGTTCTCCATGAGCCGCCGGACTTCCTCGCCCTGATCGTATCCGATTTCAAAGAAAAGCATTCCTTCTCGATTCAGATATGCGCCTGCCTGCGCTATGATCTCACGATAAAAATATAGGCCATCCTCCCGCCCGTCCAGTGCAAGATGGGGCTCATGCGCTTTTACCTCGGGCATCAATGTTTCGATAACATCCGTTCTTATATATGGCGGATTAGAAACGATGATATCAAATTTATCCTTTGAATCCAATTCCTGAAACAGATCGCTCTGCATCAATATCACTTTCTGTCCTGTCTCTGTCGGCTCCTCCGACTCATCATCCGGCACCGCTTCCCGATTCACTACGCTGTCCGCACTTTCCTGTCCGTTCATCTCCATCCCAAGAATCTTTCCGGCATTCATCCTCGCAGCCTGCAAAGCCTCTTCTGAAATGTCAACGCCTACTCCCGTACAGTCATTGGAATAATGCAGCAGACTCAGCAGAATACATCCCGAACCGGTACACATGTCCAGTATTCTCATCCCGTCATGGAGATGGCGCATGACTTCTTCCACCAACACTTCCGTATCCTGCCTTGGAATAAGAACATTTTCATACACATCAAAGGTTAATCCCATAAAATTCTGCTCACCGGTGATCTGTTGAAGCGGCACATGCTCTTTTCTGCGTGCAATACAATCTGCAAAGTTCTCATATTCCTGCGTCGATATGCTCTTCTCCCCATGGACAAGAAGCGTATTCCGATCCGTCCCGCAGCAATATTCCAGCAACAATCTGGCATCAAGCTGAGACTCAGAAATTCCCGCTTCCGCAAGCTGCCCGCATCCCCATTTATATAATTCTTTATATGTCAATCCATCATAATATAACATATGCTATTTCCGCTATTATTTATATTGCTCATACTATTTCTTCAGATATACTTCCAATCTCCGTCAAATATCCGGTATCATCTTCTGTTCACTGCATATCGCCGTCTTCTTCCGTCGTTTCATCATCCTTCAGCCATGAATCGTCCACTTCGTACCCGAACGCCTCATACAAGTACGCTTTCCAGTCAAAAACTGCCTCCACCGCAGCAATCGCAACCTCTACCATGCTCTCGTCCGGCTCTCTGGTCGTCAGTCTCTGCAGCCACATGCCCGGTGCAGAGATAATCCTGACCAGAATATTGTTGCTTCTGCCCGCCAGCCGGATAATCTCATAAGATATGCCCGCAATCACCGGAATCAGCGCGATTCGAACCAGCACACGGTACACAGGACTCTCTACTCTGATAAAAAAGAACAGAATCACGCTAACAAACATAACAAACAGCATAAAGCTCGTTCCACACCGCTTATGCTGCTTAGAGCTTCTCATGACATTGCTTACCGTCAACGGCCGCCCCTTCTCGATACAATTGATACACTTGTGCTCCGCGCCGTGATACATATATACGCGTCTGATATCCTTCATCAGTGAAATACTGAGTACATATCCCACAAAGATCGCGATACGCAGCACACCTTCTATAATTGCCATAAAAGAGTCGCTTCTGACATATTCCTCAAAAAGCGAGGTCACATAATAGGGCAGCACCATAAATATGCCTATGGCAATCGCAACGGAAAATACCATGACGATGGCGCTGAACACCTTATCCGCCTTATCCTTGAAGATTCTGTTAAAAGCCTTATCCGCCGCCGTCTCTTTTTCCTCGGCTTCCTCATAGAATCCGGCAGAAAAATTCAGGCTCCTCATTCCGAGGATCAGTGAATCTATAAACTGAAAAATGCCGCGGACAAAGGGTATATTCAACAGTTTGCTCCCGTGAACAATACTGTTATAATGCTCGATCTCAACCTCGATCTCCCCGTCCGGCTTCCTTACCGCCACGGCATACTGTTCCTTATTCTTCATCATAATACCCTCTAAAACCGCCTGTCCGCCGATCCCGGAGTATTTCATATTCTTTTTCTTAGCCATTATGTTGTTCCTCATTTTTTATCTATCTTCTCAGCCCGGAAGAATGCATGCTGGAAGCGGCATTCTTCCAGACATGACTTAGTTCTACTTGGACAGCGTTCTTTGCTGTCTTAGTAGAACTTCATGTCTTGTTATTAGAAAAGGTTGAGATATGCACCTCAACCTTTTTGTACAAAACTTATTTGCTTTCCACACCGTATTTCTTATTGAACTTATCAATACGTCCGCGAGCCTGTGCTGCTTTCTGCTGCCCTGTGTAGAATGAATGGCATTTGGAACAAACTTCCACGTGAATCTCAGGTTTTGTAGAACCTGTCACGAATGTGTTACCGCAGTTACATGTTACTGTCGCCTGATAATACTCAGGATGGATTCCTTCTTTCATTTTACAACCATACTCCTTTCCCTGCTTGCTTCTAAATGTAAACAGACGTTTCCGTCGTCATTTTCTCATCCCATGCCGCCGCAAATCGACAGCTTTTATATTGTAGCATAGGAATTTCGGCTATGCAAGCCTTTTATTAAAGAAATTTCATCTTCTTGACCATATTGACAACCTCAAAATTATTCTTGGTTCTGGCAAACTGATCCAGAATCTTCTCCACTGCCTCATCCGCCTTCATGCCGTTTAATGCCTTACGAATGATGTTAATTGCCTCAAGCTCGTCCGGTGTCAGCAGCAGATCCTCTCGTCTTGTACTGGATTTCGGAATATCAATGGCAGGAAATACTCTCTTCTCGGACAATTTACGATCCAGCACCATCTCCATGTTACCGGTTCCCTTGAATTCCTCATAAATCACATCGTCCATCTTACTTCCTGTCTCTACCAGCGCCGTAGCCAGAATCGTCAGGCTTCCGCCCTCTCTCATATTACGCGCCGCACCGAAGATCCTCTTGGGCATATGTAACGCCGCCGGATCAAGACCGCCGGACAGCGTACGTCCGCTGGGCGGTACTACCAGATTGTATGCTCTAGTCAGACGGGTGATACTGTCTAAGAGTATCACCACATCTCTGCCGTGCTCCACAAGGCGCTTTGCACGCTCAATCACCATCTCGGACACTCTCTTGTGGTGTTCCGGTAATTCATCAAAAGTGGAGTAGATAACTTCCACGTTAGGGCCTTCGATCGCTTCCTTAATATCCGTTACCTCCTCCGGACGCTCGTCGATCAGCAGAATGATCAGATGGGCGTCTGGCGCAGTTCTGGTGAGCGACTTTGCTACCGCTTTTAATAAAGTAGTCTTACCGGCCTTAGGCGGCGATACGATCATACCTCTCTGCCCCTTGCCGACAGGGCTGATCAGATCCATGATACGCATGGCATTAGACGCTCCCGGGGTCTCCAGCTTCAGTCTCTCGTTCGGGAAAATAGGTGTCAGATTCTCGAAATTCGGTCTGCGCATAGCGATTTCCGGCGGATAGCCATTGATCGACTTCACATATAAAAGCGCGCTGAATTTCTCATTCTGTGTCTTTACTCTCGTATTGCCCTCTAAAATATCACCTGTTTTTAAACCAAAACGGCGAATTTGGCTGGGTGCCACATAAACATCATTCTCACCGGGCAGATAATTCTCACACCGGATAAAGCCAAAGCCATCACTCATAACTTCGAGAATACCGCTGGCCGTAATACCGCTGTCCAGCTCAGAAGGAAACTTCTCTTCCTCAGCGCCTTCCTTCTTCGGCGGAACCACGGATTTCACTGCCACTTCCTTACCCGCCGCCTTGTCTTTCTCATCCTCCGCCAGCATGGCTTCCACGATCTCGGCTTTCTTCATAGTAGAAGTACCCTTGATTCCTCTTCCCTTAGCGATCGCCTTCAAATCGGCAAGTGCCAACGATTCATACTTTTCTCTCATACATGCCTCCTGTATTTTAATAAATCATCTATTATATACATTCTTCCGTATACGCTCTTTCGTCTAGGGATTTATAACCTGATGTGTTATCCGAAATGATCTATCTCTGTCAATGCGACTATTATACACTAGATTTTATGAAATAGGAAGTATTTTTTTATAAACTTCGAAAAATCGAAAAATCGGAGATTTGGCGTTGTTCATAGGTAAGCTAAGTCGTACGCGCATACGGAGGTTAATATCTACGGAGCCGCGCTCTCGCTCCGTAAAAAGCGTAGCAGATGCTAAACTCGTGAAACACCTCGTTAAGCACTGACGCTTTTTAAGGGACTCCTTAAGAAATTAACCTCCATATGCGCTGGGTATTGGTGATGTTTGAACAATATTGGCGACTCTTTGGTCACATAACAGATGTCACATAACTACTACAACAAAAACATTGCAGTTAAAGTGCAAATATTATATGATATAACAATGAGCAGTACAAACGGTAATCTGACAAATTGATCGCTTGCAGACGCATTTGTCGGATTACCATTTGATAGGACGAAGCCCGACAGCGAGATGCAGCGAAGCGGAATCGAGCTGCCACTGCGGACTATGGAGAACACTCTAATGATCGTTGAAAATGCTACCATTGCAGATATTGATCTACTGACGGAACTGAGATTGGCATATTTGAAAGAGGATCTCGGAAAGTTAAATGACGATGATATCATGATAATTCGACGGGATCTGCCGGATTATTTCAAAAGAAACCTTAATCAAAATATCTTCTGCTATTTAATAAGAGAGAGCGAAAAAATCGTCGCCTGCGCATTCTTACTGGTAGTTGAAAAGCCAATGAGTCCGGCGTTTATAACCGGCAAAACGGGAACGATATTGAATGTCTATACGGATCCGCTATACCGGCACAGAGGGTATGCGAAAGAGATCATGAACAGAATCCTGTCAGATGCGATTGTAAAAAAACTAAGTGTTATTGAACTGAAATCCACGGACGCCGGCCACCATCTATATCAATCTGTCGGCTTTACGGATGAAATATCGCAGTATCATTGCATGAAATGGTATAATCAGCAGGTGATAAATCACGATTTAACCTGATTACATACTAATATATACACATTAAATCATATTTTAAGAAATGAGGAAATCACCATGACAACTAACGAAAAAGCCCTTGCATTACACGAAAAATGGCGTGGAAAGCTGGAGACAGTGTCCAAGACGCCCGTCAAAACAAGAGAGGATCTTTCCCTCGCCTACACTCCCGGTGTTGCAGAGCCCTGCAAGGTCATCGCACAGGACAAAGAGGCCGCTTACACTTACACATGGAAGTCAAACACCGTGGCAGTGGTATCAGACGGCAGCGCCGTATTAGGACTCGGCAATATCGGTCCTTACGCCGCTATGCCCGTTATGGAAGGTAAAGCCGTACTATTCAAAGAGTTCGGCGGTGTCAACGCGGTGCCGATCTGTCTGGACACGCAGGATACGGAAGAGATCATCAAGGCAGTTACCTATCTCGCGCCGGGGTTCGGCGGCATTAATCTGGAAGATATCAGCGCACCCCGCTGTTTTGAAATTGAAGAGCGCCTGAAAGAGATTCTGGACATTCCCGTCTTCCACGACGATCAGCACGGAACCGCCATCGTTGTGCTGGCAGGTATCATCAATGCCCTGAAAGTCGTAAAGAAACAGAAAGAAAACTGTAAAGTAGTGGTCAACGGCGCCGGAAGCGCCGGTATTGCGATCACAAAGCTTTTGTTAAATTACGGTTTTACCAACGTGATCCTATGCGATAAGGTAGGAATCATCGGTAAATCCACTGACGGATTAAATGATATGCAGAAGAAGATGTCTGAAGTGACTAATCCGAACAACGAGTCCGGTTCACTCGCCGATGCTTTAAAAGGTGCCGATATCTTCGTCGGTGTCTCTGCGCCCAATATCGTAACGCCCGATATGGTATCTTCCATGAATCAGGATTCCATTCTTTTCGCCATGGCTAATCCTGTTCCGGAGATCATGCCTGATGTTGCGAAAGCGGCAGGTGCACGCGTTGTCGGCACAGGACGCTCCGATTTTCCGAATCAGGTGAACAACGTGGTAGCCTTTCCGGGTATCTTCAAGGGCGCTCTCGAGGGACGCGCCGTACAGATCACAGAAGAGATGAAGCTGGCTGCCGCCCACGCCATCGCGGGACTGGTGCCAGAATCAGAATTAAATGAATATAATATCATGCCTGAGGCTTTCGACCCCAAGGTTGCGGATGTGGTCGCAGAGGCTGTAAAATCACATATCAAACGATAACTTGACGATACGGGAAACGACTCATGAATATAACCAACCGGACCATTGACTGGCACGGCAAACCATACTACTCTCTGGATGCCTATCTGAAAAATACCTACGGAGAGAAATTATATAAGATCGCGATCGATGCCGGATTTACCTGTCCCAACCGGGACGGTACATTGGGATATGGCGGCTGCCTCTTCTGCAGTGCCGGCGGCAGCGGTGATTATGCCGTCAAGACCGCAGAACATATCTCCATCGGTGAACAACTGGCCGTCGGCAGGGCGCTTTTTCACCACAAACGGATTGGTCTTCGGTTTATCGCTTATTTTCAGGCATACACCAACACCTACGGTCCTCTGCCGCGCCTGTATACTCTCTATAAGGAGGCACTGCAGGAGCCCACTGTTGCCGGCATTTCCATAGCCACCAGACCGGACTGTATGTCTGCAGACATTGTGACCATGCTGACGGATCTTCTTGCGGAATTTCCCGATAAATTCATCTGGATCGAGCTGGGGCTGCAGACGATCCACGAGGAAACTGCCGCTCTCATCAGACGCGGCTATCCTCTGTCCGACTATGATGACTGCGTTTCCATGCTGAATCAGGCTCACATACCGGTCGTCACCCACATAATTCTGGGTCTGCCGGAAGAAATAAAAGAACACATGTTATACACTATAGACCATCTGAACCGGTGCGGTACATGGGGCGTGAAGCTGCAGCTTCTTCATGTACTGCAGAGCACCGATCTGGCAGCGCTCTATACGCAGGGCAAATATCAGCCGCTCTCACAGGACGCTTACACTGATCTGGTAATAGACTGTCTGGAGCATTTAAATCCGGACATCGTCATACACCGTCTGACCGGCGACGGACCGCGGGATCTGCTGCTTGCACCCCGATGGAGTCTGGATAAACGTGGTGTCCTCAACACGCTGCACCACGCCATGAAATTGCGGGGAGCTTATCAGGGGCGCTTATATAACTATTCACTCTAAAAAAGGAAAGGCTGTATCCTATGACACAAGATCCGCTTACTCTCTACAAACTAATCGTACTCTACATGCTTAACCGGGTCACTTTTCCTCTGACCAAAGCGCAGGTGGGAGACTTTATTCTGGAAAGAGAATACACGAACTTCCTGACGCTCCAGCAGGTTTTTGCCGAACTGACCGAAGCGGACCTCATATCCGCCAAGACCAGCCGCAACCGCACCCAGCTGATCCTTACCGATGAGGGACGGGAGACCCTTTCTTTCTTTGAAAACAGGATCAACAGCTCGATCAAGGAAGAGATCGATCGCTTTTTTGATGCTAATGAACTGGAAATGCGTAACGAAGTATCTGTCCTGTCCGACTATTACAAATCTGTCTCCGGCGAATACGAGGCACATCTTCGGGCAAAGGAAAAGGACGTCACAATGGTGGAAATCACCTTGTCCGTCCCTGATGAAGACACTGCTTCCGCGATCTGCGCCAACTGGCAGACCCGGAACCAGGATATCTATCAATATCTGATTGAAAAACTGTTCTGATCTTCTTTTGCTGTGCCCGGCAAATCAGTGCTTCTGTATCACTTCGCTCCAATCGCTGATTCCGATCACGCGCAGCGCAAAATCCGTATATTTAGCGGATTCCGCCGTATCCACATACTTGAATGCCGTATAGATAGACTTGCGTCCGCCGCCAAGCGTGTTGATGCCCAGCGCCAGCCCCTGCGCCACTTCCGACGACGCATCGGTCTGTCTGGAGAAAAGCATGTTGTCGATATATTGGTTCGCCTCGATGATCTTATAGGCATATACAAAAGAAGCAGACTGCAGATCCTGTCCCGCAGATGATGTATACCCCATTTCACTCAAAGTCACATGTCTCACTTCCCCGGAATCCGTCAAATACTCTTCTTTTTGCAAATAATCCGTCAATACATGGATATTCTTGATCGTGATCACGGGCGTTGTCTCCGAATCCAGAACGTAAGAACCAGCCTTACCGCTGGTACTCCATGCCTTGGCGCTGGTCAGCGGATAATTGTACGGATGATATGCCACACCCCAGTCAATATTGCCGCCTGCCTTGATATTCCTGTTAAATTCATCCAGAATCTCCTTGGAACTGTAACCGTTATTGGAATAAAGGCTCTTCCCCCACTGCTGATCCAGCGAAATATAGACTCTGGCATTGCCGTTAACACTGACTATGGAATTATAGAAGATGCGGAACGCCTTGGCATACTCATTCACATAATTTTCTGTATCCATATATTCTATGTAGTTCCATTCTTTTCTGGCATTGATCTCATTACCGATCACCCAGTTCATGACTTTACCGTGTCCGCTGCCGGAATAACGGTTGGCGAGAAATGAACCGATCGCCGCGATATACTCCGTTCCGTCCTCATCCGTGGCATTGAAGGCATAGTAGGGCGCATGACCGCCGGAGCGCGCCTTCGGATGGATCAGCTCCATATAACCGGGGTGAATATCATTCAGAATGATCGCCGTCGTCGTGATACCCTTGTTCGTCAACGTGGAAAAGACATAGTCATACTCTGCCATAATCTGCCCGTTAAAAGCATAACTCCTGCCATTATATGTGTAGTAGACAGTCGGATAATAGGCATTGCTCGTGTTGCCGAGAATCCTGCTGAGCGGAATATTATACGCCGCATGTTTCACACCCAGATCGTCTAACTCCATCGTCCGCAGTTTCTCCGGATCTACCAGCANCCCTTTCTTAGATGTCGTATTNCCGAAAGACGGACTGTACTTCGCAATCGCCTCNGGATTCGTGATATATCCCGGCTGGCTGATGGGCATATACTCGCCGTCTTTTTTCACNGCTACGACAAATTTAGAACAAAGTCTTGAATTAGCCTTATTATAGTTTAGATTGACCGAAAAGGTCAATTTTACATCTTTTTCCTGCTCAATAATATATTCATCGCTACGAAGCGCNGTNTCGTACGTCTTTTCCTCNAAAAGATAATAGTAACCGTCATCGCTGACCGCAAGCCCTTCCGCCGACATCGTTACATCCACCTTACCCGTCTCGGCGTTGATCAGGCAGTTCTCTATCTTAATAAAATCAGAGGAATTGNCATCCGTCAGTTCGATCTCCGGCGGTCTGTTATGCACGCCGCCGATCAAAAAACGGGTNGCATCAAGAAGCGCCTCGGATGCGTCCTTNCCCGCGTTCTGCTTCACATGATCCTTCCTGTGCTGCCGCANGCTGTACTCGGCCAGCTCCACCGCCTCCGTATGTACCATNGCTTCCACNGCGGCACTCTCCTTGGCCTGCTCCGTCAGATAATACCGGATACCNAAGAAGCTGCCNGTNCCNGCAAGAATCATAANTGCCGCGACAGCGCCTGCAANCGCCAGAATTTTCCTCTTTTTCTTCNGNCGAATCTCCTTNGGTTCCTCGGGTTTCTCCGCTATGGTATAAGTCTCCTCCACCGTNATGGTGCGTTCCACGGTTCCCTCTTCGGTCACCGTTACGGACTCTCCCATNTTGACNGCTTCTTCCAGAACCTTACCTTTTCGCTTCTCCGCCCTGATCCGNGCCTNTTCTTCCTTTAACTGCTTTTTCAGACGCTGCTTTTTGGCCTTGGCTTTCTTCTTGTTTGCCGCAACTTTTTCTTTATCTATGACGCGTCTNCGCTTTTTTTTCTTATNTGGNATCATGTNCAGCCTCTTCCTTGATTCGTTTCATATGCTCCCTGATCTTNGCCTCATAGCCGTTACCGGTAGGCTTATANAANTCTTTTCCGTTTAATTCATAGGGCAGATACTGTTGCTCTACATAATTNTTGGGATAATCATGCGCGTATTTNTAGCCTGTTCCGTGTCCCAGCTTCGCCGCCCCCTTATAATGGGCGTCCTGNAAATGCGTGGGNATCGGCAGATTNCCGGTCTGCNGCACCGTTTCCANCGCCTGAAAGACCGCTTCGCAGCTCGCATTGCTCTTAGGNGCACAGGCCACATAGGACGCCGCCTGCGNCAGNATGATCTGCGCCTCCGGCATACCGACCCGNTCCACCGCCAGCGATGCGCTGACCGCNACATTTAACGCCATNGGNTCCGCATTGCCTACGTCCTCNGACGCACAGATCATGATACGTCTCGCNATAAAAGTCACACTCTCNCCCGCGTAAAGCATCCGGCTCAGATAATAGACTGCCGCATCNGGATCGGACCCTCGCATACTCTTAATAAATGCAGAGATCGTGTCATAATGGTTGTCCCCTGTCTTATCATAGCGTAACACNCGTTTCTGAATACATTCCTGCGCCACCTCCAGCGTNACATGNATCTTNCCGTCCTCACTGCGGTTCGTCGTCATAACGCCNAGTTCTACCGCATTCAGCGCATGTCTGGCATCNCCGCCCGACAGCTCGGCNAGNAACGATACGGCNTCCTCNTCNATCACCGCGTCATAAGCGCCCATCCCCTTATCCTTGTCATACACCGCACGTGTAATTAATTCNCTGATATCNTCCATGGATAACGGNTGCAATTCNAAAATGACNGACCGGGAAATCAACGCNCTGTTCACCTCGAAGTACGGATTCTCCGTAGTCGCACCGATCAGGATCACCGTGCCGTCCTCCACGAANGGAAGCAGATAATCCTGCTGTCCCTTATTAAANCGATGGATCTCNTCNATAAAAAGTATNGTTTTCTTTCCATACATTCCCTGCAGATCTTTGGCCTTCTTCACTACTTCTTCCATATCTTTCTTGCCGGCGACCGTAGCGTTGATCTGCGTAAACTCGGCGCTNGTCGTATTCGCAATGACTCTGGCAAGCGTCGTCTTCCCTGTNCCGGGCGGGCCNTAGAANATGATNGAGCTCANNTTATCCGCCTTGATGGCACGGTAAAGCAGCTTGTCCTTNCCGATAATATGCTNCTGCCCCACCACTTCATCCAAAGTAGTCGGACGAAGTCTGGCCGCTAANGGCGANTCTTTCTCCTGATTTGTACTTCGCATATATTCAAACAGATCCATTTTCNATCCTCTGTNCTCGNTTTATTAGACNAATCNTTTATATTCTAACATTTTGCGCCCGTAAGCGCAAATATAATTGANGTTACCGACCGCGANCGAGAGCGAGCTCCGGCTCCCGCGGTCGATGATTTGTCCCATGCGTNCNCAGCCNGCTTAATCGAAAAGAATTTCATCTACTGTCACNAATTCATATCCNTCNTTCTGCAGTGCGTCAATGATCTGCAATGCCGCCGTCACCGTGCTCTTGTATTCGTCNTGCATTAGNATAATGGAGTTTTCTTTCGCNTTGGAGGTNACTTTCTGCACNATGCACGCNACGTTATCGCTGCACCAGTCAAGCGGATCGATATTCCACAACACNGGAAACATNTTCAGCTCTTTCTCAAACTTCTTATCCCACGAACCATAAGGAGGCCGCACATACTGCACCTCCTGNCCTGTCAATTCNTCNATCAGCTCATTGGTTTTAATCAGTTCTTCTTTAAAANCCTCCCCGTTNNTCCGGTTTAATTGGAGATGACTNTAAGTGTGATTNCCGATCAGATGTCCTTCCTCATGCATCCGTTCGATCAGTTCCGGATACTGCTCCACATGCTTTCCCGTCACGAAAAANGTTGCTTTCACTTCCCGNTCTTTNAGTCCNTCNANAAGCTGNTCNGTGTAATATGGGTGTGGTCCGTCATCAAAAGTAATGGCGATCTTCTTACTGTCCNCCATGCCGTTTGCNGCNGCCGCNNTGGCNTTATAGCCTACAANCAACGGCACATAGAGNATCAACGCCGCNGCNNCNAGGATCAACNCCCTCACAATTCCGNTTCTTCCGNCATGNACNCTTNTCCGTACCTGTCTCTGTTCCTTTCTGCCCATTACGCACCAATCCTGTNTCTTCNGGGTGTAANTTCCTGTCATGTATGTACATTTTTCGATCAATTACACCCGATATTTATACTATATATGCNCGNANCGGCACATTCAGAAGTAAGAATTNGAGTAACTGTTCAGAACCCTGCTCTTTACAGTTACGAACCACCTCCTGAACAGTTANGAATTTGATTCTATTNCCNNATAAAGACATACAGCNGCTCAANTAGCGGTATTTCTNAGTATAATCTGNAATGCCTTCGTATANCCATNCCCGTAATCNCAGTCCAGTTTCAGCTCTCCTCCGTGCATTTCCACAATCTTNGANGCGATACTGAGTCCCAGNCCGCTGCCGCCTTTCGTGCTNCNCGCCTTATCCGCTCTGGAGAAAGGCTCGAAGATATGCGCNGCNAACTCCCGATCGATCTCCATACCGTCATCCGCCACCGTAATCGTATANGCNTCCAGCCGNACNAATGTCCTGCCGCCGTCTCTNCCGTACCGGACCGCATTGGTCAGGAGATTGGTAATGGCNCTCGTCATCTGTATCTTATCCGCCCNNTAANGAANCTGATGTTCCGGAATCTCCACCTGAAGCGTNATCCGCCGNCCTTCAAANTCCGTATACNGCATAGCCACNGNTTCCCGCAGNATTTCTCCNAGATCACAATNTTCTTTATGCAGNTCATATCCGCTGCTGTCCATCTTCACNTATTCAAAGAGCAGNGTNATCAGTTCGCTCATNCGCATGGATTTGCTGTATATGGCATCCAGATACTCCTGCCGTTTCTCCCCCTGCACGATATCGTCCGACAATGCCTTGCTGTAACTGCACAGCGTCGTNATCGGTGTCTTAATGTCATGGGCTATATCCGACAGAAGCAGATTCCTTTGTCTGTCATAGGCAAGCTGCTGTTCCTTCTCCGCTTCTATCAGCTCATTGACTTTCTTAGTCACTANGCGGTAATAGTAAAATGCTCCGATCAGATAGGGCAGTAAACTCACGAAGATCAACAGCAGAAATGCTACGATGATTACCACNCGCAGTAAGATTCCCATACGTCCATCAAAGGGCGCAACGTCCGTNGCAATCTGCAGCGAATGATCCATATGACNGCCGATCATACGCTGNACATAACCTGATATNCCNTCCGGAAGAAAAGACGNAAGTANATATAATAACATCTGTAATATCCAAGTNATCGGACTCCCGCCCGACGTAATGGATATGTGCTGGCTCTTCAAAATGAGAAACACCCACGGGATGACNACATNATCATAGAGTATACCGATCAGTTCCTCGCTGACAAGAATAAAGAGCATAACAACAAGGAATCGTTTGATCAGAAACCATTTGAGGGACTTTTTATCCTCTGCTCTGTTTCCATTTTCCACTGNTCTTATGCTCCCTTCATCTGGCATTTAACGCTTTTCCAGCCGGTATCCCAGCCCTCTGACTGTCTTGATGTATTCCCTGCCGTCATGATCCAGCTTGGCNCGCAGCTTGGAAATGCACACCATAATATTATTATCGGACACNACATATTCATCATCCCAGCCCGTTTCATAAATCTGCTGCTTCGTAAACACTTTGCCCGGTTCTTCCATAAAAAGCCTCATAATCCGAAACTCCACCGAGGTCAGTTCGATCGTCTCNTCGCCGCGGTACAATAGACACGCCTCCAGATCAAGCCGCAGNTCCTGCACNGCCAGCTCCTTCACCGNTTTCTGCGCATTTNCTCCCGCTCCCAGCGAGTANAATCTGCGTATGTTGGAATTGACTCTGGCAACTGCTTCCAGCGGNCCGAANGGCTTCGTNATATAATCGTCCGCNCCCAGATCNAGNCCCANTATTTTATCNGCATCCGNATCCTTAGCCGANANCATAATAACCGGTATATTATTNTCCTCNCTNATNTTTCGNAACACCCGGTATCCNTCCANTNCNGGCATCATGATATCGAGAATNACCAGATCCGGTTTCTCNTTCTGTATCTTATCCATAGCCTCCACNCCNTCCGCCGCTTCCACTACCTCATAACCNTCTTTTTCAAGGTACAGGCGAAGTACATCACGAATCTCCGCCTCATCGTCCGCTATCATAATTTTATATNCCATGTTCATCNCCATTTCTGCGCCCATTACTTACAGTTCNTGATCATATNCGTAATTACTGTCCGGTAAAGCCGCCTGTCCTGTGNCATCACGCAATTCGCATAATTTACGGTANAATGCTGCATCCGNCAGCTGNACATAAGGATTCACATAGAAAATCTCTACNATACCACATGTTATCATTCCCAGCATATGCCACAGGATAAAGGAAAGATCCAGCACAAAAGCATGCCATTTNTCGCCNTTCATCATGTCGCTNCTCATCTGCAGCACCTCTTTATANTCCAGATCCGGATGNTCCGCCAGAATATAGGATACCATGCGGTACTGATANTTCTTATAGATNCCCGGAATGACAAACAGNAGCGCCCACANNAACACCCGCAGATCCACATGNAACATCGTCTTTACCACATTNATATAGGAATGGTCAAAAGCATAGGCCATCTCTTTGATCTCCGCTGTGTCATCCACACTTTTCAACATGAAACGGTTTACCCCTACGCAAAGCGGGTTATACAGAAATGCACTAACCGCGCCGGCAATAATCATGCCTATCAGTACAATAATACAGACAATAATCATGANGGTAATGATATATACCGCCGCAACCGTCTCATTCATGTCTTCGGTGGCTTCAACAAGTGCATCCGTCGTNCTGTCAAGATAAATCTCAGCCTTATCCGGTATAANAGATTCGTCCGTTNCCCCTGCTGCNCCGCTCTCGTCTTNANCCGGNGCNTCNNCCGACGATGTATCAACCACCGCAACACTGTTGACCCCGTTNGATCCGAAGGCNCCGGAAGAANAACTGAGCCCGCCCCCNANNACCATCATCAAAAGCGACACCAGCATNATCNTCCAATAATTTCTTTTCAGGGCTTCCTTCGCCCTCNGCTTTATTTCTTNTCTCGTCCACATANGTNTATCTCCTTTTCTCCCAATCAGGTCTCTTACCACCTGTNTGTTTCGTTGTTAGGGCTATAATANCACCCATTTCTTAAACGAAAAGCGGAGAAAACTTAACGTAATCTTAAACCCATCGTAACTGTTCAGAACCCTGTTCTTCACAGTTACAAACCATCATGCATTACAAAAATTCATATANCGCACATACAGTCTGCTCAAACTCTTCCCGCTCGGCCAGATTAATNCTNACTATAGAAGANAGACTCTGCTCCAATGCCNCCGGATTCGTCTTTCCTCTCCACAGATCACGCCCCAGCNTAAANGCTCCTGCNAACGACGTATTNCCTACCGCCGNGACCCTGCCGCGCATATGNTCCGGNANAAGTCCGATGGAAAAAGCCGCTTCCACATCAAGATAATANCCGAATCCCCCCGCAAGATAAATGTGCCCNATCNGNGACTCTCNCATCTGNNCCCNCAAAATCTCTATTCCGGCNCNCACTGCNGCCTTAGCCATCTGNAAATCACGTATATCNTTATTACNGAGCCGCACTNCCGGNTCTCCCACAGTAACCCCTTCCGTAAAATAGGGTTCNGCAAGCAGCCCGGTCTCNTCCANTATNCNCTGCTTTAAAAGNGAAGCCGCNCAGGCAATCATGTCACTTCCTATNACTCCCGCACCGGCGCCGCCNTCAAAAGCCGGACCTGCCGCGGTGGCGGTGACAATCATGTGTGTACCGTCGGTAATCGCCATTTCTCCATTGGTACCTAAGTCAATCAGTATTGTGGCATGAGTCACGTTCTTATCCTGCACTTTAATCTGAGGTTCAGTTCGGTTTTGAACCTGACTTTTGTCCTGAAACTCAGTTCGGCCTTGAACTTGACTTTTGTCCTGAAGTTCAGCCCGGCCTTGAACTTGGTTTTGGCCCTGAGGTTCATTCTTATCTTGCACTTCACTAATGTTATTAACCCGCTCTACTCCACATCCCCCGGGAAGCATTCCCAGCGCATAAAGCCCTGCCACGATGTCTCCGCCTACAAAGGCACTGATACCCGGAACAAGCCATACCTTAAAATTCCATGCCGGATTCCGGTACTCCTGCAATCCGATCTCCACCGGCGTAAAAGGACTCCGTCCCAGCGACGATACGTCATATCCCATAAACAGATGCGCCATGGTGGTGTTGCCGGCGATACACATGGCACTGATACCGGTTTCACTTGCCTTCGTTCTCTTTGAAAGACATCGCTCAAACTGCGAAACGCCTCGCTCCAGCACTTCTATTACTAACTTCTGTAATATCTCCCTACTCCCTTCACATGACGCCTTAATCCTTGACAACACATCTGGACCGTAACGTCTCTGCGGATTCATCTCAAAATAGGTATCAATGACCCGTCCGCTCTCCATACCCATAAGCTGCATCGCTATGGTGGTTGTACCCAGATCAACCGCTATTATAAGATCTTTTTCCGTCGCTGATTTCATAACGTCCGATTCTTGATTTTGAGTCTGTTTATTGAGTTGACTTATTCGGTCATCATTTTCTGTCACATCTATCATATCGGATACAATCTCTATCTTGGCAACATCCGCGAGCGCCAGTCTTATGACACAGTCGTCTTTAGGCCTTGCCAGACATGCAAGGCGGTATCCACCTCGCAGTTCTTCCGGCTCCATCACACTTCTTTCCAACGGGGTGGGCATAGTCACTCCTTCCAGAAACTGTATCTTACACCGTCCGCAATCTCCTCTTCCGCCGCAAAAACTGCCGTTTATCAAATCATTTTTCAACAAAGTTGACATGATTGTCGCTGATGAATCATGCGTCACAACAACGGCATCTCTATTTTGCATATTCAATTTTGTATTTGATTTTTCATTTCCCGTAACAACTGTAATTTTAATTTTTTCAGACAAACTGATTTTTCTCCTTATCGTAATGATAATCCATGCTTGACAGTTTATCCTCTATCTCTCTGCGGTCTATATCCATATCATCGCAGAGTGCCTCTAAACTTGTATAATAATCACGCAGCTTCAGATTAATAAAGCTGAGCAACATAACCGGATCTTTCGGTATCATCTTACCCCATCCTTTCCTTCTTCATTATTTCATCCTTATATTACCGAAGTTCCATCTCCACCCGGTACTCCTGCCCGTCGCTGACAACGCGAGCCATGGCGCCGCTGATTAACGGCATCATCGGAGACAGATGTCCGATATCCACATCCATGATTACCGGCACGTTATATTTCCGAAGCATCTCATACGCGGCCTGATAATGATCGATACCGAACTCCTCCACTCCCATACCGTTAAGCGGTCTTCCGATCAAAAAGCCGCTGCAATGCTTGAACCACCCGGCGTGCTCCATCTGCCACATAGCGCGCCTGATTCCCATCAGATTCAGATCGCACGCCTCCAGAAACCAGAGGATACCGTCTTCCTTATACTTTTCCGTAAATTCAGTCACTTGATCGTACTTTGTACCGAGCAGATTTATCATACAGTCCATACAGCCACCAAGAAGTCTGCCGGAGAAATCGATGAGTGCCGTCCCGCCATTAGCGGCTGTGCCGTTCTGCTGCAGGTGCTCCGCTTGGGCAGTTGTTGTTCCACTGTTCCCAGTCACAGCCGACAAGCTCTCAATATTTGTCCTGCCGTTGGGCATAATATATTTAATAACAGTTGTTTCTGTAAGATTATACGGTGCGTAGGGTTGATCCTCGTCTTTCACAGACTCTTTTTCCCACATATCATATCCCTGCATGGTCATCTTCCGTCCCTGCAATAACAGCATCGCATCTTCCAGTGACTGATGCAGCGGCTCCATGCCGTAAGACGATGCACAGGGACCGTATATGGAAGCCGTATCGCACAGCGTCGTCAGCAGGAATGTCATATTCGTATTATCCGAATATCCCATGTACCATTTAGGCGCAGCTTTCCCAATTTTATCAAAATCCACATAGTCCAAGATTTCACACATCAGCTCCCCACCGCCACAGGATATGATACAGTCATTCGTCTCCCTGCAGTAATATTCGGTCAATTCCGCGCCGCACTGATCCGGTGCATTACTGATCCCTACCCCCTGCTCCACGTAGCAGTTCGGACCGAGTTCCAGATGAAACCCTTGTGCACGCCATTTCTCCTGTGCACGCAAAAATCCGCTCTTGTATGGTTCTGTCGCGCACCCGAAGGATGGCGCCACGAAAGCTATCGTACCGTTTTGCTGTAAAAATTTAGGATATCGCATGTTATTTTCCTCCTGTTATCCTATTACTTTTGGTGCTTGTCCGATTTTGATCCATTTAATCATAAAATACAGCTTATAGTTTACCATCTTGCCATCACTATGTAAATCTGCTTTCCGATTCAGCCACTCTTTTAATCATTTTTTCAATTATTCCATAGGAAATCATCGTAGGATACGCTATATTTAACATAACATTCATATTCCGACTCTTCAATCAAAAACAGCAGAGTACTTTATATAGCAGCCCTGCTGTTTCCGTTCCAAATCACTTTTTGTAATTACTATTTTACTAATTGCTTTTTGTTAATTGCTCTTTCTAATTGGTTTTTCTAATTGCTTTTTCTAATCAATTATTTGTTATTTCCGCACCGCTGCCAGTTTCCCGCCCTGCAGCACGATCTGAATCGTATCCTTCGCCTCCACCTGATCCGCCAGAATCAGCTTCGCTGACAGAGTCTCCACATACTTCTGAATATACCGTTTCAGCGGCCTTGCACCGTATACCGGGTCATAAGCGTTCTCCACGATAAACCGCTCCGCCTCCGGCGTCAGCTCGATCCGCAGTTCTCTGTCAGCAAGCCGCCTGTTCAGATCATCCACGATCAGACGGATAATGCCGCCGATGTTATCCTTGGTGAGCGGCTTAAAGAGGATCGTCTCGTCCAGCCTGTTCAAGAATTCCGGTCTGAAATGATTCCGCAGATCACCCAGCACCATCTCTTCCGCCTCCGGTGTGATTGCACCCTGCGCGTCAATACCGTCCAGAAGATAATTTGCACCGATATTCGAGGTCATAATCAGGATCGTGTTCTTAAAGTCCACTGTTCTGCCCTGCGAATCCGTGATACGCCCGTCGTCAAGCACCTGCAAAAGCACATTGAACACATCGGGATGCGCCTTCTCTATCTCGTCGAACAATACGACCGAGTAAGGTTTTCTTCTGACTGCTTCGGTCAATTGCCCACCTTCCTCATATCCCACATATCCGGGAGGCGCCCCTATCAGTCTGGATACGGAGTATTTCTCCATATATTCGCTCATATCGATACGAACCATGTTCGCCTCATCGTCAAACAGCGCTGCCGCCAGTGCTTTAGCCAGTTCTGTCTTACCCACGCCGGTAGGTCCCAAGAAAAGGAAGGAACCGATGGGTTTGGTAGGATCTTTGATACCCGCCTTAGAACGGATAATGGCTTCTGTCACCTTCGTCACGCCTTCATCCTGCCCGATCACCCGTTTGTGTAACTCGTCATCCAAGTGCAGCGTCTTATTCCGCTCGCTCTCCGTCAGCTTGGACACCGGAATTCCCGTCCATCTTGAGATGATCTTCGCGATCTCTTCGTCTGAAACGCTCTCATGCACCAGGGACAAATCTTCTTTGCTGACTTTTTCCTCCTCGATCTCCAACTGCTGTTTCAAAGAAGGCAGCTTTCCATAGCTTAACTCAGCTGCTTTCTCGTAATCGCCGTCACGCTGGGCAACCTGAATCTGATTGTTTACCTCGTCGATTTCCTCACGGATCTTGGACAGTTTCTCCACGGAAGCCTTTTCATTCTCCCACTGTGCCATGCGGTTTTTCAGTTCTTCTTTTATTTCTGCCAGCTCTCTCTGTAAATTGCCGAGGCGCTCTCTGCTCAAGTTGTCGTCCTCTTTTTTCAAAGCTGTCTCTTCGATCTCTAACTGCATGACCTTACGCTGCAATTCATCCAGTTCTGTCGGCATGGAATCCAGTTCCGTCTTAATCAGGGCGCACGCCTCATCCACCAAATCAATCGCCTTATCCGGCAGAAATCTGTCGGAAATATAACGGTTAGACAGCACCGCCGCACTGACCAGCGCGTTATCCATGATTTTCACGCCATGAAAAACCTCATACCGCTCTTTCAGTCCACGCAAAATGGATATAGTGTCCTCCACCGTCGGCTCCTCCACCATAACAGGCTGGAAACGCCGCTCCAATGCCGCATCCTTCTCGATATACTGGCGGTATTCATCTAACGTCGTCGCACCGATACAGTGCAACTCGCCCCGCGCTAACATGGGCTTAAGCATGTTGCCTGCATCCATGGCACCGTCCGTCTTGCCCGCGCCCACGATGGTGTGCAGCTCGTCGATGAAAAGAATGATCTGCCCGTCGCTGTTCTTCACATCATCAAGCACCGCTTTCAGACGCTCCTCGAACTCGCCCCGGTACTTCGCCCCCGCAACAAGGGCACCCATATCCAGTGCAAAAATCTTCTTATCTTTCAGTCCTTCGGGAACATCTCCCCTGACGATACGCTGTGCCAGCCCTTCCGCCACCGCAGTCTTGCCCACACCGGGCTCACCGATCAGCACCGGATTATTCTTCGTCTTGCGCGACAGGATACGAATCACATTACGTATCTCATTATCTCTTCCGATTACGGGGTCAAGCTTTTGGCTTCTCGCCTTTTCCACTAAATCCTGACCGTACTTTTCCAAAGTATCATAGGTCGCCTCCGGATTGTCCGAAGTCACTCTCTGATTGCCCCGCACCGTGGATAACGCCTGCAGGAACCGTTCCCTTGTAATGCCGAATTCACGGAAGATTTCCTTGATTTCTCTATTCGGGTGTTTGAGCATTGCAAGGAATAAGTGTTCTACAGACACATACTCGTCGCCAAGCGCTTTGGCCTCATCCTCTGCGCCAATTAGGACTTTGTTCAGATCCTGCCCGATGTAAATCTGCCCGCCCTGCACCTTGACCCGTTTGCGCAGTCCCTGTTCCACGCGGTTCACGAAGTATTCCTTCTGTATTTCCATCTTTTCGATCAATTTCAAGATCAGGCTGTCGTCGATGGTAAGCAGACTGTAAAGCAAGTGCTCCTGCTCGATCTCCTGATTGCCGTATTCATATGCCAGTTTCTCACACTGTTCTACTGCCTGTATGGATTTCTGGGTAAATTTTGTTAAGTTCATAACAGCCTCCTTTTCTGGGCGCGTATGGCATTGTTGAAAATTCAATGTTATGTCAACTTCTTCTGTCATATGCGCTGCCGGTGACTTGTGGCATTTTTTGTCACATCTGTTCTACTGACACTATCACAATACAACGAATTGTTAGCACTGTCAAGAGGTGAGTGCTAATTATTTGAAATTATTCACCAAGTTCTATTTCCACCACTTCACTGACGACCGTATAATCTTCTCCCACACAATATTCCAGCATGATATGCTCTTCGTCCGTCAGCTCGATACTATAGATCGCTGACATTAGGTCTGCTGTTACGCTGAAATCTCTGTATATCTCCTGATACAGAATACCTTCTTCAAAAATATCTGTCAGAATCAAAGGTTCGTCCCACTGATCACCAACCATAGGACGGTGTGCGATACACCGTCCACCAAACAGTTTCGCATTATAAAAGGTGTCCGATATTTTTGCATCTTCTTTGCGAAAATAAAAAGTATATCTTGCCGGACTTCCCGTGCTGATACCGATTTCCAAAATTCCCTCCGATACTTCCTTAACCCACGGCTTCATCGGATAAACCTCCGAAAAAACCTCCCGTTTTTCTCTGTCATATAGAATTAACTCATATCCATCCGCCGTTTCCCGCAGTGAAAACTGAATGTTACGTATGTTCTTCTCGATTTCACACAGTGCTTTTGTAAGATAGTTAAAACGCTCAATCTGACCTTTCGTAGCGTCTGCCTTCTTTTCCTCAACACAAAGTAGACCCGCCTGCTGATTCACCTCTTCGCTCTGTACTTTCGTATATATTGCACCGCTCTGCGCCCACAAATACATCAAAGCAATCATTCCACCAAGCGCTCCGGCTATCATTACCCTCATCAATTTTCCGGCTCCTTTATTCTGATTCATGCTTCTATTATAACTTATCCTTGCATTAGTCTCGTATCTTTTTTCCACTTTTTTCCAAATTACAATTATCCTGACATGCGATAATAGCCACTGACCAAGCAGATCAATACCTGCCTGCACAGTGGCTCCATCAAAATGTCTGTATGCACGAAACACCGGAGCGGACAAATTATCTTTTCTGGCAGCACTCGCAAAAATACACCGTTCCGCCCATGTAATTCGCTTTACTGATTTCATGTCCGCATTTCATACACGGTTCATATAAGGAATTTTTACTAAGCTGCGTAATATATCCGCCCTTGTTTCCGAACAGATCCTTTTCCGTATCACGCCCGCCGCATTCACACATTTTCTTCAGCATTTTCTTAACTGACGTATATAATGCCTCAAAATCCGCTTCTGTCGACTGGCGCATGTCAAAACGGGGATCTATACCGGCATCCCACAAAATATCCTGCAATACGCCGTTTCCCAGTCCCGGTATACGCTGCTTCGTTGCAAGGAATTCCTTTGCGGACAATTTCTTACTGCCGGACGGATAAAGGCTTATAAAATAATCAAGTGTAAACTCTTCCGCTAACGGACTTGTCTTACCGGAGGAAGAAATATAATACTCCTCCGTGCATTTCCCCTTCGGAAAAACAGAAATAAAACCATACATTTGAATGGATACAAAAACTGCTGTTTCATCATCAAAATAGATCGCCATTTGATGTTTTTTCGGAAACTTCCTTTTATCCTCATAATATTTAGGGCAGGCTCCGTCGGCAAACACAATCATACTGTCCTCAGTATCTATCTCAATCATACCGCCATGGTATGTCGCCCCGACAATCGTCTGACCCTCCAGATAATCAGAATATTTGTCCATATCTCCCTGAAAAAAGGCAAACTTATGTGGTGTATGCAGGATCTCGATACAACTGATTATTTTCCCTTTTAATGCCTGTTCGATCTGCTTTGATATCGTATAGCTTTCCGGTAACTCTAACATATTGATTCCTCCAAGTGTTTTCTGTAATTTTAACGTTTTAAATATGACACCTGTATGGCAACATTAATTATGTTTCATGATCTCCAATATAATAACGCTCGTTACAAAACACCGTCCATATAATTAATGGCTGTCATTTTAAAAATCAGCTAAATCGAAGCTGGACTTTGACTCATCCTAAATGCTATAATCAATCCATATTATCCACTATGTACTTTATCTAAAAAAGAATGTCAGGAGAATCATCATGTATAACGCAGAAGAAACACGCTATGACAAAATGCATTACAACCGTTGCGGAGCAAGCGGCCTGCTGCTTCCTGCGGTATCACTGGGTTTATGGCACAACTTCGGATCAAACGGAAATTTTGATAATATGACCGCCATGTGCCAAACCGCTTTTGATAACGGAATCACACATTTTGATCTGGCAAATAACTATGGACCTGTTTACGGTGCCGCAGAGGAAAACTTCGGGCGGATTTTAAAGAAAAGTCTCGGTATTTACAGAGATGAACTGATCATCTCCACCAAAGCAGGCTATGACATGTGGCCCGGTCCTTACGGCAACTGGGGAAGTAAAAAATATCTGGTCGCCAGCCTGGATCAGAGCCTTATGAGAATGGGGCTGGACTATGTCGATATATATTATCATCACAGACCCGATCCCGACACGCCGCTCGATGAAACAGCCGGCGCTTTAGACGGTATCGTCAGAAGCGGCAAGGCTTTATATGTGGGTATTTCCAATTACAATAAGGAACAGACAATTGCCATTGCAGAATTATTCCGCAAAATGGGAACTCCGTTTATCATCAATCAACGGAATTATTCCATGTTTAACCGTGATATAGAAAAAGACGGCTTAAAAGACTATGCCGCCCGAAACGGTATCGGGATCATCACCTTCTGCCCTCTGGCGCAAGGTCTCCTGACCGACCGCTATATAAACGGTATTCCCTCAGACAGCCGTATCAAAACCGACGGAAGATTTTTGACGGAAAACGCTGTTAATGAGGCTACTTTAAGAAAGATAGTGGCTTTAAATGCAATCGCAAAAGAACGCGGCCAAAGTCTTGCTCAAATGGCATTGGCATGGATTCTGCGTGACGGCGACATTACGAGCGTTTTGATCGGGGCATCCAGACCCTCTCAGATCATAGATAATGTAGGTATGCTTAACAATACACATTTCAATGACGACGAGCGGCGTAGGATTGATGAGATTCTGGCGTAAATTTTTCGCCAGAATCTCTCTCGCTCATATTTTAACGAGACACACCCTATTCCTGCTCCAAAACCCCCGCAATCTTCTCTATCATTTCATCTTCCTTCAGCCGGAATTTAATTTCCACCCTTCTGGACGCCGGCATATCCACCTCATCCGTGGGATTTCCGAAAATATCCGTTTGATAGACCGGATTGCTCCATGATTTTCCATTGACGGTAAGTAACTTTTGAAGCTGCTCGATCTCCGTCTCGCTGAGACCGTTTCTCTTATTCAGACAGAAATCCGCCACTGCATTGGCACGCTCATAGGACAGCTCCATATTGCTCTGGTAGCCACCGTCCGTATCTGTGTGCCCCTCAATAATGATTTCTGCAATGTAATCGCGGAACTGATCCTGGAGCAGCACATCCAGATACATCGGAATAATGTTTTTCAATGTCTCCCTGCTGTCCGCCGTAAGCGAAGAACTGTTATAACGGAAAAGCACATCAGAAGAAAACGTAATGGAACCTGTCTGGGCATCCACTTTCATCGTGGAATTACTGAAAGCGGACTGCAGCGCCCCGATAATATCCGTACGGATTCCGACGATATCCTGAAGTTCCTGCTTCGTCGTCGTCAGCTCCTGTCTGGCACTTTCTATTTCCAAATAGGCGTTATTTAATTCTTCCTGCGTCAAAGCCGCCTGCTCGTAAGCCTCCTGCAATTCCGCTAATGAAGACGCAAGTTCCTCATTGGACTTCTCCAGCTCCGCCTTGGAAAGTTCCAGATCCTCTATCGTCTCGTCTAACCGGCTCTGCGCCGTGCTAAGCTCCAGCCTGGTCTTATCCAGATCATTCGTTTTCTGTCTGTATATGGTAAGAGTAATCGCTATCATCAGAATGAAGATCAGCAGAAGCGCCGCCATCATATCCGAATAAGACTGCCAATAACTGTGCTCCGCAAAAGCTTCCCTGTTCCTTCGTCTATTCTTCATATAAATTCCTCATCTGTTCAAATGTGTATAACCGGCTGCTGATCTCATCGCTCATATCGCTGCACGCATCCGCCAGCATTTTCTTCTGCTCCTCCATCTGCCTTGCAAACAGCTCCTGCCTTTCCATGACATGGGTAAGAGCCTCCTGCACATTGCGGTTTACCTCCACTAACGCAGTAACCGCCTCAATCATCTCCGACGCATTCGCCGCGCTGGCAGCCTGCGACTCTCCCGCTGCTTTCAGTGTACTCCCGAGTTTCTTAAAATCCGTATCCAAAGCGGCCTGCATCTGTTCGGTAAACTTATCTACGATACGCTCCACGCCTGCCGTCTGTTCCATCGCATTGCCTTTCATCATTTCCAGCATCTGCTTTAAGGAATTTGCCATCCCCGCCTGATAAACGAGCAGCGCCGCTGTGCCTTCGTCGTCCTTCCCGGCATAGGGCTGTGCGGTCTGACGGAATACACGCAAAAACTCGGCCAACGTCTCATAAGCATCCGACATAATGCTCCGGTAAGCAATATTAAACACCAGAGAAAAGAAGATACCATATACCGAAGTGTGAAAAGCCACTTTCATGCCCGAAAGCAGAGACCCCACATTATCGGAAATCGTAAAAATATCGTCGCCGCTGAATGCGCCCAGTCCCATGGACAGACCGAGAAACGTTCCTAAAATCCCCAGCCCGGTAAGCGTCCCGGAAATACCAGAATTAAAGAAATTCATGCCCACTCTGTCTAAAAGATCCTCATTGATATATTCCTCCAAGTCACAGGACGAAGCAGCTCCCCGCTTCGTCTTCGCGCCTTTTACCCGCATACGGTACTGGTTAAACGCATCCTGCAATACTTCCTCCTGAAAAACTTTGGCATTATCCTTGTAATTTCCCCAGAGATTCTTTCCGTTTGCCTCCTTATATTCCTTCTGCAGACGAATCATAACCTCTTCCAGCTCATAAGTGACCCTGTTCAGCCTGCCGAAACTGATGGAAGATATGCAAAAAAGAACCCCTATGATAAGCAGGAACCCGATATTGATCGCCAGATTTACAAAAGAAATATCTTCCCCTGTAAATACGCCATTCAAATAAAGAACAAACGCCACTACGATGGCATATAAAAAATATAGTGCATAATACAGCTTACTCTTCATCCGTACTCCCGTCCTTTTTCCTCTGTTGATACATTATTGTTGCAGTTGTCTAAAAAATTATTCTTATGGTTTATGGCTTAAACCTATCATATTTATTTCCAGTCTACTCCTTCGGCGGCTTCCTGCCATATCCCGTAACCACCGCCGCTACCAGTATCACCATCATACACAGGGAATAATAATTCACAAAAGGCACCGATCCGGGCGCAACCGCATAGCCCTCACCGAACCCTGAGGACAACTGCGCCGGAATGACGCAATGTACCGTCCAAGGCGCCAGAAAACAGAATACACAGCCTGTACAATCCATCAGGTTTGCCCGGCGGTACCTGTTCACGCCCGCTTTTTCTCCGATTTCATTGATCAGATCACCAAGGGCTACTATTGCCACTGAGATTACACCCGTTATCACACTTAATATCCCCACAGAAAGCACGATAGTTGCCTCTGTGCTTCGTTCTTTTTTCGCCAGACGAGCCAGAAGCGCTCCCACATCCTCGAAGAAACCGCTGCATTCCAACACGCCCAGAAGCGCAAATACGCCGATCAGCATTGCCATCGTACCGGCCGTCCCCGTAATGGCTTCTATGATTGCCCCGGACACGGAAAATCCNCCGGGAAATGCAANNAGATCNCCCACCGTATAAATACCGGAAANAAGACCTGCGGCGATTCCGGAAAGAATCCCCCANGACAGGGCGGTGATCANNTGNTTTCTCATCATACAAAGTNCNATAATCACCACCGGCACCACCAGCATNATCAGGCTGNCCGNATTGACCGCACCGTCTGCTGNCTCCATANCNGAACCNCCNTCNGTNGTCTTGGAAAACANCAAAAACAAAATAAGTGCCCCTGCTGCCGCAGGCAGACTATAACGTGTTCTGGTCTTCACCACAGTNCCCANATCNGCATGCTGTGTTGCGGANGAAGCGATNGTNGTATCNGANATCGGACCTAANTTATCNCCNAATGCTGCTCCCGACACGATNGCNCCTATCATAAATTCCGGTGCCGCGCCTGCCATCACGCCCACTGGAAACAGAATCGGAATCACAACAAAATAAGTGCCCACCGAAGTTCCCGTGGCAAACGCCAGCAGGCAGGTAATCAGAAAGGTCGCCGCCACAAACAGTTTCCCGGTAAAGCCTGCCGCCACCACATATGCCGCGATTGTCTGCACCGCCCCGCTGGCTGAAATCAGCTTGCCCGAAACCGCCGCCAGTATCACCGCCAGCACGATCACACCAAACATCGGCTTACTTAGTCCGTATACCAACGCNTCNCCGTATGCNTTTTCATCNTTNGNAAAAATAACACCNGTCACCAATGCNGCAAAAAANGCCAGNACATATCCGTTCACATTGGATTGNCTGAACGCCGCCCAAATNATCATCGCAGCGGCNACNATAAGCGGTNCCANNCTTCCNGCCTTTCCGAANCGATATTCNATTCNTTGTANTTTNNGNTTCATCTTTATCCTCCTAAATATAATAACAGTGCAGTTAGTAATCACAGCCTCATATGCGGTTCTCCTNCAGCAATCCCCNNANNTCCTCATGCACNTTTCCATTCGTAGCAACAACGCTTCCTCTTTGCAAGAAATTTAACGGCTCCCCTGCGTAATCCGTCACCTTTCCTCCCGCTTCCGTAACTAACAGCATTCCCGCCGCAAAATCCCATGGNNNNAGAAGTGATTCAAAGAATCCTCCCGTGCGCCCGCAAGCCACATANGCCAGATCAAGTGCCGCCGAACCTGTCCTGCGGATATCCTGACTTTTCTCAAAAACACGCCGGAAACGCAGGAAATTTACTTCCGTAAGCTCTCTGTCGTAAGGCGATGTACCGATCGTGACAATCGTTTCTCTAAGCGTCTCCACCTCCGATACATGAATCGGTCTTCCGTTTAAGAAACTTCCCTGCCCCTTCTGCGCGTGATATACATCCTCCCGATAAGGATCGTAGACTACCCCCAGCGTAATCTCTCCCTTTTCATATAATCCCAGCGATACGACACTGTGCTGATAGTCGTGAATCAGGTTTGTNGTNCCATCAATGGGGTCCAGAATCCAGTAGGTATCTCCGGACATCTCATGCAGACCTTCCTCTTCACCGAGGAACTGAACCCCGGGAGCCAGTTTACCCAGTTCCTGAGATAAAAAGTTCTGAATGCCGGTATCCACCTGCGTCACATAGTCTGCCGGACCTTTCACTTGAATGTGCTCCGCCATCTCCCGGTTTTCCACAAATGATTTCGTTCTCTTTATTAATGCAATAATGTCCTGTATAGCAATATGATCGTTATGTTTCATATATGATATTCTCACAATCCGCCGCTGTAGCAGCCATAATTGGCGCTCCGCTTCACTTGGTTTACATAACTCACCAATATAACTACTTAACGCCATACCCACATTATACTTCACGAAACACCTTTCACACAATTATATTTTATTAACTTGAGTTTTTCCATAAACAGGAGTAAAATAAATTGGGATTATACAATTCCGTATTTTGCGTTTCAGTATATTTCTATAACACAAGAAAGGACTCTTACACAATGAAAAAAAATCAAAACAAATGGGTATGTGCCGCTATTCCGGCGCTTCTGCTTCACTGTAGTATCGGTACGGTCTACTGCTGGTCCATATTCAGTCAGGAAATCGCAGACTACATCGGCTTTTCCAAGGGTGCTACGGAGTGGGCGTTCAGCTTCGCGATCTTCTTCCTCGGAATGTCGGCAGCATTTTTAGGAAATGTGGTAGAGAAAGACATACATAAATCTTCGCTGATCGCCTCGATCTGTTTCGCGGCTGGTATGGCGGGGACAGGATTTTTCATCTACTACGGCGGTCAGCATCAGGCAAGCCCTCTGGCGCTGATCGGTATCTATATCTGCTACGGTTTTATTATGGGTATCGGCTTGGGAACCGGATATTTATCTCCTGTCAAGACGCTCATGCTCTGGTTCGAAGACCGTAAAGGTCTTGCCACCGGTCTTGCGGTTGCCGGCTTCGGCGCTGCTAAGGCGATTGCAAGCCCGATCATGCAGGCAATGCTTGATAACCTCGGCGACGGCGGCATCTACAAGATGTTCCTGATTCTCGCGTGCGTATATTTCGTTATGATGTTCGTGGGACATCTGCTTCTCAAGAAACCGGAAGGCTGGCATGAGCCGCAGAAGAAAGAGAAGGGGCAGGGTATTATCTCTGTCATCAAGACAAGACCTGTTGCCAACTATATCGGTATCTGGCTGATGTTCTACATCAACATTACCTGCGGTCTTGCACTGATTTCTCAGGAAAAGATGATCGTAAAATGTATCGGTCTGGCCGGTGTTGTGGGTGTCATCTCCACAGTTTCCGCAGTCTTCAATGCAGGCGGACGTCTCGGCTTCTCCGCATGGGCGGATACGATGAAGGATCGTAACACGATCTATAAGCTGATTTTCATTCTGTCTATTGTATTTACCGGACTGGTTATGCTGACAGGCGGTATCAAGAACGGTCAGGGCAATATCCTGCTGACAATTCTTGTTCTGGGATTGATCTTCGTTGTCAACGCAGGTTACGGCGGCGGTTTCTCCAACGTACCTACGCTTCTGTCCGATCACTACGGCATGGGCAGTATCAGCGCACTGCACGGAATTACTTTATCCGCATGGGCTTTTGCCGGACTTACCGGTAATCAGGTTGCCAATCTGATCGTAAATAAAACGGGAGAATTTATCACCGACTCCCACGGCAACGCAATCAACCCTGTAGGGTATCAGAACGTATTGTATCTTACAATCGTGCTTTATATTATCGCACTGTTGCTGAGTCTCTTCCTTGTTCGTCCGATGAGCCCGGAGGAGAAAGCGAAACTGAAATAAGTTACTATTTTGAATAGACTTACAAAAGATCGGTCAACGAAAATTGGCCGGTCTTTTTTATTGTCGTTCTATATGCCGTTGGATGGGAAATTGGAGAATGGAAGACCCATTGTATTTTTTACTATGGCAATTAATGCGCTCCATCCGGCAAAATTCTTTTTTTCACAAACATGAATCATTTTATTTCTTTTCCACGTTCTATATAACAGAACCGGTTACCAGACGAATGAATGGAATTGTTACTTTTATTTTACAGCAATCATATGTGAATNGATATCATAACAGGTGTGACNGTGAATTGTAAAGGGAGATTATCTTGACGCGCGAAGATGAACTGATCAGACAAATTAAACAGGGGCGACGGGAGTGCCTTAACGAGCTGGTAGAGCTGTACTATCCTGTCATTCTGCGCTACTGTATGTGGCATATGCCTGATATGGAAAGCGCACAGGATGCCACGCAGGAGACATTCCTAAAGCTGGTGCGGTTCATTGACCGCTACCACCACCGTGGGCAGTTTAAGTCTTTTCTCTATAAAATTGCCTCTAATACCTGCATTGACATCAAACGGAAACGATCCGTGCCGGAGTTTTCTCTCGAATTGCTGCCGGAAAACTATGCGGCAGCAGAAGCTCAATCGGAAAACGGTTTTCAGTCTGCGGAGGACAGGCTGCAGCTTGCATCGGCCTTAACATGCCTGGATTCCACACAACAGGAACTTGTGCTGCTGCGATACGGTCAGGAGCTGTCGCTTAAGGAAATCTCTGCTGTCACGGGACTTCCTCTGCGCACGGTACAGACCAGACTGCGGCGGGCAGTGCAGAAAATGAACAAATCCGCCGCAATGTAATGTACCACGCCGCGCCCGACCGGTTCTGTAGTAATACAACGTAAAACTATCCATCCCAATCCCCGACAAGGAGGTATCCTATGCTTCACAAACAATGGAATAACTTATTTGCAATCGAAAAGGGCACTGCCTACGAACCCCATATGCATAATACGCTCCGGCTTGTGCAGGAGCAGGCCGGCCGCCTGAATTCTGTAGGAACTCCCGTATTATCTTTAGCAGGACTGGTGGCAAAGCAGGTCAAATTTCTGGCGTGGAAAATCTGGCTTACACAGGGAATGGTGCTGGCGGCTCTATGCGCTGTCTTCTTCTGTATACACGCAAACAACACTTTAGAATGGGTCGATCTTTATATATTACCCAAATTCCTCTGCGGCTGCGGCACCGTGGTCGCGATGAGCGCCATACCGATCTTAAAGCGGGCATCAAGATATAAAATGTTTGAACTGGAGCAGTCCACCCACTTCGCCATCGGCGGCAGTCTGCTATCCCAATTACTGTTTATCGGCATCGGAGATGTCTGTATGCTGACCGTTCTTGCTCTGGCTGTCGGAAGATTTGGGTTGACTATTCCGGTCACTATCATAACTCTTATCGTCCCTTTTATGACTGCGGCAACAGCCTGCATAATGCTGTGGGCACGCACGTCACCGTCCGTTTTTCAGACTGCCAGCGTAATGCTCTGTCTCCTGTCTTCATGGCTTAGTTATGAAGTTATCGACAAGAGCAGCTTGTTGCAGACACCGGCACGGCTCTGCCTCTGGATGGGATATGCTCTGATCTGTATTGCCGTGATCTGTCACGAATATCATAACATATGTTCTTATAAATCTGTTGAACAAATGTTAGATTAAGATACCTCGTATCTTGGAAAACACGTTACAAATTTAAACTTACTGCAAGTTATTTTTCAAAAAACGAACTATACGGGGCTGCGGGATTCTCTTCGCAAGCCCGAAAAAAATGAAGCATTTCCTACGAAATCAAGAAAGGGTAAACATTATGGAAATCACACTGGAACATGTAGCAAAACATTTTAAAGACAAAACCAATAAGAATCTTCCCGTTAAAAAGGCTGTGGCGGATGTGAGCCTGCACCTTACGCCTGGCGTATGGGGACTGCTCGGCGCCAACGGTTCCGGCAAAACTACGCTGATGCGCATGATCTGCGGCATTATGAAGCCTACCGCGGGACGGATCTGCTATGACGGCGTAGACATCGCGCAGTTGGACGATGCCTATCGGGACATCATCGGATATTTGCCGCAGGAATTCGGCTTTTATCCGGAATTTACGGTACAACAATATCTGGAATACATCTCCGCGCTCAAGGGAATGACCGATGCACAGGCAAAAAACCGGATTGACGAGCTGCTTGTGAGGCTGTCTCTGGATGACGTGCGCAGGAAACGGATCATCAAGCTCTCTGGGGGCATGAAGCGCCGCGTCGGAATAGCACAGGCTCTACTGAATGATCCGGAATTCCTCGTTCTGGATGAACCTACCAGCGGTCTTGACCCCGGCGAGAGGGTGCGCTTCCGCAATCTGCTCTCGGAGTTTGCCAAAGACCGGATCGTGCTGATCTCCACCCACATCGTATCCGACGTGGAATATATCGCAACGAGGAACGCCATTATGAAAAACGGGGAAATCCTGCTGACCGGCACCACGCAGGAACTGGTATCGCAGATGCACGGCAAAGTATTTCAAGCTGTGATCCCGCCGCAGGAACTTCGCATGTGGGAATCCGAACCAAGGATACAGATCGTCAATCTGCGCAACGAAGCGGACGGCAGTATCTGTCTGAGATATCTGGGAAATCCGACGGATATTCCGGATGCGGAGGCGCAGAATCCTACATTGGAGGATCTGTATCTGCACCTGTTTCCCAAGACATAAAGTTACACTAAGGCTGTACAATACACAGCCTAAGTGCAACTAAATTATGTCCGGAAGAATGCTGAAAAGCGCATTCTTCCCAGTTTAATTAAGCATAAAATAACCCCTGAAAGGATGTTTCATCATGACAAGATTATATAAAGAAGAACTAAAACGCGTCTTACACACCAGAAGTACTCTCCTATTCCTTGCCGCGGCGGTGGCTTTATCTGTTTTTATGGCATATGTGCCTGTCACTTATGTGGGGTTTACCTATGAGGAAAACGGTCAGGAAATAACAATAAAGGGCCGTGAAGCTCTTGCCATACGTAAGGAATTACGGAACCCGAACTCTGGAGAAGTGACCCCGGAGAAAATGGTCAAAGGACTGCAGGCCTATCAGAAAAATCTGGAAATATACGGGGATTTCTATGGAGATTTTCCCCTTAATGTGCACAACAGTGAAATTCTCCCTTGGTCACCGCAAGTCAGCAGACTGCGCGAAGTCATGGCCGACTCTGAGAGCGGACTGGCTCTGGACTATATGGAAATAACCGAAGAAGATGCCCTGAACTTTTACGAGCGCTGCCGTACCCATCTGATCGATCTGATGAAGCTGGAGCAGAGAAAAAATCCACAGGCGCAGCAGATCGCCGCTAAAATGTATGATAAAGTAACAATGCCCTTCTATTACTATCCGGGCTACGATACCAATATGTTTGAATATGAGGGAATCTACCTGTTTATCCTGATGTTTCTGTGTGTCATGGTCGCAGCCCCGTCATTTAGCTGCGAATACCAGACGGGTGCGGACGATATTCTGCGCAGTACCAAGCACGGACGGCGAAACCTTGCTTTTGTGAAAATATTATCAGCCCTGACCATCAGTATTGTCACGTTTGTGCTGTGCATGGCGATCTTCATGGTAATCTCCAACAGCCTCTTCGGCTGGGAATGCCGCCAGACCTCCATGCAGATACTTTTCTCGGCATCCACGCTGCTTGGTCTGAACATGGGACAGCTTCAGAATCTTGTTATGCTTGCCGGCTTCATCGCGCTGCTTTCCTGCGTCAGCTTCGTGCTGTTTGTGTCCTCTGCGTGCAAGAATACGACGATTGCCACCGGACTGACCATCGCTTTCGTCCTGTTTCCGTCCGTCTTCTACATGATGATCGGCAATACACTATCCGCTTATTTAAGGGTACTGTTTCCTTCCGGCGCACTGGGCGGAAGCAACTCGTTTGGCTATGCCGTAACATATTACTTTGAATTTCTGAAATTCGGACCTCTCACCGTATGGACACCGTGGCTTCTTATGATCGTTCCGGCAATTGAGATTCCGCTTTTCCTGTGGTTGACGGTGCGAACATATTGTAGACGGAGTATGTGAAAAAAGTAAATCGCTTCGCGATTAACTTTGCGAGCTTCGCGGGGTTGCGAGATTTGCTTCGCAAACTCGAAAGAACGGAGCTCAATGTTTATTATTAAGTTTATCTTGCAATGAAATAAAGAATGTGATAAGATAAGCCCAAGCAAAGAACAATTCTAAGATTCTTACAGTATCTTGTATCTATGCAGAGTATTCTCTGCAATAACTCCTTGCTTACAACCAAATAACCGCAGGGAGGACATAATACAAATATCCTCTCTGCCCTACCAAGAAAGAGAGGATATACTATGCAACAGGAAACAAAGCTACCAAAGAGAAGCGAGTTACAAACTGTAATTCCTGAAGACTATGAGTTTAATTTGAGCGACTTTGCACTGTTTATGTCGGTTATGAAAGTCAAGGAAGCCTATGAGGATGTATTAAGCATCATATTGGACGAGGCAGATCTACAACTGAAGGAAGTCAAAGCGGAACAGGTTGTCCTGAATAAGTCCGGTAAGCGCGCCATACGTTTGGACGCATGGGCCTTAGATGTACGTGAACGACAGTTTGATATGGAGATGCAGAACGACACACAAGGTGACGATGTCCGTAAACGTTCCCGATTTTATCAGGGACTGATAGATACTCCTATCTTAAAATCAGGCAAGAAGATTCGTTATAAACATCTGCCATCAACAGCAATCATTTTCATTACACAAGATGATATTTTTGGAAAAGATCTGGCAATGTATACTTTCAGTGAACGTTGCGAAGAAGTGCCAGAGCTGTCATTGGACGATGGTACAAGCAAGATATTCCTGAATATGACGAGTAAAAACGGACGACCCGAATTGATCAGTCTGCTACAGTACATGAAGCACACCACACTGGATAATGAAAGCGTTATGGTGCAAGATAAACGAATTGTGGATTTAGATAGAATCGTGGAAGAAGTAAAACAATCAGAAGAATGGGAGGCTGTGAAGATGAATATTCTTGAGATTGGGATAGAACGCGGCAAAGAATTAGGCCTGGAACAAGGCAGAGAGCAGGGCATCCAACAAGGAAATACTGACACTCTAAAAGGTATCATCGAAAATATGCTCCGGCATGATATGTCCGATGAGAATATCAAATTGTACACCGGATGTGAACAGGATTTTATTGATAAAATCAAACTCGAAATGAATAAGTAGCCACCAAGCAGCCCACTTACGTGCTTTTGGGAAGTGGGCTGCTTGGTGATTTTTACCTATATCTTGTTTTTAGTCCCTTTTTGGTTCATAATTTCCACATCGATCAATCATACCTGTATGATGAGCATACCAGCTTGTAAAAACGGTCACATTACTCAGAAACCGACTGTAATCCTTACCACTGCCGGGTGCTCTGCCACCGCCATATAGCAGCTCAGATAACGAATATATTTCGCCTTTCGTTCCGCCATCCTTGGCCACCAGAAAGGATATACTCCTGCTGTACCTCATACCGTCTAAGGAAACGGATACATAACCTGTGTCCCCCGAATATCCTTTGTCTGCCTCATAATTTCCCTTAAAGAAAAATTTGAAATCTTTCGGCGGTTCTACCGATTCATCCGCCATACTCGCTCTCCCCGCCTGATTTCGGAAATGGAAATTCCAACCACTGTTAAAGTCAAATCCGCCATCCAATATAAATCCGGAATTTGCCTCAATCTCATCCGGCTCAATCGGCGAAAGTTCCCACTTATCTACAATCTCATCAAGCATCCCGCGTAACATTTGATTACCATCCACGCACATATAATAATAGTCCGCATTGTAATAAGCCCAGTCATTTTGCATGCCTCCGTATGTGCTGTTAAGCGCTTCTCCCTCTGCATAATTCGCACGGCATGCCGCTCTCTGATTCTCCTTAGCGAACACTTCATAGACCTGACCTGCGATCTTCTGATTATCCGCCTGATCCGTACCGGTGGTCTGACGCTGTTTCGTCCTATAAGAGCGCATGTCACTACAACACTGTTGAAAGAAATCCCTCACCTCATCACCACTGATCCTGCCTGCGTAATAATCGGACATACATTTCCCGATATCCTTCTGCATATCATATCCGAACTGATCCCCGAATACGGATTTCGGCATTCCCTTTATGACACGGAAGTCAGAATAATTTTCACAGATCATTTCCGAGACATCATAGCTGGGAATCCTCTGCAACGTACTCCATGCAGGGTTCAGATTGTTCATATCAAATTTTGCTACTTTCTCCCACACCTCTTCTGTGCAGTCCTGACGCCTATAAACGGACATATTTGGTATGTTGTTTTCAATGTTTGTTACAGCCATATTCCTAATCCCTTCTGCAGTGTTGTGATGACAGTTACTTAACTGTGTATTCGTCATGTATTTTGTATCGGCATTCGTACTGCGGCATTTGATAGCCGGCATAAGATAATTGGTAACAGAAATCCTTACATTGATGACAAAAAGAAGCACCCCTCTTTCCGCATTGCGGGGAGAGGAGTGTTTCCATATTTTAAAATAACAGCAGAAAAAATATCATTTATTTCTGTACAATCCACGCATCATCGTTACCGTTTTTTATAGAGGAAAGCAGGTTAAGTACATACTCATCGCTCCATCGGCCGGCATCGATTAAATAATTTTGCAGAGCTTCTTCTGCTTCTTTTCCAAAAACCACGGGTTCCATATCCACGATACCCACGGAAAGTATTATATCAATGCTGACCAATACAGCCTTGCATTTTCAATAGCAAAAGCGTTCCGATTCGCTATAAACTGAACAAATCTCTTATTTTCACTGTTGCCCGATGCCAGCCTGTTTAAAGACTCGCTCAGCTTTGCCATTACATCGTCTTCCGGATGATCTGCCTGTGCAAACATTTTAAAATATGTCCGCCACTCTTTGTACGCGCTGTTCACATCTTCGTCCTCCGGCTTTACTTTGCCTGCAAGATGTGTCATCTTCTCCCCTTCACTCATCGGGATTACTCTCGAAGACGCTACTTTATCATAGGTATTCGCCTGAAGTTCATCCATGATCTCCCGCGTTGAACGATATCCTTCCAAAGCTTTGGAATTATGTTCATAATACTTGTCAACCAAGTTCTGAAAAGTCTCCCTCATATGCTCCGGCAGATACTTATCAGCAAATTGGCGCAATGCCGCCGTAGAGGACTCCAGCTCAAACTTCGCCGCATAGGAAGAAAATTCCGGTGCCCGTGTTTCGGTTTCTACTCTGAAATTGCCGCAAATGCTGTTCATTCCATACGTGATATTCGCCAAAAGTTTATCTGTCTCCAAAACCTCCTCGTCGCTCAGATCATCATAATACCCCATCTCCGACAGTGCTTTACTGATCGTCGAAAACTGTGTGCCGATCCTGCTGAAAGGGTCCTGCATAACAAGTGGGTTGTTTTCCCTCTGAAAACGCGCCTGCTGTGCCCGTTCCTCCTCTTTCCTTGCCTCTAATCTTTTCATATATTCTGCGGATTCCGGCGACATTGTAATTGTGACTCCGGATAACTTTTCCCGCACTTTCTCTGCCATCCTCGCCTCTTCCGGCGTGTGTCCCGGCATGGTACGTTCCGCACTGTTTTTCATCAGCATTCTCTCCCAGTAGGCGCCTCCTGCTCCCGCTTGGAGATAATCAATTTCTATTCCCATAGCAGTTCCCTCCGCATGTTTTGTTGATGGTTTGTTAATATGTGACTATTATATATTATATATCGGCATTAGTGGAGCATTCGCTGATATGCAAAGTGGTAAAAGTGGTCAATGTCTGCCGATATTCTCTTTCCGTTACTTTCAAATGAAACGGGAACAATATCATAAAAATGCCATGATATCCCGGATGCATAGTATGAATATTGACCAACTCCATCACCAATATTTAATTGAATACTAAATCTGCCCTGACTATCAGTTTTTCCGTTTGCGTATATATCCCGATCACCATCTACTATTCTTACGACTATCGAGATATCGGCATTAGGTACTATATATCCATTAGAATCATACGCAATTCCATCTACATATGAATTGGAATATACCCGCCAATAAGGACCATCCTTATAATCCTGTATTGGACGCGCAGCATCACCTGCATGTGTCACTTCCACTCTGGCCGCTCCGCTGCGAGTCTCTCCGCTCAAAGTATAAGTTGAACTATAATCCGAACCATATGTTGAACAAAAGACTTTAAAGAAATAAATTCCTTGGGGCAAATCTACATTGTACTTTTTATTCTGATTCAACGTGGCTAAGGAGTTCCCATATGAATCCATCAATTCAATTGCATATATATTGCCCTTTGACCCGTTGTTTCTTAATGTAAAATACATTCTGCCTGCCTTTGTGACAGAATACTGCTGAATATCTACATCAAACTGATTATCAATAGTACCCGTTACACTATAATCCATAGAGGACAGAACATAAGCATCCTGCAATCTATCATCTACTTCATGTTCATCATAATAAGTAGATAAAACCACGCCAAGAGAATAAGGATGATCTGCATCACAGCCTGAATATCCGTTGACTACAACAAAGTATACTCCTGCCTCTACCATCCGTGCAAAATGTTCAACATTTCTGGTGCCTGCCATGCCGTCAATCATGGTGATGATACCCTGCCCATCATCATATTGATACAAATACACATCATAATCAACATTACTACAGTTTCTTAAGTCTAAATCAAGTGTAAGTTTGCCGGAATTTGCACCAAATGCATACCATCTCTGTTGCCCTTCCTCTGTAATAGCATCCTTAACAATGGAATTAACCTGAATGATTCTTGCATTATTAAAATCTGTATTTGCTTCATCCGCCAAAGTCATGACGTTTGTGTCAAAATCCTGACCCACATAAAACTCCTGACCGATATCAGAAGCATCTTTTGTTTCATTTTGAGTCTCTGCGGAAATATTGTCTATAACAATTTCTTCCATATCCTCAGAAATATAATCTTCTCCCTGCTCCTCAGCACATACTGTTAATGTATGACCCAGCAGACTGAATACCATAAGGGCTGACAGTACAACCTTTTTCCATCGTGCTTTCATAACGTTATTCATTCCTTTCGTTCAAATTATTAAAATATCAGATCCTATGTTCTGTATTTCCACCGCGGCTGAAAATACAATTAGGATAATTACGACTACTTTTAGTAGTCATAATTATCCTAACATAAGTGTGTAGTCGTGTCAACTACTTTAATAATTAAAGGCTTGGACTTTCACGTAAGTTAAAGATTAATCCAGTCACTTCGTTATTTTATTAATGAGGACATACGGCAAAAGTAATTTCATTTATTCTATCTCCCATTACCACACTACCGCACTTACTGCACCGCTGTGCATAATACTCTTCCACCACACAGCTTCCGCCAGATTTTGGAATATGTTTGTTTACTCTCCCCGACACATACGTATGATTACAGTTGGCATAAGTAACTGCTGATGTCTCTTCCTGTACTTGGCAGATGTTGCCATCCTCATCTGTAAACTGCACATCATACTCAATTCGGCCGCTTTCCGTTACATATGAAGTAAATCCATCCAATTCTTTTTCATTGATTTCATCCGGAATAAACTGCCAGCCGTTTCCTTCCAATTTTCTGTCTATTTGTTCCCGTGATACATCCGCTTCGCAATCCTCATGAACTGCCTCATTATAAGCAAACGCCGTCAATGAATTAACCAAAACCAAAGTAACTGTTACAATTCCTGCTATAGTCTTATTCCAATTTTTCATCTTCATAACATTCTCCATCCTTTTCTCTAATTTTCTCGCGGAATTGGCATTTTCAAAACTTATTCCCCACTGTAAACGGGTATGGCTGCCGTACTTTTCCTTTGTTGATTCCATAATCAGAAGACGCATATACATTTTCTTTTCGTCTTTTGTTCTACCTTGGACCGCTGCCTCATCACAGGACCATTCGCAGACCCGCTCAAAATCCCGATACAATATCCACATGACCGGATTCCACCAATGTAAAAGAAACGCTAATTGCCTTAACATTTGCCATAAAATATCCCAACGTTTGATATGTATCAGTTCGTGGCATAAGACGAGCTCTGCCTCGGAACTTCCCATTCTCTGATCACACAAGATGACAGGTTGCAAAAGTCCGAATGTTACCGTTCCGACGCCTGTATTCTCCTGATATACAGTAATGTTTCGCTTTAAACCATAACGATTCTTCAATCGCTCTAAAAAAGCAGCTCCTTCTTTTGTAATCACCTTGTCTGAATAGCTCAATACTTTCTTTCTCGTCTTAAGATAATCATGCAGTTCGAATATTAACCATAGAAAAGAAATTAATAACCACAAAACTACCACGACCAGCTGAGCTTTCAAGTAACCATTAATATATGTTTTCCCATTTGCACGAACTAAATACCCTGACCAGATCAGCGAAACCTGGGATGCTGTCACCTTGTTTTCCGGCAATATATATCCTGCAATACTCTCATACAATTTCTTCACAAACGGCAACGGAATCAGATAATACAGCACCGCCGCCCTCGCAAGCAGATATTGCAGTCTTGCAGACATCTTATCTCTAAACAGGAATCTGAGCAGCATACAGACTCCCACCATCGTACTTCCCGAAAGAGACATAAACAGTAGATATTTCATAATTTCTGCTCCTAATAGTTTTCTAATATCTTGATAAGTTCTTCCGCATCTTTTTGGCTAATACTGTTTTCCCGCGTAAACGCTGCGACCAGGTTACTCAAGCTTCCGCCATACATATGATCAATGGCGGCTTTCATCTGCATCAGATTATACTCTTCTCTGCTATATACAGCCGTGACCATCCTGTTTTCTCTTCTTACCAGTCCTTTTTCCTCTAACCTTGACAGAAACGTGTTCAACGTCTGCCTCTTCCACTCCTTTCCTTCTTCTGCAAACAATGTAAGAAGCAGAGACTGTTTAACCGGTTCTTTCTGATCCCATAGTTTCTCTATCACTTCCCGTTCAGCATCCGGCATGTTATAAAAACTTTTCATATGTGTTCTGTCTCCTTTCGTTTTCGACTATTTTACGTAGTCTTCTTTTACTATACAATTATCTATGGATAACTGTCAATTCACTTTTTGGGGTGAATACTAAAATGATAGTAAAATTACTGATTCTAAAAATCAACCACGAAGACATTTCTCAAATCGAAATGACCAAATCTGCAGACTCTCATTGAGATTTTATTCCACTTATGCTATACTGTCCTTGCTTTGTAGTTTGAGAAGATATAGGTTATATGAAAAGATTACAATTTGCATTTTGCTATGATTCATATATCAAGTTTAGTGCTATATTATTATGTATATTTTCTATTATTTCATGCTATTTTATTCTTTATGTGTGTTCTAATATTATTTAAGGCAAACCTTCCGGTTTGCCTTATTTTTAACACTATTTACGCCGTAATCGCATTCCCCGTATACAACTGATAATACTTCCCTTTCTCCTCGATCAACTGGTCATGTGTTCCTCTTTCAATGATCCGTCCTTGCTCCAATACCATGATACAGTCAGAATTCTTGACGGTAGAGAGCCTGTGTGCAATCACGAAAGTGGTTCTGCCATTCATCAGCTTATCCATGCCGTCCTGCACGATCCGCTCCGTACGGGTATCGATGGAACTGGTCGCCTCATCGAGAATCAGCACCGGCGGATCAGCAATCGCCGCGCGGGCAATGGCGAGAAGCTGTCTCTGTCCCTGACTTAAGTTCGCGCCGTCTCCGGTCAGTATCGTGTCATATCCTTCCGGAAGATGTCTGATAAAGCCGTCCGCATTGGCAAGTTTCGCCGCCGCAATCACTTCCTCCTCTGTAGCGTCAAGCTTACCATAACGTATGTTATCCATAACAGTTCCCGTAAAAAGATGTGTATCCTGCAATACGATACCGAGGGAACGCCTCAGATCCGCCTTTTTGATCTTATTCACATTAATGCCGTCATATCTGATCTTGCCGTCCTGTATATCATAGAAACGGTTGATCAGATTCGTGATCGTCGTCTTACCCGCTCCGGTGGAGCCTACGAAAGCAATCTTCTGTCCCGGCTCAGCGAAGAGCTTCACATCATGCAGCACGATCTTGTCATCATTGTAGCCGAAATCCACGCCGTCGAACACCACGTCACCTTTCAACTCCACATAATCTACGGCATGATTGGCCTGATGTTCGTGCCGCCATGCCCAGCGTCCGGTACGTTCCGCACTCTCTATCAGTCTGCCGCCCTCTTCCTTCACATTGACGAGGGTCACATAGCCTTCGTCCGTCTCCGGCACCTCATCCATCATCTTAAAGATACGTTCCGCACCCGCCATCGCCATAACAATGGAGTTGAATTGTTGACTCACTTGGTTAATCGGCATATTAAAACTCTTATTAAAGGTCAGGAAACTGGCAAGCGCCCCCAGAGATAATCCGGAAACACCTGAAATTGCCAGTGCTCCGCCAACGATCGCACATATCACATAACTTACATTACCAAGCTGCATATTGACCGGTCCTACGATATTGACCAGATAATTGGCCTTATCTGCACTATGATAAAGGTTATCGTTCAATTCATTAAACTGTCTGATATTTTCCTCTTCGTGACAGAAGACCTTTACTACTTTCTGTCCTTCCATCATCTCTTCTATAAATCCGTTGACTTTACCCAGATCTTTCTGCTGCTGCAGGAAGTAACGTCCGCTTAATCCCGCCGTCTTCTTCGTGACAACAAGCATGACCGCCACCATAACAAGCGTCACCAGAGTAAGCGGCACACTCAGAACGATCATACTGATCAGTACGCTGACAATGGTAATCGTACTGTTAAATATCTGGGGCATACTCTGACTCACCATCTGCCGGATCGTATCGGTGTCATTGGTATAAACCGACATAATGTCTCCGTGGGCATGTGTATCAAAATATTTAATAGGCAGCGTCTGCATATGCGTAAACAAGTCATCCCTTAAATTCCTGAGAACCCCCTGCGTCACATTGATCATAAGCCTGTTGTATGTGTAAGCCGCCGCCACACCGATGGCATAGAATCCTGCTACCCTTAAGATCGCCATGGCCAGGGGATGATAATCCGGCACATCCGTTGTCAGCATCGGTGTTATATAATCATCGATCAGGCTCTGGATGAACATTGTTCCCTGCACATTCGCCAATACGCTGACGAAGATCAATATGGCAACAATGATCAGATGGGGCGCATAGCTCTTCGCCACATACTTCATCAGCCGCTTAAAAACCTTTCCCGGATTTTCTATTCTTTTTCCTTTCGGCATCTTGCCATGCATTGGTCCCGGCATTACTCTTCACCTGCCTTCTCATCGAAATCCCCGCCGCCGCTGGTCTGGGATTCATATACTTCACGATAGATCTCGTTACTCTCAAGCAATTCCTCGTGTGTTCCGTAGCCGTTGATGCGTCCGTCCTCCATGACAATGATGTGGTCGGCATTCTGCACACTGGACACACGCTGGGCAATAATCAACTTGGTCGTCTCCGGAATCTCCTCTGCAAAAGCCTTCCTGATTCTGGCATCCGTAGCCGTATCCACGGCGCTGGTGCTGTCGTCAAGAATCAGTATCTTCGGCTTCTTGAGCAGCGCCCTCGCAATACAAAGCCGCTGTTTCTGTCCGCCGGACACATTCGTACCGCCCTGTTCTATGTAAGTGTTATAGCCCTCTGGCAGCTTCTCGATAAATTCGTCCGCACAGGCCAGCCTGCATACCCGCTTACATTCCTCTTCCGTGGCATTCGCATCTCCCCATCTGAGGTTATCCAGAATCGTACCCGAGAAAAGTACATTCTTCTGCAGTACTACTGCCACCTGATTACGCAGGCTTTCCATATCATACTCCCGCACATCGCGGCCGCCTACCATGACAGAACCTGCCGATACATCGTACAGCCGGCTGATCAGGTTGACCAGACTTGTTTTGGAACTGCCTGTTCCGCCGAGTATGCCTACGGTCTCACCCGCCTTGATCTTAAGGTTAATATCGTGCAGTACCGCCTTGCTCTTATCTTCATAATAGGAAAACTCTACATTCTTAAACTCGATATCTCCGCTTGTCACCTCATAGACAGGATTGACCGGATTAGTCAGATTACTCTTCTCATTCAGCACTTCGCTGATACGTCTTGCACTGGCAATACTCATACTCATCATAACGAAGATCATGGCAACCATCATCAGGCTCATCAGGATATTCATACAGTATGCCATCAGGCTCATCAATGCACCGGTGGTCAGTTCATTCTGCACGATCATTCTGGCGCCCATCCAACTGATCAACAGGATACAGGTATAGACCGTAAACTGCATGACCGGCATATTCAGCACCACGTTTTTCTCTGCTTTTAAGAAAATATCATAGATAGCCTGACTGGCTTTCTTGAGCTTGGAAGTCTCGTAATCTTCCCTGACATAAGCCTTGACAACACGGATTGCGCTGACATTCTCCTGTACGGAAGCATTGAGTTCGTCATACTTCGGGAACGCCATCTGAAAGTATTTCATCGCTCTGTTGACAATAATAAAGAGTACAACCGCCAGCAGCACAAGCGCTACCATATAAATAGAAGCCAGTCTGGCATTGATCATAAATGCCATGGACATAGCGCAGATCATGCTGATCGGTGCACGGAAACAGATACGCAGAAGCATCTGATAGGCCTGCTGCACATTCGTCACATCCGTGGTCAGTCTGGTGACCAGTCCCGCCGTGCTGAACTTATCCAGATTGGAAAAAGAAAAAGTCTGTATGTTGTCAAACATGGCCTTGCGCAGATTACGGGCAAAACCGGTAGATGCCCGGGCACCGTACTTACCGCCCATGACACCGCAGAAGAGTCCGCATAGCGCCGCACCGACCATTAAGCCGCCCACGATATAAATATGCCTCATATCGCCCGCTTCCACGCCATCGTCGATGATCGATGCCATCAAGAGCGGAATCAGCGTCTCAAAGACAACCTCCATTATCATAAAAATAGGTGTCAACACAGATGCCTTCTTAAATTCTTTAATCTGTGCCGCTAATGTTTTGATCATATTGATTCGCACTGCTCCTTTCCTGACAAGAACCGGCCGTATATCCAAATTAGCCGTCCGCCTCTTTGCCATTCCAATAAATCCCACCTATATATCATTATGCAAATATTTTTTTATGTCAAGAAAGAACACGAAAAATTCACAAGAGTTTTATATTTTTTCTATAATGTTTTTATGAAAAAAGGATGTTGTTTTTATCTGCGGTCAATGCTAATATTATAGAATATTACAGCATGTCCCTGTTAAAAGAAGCAGAAAGATTCCTTTTTCTTCCTAGTATATAGGACATGCCCCACATACAGAGAGGAGAATAATTATGAAAAAGAAAGTATTAGCACTGATCCTTTCTTCTGTTATGATCTTTTCACTTGCAGGCTGTGGCAATGACAGCGCCCAGTCTTCCGCAAATGATACGACAGCAGAAGATACAGCAACAGACGCTGCAGACGATACGGCAGATACCGAGCCCGAGGCGGCAGCAGACACAGAGACAGAAGGAAACGATGACGCCGCTCCGGCGGAAGCTTCCGACGCAGCGCTTAAAATCGCGATCGTCAGCAGTCCTTCCGGCGTAGATGACGGTTCTTTCAATGAAGACAACTACAACGGTATCATGACATTCATCGCAAGTCATCCCGACTGCACCGTAACACCGGTACAGGAGACAACAGGTGATGTTACGGCAGCCGTACAGGCAGTCGCTGACATTGTTGCGGACTACGATGTAATCGTCTGCTGCGGATTCCAGTTCGCAGGAATCTCCACAATTGCAGAAGAAAACCCTGATGTAAAATTCGTTCTGGTAGACTCCTTCCCTTCTGACGCAGAAGGCAACGAAGTAACAGTAGACAATATTTACGCTATGTGTTTCGCAGAGCAGGAATCCGGTTTCTTCGCAGGTATGGCTGCCGCTCTTGAGACAACCACCGGCAAGGTAGCCGTTGTCAACGGTATCGCATATCCTTCTAATGTAAACTACCAGTACGGTTTTGAATGCGGTGTGAAATACGCAAATGAGACCGAGGGCACTAATGCCGAGATCGTAGAGCTTCCTTCCTATGCAGGCACAGACGTGACCGGCGCAAACGTAGGCGGTAACTACGTAGGTTCCTTTGCCGACGAGGCAACAGGTAAAGTTGTAGGTAACGCACTGATCGCCGAAGGTGTTGATATCATCTTCGTTGCAGCAGGCGCTTCCGGTAACGGTGTTCTGACAGCAGTTAAAGAAGCTGACGGCGTATATTTTATCGGTTGTGACGTAGACCAGTATGACGACGGCGCAAATGGTGACTCCAACGTAGTGCTGACATCTGCGCTGAAAGTAATGCACTTGAATGTAGAGCGTGCCTTAAATGCAGTAGTAGACGGTTCCTTCGATGGTGCCAACGTAACTCTGCAGGCTGACACCGACTCCACAGGCTATGTAAACGCAGACGGCCGCTGCCAGTTATCCGCAGACACCATCTCCAAGATTGATGCTGCATACGAGTCAGTAAAATCCGGCGCAATCGTTCCCGCCGCTAACTTCAACGGCGTAACCCCGGATGATTTCACATGGTAGATGATTTAGCTGCTACGCAGCTAAATCGCAAGAATGTCGCTTCGCTTACATTCTTGCCGATACCCGCTACGTAGTTTAGAACGTAATATAAGGCTGTAAGGGAATTTTCCCTTGCAGCCTTTTTTATTTTGCCGTATTCTATAAGTATATAGAAAAAATTATAATCCGCAAATTATTCAATGCCTAAGCGCAGAGGGAAGATAATATCTTAAGGAGCCCCTCAAAAAGCGTCAGTGCTTAACGAGGTTTTCCACGAGTTTAGCACCTGTTACGCTTTTTGCGGAGCGAAAGCGCGGCTCCGTAGATATTATCTTTCCTCTGCGCGACCGCCTTTCAAAAACGTGGGTATCCAGCGAAATTATTCATAAGCTTAGTGCCCGCTAGACTTTTTTGCGGAAGAAAGCACACACTTCCAGTAAAGCGAGGTCAACGCATGTCAGATTACATTATCGAAATGAATCACATCACGAAGCGTTTTCCCGGTATCGTGGCAAATGACGACGTGTCCATCCAGGTAAAAAAAGGCGAGATCTACGCGCTCCTCGGCGAGAACGGCGCCGGCAAGTCCACTCTGATGAGTATGCTGTTCGGCATGTACGAGCCGGACGAGGGCGAGATCATCATCCGCGGCGAGAAGGTCAAAATCCAGTCTCCCAACCACGCGACCAAACTGAATATCGGCATGGTGCACCAGCATTTTAAGCTGGTGAGCAACTACACCATTGCCGAAAACATCATTCTGGGAATGGAACCCATAAAGAAGACACTAGGACTCTTCAAATCTGTAGACATTAAGAAAGCAAACGAGGACATCCTTGCCTTATCCCGTAAGTTCGGTCTCGAAGTAGACCCCACCAAGGTAATCGAGCAGGTCAATGTCTCCATGCAGCAGCGCGTAGAGATTCTCAAGATGCTCTACCGCGAGGCGGAGATTCTCATTTTCGACGAACCTACCGCCGTGCTTACTCCGCAGGAAATCGAATTCCTTCTGGAAATCATCAGAAGTCTGCGGGACGACGGCAAGACCATTATCCTGATCACACATAAATTAGAAGAGATTAAAAAGATCGCTGACCGCTGTGCCATTCTCTGCCGCGGCAAACTGATCGATGTGTTAGATGTAGCCACTACGGATACCAAGACGATGGCTAATCTGATGGTAGGGCGCGAAGTCAGCTTTACCGTGGACAAGCCCGAACCGCAATACGGTAAGGAAGTGCTGCGTGTGGAACATTTAACCGTATGCAATGAAGACAAATATGAAGTCGTGAAGGATGTCTCTTTTTCCGTCAGGGAAGGGGAAATCTTCGTCGTGGCCGGCGTCTCAGGCAACGGGCAGATTGAACTGGCAGATGCCATCGCCGGACTGATCAAACCGACCCGCGGAACCGTCACGTTAAACGGCGCAGATATCACTTCCTACTCCATCCGTAAGAGAAATCTGGCGGGTATTTCCTATATTCCGGAAGACCGCCACAACGTGGGACTTGTGATGGATTTTACCCTCTCGGACAATCTGGCGCTCAAGAATTATTTCGAGGAACCTTTTTCCCGTAAGGGAGTCATCCACACCGATGAATTCACTACATACGGCGACAAGCTGATCGACAAATACGATATCCGCAGCAGTCAGGGCAACGACACGATCGTCCGCTCCATGAGTGGTGGTAACCAGCAGAAGGCTATCATCGCCAGAGAGATCGAACTCGGTTCTTCGCTGACTATCTTCGTACAGCCTACACGCGGTCTGGATATCGGCGCGATCGAGAATATTCATAAACAGATCATCGGCGAGCGCAGCAAGGGCAAAGCGATCCTGCTGATCTCGCTGGAACTGGACGAAGTCATGAATCTGGCGGATACCATTGGCGTCATCTATAACGGAGAGATCCAGAAGATCGCCGATGCCAGAGAACTCACACCGTCGCAGGTCGGCGAATTCATGATGGGAGTAGGAGGTCGCCATGAAAAAGAATAAGAAAAACATCATACATAAACTGACGTTACAAACCATCGGACATGAGAAGCGGCAGCAATATATGATTCCCGTTTTTACAATCGTGCTCAGCCTGATCTTCGGCCTTATCGTCATAGCGCTACTCGGCAGCAACCCTTTCAAGGCGTATTACAATCTGCTGCAGGGATCCGGTCTGGCACCCAAGGCTTCCTACGCGGGGCACAAGGGCATTATTACCGATTTTACCAGCTTCTTAAACGCACTGACCCCGATGCTTTTTGCTGCGCTGGCGGTTCTGATCGCCCTGAAAGCCGGGCTGTTCAACATCGGCGTATCGGGACAGATGTTAGCTGCCGGATTTACGGCTACCATACTAATCGGCTACTCGGATCTTCCGGCGGTTGTAGCAAAGCCTCTGACGGTACTGATCGGTTTCGCCGTAGGCGCACTGGCAGGCGCATTGGTCGGCTGGTTCAAGCACCGCTTCAATATCAATGAAGTCGTGTCCACAATCATGTTTAACTATATTTTCCAGTATGTAGTCAGCTTTCTCATCAACACCTTCTATGTGGATCCTGTCTCCAGACAGTCCAAAAATGTAGGTGCGGCCGGCCGGTTGACATTGGTGGACGTGGTGATCGGCGATTACAAGATGGATATTCCTCTGGGAATCCTTCTGGCTGCTGTCGGTATTGCAGTCACCGCTTTTCTCTTGAATAAAACAATTCTCGGCTTTGAGATCAAGGCCGTGGGAAGCAGCATTCGCGCTGCAGAATACGCAGGAATACAAGTCGGACGCACCAGAGTGCTCGCTATGATGCTCTCCGGTGGATTCGCCGGGCTGGCAGGCGTCACCTACTATATGGGATATTTTGCTTCCATCCAGCCTAAGGTGCTCGTCAGCACAGGCTACGATGCCATCGCGGTGGCGCTCCTCGGCAACAGCTCCCCCATCGGCATCATCTTCTCTTCCTTCCTGATCACGGTCATTTCGAAGGGAAGTACTTATATGAATTCCGCTTCCGGCGTGCAGGCTGAGATCGCCTCCGCAATAACGGGAATTATACTTCTTTTCAGCGCATGCGGCGCTTATGTAAAATACAAAGTCAACAGATGGAAGGAGGACAACTAAATGAACACAATCATTATAGACGGTTTATCTTTTGCTCTTCCACTGTTTATCATGGCAATCGGCGGTATCTACTGCGAGCGCAGCGGTATCACAAATCTTGCCATTGAAGGTCTGCAGGGCTTCGGCGCTTTCTGCGGTGCACTTTTTGCAGTCTGCATCGCACAGTATTTTGCGGGCAACTCGCCAATCCCTTTTTATCTGGCGATGCTGTTTGCCTTCTTAGGCGGTATGCTCTTTTCCCTGCTGCACGCCATGCTGTGTATCAAATTCAAGGCTAACCAGGTTATCAGCGGTGTTGTTATCAATATTTTGGCAATGGCGCTCACGGAGTTTATGACCAAACAGATCAATGCCAGCATTTTCGGCGCTGCCTCCAATAAATTCGTGCTGGGTGTATCCGCGCGCCTTACGGTGCCGGGATTGTCACAGATTCCGGTGTTAGGTGCAGTATTTACCAACCTGTATCCTTTTGAGATCGTCATTGCGGTGATTGCCGTGATCGCATGGTATGTTCTGTATAAAACGAGATTCGGTCTGCACCTGCGTGCCTGCGGTGACAATCCGCATGCAGTGGATGCTGCGGGTATTGAAGTAAGCCACGTACGTCTGATCGCCGTTATGGCTTCCGGCGCTCTGTCCGGTCTGGGCGGCATCTGCTTTGCTTACTCGATCTCGGCTAACTTCTCATCGAATATCTATTCCGGCTACGGCTATCTCGCCATCGCCGCACTGATTTTCGGCAACTGGAAGATCATGCCCACTCTCGGCGCATGCCTGCTGTTCGGCTTCGCCCGTTCCGGTGGTTATGAGCTTGTAAAGATTCTGGAGATGCCCAGCAGCTATCAAGATCTGGTTATGGTGCTTCCGTATGTGCTGACGCTGCTCATGCTGATCTTCTTCAGTAAGAAGAATCATTCGCCTAAGGCGCTGGGGGAAATATATGATAAGGGTGCGCGGTAATGCTATATTCGTTCGGATTTATTGACAAACTATGATGATATGGAATCGTTGTCATCAAAATATGCGCATTGCATCAGTTATAACTGATACAATGCGCATATTTTATTTGACTATTAGATATAATACATGTAACATGATAATTGTAAGGAGCTGATAGTTATGATTATTCGAGAAACTTATTTATCAAAGATTCGTCCCTTCATCGGAAAAGATATCATTAAAGTATTGACCGGCATACGACGAAGCGGCAAAAGCGTGCTGTTAGAGCAGATCCGCAATGAAATCAACAGTCCGAATACGATTTTTCTGAACTTTGAGGATTTAGAGAATCAGCATCTGTGCGAATATAATGCACTGCACCAATATATCTGTCAAAAGATTGGCGACTGCCAAGATACCTTCTATTTATTTTTTGATGAAATTCAGGAAGTACGTGGATGGGAAAAAGCCATAAACTCTCTACGTGTAAAATACCATGCAGACATCTACATTACAGGCTCCAACTCGCAGCTTTTGTCCGGCGAGCTTGCTACTTATATAGCGGGGCGTTATGTTTCATTTACCGTTTATCCTTTTTCTTTTCAGGAATTTCGGATGGTAAACCCGCAATACACTTTCGATCAATATATGCAATATGGCGGAATGCCTTTTTTATCAAGCGTTCATTTTGAACCGGATGTCAGTAAAAATTATCTTCAGGACATCTTCCATTCCGTCGTGCTCAAAGATATTGTCAAGCGTCACAAAATCAGGGATGTGGACCTTCTGGAGCGCATCATCTCCTATGCTCTGGCGAACATAGGTAAGAGTTTTTCGGCTACCAGCATATCCCGATTCTTCAAATCTGAGAATCGGGTCGTTGCTCCCGAGACAATACTGAACTATCTGAAAGCCTGTGAGGAGGCTTACTTGTTGTATCGCCTAAAGAGTCAGGATATCATCGGCAAGAAAATGCTGAAAGTCAATGAAAAATATTATATTGCAGATCACGGCTTACGAGAAGCAATAGTCGGTTCCAATCTGCAAAATACCGAGCTTATACTTGAAAACATCGTAGCTCTGGAACTCCTTCGCAGAGGATACAAAGTCTGCGTCGGGCGTCTCGATACAAGAGAAGTGGATTTCATCGGCGAAAAGGATGGCGACAAGTTATATATCCAGGTATGCTATTTATTGCATGATGAACCCACCGTCCTGCGCGAATTCGGTTCCCTTTTAGAAATCAGGGATAATTACCCGAAATATGTACTATATAAGGAAGGCACATTTAAAGGAAATTATGAGGGCATTCCCGCTATTAAGATTGAAGACTGGCTGTCACAAAACTAGTCTCTATAAATATATTTCCTCCCCAAGCTTAAAGGAATACAAAATCTTCTCCGTGTCCCGATACCCGAAAGACTGTTCCAGCGCCTCCGCATAGTAATCGAGCTGCACATGATAACGCTTCGCCAACTGCTCCGCCGTCTCCACCGCATCTGTCTTATAATCCAGCAGGACATACTTGCCGTCCTCTTCGAAGAAAACGTCGATAATGCCTTGAATGAGCACAGTCTCTTTCTGCGGGAAATCACCGTTTAAGCGGTTCGCCGGAAGTCCCATGACAAAAGGCTGTTCCTTATAGAGCCTGCCGGAGCGTGCCGCTACGCCCATCCTTGCCGCGCTGCCGCTTGTCAAAAATGAAACGATCTTCGGCACCGATATTACCTTATAATATTCTTCCGACAGCCTGCCGTCCCCCCGCATCTCTTCAAGCTGCGCTCTTAGTAGTGCTTCAGCTGCTTCTTTATCTTTGTTGACTTCTTTAGTCAACCTTATGAAGTCAAACAACTCCATCACTTTATGGAAAGCGCTTCCGCGGGCAGAACCGCTGACATGCTCCTCCTGTTTCAGAAATCCCGGCAGGTACGGCACCACCGTCTCCTCCTCATACAATTTGAAGGAAAAGTCAGTTTCTTCCTGCATTCCCGCCATTTTCAGCTCCGACACGGTTGTCTTGGTATACAGATCCCGCAGATTCTCATGGGGATACCGGTACGCAAAGCGATCCGACATATAAGTCATAAGCGACACATCCGCATCCCGTGAGGCATCGGATAATAACAGCCTGCGCTTCGCCCCCTCCAGGCGCACCGCCTCTTCCAGTTTCTCTTCCACCCGGTCTTCCCAGCCGCTAAGCGTCACCTGTATGCTCATGTCCCGGTCATAGAATAGGCTGCACGAATCCGGTTCTACTTCGCATTCCCGGTACAATTCATCCATGCACCTGTTCCCGGCAAGCGCCGCCAGCACAAGTTCCAGATAACTGCCCGTGCCAAGCAGCACACCGTAAGGCATCGTCTCTTCTTTCCTGTTCCGTATGGGCAGAAGCGATAACACCGTCTTCTCCGGTGATTTCAGAGTGCCCGTCAGGATCAGCTTCTCTGCGGCTCTGGTCATCGCCACATACAGAATCCGCATCTCTTCCGCCAGATTGTCCACCCGCATCTTCTCGGCGATCACATTCTTGCGCAGATCTTTTCCCCGCACACGCTCCGCGGGATTCACATAGTCCACACCGATGCCGGCATCGATATCCAGCACAAGCCGTCCGTTGATATCTCTGGTCTGAAATCCCTTGGACAGTCCTGCCACGAAGCAGACCGGAAATTCCAATCCTTTACTCTTATGTATGCTCATGATGCGCACCACGTCAGCGTTCTCATCCTGCAGTCCCGCTTCCCCGTAGTCCACCTCATATTTTTCCAACTGCTCCATATAGCGCAGGAAATGATACAGACCGAAAAAGCTCGTCTTCTCATAGTCCGCCGCTTTGACCATAAGCATCTCCACGTTGGCGCGGCGTTTGTTGCCCTCTGGTTTGACTGCCACGTAGTTGAGATAATCTGTCTCCCTGAGGATCGTCTGTAGCAATTCCTGCACGGAGAGATACGCGGACAGACCGCGGTAACGGCTGATACGATCCAGAAAGTTCCCAATCTTGTCAATAAGCTTCTTATCCTGCGCTTCTTCCATATCAGACTGTACATACTCTTTCACGGCATCATACAGATATCGCTTCTTCGGATATGCGGCGCGGATCAGCGCAATCTCCTCCTCGCTGAATCCACCCAGATAAGAATGCATTACACCGTACAGCGGAATATCCTGCAGCGGATTATCCAGTACCCTGAGGAAATGCAGCAGCTCCTGCACCTCACTCGCCGCGAAATATCCAGTCCGCGATGTCATGTGCACCGGAATCCCCTCGCTCTCCAGAACGCGCTTAAACACCTCGTCCCAGCCTGCGGTGGTGCGCATTAAGATAACGATATCGCGATAAGACAGCGCGCGCAGCGCACCGCTCCCCCTGTCCGTCACCGTAAACTCTCTCATCATCGTCCTGATCTTTGCCGCGATCCCATAAGCCTCCTGCTCCTTGGCAGAAAGGTCTTCCGGCTTGTCGTCCGTCCGGAAAAGCAGTAATTCCGTGAGATTCGCGCCGGATTCAGGCTGTACCGGATACACCGCTCCCATATGGAGCGCTGCCAGATCATCGTAGATGATGCCGCCCACATCTTTGCCCATAATCTGTTCAAAAACTGCATTGGTGGTGTTAAGCACTTCAAACCGGCTGCGGAAGTTCTGATGCAGATCGATCCTTTCGGCTTTCATTCCCGCATCACTCTGCTGTCTGCTCCCGCTCGATTCTGCTTCCGCATGTTCCTGACTGCCGTAAGCCTCATACTTTTCCAAAAACAGCTCCGGTCTGGCCAGCCGGAACTTATAGATACTCTGCTTCACGTCTCCTACCATGAAGCGGTTATATCTGCCCTCGTCCTCACCCGATATGCAGGACAGAATGTACTCCTGCACCAGATTGCTGTCCTGATACTCATCTATGAGTATTTCATGAAAATAGCTGCGGTATTCCAGNGCNGTCTCCGTCGGAAAGCAGACTCCCGCCTCATCCGTCCGNACGAGAATNTGAAGNGCAAAATGCTCGATNTCATTGAAATCCAACAGNTTTTTGTCCCGTTTCTTCCGGTCAAAAGCCTCCTTGAAGGCAAGCGTCAGATCCNCCAGCNCCTCCACGGCCGTCCCNCAGGCTTCCATCTGCCGGAAGATTTGATCTTTNTCTTTGAAAAAATNNTTNTTCTGCAAGNCGCCGAGCCNTTCCTTGACCTGTGTCCGCAGATTCTTCGCCANCTCCCGCTTGACTGGNGAAACCGTGTCGTCCTTCTTGGAAGGAAGCCTGTCAAAACGAAGCCCGTTAAAAGCCGCATAGAGAGCCTCATAGNTGCTCTGTCTCTCCCGGCTGTCATACNCNTNCGNCNAACNNCCNTCTNCGTCANNTGTCCCGNCACACAAGCGCAGCAGCCTTTCCGTCATCTCCCGCTCCCGCTCCAACAGTTCCCCNTACATATACGGCCCATCCGGCTCNTCNCACAGACGGACTGCCTCTGNCAACTCCGTCACACANCCCGNAAGGAGAAANCTCGTCTGCCGCANCAGCTCCGCCACCCACGGGATATCNTCGAACGCTGCTTCCCTGCCGTTCTCTGCTTTCTCCACCGAATCNGCTTCATCCGCCCCGTTGCGTTCTGCCGCCGCCAGCTTCTCCGTCTTAATCCGGTAGTCCTGCTTCCGCTCTTCCAGCCACGCTTCCGGAAACGGCGTGCTCATGGCAAAATCATAGAGCTTGAGNACGATCTCTTCCACCGCCGTATCCCTGCTGCCCACGCTGAAATACTCTATGCAATTGATAAACTCCGGCCGTTCCTGCTTATAGCAGTCCTCCAGCACCTCCGCCAGCACTTCCTGNCGCAGCAGCTTGACCTCNCCCTCCTCCGCNATCCGNAANGCAGGGTCNANNCCNATGGTATGNAACTGNTTGCGCAGGACGAAAAGACAGAAGCTGTCAATCGTCGTGATCCGTGCATTGTGCANCAGGGCAGCCTGNCTCTGTAAATGCTCGTTCTCCGGGTCGGCAGCCANACGATCGTTTAATGCTCTGCTGATCCGCTCCCGCATCTCCGCCGCCGCCGCATTGGTGAAGGTCACCACCAGAAGCCTGTCGATATCTACCGGATGCGCACTGTCGCTCACCATCTTAACGATCCGCTCCACCAGCACCGCGGTCTTCCCCGACCCGGCCGCCGCAGACACCAGCACATTGCGACCCCGTACATCAATCACTCTCTGTTGTTTTTCAGTAAATGAAATCCCCATATTACTCCCTATTCTTGCTCCTGTGCCCTGACTACCGCTTGTTTGCCGTCCAACTCTTCCCGCATCCCCTGCAGCGCCTCATCCGCACTCATTTTAGGCAGTTTCCGCATCTGATAGCCCTCGATCCGGCTGTCGTAGCCGCACACACTGCTGTACGTACAGTACGTACATGCCTGACTGCCGTTCTGCTCATAAGGATTGACCGATATATTGCCGGACAGAATCCCGCTTCCGAGCTGTCGTATTTTCTGGTTTACATAATTCGAAACCGTATGCATATCCTCTTCGCTTATGACACTGGAATACGCCGAGAAGGAACCGTCTTTTTTCCGTTCTAGCGGCAAAATCATGGACTTATCCGTAAATTCTCCGTCTAACAGTCTCACAGCCTCGTCACTCTTATTGACCGTTCCGGTCATCTTGAGTTCCTGCAACAGCTTACTATTGATCTGCTCCGGCGTCATACTTCCGTCGTCCTCTACCATCGGATCGTCGATATGATAGTACAGCATTGCCGCCGGTACGATCTTTTTATCCGGATGCTTCTTCTGCTCCATCTCCATCGCAGCATTCATATAGACCACAAGCTGCAGCTGCAGCCCGTAGTAGAGCGCCGCCAGGTCGAACCGGCGGGTGCCGGATTTATAATCTATGACTTTTACATAGACCGAATCTAAAGTCTCGCATGTATCCACCCTGTCAATACGCCCCCGCAGGCGCATTTTTTCCTGCTCATTCAGCGCAATGTTGAGCGCATCTAAGTCCTCGATCATGGAGAACGACATCTCGAACCGCTCCGGCACGAAGGAGCCTTTCTTAAGCTGTGTCTGCAGAGTCAGCACCGTGCGCCTTAAGATCCCGGTCATACGCTTTAGTAAGTGCTGATTGCGGGCACTGCTGTATAGAATCGTCTCCCCATAGTTCACCGCATAAGCTTCGATGGCCTCCGCCACGATCCGCTGTGCTGCCTCCTCCGGAAAATCAAACCACGTATAGCCGTACTCCTCCAGTTTATCCGCAAAAAGCTCCAATACGCCGTGGAACACATTTCCCATATCCACATCCTCAAAACTGTAGTCGGCCCGTTCCCGTAGCGCCAGCCCGTATTGCAGGAAATGTCCGTAAGCACAGGCGGCATACTTCTCCAAACGGCTGACACTGTTCTGCAAAAGCGTTCCATAGAGCGTCTGCGTCACCAGCTTAGACAGCGGCGTGTCCTGATAACGGTAGAAAGCCGTCTCGACCAGCCGGTCTACCGTATCCTGATACTGTTTTCCTGCATGGTAACTGTGATAAAAGGTATACATCCGGCGCTTCTCTTCTCCGTCCAGCCTGCCGCCTGCATACTCCCGCAGCATGTCCGCCATGAGACCGATCCCGTCCGCACCGCACACGAGCTGCTCCTCCACCGGATCATTCTCCGGCATTTGCACCATAAGAGCCGGGTAAAGTTTTCTTACCAGATCAATGAGATAAGCCGGGCGGAGACTCTTGCCGTCACTGCCCATCTTGGCATAGGATAAATACAACTGCTCCGAAGGCTTCGTCATATTCAGATAGAGATACAGCCGTTGTATATACATCTGCTGTCTGGGCGAAGGCGCCAGTTCCAGTTCCGATTCCCTTAAGAATTCCCGGTCTATGTCTGAAATGATCCCACCGTTTCCCGCACTCTTGGGAATATTGCCGTCATTCACGCCAAGGAAAAAGAGCACCTTAACCTGTTTCAACCGAGTCCTCTCGATATCGCCCACAAGCACCCTGTCCACATTCTGGGGGATCGTTCCCACACTGATCTCCGTNAGCCCGGAGTCCAGAATATCCGCGAATTCCCTGCGATCCATCTTTTCCTCCGTGAGCAGTCCGTAGATCTGATCTAACAGGTCGATCACCAGCGCATAGATCTGCCCGTATTCTTTCGCCCGNGCCAAGTCACCCTGCTCCTTAAATCTGCGCTCATAGTTTGCCAGCTTCTGTTGCAGATCATTCTGCGCCAGGAAATCATAGAGCGCACGCACCATCTCTCCNGCCGTCCCGGCCGGTTCCANCAGCGGCGCAAGCTGTTTCATCAGATTCTCCCTCATGGCATTATACTTTTCCAACTGCCGCAGGGCTTCCTCCTCGCCCTCCTTGCTTTCTTCTTTATAGATAAAAGGGGCGNTCCANTTCTTACNGCCGCGNATNCCGAATCTGCGNACATAATTCTCCAACCGNTCCGTNTCCTCTGTGTCGAATCCCGTAAGNCCCGTGCGCAGATAGTGNAAGACCGATTCGGGACTGAAATCCTGCANCACGATCTGNAGGGCGCTTCTGATATATTCCGTAAAAGGATTGCGCAGAATCCCTCTTGTGTGATCNAAGTAGATCGGAATGCCGAANTTGGCAAANTCTTCCTCCACAAGACTGCCGTACACTTCCATATCGCCNGTGACTACGGCAATATCGCGGTATTGCAGGTCTTCAATATTATGTAAACCATCTTCCATCTGTTCACTGTTNCTCATCAAATCGACATTGCCGCAAGTCCTCATAAGCAACTTCCGAATCTCGATGCACGTCTGCCTGACTTCTTCNTTCGGGGTAGANGNCTCGAATACANGAATCNTCTCTACCGCNTCTTCATATACCTCAGCAGGATAACGGAACAGATTCCTCTCCAGATGAGACAGCTCNCCGTTTCGCGCAAACCGCGGCAGTCTGCCCTCTACCCTGTCTCTGCACCACACNGGCCGCTCCTCCTGCACATCCACCTGCTTTGCCAGTCTGCGCAGATCGGCCACCGTTTTCCTGCTCAGATGAAAAAGCTTATGNTCCCCNTCNGGCNGATAAGGATTCTCNCTGTCNTCNATGGTTACCGTNANAATGACNTGTTTAGTCAATCGNATCAATTCCTGAATGACCCGATTCTGNATGGGCGTAAATCCNGTGAANCCGTCNAANGCGATCACACTGTTTCTGATGATCNCAGACTTGGGCAGCGCTTCCCTAAGTCTGTCTAACGTCTCCTCCGTGGTNATGAATTTCTCATGGATATAGTCCAGAAAAGCCTGATACAGCACATTCAGATCCTGCAGCTTATAATACAGCGCTCCNCGGGATTTCGCATAATCGGCCAGTTTCTCCATCTCCTGCGTGCCGATTCCGTACTGCATAAATTCCGAAATGGCAGACTTTACCTCATGAATGTATCCGATCTTATGAAGATGCGAGCCCATGACTTTTAACTGCCCTTGACACTGTTTCGCCACCTTGCGCAGCACCAGACTCTTCCCCGTATCGTCCAGTACGGGCACATCTTCATAACCCACCTCATCCAAGATACGGTGGGTAAGCCTGCCGAAGCTCAATACGTCTATATTCATAATAATATGTCTGGGATGCTCCACCACCAGATCCATCTGGGTCTGCATGGTGAACTGATCGGGCACGATCAGCAGATAATCCGTCTGCGGACTGCGCTGTGCTGCCTCTATGATGTCATCGTGAAGTTTCCTGCTCTTGCCGGAGCCTGACGCTCCGAAATAAAATTGAAGTGACACTTGTACGATCCTCTGTTCTTGCGGCGACAGCATATCTTCCGAATATACCGCCGCCCCATATGTTCATACACATGATACCACAGGAGAGGAGAATTAGCTATCTTTAAAACTCCATCCGCTCACTGCAGTACACTCTTTGCCTGTTTTGTCCGTTTTTCCAACGCTTTTTTCTTAGTTTTGTCCGCTTTTCCAACGCTTTTTTCTTAGTTTTGTCCGTTTTTCCAATAAATGCGATCCCAAAAATATATAATGCCGTTTGAGTAAGAAACAGCGGAGACAAATACAAGGTCCCCGCTGTTTCTTTCACTTTAAAAATAATTCTCTATATAATCCGTGCCCTCGCCGACAGGTTTGTCGGAATCAACCTCCGCCTCGGACTCTTCAATCACTCCAACCGCGGACTCCTCAATCTGAGACTCTGCATCCGCAGACTCTGCAGTCTCTTCGTTCTGGGGATCTCCAGTCTTTTCTAACTTGACTTCAGGCGGCATTAACAATGTACCCTGCAACAGTGTCCACCGACCATCGGAATCTTCGGAGATCATTTTGCACTCCAGCGCCTTTTCATAAGATACGCTGTCATAATGCACCTGCCAGCCGCTCAACATATGCTCATATAAATGCTCAGACCAGCTTTCGTTTTCGGCAGCAGACATGCCATAAGTGTAAAACGGCATAATGCATCCACAATCGCAAACAACAAATCCAATCGGTTTTGTTTCAAACACTACAGACTCACCATCCCTGGATTCGTCATCAGCAGACTCGTTATCTGTATTTCGGTCATCAATAATCTCGTCTTCATCAGATTTATCAGCGTCATCAGTGGTCTCGTCTCCGTCAGATTTATCAGCGTCATCGATGGTCTCGTCTTCGTCAGTCTTATCAGCGTCATCGATGGTCTCGTCTCCGTCAGACTTATCAGCGTCATCAATGGTCTCGTCTCCGTCAGACTTATCAGCTCCATCAATGGTCTCGTCTCCGTCAGATTTATCAGCGTCATCGGTAACGTCGTTCTCACTGCCAGTATCATCTGCAATGTCATTCCCGCTGACAGTATCATCTGTTTCAGGAGTCTCATCCTCTACAGAATTGCCTGACACGGTATCATCCTCTTCGGGTACTTCCTTTGTAGAAAGTATGCCCGTAGTGTTCGGCTTCGCAGCGTTGTCGTCAACCTCGGGAATGATCGTGAAGCTCACCTTGAAACTGCCGGAGTAGTTGCCTTTGCCTTTGACCGTGATCCATGCGGGCTTCTCTTCCGTGCTCACTTTGACGTTATTGCTGTATGCCAGCGTATAGTCGGTACCCTTCTTAAGCTCAGTTCCGCCAACTGTGAGCTTCACCTCAGGCTTTAATGCCTTTTTGGTATAGGTCAGCTCGATGTTCTTAGATGCCTCGTCAAGCATGCTGTCACTTAATGGCATTTTTGTGATCTTGAAGGTCTTTGTGAGTGTTCCATTATAGAGACCTTTACCCGTGAACATTATCTTTGCTGTCCCTGCCTTTGTGTTGTTCGCGTAAGCTACAGTGATATCATCACCTTCCAGAACATTGCCGTTATTATGAGTGAGCTGAACGTCACGCATGTTCTGCACCATCTCCGTATTGGGATCATATACCAGAGATTGCAAGCCAGTCACTTTCACTTTGTTCATCTTGAGACCCACGATTGTATAGTTCACTGTCTTTGTACCGAGCAGTCCGCTCCCTTCAACGGCTGTGAGTGTCACCTGCGCCGTGCCGCTGTTAGTATTATTCGTATAAGTTACAGTATAATCAACGCCTTCTTCCAGAGTACGTTTACCGACCTTGGCGCTCTTGATAACGCCGGATGTAACGGGCTCACTAGAGTAATTTACCTTATTAACTTTAACAGTCACTGAGGACATCGCCTTGATGGTCTTGTCTGCGGTCACATAAAGCCGTTTCATATAAACACCCTCGTAACCGTTCTGACCTGTTATAACAAGCCTGTAGATACCCTCGTCAGTTACCGCGTCTACGGTTCTCCAGCCGGTGCCGTCATCATACTTCTCATATGACACCACGAAGGTCTTATTGCGTTTAAGTGCCTTGCCGCCGACTTTGACTGACTTAGGAAGGGGCTTCTGCGCTACAACACCCTTTTTATTAGTCTTCACCTTGATGCAGTCTGTACTGAACGTAACCGTTGCGCCAAGTGTGTTGATATCTGCATATTTATATTCTGTGTGTCCATCGGGGTACTCTATGCGGCCATCAGGGTATTCTATATGACCGTCAGGATATTCTGTACTTCCGTCAGGGTGTTCCGTATGACCGTCAGGATATTTTATTCGACCATCGGGGTATTCCGTATGACCATCGGGGTACACCACACTCCCATCAGGATGTGTAACGGTACCCTCTTCCGGATTATACTCTGCCATCCTATCGTTATCGTCATATGGATGTTTTTCAGGATTACCTGCCTTACCGTTCACTTCTTTGCCGTTTGCAATATCTGCCTTAGTCTGTTCTGTATGCTCTTCTAATGTGACCGTCTTATATCTAACGCCGCCGACCTCAATGTTCAAGCTTTCACCCCAACCACGATGGAAAGGACCTCTATACGATTTATCATACAGCCATTCATCTGATGCTTCATCATAGCAATATCTTACGATATAGCCATGGGTTCTGTCTGGTTCTATGCTGCTCTTTTCGTAATTTGACCCATCGTTATTGGTTTCAGAATAATAAAACGGAATGCCGTCACTGCCTTTGATAACAAAATCCGGCCACTCTGACTCATCATGTGTCTTAACATAGTCAGAGAGATAACAGTCAAAATATTTAACTATCGTAATGACTACTCGTCCGTTGGGTTTCTGTATTTCAACCTCTTCGTCATAAGAAACGAAAGGACGGCCGGTAGTTGTATGATTCCATATTTTTCCGGTTTTTGTATCTTTCTTAATATCAACGCAAAGACAAGTGTCCTTGACCCTTCCATCTTCTGCTACTGTCATGCAGCCGTTGATAATAGGCTGTGCATTCGCCGTGATTGTGCCTGTGCCCAGAAACATTACCGCTGCCATGAGTGAGAGCATTACTGCTTTCATGAATTTAAACATTTTCTTCATGCTTGTTACCTCCATTTAAGTTTAGTCTGTCTGGTTTCGGAAAGTATCATTTAAAAATAGGTCTCTGTATAATCTGTGCTCTCGCCGTTTCTCGCATGGCAGTTCATGTGGTCTTTCCAGAACGACTCTTCGCTCTTAGTCAAACCACAACCATAAATCTCTAATTCACAACCACACCAGCACATCCGCAAACCGATTAACTTATCCGGATCAACCTCAGGTACGTCAGTCTCTTTAACTTCAGGCTCTTTAGTCTCTTCGGTTACAGGATCTTTTGTATCTTCTGATTCTTCCGTTTCTGTGGTTTCTTTGGTTACGGTAGTCTCTGCCTGAGACTCTTCAACAACAGGCTCTTCAACCTTAGACTCAGAAGGCAGCAACAGTGTGCCCTGTAACAGTGTCCAACTGCCGTCTGCGTTCTCTTTGATAATCTTATATTTCAGAGCCTTTTCGTAGGATGCGCTGCTATAATGTGCCTGCCAACCATTCATGTTGTGCTCGTATAAATGATCAGACCATGTTTTACTTTCGAGGTCAGACCAACCATACGTATAAATGGGCATTATGGTTCCACAGTCACATGCTACAAATCCGATCGGTTTCTGAACAGGTGTTACAGACTCATCGCCCTTAGACTCTTCACCAGTGGTCTCACCTGTTTCGGCTGTATCATCGCCTTTGGACTCTTCACCAGTGGTTTCACCTGTCTCGGTTGTCTCACCAGTCTTATCGCCCTTATTCTCGTCACCAGTGGTCTCGCCAGTCTCGGTAGTCGTGTCACCAGTGGTATCACCAGTCTCATTGCCCTTATTCTCGTCACCAGTGGTCTCACCAGTCTCATCGCCCTTATTCTCGTCACCAATAGTCTCACCAGTCTCATCGCCTTTGGACTCTTCACCAGTGGTCTCACCAGTCTCAATGGTCTCGTCGCCTTTGGACTCTTCGCCGTCACCAGTTTCGGGTACTTCGGGCTTCTCAGGTGTCTCGGGCTTCTCGGGTTTAACAGGCTTCACAGGTTCAACAGGTTTCTCTTCTTCGATCTTATCAACGATCTTAAAGTTTACATTGAAGCTACCTACGTAATTGCCTTTACCCTTAACCGTGATAACAGCCTTTTCAGACTTTTTGACGTTGTTCTTATATGCCAGCGTGTAATCCGTATTCTTAACAAGCTGTTCGCCGTTGCTATTATATAAAGTTACTTCGGGCTTAATTGCCTTCTTCGTGTACTCTACTACGATAGAACGGGAAGCGTCGTCAAGCATATCACTGTTTAATGCAATCTTGTTAATCTTGAAGGTCTTAGTGATGGAACCATTGTAACAACCTTTGCCATTGATGATGATCTTAGCTGTGCCGACCTTTGTGTTGTTCATGTAATATGCCACATCATAGTCAACACCGTACGCCAGTTCGTTCTTACCAACCATAACTTTGACCTGAGACATATCCTGCTCAACAGCATTGCCGTAGTCATAAGTCTTAGCCACAATACCGGTAACCTTGGCTTTATTGATCTTGGCCCCGCCGGTAATCTGGAATTTCACATCTCTTTCACCAACAAATCCCGTGCCCTCGATAGCTGTGATTCTTACAGTACCGGTTCCGCTATTCACATTATTCAGATATCTTACCGTATAATCTTCGCCCTCAACAAGAGTTATCTTCTTATATTTAACACTCTTGATAACTCCTTCTGTAATAGGCTCACCCGTGTATGGAACTTTGTTCACAACAATTTTCCAAGAAGATACGGGCGTACATCTTTCACCGTCTTTCGGGTCATATACATAGATATTTTTTGTAGTAACACCCTTATAATTGCCCATACCGACAATGCACATTCTGTATAACCCGGGTGCTGTCAGATTGTTTACAACCAACCATCCACGGTTTTCATCATATACCTGATAGAGAATGGTATAATTCTTATTCAATTTCAGAATCACACCGTTCACAACAACCTTTGTAGGTTTAACAGTCTGTGGTGCATAGTTCTTCTTCACCTTTAACATGTTGCTCTTTACTGTGACGGTTGCGCCCAGTGCGTTCATATCCTCAAGTTCGTAACCATACTGTGTGTTTCCGTAATCACCTGCTGCGTTTACGGTCATCACGTTGATGTTTGCTACGGCAATCATTACTGTGAGTGCGAACGCTGCTGCTCTGGCGATTCGTGCTAACATTTTCTTACTCATCGCATATCCCTCCCGTTTGGATTATTTTATTCAAATATGGTTGTCACTGTCGTACCCATCGACTCAGTCACCGGGGAACGGGGCTTCCGCTCGTCCCCTGTAGACCGGTCTGATGAGACAACAAAAGCGGCGCAGGGCCTTATGATCCCTACACCGCTAACAACGCACATAATCGCCATTTCCTCCCCTTGCAGACTCATGAAAAAGAGGGTATAATGGCGGTGGGCGCAAATATCTTTGCTGTGTGGGAGAGGCGTATTCTCCTGCATAGGGACGTGAGAGGCGGCAACCTTTCACGTCCTGCCTTTTTTTGCTATCTCACCTATTATTTTACAATATACCACAACATATTGCAAGAGTCTTTCGCATGGTCAGGTATGGGCTTTAGGCTTACAGAATTCAGGAAGCACATAAGAGCCCTTTTTCAAAAGCAGTTCCGCTTGTTTACACCTATGAAACGAATAACGAAGCCAGGTGGTTGCAGGTTTTTGAAAATTTTTTAAAAATTTTTTTAGTCAAGGATATGGATATCACTGCTAAAGGGCTGCCCGAAGGGAAGATCCGCGCTGCTGGGCCAATAAGTATTGGCCGGGTCGATACTGAACGTGATATGCTGACCTTCATACTGCTCCATGCCGTCAGCATAGTAGAGGTCAATCATCAGGGCTTCACTGAAAAAATAATGTTCATCTCCGTCACCACTACTGCGGAGGCGCAAAGTCTGCGGCGTATCCAGTACGATCACGCGATAGGTTGTGCTTCGGATATACTCAAGGGCAGACTCATCTTCATACGGGGCGTTGGGGTCAGGCTGCCCCTGCAGCGCAACGATCTCGTCATAATCGTATGTGCCGACAGTGCCGGTGAGCACGATGCGGTCCCCGTCAGTGGGAAGTGTACCGCTATCGGACGGCACAGCCTCGCCTGTATCAGACGCTGTCCAGCTATCCAGCTCAGACAGATCCCCAATCTCGTGCCATTCGATATCAATAAAGGTGATCGAATCAGGCATCTCAAAGATCTGTCCGGTCCAATAGATGTCCTGATTGAGAGAATCTCCGCCCAGTGTGATCCGTATAACAGAGCCTTCACCGGTTCCGCCGGACCAGCTCGTGCTCATAATTCCGTATCCATCCCCTGCCATGGAAAGACCGCCGCGGATTCCGCCGTCCACAATCGCTTCGGCGGGCTGGTGTACCGTTTTTGTATCCGGATCATATTGGAAAACGCGGGCGTAGTACTGGGATACTGACAGCTCGGTATCCATTATCTCCCTTTCCAGCAGCAGCGTCGGAACCGGGTCGTCCGGCTGCATCTGCACCAGCGCATACCGGTAGCCGGCTAGCTCAAGCCACGGCTGGTTTGCTTCAGCATATTCACCATAGTCATAGCTGTCCGCCTGACTGATGATGGTACGGTACTGCTCCAGAGCCTCGTCGATAGGCGTAGACTCCTCCGCTGCCTCGTCGATAGGTGCAGACTCTTCCGATGTCTCATCGATGAGGGAAGACTCCTCCGCTGCCTCGTCGTTGAGGGCAGACTCCTCCTGATCAATGACTTCTTCGATGGTCGTCGCCTCCTGAGACTCAGCTGAGCGGGAGACGATCCGGGTCACGCCCAAAATGCCAAATCCGACAACTGCCACGACGGCAAGAGCGATGAGTCCGATCTTCAACGCGCCAAGACCGCCGGCCGCAATGGCTGCACCGGCTACCGCAGCGCCTGCTGCTTCGGCGCCTGCCGCCTCGCCGGCCGTACCGGCACTCCTCGCAGCCTCGGTTGCTGCGGCGTCACCCTTAGGCTGCGAAGCAAGGATAGCTTGAAGAATCCGGCTGTCCGGCGCTTCGGCTGCATGTGCTTTCTGGCTGCGGAAAAGCAGCAGCAGGAACGGAATCGGGGACAGGCTGTAAAGCTTCGTGCCCTGCTTCTCCAGCTCCAGGACCTTCTTTTCGATTCTGTTGCGCCCGTACATCAGCCGGCTCTTGACTGCACTCTCAGAGACGCCCATGGCGGCAGCAATCTCTTTCACCGACATTTCCTCGTAGTAGAACATACCGATGGCAGCGCGCTGATCCTCCGGCAATTCCTCGATGATCTCGCGGATCAGGCGCTTTGTCTCCTCCTGGTCGATGACCTGATCCGGGAGATTCTCGCTGCGCTCATCCGGGAACAGTTCTTCCACGGAAGTATCCTGCTCGTCGCCGGAGCTCAGCTCCGTAAACAGCATAGGACGCTTCTTTTTCAGCCAATCCCGTGCTGTGTTGGCGGCAATCTGCCGTACCCATGGCAAAAACTTCGTGTCGCCCTGAAAGCTGTCCAAGTGGGCGAATGCTTTTATGTAAGTGTCTTGTACAATATCAAGCACCGCGTCCTCATCCTTAATCATGGACTTGACGGTGTAATAGACCCTGCTGTAAGTCTTCTCATATAAGGCGCTGATAGCGTCTTGATCTCCAATGCGTGCCGCAGCCACCAGCTCCGCCAATGCGTCGCCCTGAGGAGCCGGCTTTCCGCAGTACTTACAAAACACAGAATCGTCCTCGATTTGTTTTCCGCAATAAGTGCAATACATAATTTATTGTTCCTCACTAGAATATTTAATTTCTAATCCCCTTGGTTGGCCTCCACCCCGTCCATAAACCTCCGAAATTCTGCTTCAAGCTGCTCTCTGTCCGGCAAATATGTCCTCTGGCTTCTCTATTATTTGTCCCTCTCTCGCGAGGCGCAATACTTCATTCTTGTCAGAACTTAAAGCAATTCTATGAAAAAGCATACTCTTCATCTGACGCTTTAATTCCCTCACACCCCAATGCTCAGTCTCGCATTCCTTTTCATAAAATGAGCGTTCCAATTCATCATCAAGTTTTAACAACTCTATATAATGACTAAAACTCAATTGGTCAGACAGTGTCTGACTTTTTGGATACACAAGATAAAGTTTTCTTATATACACCACATTGCTCCTGCTAAAGCCCTTTCCATACCGTTCTGTCAGATCATGAGCCAAACGGTTAAGCAAATCCGAACCATATTCCGCTTTTGCATGTCCCTTTTGCTCATATTCGATAATATACTGTCCTATTTCCCAATATGATCTCACAATCGCACTTTTCACAGCAACGGCAATAGAATCTCTGCCTTTTGCTAAGACATCTCCCACCCTTTTCAGTAACTCATCATAGTCCGCATCGCCGTTGATAATCTGAGTGTCATTTTTTCCCATTTGAAAATCCTTTCCTTATATTATTTCGACCCACAAAAATCTAACTAAATAACATCGTAAGACATGATTACCTAAAACTCCATCCGCTCTACAATATCCGCCCACGCTTCCTCATCGATCTCTTCATCGCGGAATAGCTTCTTCTTATCTTCATCCGTGATCTTGCGGATCACTTTACACGGATTGCCCGCCGCTATGCACCAGTCAGGAATATCCTTAGTCACCACGCTGCCTGCGCCGATCACCACGTTATCTCCGATGTGCACGCCGGGACAGACTACCGTGTTGCCGCCCAGCCACACATTGTCGCCGATGGTCACCTCTTTGCCGTACTCATAGGCGGAATTACGGCTCACCGGATGAACCGGATGCCCCGCCGTATAAATCGCCACGTTAGGCGCCATCTGGCAGTTGTCACCGATCCTAATCTTCGCCACATCCAGCAGAGTGCAGTTATAGTTTGCGAAAAAGTTCTTTCCCACCTCGATATGCTTCCCATAATCGCAATAAAAGGGCGGATTTACGAAAGCATCCTCCGATTTTCCGAAAAGCTCCTTCACAGTCTCCCGTATCCCCGCAAAATCAGAGCGATCCATGAAATTTAATTTCTGCAAAATTTTTCTGCATACTAACTGCTCTTCAAAAATACTGTCATCTGAAATATACGCCATTTCCGCGTCTCTTCTTTCTCTATTCGTCATTTTGTTTTCATCCTTTCTTTATACTATTATTCTTTCGAAAATAATGCCCATACCGCTGTGCTATATTACCGCAGTCTACGCTCCTCTTCCAGATCTTCTACCGTAATCTTCCTGTCTTTATAATAATACATTTTATCGTGTTCTCCAATCCCTCTTATCACTTTACAGGGATTTCCCGCCGCAACACAGTCCGCCGGAATATCATGGATCACTACGCTCCCGGCCCCGATCACCGTATTCTCCCCGATCGATACACCCGGACAGATCGTAACACCGGCTCCGATCCAGCAGTTATCTCCTATGCTCACAGGATCAGTATACATATACTCCCGCATATCAGGACTAATCGGGTGTCCCACCGTTGCAATCGTCACCGCCGGTCCGAACATGACTTTCTTCCCTATTGTTATTTTCCCGTCATCCACAAAATTACAATTGAAGTTTATATAAGACTCTTCTCCAATCGTAATATTATATCCGTAACAGCAGTAAAAAGGCGGTTCGATCCACGCTCCGGTTTCCTTCCCGAACAACTCCATCATCGCTTTCATTCTTCCTGTCTCATCCTCCGGAGAAGTCCGATTAAAAGCATTCATCCGTTTCTTGCAGTTTACTCTGTCTTCCGGAAGTTCTTCACAGTAATCCGTAAATAATTTTCCGTCCGCAATCCTTTCCCTCATTGTCATAATAATGCCTCCTTGTTTATGTTATATTTTTCAACCACTCATACTTCCGATAGTGCCGGTATACCGCCGGAAGCTTCACGATCTCATCCATATTTAACACAAAATATACTACCGGCACAGACAGCTTCAACACAAAGGCGCATAACAATCCAATGGGAATTGTAATGCACCACAGCGTTACCGTGTCGCAAAGCAGTCCGAACTTCGAATCTCCTCCTGCCGGAAAAATACCGCCTATTGTCATGCTGTTAACAGATTTTCCCACAAGATAATAGGAACATACCACGAGCATTCCTGTCAGGTACTCTTTTGCAGCAGGTGTCATGTTTGCCAGTCTCACGATTACGGGCGATACCCCAAGCAACAGCGCTCCTGATAACACACCACATATAACCGCCGCTTTCGTCAATATCTTTCCGGTCTCTTTCGCTTCCTCAAAACGATCGGCTCCCAGCTCGTTTCCCACTATAATACTTCCCGCACTTCCTAATCCAAGACACAGACATACTACAAGATTCTTAGAAATATTGGCAATACTGTTGGCCGCCACCGCCTCTGTCCCCATATGTCCCATAATAACGGAATACATTGTGAATCCGCCTCCCCAGATGAGTTCATTAAATAAAACCGGAGCCACCTTTTCCCGGAATCTTCTTGTAAGTCCCCTGTCCCGTTTCCACAAGTGAAGCTGTAGCTGTCCCATCTTTCCATGCACATAGAGAACACTCCAGACCGTCTGAATCGCCGTCGCGATCACCGTCGCCACTGCCGCCCCTTCAATGCCCATCGCCGGAAAGCCAAGCAATCCGAAGATCAGTACCGCATTAAGTACGATATTCATAATCACCGTAGCACTGCTGATCACCATGCTCATATTGACTGCATTACAATTTTTCATATACGTCAGATAAACCTGTGCAACTGCGGACAGTAACCATGCCGCTCCTACATATTCCAAATACCTGCTGCCCATGACAATCAGTTCCGGCTCATTTGTTAAAAAACGCATGAGGCCGGACGGGACAGCAATTGCACTGACCGTAAACAGCAGCGCAGTAATGCAGGAAAGACGCAAAACCAGAGTGACTGTCATAGCAATGCCGTTATAGTCTCTTTTCCCATAGTACTGTGCCACAAACATATTTTCTCCTATAAGAAAAGCCGTCATAAATAAATTGAACAGAAATGTTACCTGAGAAGCCTGCGACACTGCCGCCATGGAATCCTGATTCAGTTTACCCAGCATAACTGCATCACTTGCCGCTACTAGTGCAAGCATAAACTGCTGAAACGCAATCGGCATAACTAACCGGACCATTTTCTTTTGCAACGCCTCCGTATCACACATGAACGCTCTCCTCATACTGTTTCCCGCCTCTTTCTATCCTTAAATCAACATTGTGTTTATCTTCCTTTTTATAACCATATCAAATTATTTCTTGTATTTCTTTCGAAATCATCTATAATTATATAACAATCTTCTTTTTAGGAGGTCTCTATGTTACACACTGTTGAATATTGTTCCGCATTTAATCCGGATGCTTCGGAAACGGTAGCTTATAACAATCCATTGTTTCCTGTCTATGCCCGTTATGGAATTCTGTCGTCCTATCCTGATTATTCTGCAATCAGCCATTGGCACAAGGATCTGGAGTTTATTTTAATCAAAAAAGGCTCTATGACCTATAACGTAAACGGCAAACTAATCGAATTGTCCGAGGATAACGGTATCATGGTAAACAGCAGACAACTCCACTACGGCTTTTCCGCGCAACATAACGAATGTGAATTTATCTGTATTTTGCTTTCTCCTGAACTATTACAGGGAAATACATGGTTTTACCAAAATTATATTGAACCGGTCATCGAAAACGCCTCTTGCCCCTATCTGCACCTTGCACCCCTCAATTGGCAGGGCAGGATTCTTGCAGCCTTGGAGGAACTGTACCATTGCTTTGCCGATGAATCCGTGCAGCCTCCGGCTTATTTTGCAAGTAACAGATATTTTATAACCATCATGGAACTCTTGTATGAAAATTTAGATTGGAAAGTTGACAATCGAAGCACCGAGTCTTCCGGTCTCATTTCGCTTAAGAATATGATGAAATACATTGAAGATCATTACATGAAAAAGCTGACGCTTGAAAGCATTGCGCAGGCCGGCACATGCTGTAAAAGCCATTGTTCTCTTCTTTTTAAAAAATATCTCAATGATACGCCTGTGATCTATGCCACGAAACTACGCCTAAGAAAAAGTCTCACAGCGCTTCTCACATCCGACATGAGCATAACGGATATTGCCTACGAATACGGCTTCTGCACCGCCAGCTATTACTGCGAAACTTTTCGGAAATATTACGGAATGTCTCCGCTTGCGTACCGGAAGACCGTCGGAAGTTAGAATTTTGTCCGCTTTTCCAATTTTTCGTCATCCCTTTAATGCTTTGTATTCCAAATCCTATAAAATACAATATGGGGCTATGTTTCCATAGCCCCTCAACACACTTTCACAATTATATCAGCTGTTATTTAAACGGAATCACACCGCCGTCATAAGTATCATTAATATAAGTTGTGATCTCGTCTGATTTCAGTGCGTCCACCAATGCCTTGGTTGCCTCACTATTCTCATTGCCTTCTTTTACCGCGATCACATTCACATAGGTCTGCGCCGCCTCGGAATCTGAACTTTCATAAGCCACCGAATCCTTGCTTACGGAGAATCCCGCCTCCATCGCATAGTTACCGTTCAGTACTACGAACGCCACCTCATCCTTTACTCTCGGAACCTGCGCAGCCTCTAACTCCTGAATCTCGATCTCATTCGGATTATCCACGATATCTCTCACGGTTGCCTCTAAGCCAACGCCGTCTTTCAATGTCAGAATACCGTTATCCTGTAATAACAGGAGCGCTCTCGCCTCATTCGTTGTATCGTTAGGCACGGCGATCACATCACCTTTTTCCAGCGTTGTCAGATCGCTCTTCGTGCCGGGGTATATCCCGAAAGGCTCATAGTGAATACCGCCCGCATTTACAAGGTGAGTACCCTGCTCCACATTAAAAGAATCCAGATAAGGGATATGCTGGAAATAGTTTGCGTCGAAGTCGCCGCTCTCTACTACCATATTAGGCTGTACATAATCGTTAAATACCGTTACTTCCAATTCCCAGCCCTGCTCGGCAAGGATCGGCTTCGCCTGCTCTAAGATCTCTGCGTGGGGTGTTGCGGATGCCGCAACCGTAATCTTTCCCTTAGACTCAGCCGGCGCTGCCTCGGCCGCTCCGTCATCTGCCGCCGTATCATCAGCTGCTGCCGGAGTCTCTGCATCTGCTGTGCTGTCTGCTGCCGGCGCCCCGGTCGTTGCTGCAGAATCACCGCATGCCGTCAACGCACCAAGCGCTACTGCCGCTGTCAAAATTCCTGCAATAAATTTCTTCTTCATAATACTTCTCCTCCTTTATCTATATAAAAAGCTCCGCCAAGCGCATTGCTTCTTATATTCTATATCTTATCTATCGTTTCCGCCGATCCAGCTTCACCGACATGCTCATTCCCACTGTCTGGAAAATCTGCACCAGCACTACCAACAGCACTACCGCCACGAGCATAATTTCCGACTCATAACGATAATAGCCGTAACGCATAGCGATATCTCCCAGACCGCCGCCGCCCACGATACCCGCCATCGCGGAATATCCTAAGATCGTGCCGAGAGCAATGGTAACGCCCACCAGAATCGATGTCCTCGCTTCCACCAGCAGTACCCTGATAATGATCGTCATCGTGCTCGCTCCCATACTCTGCGCCGCCTCGATTACGCCTCTGTCCACCTCGTTGATGGAGGACTCGATCATACGTCCGATAAAAGGGGCTGCCGCAAAGGTGAGCGGAACTACCGTAGCCGCCGTTCCGTAGCTTCTGCCCACGATTATCTTCGTAAGCGGCATGATCAGAATCAGCAGAATCAGAAAAGGAATACTTCTGACGATATTGGCAATCACGTCCAATACCTTATAAACTACCGCGTTTGGCTTGATACCGTTCTTATCGGTCACCGCCAGCGCTATGCCCATGGGAAGTCCCAGCAGATAGCCGAATAAAGTTGACAGCAATGTCATAAAAAGTGTTTCTTTTAAACCATCCCACATCATGAGCGTCATTTCACTAGTCCACATAGCCATCCACCTCCTCTACATCCAGACCTCTCTCGATCAGATATGCCTTCATATCCTCCTGCATCTGCGTATCATCCGGCAGGCTTAGAATCATCTCTCCTCTGGCGATACCCTCCACGTTCTTGGTATCGGCCCGCAGGATATTGATCGGCTGTCCGAACCGCAACACCATGTTGGCTATGACCGGCTCGAAGGAAGAATTTACGGAGAAAACAATGCGGATACAGCATTTGCCCTTCATCAGATCTTTCTGATGGCTTTCCAGTGTGCGCCGCTCCTCCCCTCTGCCCTTAACAATCAACTCCTTGGCTTCTTTCGTCTTCGGATGGGTAAAGATATCGGACACTCTGCCCTGCTCCACCAAATGTCCTCCGCCTATGATGGCTACGTGGGAACAGATTTCCCTGACCACCGACATCTCATGGGTAATGATTACGATCGTAATGCCGTAATCCCTATTGATCTGTTTTAAAAGCTGTAAGATCGACTGCGTCGTCTGCGGGTCCAGCGCGCTGGTCGCCTCGTCACACAGCAGTATCTTCGGATTGGCCGCAAGCGCTCTGGCAATCGCCACACGCTGCTTCTGTCCGCCGGAGAGCTGTGACGGATACGCCTTCGCCTTCTCCGTCATACCTACGATCTCTAACAGTTCCTCCGCCCGTTTTCTGGCCTCCTTCTTACTCATGGTGCCTTTCTTGCCGCCGTCCTTCTTACTGACTCCGGCATACAACAGAGGAAAACATATGTTATCTATAACATTCTTCTGCATAAGCAGATTGAAATGCTGGAAGATCATCGCGATCTCGGCGCGCTTGGCACGGAGTTCTTTTTGTGATAAGGTACTTAAGTCCTTGCCTTCGATCTCCACCGTACCCGATGTAGGACGTTCCAAGAAATTAAGACACCGCACCAGTGTACTCTTGCCCGCCCCCGACATACCGATAATGCCGTAGATCTCCCCCGCCTGAATCGACAGGTTAATATCCTGCAGGGCTTCCACATCGGTGTCCTTCGTCACGAACGTCTTACTTAAATTACGAACTTCTATCATTCCCGCCATCTGACCGTTCCTCATTTCCGCATTTCCATATATGTTCGATTACTGTTCACAAGCTGTCTAAACCGGCCGCACAGATGAAAGTTAATATCTTCGTCGCCGCGCTCCCGCTCCGTAAAAAGCGTAGCAGATGCTAAACTCGTGAAATACCTCGTTAAGCACTGACGCTTTTTAAGGGGCTCCTTAAGATATTAACTTCCATCTGCGCTAGATACTGGCCTCGTTTGAACAGTACCGATAAATTCATTCGTCACAACATAATCCGAACATGACTACTTTAGTATGAATAGCGGCATTTGTCAAGTTGTGCGGTTGTCTGACCGTCACTTTCACTCAGCCGAGAACAGCGCTGTAGACAGGTATCTGTCTCCGGAATCCGGAAGAAGCGCCACGATGGTCTTTCCTTTGTTCTCTGGACGGCGAGCCAGTTCAGTTGCCGCATGGAGCGCCGCACCGGATGAAATGCCTACCAATACGCCTTCCTCTACCGCGATCGCTCTGCCCGCTGCAAAGGCATCCTCATTGGAAACCTTGATGATCTCGTCATATACACTCGTGTTCAGCACCTCCGGTACGAATCCTGCGCCGATTCCCTGAATCTTGTGAGCCCCCGGTGCTCCTCCCGACAATACGGGACTGGTCTCCGGTTCCACTGCCACAACTTTTATCGCGGGATTCTGCTCTTTCAGATACTCACCCACGCCTGTGATCGTGCCGCCCGTGCCGACGCCTGCCACGAAGATATCTACCTGTCCGTCCGTGTCCTCCCAGATCTCCGGACCCGTGGTTGCCTTATGCACCGCAGGATTCGCAGGATTTACGAACTGTCCTAAGATTATGGAGCCCGGTGTGGAAGCCTGCAGTTCCTCCGCTTTGACAATGGCACCTTTCATGCCCTTAGCGCCCTCTGTCAGCACCAATTCCGCTCCGTATGCCTGCAACAGCTTCCTGCGTTCCACGCTCATGGTCTCAGGAAGAGTCAGGATAGCCTTATAGCCCTTCGCTGCCGCTACTGCCGCCAGACCGATTCCCGTGTTGCCGGAAGTAGGCTCTATAATGGTCGCACCCGGCTGCAGCTTGCCTGACTTCTCCGCCTCCTCGATCATGTTTAAGGCGATACGGTCCTTCACGGAACCTGCCGGATTCAGATACTCCAACTTCACCAGAAGCATAACGTCTGTAATCTCATGATTCTTTTCATAATTCGTAACCTCCAATAAAGGAGTCTTTCCAATCAGTTCTGTTGCACTTTTTTTAATATTTGCCATAATATCCTCCGTTCTGAAATATTTCATACTTGTTTGCTAGGTTTTGTATGAATTGATAATACACCCGTCTGGAAATCCTGTCAACTGTTATTTTTTAAATTATTTATAAAATGACTATATGCGACACTCAGCCACAGTTTTATAAGGAGCCAAGCAGCGTTTCACCCGCCGCATCAGGGATGACCCGCATTTTTAAATACCCAGGATGTCCTGCTTTGGAATTCGATCAGGCTATAATAGTTTCGTTTCGGCTCAATGTACTTTTTCATTTGGCATACCATCCTCTCAATGATATGCCGATAGTATCAAATGTCATGTCCCATAAAATGGACTGGCTGAGCATTGTATATAGTCAGTAAAAAATATTTCTAGAGCCTTTTTTAGAGATTATTTAGAGAAAAGACTGTTATGCTGTTATTATTAAACTTAATTTTCAAATTATAAAAAAAAATGAAACAAATTGAGTGAGGGATACATATTAATGAAAAATTTACGGAAGGTAAAAGGAATATTATCATTACATGTGCTATTTATTGTGCTGCTGATCTTTATAAGCGGATGTGGAAATAGCAATACTGCCGGAAATGCAGGAGTAATAGCTTCGGATAACATCGATGGCGGTAATCAAAACGCGGAGCATCAGTCCGCGGAAGGCACGGCGATGGGACGTTATGTGGAAGAGGTCACGGATTTATCGGACCAGGTCAGGGGATATGGAAGTATGAGGCTGTATCAATTAGCGAATGGAACCATGATTATAGCCGATGCCTTTGGTCAGATGCTTGTTTCCATGGATAACGGGGTGACATGGACAGAAGACACAAGAGAGTGGTACTACAGAATGTACCAAAATCAAAATTATATTGGAGATGTAGCAATCGGAGCAGATAATACGGTTGCCATCGTTTATGATAATAGCGCAACTGTAGAGGATGCAGGAGAAGACGACGAAACTGACGAAGAAAATGATGTGCTGAATCAGGCGCTTCTTGTCATCCGGCCTGACGGCACAGAAATTTCGGTTGAAATTCCATTGGAAAAAGGCGAAGAATTTAGAGGTAAGGTTGGAATTGCGGAAGACGGCAGGGTTTTTGTAAGCGTGATAGGAAACAGTTATATTTATGAGGTAAAAGAAGACGGAAGCTGCGAAGTGTTTCTTACCATACCGAATAACTCACCGGATTTAATAACGTTTCAGAGAAATTTGATGATAATGGACGGCTTTGATTACAAAGCGCCTCTTATTTATGATATAGAAAAGAAGGAATACATAGAGGATGAAGTGCTGGAAGATTTTTTAAAGGAAAATGATAAGGCTTCGGATAGTTACTCTAATGCCTATTATGAAAGATACTTTTTTCAGGGAGAAGAAGGTGTGATATATCTGGCAGTGAAAAAAGGGCTGTATCGTCATGTAATTGGCGGCAGCGCGATAGAACAGGTTATTGACGGAAATCTCTGCAGCTTTGGTAATCCCGTCTATGGTATCTGTGGGATGCTCATGTTGGAAAATAATGAATTTCTGACTCTATTCAGTGGCGGAAGGCTGGTGCGTTTCGTTTATAATCCGGATATTCCGGCTGTTCCGAGTGAAAAACTCAAAGTATACAGTCTGGAAGAAAATAATACCATGCGTCAGGCAATTGCTTTGTATCAGACAGCCAATCCGGAGACATTTGTGGAATACGAGGTTGGGATGGAGGAAGGCAGCTCTGTTACAAGGGAAGATGCCCTGAAAAATCTGAATACCAGGATTATGGCAGGGGAAGGTCCTGATGTGTTGATTTTGGATGATATGCCGCTTGATTCCTATATGGAAAAAGGCTTGCTTCATGATTTGAGTCCGGTTCTGGACAGTCTAAATGGCGAAGAAGAATTGTTTAGCAATATTGTTGATACCATGAAAACGGGAGACAAAGTTTATGCAATGCCCCTTGAAATAAAGATTCCTATTTTGATGGGAGAAGAAAAATATATATCCCGAATGGAGGATTTGGAAAGCATTGCCGAAACGATAGAAGCCATGCGAGAGGATTATCCAGAAGCCGATTTGTTACATCTTTCCACGGAGAAAGCCGTTATACGTCTCTTTTCCATGACCTCAGCTCCGGCATGGATAACAGAAAATGGGGAAATGGATAAGGAAGCAATTACGGAATTTTTAAAACAGACAAAAAGGATTTATGATGCCCAGATGGATGGGCTTCCGGAGCAAAAAGATGAGGACAGGGAAAGCTTTAGTGAACCATGGATGGCGGGTGCGTTTGACTATGTTTTGGAAAAAATGAAACTGCTATGCGAGACGATGCAGAACTATGATTCGTATGCCTATATGCTTTCTGCGAAAAAAATGGAAAATTTTGAGAATAGTGACTGGACTCTTATGAATGGACAAAGCAGTCATGTATTTTGTGCGGAAACATTAATCGGAATAAGTGCGGCGTCGAACGATATCGAAGGAGCGGAGAACTTTGTAAAATCCTGTTTTGGCAAAGAAACCCAGTTGAATCTGTTTAACGGATTTGCAGTAAATAAAGCGGCATTTGAAGAGGGTTTTATTATTGATGAGGATCGGATAGGTCCGGATGGAATCTATGCGCGTGTCGCGACATACATTGACGGCGTTTATGGGGGCTGGTATATTTACTGCCCGGATGAGCAGCAGATTGACGAATTGCGGCATTGTATAGAAACGGCAGATACGCCTTATATAGAAGATGTTGTGCTGGAGGAGGCTGTGTATGGCGCCGGTACTGATTATATACAGGGGAGCATCAGTCTGGATGATGCAGTAAGTGAGATTGAGAAGAAAGTTTCCATTTATATTGCGGAATAGGATTAATTTTGTTTAAATGACTATATACGACACTTAGCCACAGTTTTATAAGGAGCCCAGGCCATGGGATGCCGATAGTTTCAAATGTCATGTCCCATAAAATGGACTGGCCGAGCACTGTATATAGTCATTTTTTATAATATAAAACCGGACATACAATCAAGTATCTCCGGCTTGCTCCTGCCCTCTCAGCTCCTCAATTCCTTCCGACATGCAATAATATCATACCCCATCATACTCCCCACCGTATAGAACAACCCCATCCCGTATATCATATACCGGGGCTGTGCAAATATCACCAGTCCAACCACCAGAGCATTGACTATAATACCGATTACCACAATAAACATAAAACACAAACTGCAGTCAATCTGTCCGATCAACTCCCGATCCCTTTGAGCCGCCTCCGTCTGCGCATTTGCCTCGATCCGCCGCTCCAGCTCTTTCTTCTTCCTGATCAGATACACCGCCGCCGCGACCGCTGCAAGATACGCTGCTACCGCATACATGCTGAGCAGCCGGTTCGCCTGCGCAATAGAATTCACCAAACCTTTAAACATATTATAGATATACACCTGCAGCATCGGCATAGTGCTCTGCCTCATAAGCGTACGGCTCATTTCTCCGCAGATCTCATCATATTTCATCGCCATCTCCGGCTCGGAACAACGGTAATGCTCCGACAGGTATCCTTCCACTACCGGATTAATAATGCCGTATCCGATCGCATCATAACTGTCCGCATAATGAGAGGACACAGACAGCCATCCCGGTTCTGCATAATCATATAACAGCTGCTGTTCGTCCGCCCGACTCATAATCTCCGAATACAACTCCTTCACAGTCTCATCCTCGAACAGGGCTTGGTCTTCCTCTACATCGGATGAGTACAGCAGCGTACACAGAAGTCCCATGGAATTGCCGCTGTGTTCCATCCACACACCCCTGACGGCATACTGATAAGTCCGGTCAAACAGCTTTCCCGCCAGAAATACCCCTACTATCATTACAGCCAGGCACAGGAAACGTCGCACACTCTTTTCCCGAACCAGCATATACCACGCAAAAACAATCCCCATGACAAGCAGCGTGATCATCATCTGTTTGCGCAGACTGATCAGCAGAAAAGAAAAACCAAGCGTCAGGTACAGATATCTGCTTTGCCCTGTCCGAATATAGAGAAACAGACAGATAATAAAAAGCACAAACAGCGGCATTCCCAGACCTTCCGTCAGTATACTGTCCGTATAGGCAGATCCCCTGTTCGCCGCAAACCGGCACAGAAATGTTACCGCAAACTGGAAAAAGACGGTCATAAGCTGTAAAATCCGGCTTCCCCGCTTCACGCTCCGGACCACATACCCGGCAATCCAGGTAACAAACCCTGCCAGCAGGCTTTGGAATATGACCGCGATCAACAGTGCATCCGTCCGCAGCACTTTTGCAATCACCCTGCACAGCGCCAAAAATGACGGGTAGAGCGGCTCTCTCGTGATATGCATGGAGACATAACCACCGGAGTCCACACACCACACCGGCCCGTCCGTCAACGGAAATAACAGATAGAAACCGATGCAGCCACACAATATCGCATACTCCCATGATTCTGTTTTCTTATGTCCGCCTCTGTCACCTTGCATCTTCCGTCTGTACGATATTTGTGCGTAATCCTTGTTCTCCTGCCGCTGTGTATCGTCTTTTCCTCCTGTTTTCCCTCAATGTACTGCTGGCGATCGCAAATGCCCTCAATATTTCCATCGACTACGTTCTGTCCGATCAGTATGAGAATTCTTCCCTTGCACCGGATAACGAGATACTTTAAGCCCTATCATTCCCCGTATGACAGCCTCCTATGCGCATGAAACTCTCCAGAATCACTCTGTACATTTCTGACATATCTACTATAATAAAGATAAAAACATTACGATCATTTTACCTCATGAAAGGAATCCCAATATGGACCAGCAGCCTTCCATCCTAAAAGAAGTCCGCCCGCATGGCACGAAATCCTTTCCCTGTGCGATCTATCGCACCCATTCCGTGGGAAAAGGAATGCTCGTGAAGCACCACTGGCATGATGAAGCGGAGATCCTGTACTTTTCCGGCGGGAAATTCCGGCTGGAAATCAATATGGAATCCTTTCCGGCTTGTTCCGAGTGCCTCTACTTTATCAATCCCGGCGAACTGCACAGTATCATCACGGAATCCTCCGACCACCATTGGGAAGATGCCGTGGTCTTTGCTCCCGGCATCCTGAGCTTTGATTCCTATGATGAGGCACAGATTCACCTGATCAAGCCCATCCGGAGTGGCCGGCTGCTTTTTCCGCGGTGTATTATGCCCGAACATCCCGCTTTTGTCCCGATCCGGAATGCCTTCATGCAGATCATGCACTCTTTCGAACAAAGCGCCGCAGATGATTCTCTCATGGAAGCTTCCCTAGCGGACAGCAGTCTGGTTACAGATGACTTAACCAGTCAATTATATATTAAATCTTCCCTGCTCTATATCCTTGCCACCCTCTCCGATCACAGGCTCTTTACGCCCACGGAGAAAAATCTGGACAAACGTATCGAAAGTGTCAAAACGGTCCTTACCTATATTAAGGACAACTATCAGTACAAAATATACATTGCCGATCTGGCAAAACAGGTAAATCTGAACGAACAATATTTCTGCCGTCTTTTCAAAAAGGCCATCGGCCGCTCTCCCATGGAATATATCAATGAGTACCGCATTATGCAGACCAGACGGCTTCTGGAAGAGAGCGATCTTTCCGTCACGGAAATCTGTCTGGAGTGCGGCTATAATAACCTCGGAAATTTCCTGCGGGAATTTCGCAAATATACAGGAACCACCCCTGCGCAGTATCGGAAGACTCATGCCGAAAAGTCATAATTTCGTAGTTTTTAATCAAATAATTGCAAGACATCTCCCGTACATGTCACTAAAATGTATTTAAGACAACACAAATTTTTCCACTCAGGAAATACAACGGGAGGCAGCATTATGATGAAAAAATGGTGGCATGACAAGGTAGCATATCAAATATATCCCAAGAGCTTCTACGATTCCAACGGTGACGGGATCGGCGACATTCCGGGCATTATCAGCAAACTGGATTATCTGAAAGATCTGGGCGTAGATATTATCTGGCTGTCTCCCTGCTATCAGTCTCCGCTGGCCGATCAGGGCTATGACATCTCGGATTACTACAACATTGATCCACGCTTCGGAACTATGGCGGATATGGAACAGTTGATCGCCGAGGCGAAAAGACGCAACATGTACATTCTTATGGACTTGGTGGTAAACCATTGTTCCGATGAACACGAATGGTTCCGGAAGGCCTGCGAGGATCCCGACGGAAAATACGGCAATTTCTTTTATCTTCGAGACAAGAAGAACGGGGAACTGCCCACCAACTGGCGTTCCTACTTCGGCGGTCCGGTGTGGGAAGACCTGCCCGGCACCGACAAGCAGTATCTGCATGTATTTCACAAGAAGCAGCCGGACTTAAACTGGGAAAATCCCGAACTTCGGGAAGAAGTCTACAAGAACATCAACTGGTGGCTGGATAAAGGTCTGGGCGGTTTCCGCATCGACGCCATCATTAATATTAAGAAAGCACTGCCCTTTCGGAATTATGCTCCGGACAGAGAAGATGGTCTTTGCAGCATTCACGCCATGTTACAAGAAGCCAAAGGCATCGGGGAATTCCTGGGCGAAATGCGTGACCGTACCTTCAAGAAATACGATGCTTTCGCCGTGGGCGAGGTATTCAATGAAAAGCCTGAAGAAATACCTGATTTCATCGGAGAGAACGGCTATTTCTCCAGTATGTTCGACTTCAATGAGACTATTTTCGGCAAGAGTGAAAAAGGCTGGTATGACGCACGACCGGTCACACCGGATGATTATAAAAAATGCTGTTTTAAATCACAAGCCAAAGTGGGGGATATCGGATTTCTGTCCAATATCATAGAAAACCATGATGAGCCGCGCGGTGTCAGCCATTATATTCCTGAAGGTGATTGCTGTGAGGAAAGCAAGAAAATGCTGGCGGCGTTAAATTTTATGCTGCGAGGTCTGCCTTTTATTTATCAGGGACAGGAACTCGGCATGGAAAATGTACCTTTTACGTCCATTGAGGAAGTAGACGATATCTCCAGCCATGATGAGTACAGGGTTGCACTGGACGCGGGACTGTCATCGGAAGAGGCGTTAAAAGCAGTGTCGAAGTTCAGCAGAGACAATGCCCGTACCCCTATGCAGTGGTCTGATGAGGCCAATGCGGGATTTACTACGGGTACGCCGTGGCTGAAAGTGAATCCGAATTATACCTCTATTAATGTTGCAGAGCAGATGAAGAACCCGGAGTCCGTGTGGAACTTTTATAAAAAGCTGATTTCGCTGCGTAAAGATTCTGTCTACAAAGAGACGGTCGTGTACGGCGCTTTGGAGCCGGTGTGGGAAGAGCGGCATAATCTGATGGCGTATTACCGGAAAGGGGATAGGACACTGTTGGTGGTCGGGAATTACCAGCGGGAGGCGCAAGAGATTGTGTTGCCGAGCGGATATCAGAAGATGTTGTTGAATAATTATGGGAATGTTGCGGAAGATAACGGGAGGATTCGGTTGTATGGGTATCAGGTACTGGTATTGGAAATGTGATAAGATGTATCCAAGATGTATCGAGTACGGATGGCAGATTGCAGGCACATTATTTTATAGAAAGGAACGGTGAAATTATGAGCAGGACTTGGTGGAAGGAAGCGGTTGTTTATCAGATTTATCCGCGTAGTTTTATGGACAGTAACGGGGATGGGATCGGGGATCTGCAGGGGATCATCAGCAGGTTGGATTATTTGAAGTATCTGGGGATCGACGTGATCTGGATGTCGCCGGTGTACAAGTCGCCCAACGATGACAATGGTTACGATATCAGTGATTATCGGGCGATCATGGATGAATTTGGCACAATGGAGGACTTCGATGAATTATTGGCTAAGGCTCATGAGCGGGGAATCAGGATCGTTATGGATCTGGTGGTGAATCATACTTCCGATGAGCACAAATGGTTTATGGAGAGCCGGAAGTCTAAGGACAATGAATACCGCGACTACTATATCTGGCGCGAGGGTAAGAATGCGCAGACCCCGCCCAACAACTGGGGTTCCTGTTTCGGCGGACCGGCATGGCAGTATGACGAGGCGACTGATATGTATTATCTGCACCTTTTTTCCAAGAAGCAGCCTGACTTAAACTGGGATAATCCAAAGGTACGGCAGGAAGTGTTTGACATGATGACATGGTGGTGTGATAAGGGTATCGACGGGTTCCGTATGGACGTGATCAGTATGATCTCCAAGACAAAGGAAATGCCGGACGGCGAAGGCGGCGGCTTATATGGAGATTTCAGTCCCTATTGTGTTCACGGCCCCAAAGTGCACAAATATCTTCAGGAAATGAATGAGAAAGTACTGTCCAAATACGATATTATGACCGTAGGCGAGACAGCCGGCGTGACCACGGAACTGGCGAAGCAATACGCCGGGGAGAACACCCATGAGCTTGATATGGTGTTCCAGTTCGAGCATGTGGAAGGTGACGGTAAATACGGAAAGTGGACAGACGAAAAACTTCCGCTTACCACATTGAAGAAAACGTTGTCCCGATGGCAAATTGACTTGTATGGTCAAGCGTGGAACAGCTTATTCTGGGACAATCACGACCAGCCCCGCGCAGTATCACGCTTCGGCGATGACCGTCCGCAATATCGCGAAGTTTCCGCGAAAATGCTGGCCACATGTCTGCATATGCTGCAGGGCACTCCCTATATCTATCAAGGCGAAGAGCTGGGTATGACCAATTATCCTTTTCAAAGCCCTGATGATTTCCGTGATATCGAGAGTATCAATGCGTACAAAGAATGGTGCGCGGACGGCTCACTGTCCCATGAAGTCTTCTGGCCCTGCATTACCTTTAAGAGCCGGGACAACGCCAGAACGCCGGTGCAGTGGGATGACTCCGATCAAGCCGGATTCACTACGGGAACCCCATGGATTGCCGTCAATCCCAATTATAAAGAGATCAACGCTAAGGCACAGACGGCAGATCCCGATTCCGTATTCCACTATTATAAGAAGCTGATCGCACTGCGAAAAGAAAATCCCGTCATAGTATACGGCAGATACGAGCTGCTTCTGCCGGACAGCGAAGAACTATTCGTATACACAAGAACGTTGGAGCAGGAGAAACTTCTTGTGGTATGCAGCTTCTGCGACCACGAGGCAGCTTTTACCATCCCCGATGAGTTTGTGGGAATGCCATGCCTGATCTCCAATATGGAGGATAGGTATGACAGCGCTGAAATAACACTGAAGCCTTATGAGGCTTTTGTGCTAAAGAAATAGCCATAGTCAAATCCCCGTCGCGGTTAAGCGGCGGGGATTTGAATTTCAGCTAAAATTCAATATTATTTTGCATACTCTTAGTTGTCATGGCAACTCACAATATATTCGTCAAGTTGAATGTTAAATTATACATTTTTTGCATGGTTTCATTTCAGGCTCATCCCACTAATGTCTTAATTATGACAGCTATGTTTCAACATAAGTTTCATACCATTGTGGAATATTTTGAGAAACCCTCACCGGATGACCGTTCTGATAAATTGCAAATCTACGAAATTCAACAGTGTTATCATAAAATGCCGTCAAATCACAGATAGGTAAAACAGCTTTCAAATTGGAAAAAGTCTCAATGTATCTTTTCTCAATATCTTCTTCTGGAATTCCATGCCCACCACGTTTTACACGATCTGATACTCGCGCCTTGGCTAATCCTACATTTTCAAGCCCTACATAATGCAATTCTATAAAATATCCCTGCTTTTTTGCTTTCTTTATATTCTTGATAATGGACCTACCACACAATGTAGTTTCCTGATTAAAGCTTATATCTTCATTAAAGTAACGAAATATTCGCTCTACAGAAATTTTCCCCGCCGCCATAACATCGGCGGGATTTCTCCAATCCCCAAGTTGTCTGACTATCTCATCTGAATTTATTCTCGGCATGCTTTGAAGGTTTTGTAAAGCCTGATATAAAGTTGACTTCCCTGCCCCATTAACTCCGGCAATCAAAATGTATTTTTTCACTAAAAAAGATTCCTCTCTATTACCTGCCTCTGTCTTTGCTGCAAAAGGAAATTCCCTATCATTTCATAAAAATCTCTCTGCTCTTCTGTCTCTGCTTCCAAAACAAGCTGTAATGTATCTTCCGGCTGAAGATTTCGAATTTCATTATAAATATTTTCATATTTCTTTACATCACACATATAAATACCTCAATGCCCATGCATAACCATATTATGTTTTCTAGTATTATACCCCACATAATCAGAGTGATTCAATACCATTTTGGGGCTACTCTCCTTCTCCTGACATTTTTTCGAGTGAAAAAACGTGCCTACACCAAAAGTGAAGGGTCTGAACATTAAACCCGTTCAGCCCTTCACTTTTATACTACATTTTCTTTTTTTCTACTAACATCTGTCAGTAATTCTTATCTCAACTTCCAAATATCTCTGTTATACTCCTCAATCGTTCTGTCGGATGAGAAGAATCCTGCCTTAGCGATGTTGACAAGCATCATCTTACGCCACTTCTTCTGATCCTCGTAATCCGCCATCATCTGATCTTTGGTCTTGATATAGTCTTCCAAATCTAACAGCGTCATAAACCAGTCTTTATTCAGCAACTCTTTATACAGTCTTTCCAGATTCTTCTTATGACCTACCTTAAGAGCTTCCTTGCTGACAATAAAATCAACTGCCTCTTTGATCACAGGGCTCTTCTTATAGTAGTCCTTAGCTACATAATCTGCCTTCTCGTAATGCTTGATGACATCCTCAGACTTCTCTCCGAAGATATAAATATTGTCATCTCCTACAAGCTCATGGATCTCCACATTCGCACCATCAGATGTACCCAGCGTAACCGCACCGTTTAACATATACTTCATGTTACCCGTTCCGGATGCCTCCTTGGAAGCAAGGGAAATCTGCTCGGAGATATCGCAGGCGGGAATCATCTTCTCTGCATAAGCCACGTTGTAGTTCTCCACCATAAGTACTGTCATGTAAGGGCTCACATCAGGATCGTTGTTGACAATCTCCTGCAATACAAGCAGCAGGTGGATGATATCCTGTGCGATCACATAAGCGGGAGCCGCCTTCGCACCGAAAATAAAGGTCATCGGTCTTACAGGCTTCTTGCCGGCTTTGATCTCCAGATATTTATGAATGATGTAAAGCGCATTCATCTGCTGACGCTTGTACTCATGCAGTCTCTTACTCTGTAAGTCAAAGATGGAATCCGGATTCAATGTAACGCCTTCAACTTCTTTCACATAAGCCGCCAAATCTTTCTTGCGGTTCATCTTGATCTCGGCAATACGGTCAAGCACTGCATCGTCGTCGATAAACTCAAGCAGCTTTTCCAGCTTATCCGCATCCTTCTTGTAGCCGTCACCAATCGTCTGGGAAAGGAATGCTGCCAGCTCATGGTTACAGGATAACAGCCATCTTCTGAAGGTGATGCCATTGGTCTTATTATTAAATTTCTCAGGATAAATCTTATAAAAAGCATTCAGCTCGGTATCTTTCAGGATCTCCGTGTGGATTGCAGCCACACCGTTTACGGAGAAACCATAATGAATATCGATATGTGCCATATGCACTCTGTCATTCTCATCAATGATTTGTACCTTCGGATCATCGTATTTCGCTGCCACTCTCTTATCCAGTTCCTTAATGATCGGCACTAACTGAGGCACTACTTTTTCAAGATATTCAAGAGGCCATTTTTCCAATGCTTCCGCAAGGATCGTGTGATTCGTATACGCACATGTCTTGCTTACAACGTCGATCGCCTCATCCATGGTAAACGCTTTTTCATCCACGAGGATTCTGATCAATTCGGGAATTACCATAGTCGGGTGCGTATCATTGATCTGGATCACTGCGTGATCATACATCGTGCGCAGATCATACTTCTTTTCTTTCATCTCTTTTAAGATAAGCTGTGCAGCATTGCTTACCATGAAATACTGCTGATAGATACGAAGAAGATTACCTGCCTCATCGGAATCGTCCGGATATAAGAACAATGTTAAGTTCTTCTCAATATCTTCCTTATCGAAATCAATACCCTTCTTGACAAGGCTCTCATCCAGCGTTTCGATATCGAACAGTCTCAGCTTGTTGACACCATTGTCATATCCGATTACATCAATGTCGTACAGTCTGGAAGTCACTTTTCTATCACCAAAAGCTACCTCAAAAGAAGTGTCTGTCTTAGTCAGCCAGGACTGATTTTCGATCCAGTCGTTCTTTTCCGCTGTCTGTAACTTATCTTTAAATACCTGCTTGAACAGACCGAAGTGATAATTCAGACCGATACCTTCTCCGGGAAGCCCAAGCGTCGCAATAGAGTCAAGGAAACATGCTGCCAGACGTCCCAGTCCGCCGTTACCAAGTGACGGTTCCGGCTCAATCTCTTCGATTGCGCTCAAGCTCTTGCCGTTTTTCGTCAGAATCTCTTCTAACTTATCATAGATTCCTAAGTTGATCAGATTGTTGGATAACAGCTTACCGATCAGAAATTCTGCGGAAATATAGTAGATCTTCTTCTCGCCCTCGATCGGCTCGGAAACTGCCATCAGTTTCTTGGATAACTGTAACAGACTGTAGTAGAGCTCTTCGTTGCTGCACTCAGCCACGCTCTTGCCGTAGCCGGCCTGTGTCTGCTCCTCCAGCTCCTTCTCCAGATTCAGTACCAATACATCCCGTTTCAAGTTGCTTGCCTGTGCCATGATTTTTCCTCCTAACCATTTGTTGTATTAATGTATTCTTAATAATAATATTTCCGTTTTGCATATTAGCATATAATATCCATATACTTCATTCTCGCTAACTCATAATCCAGTACGATCTGCCGTCCCTCGCCGCCTTCCAGCAGCCGTTTCAACTCTTTTACCGCATCCGAAGCAATTTCTTTAAAATTCTGCCTGACGGTATTCATCTGCTTACCCGCATATCCCATCAGTGTGATACCGTCGAAACCACACACCGGCCGGAAAATATCCATTTCGGTAAGCGCCTTCATCGCCCCGATCGCCATCAGGTCGGAAGCACATACCACCACGTCCTTATTTCTGGCATATCTGAATGTAAGATTTCTCGCCTGCAGCTCGGAAAACTCGCCATTTCTTATGAGTAGCGGAAGCTTCTGTTCCTGTGCCAGACGCCTTATTCCCTTGAGCCGTTCATCCGTAACGTAGCCGTTCTTCTTACCTGCCAGATAGAGGATACTCTTGCTCTTATTCTCCATAACGGTCTTCTTCGCCACGTCATACTGCGCTTTCTCCTGATCGATCCAGATAGATGACGTGCTCTCGTTAACGATCGGTGCATCAACCGCCACGATCTTAAAGATCTGCGCCTCGATCAGCCTGTGCAGCACCTTGTCTTCCTTAGACATTCCGAAGATGATCAATCCTGTAATACTCTGGGACTGCAGATAACGTATCACTTCTTCAATGCTCTTATTCTTAAGCATGGAATAGAAGACCGTGATCACATCCAGATTCATATCTACCGCCTGTCCGATGGTGCCTGCCATATACTGCATGTTGATCTCATCTACCGCCTGAGATACATTGCTCAAGTTCAAAAGAAGCGCTACCCTGCCGGACTGCTTCGAGGATAAGGCTGCCGCGACGGAGTTCGGTACGAAATTTAACTCCTCCACCGCCTGATTCACTTTTTTCTTCGTTTCCTCGCTCACGTTAGGGTAATTGTTCAGCACCTTAGAGACAGTGGAGATCGCCACCCCCGCATGTTTCGCGACATCTTTGATCGATACCATTATTCGTCCATTCCGGAAACAACCCTTCTTTCGGAAAACATGCTATGGAAAATGTTTTCCGGAAATCGTTTTCCATAACCATCATATAATAAAAGAGCAATTTTGTAAACCACTCTTTGAAAAAAATTATATATTATTGTGCTTTCTATCTTACTATGAAAATATCAATCTAACAATTCTATCGTTAAGGAGATACCATTATGTACATACTGCCGAATCCTCAAAAAATCGACATGCAAAAAACTGCTTCACCGTCCGGCTTCCGTGTCTGTCGATCACGGATCATCCTTCCGTGCTAAACCGCGGATTTTACTATGATACCTCGCACGGGATTGTATGGATAACTGTGATCCGAAGCTTGCAGAAGAATATAACCTTAACATTGACGAGCAGCTTACGGTTCTCTACGGCCTGCTTTACGTTCTTTCTGTCAGTTACTATGAAACCTGTATGCTTCTTTGATCAGATACTCGTTTTCAATCTGAAAATAGCTGCCGGTAAGTATTCTGCATAAGAGCTCTGCCAACTGTTCCTGCGTGACAGGATTCTCATCGCTGAACCAGTGCAGAATCATATGTGCTATGGCGCCACTTAAGAAAGCTGTCGCATATTGATCCAGATTCTCTGATGGTGCAGTACTTATCTGTTGGGCAAAAACCCGAATAACCGAAACCAGTTCCATTTCCAGAAGATGATCTAATCCATGAAGGACAATCAACTTCATCAGTTTCTGATTTTCATAAAGAGTTTCCGTAAGCTGTCTCGTAATATCGGACAATTTGACTGGCAGACTTTCGGTCAGATTCTCCATCATTTCAGAATAGCATTGGTGAATGCAAAAGCGGATGATAGCATCCTTATTCTCAAAAAAATTATAAAATGTCTGACGGGATAAATCGGCCTTATTACAAATATCCCTTACTGTTATCTTAGAATACGGCATATCCCCCATCAAAGACAATAAAGAATCCACTAACCACTCCCGTGAATGCAAAGCTATAGGGTTATTTCCTTCATACATGACACAATCTCCGTTTTGTACAAGTTATTCGCACTATATTGACAAAGTAAATATACGCGATTATTATAATGTAAACATTGACACTTGTCAAACTCGAGCATATAAAACTGTATGTGCAAAAAACGTGTGTGGAAATGAGGACAAAAAGATGGAATTATTTTTAACTTTGGTAAGCGGGATTTGTTGGTGTATTGTATATGAAGAATGTATCAGACTATCCATAAAAGATAAAACCTACGCAATGCCCTTTTGGGCTTTGGCAATGAACATTACATGGGAGGGAATTTATGCCGTTTCCGAGCTCAGGATCGGTATCGGTGTACAACCCATCGTAAATCTCATCTGGTTTTTACTGGATATTATGATATTGTTTTTTTACTTCAAGTATGCGCAAAAGGAATTGAAACCGGGCGAAAAAGCATGGTCATTTTATGCATGGTCGATACTTGGCATCGCTGCTATGTTCGCAGTTCAGCTTTCTTTCTTTGTTGAATTTGGTCCAGAAAACCATTTGTCTGCACAATACTCTGCTTTTATCCAGAACCTGATCATGTCAGTGGCATTCATCCATATGCTGCATAAACGAAACAGTTCCGATGGACAGAGCGTGCTTCTTGCAGTTGCAAAATGGATCGGTACTTTAGCGCCTACGATTACGATGGGAATATTATCGACCAATTATGTTGTTCTTGTGTGCGGATTATTATGCTCTGTTTATGATATCATCTATATCATTCTTCTATCCAGACTAAAGAAGTCTGAACATTAAGATCACAAGGCGAAAAACAGCTTCCATATTGAGTATACTATTAATTTCTTCTACTCCCATCCTGCTTTTTCGTTATCGTCCTCATACTTGAATCCCCAGTTCATAATTGCATAGAAGACCGGCATGAGATCGCGTCCTTTTTGTGTAAAAGAATATTCCACATGAGGCGGAATCTCATTGAACTGCTCCCGTTTAATGAGTCCGTCCTTCTCCAGATCCCTCAAAGTCGATGTCAACATCGTATTGGTGATTCCGCCTAAGTTCTTTTTCAATTCACCGAAACGGATCGGTTCCTTAATACACAGTTCATAGATCACCTGGTTTTTCCATTTTCCCTGCAACATAACGAGGAGCGGCGTGATCGGGCAATTGCCCCGCTTCGTCACGATGCCCTCCTTCACGCGAACAAGAAATTCCTCATAGCTCATTACTTCATCCATAGCTGCATCCTTTCACGCTACCTGGTTTATTTATTATACCTGATACGGTTATCATATCTTTTTCCCATTCCTTTGTAAAGTATCCGCTGACGAATATCTGCTATCCGCCCTACTGACATTTCATGGCACTATGGTTTTCATGTTGAACTGCAATCAGTCTGTTCATTTTGTCATAAGCCCTACCTTTCTCATCGTGAAATTAAGCAGCTTTGTCAAGGAAACGGTAAGACATAAATAAATAATCGCCGCATTGCAGTAGGCGGCAAGATATTTATAGTAAAATCCCGCCACTGTTCCCGTTGCAAACATCAATTCCACAAAGCCGATGACATTAAGTACGGATGTCCCCTTAATATTATTGATCAGTTCATTCCCTATTGCCGGAAGACAATTCCGTATTGCCTGCGGAAAAACAACCTTACGCATCGTCTGCCATCTGGTGAGCCCAAGCGCAAATGCCGCTTCCGTCTGCCCCTGATCAATCGCCTCAACACCACCTCGCAGAACCTCTGCAAGATAAGCCGACGTGTTTAAAGATACTGTAATCAGTGCTGCCGCAAAAAAGCTCCATGTCCTGTTAATCTCCGTGATAGTCGCATTTTTCATGATTGCCCTCGTAATTGCAAATCCGCCATAATAAATGATACATGCCTGAACCATCATCGGTGTTCCCCGTATAATAGTCACATAAAGGATCTCTGATTTTTGTCCCACCACCTTCCCTATTCTATGTACGATCGGCTCGTCCTCGGAAGATACCGCTGTCCGCTGAAGGGTAAGCAGGATGGCAATACAAAATCCAATCACCGTCCCCAGAAAGGACACGGTAAGCGTTCCGACTGTCCCGTTTATCCATATCTTTCTGCTGTGAATAAACATATAGACCATAGATTCAAATAGTCCGTCCGGATTTGCAGACAGTGCTGCGATGTTTCTGCACCAAGGAAGGAAACAACTAATAATTATAAACGTCCCGAAAAGAACACTCCCACCTGTAATAATCCATTTCTTTACCCCTATCCTTTGCTTCATTGCACTTCTCCCACCTTTGCCGTCGCCTCATCCATCAGCTTCTGCCGTGTTTCGATGGATATACCGGAAAGCGCCTCGTTGATTTTAGCAAGTAACTCTGTATCCTCTTTCCGTATGCCCACGCAGATTCCGGAAAAATCCAACACGAAACCGTCATCGTCAGGAAAATCTATCACAGTAAGATTGGAATAGGTCTTCAAATATGCCTGTGCCGAATCCAGATTGATGACGATTCCGTCCACGGTGTTATTGTTTAAACGGTCAAGCATATTAGGAATCGAATCCACCGGTGAGACATGATTAACGTCCGGAATCTGGTCAATGACCGTATCCAGTTTTGTTCCTCTTTGCCCGAGAATGCTCGCACCGGAGAAATCCGCCGGTACCTTCGCATCCGCAAAGCTGCTGTCCTTTTGCACCATCACACTGTACTCGGTAGGCGCTATGGCATAGGTGGCAGAGAAGGCCGCCGCCTGCTTGTGTTCCTCACTGTCCACCATTCCGGAGACAATCATATCCACCTGCCCCTGATTCAACGCCTCCAAAAGCCCCTCCCACGGGTATTTCACGATTTCAATCTCCACATCCAAAGCCTCACAGATCAGCTTTGCAATCTGGACATCGTATCCTTCCGCATAAAATCCCTCATTGTTTTAAATCGGAAGGTTTGTATCCGTCGCCCGATCCTCCTCCCAGTTGTTCGGTGCATAAGCACACTCCATCCCGACACGCAGCACCTTTCCTCCTGTTTCATTCTCCTTATACGATTTACTGCTCTGTGCTCCGGCACACCCTGCCAGCACCGTCGGTAGAAAGCACAGCAAAAACAGCGTTGTAATGATCCCCTTTTCTTTTCTTCCTCTTTTTCTCATCTTTGTATTCATGATTCATCGTCTCCTTTTCCATGACTTTTGTTTATACCTTGTCATCTAAAATCCACCGGATACCCTCCGCCATTCTCCGATTTGCTTCCCTAAAGTGATTCCCCGGATTCAGGACAAATGTAGTCTGAAGCTCTTGTTGACTGTAGTACTCATAGAGCAGCCTCGTCCGTTCTTCCACACAAGACAGGTAGGGATTCTTTGTATGTGCCTCCCTGTCTCCCAGTGAAAAATACACTTTTTCGGGAACTCGCCGCATTTCATGCTTCTGCACATACTCTGTGAATTTCGGAAACCAGAGTGAACCTGACGCGCTTGCAATTCTCGCAAACACATCCGTACGGTACAATGTATATACCGCGAACAACCCAGCAAGGGAGTAGCCCGCAATAGCACTATATTTTACTTTTCCTTCGAGTCTCTCCTCTACTGCAGGCATAATTTCCCCCGTAAGAAGCGCAAGATAGTTATCCGCACCCCCTGTACACGGCGTGTCGCCCTTTGCGATTGGCGGAATCGGCCACGGTGACATGTCGTGATCCCACCGAAGACCCGAAACTGTCGCAAGGGTAAACGCAGGACATTTCATACGCTGACATTGATTCCATACGTTTTCTCCCTCTCCGTGTACCGTATTAAGATAAATCACCGGAACGTCAGCCCGTGTCTGTCCGTATATACTAATTTTCTTGTCTTGTACCGTAAATTCCACCTCATACATTCCTTTCACCGCTTTCCTACACAATCATTATATAAGGTATAAAAAAACTATCAAGTACGCAGAAATTTAATACATGGTATGAAATTTGATACCTAAAAAAATCTTCTTTCTGTCCGGTCGGAAACAAAAAGAAGATTTGTCATTTACATATTTTATTAACTTGCGCCGTCACATAAGCTGATACGATAGAAACACTTCCCATTGATTACCAGGCAATCTCTCTTAAATATGCGTCCCGCATCACCAGCCTGTTTTCATCAGAATGAATATAAGGTTCGCCGGCGTCGTAACACAGACCGCTCAGAAGATATTCTCCCGCAGACATCCCTCCGCTGTTTTCTTCGGCACAATACCACCGGAAGGTAAATCCTTCCGGACGCAGCAGATTAAAATATATTTTTCCTAACATATTAAGTCCGGCCCATACCATATGCTGCCCGAAATTACTGTCACTTTTACAGTAACTAATGCAGGAATCCTTTTTGGTAATCATTCCGATACGTTTCAGATTTCCTTGGCGCAACAGAGGAATCGCCGCGTCAATTACCTCCTGCATCCTGCTGATCTGTCCGCTTAATACTTCCAGAAGCAGCTCGCAATCATGTTTCTCCCCGATTGCGCCGTCCTGAGGTATGTCTTCATCAACTCCCAAAGGAAGAAGGTCTATCTTGCCTTCTTTCTGATTGATTTTCTCCATCAATGTTCTGATATCCTGTTCTTCCTGGCACAAAGTATATACTTTGCAGTCGTGGAGACTCAAATACTTCTTTGTCTCTTCCATACAGGAATTTCCGTTATCCATGCACAAAACTATTTTACACATTTTCCATCTCCAAACTCTAAAAAGGCCATATTTCATCAGACACATCGCTCATGACCAGAACATCCTCCCAATTTCGGTCGGACGTAAATTGCTCATATGCGACTGCCGCAGTCTCCTCCGGTTCAAAATTACCCTCTGTACTCTTCTGTCCGCTCATATAAGTGCGCACCCATCCCGGATGATAGAGCCGGAAGCGGTATCCCTGCGGATGTAATTTCTCAAACATCAACCGGACAGCCATGTTCAGACAGGTTTTGGAGACGCAATAAGATACATCTCCCGTGCGATGCATCAGCGTGATCGAACCTGCCTCCGAAGAGAAAAAGCACAATCTCTTGTCTCCCCGCTCCATAAGCGGCAGAAACGCCTCCACTATGCGAATCGGTCCCAAAGTATTAATATTCAGACAGCGTCTCGTTGTCTCACTGCTGCCATTCTGATAAATTCCGGCACAATTCACCAGCATATCCAGACAGTCGGTCTGCTCCCCTACCATTTGTGCCGCTTCATCGACGGAATCCTGACTTCCCACATCCAAATTTACCAACGAGAGTCGATTGCCGTACTCTTCCTTTAGTGCATCCAGCTCTGTCCAATCCTTCATAAAACGTCCGGCATACACCATCCATCCGTTTTCCAGAAAACATCTGCACAGCGCAAATCCGATCCCCCTGTCTGCCCCTGTTATAAGTACACTTCTCATTCGTCAGCCACCTTTCCCTCAAGGCACCACTGAACGGCATTCACAAAGATTTGTTGAAAATCTTTATTCTGCCAGACTGAAAGTGTATGCCCCGGTGTCAGAACACAGAGGCGCCCTTCGCCCATTTGCCTTGTATATCCGGCAGTCTGATCGCCTCCGGTCTTTGAATGCGATGTCAGAAATACATCCGCATCCTTCGCTAAAATCTCCACCTGATAATGCTCGTCCCGGATGCTGAACTCCTCTTTTACCCCGCACATAATCGGGTGTTCCTTTTCTTTTTTCAATAGCACTTCACATCGAAGCGGATGTGACAAAAACCGATTTCCCACGAAATCCGTATACTCTTTGACACCGTCTCCTTCACCCGTGAAGACATTGCCGGAATGAACCGCAAGAAACGCCCCTCCCTGTTCTACATAACTTCTAAATTCTCCTCCCATCACTTCCGTTACCGTATTTTCGAACCACGGTGCCGGATTCCCCGAAGTTACGTTATTGGCTTTACAGCAGATAATCAAGGGATATTCCGCTATCATCTCAGGTGTCAGAATATCTTTTGCCGCTTTGACAAACTCAAACTGATAACGATCTGCGGCTAAAGGCGCTATCCCTTTCTCAATCACTTCTGCCGGATGCCATACATCGTCGCATATTACCAATATTCTCTGCATTTTGTTCACCTTCCCTTTTTCTTATTTTACAATGAGAACTGCTTCCGGTATACTTAAAATCTCTAAAATATCCGTAACAATCTGTTAAGGCATTAAATGGTATCAGGACATCGAGCAGCGACTGCCAGCTCTTGTTCTGTACACCTCGTTATCCTGCTGATCAGCGATTTATCCAGACCCTCCCGCAGCATCAATCCGATGATTGACATTCGCTCTTCCTTCCTGCCTGCACTATTTCCCTCTATTCTGCCTTCTTGTTTTCCCTCCAACCTCTTATCTTCCAGTAGTTCTTCTAATGCCTGACACATATCCATGCCCTCCTTCTTCATCTTAGCCGTCAGTCTTTCCCTATCCAGATATGCCGCAATTACCCATGCCGTTTCCTCCTTAAGATTGTGAAAGCTCTCTGTTTGAAGCAGTGTCTTCAGATTCTTCTTATCCCTACGACACTGTAGTGCATGGAAAAATTCCCTTAAATCAGTTCGGTATGCAGCCGCATCCACATAGTCGGCTTCTGCTATTTGAAAACTATAATCGGGAATCCTGCCTCCCAACAATTCTCTCATCCGCTCGGAAACATGAAATAATTCCGACAATCTCTTTTTTCCCTGCCAATGATCTGTTCCCAGATATAACACAACTGTTATTACCGGAAGCAGTTTGCTACTTTCCCTGATCCGGCTCTTTTTATCACGGTAGCTCTTCTTCTCACGTTGCTTATTAATCTCCTGTATCTGTGTCTCCCATTCGCAGATATCATAGACCATCACCCGTTCCGGCATACTGTAATCCGATTCTGTTTCCAGTTCCAGCCCGTAGCAAATGCCATGTAATATATCCTTCACCAAAATATCTCTGCGCTTCTCCCCATTCTTAAGCGGAGCAGGATACTCTCTGTTAATCTGTACAAGATTCTGCGGCTTCACAATGGTTTCCCCATGATAAAGCATAACGTTCATCAATTCCGCAAACCGTTCCGGATCTGCAAAAAAACTCTTCCCTGTTAAATCCTTTCTCCCCATAAACCCCTTTCCGGCTGTGGCACATGCCATCTTAGTCTATGCCATGACACCAAACAGCCATTTTCATGATCATTGTGAAATATGGCTGATACGCCGAAACCGGGATAATCCGGCCTGTCGCCTTGAATAAGGCTCTGAATTTCACTTGAATAAATTTATCTGTATGTATAAAAAATTATATAGTTCAGCGTCGCAAATGTCAATACAATTGCAGAAGTTTTGTGAACGTTTTACCGTCAATTCTATGTTAATACTTCCTTATTACAATATAATGCTTAAACCCACGCAAAAGAAAAGCCGGAACCACTGCACATGACAGCAATTCCGGCTTTTGCTTTTAAGAAAATATACCTCAAATCAAAATCATTTTATATCTGTTCCGAACACGCATGCCGTGTTCGTCCGCAACATTCCGTCTTATTTACGAACCAGATGTCTCGGCAGTCCGTTCACGAACAGAGGCTGTAACTCGCCCATAATAAGCGGTCTCGCATACTTCTCGTAACCGTCTGTCAGACCCTTGCCGTCCGCCGTGATCCACTCATCGGGAACGTTTCTTTCCACATTCGCAATCGCGTGAATATCATATGCGCTTGTACCGCACTGATAAGGCGCGTCACCGTTTCTGTCAAGAGTGATCATCATGCCAGTCTTGCCTTCCTCTGCCGCCATCACAGCGTCATAACCTACCTGGAAAGCCTCGTTGATATCTGTCAGGGATGCCAGATGCGTAGCTGCTCTCTGTAAAGTAGAGAATTCAACGGCACGGGTCTTAAGACCAGTCTCAGCCGCGATCTTGTCAGCAAGCATAACTGCCGTACCGGACATCTGCTTGTGTCCGAATGCGTCTACAGCCACTTCTCTGCCAATCTCGCATACATATCTGCCGTCTGCAACCTTTACACCCTCGGATACCGCGATTACTACGGAAGACTTGGTAGCCGCCAGTTCCTTGACATCCGCCATGAATTTATCAATATCAAATACTCTCTCCGGAAGGTAGATCGCATCACATCCGCTACAGTCATCGCCCTTAGCCAGCGCTGCTGCCGCTGTCAGCCATCCTGCGTTACGTCCCATGATCTCTACGATACAGATAGTGGGCTTCTTCGCGCCGAAGGACTCATTATCGCGGATGATCTCTTTCAAGGAAGCTGCAATATATTTCGCTGCAGAACCGTAACCCGGACAGTGATCCGTCACAGGAAGGTCGTTGTCGATCGTCTTAGGAACGCCCATGAATCTCTGCGGCTTATTGTGTGCTGCCGCATAGTCGGACAGCATCTTTACCGTATCCATGGAATCGTTGCCGCCTGCATAGAACAGGCACTCGATGTCATGCTTCTCCATGATCTCAAAAATCTTCTCATATACATCCTCATGCCCCTCAATCTTAGGCATCTTAAAACGGCAGGAGCCTAAAAATGCGGAAGGAGTTCTCTTTAACAGTTCGATTCCGGTCTCATCATCCAGATAATCGCCCAGATCGATCATTTTATCCTCTAAAAATCCCTCGATACCATGAACCATACCATAAATTTTCTTTACACCTAACTTCTTAGCAGCAGCATATACACCTGCTACAGAAGAGTTGATAACGGCTGTGGGGCCGCCAGACTGACCAACAACAATATTACCTTTCATTGTCTCTCTCCTTTATCTGTTTTCTTCTTTACTTGTTAGTATACTGTCGGCTCATCGACAGCCGATCCGGTATACTTGTCCGACACTCACCGGACACCAAAACGATTATAACAAATAATTCCAGCCAGCACAAGGACAAACATTCGGCGGTTGCAACTTGTCGATCATCGCTGATTGAATTTTGTTCTGAGAAATGTTACACTTTTACCAATTGATTGGTAATCGGCAGGCTTATGAATGCTGCCTCCAATACAGAAAGGTACAGGTATTCATATGAGCGAATATATTCTCAGTTGCTGCTCCACGGCGGATCTGTCGGAAGAACACTTCCGTAACCGCTCCGTCTCCTACATCTGTTTTCACTATGAACTGGACGGCGTACAGTATGCGGATGATCTGGGCAAGACAATGCCCTTTGATCAATTCTATGCCGCCATGACGGCCGGTGCGGACACGAAGACTTCCCAGATCAATGTGGACGAGTTTATCACCTACTTTGAACCCTTTTTACAGGAAGGCAAAGATATCCTGCATTTAAGTCTTTCCTCCGGCATCTCCGGTGTGACGAACTCCGCTATGGTGGCACGGGAAACGCTTGCGGAACAGTATCCTGACCGCAAGATCTATGTATTGGACTCTCTTGCCGCCTCTTCGGGTTACGGTCTTTTGATGGATAAACTGGCTGACCTTCGGGATGAAGGCAAGAGCATAGATGAAGTATACGAGTGGGCGCAGGCAAACCGTCTGAAATTAAATCATTGGTTCTTCTCTACGGATCTGACTTTCTATATCAAGGGCGGCCGTATCTCCAAAACCGCCGGCTTTATCGGCGGTATGCTGAATATCTGCCCGCTTTTAAATGTAAACCATCTAGGGCAGCTGATTCCGCGGTACAAGATCCGCACGAAGCGCAAGGTCATACAGACGATCGTGGACAAGATGGAAGAATGTATTGAAGAAGGACGGGATTACAGCGGCAAATGCTATATTTCCCAGTCCGCATGCTATGAAGATGCCAGAGCCGTGGCCGATCTGATCGAAGAGCGGTTCCCGCACCTTAACGGCAAAGTGCTCATCAATAGCATCGGCACCACCATCGGCAGCCATACAGGACCGGGCACCGTGGCAGTGTTCTTCTGGGGAAAAGAAAGAGTTGACTAATTAGGTCAACTCTTTCTTTTCTATATTAATTCATCAGATACACAAAATACGCCGCATAACACACCAGCATACAGGCGCCGCCCGCCCGTCCGATCCGTTTATTCCTGATTACCAGCACCCACAGAAGCACTGCCGCGGCGATACAGATGACACTATCCGTAAAGAAGTTAGCCGCATAGGCAACCGGTGTGATCAACGCCGAAGTACCCACTACAAAGAGAATATTGAAAATATTGCTGCCTACAATATTGCCCACAGCGATGTCTGCCTTGCCTTTGATCGCCGCCGTTGCGGAAGTCACAAGTTCCGGCAAAGATGTGCCGAAGGCCACAATGGTAAGGCCGATCAGACGCTCACTCATACCGAATATCCGTGCCAGCGCCGTCGCCGCATCTACCGCCACATCGGAGCCGAGCACGATCATTCCGCCTCCGATCAGGATAAGCAGCAGCATCTTCCAGAGCGGCATAGGTTTGTCCGCCTCACCCGCGCCCTCTTCTTCCGACACGATAGCGCCCTTCTTCGTCATATAAAGCAGATACGCCAGATAACAGAGCATTAGCCCCCACAAAATCAAACCATCCGAAAACTTAAGAACATTGTATGTGCAGCCGAGTCCCATGAGGATCGCCGATATCACGATCATAAAGGGAATCTCATATCTTACCGTGGATTTCTGCACTGCGATCGGCGTGATCACTGAAGTGATCCCCAGAATCAGCAGGATATTCATGATATTACTTCCCAGAATATTGCCTATGGTAATTTCCGCGCTTCCCTTAAGCGCTGCAGAAACGCTGACCGCAGCTTCCGGCAGGGATGTGCCCAGCGCCACGATGGTCAGACCGATCACAAGCTGCGGAATCCCAAATTTCTCCGCCAGCTTGCTTGCTCCTTCCACAAACCAGTCCGCCCCTTTGACCAATAGCACAAACCCCAGCGCCAGTAATGCAACCTGAATAATAACCTCCATAATTTCCTCCATTCCGAAGCCGACGGCCTCCCGTTTTTATTATGCCTCACGCGCGAAGCTGCGCATCTTCTTTATATCATAAGATGTCCTTTCTCATGAAATAAAAAAGACCTTCGGCATGCTACTATGCTAAAAGTCTCGTTCTTTCCATTCATTCGCAGAAAGCGTGTAAACATGACATTCACGTCAGGGTATGTTGCTTACACAGGATAACTACTCCCTCTTAACTTGTGAGATAATGTACCATAACCGCCCCTTATTGTCAAGCAGTCCGCACATTTTCAAACAACTTCTTTACCTCTCGCTTCTTCATCTCCACTCATTACCGTGTAGGCCTAACCAATACCCCGCTCTACCCAATCCTCTGCAGCGTTTCCTCCGACAAAATCTTCTTTATATTACCCACAAACAACACCGTCGCCGTAGTCGCAGAGATAACATCCGATACAGGTTCCGCCACATACACTCCCATCACGCCCATGAAATGCGGCAGAATCAGTGCCAGCGGAATCAACAGGATAATCTTACGGAGCACCGCAATAAAAAGCGAGATCTTCGCCTGCCCCAGTGCCAGGAAGGTAGGCTGGATACCGTTCTGCAGCCCGAAAACGAGCATGCCCGCCATAAAAATCGGCATAACCTGCCCGGTCAATGATACAAGCTCCGCCTCGTTTGCAAAGAATCCCGCATAAAATCGCGGAAACCTCATGACCGTTGCCGTGGTCAGGAACCGAAAGCCGAAGCATACACCGATCATCCACCGATACAGTCGTCTGACACGGTCAAAGTTTCCCGCACCATAGTTATAGCTGACGATAGGAGCCATTCCCTGTGTAAAACCGCTCATGGGCGCGGAGAAAAACTGCATAATGCTCTGCATGATGGTGAGAGATCCGACATGCATGTCACCTCCGTAAACCTGCAATCCGTGATTTAAGACAATACTGATGAAGCTCTCCGTAGCATTCATAATAAAAGGCGATATCCCCAGTGAAAACACACTCTTTAATATTCTGCCGTCCGGACGCATACAGCTCTTTCGTATCTTAAGCGAAGACTTTCTGCCCATTAGAAAGCTCACGACCCACAGTGCGCTTAAGGCCTGCGAAATCACGGTGGCCGTCGCCGCGCCTCTGACACCCATACGAAAGCCGAAGATGAATATCGGATCTAAGATAATATTTGCCACCGCCCCGATCAGCACGGAGAGCATCGCCGTCCTCGACCGGCTCTGGCAGATGATGAAGGCATTTAACCCCAGCGCCAGCTCCACGAAAAGCGTTCCCGCCAGATAGACGGACAGATAATCCGTCGCATAGCCGATGGTGACATCGCTTGCGCCGAACATGTAGAGTAACGGTTTCTGAAAAGCATAGAAAAAGCTCATCAGCACCACGGTACAGATGAGCAGGAAGCTGACACTGTTGCCGAGTATCTCCTCCGCCCGCTGCCGATCACCCTTTCCCAGCCAGATCGCCGCGAGCGGCGCCGCACCGTTACTGATGAAAGCCGAGAAGGCCGAGACAAACATTGTGATACAGAAGGTAACACCCACGCCCGTCAACGCATTTGCGCCCACACCCTCCATATGTCCGATATAAATCCGGTCAATGATACTGTATAGAATATTGATGATCTGCGCAACGATTGCGGGAAACGTCATACTCACCATCAGTCTGCCGATGGAATCCGTCGCCATCCGCTCCTCACGGGTTTTTGCAATTTCAGCAGCCATAGTTACACCCCTCTCATCAATCCATAAATCCATACGGCAAGCGCATGACGCGGTCTGAAAGAATAACCGAAAAGTGCGCTTGCACATCGAATTTGAATTTGCTACGATACAATATGGAAATACACAATACTACATTATACCGTGATGCCCGCATTTTGCAACCGGCACATAGGAGAATACCATGAAGACACCCTTTAAAACACCCGCAAAAGTTCTGTCGGCACTCATCATTCTGCTGGCGCTCAACATACGCTCCATCTGCACGTTTCTGTTCTATGCGGGACGGATCGAAACCCGTTTTCCCTCTTCCTGTGCTGCCGCAGAGATTATCTGCTATATCCTGATCCTGTACATTAACTTTTTTCCGACACTGACAGTGCGTAAAATCTCCACCGTACGCAATAAGATTCTGGAAGACGGCATCGCCCTGCTGCAAATCTTCCTGATCACCACGGCCTTAGAGATCGTCTGCTGTATTGTCATGCTGATCATAGGGCTTCCCGCCGGAGAGGATACCGCATTCAGTCATCCTTTCTTCTGGCTGCGTCAGTTCGGGCTTGCATTTCTTATCGAGTTTATCCTCTTCTGGAACGGCATTCTGCGGGTCTATGTGACCTCCGTACAGCTTGGCATCAAATGGCGTGTGATCGGCGCCGTCTGCGGCCTGATTCCGATCCTACACCTATATGTACTCTGCCGTATCATTCGAATTGCCAGCAATGAGGTCATCTATGAAAATGAAAAGTACCTGCTTAATCAGGTGCGCGCCGAGAATCAGGAATGTTGGACAAAGTATCCTATTTTACTTGTACATGGCGTGTTTTTCCGGGATTTTCGCTTCTTCAATTACTGGGGCAGAATCCCCGCGGAGCTTAAGAGAAATGGGGCTGTTCTGTTCTACGGAAGTCAGCAGTCTGCCGCTTCCGTCGCCGTTTGCGGAGAAGAACTCGCCGCGCGGATCAGACAGATCAGGCAGGAGACCGGCTGCGATAAGGTCAACATCATCGCCCACTCCAAGGGCGGTCTGGACAGCCGCTACGCGATCTCCAAATGCGGTGCGGCTCCCTATGTAGCCTCTTTAACGACCATCAACACACCCCACCGGGGCTGTATTTTCGCGGACTATCTGTTGGACAAGATTCCGGATTCCGTATGCAATAAAGTATCTTCCAAATACAATGCGGCACTGACCCTGCTCGGCGATACCAAACCCGATTTTATGGAGGCCGTACAGGATCTGACCGCTTCCGCCTGCACAGGACGCAACGAAATACTTCCCGACAGCCCGCAGGTATATTACCAGAGCATAGGTTCCCGGATGAACACTGCATGCAGCGGCAGATTCCCCCTGAACATGTCCTACCCCATGGTAAAACATTTCGATGGAGCCAACGACGGTTTAGTATCTGTCGACAGCATGAAATGGGGCAGCCGCTTTACCTGCCTGACCGTGCCCGGCGGCAGAGGTATCTCTCACGGCGATATGATCGATCTGAACCGTGAAAACATTGCCGGTTTTGATGTGCGGGAATTTTATGTAAACCTCGTCCATGAATTGAAGGAGCGTGGGCTCTAATGAGCAATCATCCAAAACAGCATTCCGGCTTCCCCACAAAACTCTCATCTACACAGAAAAAGGAGACCCGCGTCCGCTTGATCACAAGCTGTGCCAGGTCTCCAATATGCTATCTTTTTTACTCCGCCATATAGATCGCCACAGCCTTCTCAATCCTGTCAAGCGCCTGCTCTAATGACTGCGCGCCGTTCATATATCCGATCCCTTCCGTAAACACCGCATCTTCCAGCATTTGATCGGGAACATACGCCGTATTTACCGTTGACATCTCTTCCCGCAGCGCTGCAATCAACTCATCCGACGGCCAATAGATCGTAAAATTAATCATATTGCCTTCCTCATCCATAGTACAAACGCCGCCGTACTCTCCGTTCTCGCCCAAATACTCCTCCTTCGCCGTAAACTGCTTGTCAAATGCCGCCTGATTCAAGGGCAGTTCCCCGTATGCACTCTGCGTTTCCACAGACAGGAACACATCCAGAAATCCGTAAGCCAGATCGGTCTGCTCTGACGCAGCGCTGATGCCCAGCATGGTATACGGCTCAAATACATTGCCACACTGTCCCTTCATAGGCACGACCTTCGCCTCTTCAAGTCCTTTCACTCTGTCCAGAGATGTCATCTGCATGTAGTTATACGCTGCATCAACCCACCCGGCGATCATATGCTGCTCGCTGCCCACATACGACATGATATCCATATTGACGCTCCAGTCCGTCTCGTCCATGCGCAGCCCGCTATATTCCTTCGTCCACTCGTTCCGCTGCTCATAATAGCTTATGACTTTCTCATCCAGACCGTCCATCTGGTCATCGAAGATACGTTTGCACTGCTCCAGATACTCACCGATCACGTCCCTGTCTATGCCGCCGTCCGCTGCGACCCATTTCGGCGCGCTCACTCCCGCAAATCTTTTCAGTACGCCGCGCTCGCCGCTGACGCCAAGAATGTTTTTCGTCGGATACTCCTCTCTGAGTTTCTCCACAACTTTTGCTATATCTGACAAATCTGTCACATTTTCTATGCCGTCCGATGCAGCCGCAATCTTTGGAACTGAAACCGTCGCTGGAACCGCATACGCCTTACCGTCACGGGCGAGTGCGTCGATTATATTATCAAACAATGGCTCTTTTGCACTGTACTCCGCAAGGTAATCGGTCATATCGACCAACAATCCTTTTTCTATATAAGAGTCAAGCGGCAGACCATCCATCACCAGAAGATCCGGTCCTTCCCCTGCCATGATCTCCGTATTCAGCTTCTTGATCGCATCCTCCCTCGTCACGGAACTATCACCTCCCATGCCCACTTGATAAGACACGAAGACATCCGAATGCTGCGTCTGATAGTAAGAGATCGCCTGCCTGATCGAATCCTCCTCCTTGAGACTGTAAAGCGTCAGTATGTTCTCCGGCACGGAAGGGATGTTGGGATCATAGGTAAACTTGAGCACCTTACTGTTGGAAAAAAGTGCCATAAACACGCCCGACTCAAGCTGCACCATATCAGTAATACAATAATTCGGATTAATGAGCTGCGAAAGATTACCGTCCACGATCTGCTCCATCATGTTGCCGCCTACCACATGGCGGTGTATTCCCCTCTTGCCCACAACATAAACGGTATTGTCCTCACCGGGAAGCAGGAACATCGTAGCGTAATCCCTCCCGTTAAAGTGTCGGTCATCATAGTTGCTGTCCACAAACTCCGTAAGCACCTCGTCCGGAATAAACGCTTTCGCCTCCAGATCATAAACCGCCGGCGTATCCGCCTCACTCCAGTCGCTGTCGATGACCAGCAGATTATCCCTGACCCAGATCCACTGCGGATTATAATCCAGCGTCAGAATCTTCTCTGCACTGCCGTCCCGCTGTATCTCATAGATCCCCCGATATGTACTTGCGAAGACACGATTATCCGTGTTGAACGCAACCTGCTCAAAATGCATTTCCTCTTCCGTCAGCTTAGCCGTCACCGGAACCTCCGTGCCGTCCGGTAAAAACAGCGTCAGATAATAACTCCAGTTAAAGGGATCGTCGAACATACTTGATTCCTCCTCAGACTCGTCATCATCTGCCTCCGACTCACCGTCCTGCGTTTCAGATCCGTCTTTGTTATCTGCGTCTTCACCCTGTTCATCAGCTTCGTCCGCGCCTTCATCCTGCGCATCTGCCCCGTCCGCATTCTTTCCCTGCTCATCTGAACTTTCCGAAACATCCGCCTCCTGCCCGTCTGATTCCTCTACCGGCGCGCTGCTTCCCGTGTCCGCGGTAATCACCGCCACCGTGCCGTCCGGTGCCATGCACATACTGTTGATATAAGTTCCTTTCTCCCGCATAGCCATATACCATTCCGGCATTTCACTCTCCCACGTAACGCCCTGATCCTTGGATACCAGCGTCCCCGCGTTTTTGTCCAGAATCACCAGACTCCCGTCCTCCCGGGCACACAGATCCATAGGATACGTTATCTGCTCCGACAGATCAGTCTCTTCCTCCACATACCGTCCCATGGCTGCCGGACCATTTTCCCCACTGCTTTCATTCTCCTGTCCGCCGTCCGACGTACCCACATTCTGCCCCACACCTCCGGCACCGCCATCCGTTCCGCCGCTTCCCCCGCCGCAGCCCGTCATAGCAAACACCATAGTTCCCGCCAACAGAATGCTGATTATCTTCTTCCAACTCTTCCTAACCACCATATTGATCCTCTCCTTGCATAGATTGCTGTCTAAGTCGTCACATTACTGTCCACTCCCGACCATACTCAATACCCAGCGCAGATGGAAGTGAATATCTTAAGGAGTCCCTAGAACAGCGCCAGCACTTAGCGAGGTTTCCCACGAGCTTAGTGTCTGTTGCGCTGTGAAAGGAGCGAAAGCGCGACTCCGTAGATATTCACTTCCATCTGCGCGTCCGTCCTAGCCACCCCATGGAACAATAACGCTCCCAACACAGACAGCATACCAGATCAATCTCTAAAGTCTCTCTAACATAAAAAATTCGTAACTGTTCAGAACCATCTTCTAAACAGTTACGAAAATTTACAATATCCTCTTCTTAAACCCGAATATTCCCGGCACGCATTCCTCCGTTACTCCGCCATATAAACCTGCACCGCCTTCTCAATCTTATTCAGCGCATCCTCCAACGACTGCTCATCATCCAGATATGCGGCCCCCTGCGTAAATACGGCCTCCTCCAGAGTTTTATCGGGAATGTAAGCCGTATTCACCGCCGCCAGTTCCTTCTTCATCGCCGCAATTTCCTCGTCCTCCGGCCAGTATACCACATAGGAGATCATATTGCCGTCCACGTCAGATGTAGCCATAGAGGTGTACACACCGTCCTCTCCCACATGTTCCGGAACAAACTGTGCGTCATATGCCGCCTGATTCAGCGGGAACCCGCCATACACACTTTGCACCTTTGCGGATAAAAAGGTATCCATGAACGTAAGCGCCCGATCAGTCTGTCCGGATGCAGCGCTGATCCCCAGCATAGTTCCCGGCATGAATACACCGCTGCACTGTCCCTGCATGGGTATGACCTTCGTGTCCTCATACCCCTTCGTCCGGTCAAGGGAAAGCAGTTCCAGACAACTGTACGCAGAGCTGGTCCAGCCTGCCATGGCATGCTGCGCTCCGCTCACATACTGCATCACATCCAGATAAATTTCCCACTCCATCTCATCCATGCGTATGCCCATACGCTCCTTAAGCCCTATATTACGCTGATTATAGTAGTCCTTCACTTTCTCATCCAGACCGTCCATCTGCGCCGCGTAGATCCGTTTACACTGCTCAAAATATGCTCCGATGCTCTCCTGATCTATCGTACCGTCCGCCTTGACCCATGCCGGCTCACTCGCAGGCGAGAACCGCTTCAGAATACCCCAGCCGCCGCTGACTCCCAGAATATCTTCTGTCGGATACTTCTCTCTGTCATTCTCTATGGCCTCCGCTAAATCCAACAAATCTGTCACATTTTCTATGCTGTCCGCCGCGGAAGCTATCCTCGGTACAGCAATCGTCGCTGGTGCCACATATGCCTTGCCGTCACGTTTCAATGCCTCGATTACATTGTCAAACAGAGGCTCCTTCTCGCTGTATTTTGCCAGATAATCCGTCAGGTCAAGCAACATTCCCTTTTCTACATATGAATCAAGGGGCATGTCATCCATTACGATCAGATCCGGTCCTTCGCCCGCCATGATCTCAGTGTTCAACTTCTTGATGGCATCCTCTCTCGTCACGGAATCCCCTTCGCCCATGCCAACCCTGTAAGACACGAAAACATCCGGATGCTCCGTTTGATAATAAGAGATCGCCTGTCTGACCACATCATTCTCCTTAAGACTGTAGAGTGTCAACATATTCTCCGGTACTGCCGGAACATCCGGATCATAAGTAAAGCGAATCATTTTTCCGCCCGCAAAGAGCGCCAGAAAGACATCTCCCTCAAGCTGCACGGCATCGACGATGTAATAATCCGGATTCCCGAGTAACGACAGCCCGCCGTCCACGATCTGCTCCATCATATTACCGGCAACCACATGCCTGTGTATCCCATCCTGTCCCATTACATATACAGCCCTGTCCTCGCCCGGCAGAATGTACATGGTGCCATAATCCGTTCCGTTATAGTATCTGTTTTGATAACTGTCGGCAACAAATTCCGAAAGTACCTCATCCGTAACATACTCCCCCGCAGCCATATCATAGATCAACGGTGCGTCTTTCATGTCCCATTCATTATCTATGATCATCAGATCATCCTTAACCCAGACCCACGAAGGCGTAATTTCCAACTCCACGATCTTCTTTGTACTGCCGTCCCGCTGTACCTCGTATACCCCGCGCCCGGTACTGGCATAGATACGGCTGTCGTCTCCCATGACCGCCTGCCTGAAATAGCTCTCGTCTTCCGACATATTCGCCTCCACGGGCACCCGCGTTCCGTCCGGCAAAATAAGTTCCAGATACCACGAAGGCTCCTCCGCATTGGTATCTCCCTTATAATACGACACCGCCACCGTACCGTCCGGTGCCATGCACATACCGCTGATCCATATGCCGTCCGTTTGATAATCGGCAAGCCAGCCCGGTGTCTCGATGCTCCATGTGCTGCCCTGATCCCCGGACACAAGCATTCCCACGGACCGATCCATAATCACCAGTTTGCCGTCCTCCAGCATACACAGATCCATGGGACTGCTCGAAAACTCCGTCAGATCGGTCTCCTCCTCCACATACCGCCCCATAGCGACAGGTTCATCCCCTGTTGTTTTTTCACTGCCCTGTGCCCCGTCTTCGGCTGCAAGGTCTGTCGTGCTCCCGCCGCCCGTCTTCTGTACGCCCGCACTCCCGCAGCCTGCCGTGGCAAATACCACACAACCCGCCAGCAGGAAGCTGATTACTTTTTTCACGTTACTCTTGATTCCTGTCATAGTATGTTCTTCCTCTCCCTTTTTTCAATAGGATTCAGGCGTCTTAAGGTGCCGCTCTAAAATTACATGGGCAGATTGCGCAATCTGCCCGCTGCATTTGTATTGAGGCATCTTAAGCCGCTCAAACCCTACATCCACAATATCAATGCTATCTCTAAAGTCTCTCTAAAGATATTAAGAAATTCTTAGAGATTCTTTAAAGATTAATGTGTTATGATGTTGATGCGGGCAATGCGCACTATAATCGATCCCGCACTGCCACTCACTTTTGACAGAAAGGAGCCTTTCCCATGCGCATATTACTGGCGGAAGATGACAAAGATTTGAATAAGGCGATTACATGGCAGCTGATGGGTCAGGGCTACAGCGTAGATTCCTGTTACGACGGCGAGGAGGCCCTCTACTACGGAAAACAGAATATCTATGATGTGATCCTGTTAGATCGCATGCTGCCTTACCGTGAGGGCACGGAAGTCCTGACCGCGCTGCGCAGGCAGTCCATCAACGTTCCCATCATCCTGATCACTGCACTGGGCACTTTGCAGAACAAAATCGAAGGGCTGGATCTGGGCGCGGATGACTATCTGGTGAAACCTTTCGATTTCGAAGAACTGCTGGCACGAATCCGCTGTGTCTCCAGACGCTCCCTTGTGCTGAATCCGCCGCCCGATATGCCATCCTATCACGATATCCGATGGGCGGTCCAGGAAATGTGCCTGACCGGTCCGTCCGGCAGCAGCACTTTGTCCAAACGTGAGGGTGATCTGCTGGAAAGTTTCCTGCACACGCCGGAACAGATCATCTCCCGCGAGACACTGCTGCTCAAAGTCTGGGGTCCGGACAGCGATGTGGAAGGTGGCAATCTTGACAATTACGTGCATTTTCTGCGCCGCCGCTTAAAGACCGTTGGCAGCAGCCTGCAGATCAAGACCGTCCGCGGAGTGGGATACGGGCTGATGGCACCGAACGCAGACTAGTGTTTCATCCTTTAATTAACTGGACTTTTTAATTGGAAGTGTATCAACAATTACCACTTCCGATACATCAACATCATCAAGGTTATATTTCCAGTGAAATACAGCTGGCTCTTCGTTCGCTTCATCAAAATATTTATATACGCGGTCTATGAGCTCTTCCTTAGATTTTACACGGATACCGCGGAGCATCTGGCGGGTCATTTTACTGAAAAAGCCTTCAATC
>JAAUZK010000015.1 GCA_014804655.1 Lachnospiraceae bacterium | reverse complement strand
TGAAAAATTGAAAAACGGTTTGTTTTTGTAGACAAAATGAACTGCCATTCCCGCTGCGCAGCCACACAGGAAGCAGGATACGATACGCACAGCTAACGCCATGCTTCCCAATGCGGTGCTGTAGACAATCAACTGCGGATTGAGCAGGATCGAAGCCATCATAAACGCTGCCAGCCAGTCGTCCCGCATCCCCTGTTTGGAGAAGGATGCCGCGATTGGAATTGTTCCATACATACAAAGTGGACTTGCAATGCCTAAAATACAGGCGGGTACAATTCCAAATATGCCCCACCGCTTTGCATTAATTTTGCCAAATGCAGCATGAATCTTATCCTTTGCAAAAACGGAAATCAGGGAGCCGACCGCCATTCCGATCACCCAGTACCAGAAAATCTGAGACAGCTGAACCTCAAAGTAGTACCAGATATAGATCAGCTCCCGCTTTATGATGCCGCCCATCAGTTCAGGCGGAAAATCCGCTCGGCGTTGACGTGGGCTATTTTTTCCTTTGTTTCTGCATCTAAGTCATACTGTTCCAAAAAAGAAGCGGCATTCTCCGCGTTTGGTACGAAGGGATAATCCTGCCCCCCAGAGAATATGATCCGGGTTCAGCGTTTTCAGGCAGAAATCAAAATCATTCTCAAAGAACATACCGGACGGATTCGTGTAAACATTGTTCCAAAAGTAGTATTTCATATCATGCGCAAGTTCCGTGACATCAGGACGTAAGGCGCTGTTCATCCGGTCGAGAAAATAGGGCAGCGTCTCTCCCCAATGCCCCACAATAATCTTAAGGTCAGGGAGTTTGTCAAAAATTCCTGACAGGATCAGCCTCATCAGATGCATTCCCGTATCGTAATGCCATCCAATGCCGTATCCCGCAAAGGTGATTGCCGTCATCATATTCCAACTGCCGGAATAATAGCGGTCAACGATCTCACCCTTCACCTCGCCGGGATGAATATAGACGGGCACATCAAGTTCAGCAGCTTTCTCAAAAATCGGTAGGAAACGCTCACTGTCCATAAATTCTCCGCGAAAAGGACCGTTTATCATCCATCCTTTGAAGCCAAGTTCATTGACACATCTTGAAAGCTCGGTAACGGCAGCGGCAGGATCATCCACAGGCAGCGTTGCGTAGCCATATAGCCGGTCCGGATGTTTGCTGATTCCCTCGTACAGATAATCATTGACAGCACGGCACTGTTCCACCGCACCTTCTTCTCCCAGAAGCTGGGACGGTGTATTATCCGCATAGCCGATGATCTGCACATCAATGCCGCTTTTGTCCATTGCCGCCAGACGGCTCTCCCCTAAATCAGTCAGGACACCGTCCGACGCAAGCTTTGCATTGCGTTTGGAATAAGCCTTTTGCATCTCATTGTCGCCTGGCAGCACTTTTGTATAAAGGTCGTTGACGTCTTTTACGGTAAAATGTTCTTCCACTGCAATAATCTTCATGATTCATCTCTCCTATCGATTTATTCATTCACATAGTTTTCGCTTGCTTCCCACAATTCAACAGCATTCTCCTCATTGTAGGACAATTCAGAGGAAGGGCAGGTGTGGGTACTTCTGTCATAGTATTGACCGGATTCCGTAACAAGCTGTTCGGATAGAACCAATTCCGCCAATGCGGAAGATGATTTCTCCAAATCTCCGAACCGGTGAGGCATAGTAGTTTTTACAAACATCATAGATGCCTTGGTCAACGGCATGAAATTGGTCTTCATCAGCCCCGGATTGAAAGCGTTGACATAGAGCTTTTTATCGCTGTCACAAAGACGGCGGGTAAGTTCATAGGTGAAATACAAATTGCACAGCTTGGAATAAGAGTAGCGAATGCTTTCTTTTGCAAGTTTCTCATTGGGATGCGCAAGTGCTTCTGTACCTTTCCATGCCATATTCCCACCCGGCGCATCATGCATATCGCTGCTGGTGATAAATATCCTGCCTTCCTCCGCCATATAGGGCAGCATCAGCTTGGTCAGCAGAAAATGTCCTAAATGGTTGGTCTGGAAAACCACATCAAAGCCGTCCTCTGTCAGTCCCGTGTGTGTGCCGCTGATCCCGGCATTGCAAAGCAGTGCATATACAGTTCCATATCCTGCCTGTATATAGTCTTTTTCAAACTGCCGTACAGATTGAAGCAATGCGGTGTCCAGCTCCATGCATATAATATTTTGATTGCCGGTTTCTGTCATGATCTGCGCGGCCGCATCTTTTGCTTTTTCCCGATTACGGCAGGCGAGAATTAACCGGAAATTCGTATCGGAAGCGATTTTCTTAGCTGCTTCAAATCCAAGTCCTGAATTTGCGCCGGTGATAATCACTGTTTTCAATGTAGGCTTTTCCATATTATATCATCCTTTCTTCAACATCTTTGTCAGTAATACGACCATTTCGCTGCGCTCAGCAGACGACAGATTTCTCGTGAATGCCTCCTCCAGCCGATCGCCGGCAGCTTCCAGCTCATCACGCAGATCAAGCGCTTTTTGCGTCAGTGAAATTACCTTGCTGCGCCGATCCTCCGCGTTTTCTGCCCGATTGATCAAGCCTTTCTTTTCCAGTGTATGAAGCACACTGGTAACGGACGGATTGGTCATAGAATATGCCCGTTCCAAATCTACCTGTCGGACTGACATAGGCGGAGCAGCATAAAGAAAGACAATGATCTTGTACTGTGTAAGGGTCATGTCATATTGCGACAGAATCGAGAGCGCAGTTTTCTCTAATTCCAGTGATGCCTTTTTTATGAGTATTCCAATCCGATCCATTTCATATGCCCTCATTTTTCATAGAACTCTATGTATTATATCATAGAATTCTATGAATCACAATAAAACAACACTCACTGAATATATCGGCTGAATTTTTCTGTTTTTGCCAAATTGCTCGAAATAGCTATTTCACGGAAATGAAAAGCATAAAACAACAAAAAAAGAGTGGTGAGCCATATGTGGCGGCCTTGCTTTTTATACACTATCTCAACAATGCCATACTCCCTGTTAATTTGTTGACCTTCTTTTTTGCACCACAGATGGCGATCCCAAAATAATTCAGTTCCGTTTCTGAAACACCCTTCATCTTTTCCATAAACTCATCATAGGTCTTGCAGCCCTGCGCCAGATCGGAGAAATCAACCACCGTCAGTTCTGAAAATTCCGGCTCATACAGCTTCTCACGGATAGCTTTGATTACATCCACATTGCCTTTTAAGATTGGCACCGGAAATTCAATAATCCCCAAATGGCCGTTACCTGTCTTGTCATACACATCTGCACCTACAACTTCTGGCATCTGCTTTCCAAGCGTAATGCCCATGATAGCCGCCGTGTTTGCAATAATGCCAAGCGGCAGGTTCTCATCAATCACCATGACACACTTCTCATTCTGTAAATCCATTTTCCAACCCTCCTTTGGAGGATTTCTCCTCCTGTTTTTGTGAAACAATCTGATGATCTGCTCCTCACACCTTTGCGCGGGCTCATTCATTTTTCCGGCTCTCCTTTCCGCTGTATTCAGAAAGGAAAAGTCCCGCAACCGCCATAACCGTCCCAACGGCAGATATCCATGTCACAGGCTCTTTCAGTACCAAAACGGATGTCACCACTGTTATGACGGGAACCATGAAAAGGATGCCGTAAAAAAATGTCCTGCGCGTGGTGAGGATGACCGGATAGCCAAAGCTGCTGATCTTCCTTGTCAGTATGGAATAACATGCCCATACAAAAGCCGCCAGGACTGCCAGCAGGTCACCCACAGGGTTCAGCTCCAGTTTAGAGCCGTTAAAACTGATCAGCGCAACACCTGCCATTGCCACCACGAAACCGATGAAGAAATTTGCCCGCAGCTTCCCTTCCGATTTCAGGAATAGCCGCGACAGTATCGCTGTGAAAAATGGAGCAACCGATATGATAACTCCCACATTGGAAGCCATCGTGTATGTAAGGGCGATATTCTCCAACAGGTAATACAAACATATCCCGCACAGCCCTGCCAGTACGAATGTCGCCTCCTGCCTGCGGCCCACAGCTTTCAGCCGATGCGGGCAGACCAGAAACAATGCCACAAAACCCATGACAAAGCGGAAGAACAGGATTTCCACCGGCCTGAAATCCGTAAGCAGGACTTTGGTGGATATGAATGTAGTTCCCCAGATAAGGATTGTAAACAGCGCCGCCAGATGCCCGGCTGATTTCTTATTCTCCATGCTGCCCTCCATCCCCGTCTTTTCCTGAAAAAATTTCACGGTAAGTCCCCGGTGCAAGCCCTATGAACTGGTTGAAATAATTCGTAAAATGGCTCTGGTCTGAAAAGCCTGTCCTGATTGCCGCCTCCACAGGGGGAATCCCTTCTGAGAGCAGTTTTTGGGCTTCATTGATACGGATCGTCTCAAGATAGCGATATGGTGTGACTCCCTTTTCTTTTGTAAAGGCCCGCAGCAGTGTTGACTTGCTAAGCCCTGCGTGGCGGCATATCTGGTCTAAATAGATGCGCTCCGTGAAATGCTCACCCATATATTCACAGGCTCTTTCAATCTCCTGCCTGCACTCCGGGATACAGCGGTGGGAGGGCTGCCCGTAATTCTGGATAAGATACGAAAGCAGGAACAGCAGGTTTTCCTCCTTCTTAAACTCCCCTGTCCCTTTCATGACCATCTCATGGAGCGGTCGCAGGTGGCAGGCTGCCTCCTCGTCATAAACAACATTTTTTGAGAATCCCGGAAGCTCCCGTTTCCCTGTGACTTCCTCCGCCAGATCGAGCATGATCTCCTTTGAGATGTTGACACCCCGGTAATCAAATGTCCCTCCGTCACTCTGTACGCAGGCATGGCTGTCCCCCGGATTGAAAAGTACGATGCTTCCTTCCTCTATGGCATATTCCCTGTCCCTGCAGGAAAGTACGCGCTCCCCTTTCTCCACAAATCCTATGACATAATGCTCATGGAAATGGCTCGGAAATGGCTGCACGATTCCCTCAAAGCGGTATGCCTCAATCCTTAATTCATCATCATATACCACTGTTCTTGTTTCTTTCTTCATGTGGATTACCTCCGAATTCAATTTTTGAATTTAGTCAAGAGCCATTTTACCTCTTATTTTTTCCTGCGTCTTGTAAAATATCTTCATTTTTCAGTTTTATCGGCTCTATTTCCTGTCGGCATTATCCAATAGAAAAAGCTGATTTTATGTGCATTGGGGTGTTTTGTATGAATATTACTTTTTCCAATAAAAAAGTCTGCCTATGGAAATAACAGACCACCGCATATGAATCAATTCCCATATTAGGGATACCATATACAATTGGTAAAACATGGACGACAGATGCCATGTATAGAGAAACCCCCGAAATGGTTGAATTACGAAGAAATAAAGGCTGTATAACAGTTGAAAAATTGGGATAACCAAAAGAATGTACGTTCAAATATGATATTTACTGCTATTAAATTAATAGAAGAATTATAAAGTGTGTAATGCATAAATTATTTCACCTTGTCTTTTGTGTATTTTCAGTTTATGGACTATTCTGCTGCAATTAAGAAAACAACACTGACGGCAAGCCGCACTCCGGCATAATGAATGCATAAATTGATCCATAGTATCGCTTTGTACTCACTGCCTAACGTACCAAGTACAAAAAAAGCAAGAATAAACATGCCATAGTTCACACATAGCCAGATAATGATTTTCTTTGAATTTAGCTGTAACTTATTCATTTCAATTTCTCCTCTAAAATTATTTTTAACCAGATTACCATACTGTTTCCTGCTTTGAATGAGTAAAACACGCAAAAATAATTGCCCGTTTTACTCATTTCTTTTCAATTTCCAGCGAGTACAATGTTGCTATCAAACGCAAAGGAGGATTTCATATGTCTACATTATTAGAAGCAAAAGAAGTAACAAAAATCTACGCCAAGGCACAACACCCAAGCCTTAACAAAGTATCATTCAGTGTGTCGAAAAGTGAGTTTATTGCTATCATGGGTGCCTCGGGGTCTGGGAAGACTACATTGCTTAATGTCCTTTCCACCATTGATACACCCACAAGCGGCAGTATCACAATAGACGGCGTCAACATTAAAAACCTGACCGATTCAGGTGCGGCGGATTTCCGCAGGGATAAACTGGGATTTATTTTTCAGGAATATCTCCTGCTTGACAGCCTTACCATTTTTGAAAATATTGCCGTCCCCCTTACTTTACAGAAGCTCCCTCCGAAAAAAATAGAGAACATGATACGGAGTCTGGCAGAAACATTTGGCATCGATTCGCAGCTTAATAAATACCCAAACGAGCTTTCGGGTGGGCAGAGACAGCGTGCTTCGGCTTTAAGAGCCATTGTAAAGCGGCCAAGTATTCTATTTGCCGACGAGCCGACAGGCGCATTAGATTCCAGTTCTGCGACAGATTTACTAAACACCTTGAAGGAATCAAACGAAGCCCTGAGTACCACTATATTGATGGTTACGCATGATGCATATGCTGCAAGCTTCGCTGACCGTATTTTGATCTTTAAAGACGGGTGCATTATCCGGGAGCTGTCCAGACAGAATAATGACAGGCGTACATTCTATGAATCCATTGCACGGAAAGTGGCAAAATTAGACACAGAAAGATCGGAGGAAGAATCATATGCATAATTTATCTATGGCACTTAAGAATCTGAAAAATAATTTTTCGTTTTACGAGATTTCAGCGGAATACTCATTTTTATTGACATATTTCCCGCAAAAACATATAATAATATCAGAGATGGGGAACCATCGTCAGGAGAGTTCCTGCCAGATAGTGGGAAACTTTATATTCAGGAGAGTTCCTGCCAGATAGTGGAAAACTTTATTAATCAGGAGATTCCCTGCCAGACAGTGGGAAACTTTAAAATCGAAGGGTGATCGCTATGATCGCCCTTTTCTTTGCAGGAGCCACCAATGAGCGAATTAAAACTATATGAAATATCCGAGGAATACATCTCTTATATCAGTACCATTGAAAAAAATGTTTTTTTCTCAAAAGAAAATGACAGGAACCATACACGGAAGTATCTGGGCATTGTATACAGTATTAACGGGTATAACTATTACATTCCCCTTTCCTCCCCTAAAAATTCAGATTACCGAATAGAAAATGGAGTACAGAAAATCCGCGGGAGCATTGTCCCCATCATCCGCATCACTTCCCAATCCTCATCCGGGGAATTGGAATTAAAGGGAACATTGAAACTGAGTAATATGATTCCAGTTCCTACATCGGAATTATTCCTGTATGACGTAAATAATGAACCCGACTTATTCTATAAGGCTCTCATACATAAAGAAATGCTTTTTTATCCGTAAAAATAAAAATAAGATCATTCAGAATGCAAAAATTCTCTATAAACAGAAAAAGGAAAACAATCCTGCCATCGGATACCTGAAAAGCACTGTTGATTTTTCATTGCTCGAACAAATGCATGATAAATTTATTGAAAAGAAAAACAATTAGTCAGAAAACACCAGATGGGTGTTGATAAGAACGGTGGACTTACTTCGCTCCCACCAGAAACAGGAATGATGGGATTGCGTGATAGGACAGACTTTATGGATATGTTCCAGAAACAGATAAGTGATATGAAGCTGTTGAGCCAGAAAAAAGCGGTGGCATATTACCAGTACAGTATACAGGCATATTAGGATTTTATGAACAAGAAATAGGCATAATGCTTGGACTTATTACAAGGGAGCATAAGGCAGTTCTGAATGACAGAAAAACCGCCAATAGCATATGTTCGATATGAAAAACAACGGGGATAAAGCGGATAACAAGGAATTGGTCTCTTCAATGCTGACAGTACAAGGGAATGACGGCGTAGTGCCTGTCATTCCCCTGTTTGATATGGACTATTATTTTATCCGGCGTTGTTTGGGCATAGAAAAAGGCTTTGTGATATAATCGTCAGCCTGCAAGTCCAATCCTCTTATCTGGTTTTCTTCCCCATCCAAAGCCGTGAGCATGATAATAGGCACATCGGATTTCTGCCGGATAACCTCACAGACGCCATAACCGTCAATTTTGGGAAGCATAATGTCAAGCAGTACCAAGTCAAAATCCTGCTCGGAATGTTTCGCAAGAGCCTCTACTCCGTCAGACGCCAGTACAACGCTATGCCCCGCCTCCTGTATAAAATCATGCAATAGTGCCTGTATGGATAAGTCGTCCTCAACAATTAAGATTTTACTCATAGCGCACCTCCTGTATATAATAGAAAACCAGCTTCGCAAGTTTTCTATTATCAAGAATTATAACAGGGTAATTTGAATCTATTGTGTAGATTTGAAATTTTTATATTTTTTTCGTATTTTGCAAGTTCTGCCCCGACCACTGTCATATTACACCATCCCTGCTATTTCCTATTACTTCGGCAAAATACCGTTCCTGCTAAAGCAAAGGCACCCACTGATTATACCACAGAAAATCTCCTGCATTTTATTGGATGGCACGAAACAACTATTTTCCGAGAATGAAAAGCACAAAAAAAGAGCCTGCAAAGCTCCTTATCACTTTTCCACTATCTTTTTATCAATTCTCCCATACACTATTTGGCGTAACCCCTATACTTTTTGGCAAAAGAACCCCAGAACAGAAGTTCACCCACTCCCAAATGTAAAAATGCCCCTTAAAACACAAGAAAATAATGTATCTTTCAGACCTATGTAATGCCAAGAATTCCATATTTACGGGCTTTCTGAGGTTTCCGCAACTTTATCCACCGGAAACTAAGACACCTCTCAATTACCGGATATTTTCTTTGATCTGTTTTTTATTTTCGTACATACGGACGTCCGCCTGCTGATATACATCCATCAGCATTTCGCTCTCCTGAAGTTTGTCATAGACCGCATAACCGCTGGCGATACTGATACGGAATGGCTGTCCCTTCACAGAATTATAGTCATCCATGGCCTTTTTAAAGCAGACAGTTGTCTTCTCACAGCGTCCGGACACATCCTCGCCGTACAGGATACCTACAAACTCATCGCCGCCAATCCTGTAGCATGTTCCATCCACAGATTCCACTGCTGTCTTGATGATCTCAGTGCTGCGTACCAAGAGTTCATCCCCCATCTGATGACCCTGATTGTCGTTTACAAGTTTCAGGTCATTTACATCGAACATAATAATGGCAATTCCGGGAAGCTGCCTCTTTTCTTTTTCCAGTTCCACCAACCGCTCTTGAAAAGCCGTTCGGTTACCGATGCCCGTCAGACCGTCCCGATATGCAAGCTGACTGACAAACTCCGACTGCACCCCGAGTTTTACCGCATTTATCACTTTCTCCAGACTGGAGATTCCATAGCACAATATGAAAATCAGCAGACCAATGCGCACAAACATAGCGGTGTCGCTACTGCTGCCACTATAAAATCTTATAAGATCTATCACCGCAGCAATACCAATCCCCATGAATCCGATGGTGCGCAATACCATATAAACATTCCTTATCCTGCTTTTTCCCTGCCGAAATGAGTTTTTCAGGATAGAATACAACAGTAAAAATACCGAGATCACCAACATAACATGGGAAAAAATCAGTGTCTCATGGTAATCCATCACCCCTGAGAAATGCAGGAAAGTACGAATAACAAACTCTGCCGCGGACAGTCCGCAGATACCCGGAACCACTAACTTCCTTTTAAAGCCGAAAGCCGCATCCAGATAAAGCAACAGCGGAATAGGAATCATAATCAGGGAGCAACAGGCCAAAAACTGAATAAGCCTGCTGTCGTCCGTGTAAAACTGCAGCATGCTTGTCTCAGCCAGGCACCAAATTGCAACGCTTATAGCAAACAGACCAAGATAGAGTAATTCATGGTTTTTTTGCATCTGCAGATTGGCCGGAATATCCGCCACAATCAACAGTAACCCAACAAACAATATAAGCAGACAAGTGGAAAAAGCCACTGCTTTACCGGTATATGTTCCGACAATCTCCCCGGCTGCAGAGCCCAGATAGAGATTGTCTATGCTTGCCCGGTTGCTCTCATACACAGTATGAAAACGCACTTCCACAGTTTTTCCGGCATCATTACTATAAAGCGGAACATAATTCCACCTATTTCCCAAGGACTTATTATAGACATTGCTCTCCCGACGTGTCGGCTCATAGCGCAGCACTCCGTCCACATATACCTTATAATCAATGTTTTTTGTGCGGAAACACAAGGAAAGCCCTTCTTCCAGATCATCGGGCAGCCCATGATAGATACTACATTCCTGATAGGGCACCACAGAGGAAATTTTATTCAAATGGCCGACATCCGCTGCTCCGCCGTCCTCCAGATACCACCCTTCATCAAAGGCGATATTGCCTTCAGAAAGCAGCTCAGTCGGAGACTGCCCCCGGTTTGTCACCGCCGCCCATACGATCATAGCGCAAAAAAATACAATCATAACGGCATAAGTAATATGGTAAATCCTGTGTTTCTTTATGTTTATGTTCTTTATTTCTGACCCGTTCATCTTTATTTCTCCGTTGCACCATTCGTCAGGCCCGGCTTTTTCTCTGTCAGGTAAATTTACTTTATTCTAACACACTAATTTGAGAAATACAATTTTATGCCACTCTACATAACACATGAAATACTTACTGATATGACCATGAAAGTATAGCATTATCATTAACTTTAATCAACCTAACCACACAAAATACAAACTCCCTTTCAAATAAAATTCGCATTATCAAATGTTCTTCAAGCATAAAATAAGCCCACCAACTAACTGCTGATAGGCTCATTTTTACTGGGTACACAATTCCGAAAAATCACCGTGTTGACACAATAGGCTAAAATCGTACCATCGCTAAATTTCTGTATTTTACAAAAAATCCGCGTGAATCAATATATTTTTATCCTAAAAATGGTTTTCCATCAATCCATACCTGTTTAATATTTATGGTATCCGTAATTTCCTTATCAGGCCTTCCTTTAACAAGCATGAGAACTGCACGCTTCCCTGTTTTTATGATTCCAATATCTGTAATACCAAACACTTCTGCGATTTTGCCCGTTGCACTTGCTAATACTTCTACGGGTGTCAATCCTGCTTTGGCTAACAGTTCCATTTCCCGATGTACCGATGTCCCATACGCAACAGCGGGAGCATATGAACCGGGATTGGCATCAGTGCCTGCAAGAATCGTCACACCACGCTTATGAAGCAGCTTCACTGCCTCTTCTGCATTAAGCGAGGATTTTTGAAATATGGATCAAAAGAAAATAGGCAGTTTTATTGCTGCCCGAAGGAAAGACAACGGTCTGACCCAAAGCCAACTGGCAGAAACGCTGGGAATAACGGACAAGGCAGTATCAAAATGGGAAACGGGCAAATCAATGCCCGATCCGTCTCTGTTTTGTCCACTGTGTGATCTGCTCCACATAACTTTGAATGAATTGCTTTCAGGTGAATTCATATCCGACGAAAACCTGAAAGAGAAATCTAACCAAATACTGCTTGAAGTTGTCACAAGCTGGCTTGGCAAAGATCAGTGGGAGATTAACTCAGATGCCCATGTTCCGACCGTCCTGAAGATAAAAAATATCAGGAAGGTATATGAAACCAAAAGTACCGCAACCGAAGCCGTTAAAGATGTCAGCTTTGAAATCGCCAAAGGGAGCTTTGTAGGTATCATGGGTGCGTCAGGATCAGGAAAAACCACTTTACTGAATATGATTGCGCCAATAAAATTTCTGTGTGAATTATCTGTGATAGGGCTGGTGTGCTTTCTCTGCTTTTATCGCACATTTACGTCTGTCACAGACAGATGCTTTATATCAGGGCAATCGGCTATACCAGATTGCTGAAATGACAAGCGGCGGGGAGACCAGCGCAAATGTAAATACCATTTTCTGCAGGAACTACCGGAACAAAAATTAATCTTGACAAACTTCTACCAACAAATATAATATATGTGATATATTATATTTGTTATATACTAAAATAGTAGCAAGGAGGAACTTGAGATGAAATCACATACTAAAGCACGATGGTGTGCAGCACCCTTATCTGACGATGATGGGCCTGTATCTGGGGGCCTTTGTCGGAATGTTCGGTGAGACCGCGCTGAACATCGCGCTGCCGGAGCTGACAAACGCATTCCATGTGGAGACCGCTTTTATGCAATGGATGGTAGTAGGTCATATGCTGGTGATCGGCCTGGTACTACCCTTTGCCAGTCTGCTGCTCAAATGGTTTTCCGTGAGAAAACTGGCGTTCTTTTCCCTGGGCGCTTTTATCATTGGATCACTTATGAGCGGCTTTGCTACCAGCTTTCCGATGCTGCTTTTGGGCAGGATGGTGCAGGGCTTCGGACCGGGGCTAATCCTGCCCATGATGTTTGCACTGGTATTGGAGGTGTTCCCGAAGGAGAGAATCGGTTCCGCCATGGGACTGTGCGCGCTTATCGTCATGTTCGCCCCTGCCATCGGGCCGACGCTGGCCGGATTCATTGTAGGAGCGCTCTCCTGGAGATGGATCTTTTTCCTGTTTGCGGCTATTCTGGGCATTGCGCTGCTGTTTGCCGCCAAATTTATGATTAGCCCCTATGAGATCACGAAGCCCCACATTGACCTGCTCTCCTGTGTTACCTCCGCCATCGGATTTGGCGGGCTGGTAATCGGCGTGGGACTGACCAGTCTCTACGGATGGGCCTCTCTTCCGGTGATCCTGTCTCTGCTGATTGGTGTCGTAAGCATCGTGATCTACGGAAGGCGTCAGCTATCTATGGAGCGGCCGATACTGGATCTGCGGGCGTTCAAAATCGCCGGGTTCCGCACGGGAACCATCCTTGTCATGCTGGTCTTCGGCATTACGATGTCATCGATGTATCTGATGCCGCAGTATATTCAACGTGGTATCATGCTGCCTATCGCAATGGCGGGTGTGGTACTTCTGCCGGGCGGATTGATGAACGCGGTCTGCTCCTTGATTTCCGGAAAGCTGTATGATAAGATCGGAGCAAAGATACCGGTACTGACCGGCTTTGCGCTGGCCGCCGTCGGAGCGTTTCTTTTACTGTTTACAAGCACCGGTACACCGGTTTGGTATGTGATCCTGTGTCATGTGATTCTGCTGGTCGGCGTCCCTCTGGCGATGTCACCGTCGCAGACAAACGGACTGGCTGCCCTGCCACCGGAGCTGTCCACGGACGGAAGTACTATCCTGAACACCATGCAACAGGTATGGGGAGCAATCTGCACAGCTGTGGCCACATCTCTTTTGGGGATTGGGCAGAACGCTTATCAGGGTGCCGATCCGGCAGAGGCCTTTACCAACGGGTTCCACTATGGGCTTGGCTTTACGCTTCTGCTTGCCGTACTTGGCTTTGCGGTGGCTCTGACCTTGAAAGGAAAAAGGGAACAATAATGGAGTATTTGAAAGATACTACGATTTATAAGCTATTGTTTGCACAGAAAAAATTGGTTTCTGCGGTCCGAAGCGACTTTGTGGATGTTGATATCACCCATGAAAATTACATTTCGCTGCACTTTATCTATGAAAATCCGGGTATTACCCAGGCAGAGTTGGCAGAGTTGAATACCAAGGATCGGAATGTGATTGTGAAGACCGTTGATCGTCTGGAGAAAAACGGCTGGGTGAAACGTGTGAGAAGCATGGATGACAGAAGGGCTTTCACCCTGTTTATCACAGACTCCGGAGAGGAGATCATCCATCGGTATTGGGATAAGCTGGTGCAGAGGCAGAAAGAGGCACTAAGCGTTTTGACGGAAGAGGAACAGCGCATACTAGATACGCTGTTGGAGAAGGTGCTTGGATAAAACTGTATAACAAGAAATGCAAGTGGTTTTTGTTTGGTATACAGAAAATGGAGTTGAAAGTATCATGACCATGAATTTCTTAGAAATGATAAAAAGTCACTTTTTACTGATGGATGGTTCGATGGGAACCTACTATGCGCAGGTATATCCCACGGAAGAAAACATACCTGAAATTGCCAACATAACACATCCTGAACAAATTGAACGCATTCATACGGATTATATCGCTGTCGGTGCGCAGATTTTGCGTACAAACAGTTTTGCCAGTCATGCAGAAGGATTAACGGGACTGCCACTGCACCGGGCAGATGACAGACAAGCCACACTTCAGATTATTTATGACAATGTTTTTCAGTCCTATAAAATTGCGCAAAAAGCCGCGCTGCACGCAGACAACAAAGTCTGGGTCGCCGGTGATATCGGACCTATTCCGACAAAAGGTGAAATTTCCGATGATGAAATTCTGCCTCAATTTGAAACAATGTTGGATGCACTGCTTGACGCCGGAGCAGAAATTATTCTGTTTGAAACTTTTGCGGATTTTGAGTACATATTTCCGGCTGTTCAATATGTCAAAAAGCAGGTAATTGAAAAGCATCTTCCGTTTTCACCTGTAATCATGGTCAGCTTCTGCCTGAATAAATTCGGCTGTACAAAAGCAGGCATAAGCGCTTCCAATTTAGTAAAAACTGCTGTGGACAGCGGTATTATTGATGTTATTGGCTTTAACTGTGGTGTCGGTTCTACACATATGAAGCGTATTATTCAAAAAATAGACTTCGGTGATATGCCAGTGTCCATAGCTCCCAACTCCGGTTATCCGGATTTTATACGAGATAGAAATATCTACCGGGACAATGTCGGATATTTCTGTAATAATATGGTAGAAATCGCATCCATGGGTGTAAATATTCTTGGCGGCTGCTGCGGAACAACCCCACAATATATTCAGGAACTGAGAAAGCAATTACAGCAACATTATGGGGCAAATGAAAATTTTACCAAAATGCGGCATCATTTATCCGTATCCGCTGCAGACAGGGGTATTGATAAGACCCAAAATGGCTTCTTAAATAAATTAAATGTGGGTAAAAAGGTGATTGCTGTTGAACTTGACCCGCCACAAAATGGCAAAGCCGACAAGATCAGTCAAGCCTCTGTCCTCCTGAAACAAGCCGGTGTAGATATTATAACTTTTTCCGATTCTCCAATGGGTAAGATGCGGGCAGATTCCATAGCGAGCAGTATTCTTGTTAACCAACAGACAGAAATTGCAACCATGCCCCATATCTGCTGCCGTGATAAGAATGTAATCGCCCTGGGAGGAGTATTTTTGGGTGCCCATATGAATGGGATTCGTAACATGCTGGTCATAACCGGTGATCCGGTTCCTACAGGAGATAAAAGCACTACCAGCAGTGTATATGATTTTAATTCTTTTCGGCTGATGAATTACTTTAAGCAGTTGAATATCGAATATTTTGCCGATGACCCCATCATTTACGGCGGCGCTTTGAACCAATGTCGTCCTAATCTCGACATCGAAATTGACCGCATGCATAAGAAATGTTCTGCGGGGGCAGATTATTTTTTGACACAGCCAATCTATTCGGACGATGATATTGAACGTATCAAATATATTAAGACCAAAATAGAAACCAAGATTCTTTGTGGCATTATGCCCCTTGTAAATTTTCGAAATGCCATGTTTGTCAAAAACGAGATGTCCGGGATTCAGATTCCTGATGAGATTATCACACGCTATAATGAGAACATGAGCCGCGAAGAAGGTGAGCAGGTTGGAATCACAATCTCACTGGAAATCATTGCAAAATTACATGATATAGCAGACGGATATTATTTTATGGTACCTTTTAACCGCGCTTCCATGATCTGTAAAATTATTGAGAAGATGTAGTATTCTCTTGCAAAATTTATAAGCAGCTCTCGCGTAGCGTAAATAATGAAGTAATAATGATATCAATGTGGAATATATGTGAAATCATTTGACTCCTTTTAACAATCCTTTTTATACAGTGCCTTGTAACTGCCAAGATTCAAAAGAATACCCGCTGTCAAAATCACTGCCGTCACAACCACTTCACAGTATTTTCTACCCGTTAAACGGTAGATCAAATTACTCTCGCATAAAGCGTTCTGTAGTAATAGCACAATAAGGATTCCGCCCGCCAATGCCGGGATTGCCTTTAACAACATTGATGTCATGTTCGGGCTGTGTGCAGACAGGCAAAACAGGATGCCGCTGACTCCAAGCGCCAGCAGGTAAACCATAATGATAAAAAGTATGATATATTTCCCATAGGTAACTGAGATTGCAAAAACCTCTGTATTGAGGAAAGAGGACATATCGGACCCTGCAAACAGGAACACTCCCGTAGTTCTCCATGCCAGCATCCCAATGACAGTAATGGAACTGACCACAATGAATACGGAAAACATCGTACAGACATACTGCATCCGGTACGTTTTTTTCCCAATCCTGCTGGAATACTGAGCTGCCACTATGTTATTCTCCCTGTCATTCACCATAACAGGCGCTGCTATAAAAAATACACAAACCAGACACCAGATTGCCAGATACATCAAATAATTACCGGTATACACGTAAACTTCAAACGGCAGTATGCTGTTCCGCTCTTTCCCATATGCCCTGTACTCCTGCATCATATTCTCATATTCCTGAAACCAGATACGGGAATAGCCTGTATTTTCAGCAATCAGACTACGCATTTTGGCATAGACGCTGTAATCATACCCCTCATAGCCATTTATTGCATTCTGCTCATAGTCCAGATAATCCTCATAATCTTCTACTCCGTTTTCCTCAAAATAGCTATTCTCACCAATAACCGACCATGCCTGATAAAGAATGTCATTGTAACCATCCTCTATCTCTTCAAATTCCGTCTGATCAATGGTATTCCCATATCGGGCGATCCAGTCCGAAAGAATATCCAGCCGGACATTCAGGCTGTCCTCCTCCCACCGGAACGGTTTTATCCATTGATACAAAAAAGAATAAAAGAATAAAACCGAAAAAAAAATGATAAGCAACATCGACCGGAATGTCCATATTTTTTTCATTTCTGCTGCGAACATTTATACAAGCTCCTTCCTCTTAAAATAGCACAGACCCGCCATCAATCCACCTGCCAGAAGGAGCAGATGCAGCGTTACCGTCCACACTTCCTGATAAGCGAACAGGGAATAATTCCCCAGATCGGTAAACCACCACTGACTGCAATAAATTATAACGGGCAGTGTCAATGTATTAAGATAAAACAGCCTTGGAAGATACAGTTCAGAAAACAGTATAAGCCCGAAAAAGGGAAGGACAAGCAGAGCCGCCAATGTCATCCACCCGTAACGGATATTCCGGGTAAGGAGTATAATCAAATTGGTAAGAAGCCACCACGCAAGGAGAATCCCGGCCATAAGCGCCAGTGTACAGGCAAAATATCTTTTCAGCGAGAAGTTTTGCCATGTCAGAAATGGTTTCCCCCAAATAGGATCATCCGAATCTATCACGTAATGAAAGCTGCTTGCCATATTCGCATCCCACAATCTGCTAAAATCCCAACTGGTAAAAAATACTGCCATCGAAACAGAAATCAATATAAGGCAATAAAGCGCACCAACGATTCCACCCGCAAAGATTTTATCTTTTGCTATTTTCCTGCCCCGGCCTGAACTGTATAGTAAGGCAGCCATTTCCGTCTGCTGCTCCATCTCAAATGACCGGNTACCAAGCAGTGACAGAAGGATAACGCACTCTATCATAAGTGTTTTTANCTGATANACAAACAATNCTTCATGGACAGNNGGCGTAATTTNNCCGGCAAAATAGGATAAATCTGCATCCTCCGCATCNAGCANNNCNACCGACTGCTGTANTTTTTCATACTTTGCNTTNATCCACTGATTCAGCAGGGANGACTTAATATACCTTTCATTATAATAATAAGANCCTATCNCATTNGTATCCAGCGTATCATANATTTTCTTNCCCTNTAAAAGTTCCCCGCTTTGTGCCAGCCTGTTAACTGNGGATCTGGTGCCGGGGTCACTGAAACACAAGCCTATATTCAGACACAGNCANNNAACAATGAATATGACAAAAAGTTTTTCCCGTAATAACTTTTTCACTTCCACCAAACAGTATATCATCCTGCTACCTCNCATCCCTGTACACAGTCAAAAAAACATCTTCCAGATTAGGGGATACTTCCACTGCATTTTTGCAGTATTCTTCACTGTAAAAGCGTATCATGCTTCCCTGCGCGCTCTGCCGCTCACTCAAAATCTCATGGTCTATCGGGATAACGGAACCGGCAGGCACCTCAAATATCTTCCCTTCCAACCAACCACAGACCTGATCTGGGGTCTCATTGCAAAAGACTTCATGATCCTTCAGCATGATGATCCTGTCCGCTATCGTTTCAATGTCTGAAACAATATGGGTAGACAGAATGACGATACGTTCACCAGACAGATCACGCAGCATATTCCTGAAACGCACTCTCTCTTTGGGATCAAGCCCGGCAGTAGGTTCGTCCAGAATCAGGATTTCAGGATCGTTCAGCAACGCCTGGGCAATCCCCACCCGCTGGAGCATCCCCCCTGAAAACTTTCTCATCTTCTGCCCCGCCACATCCGATAAAGAAACTTTCTGGAGCAGCATTTGAATACGCTTCTTGGCATATGTGTTCTCCAGACCTTTCAAAGCTGCCATATATTTCAAAAACTGTACAGGCGTATAATTTTTGTAATAGCCGAACTTCTGCGGAAGGTAGCCTATCAGGTCACGGTATTCTTCATCTAAATCCGTAATGTTCGTTCCCTCCCATGTAATTTCACCCTTCGTTGGAAAGATAAGTGTGGCCAGCATTTTCATCAGGGTTGTCTTCCCTGCCCCGTTAGGCGCAAGCAGTCCATATACCCCATTTTGAAATTCAAGCGTAATGTCCCGGAGTGCCGTAAACTGACCATATTTTTTTGTCACATGATTAACTGACAGCATAATTTTCTTCCTCCCCGGTCTTTGATATGAAAAAAGCAAACAGGGCAATAAGGTATCCCGCAAATACGATAACCGTAATAATAAATACCAGACTGCCTGCCAGATTCAAAAGCATTGCCTCAAATTTCTCTCCATAAAACGCAATCANAAAAGCATTGAGCATCCCCCACAGGACAGGCGGAAGTATCATTGTCAGATACGGCATACCCTTTATCTGTAATACCAGCATAATTATTCCATACAGAAAAATAGAGGCAAACGAAAGCCCTAATATTTTCCAAAAGGCAATAACCGGAAGCTGAAACCGCATAAGCAAAGAGAGCATCAGGACATTCAGAAAAATATTGCTTCCGCTGAAATATATCATGCGAAAGGCGCAAATCTGCCTGACCGTGTACCTGCAGGTTATCTTGATATCATATAGCTGTAAACGGTGCTCCTTCCATGATGTCAGCAGATAGGATGCAATATAGGCAAATGGGGACACCGCAAATATCATACAGATAATCACCTGCGAGCCTGCCGGTATTAAGAAAAGCCATATACAGACCGCTATCAAAAGCCCTAATAAAAAGCAGTCTCCCACTCCGAAAAATAAAGTATGGAATGTACAGGCCCGCCTTACCTCAAGCATTTTCCTGAATTTATCTCCCGGCTTTATTACACCCTTTTCCACAATTTCGCTGATAGCCAAGTCCTTTTCAGCTTCTGACAATTTCTGTATACTCATCGTAAAACTCCCTCCTTACCTGCCTGATCAGACGNTAATATTTCGATTTGACAGACGCTTCCGGTATCCCTGTCAGTACGGCGATTTCCTGAAAAGTCTGTTCGCCATAAATGTGAAGACGGAAAATCTGCTGCACATCCGACTGGAAGCTGCTGACGTAATGCTCTATTTTTTCTAAAAATTCTGCCTGGACAATGTTATTTTCATAATCGATCCTGCCCACATAATCCACTGTCTCCGTTTCATCCAGCTCTTCCAACGGGATTGTATCCGGCAGCGCCTTCCGCCTGAAATCAATAATCTTATTCGTTGCAATCCGATAGAGCCATGTACGGAAAGAGGAACGTTTTTTCTGATAGGAGGCAATGGAACGCAGCATGGAAATGAATATCTCCTGTGTCAGATCACGGGCAAGCTCTTTATCGCTTATCTGTCTTGCAACAAATATATAAATTTCGTCATAATAGGCACGGACAAGGGAATCTGCATCTTTCGATGAGCCAAAGAGTTTGAGCCTGTGAATCCATTTCGTTTCCTGTGCTGTGTTCACCCGCTTCCCTCCTTCCTATTTATATATTCGTATTTTATCAGAAAAAAGTTTCATTCTTTCTAAAATCAAAAACAGGATTGTTATTGCTTCTGCTCACTTTTGCTTGCAGTTCTGTCACATATTCCAAACTTACATTGTGATGACAGACAAAAGAAAAGAGGAAGCCCCACCCGCTAAAGTTGGTCTTCCTCCCTGTATGAATCCAGTCATGCCGGCCTGCTACTGCAGAGCCGCCAGACTNTACCCTCAAACTAATGATACGGTTAAACGCCCTTGATTGCAAGTTAAAAAATACAATCCTGCATAAATGCACGTAATTTTAATTCCTTATCCTCCATAGTATCGGATAATATCACTTAGAAGAATACACCGGGTAATTCTATATCTCGGAATACAGTTCCGACACAATGGAAAGCCAGCGCCCTGCCGGAGTCAGCCAGACTTCTTTATAAGTGGCATTATTGCCTGAAGGCCAGTAAGGTTCATCCTCATTCTCAAGTGTCTCAACTCCCACAGGCATCTCTCCGGTCATTTCACCAGGATAATTCGCATCCTGCTGTGTATATCTCTCGCCTTCTCCATAAATAAATGACTGACAGAAAGGATTTTTTCCGGACATCCAATAAAGCTGTTCTCTGGCTATCTCTTTCAGCTTCTCATCGCCGAAATATCTTCCCACAATTGCCGCAGCTTTGCCCATTGCAAGCTGAATCGCCGCATTGCCCCTGAAAGAGAACCACACAGGGAACATTCTTACATAATATCCGTTTCCCAAATCGATACCTGCTTTCAGCTGGGCCTCATAGTTAGGCTTTTCCGTTTGATAGTCTACAAGGAGATGTAAAAGTTCAAAGGTCTCCTTATCCTCCANCTCTGTCATGGAATGAAGTCCGGCAGGCAGCATTCCGTAAGGAGACGCCATCTTATACAACTCTTTGATATATTCGCCGTACAATTTCATGCCGTTCTCCCATGCACTTTTTTGCGGAGAATCTGGAAATGCCCTGCATAAGGCTTCCAGTGCCTGTACAAAAGAATGATCCCGCCCCTGATGGGTAAAGTGTACGATGGTCTTATGGGTCTCATCTCTGTAAAAAAATCCTTTCATGGGAACCCCTTCTGTTCCTGTCTCCTGACATGCTAACAGTTTTGCTCCGAATATTTCCGCCTCCTTTGCAAAAACTTCATCCGATTCATTCAGACAGATAGATGCCGCCGCCCAGGCTGCCGCCGCATAATACTGGGAAAGTCCGCTGTTTAAAGTGTGCTCCCACATAATCGGCTTTTCCATTCCTTTCTCTTCAAACCTCGCCTTAGCAAACCAGTAATCCTCTTTAGCCGTCTGAACACATTTCCACGCCAGATCAGGATCAAAATCACGAAAGACAAGTCCTGCCTGAGCCTCCACCGCTCCGCAGAAGAAATTCTGGAATGCCTGATTATGAACACGTGCCTTGACATCATCTACATTACCGATAAAACAATCTGTCCATAAGCCAAGTCCCGCACTGCTTGCCCGGTATCCGTCGCCAAAGCGGCTTTTTAAGGTAAACTCCAAGCCCCAGAGCCCTTCCTCCATCAACCGGTGATACAGAAGAGGATCATCCTTTACTTGCTCCGCCAGNTCCAAAATCTCCTGCGCTACCTCGGCAGTCTGAAGCATCTGCTGGGACATATCCCCGGCATCATGCCATCCCCCTCCAAAGGAAAGCANCACACCGTTATGCTCTGCCACAACATCCGTATGACACCGCCCATGCTTGCNCGGGACCGGATATCCGCAGCGTTCACAAAAAATAAAATTAAGAACCTTCCAGACTGCGCTTTCCATGACCTTCTCACCGATTTCAAAAGGTGATGTAATCGTATCTGNGATTTTCAAACGGTAGTATCCCGATTCTGTAATCTCCCCAAAATCCAATATCTCNAAATATCCCTTTTCGTCCGCNGCTTTTACTACTTTTTTACACAGAACCTCTTTCCCCTGCTCATCCAGAAGAGAAAAGTAATCCTCCCCCGTGTTTGCGANCGCCGTCTTTTTTCCNCTACAGTAATAGCCTGACATAGAATAGGCTATCCGGCCCNTCTCACAGCTCCANCCCTTTTCCTTTTCCGTATTTTCTNCTTCCTGCAGTTCAAAGTCTTCAAAATCGAACTGAAAATAAGGTCCCGTGGAAGTATCCTGTCCGTCTGCATCCATAGCAATGATCAGTTCTGTAATGCANTCCCTNGGCAGTGCGGCAAATTCCCATATTACCTGGTTCCATTCATGATTCACAAGATTGACTAGATGCTGGCCTTCCCTCATATAGGGGTCAGGAATGGGAAATTTCCCTTCATTTTTGATATGAATACGAAAATGCACGCTGTGGCTTCCCATGGAATCCGGCTTGACCCAGAAGGATATACGATTAAAAGCTTCCCAGTTTTCCTTTGGAATCCGAAAAAGCAGACTGCTCTTGAACATATGGGCCGTTGCTCCGTCATCATAAGGCATTGTGTTCCTTTGAGTAGGAGCTTTGATACGAACTGTACTGCCTCCGTTCCTGCCGGCACCTTTTATTTTCTCCATGGTGCCGATTCCCAATTTACAGGGCAGCTCCTGCCCTCCGTTCCAGAGAATTTTTCTATTCAATATCTTTTTCTTTGCACGCTCCGCTTCCAGAGACCTTTCCTGATGAAGCGGCAGGGGGGAATGTATATACCCTGTTCGAATCAGCTCTTCACGAAATATATCCAGCATAACCTTTTCCTTTCTTCTNAATTAAATCAGGAATGTGTATTAAAGTAACTATACATCAGGGTATGATCTATCAGCTTGCTGATATCCCTGCCGCTGTCTACTGCCAGGTAATAAGCNATGATCTGAGGCACGGCGCTAAATTCCAGACATGCAAAGTCGCCGCCTTTAATATCCAGCATTAAGTCTTGTTCATCCACTACTTTCGTTCCAGCTACAAGACCGTTATGAAAGACTTCCTTCATATATCGTGCCAGTGAAAGCGCCTTGTCCGATTCAGAGCCTCCGTCATTTAGAACAACAATGCAATGATTGCCGTCATATCCATAGTTAGGGCCATGCATTCCTTCTTCCAGCTCATATCCTGCAGAAATGAACTGCGGCATCTCCCAGAATTTCACTGCTCCCTCTAGCGCCACTCCATACAGAGAACCCGTTCCGGTAAATATCACGCATTTAGAACGTATGATCTGAAACTTGTTTTTCTGGAACCATGTTTTGGTCTGCTCCGTAATCACCCGATGACTGTCCGGCACTCTCTTTGCATCTTCCAGGTAAGCATCATACTGCTCTTTGGTAATATGTCCCTTTGCCAGACCCAGCTTCATGCCCAGCAGCATATGATTCAGCACACTTGAGACATAACCGATCGTCCGCATAAGGTGTTCTTCCATGCCGCAGTTCAGACACACATGCCAGTGAGAAATCTTTGCCAGCTTCGTGTCCGGCGCTTCTGTCATGCTAAGGCAATGACAGCCTTTGGCGCTCAGTTTTTCCATTACCTGACAGACCACCTTGGAAGTTCCTGTCTGGGATGTAAAAACATACAATGCATTAGGATTAAGATTGAATATTTCCCCCGCATAATTATTCGGCAATGCAATCTTAGTGCAGATACCGGATGCCTTTTCCACAAATGGCTGCGAAGTAACGGCGGAAGTATTGGAGGTACCGGAGCCTATAAATACAATTTCGTTGATCTCATCTATATGCTCTTTTACATAATTCATAAAAGGCCCAAAAGCCTCCTCCTGCCTTTCCAGAATATTTTCAATAACAGAAGGAATTCTTTCAATACAATCTAATATCGTTACCATTTACTTCTCCTCTTTCCATTTTCGTGTTGTCTAAAAATATTCCTGCTGATAACCCAGCCCAATTGCTGCGGCTCCCATCAGCCCTGCATAGGCGGGATCAAGACCCGTTAAGACGATTCCTTTTTCCAGATGCTGTTTTGCCTTGGGCATTACCGCATCGATAATTTTCTGAAACAAAAAACCGTTTGTAATAAGGCCGCCACCCAAAATTACAATTTCAGGCGACAAAACACAGGTCAGATTAGAAATCATAAGACCGCTCATCTTTATCAGCTCATCCAACACATGTTTTGCAAGTTCATCCCCCTTGTTTGCAGCTTCAAATAAATCCTGCCCTGAAACATATTCCTCTGCTTTTGCTTTCAACATGGAATCCGGATATTTATCAATCAGTTTTTTTACCTGATACTCGATTCCCATACCGGAACTCATCAGCTCCACACGCTCTCCTTCTCCTCCGGTAAAATTCATGTACCCAATTTCGCCCGCAAATCCATCCGTACCGCGGATCAGTTTCTTATTGGCAATAATTCCCGCTGCAAGTCCTGTTCCCATATTGATATAAATCATATCCCGACAGTTCTGTCCGGCGCCGAACTTATTTTCTGCAATAACTGTAGCTTTTACATCGTTATCAATATAACATTTTACGCCAAATTCCTGTTCTATACATTTGGTCAGCGCAACTTCCGACTCTTCCGGCTTTATTTTCTTCCAGATGCCTTTTACAGGATCAATCAGCCCATTGACGCCGACTCCTATCTGCTTTGGACGACTTTTGTTTTCCCATCCTATTTCTTCCTCATATTCCCGGATGCCTGCAATCAGCTTCTCTATTGTCTCTTCCTTACTGATCTTTCCGGTAGGAAACCGTTTTATGTTTATGATGGAACCGTCTTCCCTTACTTCTGCAATCAACATTTTCGTTCCCCCAATGTCAACTGCAATACAAGTTTTCATATGCATTTTCTCTTTCTCAACCCCTTCCTCTGTCATGATTCTATCTGTGCCTCTTTATTTTCATAATCGTTAAATTAGTTTTGTTTTTCCGTCAAATTTAAGTGTATTCTCAACTCTTCCTGTAGCTGCCCATTCACATGCTCTGACAAATATCTGACGCATCTGTCTTGGACAGAAGCTGAGCATAGTATTTTCTCCAAGTCCATGACCGGTATAATAAGGCCACACATGCCCGAGAATATAATTAAAAGTTCTCCCTTTTCCATACATACCGGTCACTGCCACAGGTTCATTTTCACCTGTCCCATGAAGTCCATGACGGGATACCACATTTGGATCGGAATAAGCAGTTGCCAGCACCTCTAGAGGAACACCATACACGTTTTCGCATCTGCAGAAAATCTCATCTCTTGTATCAAAATCCTCAAGCCCCTGCATGATCGGATGCTCCGGCATTTGTATGGTAATATGTGCATCCGCATAATCTCCATGACGGGTTTCGTTACGCCACATAAGACCTGCCATTTTCTCTATTTCGCCCCACGGCACGAATCCTGCTTCAGTCCAATAGCACGGATGATCCCCATGCAAAAAGACAAAACCTGCTCCTGCGGCTACCGCACGTTCCAAACGCTCCTGCTCACTTTTTACATTGAATCGGTAATTACCACAGTTAAAAACAAATACTTCACACTGCTCCATGTAATCTCCAGCAAAATACTGGTCAAAGCCCATGTCCCCAATGGCAGGATCATCACACACCATCAGAACATCAAAGGCATCCGTTTTATCCAGCATTAATTTATTATTTCTTGCCACTCTCTGCACATCGTGACCTCCCAGATGTACATCGCCTATTAAATAATGCAATTTGACCTTTTCCATCGAAATTCCTCCTAAGCATCCAATTCCAGCCAGGTATCCGGCTTCCTTCGCGCTTCCTTCGCCGCATCAATCAGTCTTAATACTTCCATCGTCTCCTCCTCCGGCACAGGGGAAATCTTTGTCTCAAAGAAATCCAGAATTGCTTTCATGGTATTTATGTAGTAGTCCGAACTATCCAGACGTTCTCCCTTTTCTCCGTCTGAAACCATAAAATTAAATTCTGCATAAGGATTAGGAGTCTGCGTAAAACTTGCCATCCTTCCATCACCATAATCCAAGAGCATCTGTGTTACTTTAGCTCCGATGGCAAATGCCTTGACCCTTTTTACTCCGACCCCCATTACCGTCACGATCGGCTCGAACTGATGAACTGCATAGTTGGACAAATCGTGAGGTCCTACAGTGGACATGAATTTCGTATTTCCTCTCTCTCTATCCAGATAATCCATGATACTGGAACAATACCGCTGCGCAGATGTGGACATTACAGGCGTATGATGCTCTTTGGCCAAAGCGAACATTCTCTTTCCTGTCTCTACATCCTGTGCAAAAGTCTTGTCTATAAATACAGGTTTTCCGCTTGACAGAGGCAGCCGGCTCACTTCCTCATGCCAGGCAGAATTATCGGCGGCAATGACCATAACGGCGTCCACACTGTCAATCATTTCTTCCATGCTTCCGGCAAGCCGTACATGATTCTTTTGGCACCACTGCTTAGATGTCAGTCCTCCCTCACAGTCTTTCAACGCATAAGCGCTGGTCAGGGCCGCATCATAACCGTATTTTGCAATTGCTTCCCTTAAAAATCCCGGATAATAATTTGCATGCCAGTTATCCAGATAATTATCTGCAAATCCTATTCTCAGCATTTAGCTCTCCTCCCTTTTTATGATTTCAAAATCAATTTTGGTCAAATTGGAATAAAGCCTGTCGGCAGCAACCAAAGCAATTCCGGCAATATAACGGATTTCTTCCATTTCCTTCTCTGTCTTTGCTCCAAATTTGCTTTGAAATGTTCCTTCCGGCTCCGAAATCTCATTCGTAATTTCATTTAATAATTTCGTATAATCTGCCCGNTTCATAAAGTTTTCTCCTTTCAAATCCAGTTACAGGCTCATTAAAAATTTAATTTTGACAATATATTAAAAAGTTTTATTTTTTTCATTCTCTTTCTTATTCATATTTGCTATAATAATTCAATCGGCAAACATAAATCATTTACTAACTCAATTTTATATCTTATTTTGTGAAAGGGGTTCCCATGAACCAAAACGTTACCATTGTACAAATTGCAGAAGAAAGCGGCGTTTCCATTGCGACCGTGTCCAGGGTGCTCAGCGGAAATGTTCCCGTTTCTCCCAAAACCAAAGCACGAGTGGAAGAAGTTATAAAAAAATATAACTACACTCCCAATTCTCTTGCACAGGGGCTGATTCTTCGTCAGTCGAAAACTTTGGGAGTAATTGTTCCGGATATTACCAATCCATACTTTTCCGCTTTATTTAATGTAATCGAGCGGGCTGCCCACCAGGCTCACTATTCCGTTATTCTCTGCAACACTTCTTTCACTGCTGCGTCTTATGCAGACGGCGAACAGGAAAATGAAGATAATTACTTCCGGATGGTTCTGGAAAAAAAGGTAGACGGCGTTATTATCGCAGGCGGCCAGATCGATCTTTGTGAAATCAGCAATGATTACAAAAAAGCTCTAAAAGCTCTTGCCTCCTCTATTCCGGTAGTAGTAATCGGACAGTCTCTCCCCGATATTCCCTGCAGCTTTATTAATCTGGAACAGGGAAAGGGAATCGCGGTATCAATTCGCTATCTGGCTTCCTTAGGACATAAACGCATAGCATTCGTAGGTGGAGAACGAGGTGTCGCAATAACAGAATCCCGACTGGAAGTCTACAAGTCTACCATTGCAAAAATGCATTTGGATTCGGATCCGAATCTGATTTCCACTTCCGACTATTACCTTTCCGACGGATACAACGCCGCCAAAAAGATTTTGGAGCTCGAAGACCCGGCAACTGCCATGCTCGCAATGAACGACAATGTGGCAATCGGCGCCATACGTGCCATAGCCGATTATTATCTGACAATCCCTGATGATATTGCTCTTATCAGCTGTGATCAGTTCTTTGACGGAAATTTCATCACTCCCAGACTGACCAGCTTAGACCAGCATACACAGGCGCTCGGGCTATATGTCATTCAGCTTCTGCTCAGCATGATTCAGGGCACTGAACCCCCCGAAAAACCTGACCTTTCTCCCAATCTGGTCATCCGCGAAAGCAGCGGAAAACATATTCTCAGGGACTGACATTTTCAAACATATTTGAATAAAGCCGCAGCAAGTGCCTTTGTATCTGTTGTACTGAGACCTCCTGCTGCAGCTTTAATGATAACTCAAGAAACCATTATTCTTTCTCTAATTACTGATTCTTATATTCTTCCATCTGACGATTTACCTCAGCTATATAATCATCAATTCCTGCACTCTTTAATGCTGCACGGTATTTTTCTACTGCTTCTTCAGGATCGCCGGCTTTACCGAACTGAATAGCCGGAAGCCATGTTGTACCTGCTTCGTTGATGGCAGTAATCTGCTGATCGATTGTAGAAGTATCCAACATAAAGGAACCCCAAGGCAGAATAGTTGACCACGGTTTGATCTTATCATTAATAGCCTTAATCTCAGCTTCCTTAGGATTGAATTCAGGAATGCTCAATGCATCGTTTACCGTACTCCACATATCCCAATAATAAACATCTGTTTCATCATTATAGCCTTCCGGTTTTACACGGTATCCGTTTTCATCCACTGTCCAGTTCACACCTTCGACACCATACTGTGTCAGTTTATAGACTTCCGGATCATACTGGAACAGGTCATACATCATCAATGCNCGTTCCGGATTTTCTGCATTGGCTGAAACAGAGCAGGAATCCTGTGTCAAAGAATCCGCAAGAGCGTACCCTCTTTTTTCTGCGTCAAAGAANATATCAATCTCTGCACTTGGGTCTTCATCCGCCATCTTCTGGTACATCGGCAATAAGTTAGATACATTTGCATGATAAAGTCCNCTCTGTCCTGCAAGGAACGTTGTCTCGGAATCTATTGTTGCGCTAAGTACATCTGTCGGCCAATAGCCTTTATCTCCCCATTCTTTCATCTTCTTTGCAAAATTTACAAATTCATCATCAAATACGGGAGATGCGATTGTCCAGCAGTCTTCCAGACTCTTGTTCGCAGTACATGCTGCAGAACTGACCGTTCCCGGACCATAAACATAATCTGTATACTGATAGATCCACAAGCTATAGAACTCGTTGGAATTTACACTGGCAGGTGCATTAAAAGGTATTACACCCGGTTTATTTTCCAGGATTCCGTCACAATATTTCTCAAAATCCTCTATAGAATCTACCTTATCAAGCCCAAATTCCTTAGCCCAGTCAAGACGATATACAAAGCCCGGCGTGGACAGCTGCCATCTTCTGTGTTCCGGAAGTGCATAAATCTTACCATCATACTTACACTGTTCCCACTCTTCAGCCTTTGTATCTGCCCAAAGCTGCGGTGCATAATAAGGCAGCAGATCCGTTATATCCATAAACGCTCCCTTAGATACATTATCCCACAGATTCAGCCATGTGGAAGAGGTAAAAATCAAATCATAAGGTGTACCGGATACCAATTCCATCTGATATTTGGTATCATAGTTGTTCCACTCGATCCAGGTCATTTCCAGCTCGGCATTCATTTTCTCTTTCAGAATCTTATTCAACTCTTCCAGCATCTTTTTATCCGCTCCGCCTGCCGGGGGATCTCCCAGAACCAACATCTTTACCGTAACGAACTCGGATGTGTCTATTTCCCCATCTACAACAGGGGTATGTCCACTGACACCATTATAATTGTTTTCATCTGTCGGAGCTGCAGCTTGCTGTCCGCTGTTTCCTCCATCGTTGTTTCCTCCATCGTCTTTTCCTCCGCATCCTGTCAATGCACCGACTGTTAAACAGCCTGCAAGAGCAAGCGCAGTAATTTTTTTGAACTTCATACTTTTTCTCCTTCCTATTTTGATTATAGATTATTAAATTATTTTAAAAAGCTATATCAGCCTTTTACTGAACCAACTGTGATACCTGTTACAAAATATTTCTGTACCATAGGATATGCCATAATAATCGGAACTGTCGCGATTACCGCAGTTGCCATCTTGACCGTCTCCAGGGGCAGATCCTGAATAGCCACGTTCTGTCCTGCCAGAGAGTTCTTAAGGTAGGACGCCTGATTGATCAGATTGTACAATACTAACTGTAACGGACGATACTTCACACTGGTATCCAAGAACAGCATTGCGTTGTACCATTCATTCCAGTAACCAAGACCGATAAACAGACCGATTGTTGCAAGCGCCGGCTTTGACATAGGCAGAATTACCATCAGGAATGTAACGAAAGGACTTGCACCGTCAATTTCTGCCGCCTCACTGACCGTATGCGGAATACTGTTTTTGATAAAGTTCTTCATCATGATGATGTTCCATGCGCTCATCAAGCTGGGAAGCAAGATTGCGAAGTAAGAATTTTTCAGTCCCANGTATCTCGTAATAAGCAAATAGAAAGCTACCAGACCGCCTGAAAACAGAGTCGTTATGTACAGATACAATGAAACCGCATTCCTGCATTTAAAATCCGGACGCTGCAGGGTATATCCGGTCAACGCAGTAAGGAACAGACCTACTGAAGTACCTACTGCCGTCAATATTATAGTTACTATAAAAGAACCTACGATTTCTCCGCCTTTACCAAAGATTGCCTTGTATGCATTCAAGCTAAAATGTCTTGGCAACAAACGATATCCTTCCAGGACCAGTGTCTTCTCATCCTCAAAAGAAGCTGCGACCATCATAATGAATGGTATCAGACATGACAGAGCAAACAGTGTAATAAATATGTAGCCGACGATCTGTATTACCCGTCCTGAGAAATCAGTCTTGATCTTATTATTTTTATTATCCATTTTATACTCCCTCTTTCAGTTAAATTTCATGAACATTCTTTTTTGACCTTTAGAACAGTGCATAATCCGGTTCCACTTTCTTTACAATTGTGTTAGTAAGCAATACTACAATCAACCCAAATACTGACTGAACGAAAGAAACGGCGGCTGCTGTACTGAAGTTGGAATTGCTGACCATTGCACGGAAAATAAAGGTTTCCAATACATCCGTACTTGACTGGAGCATAACGTTATTGCTTCCTACTACATTGTAGAACAAGTCAAAATTGCCATGAAGAATTCCGCCGATGGATAAGAGCAACAAAATGATTACGGTAGGGCGCAGCGTAGGCAGTGTAATATAACGGATTCTCTGAAAACTGGTCGCGCCGTCTACTTTGGCAGCTTCCAACATTTCTTTGTCCATACCCATCAAAGCTGCAAAGTATACAATCGAACCGTAACCGGAACCTTTCCACAAATTGATCAGCACCAGTATGAACGGCCATGCCGCTGCCTTCTCATATACATTGATCGGCTGTCTTCCAAATGCCTGAAGAATCATATTAAGGATACCATTAGTATTGTTAAAGATCGCAAAACTGAATACCCCCACCAAAACGTATGAAATAAAATTNGGAAGTATCATGAATGACTGTGCATATTTGCGAAATAGCTTGCTTGTCAATTCATTGAAAAGCAGGGCGATTAAAATCTGAAGAATGGTACCGGTCAGAATGAATGCAACATTATATAAAATCGTATTTCTTACAAGCATACCCAATTTACCGGACATTGTAATAAATTTCAGATTATCAAAGCCAACGAACTTACTTCCGAAAATACCCTTTGAATAATCAAACTTCACAAACGCCACATAAATACCCGGCATGGGAAGGTATGCAAAAATGAGAAAAAAGATAATCGCCGGCAGGCACATAATCAGAAACCTGCGGTCTTTTTTTAATGTCTTGCCAAGTGTTTTAAACTTTTCCTTCATCACGCTTCATCTCCTTTCTCATGTTTTTCAATCCTTTCGGAAACCTTTTCATGCTTTTCCACCATAATCCCCCATCTCCTATATTTTATTATTTGTAAACCTTTTCATGCCATATCTTATCACTGTTAATACATACTGTCAACTCCTTTTTGTCATTTTAACTATTTTTCTTCATTTTATATGAAAAAAATTGTACTTTTATTCTACCAGTTCATATCTTGCTTTATATTTTTCTGTAAGGGTTTACATTTTTGGTTGTTTTTTTTAGCTCATTATGGTAGGATTAACCCATTCCATAAAACAAATTATAAAACAGGAGGTTCTTTTATGTATTTACTACCAAAGCCTAAACATTTAACTGAAGAACAGGGCTCTTTTACTATCAAATACAACAGCCGAATTATTATCGACTCACTTGTCTGTGCCGAAATCTACAACTTCGCCCTGATCCTTCAGAAGGAAATAGCCGAAAGTATCGGCCTTTCCCTGCCGATTCTTCGAAGCCATAAAGACCAGCCATCCGGCNGCTGTATTTACATCACTTCATTGNCTGAAGGAAACGAGCAATCCTATGAACTTTTTATAAAAAAAGAGCATATTGCCATAAAAGGAGCCGGAAACAGCGGTATCCTTTACGGAATCCAGACGCTTCGGCANATTATAAGGCAGTCCGGTGCCGTTCTTCCCACACTGTCTATTTCCGATGNNCCTTCTATGCCCCAGCGCGGCTTTTATTTCGATACATCCCGCGGACGGGTTCCAACTCTTNCATATTTAAAAAAGCTTGCCGATACATTAAGTTTCTATAAACTCAATCAACTGCAGCTTTACATTGAACAAAGCTATTTATTTGAAGATTTAAGTGAAATGTGGAGAGATGACACCCCTCTCACTGCAGAAGATATTTTGGAGCTGGACAGATACTGCCGCAGCCTGGAAATTGAACTTGTTCCGTCACTGTCAAGCTTCGGACATCTTTATAAGCTTTTGAGCACAAAGACCTTCCATCATCTTTGTGAACTGGATGGCTCTGATACCAGACCATTCTCTCTTGATGAGCGCATGATCCATCATACTATCGATGTCACCAATCCGGAAAGTTTTGAGCTNATTCAAAAACTTCTTTCNGAATATATGCAGCTTTTTACTTCCAAGCACTTTAACATCTGTGCAGATGAGACCTTTGACCTGGGCAAAGGCAAAAGTAAAAAAGCNGCAGAAGAGAAAGGAACGACTGCCATATATATTGAATTTCTAAATAAAATAAGCANATTNATCNTTGAGAGCGGACGAATTCCCATGTTCTGGAGCGATGTGATCTGTGAAAAGCCNGAAGCCATTAATCAGCTTTCCAAAGATATGATCTGCCTTCACTGGGATTATGATCCCAATGTATCGGAGGAACGCCTTAAAAAACTTATTGATGCCGGAGCNGAAAAGCTTTATGTATGTCCGGGCACCCATGGCTGGAATCATTTAATCAATGCACANCATATGGCTTATGAAAACATTTCCAAAGTGTGTCTTTTCGGNCACCGCTATCACTCCATGGGCATCCTTATCACCGACTGGGGGGATTTNGGTCATATCAATCACCCTGANTTTTCCCGTCTGGGTCTGATTTACGGTGCCGCATTCTCCTGGAGCGATGTAATAATACCCGAAGAGGAAATCAACCGCCAGATCTCGGTCGTGGAATATGGAGATACCACTGAATCCCTCTGCAATATTTTTAAGAATCTGAGTGAGCGGGACGCATTTCCCTGGTTTCACACAGTACGCATTCTGGAGGCTCTTGCCAACATGAATGATGCNGAAACNGCAGCCAAGTTTTTAGAGGAACCGGATGCTTCTAAGGTATCGGAANACAATGCCGCTATTGATGAGCAGCTCACTTCTCTCTATACTTACCTGGGCACCTCAAATTCCTATACTAAAAANACGATATATGCTTACATNATCGCCGCGGAAGGACAAAAGCTCATAAATCTGATTCTTCCAATCTTGAAGCACACACTGGCCGGTGAACCGGAACAATCTTCCGTTTCCCCGACAGAACTCGCTTCTATGTTGGAGAACTGGATCGTAATCTACAGAAGCCTTTGGAAGACTGTTTCCAANGAAAGCGAATTTTACCGCCTCGCAAACCTGTTGTTCTATTGCGCTGACTATCTGCGCGGCCTATCTGATTAATTTAGTGTCGGATACTCGCTCCNAGGACAAAGTCAGNGGACAAAAATTTACCGGTCTTACTCCCTGNAAAAGAAGATAAGACCGGTAAATTTTTATTGTTCTCACTAATCAATGGCTGGCACATTGTCCGAATAGCGGTCAGCCATTGTGATTAATGNTTTCCGCTCATGCAGCTTTTTCTTTCCCTGTACAGCCAGCCCGCTCCGGTGGCTGATCTCCTCGCATTTCAGTATATTGTCCGGGATATTCCCCTGCGAATACTTATAATACAGCGGGTAGACCAAAAGACAGCCTCCCATTTTTTCAGTATCCATCCCTGGCAGACTAAAGTTTCCCTGTCTTGGAACAGGCTGATGATCTGCTCCTCACACCTTTGCGCGGGTTCATTCATTTAATTCTACAGCCAGACTTTCCAAGTCTGGCTGCATCATAATCACATCAGAATACCTTACAAGTTGCTCTCAAAAAATGCTTTCATACTTTCGTATGCAGCCTCTTCGTCTGCTCCTGTAATTTCCACCTTTACTGTCTCTCCGCATTTTACCCCAAGCCCCATCACTGCCATGAGCTTAGTGGCCTCTGCCGATTTCGCTTCCCTGCTAATCACAACTTTACTCTCATATTTCTTTGCCTCTTTTACCAGCAGCCCTGCTGGTCTTGCATGAATACCTACTTCGTCCTTAATCGTGTAACTAAATTCTCTCATTGTTCTTTCTCCTTTCACCCTTCTGGGATTTATTTTTGATTTTTTAATAGTACGATACTTTCATACGGTTGCAAAATTTCCAGAATATTTCCAACTATCCTATACGGATAATTTCCTATCAGATACTCATAACCTTCGCAAAACACAGGTTTCTGCAATACCACTTCACTGCTTGTCAAATTATTTACGACAATAAGCACCTGTTCTCCTAATGACCGTTTATAACCAAATACTGCCCGCTGTTCCCGATACAGAAACTCGATTGTTCCATCCTGAATGACCGCATACTGCTTTCTTAATTGTATCAATTTTCTGTAATAATGAAGGATGGAATCCGAGTCCTGTTCTTCCGTCCCCACATTGATATACTTGTAGTTGTCTGGTATCCCGATCCATGGCTCGCGCTCTGAAAAACCTGCATATTTTCCGGAATCCCACTGCATCGGCGATCTGCTGTTGTCTCTGGAACGCTGACCGAGTATTTCCAAAGCCTCTGCCTCGTTCTTTCCTTGTTTAAGCAGTATCTGATAGTAATTGATGCTTTCTACATCCCNGTATTCACTGATATCGCCATATCCCGGATTTGTCATTCCCAATTCTTCACCCTGAAAGATGTATGGTGTTCCCCTTAAGAGATGGATGCATGTTGCAAGCATTTTGGCCGATTCTTTCCAGTACTTCTTCTCATCTCCCATACGGGACACGATACGCGGCTGGTCATGGTTACACCAGAATACAGCATTCCATCCATTCTGTTTCTCCATTTCGGTCTGCCATGTTTCGAATATTTCCTTCAATTTCCGGAAATCAGGATTCATCAGTTCCCATTTATTGCCGTCTCTGTAATCCACCTTCAAATGATGGAAATTAAAACACATGGATAATTCTTTTTCAACTGGATTGGAATAACGAATGCAGTGCTCCAGGCTTGTGGAAGACATTTCTCCTACCGTGACCAGTTCCTCTATGCCCGTATCCGCAACCAGTTCTTTCAGAAATTCATGAACATGAGGCCCATCAGAATAAAACCTTCTTCCATCTCCCTGTTGATCATCCTCAAACACATCCGGTTTGGAAATCAGATTCACCACGTCAAACCGGAATCCTTTCACTCCTTTTTCTTTCCAGAACCGGATCACATCCTTCAATTCTTCCCTCACCTTTGGATTATTCCAATTTAAGTCCGCCTGTGTCACATCGAACAGATGCAGATACCATTTCTGCAAAGACGGCACATACTCCCATGCCGAGCCCCCGAATTTAGACTGCCAGTTAGTCGGAGGATTTTCGGGATCGCCATCTTGAAAAATATAATAATCCATATATTCCTTATCACCAGAAAGTGCTTTCTGAAACCATTCATGCCGTGTGGACGTATGGTTAAATACCATATCAAACATAAGTCCTATACCACGCCCTTCTGCTTTGGCAATCAGTTCCTCCACATCCGCCATTGTCCCGAACAGCGGATTGATATTCTTGTAGTCTTCCACATCGTACCCATTGTCATTGAGCGGGGATACAAAAAACGGCGTACTCCAGATATAATCAACTCCAAGGCTTTTTATATAATCCAGTTTTTCGATGATGCCCCTTATATCTCCAATTCCATCCCCATTGCTGTCACAAAAAGACTTCGGATAAATCTGATAAATTGTGCTTTTTCTAAAATCTGCCATATCCGCCCCTTATTCAAACGCTGCTACAACTGTTTCCTTTGCTTCTCCTGTTAAACCTGTAAAAAACTGAATATTTTTTGCGCTTCCCTGCTCTGTTATAATGCATACGGTGGTATCGGGATGACCTGCCGCTTTAATCTTATCCCGGTCAAACCGAATCAGGGGTGTTCCTGCTGACACTTTCTGTCCTTCTGACACAAGATATGCAAATCCGTCTCCCTGCATCTCAACCGTATCAATTCCTACATGAAGGAGTATCTCCATCCCATTATCCATTGTCAGGCCACAGGCGTGCTTGGAATCCTGCATCAGTACGTTTACCGTTGCCGCCACCGGTGCATATAAAATATCATTTTCAGGGATTATTGCGATTCCCTCTCCCATAACACCTTCCGAAAAGACACCGTCATTGACATCTTTTAAATCAATGACTTTTCCAGTCAAAAATGCCTTTAATTCTTTCTTACACTCCTCTGTACTTGTTTCTACAGCAAATACTTTTTCTGCTACCGTGCCTGTTCCTGCATCTGCTGCAATTTTCTCCATCTCAGTCGTAGATTCTTCGTTCTTCTTCACAGATACCAGTTTTTGCTTTCCTATAATGATAGTCAGTACAAACGATACCGCTATTGCAATTACCATACAGATGGCAAAACTACCCATAGAATCCGGACGGATAGAAAGAATACCCGGCAGTCCGCCCACACCGATCGCGTTTGCCGTTGTTCCCATAGCCACACATATAACTGCTGCACAGGCAGAACCAATCATTCCGCATACGAATGGAAAAACATGCTTTAAATTCACACCAAAAATGGCAGGCTCTGTTACGCCAAGATAACAGGATATACATGCTGGCACATTTACTTCCTGTGCGTCCGCATCTTTTCTCTGTAATGTGATCATCCCAAGGACAGCAGACCCCTGCGCGATATTTGACAAGGCAATCATCGGCCACAACATGGTTCCGCCATAATCTGCGATCAGCTGCAAGTCAATAGCATTTGACATATGATGAAGTCCGGTAATGACCAAAGGCGCATATACAAAACCAAAAATTGCTCCAAAAAGAACCTTGAGCGGCCCTGTGATCCCTGCATACACTACTGAGGATATGGCGGAACCAATCTTCCAGCCAATCGGTCCAAGTACAAAGTGTGCAGCCATTACGGCTAACAACAGGCTGCAAAATGGCACAACGATCATGGATACGACCTGCGGTGTTATCTTCCTGAAGAACTTTTCCAGATAAACCAGAGTAAATGCTGCNAGAATTGCCGGAATTACCTGTGCCTGATATCCAATCATATTTACCTTAAAATAACCAAAATCCCATTTCGGTATATCTGCCGCCGCAGTGCCTGCCACAGAATATGCATTCAAAAGCTGCCCAGATACCAGCGTCAAACCAAGTATGATGCCAAGCATCTGTGTCGTCCCCATTTTCTTTGTTACCGACCAGCAGATCCCCACAGGCAGCATGTGGAAAACAGCCTCACCAATCAGCCACAAAAAATTGTCTATCCCGGTCCAAAACTGGCTGATATCACATAATGTCTTTGTCCCGTTTTCAAACAGATACAAACTGTCAATACAATTTCGGAATCCCAGAATCAAGCCACCCGTTATGATTGCCGGAATCAACGGGGCAAAGATCTCTGCCAGTGCCGTGATCATTCTCTGCAGCACATTCTGATTCTGCTTCGCTGCATTTTTCACAGCATCCTTTGATACTCCCTCAATTCCCGATACTGCAATAAAATCATTGTAAAAATCCGCCACAGTATTGCCGATAATAACCTGAAACTGTCCCGTCTGTGTAAAGCTGCCTTTCACTACTTTCATCGCTTCGATTTTTGCAATATCCGCTTTTTGCGGCTCGTTCAGCACAAATCTCATTCGCGTCATACAATGTGATACTGCCGCAATGTTTTCCTTCCCACCTACAAGCTGCAACAATTCTTTTGCGTCCTCTGCATACTTACCCATGTTGTCCTCCTTCTCATCATACTTGTTTAAACAAGTNGTTATGTACAATATATATCATACTTGTTTAAACATGTCAATACTATTTCCGAAATTTGTTTAAACAAGTTTACAGTTTACATTTCATTTCTTGACTTTCTTATATTTTGCCCTATAATAAGATTAGATGTTTAAACAAGTAGGAGTGATTGTAATATGCCAAAAGAAAAATATGCAGAAATATATAAAGATCTGAAAAGGAAAATAGAAACCGAAGAGTATGCTTTTCAGGAATTGCTGCCCTCGGAAAATAATCTGATCCTTACCTATGACTGTTCGCGTAATACCATACGGAGAGCTGTCAGTGCCCTTGTCGCCGATGGTTATGTGCAGACCATGCAGGGAAAAGGCGTCCGCAATATTTTCCAGCCTACCCTGCGCACTTCCTTTACGATTGGCGGGATCGAATCTTTTAAGGAATCTGCTATCAGAAATAATCAGATCCCCAAAACAGAAGTCTTATGTTTTACGGAGATTACTACAGACCCCAAAATATCCAATAAGACCGGATTCCCTGTTGGTTCAGAATTATACTATCTGCAGCGTCTTCACTATCTGGACGATAAAGCACTTATTATAAATCATAACTATTTCCTGAAAAATGTGGTCACGAATCTCACGAAGGAAATCGCGGAAAACTCTATTTACGAATATTTTGAGAATATACTTCATATTGCTATCGTTACCAGTAAAAGAATTATGACCGTAGAAAAAATGACAGAAATTGACGAAAAATATCTTGATCTGGGTGACTACAACTGCCTTGCAGTTGTCAGCAGCCAGACCTATAACAGTGACGGGATCATGTTTGAGTATACCCAATCCCGTCACCACCCGGAGTATTTTCGTTTTCAGGATAATGCAACAAGACGGACGATATAATCAGATTAAATTTCCATCCGCTCCACAATATCCTGCCATGCTTCCTCATCAATTTCCTCATCGCGGAACAGTTTTCTATTATCTTCATCTGTGATCTTACGGATCACTCTGCATGGGTTGCCTGCAGCGATACACCAGTCTGGGATATCCTTTGTCACCACGCTCCCGGCGCCTATTACCACATTATCCCCGATATGTACGCCGGGACAGATGACCGTATTGCCGCCGATCCATACATTATCTCCTATGGTCACTTCCTTGCCGTATTCATAAGCGGAGTTACGGCTGACCGGATGTACGGGATGCCCGGCAGTGTATATTGCCACATTAGGAGCCATCTGGCAGTTATCGCCTATTTTTATTTTAGCATAACTGCATCGCTTGCACCCACGAGCGCAAGCATAAACTGTTGGAAAGCTATGGGAAGGACTAATCGTATCATTTTCTTTTTTAAGGTATCCGTTTCCTTCATATCCATTTTCCCTTAATTTCCTAGCATAACAATATCATATTCTAAACATAGAATCTTTCAAAATAGCTTGCATTCATATAACAATCCTACCTTTTTGACAATTTTATGTGAAACATNAATTTTCATCTATAAATGCACATTCAGACACCATATAATCACAGACTTAATTTTTGCCACAGATTCTTAGAGAGGGCAGATTTATGACCACTATGGCTATGCATGACCACTGCCCCACGCTGCCCTGGCACAGCCCCGAAAGCAAACAAGGGATTTCAGCAACACCCAATGTACCGGAATCCTTTGTTTTCAGCGGTTTTGCCTATATCCTGTTTATTACCTTTGTATCAATTAAGCAGGTTACATTTCGGTGAATATCATTCCTTGACAAGATTCGATAATATCACCTAAATTTCAACAGCATCTTCAGACAATTCGCCAAAACCTTAAACAATCTGACAAGACCTTCTGACAGCTTACCCCACCCCTACACAGAACCGCAGCATTTATCCTCTGCGGAAACTGAAACAAATAAACACCAAAACATAATGTACCTTTCAGACCTATATACTGACAAGAATACCCAATTACGAGCTTTGTGTGGTTTTCGCAACTTATCCACCAAAAACTAAGATTTCAACTATATCGCCAAATTCCAACAGCATTTGCAGACAATTTGGCAAAACTGAACTTTTTGGCATAAGTCGGAGGTTTTGCCAAATTGTGTACTTCCATCCCCACTTGCCACGTTATCAGCGGTATCAAAAAAGCCCAAAAAGAGAGGCTCACCAGTCGCCCCGGTGAACCCCTCTACGCTCAAAATCCCTAACAGAAAGCCACGTTTTCGGTTTTTTCAAGCCATTTCTATACACTTTCGCCAAATCGTCCAAAATTCCTATGGCATCAATTTTGAATAGCCGCCTGAGCCGCCGCCAACCTAGCAATCGGCACTCTGAACGGTGAACAGGACACATACGTAAGTCCTACCTTATGACAGAACTCCACAGAAGACGGATCACCGCCGTGCTCGCCGCAGATACCCAGCTTGATATCCGGTCTGGTCGCGCGTCCTTTCTCTGCTGCCATCTGTACCAACTGACCAACACCATTCTGGTCAAGTCTTGCAAACGGATCTGACTCATAAATCTTATTCTTATAGTAATCGCCTAAGAACTTGCCCGCATCGTCACGGGAGAATCCGAAGGTCATCTGGGTCAGGTCATTCGTACCGAAGGAGAAGAACTCTGCCTCCTCGGCAATCTCATTTGCCAGAAGCGCCGCTCTCGGAATCTCGATCATCGTTCCCACATGGTACTTGATATCGGAATTCTTCTCTTTCTTCACCTGCTCTGCCACTTCTACCACAACGTCCTTGACGAACTTCAGCTCTTTCTTCTCTCCTACAAGAGGAATCATGATCTCGGGAACAATATCGAATCCCTTCTCATTCTTCACCTCGATCGCCGCTTCCATAACCGCTCTTGTCTGCATCTTGGCAATCTCAGGATAGGTAACTGCCAGACGACATCCGCGGTGACCCATCATCGGATTGAACTCATGCAGGGAATCGCAGATTTCCTGTACTTCTTCCGCAGTCATCATCATCTCTACTGCCAGATCGTCGATATCATCTTTATCAGTCGGAACGAACTCATGAAGCGGCGGATCAAGGAAACGAATGGTAACCGGTCTGCCCTCCATTACTTCATACAATGCCTTAAAGTCGCCCTTCTGAAAAGGAATCAGTGCATTTAACGCTTTCTCCCTCTGCTCTACTGTTCTTGCCAGAATCATCTGACGAATCTTCGGGATTCTGTCAGGATCGAAGAACATATGCTCTGTACGGCACAATCCGATACCTTCTGCACCGTATTTAACTGCATTAGCAGCATCTGCCGGTGTATCCGCATTGGTACGCACCTGTAACTTGCGGTACTTGTCCGCCCACTCCATGATACGACCGAAATTGCCGCTGACAGATGCTTCCACTGTCTTGATATCACCTTTATAAATCTTACCGGTGGAACCGTCCAGAGAAATGTAATCTCCCTCATGGAACTCTTCTCCGCCCAGTGCAAATACTTTATCTTCCTCGTTGATTGCAATGTCACCGCAACCGGATACACACGCTGTACCCATACCACGTGCTACCACTGCTGCATGGGATGTCATACCGCCGCGGACAGTTAAGATACCTTCTGCCGCATGCATACCCTCGATATCTTCGGGAGATGTCTCCAGACGTACCAGTATAACTCTCTCNCCCTTCTCGTGAGCTGCCTTCGCTTCCTCTGCGGTAAAGTATACTTTACCTGCNGCAGCACCCGGAGATGCCGGAAGTGCCTGTCCGATCACCTGTCCTGCTTTCAGTGCATCGGCATCGAATGTAGGATGCAGCAACTGATCCAGAGATTTCGCTTCGATACGAAGCACTGCCTCCTCGGGAGTGATCATGCCTTCGTCTACCAGGTCACAAGCGATCTGAATCGCTGCCGGTGCGGTTCTCTTACCGTTACGTGTCTGTAAGAAGAACAGTCTGCCGTCCTCAATGGTAAACTCCATGTCCTGCATATCGCGGTAATGGTTCTCTAATTTATTGGCGATCTCCATGAACTGCTTAAAGCATTCCGGAAGATCCTCTTCNAGNTTCGTNATNGGCTGCGGTGTACGGATACCTGCCACAACGTCCTCACCCTGNGCGTTGATCAGATANTCACCGTAAATACCTTTAGCTCCGGTGGAAGGATTTCTGGTAAATGCAACACCTGTACCGGATGTATCGCCCATGTTACCGAATACCATAGCCTGTACATTAACAGCCGTACCCCAGTCGCCCGGAATATCGTTCATTCTTCTGTATACGATAGCTCTCTCGTTATCCCAGGAACGGAACACCGCTTTCACAGCCTCCATCAACTGTACCTTCGGCTCCTGCGGGAAATCCTCACCTTTATTCTCTTTATAAATNTTCTTGAATTTAACGATAATCTCTTTTAAGTCGTCAGCCGTCAGATCCGTGTCGTATTTAACGCCTTTAGCCTCTTTGATCTCGTCCAGAATCCTCTCAAAATAAGACTTCGGAATCTCCATAACAACATCGGAGAACATCTGAATAAATCTTCTGTAAGAATCATAAGCGAATCTCGGATTGCCAGTCTTCTTCGCAAACCCTTCCACNGCAACGTCATTCAATCCAAGATTAAGAATTGTATCCATCATACCCGGCATGGAAGCCCGTGCACCGGAACGTACCGATACGAGAAGCGGATTCTCCGTATCGCCGAACTTCTTTCCCTGTTTCTCTTCGAGTCCTGCAAGCGCCGTAAAAATCTGCTCTTTAATCTCATCGCTGATCTGCCTGCCATTGTTATAGTAATCTGTACAGGCTTCTGTTGTGACCGTAAACCCCTGCGGAATCGGCAGGCCCAAATTCGTCATCTCAGCAAGGTTCGCACCTTTACCGCCGAGAAGATTACGCATATCGGCATTGCCTTCCTCAAATAAGTACACCCATTTCGCCATAGTTTTTGCCCTCTCTTTTCCTTTCTGCTGATCTTACTGATCTGCAGCCTGATCTGCTGCAGACTGCACGCCGCCATAATTACCACTCGTGACATTGTGCCCTTTTATTATTTTACCATATAATTGGAAATTTACCACCCGTTTTTTGTAGTTATTGCCAAAAAATCACAACAAATTCCATCCGAAAGGCCAAATCACACTATATTTAGTCTATGGCCTAAATCCTTCAAAAATAAAAACGTCAAATTCACCCTTCAAATCATTAAGCTCCTGCCGGCTTCTGACCGTCCATGCCACCGCAGGATTTCTATAGATTTTTCTGCATATCCTTCTCCCCGGCTCTTCCTTGAACCTATGATTATAAGCTATGAAATCGGGTTTTGTGAGAAAATTAAGCAACAGATGCGTCAGGAAAAAATATCGTATGNTATGATATTCTCCTTCGACCCGGAAATTGGATGAGAGCTGCCCTCTGACCACTTCATTATGATGAAGCCGGAACCACCATAATACCATGGGATTAAAGGACTCAATACAATACGCCCCGTCATACCCCCGCAGCATTCTGTCAATCACCACACACTCGGACACATCTACTTTCTCCGACTTGATTTCGATAATAAGCGGCACGCGCCCCTGCACCATGGAAAGCAGGTCCTCCAGCTTAGGAATCCGCTCCTTGGAATTACACAGCGTAAACTGCTGAAGCTCCTTATATGTATAATCCTCAACTTCTCCGGATTCCCCGCAGATGCGCTCCAGCTTAAAATCATGGAAGATCACCGGAATCCCATCCTTCGTCACATGGACATCCAGCTCCATACCGTACCCCGCCTGCACCGCCCTGCGAAATGCCTCCATGGAATTCTCCGGTGCCGCNCCGGCATTNTCATGCAGCCCCCTGTGGGCAAAATACCGCTTCTTAAAAAGCCGNGTATCCGGACGATTTACCATACGAGGCATAAGCGCCAGCATATACAAAATCCCCGGAGCCGCCACCGCCCCGGCCAAAGCTCTTACTTTTCTCAAGTTCATCTCAATCACACCTGCCTGTACAATTAATATAATTCTACCTCGATTATATNCTTCTCCNATAAAACTGCAAGTATTTTCTANCTAAGNNGCTTCNGNTCNCACAAGGNNNTCTCTCATANAACTTCACAGGCAGATTGCNCAAAATGTTCTCGCAGTTGTCCTGCGCAGGAATATGAGATTTTCTTAATATTCCGTNCAATATCCAGAAATTTCAAGGGACGTGCTTATTACCCTAAAGGGCAATAAATCTATGTCCCGAAAAGCNCGACACGATCAAGACCTGAGAGAACATTTTGTGCAATCTGNCCTATCCAANACCCAGCGCAGATGAAAGTTAATTTCTTAAGAAGCCCCTTAAAAAGCGTCGGCACTTAACGAGGTNTCTCACGAGTTTAGTGCCCGCTACGCTTTTTACGGAGCGNAAGCGCGGCTTCGTAGATATTAACTTCCATCTGCGCGTCCGTCTTAGACTGCATTTCCCTCTCTTTTCAGTTGAAAAACCCCACCTTTTGTGTATAATGATAAGGTANCTTTCTAAAATCAATCGAGAAAAATGAGGTTTTAATATGATTCAGGCAAATAATGTAACCCTCCGGGTAGGCAAAAAAGCCCTCTTCGAGGACGTTAACATCAAATTCACGGAAGGAAACTGCTACGGNCTCATCGGTGCCAACGGTGCTGGCAAATCCACCTTCCTTAAGATTCTTTCCGGCGCACTGGAGACGACGAACGGAGACGTGTCCATCACACCCGGACAGCGGCTCTCCGTGCTGGAACAGGATCACTTCAAATATGACGCTTATCCCGTCATGGACACAGTCATCATGGGCAATGAACGGCTCTATCAGATTATGAAGGAAAAAGATGCCATCTACGCCAAGGAAGACTTTTCCGATGAAGACGGTATCCGCGCCAGCGAACTGGAAGCCGAGTTCGCCGAGATGGACGGCTGGGATGCGGAATCAGGCGCCGCCATGCTCCTTAACGGTCTCGGTGTGGGCACAGAGCTGCACTATAGTATGATGGCGGACTTAAACGGTAATGAAAAGGTGAAAGTACTGCTTGCCAAGGCGCTTTTCGGCAATCCGGATATCCTGCTCTTAGACGAGCCCACCAANCANCTCGACTTAGATGCCATCGCATGGCTGGAAGAATTTCTGATCAACTTTGAGAANACCGTGATCGTCGTTTCCCACGACCGATATTTCCTGAACAAAGTATGTACGCACACCGCGGATATCGACTACGGTAAGATCCAGCTCTATGCCGGCAACTATGATTTCTGGTATGAATCCAGTCAGTTGATCATCAAACAGCGCAAGGAAGCCAACAAGAAGAAAGAGGAACAGATCAAGGAATTACAGGAGTTCATCTCCCGATTCTCCGCCAACGCCTCCAAATCCAAACAGGCGACTTCCAGAAAGCGTGCGCTGGAGAAAATCGAGCTTGANGACATCCGTCCTTCCAGCCGGAAGTATCCCTACATTGATTTCAGGCCGGAGCGNGAGATCGGTAACGAAGTCCTTACGGTAGAGGGAATCAGCAAGACGATTAACGGCGAAAAGGTACTGGATAATATTTCCTTCATCGTAGGACACGATGACAAGATNGCTTTCGTGGGCAGCAACGAACTGGCTAAGACGACATTGTTCAAGATCCTCATGGGNGAGATNGAACCCGATGAAGGTACTTATAAATGGGGTGTTACCACTTCACAGGCATATTTCCCTAGGGACAACACGGCGGAATTTGACAATGACTACACCATCACCGACTGGCTCATGGGCTACTCCCCCGTTAAGGACGTGACCTATGTCCGAGGCTTCCTAGGCCGTATGTTATTTGCCGGCGAAGACGGCGTGAAAAAGGTCAAAGTGCTCTCCGGTGGTGAGAAGGTTCGCTGTCTTCTTTCCAAAATGATGATCAGCGGCGCCAACTGCCTGATTTTCGACGAGCCCACCAACCATCTGGACATGGAAGCCATTACCGCCCTGAACGAAGGTATGAAGAAATTCAAGGGTGTGGAGCTTTTCTCCTGTCATGACCATCAGGTTGTACAGACCACGGCGAACCGTATCATGGAGATTCTGCCGGACGGCACACTGATCGACAAGATCACCACATACGACGAGTATCTGGAGAGCGACGAGATGGCGAGAAAGCGTACGGTCTACACGAGCACTGCAAGCGAAGAAGAGGACGATTAAGAATCCCGCTCCGGCATTNNGGACAAGTACGCCACCAACCTATGAGGAAGATANATGCGACAGGTAGACTTACACACACACTCAAANAAATCCGACGGAAGCTACAGCCCTGCAGAGCTTGTGGACTATGCCATTGCCAAGGGCTTAAGCGCTGTCGCACTGACCGATCATGACACGATCGACGGGCTCGCGGAAGCCGTTCATCATGCCGAGGCACTGTCACGATCGGGACAACCTTCCATCGAGGTCGTTCCCGGCATCGAGTTTTCTACCAAATATGAAAGTCAGGACGTACACATCGTCGGTCTNTATATCGCTTACGATTCGCCTGTTTTCACCGNCAGGCTGCAGCAGTTCATAGATTCCCGCACAGGGCGTAACATTAAGATGTGCAATAAGCTTCGGGAAGCCGGCATCGACATCACTTATGACAAATTACAAGAAAGAAACCCCGATGCGGTAATCACCAGGGCNCACTATGCTTCCTATTTATTTGAAAAAGGNTATGTAAANAGCAGGCAGGANGCCTTCGCGCAGTATCTGGGCGATCACACGAAGTACTTTGTCCCGAGGGAAAAGGTGACTCCCGCGCAAGCCGTATCGCTGATTTTACAGGCTGAGGGAATCCCTATTCTGGCACATCCGCCGCTCTATCACATGGGAAATGAACGGCTTGACAAACTGNTCTCCTCCTTAAAAGATGCGGGACTCATGGGAATCGAAGCNCTCTACAGCACATACACCGGGCAGGATGAGCGGGATATGCTCAGGCTGGCCTCTAAATATGATCTGCTCTTAAGCGGCGGTTCCGACTTCCACGGCGCTAACAAACCGAAGCTCGATCTCGGTGTCGGATACGGCAGATTATTCGTGCCGGAAGAATTCTTAGATAATATCAAGAAACGGATATCGGCAAATCGCGCAGGCGAAGCCCGGGATTGAACAAAGCCCAATTTGTGACAGAAAGAAAGGATATTTCTCCATACCATGAAGCTTCTATTTACCGACTTAGACGGGACACTCTTAAATAATGACAGTCAGGTTTCCGACGGCACGAAGGCCTTCTTAGACGATTTTCTCGCTGCCGGCAATAANCTGATCCTGTCCTCCGGACGCCCGAAAGACAGTGTCCTTGAGGTAAAAAATAATGCCGGTCTCACACAGAGCGGCATTCTACTGATCTGCAGCAACGGCACACAAGTATACGACTGTGACAGCCGCACGACCATCATGGAAAAAAGGCTCCCTCTGCCGTACGTGCCCTATCTGCAAAAGCAGGCTTCCCGATATGATCTGCACATCCAGACCTATCGAGAAGATGCCATCGTCTCGCCCGCAGAGGACCGCGAAATCACTTTTTACCGCAGACGAATCCATCTGCCTCTGATTATTTCGCCGAATCTGGCGGAGGCGCTGACCGAAGCTCCTTTCAAGATGCTTGCCATCAGTCTCGATGATTTCGATAGGCTGGAATCTTTCCGCCGCAGCATCGCCGACTGGGCCGAGGGTAAGATCCAGACCATCTATTCCAGTGATATGTATCTGGAGCTTTTTGAGCATACCGCAGGCAAGGGCAATGCCGTCCGCTTCGTATGTGATCATTTCGGCGTACCGCTCTCGGATGCCTATGCAGCCGGAGATGCCGACAATGATATCTCTATGCTGGAAGCCGCCGGATGCGGCATCGCCATGGCCAACGCCACCGACAAAGTCAAACAGTCCGCCGATATCGTGACGGAGTTAGACAATGACAGGGACGGACTGGCTGCCCTGATGCGAAAATTGCTGTAATCAATCAAACTTATCCCTCTACGATCAGATATCTTCCGTCGCCGACTTCGAACACCTCGTCGGCTTCCAGGATTTCTTCCTCANTAGCGCCTTCCATATCCACGCCCTCTTCCTCGAAGAACTCCCACACTTCCNTCACGGAATCCACGACTACCGCCATGCATTCTTCCANAAAACTCTCCGCACCCTCTAATGTTTCNGCCACCNGCTCCGGATAGAGCTGTGACTGATGATCCAGAAAACACTGTAATACTTTCTCGTCAAACATAACCCTCTCTCCTTTCAGATTAACNCGCGCTTCTTAAGTTCCTGACATACTCTCCCCACGGGCAGCCCCACTACATTATTGTAATCCCCGCANATTCCCTGTATATATGCGGCGCACAACCCCTGTATCGCGTAAGCGCCCGCCTTATCCATAGGCTCGCCGCTGTCCACATATCGTTTGACCTCTTCCTCGCTCATGGTATACATGGTCACATCCGTACATTCGCTAAATGTGGCATACATGGCGGACATATCTTTATATTTCCATGCTAATGTCACGCCGGTGTACACCTGATGACTGCCGCCCTGAAGCTTATTTAACATTCGGACGGCGTCTTCCTTATCCTTAGGCTTTCCTAATATCTCACCCCAGCAGGACACCACCGTATCCGCTCCGATCACGACGAAATCCTCTCTGTTCTCCTNCGTCAGTCTGCTGCAGACATCCACCGCCTTCTGATAGGACAGCTCCTCCACAACTTCCTGCGGCTCCGTCTTTGTAATCTTTTCCTCCACCGTACTCGGCATTGTCTTGAAGGATATCCCCACCTGCTTAAGCAGCTCCTTCCGTCTGGGCGATGCCGACGCTAAATATATTTTCATAATCCCTACTCATCTCCATGGTGCATTTCCGGAATAAAGACGCGCTTATTCTCCATATTCTTCTCCGCTCTGGCGGTCTCTCTGGCTTCCAGACAGAAGGTAAGCTGTGCATTGAACTCTTCCCTGCCGCGTCTGCCCGCCTTCTCATAGCTGCCGTCAGGCTGCAGAATCGATGCCTTCACGGTATCCCGCAGCTGGNATTCCAATATATGACGAAGCTTCTCCTGTAACTGCGGCTTCTCCACNGGGAANAGAATCTCCACCCGTCTTTCCAGATTTCTGGGCATCCAATCCGCACTGGCACAGTAATACTCGGGCTTACCGTCATTTTCAAAATAAAAGATTCTCGCATGCTCCAGATAATTGCCTACAATAGAGCGCACCGTAATGTTCTCGCTCACGCCGGGGATTCCGACTTTCAGACAGCAGATACCGCGGATGATCAGATCGATCTTCACTCCCGCCGCGCTGGCCGCATACAAAGCCATAATAATATCCTTATCACACAGCGAGTTCATCTTGACGATAATGCGCGCCATCCTGCCCTGTTCGGCATATGCTTTTTCCCGGTCGATTAAGTGTAAGAACCGGTCCTTCAGCCAGAGCGGCGCTAAGGACAGCCTGTTCCAGTTTCTCGGCTCGGAATAACCGGACAGCATGTTAAATACAGCCGTGGCATCCTCTCCGATCGCCTCNGAACAGGTAAACAGTCCGATATCCGTATACAGCTTCGCCGTAGAATCGTTATAGTTTCCCGTTCCCAGATGAACGTATCTGCGTATTCCGTTTTCCTCTCTCCTGACCACCAGCGTAATCTTGCTGTGGGTCTTTAGGCCTACCAGACCGTAGATGACATGGCAGCCCGCTTTCTCCAGCTTCTTCGCCCAGACAATATTGTTTTCCTCATCGAAACGTGCCTTTAGCTCCACCAGCACGGACACCTGNTTGCCGTTNTCCGCCGCCTGTTCCAGCGCCGCAACGATGGGCGAGTTACCGCTGACACGATAGAGCGTCTGCTTGATCGCCAGCACATCCGGGTCCTTCGCCGCCTGCCNGATAAANTTCACCACCGGTTCAAATGTCTGATAAGGGTGGTGCATCAGAATATCACCCTCCCTGATCTTCGCGAACACGTCTGTCTCCGCATTAAACTCCGGCACCGNCTGNGGCTTTAAATAGCTGNGTTCTTTCAGATGGTCAAACCCTTCCAGTCCATACATTTTCATAAGGAAGGTCAAATCCANCGGCCCGCTGATGGCATAGATATCTCCCTGCTCGATCTGAAGTTCATCCCGGATCAGCTTTAACAGCCTGTCGTCGATNCCTTCCTCCACTTCCAGACGGATNACCTGCCCCCACTGNCTTTTCTTAAGCTGCTTTTCGATCTCCTGCAGAAGATCTTCCGCTTCCTCTTCCTCGATCGTCAGATCCGCATTTCTCATGATTCGGAACGGATAACTGCAGACAATATCATAATTGAGGAACAGCTTATGGATATTGCGCTCGATCACTTCCTCCAGAAGAATGATCNTCGTNCCNTCNCCGGAAGGAATCGTCACGATACGGGACAGGACGCTCGGCACCTGCACGGTAGCAAATTCCAGTTCACCCTCACCGTTCTTCTTCTTCATAAGCGCCCCCAGATTCAGGGATTTATTCCTGATCAGCGGAAAAGGTCTGGAAGAATCCACCGCCATAGGCGTCAGNACNGGATAGATGTTATCCGCGAAGTACCGGTCCACATAGGCACCATCTTCTTTGCTCAGNTCTTCGTGATGCCTGACGATATGCAGNCCGTTCTCGGAAAGCTGGGGAAGCAGGGATCTGTTNTAAATGGCATACTGCTGTTCCACCAGCGCATGCGTCTCTTCATTCACCTTCTTAATCTGTTCCGCCGCCGTCATGCCCGCGATATCCTTCTTCTTATATCCGGCGTTTACCATATCTTTCAGGGANGCCACCCTTACCATAAAGAACTCATCCAGATTAGATGCCGTGATACTCAAGAATTTCAACCGCTCAAAGAGCGGATTTTTCTTATCTTTCGCTTCGCCGAGGACTCTCTTGTCAAAGAGCAGCCAGCTCAGCTCTCTGTTTGTATAATATTCCACATTTGAAAAGTCCATCTCGTCCCTCTTTTCTGCNATCTCTCTTCTTCCCGCCGCACCAAACGACCGGGGATATATCAACTGCTCAGCTCTTCTGCCTGATCACCGGCCGCACACTGTATACTTCTTCGAAAAATTCTGCGCGCTTCGTAAACAGCCCTTTTTCCAATGTAATGTCCAAAGAAGCGTCCACCGTGATGATCAACTGCTCGTCTTTGAGCGCGGTTTTAACATTCTTAAATTTCTGCTTGTGACTCCGGTCCAGCCCGTTTGCAATCTTAAGAATCGCCGTCAGCTTGGCGATCGTCAGATAATCCTTCTTGTCAAGAGAACCGTCCCTGCCCATCGCTTCATAATAATCGAAATCCATGTGGTTATATTTGACCACGTTGGCTACGATCTCCCGCTCCACGTGGGACAGTCCGATGATCTCCGTGGACATAATGATATTGTAGGAACATTCCCCCAGATTCACCAGACTGATGTATTTGCCACAGTCATGTAACAGCGTGGCAATCCGCAGGAGAAGCCGCTCCCGCTTGCTTAAGCCGTGTACCTTCCTCATACTGTCATATATNGTCAGGGCGATCTGCTCCAACGTCTCACTCCTGCGCCTGCTGCCCATGTACCGCTTACTGATATTCCGGGCACAGGCTATGATATCCTGCTCGAAATCATGACGCTCTCTGATCAGTTTATTCTTCTCGCCGTACTCATATGCAATACCGTCGCACAGACTCACCCCCGGCACCCAGATCAGCTTGGCGTCCATCACTTTTGCGATTCTGTTAAGCAGCACCCCTGATATAAAGAGCAGNGGTACATTCTCCTCCGGCATGCCGAGTATGTGCGCCACATCCTGCACNGANTTGACACGGATNCGCTCNAAGAACTTATCCATGGCGGAGGCCTCCACGCTGGTATGNTCCAGCCCGGCCACATTCCTGCCTACGANCGCGGATATATAATCATCTACCACGATAATATTCTCAATCACCCTGTCCTTGAGATACAGCTTCTTGAAAACGGCTATCTGAGAACTGACAATCTCATCCAGCATACTTTCATTCTGCTCCGGTCTGATGTTCANCCTGCCNAACTGATCCTGCAGNCTGAGCACCCCCAGCTTCATATTCTGGGTNGTCACCAGCGTGTCCTTGTCAAAAAGTGATATCTGTATACTGCCGCCGCCGATATCGACGATCGCAGTACCTTTCTCTATGATCTTATTAAAAGCATCCCCGCCGGAAGCGATGGATTTATAATCCAGAAACCGCTGCTCGGAGTTGCTTAAGACCTCTATGGTGATCCCCGTCCGCTGTGCGATCTGATCCAGCACGATCATCGTATTCTCTGTCTCCCGGATCGCGCTCGTACCATACGCCTTATAGTCGTCCACCTGATAACTTCGCATGATNCCGCCGTATTCGCGCAGAACCCTGCACAGCTCATCTACCCGCTCGGTACTGATCTTCCCGGTNGCAAAAGTATCAGACCCCAGATCGATCCTGTGCCTNATATGGTCAATCTCCCTGATTCCGTTCTTCGAAGAAATCTCAAAAATTTTCATCGCCAGCTCATAAGAACCGACATCAATCGCCGCGAATGTTTTCATGCTACCCATTTCCTTTCTACACCCCGGAAGAATGCTCGCTGCCAAGCAGCATTCTTCCAGACATGACCTAGCTGCTCTTAGGCTGCGTTCTTAGCAGCCTTAGTGCAGCTTCATGTCTTTGTCTTGACCTCGAAGATAATCTATAAACTGCTGTGCGGTTCTGCCGGACAATCCGCCGTGGGACAGCTCCCACTTATCCGCCTCCGCGAGCAGCGTCTCTTCCGCCATGGTGATGCCNTACCGGGCCGCCAGCCCCTTAACGATCTCCCGGAACTGCTTCTTATCCGGACCGCAGAAGAAGATCGTCACGCCGAAACGGTAGACTAAGGACAGCTTCTCCTGTACCGTGTCGCTGGCATGCATATCCTCNCGCCTGCCCTCTTTATCCTCATAATTTTCCCGAACGAGATGCCGTCTGTTGGATGTGGCATAGATCAGGACATTGTTGGGCTTTTTCTCGAGTCCGCCCTCGATCACGGCCTTCAAATACTTATATTCCGTCTCAAACTCCTCGAAGCTTAAGTCGTCCATATAAATGATAAATTTATAGTTTCGATTTTTTACCTGCGCAACTACGTCGTTCAAATCCTTAAACTGATGCTTATAAATCTCAATAATNCGCAGCCCTTTGTCATAATATTCATTGGCAATCGCCTTAATGCTGGTAGACTTGCCCGTCCCTGCATCCCCGAAGAGGAGACAGTTATTCGCTTTTCTGCCTGCTACAAAGGCATCTGTATTGTCAGTGAGCTTCTTNTTCGGAATCTCGTATCCGATCAGATCATCCAGCTGCACATGAGAAATATTGCGGATCGGTTCAATTTGTGCGCCGTTGTCCGTGTGTACAACGCGGAAAGCTTTATGTAAACCAAATTTACCTACGCCATACTCATAATAAAACTGTGTCAACACGGCCTTCATTTCCAGCGCACTCTCGCTTGCGGCAAACTGCTCGGCAAGGCGGCTGATGCGGTCTCTGATTTTCGTGCTGTACACCCTGCTGGACCGAATCGGGCTCTCATAATCAATGACGATACCGAACTCCGGAGCCTTCAGTACATCCATCATCGCCGTAAAATCAAAATCAAAAAGCTCTTTATAGATCGCGATATCGTGCAGCACTAACTGGTTAATGCTNCCTTCCACCTCTCCGCGCATTTCACACGCTACACTGTAGCTGTTCTCATTATTAACCAACAGATCCGTCAGATAGCAGTGCCACAGATTTCCCGAGAAACCGTGAAGCGCCGCCATCTCTAATAGACCGTGCATACAGTCATAGAACAGCGGACGGCTCCTGCCGTCTCCGGAACGGTAATGATCCATCAGCCAGACCATATCCTTAAGTATCGTTCCGTCTTCNGGTTCTTTATAGATGATCAATTCTTCTTCTCTCATATCATACCCTCTCAATCTGTCTTAATAGTTTCCTAAAATCCTCATGTTCTGCGCCTCTTCCCGCAGGCCGCGCAGGGCGTTTTTCACCGCACCGTCCGCCAGATTTCCCTCAAAATCAATGAAAAACCGATACTCCCAGTTCCTTCCCTCGATGGGACGGCTCTCGATCTTAGTCATATTCAGATTATTATAGATGAAATGCGACAGTATGTGGTAGAGCGAACCGCTCTCATGGGGCACCTCCAGACACAGGCTTACCTTCTTCGCATCTTTTAAGAATATCTTCTGGTTCGTAACGATGATAAACCGCGTAGAGTTGGTATCCGACTGATTCACACCCCGTTCCAGAATGTCCAGTCCGTATATCTTCGCCGCCTGCTCGCTGGCGATCGCCGCCTGACTATGATCCCCATCCTCACTGACCTTGCGTGCCGCAAAAGCATTATTCTGCATGCTGATCTGTTTCCAGCCGTCATGCACATTCAAATATCGCGTGCTCTGCATCAGAGACTGCGGATGGGAAAAGACTGTCCGAATCTGTGCAAGCTCCGTCCCCGGTAGTCCCAGCAGACAATGTTCTATCTTAATGATCTGCTCCCCCACGATATAGTTTTCATACTCCGCCAACAGATCATAGATCTCATTGACGATCCCCGCCGTGGAATTCTCAATCGGAAGCACTGCATAATCTGCACTGCCCTCCTCGATCGCACACATGGCATCCCGAAAACTGTCTACATGAAAGCAGTTAACATTCTCCCCGAAATATCTCATCATTGCGATCTGGGAATAAGCCCCTTCCGCTCCCTGAAACACCACCCTCGCCTGTTCCGTATCAAGCTTGTCCACACCGATAAAAGGCAGTTTACCGTGAGCTCCCTGCTCTGACAGTTTATTATACTGCAGCTTGCGGCTCATGGCCATGATCTGCTCGAACAGCTCCTGTACACCGTGGGCATTGAATTCGCTGTGCGCCAAAGAACGCACTTTATTAAGCTTCTCTTCCTCCCTTGCCTTATCTAATACCTTCTTCCCCGTCTCTATCTTATAATCCGCCACCTGCGAACAGATCTCCATGCGCTCCTCATAAAGCTGCACGATCTTCTCATCGATCTGATCCAGTTGTCCCCGTAATTCCAATAAATCCATTCCGTTTATCCTTTCCTTTTTATTGATTTCATCTTACTCCAAATCCCCCTTGATAGCAAGACGGTTTCCGACTATAATAAATCTGTTAGAACATTATGTGTTGCATAAAACGGAGGATACCATGACAACCAAGCAAAAAAATATTCTCATCATATCTATAACAGTAGTTATTTTCATTATTCTTGTCGTATGTGTAGTGATTGCCGGCCACGTTACCTTAAATGACGAAGCGACCGTCGGAAATACGGCAGGCAATCTGAACAATAACGGTTATTTCTGCGAACACGAAGGACGGATCTATTTCGCAAATGCTTATGATAATTATTCGCTCTACTCCATGAATCCGGATGAAACAGACGTTAAGAAGCTGCGCGGCGGCTCTTCTTCCCACATATGTGCAGGCGGCAAATATCTCTATTATGCCGTGGAAAATCAGTCCGGAGGCTCTGATCTCGGTTCCGTGCGCGGCGCTTACGGCATTTACCGCTGCCAGTTAAACGGTAAAAATGCTACCGGAATGGACCGCTGCCATGTCGCCACCATGCAGTTGTGCGGCAATTATCTCTATTATTCCAAATTAGACCCTAAGAGTTCCATGTCCTTAGAGAAGATTAAGATCGACAAGAAAGACAAATTAACGATCAATCCGGATGCCATTATCAACCCTGCTTCCTACGTGGACGGCACCATCTACTACTGCGGTACGGATCAGGATCACTATCTCTACGCGCTCAACACTGCCAACGACACTGCCAGTGTCGTATGGAAGGGGAACCTCTGGAACCCCATCTATCAGAACGGATATGTGTATTTCATGGATATCGGGAATAATTATCGGCTGTGCCGCTATTCGGTGTACGATGACATGGTGGAAGTGTTGACCAATGAACGACTCGATCTGTTCAACGTCTACGGTAATTACATCTATTATCAGACAAATTCCAAGACTGAACCGGCACTAAAGAGAATGTCCATCGACGGCAGTTCACAGGAGATCGTACGGGAGGGCATCTATCAGAATATCAACATTACCTCGGAATATGTGTACTTTAACGCTTTCGGCGAATCAACGCCGGTCTACAAGACGAGTACCTACGGTCCCGTCAATGTAAACACCTTCGATGCCGGCATGCAGGCGGCATTGCAGGAAACGGAATAACTATTCTGCCGTAATCTCGAAATGCTGCCGCAGTATATCCTCGCGGTACAGGTTTCTGTAGATTGCGTGCAGTTTATCTGCCATGCACCTTAGAGCATATCGATCTATAAGCGGCATGGCCATAATACGATAATCCACACCCCATAGCCGGCTCTTTGTGGTACTCATCAGGCANCCGGCCGCAGTATAGAAAGAGATACGGCGTTTTCTCATGCCCCGTGTCTCTTCATTTATGTCCGGCAGCTCATCATCCTCTACCTCAATCACCAACGCATTCCACTCCGCACAGCCTTCCCGCAGAAGCGCCAATGCACGGGAACCGTATCCCTGCCCCCGCCGTTCCCTGACAACCGCAAAATAATCTAATAATAACAACCGTTTCTCTANGTCTGCCACTAGAAAAGCATAGGCACAGAGCGTTGTCCCCTCATAGAATCCATAGGCATGGTAGCTGCCGCGCTCCCATGTTTCCTCGATCACGCGAAAAGGCTTGATCTCCTCCGGCGGAAAATCCGACTGCGCATAAGTCCCGTAGATTTCACGTGCCTGATCCAATGTAAGGCGCTCTATGTGAATGTTTTCCATAACATACGTCACTTTATTATCGTCTGCTTCTCTGTTTTCTATCTCCATATCACACATCTTTCCTTCTTTCTCCTTAACACAGGCTTGCCCGGCAACATTTACAAGCTCCTCANACATCTGTTCGATGCTGCTCCCCAGTACAGGATGTCTCTCATAAGGTGCGATCTGTGCAAGCGGCTTTAATACAAAATAACGGTTATGCATATCCGCATGCGGAATCGTCAGTTCCTCAGTATGCATGACACAGTCCTCGTACAGCAGTATATCCAAGTCCAGCGTTCTCGGTCCCCAGTGCATCTTCCGCTCCCTGCTATGGGCATACTCGATCTCNTGTAGTTTCTGTAAGAGCATGGNAGGCGTATACAATGTGTCCANNGCNATNGCNCCGTTTAAGAANTCTTCCTGNNCCACACCNCCNTAGGGNNCCGTNACNATCCAGTCNGAGCATTTTATTACNNGACACATGNTATCTTCCNGCAACNNTTNCACCGCNCCGTCAAGATGTNNCTTCCGATCCCCCATATTAGANCCNCAGGACAGATAGACNCTGTGCCANCCTCTCACAATCTTCACCGAAACNGACTCAAAAGGCAGCGGAATGGGCGCCTCCGGTTTACGNATCTCCAACGTAACCCGCCTGATTANCGGGAACTTAAGTAACACTGCCTCCGCTGTCTTCTCCGCCACCGTCTCAATCAGCTTATATGTATGTTCCGTGACAAAATCGTTCATAAACATACAAACCTCTCCGTAATTCGTGGAGAGGTCTAAGTCGTCCAATGTACCTGCATTTCTTGTATCCGTTTCCATAACGGCAGTAATATAAAAATTCTGCCCNTTTTCATTCTCTTCGCGATACACCCCATGGTGNGCATATACCTGCAAATCTTCTATTATAATCTGATCCATAATTNCCCCTTNATTCAGTCGTGCNGCTNNCCGCCATTGTTTNTGCTCCCGGAACTACTGCCACCTTATATTCTGTATCCGTCNCGTATTGCCTCCGTCATCCTGATCGCGCGCACATTCTCCTTCACATCATGCACGCGGACGAACATCGCGCCTTTCTGCACGGCNTATACGGTNGTTACNATCGTNCCTTCCAGCCGCTGCTGCACNGGCAGATCAAGTGNCAATCCGACCACAGACTTCCTGCTGGCTCCCAGCAGTATCGGATATCCGAGCGAATGTAAACTCTCCAGACGGTCTATGATTTCCAGATTCTGTTCATAGGATTTCCCGAATCCCACGCCGGGGTCCAGAATGATNCTGTCATCGGATATTCCTGCCTCATGGGCGATATCAATCGTCTCTCNCAGGTCACGAAGCACNTCGNNCATATAGTTCNCATAGACGGCCTCTTTCCGATTATGCATGAGACAGCAGGGTACTTGAGCCTGCGCAACCATTCCGGCCATCCCGTGATCATACTTTAACCCCCAGATATCATTAATCATATCAGCGCCGGCCGTAATTCCCGCCGCCGCCACTTTTGACTTATAAGTATCCAACGAAACTACTGCGTTAAATCTTGATTTAACCATATCGATTATCGGAATAACACGCTCGATCTCCTCCTCATCAGATATCTGCGTATAACCGGGTCTGGTGGATTCTCCCCCGATGTCCAGAATGTCCATCCCCTCTGAAATCATCTGTTCCACGCGATATAATGCTTCATCGACTGTATGATACGCACCGCCGTCCGAAAATGAATCAGGTGTTATGTTTAATATTCCCATAACATATGTATGTCCGGTTGTGGCAAAATCCCTGTTTCCTATTTTCAATACGTTTCCCTCTTGCTAAATCATCATTTAATTTTATTTGTCAACTATTGTCGTATCATTTCGAAAAAAATCTGCCGAAGCTGCGAATCATTTTCAAAACATCCCCTCGCTGCCATCGTTGCAGTCTGACTTCCCGGCTTTGCAACGCCTCGCATGGTCATGCACATATGTTCCGCTTCCACCATCACCATCACACCCTGCGGTTTTAAGTACTCCATGACCGCATCGGCAATCTGAGCCGTCATCTGCTCCTGTATCTGTAGCCTTCTTGCATATACTTCTACCGTGCGAGCCAGTTTGCTGAGACCCACTACCCTGCCGTCCGGCAGATAAGCGATATGCACCTTGCCGTAGAATGGCATCAGGTGATGCTCACAGGTAGAATAAAATGTGATATCCTTTTCCACGACAATTCCGTTACTATCTACCGTAAATGTCTTTGACAAATGTTTCGCCGGATCTTCATCCATGCCTTTATAGATTTCCTCATACATCCGCGCGATCCTGCCCGGGGTATCTTTCAGACCTTCTCTGGTCACATCTTCACCGATTCCCTCTAACAAAAGCCGTACCGCTTCTTCAATTTTCTTCTGATCTACCATGAAAGTCTCTCCTGATCGTATCTCTATGTTCTACCACGTTGATCAGCTCTCCCAGATAAGAGAGCGAACCGAATGCGATAACCACGCAGTCTTTATCCCGTCCTGCCAGCAGATAAGCGATCTCCACCGCCTCCTGCACACTGTCCGCTACCGTCACGCTGTCGTGGTATTCCCGCACTGCCTGCGCCAACTCATAACCGTGCAGCGCACGATCCGTAAGCGGCGGTGTCACAGTGATAATATGTTCCGCCAGTTCATAAGTATTGCGGATCACCTTATCATACTCTTTGTCCTTCAACATACCCATTATATAGATGATCCGTCTGTTTGTAAAATAAAATCTGATGCTTTCTGCAAGCCGCTTCGAAGCATCCTCATTGTGTGCTCCGTCCGCAATAAAAAGCGGTTTCTTACCAATCACATCAAATCTGCCCCGCCATCGCGTCTGCTCCATGCCCAGCCGCAGCTTATCCTCTGCGACCTGATACCCCGCCCTGCCGAGTGCGGTCAGCGTTTCCAGCGCCACCACAGCATTCTCGATCTGGAACTGCCCGACCATCGTGATCGCAATGTTCTTGTATTTATCATAGCTGAAATGCTGACCGGACATGCCGTATCTGACATTCTTCGCTCTGGATACATCCGCCGTATATAATTTGGCTTTGCGCACAAGCGCCGCCTGTCTGATCACTTTCATTGCCTCCGGCGTCTGTTTGGCGGATATTACATAACACTTGTCTTTAATAATCCCCGCCTTAGCCGCCGCGATCTGCTCTATGCTGTCCCCCAGCACTCCCATGTGATCCATGCTGACAGAAGTAAAGACGGCGGCTAACGTCGTCGTAATCACGTTCGTCGCATCCAACGCACCTCCCAGCCCGGTCTCCAGCACTACGATATCGCACTGTTTATCCAGAAAATAGAGAAATGCCACTGCGGTCTCCACCTCAAATGCCGTAGGATGCGGAAGCTCCTCCGCCGCCATTGCCTCCGCCGCTTCCTTCACCTGCTCCAGATATTTGCACAATCCGGACTGTGTAATCACCCGACCGTCGATCTGGAACCGCTCCCTGTACTCTTGCACCGTAGGCGATATATATCTGCCTGTCCGGTATCCCGCCGCAGACAGAACAGTGGAGATATAGGCAAGCACAGAGCCTTTCCCGTTCGTGCCGGCGACATGAACGAATTTCAGCTGGTCCTGCGGATTCTCCAAGCGCGCACACAACTCCCGCATGGTCTCAAGTCCCATAACGCTGCCATACTGCTGCAACTCTTCTATATATGCCATCGCCTCTCTGTAATTCATGCGCACGCCCTCTCATATTGATGTATAATTTCCTAAAATTCGGATATCCTTAATGATATGAAAAAATTTATTCACAACTATATACACTGTGGGCTTCTGGGATGGTTTCTGGAGATGATCTTCACCGCCTTCCACGCTTTTCGCAAAAGGGATCTCCGCCTGCCCTGTACGACCTCCGTCTGGATGTTCCCCATATACGGACTCGCCGCCCTGCTTGCCCCGTTTGCCCGCCTTATGCGCGGACACAACTTCATATTCCGCGGTCTGGTTTACACCGGCATGATCTTTACCGGAGAATTTCTGACCGGTCTATGGCTCATGAAACGCGATCTGTGCCCTTGGAATTACGAGAGATCACGTTGGAATCTTGCCAAGGTAATCCGTCTCGACTACGCTCCCTGCTGGTTTACTGCCGGTCTTCTGTTCGAGCGTCTGCTAATGGAGAACGAAAAGTCCGGCACCTGACATTCCCATCAATGATCCGCCTACGTCCCTGCCATCATAAGGGCTTACGCATCAATGTCGTCTATATCCGCCGCATCGATGTTGAGCGTATTGAGTGTGCGACGCCTTCTGCGCGCCTCCTCCGAGGCTTTCAGAATATAATTCTTGATCTCTTTCGCATGCTTAATATGAGACAGATATAACTGCGGGTGCGTGTTGTCTCCTGTATAACAGGCCACCGTTCCCAGCTTAAAGATACGCTCCGCAAGGCTGACTTGCAGCTCCACATCCTGTACTTTATACAAATAACAGTCGTTTTCTTTTGTGTTGAGAAGTCCGTCGTTGATCGTAATAACCTCGTCAGTCACCGTATACTTCGTAAAAGTGAACGGCAGTCCCAGAAACAGCCAGCGCTTACGCTCCACATATTCCTTTCTGTCCTCCTCATGCTCCGGCTCCTTTGTCCGTTCGTCCGCCAGTGCAGACCCTTCCTGTATGGTATCTTTCTTCAACTCTTCCATAGTTCGCCACTCCTTTATAACAGCCCTGTCATGTGACCGTTCCCAGTTCATTTCACTGCAATATTGATATATGAATATCCTTCTAAACCTATCTTTCACTATAACATACCCCCACCCATTCCACAATATAAAAACTGTTGAAACCCCTCTCCCTTTATGGTATGATATACAAAATATAGATATATTGAATATACGGCACACACTATAAGGAGGGTTATTGCATGACTGCAAAGGAATGTATCTTAGGGCGCAGAAGCATCCGCAAATTTAAGGCTGATCCGGTTTCCCATGAACTGCTTGCACAGATCGTCGAGACGGCTTCCTATGCTCCCAGCTGGAAACATACACAGATTACCCGCTACATTGCAATTGAAGGAGAACTGAAAGAAAAAATTGCAACAGAGGGCACCTCACTTTATCCGCCGAACGGCACGATCATTTCCAACGCACCCGTGCTGATTGCTGTGACTGTTATCAAGAACCGCAGCGGATTCGAGCGTGACGGTTCCTACAGCACACCCCGCGGTGACGGCTGGCAGATGTATGATGCCGGTATTGCTTCCCAGACTTTCTGTCTGGCTGCTTACGAGCAGGGTCTTGGCTCCGTTATTCTCGGACTGTTTGACCAGGATGCTGTTGCGTCCATGCTGCAGCTTCCCGAGGACCGTGAGTTAGTTGCTTTGATCCCTGTCGGTTATCCCGATGAAGCACCCGTTGCTCCCAGAAGAAAACCCGTAGAAGATTTATTATCTTATCTGACATAGTATCATATTAAAATAGAAGAGAATATTTCTCTTCTATTTTTTTGAATCATAGGAGGACAAGCCCGAACTAAGCCGGGTAATTACCTACTATAACAAAAAATACGCTGCTTTACGCGCGGAACAAAGAGAAAGGAACGTATATACACATGAGACACTTAATGAACCCGCTTGATTTTACCGTGGAAGAACTGGACAGGCTGTTCGATCTGGCCGATGATATCGCTGCCGATCCTGCGAAATATGCGCACACCTGTGACGGCAAAAAACTGGCTACATGCTTCTATGAGCCAAGTACCCGGACAAGACTGAGTTTCGAGGCCGCTATGCTGAATCTGGGCGGGCAGGTACTTGGATTCTCCGATGCCGGTTCTTCCTCTGCTTCCAAGGGGGAGAGCGTGTCGGACACGATCCGTATCATCTCCTGCTACGCAGACATCTGCGCCATGCGCCATCCCAAGGAAGGCGCTCCCATGGTAGCTGCCGGCCGTTCCGGCATCCCTGTCATTAACGCCGGAGACGGCGGACATCAGCACCCGACCCAGACACTCACCGACCTTCTGACCATCCGTGCCCTGAAGGGCCGCCTCGGAAACTTTACCATCGGACTGTGCGGTGATCTGAAATTCGGCAGAACCGTACACTCCCTGATCAATGCGCTGATCCGCTATCCGGACATACGGTTTATCTTTATCTCTCCGCCGGAACTGCGGGTACCCGACTACATCACGGATATGCTGTCAGAACGCGGAATCGAATATGAGGAAGTGATTCGCTTAGAAGACTGCATGGCCGATCTGGATCTCCTCTATATGACCAGAGTGCAGCGTGAGCGCTTCTTCAATGAGGAAGATTATGTTCGTCTGAAAGATTTCTACATCCTGAATAAAGAGAAACTGACACTGGCGAAAGAAGATATGCTGATACTGCATCCGCTTCCCCGCGTCAATGAGATCTCCGTGGAGGTGGACGACGATCCACGCGCCGTATACTTCAAGCAAGCGCAGTACGGTGTCTATGTTCGAATGGCGCTGATCCTGACATTATTAGAAATTGTGCCAGTATAGAATTTTCATATAAAATTACAATTGTTATAATATAAGGAGTATAATCATGCTAAACGTAGGAAAAATCGAAGAGGGCTTCGTGCTCGACCATATAGAGGCGGGTAAAAGCCTCTCCATCTATCATCATCTGCAGCTAGATAAGCTGGATTGCACCGTGGCGATCATAAAGAACGCCCGCAGCAATAAGATGGGTAAAAAAGATATTTTGAAAGTAGAATGTGACATCAACACTTTAGATTTAGACGTGCTCGCCTTTATCGACCATAACATCACCGTCAACGTAATCAAGGATGGGGAAATCGTCGATAAGAAGGATCTGGTACTGCCTAAGGAGATCAAAAACATCATCAAATGTAAAAATCCCCGCTGTATCACTTCCATAGAACAAGAACTTCCTCACATCTTCATCCTTGCGGACGAAGAGAAGGAAGTTTATCGTTGCAAATATTGTGAGGAGAAAGCAAGCGACTCAGCCACCCTGTGGTAATTTATATGCCTGTACTTTCTCGCTGTAAGTGCCGTTTACTACATCCTCAAACTCCTGTTTTGCCAAAGACAGGCAATGCATAAGCTTCGGCGAGAAAGTTCCGCACTCACCATTGGTGATCATACGGTATGCCTCCTCTGTAGTGAAAGCGGCTTTATAACATCTCTCATTAACCAGTGCATCATATACATCGGCTACAGACACAATCTGGGCGGAAATCGGAATCTCTTCCTCTTTCAATCCGTCCGGATAGCCTCTGCCGTCATATCTCTCATGGTGATGTCTGCATATCTCATAGCTGACTTTACCGTATTCGCCCTGCTGGATATCCGCCAGCATATCAATGACCTCACATCCCCTTGTCGTGTGGGATTTCATGACATCAAATTCCTCCGGCGTCAGTCTGCCCGGCTTAAGAAGAATCGCATCGGGTATCACAATTTTACCTACATCATGCAACGCAGCAGCAGATGTGATCATATTGATGGCGTAGCTGTCCAGATGATACTCCGGATACTCCTGCGCAACATACTTCGCCAATATATTGGTAAATGTCTTCACACGTTTTACATGATCACCAGACTCCAGATTACGGAACTCTACTACGTTACTCATGACATCTATGATCCGATCATTGATGCTTTGCAGCTCTTCCGCCTGCTTACGCAAAACTTTAGTCTGTAACTCTACCATCTCTTCCAGATGCCGCTTATTATAATACAGCTCAATCACATTCTTCGTACGCTGCTTAACGATAAAGGCATCGAAGGGCTTCTTGATAATATCAGTAGCACCCAGACGATATGCTTTGCGCTCAATCTTCGTGGTCGCCTCACCGGTAATCAGAAGAACCGGTATGCTTTCGATCCATTTATTCTTCTTCATCTCCTCCAGCACCGCTACGCCGTCCATAACCGGCATAACGATATCCAGAAGCACAACGGATATTGTCTCCGGCTGCTTGGCGATGATCTCCACTGCCTCTTTTCCGTTGGCTGCCTGAATCGTGTTGTACTCATGAAACATCTCGCACAAAATTTCTCTGTTGATATCTACGTCATCGACAATCAAAAGTGTTGGTTTTTTCATTTTCCCTCTTATCCCGTCATTACTTTCTGTTCAGTAAAAATCTCTTGCTTACGGTAGTTCATAATTTATCAACATTATATTCTACTTTTTGATCTTATGTCAAGGAATGTATAGGTTGCGCAGCTGCTATCCAATACCCTGCGTCCTTTTTTATACCTGCGCTACATCCTTCATAGAGAAGCTGATCCTGCCCATCTTATCTTTACCGAGGCATACAACCGTAACCTTATCCCCTAATGTCAGCACGTCTTCTACATGGTTGATTCTCTCCTTCGCGATCTTGGAGATGTGAACCATACCTTCTTTACCCGGAGCAAATTCAATGAATGCACCGAATTCCTTAATACTTACTACGGTTCCCTTAAAGATCTGTCCTTCCTCGAAGTCCATAATGATGGTCTTGATCATATCTACTGCTTTATCCATCATCTCTTTGTCCGTACCGCATACGGAAACCTGACCTTCATCCGTAATATCGATCTTCACGCCCGTACGTGCAATGATTTCATTGATTGTCTTACCACGCTGACCTACCACATCGCCGATCTTCTCCGGATCGATCTGAATGGAAATGATCTTCGGTGCGTAAGGTCCCACTTCTTTACGAGGCGCTGCGATTGCCGGAACCATGCAGTTTGCCATGATAAACTCTCTTGCTTCGCGGCATCTTGCAATGGCACCCTCCACGATCGGTCTTGTCAGACCATGAATCTTGATATCCATCTGGATCGCCGTGATACCGTCGTGAGTTCCCGTTACCTTAAAGTCCATGTCGCCGAAGAAATCTTCCAGCCCCTGAATATCTGTCAACAGCACGAAATCATCATCCGTATCACCGGTCACAAGACCGCAGGAAATACCTGCTACCATTTTCTTGATCGGCACGCCCGCTGCCATCAATGACATACAGGAGGCACATGTAGATGCCATGGATGTGGAACCGTTAGACTCAAATGTCTCGGATACGGTACGGATCGCATAAGGGAACTCTTCCTCGGAAGGAAGTACCGGAATCAACGCTCTCTCGGCCAGTGCTCCGTGTCCGATCTCTCTACGTCCCGGTCCGCGGCTTACCTTCGTTTCACCTACGGAATAGGACGGGAAGTTATAATGGTGCATATATCTCTTACATGTAATGTTCTCATCCAGACCGTCCACTCTCTGCACTTCGGATAAAGGCGCAAGTGTACATACGTTGCAGATCTGTGTCTGGCCGCGGGTAAACATAGCGGACCCATGTACTCTGGGGATAATATCCACCTCTGCCGCCAGCGGTCTGATCTGATCAAGCGCACGACCGTCCGGGCGCTTGTGATCTTTTAAGATCATCTTGCGGACTGTCTTCTTCTGATACTGATATACCGCTTCTCCAAGGACTGCAAGATAATCCTCGTTCTCGGCAAAAGCTTCCTCCAGCTTCGCCGTAATATTTCTGATATTCTCCTCGCGCACCTGCTTCTCATCAGTAAATACTGCCGTCTCCATCTCCTCAGGTGTCACGATCTTCTTCATATCCTCAAACATCTGCGCAGGAATCGCACAGCTCTCATAAGTGTGCTTCGGCTTTCCTACCTCTGACACAATCTTATTGATGAACTCGATAATCGTCTGATTGATCTCATGAGCCTTATAGATTGCCTCCAGCACCTTGTCCTCCGGCACTTCATTGGCACCCGCCTCGATCATAATGACCTTCTGAGCCGTGGAAGCAACCGTCATCTTCAGATCACCCTTGTCCCATTTCTCCTGTGACGGATTCACAATCAATTCGCCGTCAACCATTCCCATCTGCGTCATGGCACAGGGACCGTCGAAAGGTATATCGGAAATACAGGTGGCGATCGCCGTACCGATCATTGCCACCAGCTCCGGACGGCATTCGGGATCCACGCTCATAACCATATTGTTAAGTGTCACATCATTGCGGTAATCCTTCGGGAACAAAGGTCTCATCGGTCTGTCAATGACACGGCTTGTAAGAACCGCATTCTCGGACGCTTTACCCTCTCTCTTATTAAATCCTCCCGGAATCTTACCTACAGAATACAGCTTCTCCTCATACTCCACACTGCAGGGGAAGAAATCGATCCCCTCTCTCGGTTTCTCCGATGCCGTAGCGGTAGATAACACCGTAGTCTCTCCGTACTGCATAAATGCGCAGCCGTTCGCCTGTTTGCCGACTCTGCCGATGTCCACGCGAAGGGTACGTCCGGCCAGTTCCATTGTGTAACTCTTGTACATAATCTTCTCTCCTTTTCATTTCGCCTTACGCCGGTCCGCGTAAAGGCATAATCTATGTTTTAGGTAGAAGATGCCGAAACTACAAATATCCCCACAAATCATATCGCCCGTTATGTTTATACTGATATTTGTGGTCTCGGATGCCTCTTCCACCTAAGTAACCATAAGTAAATTCCTGCGGAATTAACAAAAGTAAATTCCTACGGAATTAACTTTGCGAGATTCGCTTCGCGAACTCGTGCCTGAACGGTCATTTCCCTATAAAATAAGAAAAGGACGGATAAAGCTGGACATAATCCAGCCCTGTATCCGTCTATTGTCTCATCTTATTTTCTCAAGCCAAGTCTCTCGATCAATACACGATATCTCTCAATATCCTTATCTTTCAAGTATGCGAGTAATCCTCTTCTCTGACCTACCATTTTCAGAAGTCCTCTTCTGGAATGATGATCCTTCGGATTCTCCTTCAGGTGCTCTGTCAGCTCCTGAATTCTCGCTGTGAGAACCGCTACCTGTACCTCCGGTGAGCCTGTGTCGCCGGGTGTTCTGGCATACTCGTTGATAATTGCCGTTTTCTTTTCCTTAGAAATCATATTTTTCTCCTTTCCTGTCAGGGATCATATCTCATGTCGTTGATCCTCTGCAACCGCCGGACACTAAGATTGGGTCGGAGCTTCCCGCCACCGAGTGTCGGCTGAATTCATACTGATCTATTGTAACATACTATACTGCACATGTAAAGTGTTTTATCAATCGTATAAGATCCTTACCGCCTTGATCGGCGACCTGTAGGATATATTGGATATCTTAATACCCGTCTTCGGACTGCTGGCATGAATGACCTGTCCATTACCGATACAGATCGCCACATGGTTGATCGACTTACCGTTACCGTAGAAAATCAGATCGCCCGGCTTTGCTTCCGATACCTTGATAGTGGTGCCGCAATTCGCCTGTGCCACAGAAGAGTGCGGCAGGCTGACACCGTATTTCTTAAAGACGCTTAAGACATATCCTGAACAGTCCGCACCTTTCGTCAAGCTTGTTCCGCCCCATACATACGGATTGCCGAGGAACTCTTTTGCATACTGACATACATCTACACGGATATCGGACACGCCCTGACCGTAAAAGAGTTCCGTCATCGTGATCGCTGTACCCAGCTCAGAGGTGACTTCCACGTACTCTGCCGATACGAACACTTCCTGATCATCCAGATATACCTTGACCCAGTCTCCTTCTACTGCGGCCACTTCCAATTCCTCACCATTTGCCACCAGCGTGATCACTTCCGAGTCGGTATTCGCTTCCGCTCTGACCTTAAGTCCATCCGTGTTGACACGCGCCATGGTCGTAGCCAACTCTTCGGCCCGCCGCTTCGCCGGAATCCCCGTAAGCAGGTATTCGAGGCTGACATACCCTTCCACCTTGCCGGACTTGATATGCGCCCATGTGCCATCATCATCCAGCACCTCACATGCCGCATCCTTAGGAAGTTTACCGACCAGCTTACCGTCCTCCGCCGCAATGGCACGGACATTCAGATTATTGTCCACGTTAGCAATACCCAGATTGGTATAGCCCCAGTTTGCATTCTTAGCCTTCTCATATGCCTCGGCATATTCTTGTTCTGTCTTAGTGGCTTCTATGATCGCACCGGAACCTATGCTTCCTCCGCCGAGAATATCCTGCAGGGAAGTATCGTCCGATTTAGAAGCAGCGTTCTTATCCTCTTTCTCATCCTGCGAGGTCTCGTCACTGCCACCGTCTTGTGCAGCGTTATTGCTGATGCTGTCATCGTCACTGCCATCCACTTCCCGGCTGGCCGACTTATCACTTTCTTTATCCTCACCGGATTTTTCATCCCCCGATATCTCATCCGTAATATTGATTGTTCCGATCGCAAGCGCATCAGGTAAAGAGGCCGCTTGCGCCTTGATTGGCGTAAACAGGAGCATACATCCCGTAAGCAGCCACAGAATCTCTCGTCTCTTCATATCTATTCAATCCTCATAATACGGCAGCTCATACCACTGCCGTACTTAACATTTCTTTATAATTCGTAACACTTTTGTAACAATTACGAAGCCATTATAGCAGGTGCTCCTGCATCTGTCAAATATCTTTATATATTCCCTTCCCCATAACTATTGGAAAAAGCAATATTCACTGCATGATCCGCAACCCTCTCAAGTCCCGACACAATATCCGAGAAGAGCGCACCGGCCTCCGGCGTACACTCGTTGTTGGACAATCGTTCGATGTGCTTCTGCTGCAATTCTCGCTCTTTCTCGTCTATGGCCTCCTCAAGATGCAGAATGTCCTCCATATGATCCTCTGTACTCTTGACGAACATCTCGATAGAGAACCGCAAAATGGTATTGACCATGTTCATCATCTCGCCCAGTTCCTTCTGCGCTTCTTTAGAGAATCCCACGCCGGTCTTAATCCTGCGTTCCGCCGCTTCCGCAATATTCTCAGCATGATCACCGATACGCTCTATGTCATTCACCACATGGAAAAGCGCGCCAATACTCTTCAAGTCCTCGATCGGCAACGTTGTCTGGTTGATCTTAACCAGATAATTGGTTATCGCATGACTTAAGAAATCTATGTTTTTCTCCACTTCCCGTACCTCTTCGATCTCCTCCGGCTCTAACGTCAGCAGGACATTCATGGCACGGTTTAAATTCTCATCGGCAAGAGAAGCCATACGATCCAGCTCCTTGATTGCCTCCACAACTGCTGTCGCAGGGTTTAACACTACTTTCCCGCCGATATAGTTCAGCTGATAGCTGTCCCGATATCCCACCTTCTTATCATCGCCCGGTACAACCAGATAAGTCAGTTTCACGATGCCCTTGATAAACGGCATCATGATGATAACCTGAAATACTTTAATCAGGATATGTGCGTAAGCAACGACACGTCCCAAGTTGTTTCCCGCCATGACTGTGAGAACATCCACGATCGACCCCACACTAAACAGGAAGATAATATATACAATGATCGTACCGATCACGTTAAAGATCAGATGGATAGCCGCCGCTCTCTTCGCATCTTTCTTACCGCTTAAAGATGCGAGCACAGCCGATGTACATGCACCGATATTACAGCCCAGAATCACGTACATGCCGATCTCCATGCTCATCATTCCCTGATTGGCAAGCAGCACCATGATACTGACCGTAACCGAAGAACTTTGAATCACCGCCGTAAGTACAGCGCCGAGAATTACCGCAAGAATCGGTGACTGTAAAGAAGCAAACATATGTAAGACTGCCGGAGAATCTTTCATTCCCGCCATCGCTCCGGACATTGTACCGAGTCCCATGAACAGGACGCCGAACCCGATAATAACTTCTCCCCATCGGGAAATCCTCTGCTTCTTACAGAACATGATAACCAGCACACCCGCCAGCAGTATGACAGGTGCCACTTTCTCCAATTTAAAAGACACTAACAGCGCCGTCACCGTCGTACCGATATTGGCGCCGAAAATCACGCCCGCCGCCTGTGTCAGCGTCATCAGCCCCGAGTTTACAAAACTGACTACCATGACCGTACATGCCGATGAGGACTGTATCACCGCAGTAAAGAAAATACCTACAAGAATACTCGTAAAGCGATTCGTCGTCAACCGCTCCAATATCCCTCTCAATCTCGCGCCCGCAACCTTCTCGATGCTGTCGCTCATAATGCGCATACCATACAGGAACAGTCCCAGACCGCCTGCCATGGATAATACAATAGATATGTCCATCTGATTTCAGATTCCCTTCATATGTACTGATTCCCACATAAATCTACACCATTCTATTTTATCGGAAATCAGGTATGCTGACAAGTCCCCATTACAAATTCTCTTCCTGCCGCAATATCCGTCTCCATCTGTCTGCGCAGTGCATCCGCATCCTCGAACTTCCGCTCCGGTCTTCGGAAAGCAAGCAGCATGACCGTGATATCCTTGCCGTAAAGATCTCCTTCGAAGTCATAGAGATAAGTCTCGATTCCGATCCTGCCGGCGGCGCTCACCGTAGGTTTGCAGCCCACATTAGAAATTCCCCGGTACTCCCTGTCTTCTCCTCCGATCACAACCTTCGAATAATAGACCCCGTTCGGCGGAAGCAGCTTGTCCGCCTCCGGAATCAGATTCGCAGTGGGCATCCCCATACTCCGTCCGAACTGACTTCCGTGTTCCACACGCCCACTCACACTGTAGGTTTTTCCCAGCATACCTCTTACAAGCTCCATGTCCCCTCTGCGGACCGCCTCCCGAATCGCGGTAGAACTGATCTCTTCCCCGCCCGACAGTCTGACCTTGTCGATCAACTCCGTGCGATAACCGTACTGCAACGCATACCGCTCCAGCAGGGCATAATCTCCCGCCCCGTTCTTGCCGAAAGATACGTCCGGTCCGGCACAGACATAAGCCGCCCGCATCTGTTCCGCCAGATATCTGCGCACAAACTCCTCCGGCTCGGTAGCAGCAGTCTCCCTGTTTAACGGAAACTCAATAAGCACATCGATTCCCATTTCTTCAAAAATCCGCCTTTTCTCGGTTTTCGTGGTCAGCTCCTTCTCCTCTCCCCCGAAAAAAGCCGCAGCAGAAGTATCAAAAGTAAATACCGTGGCAAGCAGCCCCTTCCTCTTCTGCTCCAAGAGCCGAAGAATCAGCTTCCTATGCCCCAGATGAATACCGTCAAACTTACCGATAGCAACCGCGCTCCTATCCTGCAGTACAAATTCCGTCGTTTGCTCTATGATCTGCATACCCTTATGCCCGCCTCCCGTTTTTGTAACCTTTCTTTATAATCAATACCCAGCACAGAGGAAAGTTAATATCTAAAGGAGCCCCTCAAAAAGCGTCAGCGCTTAGCGAGGTAATGAGTTGCAAAGCAACTCACGAGCTTAGCGTCTGCTACGCTTTTTGCGGAGCGAAAGCGCGGCTCCGTAGATATTAACTTTCCTCTGTGCGTCCGTCTTAGCCAAATCCCAAAACGCATCTCACCCCAAAAACATCTTCACCGGCTTCAACACCCCCGCCGCACTCCGGCAGACATATATCCCATAGAATTTCCCGTCACCGTCATAGACCCTGACCTGCTCTCCCTCCGCCAGATCCGTAAATACAACAGCTTGTCCCGCTTGCACTGACTGTTTCTGCGGCACACTCCCACGCACTTGTCCCGGCTGCTTATGCCGCACGATCCGAGCGATCTGCGCTGTCCCCAGTTGATTACCGTTCTGTACCATCCTGCACCCCTGTTCATTCACGATAACGTCCGGACACTCTTCAAAGATTGCATCCGGAGAAATAATAACGTCAGATATTTTATCTTCATCCCGCAGTCTTTCCAGTTCTGCAAGCGTCAGGGCATCTTCTATTCCGAAAATACCTACCCGGCTTCTTATCAGAGACTCCATGACTCCGCCGCAGCCCAATCGTCCGCCGATGTCATGGCACAGTGTTCTGATGTAAGTCCCTTTGGAACAGACAACCCGCAGTTTGACGATCGGAAGGTTCATTTCAAGAATCTCGATCTCTTTGATCTGCACCGTGCGTGGTCTGCGCTCCACCTCTTTGCCCGCTCTCGCCAGCTCATACAGCTTCTTTCCGTTCACCTTAAGGGCGGAATACATGGGCGGAATCTGATCGTAACTGCCCTGAAAGCTTGAAATCGTCTCCTGCACCTGCTCCGGTGTCAATGACGCCATCTGCTCCGGATCACATTGCGATAACACCTGTCCTGTCATGTCCTGCGTGTCGGTAGTCATACCCAGACGCAGCACCGCAACATACTCCTTATCCCAATCGGTGAGCAGATCGCAGAGTTTGGTGCCCGAACCAAAACATACAGGAAGCACGCCGACCGCCTCCGGATCGAGTGTTCCTGTATGTCCGATTTTCTTCATTTTGCAGATACCACGGAGTCTGGCCACCACATCATGAGATGTGAAGCCCGCCTCCTTATATACGTTTATGATCCCGTTATACATAGTTTCCTCTCTGTCGCAATACCGCTCTTCTTCCCATGCCCAGTCGTGTCTTATGTATTTTTGTCCGCTGCTTTAAGCTGCTCCGCAATCTCTATGGAAAGATTATTGATATTGTCATGATATGTACCGTTCATCGTACAGCCCGCAGCACGCACATGACCGCCGCCGCCGAATTGCACCGCCACGGCAGACACGTCCACCTTACCGTTGGAACGCATACTCACCTTATATTCCAGCGTGCCCATCTCATACATAAAGATAGCGCAATCCACGCCTTTCACAGATTGCAGATGATTCACAATACCGTCTAAGTCTTTCGGGGTCACTCTGTAGAATTCCATCATACGGCGCGTAACCATGCTGACAATACACCTGTTATCCATAAACCGGACGCTCTCCAATATCGCTCTTCCCATGATCTGGGTTTGAAGATAAGTCCTTTCGTAAAACGTCTCTTCAATGATCTCCGAAAAATCAAATCCAAATTTAACCAGTTCTGCTGTAATCTGCAAAGTACGCGGTGCTGTGTTGGAATACCGCAGCACGCCTGTGTCGTGGATAATGCCAATATAGAGCGCCTTAGCGATCTGCACGTCGACCTTCTCCGGGTTCATCAGCTCATAGAGCAGTTCCGCCGTAGAACTCCGTTCCGGCTCCACAATGTTCACATCTCCGCACCCTTTATTGCTGACATGGTGATCCACATTGATCTTCTTATGCGCCCTGCGGTAGATCGCCTGCGCCTCTCCCAAACGATCATCGGTAGTATCAAGCGCCACGAACACATCGTAAACCTGATCTGTGTTAAATTCAGATTTAATATCTTTGATATAATCAATACAACCGAATATTTCCGCCGGTTTTTCCAGATATGCGTCGATCTGAGCCTCCGGCATCTCTTTTTTCAAGTAAAGATATAACCCCATCACAGACCCGATACAGTCTCCGTCCGGTCTTATATGTCCGCTGACCGCTACCGTCTTTGCACCCTTTAATTCATCAATTATCTTCATCATTTTTTACCATCTCATCTTTTTCTGCAGATTCACTTTTTACCACCACTTCATCTATCAGCTTAGACATATTCACACCATATGCAATAGACTGATCCATGATGAAATTTATCTGCGGCGTATTGCGCAGATTAATCGTCTTCGCAAGCCGGTTACGGATATAGCCTTCCGCACTCCGAAGCCCCGCCAGCGTATCCGCCTGCGCCTTCTCATCACCCAGTACGCTGATCCACGCCTTGCAGGTCTTCAAGTCGGGAGCCACCTCCACCGACACCACCGAGGTCATCGGGGCGATTCTCGGATCCTTGATCTCACCCCGAATGATCTCCGCCAGCACACGCTGCACTTCTCCGTTGATACGGGTATTTTTAACACTGTTCTTACGCATGTTGCATAATCCTCTCGTCACCGCACGGCCGACGGCCGTGCCGCAACATCCTTTCTACCCGGATGAGACATATCATAACACATGCTATCTGGGTACTTCCACCATGATATACGCTTCCACGATATCAAGCTCCTGCATTTTATCAAAGCCGTCAAACACAAGACCGCACTCGAATCCCGCCTTGACTTCCTTCACATCGTCCTTAAACCGCTTTAAGGATGCCAACTCGCCCTCATAGATCTGCTCACCCTCTCTGGTGATACGGATCTTACAGCCTCTCTGGAACTCACCGTCCAGTACATAGGAACCTGCGATATTACCGATTGCAGACGCCTTAAAGATCTGACGCACTTCCGCATGACCGATCACTTTCTCCTCGAAGATCGGATCTAACATGCCCTTCATCGCCGCCTCAATATCCTCGATCGCCTGATAGATGACCTTGTACAGTCTCACATCCACGCCTTCACGCTCCGCCACAGCTTTCGCGGTGGCATCCGGTCTGACATTGAAGCCGATGATGATCGCTGAGGAAGCGGAAGCCAGCGAAACATCCGACTCATTGATGGCACCTACGCCGCCATGGATGCATTTTACTACGACTTCCTCATTGGTCAGCTTCATCAGACTCTGTTTGACTGCTTCTACGCTACCCTGAACGTCCGCCTTAACGATCAGATTCAGTTCTTTCAGATTACCTTCCTGAATCTGGTTAAACAGATCATCCAGTGACATCCTGGTCTTAGTATCTGCAAGCATCTCCTCCTTATGCTGCGCCTTGTAGGTTTCTGCATAAGATTTCGCGCTCTTATCATTTTCATGCACAATAAATACTTCTCCCGCACTGGGAACATCGGACAGACCTAAGATCTCAACCGGTGTAGACGGCGTTGCCTCCTTCACCCTTCTGCCCTTATCGTCAATCATGGCTCTTACTTTGCCGTGACTTGCACCTGCGGAAATAAAATCACCCACATGCAGTGTACCTTTCTGTACCAGCACAGTGGCAACGGGACCGCGTCCCTTGTCAAGCTCCGCCTCGATCACAAGACCTCTGGCATTTCTGTTCGGGTTTGCCTTCAATTCCAGAATTTCGGCCGTTAAAAGGATCGTCTCCAACAGATTATCGATACCCTCACCCGATTTTGCGGATACCGGCACAAACTCCGTCGATCCGCCCCAGTCTACCGGAATCAGCTCATATTCCGTCATCTCCTGTTTAACACGGTCAATATTCGCGCTGGGCTTATCGATCTTATTTACCGCTACGATAATCTCGATTCCAGCCGCCTTGGCATGGTTGATCGCCTCGATGGTCTGAGGCATAACGCCGTCATCCGCAGCAACTACCAGTACCGCGATATCCGTAGAGTTGGCGCCGCGCATACGCATCGCCGTAAACGCTTCATGTCCCGGCGTATCCAAAAATGTAATGCTCTGCCCGTTTGCCTTGACCGTATAGGCACCGATCGCCTGCGTGATGCCGCCCGCTTCCTTATCCGTCACATTGGTCTTACGAATAGCGTCAAGCAGTGAAGTCTTACCGTGGTCAACGTGTCCCATAACACAGATAACCGGCGGTCTGCTTACCATGGAAGCCTCGTCTTCCTCATCCTCCTTTAACAGCTCTTCGATTACGTCGACCTTCACTTCCTTCTCACAGATAATCTCATACTCAATCGCAATATTCTCCGCATCCTCAAAGCTGATCTCAGAATTTAAGGTCACGATCTGCCCTTGTAAGAAAAGCTTCTTGATGATCGCAGAGGGCTGTATCTTCATCTTATCTGCCAGTTCCTTGATAGTCAGCGATTCCGGAACCGTGATTACCTTGATCTGCTCTTCCGCAGTCTCTTCCACCTTCTTCTCCGGCTTAATAAACCGACCGGCTTTATTGCGGTTCTTTACTGCTGCATCGTCCTCTTCATAGATCAGATCTTTCTTCGAGCGTTTATCCCTCTCCTGATTTGCCCTGCGCTTCTCATCATCCCTATGCTTCTCCACGTCCTTGATAGGCGTCTCGGGCATAAAGTCCTTCTGATTGTTATTCTTCCTAAATCGATTGTCCGACCCGCCGTTTCCTCTCTGAGAGCGGTCAAAATTACCCGGACCGCGGTTAGCGCCTGCACCAGCGCCGTTACTGCGGCGATCGCCCTGATTGTTGTTATAATTCGGTCTATTCTGGCCTTCAGGTCTGCGATTTTCTCCTGCATTTCCTACACTTCCTGTTCTCTCCTGTCCCTGCTGGGTCTTTGCTGCCTGCGCATTCGCCAGATTCTCGCGTTCCCGCTTCTCCTGCTGGCGCTGCTCCATTCTGCGCTCCTGCTGCTGACGCTGCCTTACCTCATAGGGCTCCGCAGTCACCGGGATCGGCTTCTGTGTCGGTCTGATGATCTTATGGGGTGCATTCTGCGCCTGTACCGGACGGCCGCCGTTTCCCGACGGTCTTCTGTCATTATTACGATTACCGCCGCCTGCACCATTACCATTACCGCCCTGTGCGGGACGCTGCCCCGGCATCTTGGAATTATGAGGGTTACTTACGAAGATGATCTTTTTCTTCTTAAGCGGCTCCGGCTTAGCCTTCCCATCCGGCCTTGCCTGGTCCGCTCTGTCTTCCGCTTTCGCAGGTTTGGCAGGGGCTTTGGGAGCTTTGGTATTTTCCGTCTCGGAGGTCTTCGATTTCTCTTTCACTTCCGGCTTAGCCGACACAGAAGCTTCCGCCTTTGTTTCTGCTTTTGTTTCTGCTTCTGCCGCAGCTTTTGACTCTGTTTTCTGTCCGTCGTCCTGCGGTTTTGCGGCGGTGCCGAACTGCTTTCTCACCTGTTCAATCGCCTCATCCTCGATGGAACTTTGCGCAACCTTTACCTCATATCCTTTATCCTGCAAAAAAGCAATCAGTTCCTTGCTCTGCCTGCCTAACTCTTTTGCCAGCTCATGTACTTTCATTTTTGCCATGCTCACTACCTCCAACTATCACGAATCTAATAAATGTTTCTGTATCGAATCTGCAAATCCTTTATCAGTCACAGCAAGACAGGATCGCTCTTCCTTGCCGATGGCATGCCCGAGTATCTCTTTTACGCTGTAATACTCATAAGGCACTTCATAGAACTCACACATATTACTATATTTTTTTCTGGTGTTATCCGAAGCATCCTCAGCTATGATAACAAGATATGCTTTCCCACTCTTAACTGCTTCCTCTGTCGCAAATCCGCCACTGACAACATTTCTGGAGCGGGTGGCCAAGCCCAGCATAGATAACACCCGATCTCTATTCGGTCTGTTCTGCATGCTCGCCCTCCTCAAACTCCTTTTCCAGATTCTCATATATTTCTTTCGGAATGCTCATCTTAAAAGACCGTTCCAGTCCTTTATTCTTCCGCGCCCTGATCAGACATTCCCTGTTCATGCACAGATAGGCACCCCTTCCGTTTTTTCTGCCGGTCATATCCAGGACGATCGTTCCCTCTTCACTGCGCAGGACACGCATCATCTCTTTTTTACTTTTCATTTCGCCGCAGCCCACACATTGCCGCATGGGAATCTTCTTCGCCATCGCTTCGTCCTCTCTGTCTACGCTTCCGGATCGGCCTGTTCAGGATCTTCCTCGTAGCTTTCCTCATCATATTCCGCTTCCTCGGAATCTACGGAATCATAATCTTCTTCATATTCTTCCTCGTAGCCCTCCTGCGTGTACTCCTCTTCCTCATAAGCTTCCTCATCATACTCATCGTCATCATAGACATAATCCTCGTAGCGGAATCCGGGCGCGTCTTTCGCCTGTGTTTCGCTCTTGATGTCGATCTTATAACCGGTCAGTCTGGCCGCCAGTCTGGCATTCTGTCCCTCTTTACCGATGGCAAGTGACAGCTGATAATCCGGTACTACGACCTTCGCCGTCTTCTCGTCGGGATCGGCAAAAACCGCAACGATCTTAGCCGGAGACAACGCATTCTGTATCAGATTACCGGGATTCTCATCCCAGTTGACGATATCGATCTTCTCACCGCATAACTCATCCACGATGGAATTGACTCTGGCACCGTTAATGCCGACGCATGCGCCAACCGCATCCACATTCGGATTATTGGAGCGTACTGCCAGCTTCGTCCTGCTGCCCGCCTCTCTGGCAATGCTCATAATCTCCACCGTACCGTCCTTTATTTCCGTCACCTCAGCCTCGAACAGTCTCTTGACAAGCTCAGGATGGGTACGGCTTACAAGAATCCTCGGTCCTTTAGGTGTATTCTTCACTTCCAGAATATATACCTTAATTCGCTCGGTAGGTCTGAAATTTTCTCCTCTGACCTGCTCGCTCTCATTTAAAACGGCATCCGCTTTACCCAGATTGATGGAAATATTCCTGCCGATGTAGCGCTGCACGATACCTGTCACCACATCCTTTTCCTTCTCGTAATACTGATTGAAAATAACGCTCCGCTCTTCCTCACGGATCTTCTGCAGAATCACATTCTTTGCGTTCTGTGTCGCAATACGGCCAAACTCCTTGGATTTGATCTCCACGTGGAGCATATCTCCCAGTTTCGCCTTCTTGGATATCTCCTGCGCATCCGTAAGAGAAATCTGCAGCACATCGTCTTCCACCTCTTCCACGACTTCCTTCTCCGCATAGCAAAGGAAATCACAGGTCTCCCTGTCGATCTCCACCTTGACATTGTCCGCCTTGCCGAAGTGGTTCTTGCACGCCGTGATCAGAGAATTCTCGATCGCCTCAAAAAGAGTTTCCTTGCTGATCTCTTTCTCTTTCTCCAGAATGTCCAATGCCTCCATCAATTCCTTATTCATTTTCCGTTATCCTCCTATGTTTATTTCCTGATTCTGTATCATATTATTTTCTATACGCTTCCGCTCTGCCCAGCGGATTTCCGAAGTATTCTCCCTAGAAATCAAGTGCCAGTCTGATCAGCGCAATCTCTTTCCTGTTCAGAATACGTTCTGAGCCGGGCTCATCCGCACTGTTCCCGTCTCCACCGGCTTTCGGCTCTTCTATCGTAACCGTATCTGCGTCATAAGCCTTGAGAACGCCTTCAAACTCTTTGCGCCCGTCAATGGGCTTATAGGTTTTGATCTCAACCGCCTCACCCAGACTCTTCTCCAGATGTCTGTCCTTCTTGAGCGTTCTGCCGAGTCCCGGACTGCTGACCTCCAGAATATAGGCATCCGGTATGAAGTCCTCTGCATCCAGCACATCCGACAGTTCACGACTGACATTCTCACAGTCCACAATGTTCACGCCCTCCGGTTTGTCGATATAAGCGCGCAGATACCAGTCGCTTCCCTCTTTGACATATTCCACATCGTAGATCTCCACTCCGTGCTTCGATACGATGGGCATAAGCAGCTGCTCTGTCCTGGATTCGTATGTCTCTCTCTTTGACATGTGTGCCTCCACTTCCTTATTCATATAAAAGAGTGGACTCGCAAGTCCACTCTTTATCTTAGCATTTATTCTTAATACATATGGTATTGTAGCACTCTTTCGCGGTATATGCAAGGAAAAATTTAAAACAAGCAGGTTCTTTCCCAATGCACCTTGATCATTGAATAGACTTTACACATTCTACGCAATCCTATATAATAAAATTGAAGCAACCAGTACAAGCCCCGATATAGAAAGCAGGTGAGTATATGCCGAATGGTATTGAAGTAGCAAAGGATGCAATTGAACAATTTCAGAAAATTCAAAAACATATGTTAATAGCAAAAGAAGAAAATGCTACTAAAACTTATGAAAGTTTAAAAGATGACTATTTATCTTTAAAAGCAATTTTAAATGTTGCAGGCGTGAATCTGACAGATATTGACAAAATAAAGGAATAGCAATCAGGTGTAAAGTCTATTGAATTATCAAGGACTTTACACCTTTTTTATTTATGTATCGCGTTTTTTATGCCAAGATAAATTCATTTCAGACAAAAAAAAATGCTACAAACCGCATAAATTCAAGGTTTCCAGCATTTCATCGGGTTGGGCTGCTATTCACAGTCAACAGCTCGTAGGGGAATCGAACCCCTGTTTCCGCCGTGAGAGGGCGGCGTCTTAACCGCTTGACCAACGAGCCATCTGCTTGACACTTGCTTATTCTATTATATTTCCGAAAAGATTGCAAGTACTTTTTCTATTTTCTTGTGAAAAAATTTCTCAGCACTTCACCCACCATCTCAGGGTCGAGTGCGCTGGTAGGCTCGTCAAAAAGCATGATATCGGGACTCATCTTCTCTGTACTGCCTTTTTACTGTCCTCAACTCACAAAATCAAACAAACTGATCTGATTGGACTCGGGCAGCTTCCCGAGAAGCCCCAGATCGCTCATTAAATCCACGATCGTCTTAGAAGCTTTCGTCCGCTGTCTGAAATCATCCTTGCTTAAGAAAGGCCCGTCCTTGGCCGCCTCCACGATGGCATCCGCCGCTTTTTCTCCCAGACCGTCTATACTGTTAAGCGACGGCATAAGCTTTCCATCCACGATCTGGAACAGTCTGGACTGTGCCTCAAAAATATCTATGGGTACAAAATCAAACCCTCTGGCGTACATCTCCTGCACGATCTTCATATCTTTATAAGTGTCCTGCTCCTTCTTGGAAAGCTCATCACTTCTGCGCTTATAGTCCGCCATCACATTTTCCAGATGCTGCTGTCCCTGACACATGAGCTCGTAGGAAAAAGCCGAGGCACGGATACTGAAATAAGCAGCATAGTAAGCCAGCGGATAGTTGATCTTACAGTACGCGATGCGCCACGCCATCATAACATATGCCGCCGCATGCGCCTTCGGGAACATATACTTAATTTTCTTACAGGAGTCGATATACCAGCCCGGAACACCGTTTTCCGTCATCGCCGTAATCCACTCGTCCTTCAGCCCCTTACCCTTACGCACGCTCTCCATAATGGTAAAAGACAGAGACGGTTCCACTCCCTTCTGCATCAGATAGATCATGATATCATCACGACAGCAGATCGCTGTGGATATTGTCGCCTTGCCTTCCTCGATCAACGTCTGCGCATTGCCTAACCACACGTCCGTGCCGTGGGACAATCCGGAAATACGCACCAGATCCGTGAAACACTTCGGTTTCGCGTCAATTACCATCTGGATAACAAATTCCGTACCGAATTCCGGCACTCCCAGACAGCCCAGTTTACAGCCTCCGATCTGATCCGGCGTGATTCCTAACGCCTCCGTAGACTGAAACAGCGACATCACACCTTTATCATCTAAAGGAATGGTAACCGGATCGATCCCTGTCAGATCCTGCAGCATACGGATAATCGTCGGATCATCATGCCCCAGTATATCAAGCTTCAACAGATTATGGTCGATCGAGTGATAATCAAAATGTGTGGTGATGATATCCGTCGTCATATCATTCGCCGGATGCTGTACGGGGGTAAAAGAATTGATGTCCTCTCCCATCGGCAGTACCACGATTCCGCCCGGATGCTGCCCGGTGCTCCTGCGAATGCCCGTACATCCCGTGACAATGCGGTTGATCTCACATACTCTCTTATGTCTGCCCCGCTCTTCATAGTAATTCTTCACATAGCCAAAGGCCGTCTTATCCGCCAGCGTACCGATCGTTCCCGCACGGTAAGTCTGTCCGCTGCCGAAGATCACCTCCGTATATTTATGTGCCTTGCTCTGATACTCACCCGAAAAATTTAGGTCAATATCAGGTTCTTTATCTCCCTTAAATCCTAAGAATGTCTCAAACGGAATGTCAAATCCCTCTTTCCTGAGCGGCGTTCCGCATTCCGGACAGTTCTTATCCGGCATATCGCACCCCGCGCCGCCCCCGTATGCCCGCACTTCCTCGGAATCGAAATCATAATAATGACAATTGGGGCACAAATAATGGGGACTTAATGAATTTACTTCCGTGATTCCCGCCATGTTCGCCACGAAAGAGCTTCCCACGGAGCCTCGCGATCCCACCAGATATCCATCCTCCACCGATTTCCACACCAGCTTCTGCGCAATGATATACATCACCGCAAATCCGTTGGAAATAATGGAATGAAGCTCCTTTTCCAGACGATCCTCCACAATCTTGGGAAGCGTCTCCCCGTACAGTTCATGGGCTCTGTTATAGCAGATCTCCGTAAGCTGTCTGTCACTGTCCTCAATGACCGGCGGGCACTTGTCCGGCCGCACGGGCGACATGCATTCTATCATATCGGCGATCAGATTCGTGTTGGTGATGACCACCTCCTCCGCCTTATCACTCCCAAGATAGGCGAATTCCTCCAGCATCTCCTCCGTCGTCCGAAGATACAGCGGCGCCTGATTGTCCGCATCGGGAAATCCCTGTCCCGCCATGATAATCCGGCGGTAGATCTCGTCCTCTGGGTTTAGGAAATGCACATCGCAGGTAGCCACCACCGGCTTGCGAAACTGCTCCCCCAGCCGCACGATCTTGCGATTAATTTCTATGATATCCTCCATGGAATTCACATTCTGTACCCTGTCGGACGCAATCATAAACTGATTGTTGCCCAGAGGCTGTATCTCCAGATAGTCATAGAAATCTACCAGTCTGGCGATCTCCGTATCCGGTTTACCTTCCAGAATCGCACGGTACAGTTCCCCCGCCTCGCAGGCGCTTCCCAAGATAAGGCCTTCCCGATATTCATTCAGAAGACTCTTAGGGATACGCGGTCTTCTGGCAAAATAAGTCAGATGCGACATGGAGACTAACCGGTACAGATTCATCCGTCCCACATTATTCTTCGCCAGAATGATGCCGTGATAGGTAGGCAGTCTCTTGATGATATCCGGACTCGCCTTACCCTTCTCGTTGATCTGTGCAAGCGTTGTGATACCGTCCTTCTCCATCATGGCGATCAGCTTCACGAAAATCTCCGCCGTCGCCTCCGCATCGTCCACCGCCCTGTGATGGTTTAAGAGCGATACCCCCAGCGTCTTCGCCACCGCATCCAGCGTATGCTTCGACTGTGCGGGCAGCATAACACGCGCCATGCCTACTGTATCTAAGTAAGTAAAATCATGTTTTATCCCCTGCCTGTCACAGTTCTCCATGATAAAGCTCATGTCAAACCCGGCATTGTGAGCCACCAGCATGCATCCTTCGCAAAACTGCATAAACTGCGGCAGAACGCTCTCGATCTTCTCCGCCTCCACAACCATATCGTCCCTGATGCTCGTCAGTTTCTCAATCTCAAAGGGAATCGGTACTTCCGGATTCACGAATGTGGAAAAGCGATCCACGATCTTACCGCCGCTCACTTTCACTGCCCCGATCTCTATAATACGGTTATTCACCGGTGAAAAACCGGTTGTCTCTATATCGAACACCACAAAATCCTGTCCGAAATTCTGTCCCTTGTCATTGGTCGCGATCTCATGCAGGTCATCCACCAGATAGGCCTCCACGCCATAGATCACCTTGAAGAAATCCTGCTTGTCGGGGTCCGGTTCTCCCGCTTCCTTACGCTTATTCTTCTCCGCCTTCCACAAATCTTCCCATACATGGTTTGCATCAGGAAAAGACTGCACCACGCCGTGATCCGTGATCGCAATAGCGGGATGCCCCCATTTATAGGCGCGTTTCACGATATCCTTCGCCTCTGACACACCGTCCATATCGCTCATCTTCGTATGGCAGTGCAGTTCCACCCGTTTACGCGCACTGGTATCCACGCGGGACACCGTGAAATCCGGTATCTTTTTGACTCCCGTCAAGGAACCGACGGTCAGCTCATGATCAAACTTGTCCATCATGGTCATTCCCTTGAGTTTCACAAAAGCGCCGGGTTTCATACCATCTGTTATTTCAGCCACCTGATCATTGTGGGCAAACATCTTGATGGTCATCGTGTCAGTAAAATCCGTTACATCGTAGATCAGAATCGTCCTCTCATTCTTAATCTCCCGCTTATCCATGCCGATGATCTTACCGCGGATGACTACCTCACCCATCTCACCGATGATATCACTGATGGGCATTGCCTCTTCGTCAAAATCTCTGCCATATAGCACATCCGGATTGTCGGAACGCTTGACTGCACGTTTGAAATCTTCCTTCTTGCCAAACGACTTACCCATCGGCTTCCTGCCGACGAAACCGGTGCCGCTGTCCGTTTTACCCGTTGTGCCGCTGCCGGCCACAATTCCCTGCGGGACGCTCTGTATCTGTTCCGGTTTGTTATTATTAATATCACTCGTTATGTTTTCTTTCTGTTCTGCGCGTTCCTCTTCTGTCCGATCTGCTCCGCCATATCCCGCTCTCGCCGAAATCTCGGCCACCTGCATGGCCAGACGGTGTTCGTCCTCTTCCTTGTATTTTCCCGTGGCCTGCTTCTTGTAGGCCGTCTGCACTTCTATCGCAATCCCGCAGCGCTCATTGTATATCTTCTCCAGAATATGGATCAGTTCCTCCGACTTCCCCTTACCGAGCACCGTGTCTTCCACAGTCAAGAGCAGTCTGCCGTCCTGTGTAAAATCCATATCCGCCTTCTTAAACAGATTGTACTCCACCGGAGAGTATTCCCGCAGCTCCAGCAGGATGCTGTCCCGGTAGACCTCCATCAGCTTCCTCGCATCATATTGGGAAGACAGCCTGAATTTCTCGTAGATCTTAATAACCATAGCGGCATTCGGGAAAAACTGCTTCTTGATCTCCCCCTCTACCCGGAATACATCCTCTTTCTGTATCAATCGATCCGAAGAGATGTAAATGCGCAGAAAGTCCTTTCTCTTCGTCGAAGAAACCTTATCCACCGTCACCTGCTCGTAGAGATCTTTTAACCCTGTATCCAATTTTAATGTAGGAAACACATCAAAGAATTTCTTCCCCATCTGACAACATACCTTTCTGTTCCGGACTTTACAGCCGGAAGCCTTACTTTTCCACGGAACTTACTTTTTTCTGCCAGCCCTCTAATTCCTCCTTCAGAGCTGCCAGCAGTTGATCCTCAGGCACCTTTCGCACGATCTCACCATGTCTGAACAACAGCCCTTCTCCAAGACCTCCTGCGATCCCGATATCCGCTTCCTTCGCCTCACCCGGTCCGTTGACGGCGCATCCCATCACGGCAACCTTAATGTCCAGCGGGATATCGGCTACCATTTGTTCCACCTGATTCGCCAGTCCGATCAGGTCAATACGGGTTCTGCCGCAAGTAGGGCATGATACCACTTCGACGCCGCCTTTACGCAGCCCCAGTGTACGCAGAATCAGCTTCGCCGACTTGATTTCTTCCACGGGATCTCCCGTCAGGGATACCCGGATCGTATCACCGATCCCCTGATGTAAAATCAATCCGAGACCCACTGCCGACTTAATATTGCCGCTTAGCACCGTACCGGACTCAGTTATCCCCACATGGAGCGGATAGGTTGTCTTTTCTGCCAGAAGTTCATGCGCACGCACACACATCAGCACATCGGAAGACTTGATGCTGATTACCATATTGTCGTATCCCAACTCTTCGATCATCCCGACCTTATCCAATGCACTCTCCACGATTCCCTCCGCCGTCACGCCGTGATATTTCTCCACCAGCTCCTTCTCAAGAGAACCGCTGTTGACACCCACGCGAATGGGAATATTGCGCTCCTTCGCCACCGACACTACCGACTCAACCTTATCCCTGCCGCCGATATTGCCCGGATTGATACGGATCTTGTCCGCTCCGTTCTCCATGGCGGCAATAGCCATCTTATAATCAAAATGAATATCCGCCACCAGCGGAATATGTATCTGTTCTTTAATCTTCCCGATCGCCTCCGCCGCCTCTATGGTAGGCACCGTACAACGGATGATCTCGCATCCTGCCCGCTCCAGGCGCAGAATCTGGTCAACCGTTGCCTTGACATCCTCTGTTTTTGTGTTTGTCATGGACTGAATCAGAATCGGATTGCCCCCTCCGATCACCTTATCCCCGATCCGTACCGTCTTTGTATGTTCACGATGCATAATCATCTTCCTTTCCTGATATACTATCTATATTTTTATATCATATCATATTTCTTTTGAAAAAGGCATACTGTTTCATGCATTTAACTGCGTGGACGTCCTAGTTGATCCTTTTACGCCTACATTTCCGTCAACCACACCTTCTTCTCCACCGCGCGAATAAAAGAACTACGCCGTCGATACCTTCTTTTGCCGTATCTGTACAGCTCTCTTCTGATTTCCGCCGCCATCTGATACCGCTTCCCGGGCTCGTCTTCGATGCACTTGCGTATTACCCGTTCCAGCCATGGGTGCACAAGCGGCTGGTAATCGCGCATAGGCAGCGCCGTATAGGGCGGCTTAGACGGGTCTGCGCCGGTCAGCATATAATACATTACCTTACCGAGTGCATATATATCACTTCTTTCATCCGCGTATGGTCTTTTCCCCATGGCTCCTTCCGCGATCTCCTCTGACGGTCCATGCACCCGCAGACTCCCCATACTCCCATACTGCTCAGGAGCCCCGTAGCCCGGCGTCATCGCCATCACAGTACCGTCTTTTAATCCGTAATTTCTTATTGCCGCCGCCCCGAAATCAACCAGTCGCAATTGTCCGTCCGGACAGACCATGATATTGTCCGGTTTAAAATCTCGATAAATAACAGGTGGTTTTCTTGTGTGCAGATATTCCGTCACATCCAGAAGCTGTTCCGCCCATACACAAGCCTGCTCTTCCGGCACATAACCGTTTCTGTCTATATAATCCCGAAGGGTAACCCCCTGAATAAACTCCATCACAAGATACCACCCCTCATCCCACAATAACTCATAGATCACCGGCAGCATAGGGTGCTTAAGCCGCCTGAGGAAATCCGCCTCCCCATTCTCCATGCCGCACTGTTTCTCTCCCTGTCCCTGCACCTGCTTGACTGCCACTAACCTGTGCAAATCCTCATCCCGCGCCAGATATACAGTTCCCTCCCCGCCCCTGCCGAGACATCTGATCACTGTGTATTTCCCGATATATTCTCTGTCGGACTCTATCCTTTTCTCCATCTCTGTCTCCTCCTATCTCTCTAATCAGATTCAAGTGTCCAAAGTTGTGTTAATAAATTTCATAGGCAGATTGCACAAAATGTTCTCGAGGCTGTCCTGCGGAGGAATATGAGATTTTCTTAATATTCCGTTTGATATCCAGGAATTCCATGGGACGTGCTTATTACCCTAAAGTGTAATAAGCCGATGTCCCGGAAAGCCCGTGATGAGCCCGGATGGCGGATAGAGGGCGTTTTCGTCCGTTTGCATAACCTTGCCGGAATATTTTAGAAAATCCATATGACGCAGCCCGACACGAGAGAACATTTTGTGCAATCTGCCATCCCCTATTTACAACATACATCCTAGGACATCCGATACTGTCCAACGCGTCCGTTTTACCGAACCCCCTTTACATAAACCGCCGACAGATTATCCACCTCTCCCCGCTTCATACACGCCTCCCCTATCTCCCGCAGTCTACGCTCCGCCTGCCTCTCTTCCGCAATCGCACCCGGATTTAAGACATCCGCCAATTCCTCCTCCGTAACATAATGCCGGAATCCGTCACTGCATAACAGCATAGCCTGTCCGTTCCCGAATGTTCCCATCCTGAAATCCGGCCTCATATATCCGAAACTACCTACGCATTTTGTCAGTTGGTTTCTCCCCCGTACATGATCCGTGGTCATACAGTGAAGGCTGCCTTTCATACGCCCACCTTTGTCTTTTGCAGATAACCTGTAAGCCCTGCTGTCGCCCAGATGCCAGAGCAGATACGTCTTTTCCCATAGAATGAGAACTGTCATGGTACTTCCCAGACGAATCTTCTCCCGCCCGGCATACCGTGACAGCTGTTCCTGCATATCGTACACCAGCCTGTCCAGTGATCTTCTGATGATCCAGAAGGCCTTCCTCTTCTGTACCGACCGCAGGAGCGACTCGTAGAACCATTCCTGCAGCCGCCTTGTTATATAGCCGCTCGCCGCCTCGCCCTGCGCCATACCTCCCATTCCGTCACAGACTGCCGCCATCAACACTCTGCCCCTTGCCGTCAGCACTTGCAGCAGCACGACCGAATCCTGATTTCGTTCTGCCACGCTGCCACACTCCCAATATACACTTGTCAAATACTTCATACTTGTACCTCCATGTCTTTCCTGGCATAAATTCCCATGAAAAGTACAGAAACAAATCATCGTTACCCAAACTTGAAATCCTGCGGGAATCCCGCTGAAACTATATACTCATGGGTTCCGAACGGAACCCGATAGAGTAAGTATATAGCATATAGAAATAAAACACAATATGTAGATTAATTTAATTTTTTTGTCATTTCCGTACGGAAGAAGAAATCGATTAAGCAGCGTCATTCCCACACTCTGACACAGATCCCTTCTTCCCTCNCCATCGTCAGTGCACCAGCTTCATAATATCATTNTACATGATAAACACCATCAGAACCATNAACACAACCAGNCCCGCGAAGTGTATCAGCCCNTCCTTCTCCGGTGCAATNGGCTTACCTCTGACCACTTCNATAAACATAAACAGCAGTCTTCCGCCGTCTAAGGCCGGCAGAGGNAGCANATTCAAAATCCCCAGATTGACGGACAGAAGCACCATGATCTCCANCATNGTCAGAATCGCCGAAGCAGTCCCTGCACTCTCCTCNGCCTGATCGTAACTTTCTCCTACGAACTGTGCGATACCGATCGGTCCCGAGACTTCGTCCTTCGTAACNTGCCCNCNAAGCANCATNCCNAGGCTCTTATAGGTCGTCTTNACATAATATTCCACTTCATAGAAACCATACTGNAACACCTGAAGCGGATTGCACTTCAANTATTCTCCCGCCGCCATAATGCCCATATAATANCGTCCCGCCTGCTCATCATATTCGGGCGTTACAACCGCTACTCCCTGTTCATCGCCCCGCTTNTAATGAATCTCCAGCGNTTCTCCCTTATTCATGGACGANATCACCATGACTTCCCGATANAAATGTATCTTCTCATGATTGATCTGNGTGATCACATCNCCTGCCCGCAGTCCCGCCCGCTCGGCNGCAGACTGNTCGGAGATCTGTCCGATCACCGGNAGATCGGCTCCGGAGAAAGCCGTCAGTATTACCGCAANTACAAATGCCAGAATAAAGTTNAAGAACGGACCNGCNAAAACNGCGGCAATGCGCTTCCAAACCCCTGCCTCATTAAANGCAATCCCGTCGCACACTNTGGCNGGATCAAATGCNTCCTCNCGCGGTGTTTCCCTCGNTTCNNCAGNNGACCGGCGAAACAATCCTCCCGGNTCNTCTGCCTCATCCGAAGCANNGATNCCGTCTTCACCGTCAAACATGCATGCACCGCCGATNGGAAGCAGTTTCAAAGAATATTTGACNCCNTTTTTGGTATAAGAAANGAGNGTNGGACCCATACCCACCGAAAATTCAAGAACCCGTATGCCGTTCTTTCTGGCGATAATAAAGTGTCCAAACTCATGGGAAATCACCACGATCCCGAAAATAATAAGAAATAGAATAATTGTCCTGATCAATATAATCCTCCATGCCGGAGCATTCTCATGCGATNNCGCAATCTACCGCTCCCCATATTTCTGCNTAATATATTCATACGTTNCCGATTCCGCTTCCAGAATCTGCTCTACCGTCGGATCNTNGANTACACGATGNTTNTNCATCGATCCTTCGATCANCTCAGGTATCTGCAAGAATGATATCTTCTTCTGTAAGAAGAGCGCCACNGCTTTTTCATTTGCCGCATTAAACACCGTGGGCAGTGTNCCGCCCCGTCTTGCCGCCTGATACGCAAGCGCCAGTCCTNNGAACGTATCCGTGTCCGGNTCCTCGAANGTAAGCTGTTTTANCCGGAAGAAATCCACTCTCTCAGTATCCATCGGNCTTCTGTCCGGATAAAAGAGNGCATACTGAATCGGCAGNTTCATATCCGGCATNCCGAGCTGNGCCATGATCCCGCCATCCACATANTCTACCGCNGAGTGGATAATGCTCTGCGGATGCACCACNACNTGAATCTGATCCAGCTCCACNTCAAAGAGCCANCTTGCCTCCATCACTTCCAGNCCCTTGTTTACAAGAGAAGCCGAATCGATGGTNACCTTTTTGCCCATAGACCAGTTGGGGTGCTTCAGGGCATCCTCCACNGTCATGGAAGNTAACTCTTCCCTCTTCTTNCCGCGGAAAGGCCCGCCGGAAGCNGTCAGAAGGATCTTACTGANCCGTGCNCNGTTCTCGCCGTGCATGGACTGAAAGATCGCGCTGTGNTCNCTGTCCACAGGNAGNATGGGNACTCCCATCCGCNCCGCCAGCGGCATAATAATATGCCCNGCNGTCACTAACGTNTCCTTATTTGCCANNGCGATCGTCTTACCCTGCTCAATNGCNGCAATGGTAGGCCTTATTCCGATCATTCCCACAATCGCCGTCACCAATACTTCTGATTCTTCACAAACCGCCACTTCCAGCAGCCCTTCCATCCCANAGGCNACCCGCACCGGCAGNTCNGNCAGCCGNTCCCGCAGATCTCCNGCCGCCTCCTCGGTCCACATTGCCACAAGCGATGGNCNAAACTCTCTCACCTGCTTCTCCATCAATTCTACATTNGTTCCCGCCGCCAGCGCAGCCACCTCCAGATCTGCTTCTTTTCTCACGATCTCTAAGGTCTGTGTCCCNATAGAACCGGTAGAACCCAGTATTGCTATCTTTTTCATATATTAATCTCCGTTCTTACNCNGTCTGCGAACCCNGCTGTTACAAGACAGCCCCNCTCAGACTGCCGATAATGACTAANCCGATAAAAATAAGCGGTGCNGCGATAATCACACTGTCAAANCGATCCATAATGCCGCCATGTCCCGGAATCAGCTTGCCNTAATCTTTAATGTCATGATCTCTCTTGATCGCAGANGCTGCCAGATCNCCCACCATGGAAACCAGCGCGCCNGCCGCGCCCAAAANNGCCGCNATAAGTAACGGCAATGAAACACTTGTATANATATTAATGACAAAATGNGTGTAGANNACGAACANNAGCGCNGCNCCNAGCACACCNCCNACNGCNCCNTCCACNGATTTCTTCGGACTCAGCTTCGGAGTCATCTTGTGCTTGCCNATCAACACGCCCACCGCATAGGCNCATGTATCGCTTCCCCACGAACANAGGAAAACAAACCATACAAGATAATTGCCGTCGGAAAATCCCTCCCTGATCAGATAGATAAAAGAAAGAAGCACCGGCGCATACAGCCACGAAAACATAGCGGCCATAACCTGCGCAGCCTGATAGCGCGGAAACGCAAACACATAGATAAACAGAAACAGTATCAGACCGACCACTACCGCGATCATTACAACCGGATATACCTCTTCGATCCCGTCTCCGTTCTCGTTCGCGCGATACAGCATAATAAATAGCGATACATAGTATGCCGCCGTGAGCGCCATACCCGCCAGCTCAAGCGCATTCCATTTCCGATCTTCCGTATGTACTTTGCATGCCATAGTCAATTCGCGGTAAGCGATCAGGGATACAAGGCAAAGTGTAACCGCCAGCACACCGTTTCCTGCAAGGATCGTCACAAGCGCAATGATCACTAATGAGATACCGCTTATAAGTCTCGTAACAAACATGCCCTGCTCCTCCTTACTCGTCCTTGACCAGACCGTATCGTCTGTCTCTCTTATTATATGCCTCAATCGCCTTTACTAATTCTTCTTTGGAAAAATCCGGCCATGCCACGGGTGTAAAATACAGCTCTGTATAGGCAAGCTGCCATAACAGGAAATTGGATATGCGCTGCTCGTTGCATGTACGGATAAGCAGATCCGGCTCCGGCAGATCATGCGTGTCTAACTGATCACTGATCGTCTGCTCCGTAATATCTTCCGCTTTCATGCTCCCGGCTGCCACACTGTCAGCCAGATGCCGCACGGCACGGACGATCTCATCCCTGCCTCCGTAATTAATGGCGATCTGGAAATGCAGACCGGAATTATCCTTAGTCGCCTGCTCCAGCTCTTCCATCCGCCTTCTGATATCCTCATCCAATCTGCTCTTCTCACCGATGATTCGAACACACATGTTATTTTTCGCCGCCGTCTTGAGGCAGGTTTTCATATAATTGCGCAAAAGACCCATCAGGGCATTCACCTCGTCCTGCGGTCTGTTCCAGTTTTCCGTGCTGAAAGCATACACTGTCAGGTACTGTATCCCCATACGATACGCTTCTTCACAGATCACCTCCACCGTCTTGGCGCCCTGTACGTGCCCGTAATTGCGCGGCATTCCCTTACTCTTAGCCCACCTGCCGTTACCATCTAAGATGATCGCTACATGATTCGGAATGTTCATATTTTTCCCCCACTAGCAAAAAGAAGGGACAACAGAACAGATATTCTTATTCTGTAAGCCCCTCTCTATACTCTGTCTGTATTTGAGGCATATCCCGCCTCATTATATAACTGCTATACTGTAAGTATTTCCTTGGATTTCTCTTCCACCAGTTTATCGAGATCCTTGATAAACTTATCGGTCATTTTCTGGAGCTTGTCCTCCAGTTCCTTGATCTCATCCTCGGAGACCTCTGTTTTGGCTAATTTCTTCAAAGCGTCATTGCCGTCACGTCTCGCATTGCGGATTGCTACCTTACTTTCCTCGCCACGCTTCTTGACATCCTTCACTAATTCCTTACGACGCTCCTCTGTCAGCTCCGGAAATACCAGACGGATCAGCGAACCATCGTTAGATGGCGTAATGCCCACATCGGACATCATAATCGCTTTCTCGATAGCTTTGATCAGCGTCTTCTCCCAAGGCGCAATCTGAATAACCCTGGGCTCCGGAACCGTGATATTACCTACCTGCTGAATCGGTGTGGGTGTGCCGTAATAGTCTACCCTGATCTTGTCAAGAACATGCGGATTGGCACGTCCTGCCCGGATTGCCCCGAGATCTGTCTCAAGGAAGTCATACGCCTTCTGCATCTTCTCCTCATAAGGTTTTAATCTTGCATCCATACTGTAATCCTCCAGCTCTTATTTCGGCGGGCAGCGAACCGAAGCGATGCGCCGGCGCCAAATTCTGCCTTGCTTATACGGTCACCTTAGTACCGTTAAACTGACCCTTTATCGTATTTACAATACTGTTCTCTTCGTTAAGTCCGAATACCCACATCGGCATCTTATTATCTCTGGCAAGAATAGAAGCGGTCATATCCACTACCTGCAGGTTCTTCTCAATAACCTCGTCAATCGAGACTTCAGTATATTTCTTCGCTGCCGGATTGCTCCGCGGATCACTGTCATAGACACCGTCCACCGCTTTCGCCAACAGTATGACATCCGCCTCTACCTCAACCGCGCGAAGTACCACCCCAGTATCGGTTGAAAAATAGGGATGTCCGGTTCCGCCTGCAAAGAAGACTACCATATTTTTTTCGAAATATTTATTTGCTCTGTCCTTAGAAAACAGCTTTGTAAAGGAGCCGCACTCAAAAGGCGTAAGAATATTCGTCATCATGCCCGTTGAACGAAATATCTCAGATACATAGATGCAGTTCATGATCGTTGCCAGCATTCCGATCTGGTCGGCTTTCGTTCTGTCAATATTTTCACTGGAACGACCGCGCCAGAAATTACCGCCGCCAATCACGATTCCCACCTGAATCCCGTCATCTACCAGTTCCTTGACCTGCATGGCCACACCACGCACCGTCTCCTCGTCGAATCCGGTCTTCTTGTCACCTGCTAATGCCTCTCCACTCAATTTCAACAGTATACGCCGCATATTCCTTTTTCTCCTGCTCTGTGTTAATAGAAGCTACAAGTCTTATTTTCTTTTCTTAAATTCCTCAAAGAAGGATGTCGGATTCACATCGGCATAGCACTGGGAACATAATCCCTCAATCACCGCACCGTTGTTAATCTGTACGGATTTGGATTTAATATTACCCATAACGATTGCCGTAGTGTCTAAAATAACCGGTCCCTGTACATCGATGTCACCTTTCACCGCGCCTGCAATAACTGCGCTGGCTGCAGCGATATTGCCGATCACTACAGAGCTCTGTCCGATCTTCACGCTGCCCTGACTGTGAACCTCACCCGTGATCTTTGCGCCCTCAGCGTAGATTTCCGCTGCCTTGGAGTCACCTTGAATCGTACCCGTGATATTCAGTTTGCCGTAGATGTCCAGATTACCATTAACGGTACCGATCAGTTCCATAGAACCTGCGGATACAATATCGCCCGTTATGGTCATTCCCTCCGTCACTACTGCGGTCTCGTCAACTGCTACGCGGTTGACCGGCTCCTGTGCCTGTGTTTGTGTCTGCTCTTGTGTTTGTGTCTGTGCGTCCATATTCTCCTCTTCCTCTCCACTTAATCCTGCTATTGTATTATCTGACTGTGCTTCGGGTTCCCCGGCCAGTTCAGCTTCTATAACCGCTTCTGCCTCAGGCTCTTTCGCAACCTCTGTTTCCGGTACCACAATCTCCTCCGGTTCCGGTACGATCTCTTCTTCCGGCTCCGTAATCATCTCGGGTTCCGGTGTTATCTCCTCTTCCGGCTCTGCCGCTAAGGCTGTCTCCTCCGATACGATCTCCTCCTCAGCTGCCGGTTCCTGCTCGATCAGCGCCGCTATGTCTTCCGACATACTTTCGGGTAAAACTGCCTCGTCCAGCGCATCGTTCGCCGTATCCAGATCCTCTAATTTATCCAGCATGCTGATTAAATCTACGGAATCTATCGTCTCATCCTTTGTCAGCGCCTCATTTGTAAGTAATTCGTCGGGCAACGTATCTTCTGTCTCTGCGCTTCCCGCCATCGCAGCCTCTAACGCTTCCTCCGGCATCAGCTCATTTACAGCCTGTGATAAGTCTTCCTTCAAATCTGAGAAAAAACCCATTCTCACATCCTCCATTCTTTAGTCATTGCTTATATGATGAATCCGTTCCGTATCATCCGTGATCGGAAGGATCTTCGTATCTTCCATGGACTGAATCGTCTCAATCAGCTCAGGCAGCGCCTTAACCGTCGAATTTTTCTCCGCGGCATCGTGCATTAGTATAATCGCCTCATCATAATTCCTCAGCTTAGCGGTACAGTTTCTGATGATTTCATCCGGACTGATGGACGAACTCATCGCATCGCCCGAAGAGATATTCCAGTCAAAATAAGACATATCCTGCTCGTCCAGATACGCGATCAACTCATGCATGTCCACACGGCTCACCGTATTACTGCTCCCACCGGGAAATCTGCAGTACCTGCACCACACACCCGTAGTGTCATACAGAAATTCCTGTAGTTTGCTTAAATCAGCGCTGTAACTTTCCAGTGACTGATAGATCTCATTGTATTTGTGGCTGTAGGAATGCATCGCCAGAGTGTGTCCTTCGTCCACGATTCTTTTATATAACACCTGATATTCTTCTTCCTCTTTCCCGACTACAAAAAAGGTTGCCTTCACATCATATTCAGCCAGTATATCCAGAATCCGATTTGTGTTGCTGCTCGGACCGTCATCAAAAGTCAGATACACCTTGCGGACACCCGTATCCTCCTCTGACTGATCTTCGCCGTCGATCCCTGTTCTCTCAAACTCGTCCACCCCGATGGTCGTGTATAGCAGAGAATCCCCGGACGCTTGTGTATTGTCAACACTCACCGTCTGAGTCCCGCCGGCTGCCGCCTCGATTGCCGACTTTGCCTCATGTAGCTCTTTCTTCGTAATGTACAGACTGATTCCCAGAAAAATGCAGGTAATCAGCAATACCAGTATCGTGGAAAGCGGAACAAAGATGATCAGATTTCTTAACCGCCGGATACGCTTACGCTTCGCCAGCTCGGCCTCCTGTTCGGCATCACTTTGTGCCATTATCATCTGCTCCTTATTCCATATTCTCTTATACTATATCACATCTCGTGAATTACGAAAAGAAATTTTATGAAAAAAGCTCAAGAAAAATTATCCACACTGTAATTTTGCCCGCTTCATTCTGTATTTTCTTCTCCTCCGGAGCCTTTTATACGCACCTCATCTGCCTTTCTCTGCTCGACCATGACCCAGAAGTGTTCCAGACGCTCCTCATTCACAGCAGTCGCGTCCTCCACGATGGCGAACTCATTCATTAGAGATTCAAAGGACGGATGAAGAACCTCTTTAATGGATTTCTTTATCTTTTTAATTATTTTCATAATTTGTTCCCTTCACATATAATTATCAATATAATGACAAACTAACAAAATTATACGCAATCTTTTCTTATATTTCAATTCAATAATCCGTTTCATTTGCTTCAAAAAATCGCGCCAATACTTCTCTGCCCTCTTTTGACGTAAGCGGCTGCTATATTGTACTCATCAATATTAAAAAAGTAAAACAAAAAAAGGTGCATGATATTTATTTTATTTTTCTATTTTATCATGCACCTGAAGTTACTGTTACTATGAAATTGTATACCACAGATTAGCCCAGTTAAATTACAGATTATATTGCCGATACAGTTCTTTCCTGTATTCCGGATCGGTAACGGCTCTTGACAGTTCATCCGTGCAGCCGGATTCCAGCAGAAGCTGGGTCAGCCTGATAAAACCATATATAGACCATGTAACGGAGAAGCTGCATACTCACATTATAATCCACTTTGATCTTGTGTTCAATAAGAGTGACAAAAAATAATGTGTCTTTTTCTGATATCCGTATACGTTTTACCGTATCCGAATCACGTTCCTCAGTGAACATGGGCATGTAGCGTTCCGTGACATCCTCGATATCCTCCGCCCGGACATTTTTAAGCAGCGGAATGTCCATGTAGTTTCTGAGGAACTGGGAACACAATTCTGCATTCCCGAAAATGAGTTTACTGCTACTGTCGTGACGTTTGCTGTTACTGATCTGTTTCCTTTGGGTTGCTTTTTTTCTTTAGACATAAGAGCTCCTTTCGACGCGGACAAAGCAGGACAGACCGCCCTACGTTGCCGGATGTAGATCGGCGGCTGTAATAGATTGCAACTGCCGTTTGATATGTTTTAAAGTCTTATTTTAATGCCTGTGGGAAAAATGACAGAAACTGTCTGAACGTGCGGAATGCACATACCGCTCCATAGAAAATGTGGTAAGCGTTGACATAGCCGGAGAACATTTTGTCTCCCGGTTCATTTATCATAAGGGATGTGATTATGTTTGTCAATTATTTTATGGTAATTTGATAAAAAGAGCGTATCGCAACGAGGTTTTATCCTCCATAGCGATACGCCCTTATGTATGTTGCTATTCCTATGTGCTGCCGCTGTTCTTCTTATTCTTACGCTTTTTCAGTTTCCTTTTTTCTTCTCACAATCACAATCACAACCGCAATAATCACTGCCGCTATGATCGCCAGCCAGATAAAGCAGCATATTCGACGCTGGTTGACAGAAAAACAATACCCATATCCGGGCTTTTGGCAAGCATTTCCTCCGCGGCATCCGTTCCGAGAACCCCCGGAATACAAATGTCTAAGAGGGCTATATCATATATTTTTCCTTTTTCCACCGCATTTAAGACATCGGTCGCCGCTCCGTATTCGTCAATATCAAAGTGTAATTCGGGATGTGCTTTTGCATAAGTATCTAAAGCTACCCGGATTGCCGCCAGATCCTTTTGTATATCATCGCATATCGCTATCTGCATGTTAGTTCCTGCTTTCTTTACAATATCTATTCTGTATTCTTGTTCCGCACAGACTAAAATGCATTTGGAAATGCCCGGCGCGAAACCATCACATTCAATATAAAATCTCCGTCCTCCGTATAACAGAAGCTTTCTCCTTCAAGACACTTTGCTGCCTCTTCGATCGTGGCAAGACCGAAGCCGTGATCTAAGCCATCCTTATCCGTGGTAGGTATCTCTCCCTGCGCCACATAAGTCCAAAAGGGTTGTGACCGCCATGTAACATTATTCTACAATTTTTTTCAATTCAAAAAGCGTCAGGCAATAATTGTTACCTGACATTTATTTTCGCGCTCTTTTTCAGAAAAAGAACAGGTGGAGAACTGGGGATATTAAAAAGGTGTAAAGCCTTAATAATTCAATAGACCTTACACCTTAAATATTGCTATGTGGCTACTATTTATTTTCATTTGGTTCTGTGACTTCTAAGAGAATACTATCAAATTCATTCTCCAGTTCTTCTCTTTTTTCCGGTGGCACAAGCTTTAATAGTTTTCTAACAAAAACTGTTAGTCTATTAATGTATCTTAATTGTTTATCTGTAATATTATCAACCTCACTATTCATATTTTCACCACCTTTTCAATTGGTATTATATCATAGTGTAAAGACTTTGTTCAATTATCAATGTATAGTTTGTTAGAGGTTTTGTTGTTTGGATTCATAAACATATTATTTATATAGCTGAATTTTCACTTCGGCATATAAAAAGACACCACCGCTTATATTTCTATAAGCAATGATGTCTTATCATTTCATGCAAATATTACATTTTTAATCCTAAAATCGCTTGCAATACTAAAATGCTTTGGAAGTTGCCTTTACTTCTTTCTTACTTTCCCATCTGCTTAGCAACTTCCTCTGCAAAGTTCTCTTCCTTCTTCTCAAGACCTTCTCCTGTCTCGAAACGAACGAACTTCTTAACGGAAAGGTTCGCATTGTTCTCTTTGGCAACCTGCTCGATGTATTTTGCTACAGTCTGCTTGCCGTCCTCAGCCTTAACATATACCTGCTCTAACAGACAGATCTCTTTCAGCTCTTTATTCAGACGACCAACGACAGCACCCTCGATCACCTTCTCCGGCTTACCCGCCATCTTCGGATCATTCTTGATCTGCTCTGTCAGGATCTCTTTCTCATGTTCCTTATACTCCTCAGAAATCTCATCCGTGGATACATACTTCGGATACAGTGCCGCAACCTGCATTGCGATGTTGGTCAGCGCCTCCTTAACGGCATCGTTCACTACGTCTGTTGCCGCCTCTACGATAACGCCGATTCTGCCGCCACCGTGTACGTAAGATACTGCACATCCGTCATTTGCAACGACTTTCTCAAATCTTCTGATTGTCAGATTCTCACCGATAACAGCAATCTTATCAACCAGAGCATCTTTCACTGTCTTGGAAGTATCCAAGTGCCAGTTCTCTGCAAGGAAAGCGTCCAGATCAGCCGCATCAGACTCAACCGCCTGCTTTGCAACTGCTTCCACGTAAGCTTGGAAGTCCTCGTTCTTAGCCACGAAGTCCGTCTCGGAATTTACTTCCACTACTGCCACAGTCTTATCATCCTTAACGGATACACGGCACAGACCCTCCGCCGCGATTCTGCCGGCTTTCTTCTCTGCCTTCGCCTGTCCATTCTTTCTCAAATACTCAACCGCTGCTTCCATGTCGCCGTCGGTCTCACCGAGAGCCTTCTTACAATCCATCATGCCTGCACCGGTCATTTCTCTTAACTCTTTTACCATTGCTGCTGTAATAGCCATCTATCTGTCCTCCTGATCTTCCTGTTTACAATACACCTTCACTTCATACTGATCCGGCATCCCCTCGCTTCGCGCCATGGATACTGCCGTAACATTAGCCATATGCTTATGCATCTTCCTCGTCAGCCTCTTCGATCTTCTCGGCTTCGGCTTCCTCAACATACTCCTCAGCGCCCTGGTTCGCCTCGATCACGGCATCAGCCATCTTGGAAACGATCAGTTTAACGGCTCTGATCGCATCGTCATTACCGGGAATGATATAGTCAAGCTCTTCCGGGTCACAGTTTGTATCGCCGATACCGATCAGTGTGATTCCCAGTGTATGAGCTTCCTGAACACAGATTCTCTCCTTCTTGGGATCAACTACAAAGATACAGTCGGGAATTCTGGTCATATTCTTGATACCGCCCAGATTCTTCTCCAATTTCTCCCATTCTTTCTTTAACTGGATAACTTCCTTCTTAGGAAGCACATCAAAAGTACCGTCCTCGGACATAGTCTCGATTGCTTTGAGTCTGTCGATTCTGGACTGGATCGTCTTGAAGTTAGTGAGCATACCGCCCAGCCATCTCTCATTGACATAGTACATACCGCAGCGCTCCGCCTCTGTCTTAACAGCATCCTGCGCCTGCTTCTTCGTACCTACGAACAGAATCGTACCACCCTGGGAAGCCACATCAAATACTGCCTTGTAAGCCTCGTCTACCTTGCCTACCGACTTCTGCAGATCAATGATATGGATACCGTTTCTCTCCGTGAAGATATAGGGAGCCATCTTAGGATTCCATCTTCTTGTCTGATGTCCGAAATGAACACCTGCCTCTAATAACTGTTTCATTGAAATAACGCTCATGTTTCTTACCTCCGTTTGGTTTTGCTTCCATATATCCTGACCCTGCTGCCACCCCTGCGTCAAGAAGCACCGGCAGCCTACGGATATATGTGTTTACTTGGTTATTGTTACCTGTGGCGCGTTATGCCTGCGGCATGTTCACGCACACTAAATTACAATAACATAAAAAGACCCCTTTTACAAGAGTCTTTTCTCTAATCTTTCATCATTCCCGGCTGTAAAATTTATTTTAAACAAAATCGATTTTGTACAACAACTATTAAAAAGCAGAGAAAAAAGAGAAAAATGGAGGAAGAGAAAAATGAAATGTATAATAGTTGGAATCAAGAAAGGTAAGACCAAAACCGGAAAGGATTGTTTTAATTACTACGCCCTGAAAGAGTTTTCAGATTACGATATGGAGAACAGTGAGTGTAAAGGACAGGAGCCTGTGTCAGCATTCAGTTATAGGGATTATGCTGTGGAAGTTGGTGATCAGGTAGATTTCCGGTATGAACCCGGATATGAGGGAAAGGCTTCACTTGAAGATATCGTGATGATTAAACCCGCCGGCGGTGCGCCTTTTGATCAGAAAAAAGAAAAGGAATCCGTAAACAAGTAATCTGTGGCGGGCATGATCTGAAAGGGTTGTGCCCGCTTTCTCTGGAAAGGAAAAGATATGGACACATTATTTATACTTGCCATTGTGTTTCTGATCGGCTGCTTCGTCTTCCGGAAAAAGCTGAGTGTATTCATGACAGACCGCAGGGAAAGAAAGCGTAACGTTTCTTCCCTTCCCATGATTCCGGCAGCGGATCAGGAAACGACTGCATATATAGTGCTGGCATTTAACGCAAAGGATTATGACACTACGAAAGATCTTGAAAACATGATGGAGCTCCGTCTTGAAAAGTGCCTTTCAGGACTTGCAAAACAAGGTCACAAGGCACAGGTAGAGTTCCATGCGGAGGGCTTCGTTCTTGTGTACCTTGTGAAGTATACATATTAGGGGTGGGGAAATGGAAGAAGAAAACAACGTTATCGCGGAACCGGAAGAAAATGAAACCGTATCCGGCAATGATCCTGGGGACACGGAACCGACACAGCCGGAACCGGATGAGGAAAAAGAAGACAAACCCGCACCGGAAAAGCCGGGACATGGACAGGATCATGACGGGGAAAATGAAGGGAACGCAGGACAGACAGGACAGCCTTCACAGCAGCCGGATTATACTGAAATGTTCGCGGACGCACTGGCAGGACTGGAGCAGCCGCCGGACAGGACTGACGAACTGACTGAAAGGCTTGACGAAGTGATCCAGCTTCTTACACCCACGGAAGAGAAAGAAGAACCAGCAGCCCATTCCGAACTGTCCGTACCGCCGTCAGGTTATGCGGATTATGGATACCCTGTCAATGTGACCTACGGGATCACGACATCAACGGGCTATTCAACATATGTAAGCATGAAGTATGATTCTGCTGACGCATTCCGTTCCGGCTTTGAAAAGATGGAAACTGACGTTGCGGAAGGAAACCTGCAGTCGTTTTATGTGCGGTATGTGTACGGGACAGGTGAAGACGGCCTGTATAACCAGTTACTTTATGACTCGGAAAACCCCGTTGCCGTCCCTGATCCGGAAGAACCGGAGGAAAATGAAACTGCCGCGCTGCTGCTCTCCCACCTCGAAGGGATCAACAGTTATCTGGCAGACATGGCGGCGGCAGATGTGGAATATTATGAAGCCTGCACCGCTTACCGGGAACAAATGCTTGAACTTCAGGCTGCGCAGACTGCCACCACTATTTTTCTATGTGTCGGGCTGTTCTTCCTGGCAGGGATGGCCATGGTGCGCCAGTTCTTCGGGAGGATTAAATGATGGAAAATGTAGCACAGTTCATAAAGGATTACATGCCCCAGCTTATGGGTGCAGGGTTAGGTTATGGCTGGTTTATCGGCTTTGTGATAGAACTTGCAGGCTATGCAGTCGGCAAGGTGCAGGGCATGATAGGCAGCCAGGAATGATGTTTATCACGGGATAACTCCCGATGATATATAAGCGCGCGTATTCTAGGAAAGGAAGGTAAAAGTCTATGATCAATTCAGCATTGGCAAATGGCGTTATGGCACTTGAAGCAGGTGCAACTGCTGTTTCTCTGGATTTCAGTGATGCACTTACTTCTTCACTGAACGGGATCAGTTCGGATTTTGCAAAGTATGCCCTTGTCGCGGTTCCGATCGCAATCGGTATCTGGGCAGCTCCCAGAGTGATCAGGATCGTCATGAGATTTTTCAGTTCCCTTACCCATTAAGGGACGGCAGCATATCACGGGATCGGGGAGTAAAACGCTCCCCGATTTTTAGAAGGGAGTAAGTCATGGGAAAATGGGCAGAAACCGCCGTTTTATATGCAGACGGCAACCAGACCGACACTGTCGGGGTAAATGCGGAAGGCAATATAACTGCCAGCTCCGCCAAAAGGGAAAATATAATTCCCGAAAAGAACAGAATGAGCCTTGTGCATGCGCTTATGATACTGTATAAGGTGCAAAAAGCAGAAAAGCTAATGGAGCAGATCGGAATAGAACAATGCGGTGAAGCATTCGATGTTGTCTTTGAATGGATTGATAACGTGGTGCTCCTGCTTAACAGGATCGGAGGAAATAAACATGGATGAAATGAGAAAGGCACTGGAAGCCTATAACACGATACGGGAATACTGCCAAAATCAGAAATGCATCAACTGTCTTTTTTCCGATGAGTCTGACTTATGTTTTCTTTTTACCGGTGATGTTCCTGAAAACTGGCAGGAACTTGATCTGGATTAACTGGAAGCGTCCAGATCTGAGAAAAAACAACTGAATAATTTACACAGCCGTAGTTTAATGTTATACTTCTCTTATAGTTTAATAAGGGGGTGTTAATCATCGAGCCTAGATTATTTGATTTAGACTTACAATTAGTTGTTGATTCAATCCTTCCGCTTTTAATAATTGTTCCTGTCATAATCGGCGCTATAGTTATAATAAGGACGATACGTGATAGTAAAAAATCGGATTGCAACAACTGCCCGTACCGGGACAATAACACATATCATTAAGAACGGTTTTTAACCGTTCTTTTTTTTGGGGGTATTTATGAAACAAGCATTTAAAAGAATTATATCTTTTTCATTGTCGATATGTATAATTGTTATATCGGTTTTTCTGTGTCCGATTTCCTCTTATGCTGTTTATGATCCTGGTACTTCATGGTGGGATAAGTTTATAGAGGAAACTTCTACATATCTTAGTTATCTTGCTTGCCGTGTTGGTGCTGTAGTACAAGATCATGATTTTGCTAAATGGTATCAAGCTCGTGAAGATTATGAAGATTGGTGGAATACTGGTCATATTTCACGGTTGGAAGATTCCGATGGTAATGTCAATTATTCTTTCGATGCTGATCTTGTAGCCCAGATCAAGCAAGCCCTTCAGGAATACGCCGACGAAACAAATCCGTTCATACTCGAGAAAACTTATAACATGTATGAAATCCCCGCAAGTACTTTTCGTACTAAAGCAGCGTATGATGCATTTAGATCATATTGTTCATCTCATCCTTTTACGGTTGCGCTTCCCCAGTGTTCCGTTAATTACATGTATTTAGCTGACGCAACCCCGTATATTAAGGACGGAGGCGCTTTTGTTTCCTCTGGCAACATGGTTGTAGTTATGAACTCTGATTGGAATTTACAACTTTTACCTTATGATTATTACCAGTTAAAAGTTGTAGACGGTAACGATATTGTGGATATCACAGAAAACCGTGGGGAGATCCAATGGATTGCCCACTATGACCCGAATAAGACAGATTTCGGCGTATTCCGTCAGAATCCTTTTATTGTTACACCGGACGGCGGCAGAATAAGGGTATTTAAAAGCGCTACGGAATTCATGAATTATGACGCAGGACAGCGCAAAGTCTATTTTGGCTCTGGCTTCTATGACTTCGATCCCACTGACATAACTGCCACATGGGATGAAATAAACGACACGCTTGACCACATGGATGATATCCTGCAGGAGCTGCTGGATAAGATAACCGACGATACAGATGAGAGCACGATTGAAGATCTGCTTCAGCAGATACTGGATGCCCTTTTAAACGGCGGCGGTGGCGGCTCAGGTGGCGGCGGCTGGATCGGCGGTGCTGTTGCCCAGTGGTATGATGATGTCCTCAACTATCTTGATAAGATACTAAAACAGCTTAAAAGTATTAAACGCTGGACGGTCGTGAATACGGTGATCAACGGGGTGGATGCAATAGCCGACTGGCTTGACCTGATCCATGACGTATTAAGTGATGTGGATGACGGCGCGGAGTCGGCAATTGCCACCCTCTCCGACGCCCTTGATGACGCCACCGGGCTGTTAAAAAGCAAGTTCCCGTTCTCCGTGCCGTGGGATATCTTTTTCTTTGTCACGCTGCTTTCCGCGGAACCGGAGACCCCGTACTTTGAAGTACCTATTGACTTTGACGTCTCCGCTATCAGCATGCATATACACTATGACTTTGTGGTTGACTTCTCGGATTACAAGTATCTTTCTGATATCTGCCGGGTGGTCTTAAGCATGACGTATGCGGTCGGGCTCATGAAAATGACATCCGGCATCGTCAATACAAAGAAGGAGGAATAAGCCTTGATAGACATACTGAAGACTTTTTTTACAAAACTCTACAACCTGCTCCCGGACTCCCCTTTCCAGACGCTTTTTTCCGATGTGGATTTTGATTTCCTGCACTGGCTTAACTGGTTTGTGCCTTTTGACATCTGTTTCAAGATAACGGAAGTGTGGGTTGCCGCCATAGCAGCCTATTATCTTTTTGTCGTGATCAAAAAGATAGTCTTTGACCTGATTATCGGCAAGCTGCTTGCATAAAAAGAAAGGAGTGTGGAAGCATGATCTATTTCTATACGGGTACCCCCGGATCGGGGAAATCCCTGCACATGGCGTCCGTGATCTATGACGCCATCTTAAAGGGCGTGAACGTGATCGCCAACTTTGAGATCAACGAGCATTACTTTGATAAGGTGCGCCACCCGGAGAAGCTGGGAAAGTTCATTTACGTGAATAACAGGGAGTGGCTGGAAAACGCCTATACTACCAGACAGGCATATGACCCCGTAAAGGAAACTTATTTCAGGGGCACAGTGCCGGAAAACCATTATACATATTTTGACGGGCTCTACTCTTTCGCCCTGCAGTTCCATGAACGGGACAAAAAAGGGAATATCAAGTTAGGACAGACGATCGTTGTTCTGGATGAGTGCCAGGAACTTTTAAACAACAGGACATGGGCAAGGAAAGACCGCGCGGAATGGGTCGCCTTTTTCCGCGAACACAGGAAATTCGGCTTTGATGTTTACCTGATCAGCCAGGACGACAAGGTGATCGATAAACAGGTCAGGAACGTCCTGCAGTACAAGGTGGAACACAGGTCTGTAAAGAATTATAAGCTGGGCGGAAAACTCCTTGCGCTTTTAAACGGCGGTGAACTTTTCGTCTGGATCATGAGTAACTACCAGATACGGGGAAAGGATGGACGGCTCTGCTCCGAGTTCTACAACGGAAGGAAATATTATGATTTTTATGACAGTTTCCAGACGTTCCACACGGGCTAATGTCCGGCGCGCCAGCGCCTGACCTATGCCCGTGTGGGGCGGCTGGAAACGCCGGCAATTTATATACCCTTTACTGTAGGGGCGCACGTATTAGCCTTGTTCATGGGTGGCACCCCGTGCCGCCCATGGCCCTTAAAGGATAGTGCGCGGGTGCCTGCAGTCAAGGGTTGCCGGGTTTCCTAAGGTTAGTATTACCTTAGGAAACTTCTGTGTAATGTGTAATTTAGGTTCAAACACTGATAAATACTGAATTTTTGGTTGTGTAATTTATGTGTAATTTTGCTGTGTAAAATAACCTCTGTGTATTTTGAGGGAAAAACAGGAGGCGTTCATGGAAGATAAAACGCGCTCCCGGAAGTGGCTGCTGACAATCAACAACCCGAAAGAACACGGTTATGACCATGACTATATAAAGTCGGCACTGTCAACGTTCAAGGCTGTAAAGTACTGGTGCATGTGTGATGAGATAGGCGGAAAGAACAATGTCTACCATACCCACCTCTTCATCATGGGGAATAACGGTATACTCTTCTCCACCGTAAAGAAGAAATTCCCGAAGGCACATATCGACTACTGCCACGGGCTGGCACAGGAAAACCGTGACTATATTTTGAAGGAAGGTAAATACAAGGGAACAAAGAAAGAAGAGACAAATATAAAAGAAACCTTTGAAGAGATGGGTGATTGTCCGGTGGAAAAGCCGGGACAGAGAAATGACCTGATTGATCTGTATGATATGATCAAGTCGGGAATGGATGACTATGACATCCTGGAAAGCGATCCGACGTATATGATGCAGCTTGACAAAATAGAACGCTGCCGTCAGATCGTGAAAGAAAAGGAATTCAGGAACACATTCAGACATCTTGAGGTGGAATACTGGTCCGGGGTCACGGACATGAAAAAGACCCGTACCGTCATGGATCACTACGGATATGAAAATGTGTACAGGGTGACTAACTATAAATACCCGTTTGACGGTTACCGCGGGCAGGATGTCATTGTCTTTGAAGAATTCCGCAGCAGTATATCCATAACTGAAATGCTCACGCTGCTTGACGGCTATCCGCTGGATCTGCCATGCAGATATAATAATAAAGTGGCGTGTTATACAAAAGTCTATATTCACTCAAATACTGATCTTGCTGACCAGTACAAGGAAGAACAGGAACACAGCCGGGAAACATGGAATGCATTCCTTCGGCGGATCAGTGCAGTCAAGATATTTGATAAAAATGGAATCAAGGACTATAAAAGCCCGGAAGAATACTTACTGAGCTTCCGCCTCTGTCCTTCATCACCGTTTGATGAGGATTTTAAGGAAAAATATGAGCAGGAAAAACTTGACCTGCAGAAGGGAAAATAGAAGATGAAAATATGTAAAGAATATTGTGGTTTGGCTTGTGTTGATGGTTCTTGTCCTATAGCAAATGCGGAAGAATATGCAGAAAGGTGTATGGACGTAATTAAAAAATGTGATGACTGCCCTTTTTATAAAGGCTGTGAAGATTGTGCTTTTGCTGACACAGAATATTGCAAAAGAAAGGTGGTGCTTTATGTACACTAGTAAAAAATTAAATGGTCATATGATTGGACATTGTGTTAAACGGGTTCAAAAGTCTGTACGCTTGAATGAATACGTTTATGAATATATTATGAAAATTGGAGGAAACAATTTCTCTGATAAGCTTGAAAATCTGGTTATTTCTCATTCTGACATGTGTGAGAAACAGAAATAGATTAATGCTCCCGGTTTGTATTACATTATTTACGTATATTTTGTATTACAAAATTGCTTCAGCAAAAATGTAATACACGAAGTACAATTTTATATCAGATTAATTGTTCTGCTATAGATTAGTGGTTTGGATCTTTCCCCTTTTTCCTTGATTATGGTTTTAAAAATTAAGTGGTCGGACATAGTCCGATTGTCCGGAACGGGAACCCATGGGCGCAGGGGTTCCGGACAAAACGCAAGTTTGGAAAGATTATCGTATAATAGAACATGATACAACAAGGAAGTAAAAGAAAGGTGGTGTTTTAAATGCCGTATGAGGGAATTTGTCCGGAATGCGGGGGTTATATGTACAGCCCTAATAAGTACGGAAGTGACTATATTGAATGTGATACCTGTCACCTGATCAAAAGGGAAGACGGAACACTTGACCGCTCCGAGATGGAGGAATAGTTTAAGAGAGTAGGCTTTCGCTTACTTTAAGTCCCCTTGGGGGATTTAGGGGGACTTAAATCTTACCGCTGTCCCGTAGGGCTATGCACCGTAGGGAACACGGGTTTTTAGGACAGTCTGACCTATAAACTTTAAGTGCGGAAATATCCTGCTTTTACACGTCTGTGTCTTAGTGTTTAGCCGCGACAATTATTATCACATGATTCAGTACATTTCATATCAGCCACACAAAATAATCCTGTTGTAAAGGGCGCGCAGCGTTTATATACCCTTTATGACGGGATTTTTTTGTGACATCCTCGGATTAAGGGGGTGCATATCATGGCAGCAAAAGAAAAAATCCCAGCTTATAACTACATAACAGAGGGTGAAAGATACCAGATAGAAATACTGTTAAAAAAGAATTGCAGTATTCCGGAGATTGCGGACGCTATCGGGCATAAATACCATACTGTCCGCTACGAAATAAACAAGGGCACTGTGACGCAGATCGATACACATCTTGTAAAGCATGAGGTGTATAAAGCAGACTATGCCCAGAT
>JAAUZK010000014.1 GCA_014804655.1 Lachnospiraceae bacterium | reverse complement strand
GCATAAATACCATACTGTCCGCTACGAAATAAACAAGGGCACTGTGACGCAGATCGATACACATCTTGTAAAGCATGAGGTGTATAAAGCAGACTATGCCCAGATGGTCAGTGAAAAGAGTATGTCTAACCGTGGGCGTAATCTGAAAATCGGGTCTGACTATGAACTTGTGGCGTATATTGAAGACATGGTGAAGAATAAAAAATATTCTCCTGAGGCGCTGCTCTACCATGCCCGGAATGAAGGAATAGAGTTTAAGACTTCCATCTGTGCAAAGACGATCTATAACTATTTTGACATGGGATTGTTCCTGAATGCAGATTATCACGATCTGCCCCAGAAGAAGGCAACTGCAAAGAAAAAGGAAAAAAAGTCAAAAATTGCCCTGAACAACCGCTCCGGCCAGTCCATAGAAAAACGTGATCCGGAAATTCTGGAGCGTAAGGAATATGGCCATTGGGAAATGGACACCGTAGTCAGCGGCCAGAAGAACGGTAACGCCTGCCTTCTGGTTCTCTCCGAACGCATGACACGGGAAGAAATCATTATAAAAATGAAAAATAAGAAGGCTGCTTCCGTAGTCCATGCCCTGAACATGCTGGAAAAGAAATACGGAAGTAAGAAATTCCGTGAGAAGTTCAAAACAATCACTTGTGATAATGGCGTGGAGTTTCTGGACGGTGAAGGGATCGAGAAAAGCCGTTACACAAAAGGGAACCGTACAGTTTTGTACTACTGCCACCCTTACAGCGCATATGAGCGCGGCACCAATGAGAACATTAACCGCATGATCAGGCGCTTCTTCCCAAAAGGTACAAACTTCGATCTTGTATCCAAGAAAGAAATTGAGATGGTTGAATCGTGGATCAATAACTATCCCCGTAAAATGTTCGGCTGGATCAGCTCCGCCCAGTATAAAGACAGTCTGAATTTGGCCACAGCATAATAGCCCCCTTGGGAGTCGGGCAAGGGGGTTGGGGGTGTCGGAATGGTACACAAAAAGTACCTCTATTTTTCATGCAACTAAATATGCAGTCAGACCAACAAAAGAAAAACTGCACAAAAAAACTACCTGTTTAGCTCCCTGATTAGAGTCATAACAGGTGATTTTATTGTGCAGAATTAACAAACATGTGTTATCGGTTAAAATAATTCTTGCAAACGGGCCTAATCTTTCATCATTTTCATCAGTATTACTGCTCAGACACAATCAATAACCAGCACAGATGAAAGTTAATATCTTAAGGAGCCCCTTAAAAAGCGTCAGCGCTTAACGAGGTTATGAGTTGCGAAGCAACTCACGAGTTTAGCGTCTGCTACGCTTTTTACGGAGCGAAAGCGCGGCTCCGTAGATATTAACTTCCATCTGTGCGTCCCACTTAGATAACCTCTGAACAGTACCTACTCCGCTCCCGTCACAATCCGCGCAATCTGCTCATCACTGGCATCCGCCGGAATCGAGAATGTCCCCGTTCTAAGCCGTTTATCATACCCATTCTGACACAGAAAACTGTCAAAAGTATCTGCCGACGTAACCACCCCGACATCCGCCAGCTTCCTTGCCACGGCATAGGAACCGTCTCCATGATTGATCGTGATCGTCTTGACTGTAGCGGATGTAATGATCTCATTGACACTTTCCTGTGTCTCATTACCGGTCTCCGTGTCATCCGCTATGCCATCCGCTGTATCCTGCTCTTCTTCCTGTCCGGGCTCCGCACTGCTCTCCGGCGCTTCCTGTCCGTCATCAGCAGTATCCGGCATATCCGTATCAGCAGGTGTCGAAGTATCTTCGCCTTCTTCTCCGTCCGCTGCCGTCCCGTCTTCCTCATACGACACTGTCAGATCTTCGGGCTTCGGATTCTCCTGTCCAAACTGTGCAACATCCTCAACTTCGTCAGAACCGTCCTGAGCATCTGTATTCCCTTCCCCGCCGACTTCGTCATCACTATTTGTCAGAACCGTATTCTCTACCATTCCCAGCTCTTTGGCTCTGGCGATGATCTCATCATCCGTCATTGCTTTATCACCTGACAATGCGATCCCCATGATGATTGCAGTCACCGCTATTCCGATTCCCAGACCGCGCAAATAATATTTTCGTTCCATGTATCGTCACCTTTTATCAGTCACTCCGCTTCTTACATCCCCTCAAACAAATCAATAACGAGCTTCACTTCTCCTAAGCCCAGACCCAGTTCCTTGGCGATCGCCATATTGGATTTGCCGGCTTTGTGCAGTTCCAGAATCCGCTCATTACTATTACGCCCGTTATCTTTACCTTTCGTAAACTGAATATCCATCGTCGCCGCATTCTCCTGCATGCGTTCCTTTCTGGAATTTCTCCTGAGACGATCCTTCTTCCCGAACTCCTCATATTCCTCCGACTTCGGTGCAAAGAATCCCATGCTGGCAAACGCCGCACTGGTAGAGAGATCATCCCCTTCCCCAGCCACATAGTCTCCGTCGGGCTGATGGATGATCTCCACTCTTCTGGGCGCAATCGGCGTGAAATCAACACTCTCCACAGCTTCTTCTTCCGGCATTATTTCTTCCGGTTCTCCCTCCGGCTCTGATATCTCTTCCGGTTCTTCAAACGGCTCCGCCCCTCCGATTATCTCCGGTACTTCGTCATTCTCCTCCGGCCAAGGTTCCCAGACCATATCCGAACTTTCCGTAACAACGGGCTCCTCCTGCCGCACCGCAATCTCCGCCGTCGGCTCTGGCTCATCGACCGGCTGTTTTTTACTGAGATTTATGATGATCCGCAGGGCTTCCTGCGCCACTTTCTTCGCCTGTATCGCAGTTTCCTGCGCACTCTGTACCGTATCTGCCGCCTCATCCGCCGCCTGCAGCACGGCATCGATCTTATCCGCCGCCTCGGAAGCAGTCAGTTCCGTGTCTCTGGCTGTCTGTTTGATACCGTCCGATGCTATCGTCGCCGCATTGATCGATGACATCAGATTGTCATGCTTATCATTCAGCATGTCATATAAGAACACAACCTCCTTATGATTCTTATTGATCTCCTCCAACACAGTATCAGAGTACTCGTTGACCGCCATGATCTTTTCATTGGTCACACGCTCCATCGCACGCTCCGCCTTCTCAATCGAGTAATTGACGGTTTCATCCACGATATCGGCGATCCTGTCCTTGACGTGTTCCACCTCGGCGGTGACCAGCTTTCTGACTTCGTCCTCGCTGATCAGCTGCACTTCTTCATCTATATCCTTCTTTCTCGCCGGCATGAGATACCCCAAAAGGAATATCGCCACACCGATGACGATCAGAATAATCTCTGTTGCACTCATCTTACTTCCGTTCCCTTCTGTGATCTATGCACTTATACGGAAAAGTCAATATGTTCCGCTTTCTTCATGAGCACTTTACCATCGGGGTTCACGCCCGGTTTCTTCTTCCTTTTCTTTCCGCCGTCACCATTATATTCGTTACTGCCTTTGTCCTTGGCATCAAACTTACGCTCATGGTATTCCGGCTTATCTCCCTGATTGACCCTGTTGACCTGCTTCTCTACGTGCTTGGTCAACTGCTGTCCGAAATGCGCCTGCTCGACCGCCGGTCTGGTATCTTCGTTATGCTTAATCGTCGTGAAATCCTGCGCTCTCGTGACCTGCCCGTGCATCTCTACCAATCCTACTGCCATACTCCCTGCCTCCCGCTATAGTTCGCAACATCCCAGTCTTCGTTCTCTCTGTCAAACCGAATAGTTTCCGTCTTTCTAATAAGGTGCGACCTTCACATCGCCGCGTTCTCTGATAAATCTGCAATAATGCGTATTCTTCTGTACTGTCATGGATACATCTCCGATGCATATTTTTGTGCCGGGATATACCATTCCTTTCACCCTGATCTTGGCCTCCGTGGTATTATCAGCCTGTTCCATCAATTCATTCAGCTCCGCCTGGTTCGCCGACAGCGCCTCACTCTTCTGCTGATTGACGAGTGCCAGGGACTGTATATGTTTCAATTGTTCCTGACTGAATTTAACACCTTGCGTGACTTTCTGTTTCGCCGCAACAAGTACCGGCTGTACCGTCTGCAGTGTCTTCGTATCTTCCTCAATTAACTTCTGCAGCTCTGCAATCCGGTTCTTGATCTTCGGGTCGGCACCAACTTCCACAACCGTATCCGCCCCCATCTCAGACCCCAGTGTCTTGACATTAATACCACCTGTGGCGCATACTCTGCCGCCTGTGATGAAACCTCTCTTACCGTCCACATTCACCTCGCTGCCCGCCATGATCCTGCTGTGCAGAACCGACTCGGAAGCCACATACCCTTCCGCCTGTGCAGTAGCGTTCTCAAGGAACTTAGCGATAATATTGCCACCGGCATAGAGTGATCCTTTGCCCTTACCATTCATTCCTCTGGCTATAATTATATTGCCATCTGCATGCAGAGTTGCCCCTTCCACAACCCCTTTGACCACAATATCACCGTGCGCCCTGACTTCAAAATTGGTAGTCACATTGCCGTTGATCTGTACGGACCCTTCATAATCTATATTGCCGGTAGCATTATCTACATTCTCTACCTGCAGCATATCAGACACAAATACGGTGCCCTCTACCAGTTCCACATGCCCGTCCACTAAGGAAGTAATCATCATGCCGTTCTCCGACAGCTCGATATTATTGCCGAATTTCAGCACCGCCGACTTCACATCCGCCGGCTTAATCCGTTCACCGAACAGATCAGAACCTTCCTTACCCGGTTCTTCTTTGTGCAGGACCGCCAGAACATCACCCTTCTTACAGTGATTTAAAATATTTAAATTGAAGAAATCCACACTACCGTCTTCCTTTAATGTGGGTTTTGCTTTCTTGTCTGTATTAAACTGATACTCAATATGGGCATCCTGACCTTGTACAGGCTGAACACCCTCTGCAATCAGAATATCCTCACAATACTCCTTGTGCTGCAAGAATTGTCTGATCTCGTTTTCTCTGATGCCGCATTTAATTCCCTTGGCTTCCAGATCCCGCAGAATCTCTCCCGCAGTCACTTCATCTCCGCCCTCGGAAGCCGCATAGAACTTCGCGTATGCCTGCATCTTATCCGGTGTAATCGTCAACTTATAGCATTCGCGTTCCACCGGCCGCTTATTCCTATCCAAAAGCAGCACCGTCTCCTTGTCCACGGTTGCATCTACTGCCTGTTTCAAAGTAGGAAGGTCACAGGAATAACCCTTCATCGACATGTACTCGATCACATCGTTCACACTGATCCTGTTGCCGCCATCCGTCGGTGGAATCAGTTTAAGGCTGGTCTTATCCGCTTCGTTTACCAGTCTGAAATATCCGTTCATCTATTCACCTATTACCTTCCGCCTGCTTCCGTGAGGATACCGATATAACTACCCAGTTTAGTCTTCATCTTCTGCAGTGCTCTTGTATGCAGCTGTGATATTCTGGACTCCGATACTTCTAGAATACTGCTGATTTCTTTCAGTGTCAGTTCTTCATAATAATATAAAACGATTACCTTACGCTCTTTCTCCGTTAACAGTTCAAGCGCCTCGGCAAGTATCCTCTTCAGTTCGTCTCTTTCCAGAACTTCCTCTGGACTGTCGAACTGCGTGCTCTTCGTATGGCTCGCCTCATTAGACACCTCGCTGCCTTGTTCTAAGAATTCATTCAGCGACACTACATTGGTGATCTTCATCTGAGACTGCCATTCCACATACTCATCACCCGAGATTCCCAAACCTTCCGCGATCTCCTCGTCTGTGGCGTTCCTGCCGCTTCTTGCCTCAATCTCTCTAATCACCGAATCAATTTTCTTCTGTTTCTGCCTTATGGTCCGCGGAATCCAATCCATCTTACGAATCTGATCAAGAATCGCCCCTCTGATACGGAGACTGGCGTAAGTCTCAAATTTGACATCTTTCATACAATCAAATTTATCTATGGCATCAATCAACCCGAATATGCCGTAACTGACCAGATCTTCGTACTCCACATTATATCCCAGATACATGCTTAACCGGCCCGCTACGACCTTCACAAGCGGCGCATATTCCAATATGATCTTTTCCCTGAGCTCGGGAGACTGCGTCTTCGCATATTCTTCCCAGAGTTTCTTCTTGCCTGCCTCATCCATATGCGTTACTATTCATCCTTTACCTTCGCTTCCGATCTTCTTCTGGTCGGCCTATCTTCTTCTGCGAGTTCCTTCTCGATGACTCCGCCCTTTTCCATCTCGGCTTCCTCGATCTGCCGTTCGAATCTGTCCAACATCTCCTTAATTATGCATCCTGCTATGTAGAAACCGATCAGCACACATAACAGAATAATCAGCATCGTCTTCATCTCATAATGCAAAATACGCATCGTGATGCTGGTTGCCGCACCGGCAGTCAGCATCACAAAAGGCGGTATCAGCTTACGCTTTTTGGCACGGAATGCCCGTTCTCTCTCTTCCCGCTCTTCTCTTGCTTTACGCTCTGCCGGAGTCTCTATCTCGGATTGTTCATCCTCAATATTTTCTCCGTTTATATCCTCTTCATTCGTATACTCTACGCTTGTATTTAATTCTTCGTTATCCACTTCACGATCCTTCCACCCTATCTATTCGTCCGCTAGATCACGCTTTCCGATTTTCCTACTGCGCGGATCACGAAATCGCCTGTCTCCGGATAAAAAATTACGGTTCTTCCATAATTCTTACCCGTATCCTCAGCCAGAATAGGGATCTTAAGCTGTGCCAGCTTCTTCTTAGTCGCCTCGACATTGCGCTCACCCACGCGAACCATATCATTCTTGGTCTGAAAAGCAAACATCTGCGCACCGCCTGCGATCTTGGCTACCAGACGACTCCTGTTAGCTCCTTTAGCCACTACCTGCCTTACTAACTCTTCTATACCCGTATCCGCAAACTTCGGAATATTTGAATTAATGCGGATCGATGTGCTGTCCGGCAGCATTATATGCGCTAATCCGCCAATCTTTGTCACCGGATCGCGAACAGCTATTCCGACACATGACCCCAGTCCCAATGTAGTAATGCTATCAGGACTGACGCATACGTTCAAATCGGCCATACCGACCTTTATCACTTTGCCCATAATATGACATCTCCTGTTTACACTTATCAGTCTACACCTCTCGGCACTTTATCCTAACCGATTCCCAATGCCGACAATATCTTGCTATAGGAATTCAAATCCGGAACAAGGATAAAGTACCCATCCAGAACCATCTCATCAAAGAACTGTGTCTGTATCAATAACATTTTATCGCCCAGCTCGCCGAACTGGATCGCCGGAACACTTAAGATCGCGCCCGCCATATCTACCGTCAAAGCAGGAACTGACGGATATATCACTAAATTAGTCAGACCGGACAACGAATTTAAGTAAGCGCCCGTGATGATATTGCCCACTTCCTTAAGTGCCGAAAACTCCATCTCGGAAAAATCATCTCCAGAGATTTCCATCCCCATCATCTTATTTACAAGATGTCTGGCGGCCTGTTTTTCCAGAAGAAACATGATACTGCCGGTGATATCTCCCTCGATTCCGAGATAGATACCCGCCATGATTATTTCCTCACCGCCCATAATCTCGCCCATTTCCTTAAACTCCAGAAGTCTGACCTGGGGTACTGACATATCTACCTTACACTGCATCATCTGCGCCAGTGCGGTAGTCGCATTGCCTGCGCCTATATTTCCCAATTCCTTCAGAACATCAAAATATTCGTCAGACATTTTTTCTAAGGTAATATCATCCACTTATGAAACCTCCTATACGTTTTCAAGTACCACGGAATTTAGATCTAACAGTGAAATCAATCCACCGTCGCATTTGCCGATTCCACATAGAAAACTATCCTTATCATCCTTGGAATCATATGCGATCTTCTCAATCTGATCATTATCCAGAGTAACAACTTCCTTGACCTCATCCACGATCACGCCGATGGTGCCCTGCTGCTCCAATTTCAAAATAATAATTCGAGTTGATTTTGTCTCTTCATCCGGCTCCAGTCCCATCTTAAGGCGAATACTCATGACCGGAATCACCTCACCGCGCAGATTAATAACACCCTTCAGGTAATCATCCACCTTAGGCACTCTTGTAATATGCTGCATTCTGACAATATTGTCTATATATTTAATGTCGATTCCATACTGTTCATCACCAAGTTTGATCACAATGAACTGCGTGGTTTCCCCAACTGCTTTTAATTCTTCCATGTCACTGTTCCTCCCTCCGCTTAAATAAGTGTATTCGCATCCAGAATCAGGGCTACTTCACCGTCCCCAAGAACGGTTGCACCGCTGATGATCTTGCACTTGCTGATGTACTTACCTAAGGATTTGATTACGATCTCCTGCTGTCCGATTAGCTCATCCACAACAAGACCAGCCAGTTTATCGCCCTTCTTCACAACAACAACCACCAGATTTTCTTTAGGATCTTTCTTGCTGTCAATATCAAGGATATCATTCAGGCGGATCAGCGGAATAACGCTGTCGCGAATCTGAATCACTTCTTTATTCTGTACAAGCTCTACATCATCGGGAGAAATATCTTCGATCGTCTGTATGGAACCCAGAGAGATAGCATATTTCTCATCGCCGATCTCTACCATGAGCGCTTGTATGATCGCCAATGTCAGAGGCAGCCTGATGATCCATGAACTTCCCTCACCCAGCTTAGTCTTTACTTCTACCTCACCGCTCAGAGCTTCGATCTTAGATTTTACGACATCAAGACCAACACCTCTTCCGGATACATCGGATACGACTTTCGCCGTGGAGAACCCTGCGTGGAACAGCAGATCCACACTGTCCTTCTCACTCATATTCTCAGCCTGCTCCGGTGTGATAATGCCTTTCTCGATCGCTTTATTTCTGACAGCTTCGGTATCGATACCGTTACCGTCATCTCTTACTTCGATGACAACATTGTTACCATCCTGATATGCCTCCAGGAAGATAGAGCCTACTTCCGGCTTACCTCTCTCCCTACGAACCTCCGCTGACTCCAGCCCGTGGTCTGCCGAGTTACGTAAAAGGTGCATCAACGGGTCACCGATCTCATCCACAACAGTACGGTCAAGCTCTGTCTCCTCACCGGACATATATAATTCCATTTTCTTGCCCAAAGTCTTCTGCAGGTCACGAACCATACGCGGGAATTTGCTCACCGTGCTTTCGATAGGAACCATTCGAACCTTCATAACCGACTCATGCAGAGATGTGGTCGTATTCTCCAAATACTCGATCTGCTCATTCATAGCCGCGCTTGACGTGCCGGAAACAGCCGCCGCAGATACCAGTGAGTTCTTCGCAATGATCAACTCGCTCACAAGATTCATCAGCGTATCCAGCTTCTCAATATCTACTCTGACGGTTCTGTTGACTACCGGCTTGGAAGCTGCCGGCTTCTTCTCATCCTTCTTCTTGCCCTTAGCTGCAGGTTTTGCCGCCGGTGCTGCGGGAGTTGCCGATGCTGCGGCCACTGCGGGTGCAGCAGTCTGCTCTGCAGGCTGACTCGGCTGTTCCGGTTGTGCCGCCGGTGCGGGTGCTCCCGCATGATCAATATCCAGTACGTCCCCGATCGCATCTTCGATCTCGGATACGCTCTTCGCTGCATTGAGCACTTTATCAAGCTCGGCATCCGATATAACGATCAAGCTGAAATCCAGTTCAAACTTCTCGTCTTCAATATCCTGAGCCGAAGGGTTGGACAGTACGATTTCACCACACTCCTCAATGGCTTTAAATACTAAGAAAGCTCTGGCAGCTTTCAAGATACAGGACTCCTGCACCTTTACAGTCAATCCGTAGACGTTCTTGCCTTGATTGAGAGCCTCCTTAAGCACATGCTTCTCCGTGTCTCCGAGGGTGATCGACAGCCATTTCCGGTCTCCGGCATCCGCCGCGGATTCTGCCGCCGCTTCTCCTTCGCTCTGACCGACCGTCGTCTCTTCTTCCTCTTCTACGCCGCCGTCACCGCCGTTTAATATATCATTCAACTGTTTGATCAACGGTTCATTATCGTTCGTGCCCTCGTCAGCATTCTCGCGGATATTTGTGTTATACTCCTCCAAGGCATCGAGGCACTGGAAAAGTACATCTATCATGTTTGCCTTTACGGTAATATTGCCGTTGCGAACTTCTGAAAATACATTCTCCATATCATGTGTCAGATTCTGCATTCTCTTATAGCCCATGGTACCCGCCATACCTTTGAGCGAGTGTGCGGCACGGAAGATCTCATTGATCGTATCCATATTATCCGGTTCCTGCTCCAATGAGAGAATCTGTGTATTCAGGTTCTGCAGATGTTCGTTTGTTTCATCAAGAAAAATTTCGAGATACTGACTTACGTCCATATTATTTTACCCCCACGTTCATTATAATTTCCTGTGCGATCTGGTCAAGCGGCACGACTTGATCTGCCAATCCTGCGGTCACAATGCTCTTAGGCATCCCGTATACCGCACACGTGCCTGCTTCCTGCGCTATCACATGGATCTTTTTCCTTGCTTTCAGATGTTTGATTCCTTCTGTACCATCGGCTCCCATGCCCGTCATCACGACACATACAATCTGGTCATATTTGCTGTCCTGCAAAGATTCGTACATATAGTTGGCACACGGTTTGACGCCCTCTCTGGTAGGCTGATCCGTATAATGAATGCTGTACTTACCCATGGACGATTGCACGTTCAGGTGCTTGCCGCCCATCGCTATATATACGGTTCCCGCTTCCAGTATATCGCCTTCCGCCGCTTCCTTGACATGTACCTGGCTCAAAGTATCCAGCCGCTCGGCAAGAGATGCCGTAAAACCTGCCGGCATATGCTGCACAACGACTACCGGTGCTTTCAGATTCCTGGGCAACCGCGGAATCACTGACTGCAATGCCTTCGGACCACCCGTGGAACTCGCCAACGCCACAACTTTATTACCCGGCACGGAAGCAGCATGTCTGCTTACCAGTTCGACCATCTTTTTAGAAGTCTTCATCTCTTCCCTGCTGAATACCTTAGCCTGAACCGGCTTGGAATCCGCAACAACTGCCAAAATACGAAGCAGCTTATCCTTGAACACATCGGTTCTGCAGTCCATTGCATTGTTAGGCTTATGGACAAAATCAAGAGCTCCCAGTTCAAGTGCATCCAGCGTCGTCTTGGCACCCTCCCGCGTGTCGGTACTCGCCATCATGACCTTTGCCGAAATCTTACGTTTCTGTAATTCCTTCAGTAACTCCAAACCGTTCATCTGCGGCATATTGACATCCAAAACTACCGCATCATACGACTTCCGGCTCAAAAGGTCTAATGCTTCCAGACCGTTGGTAGCGCGATCCTGTACTTGGAATCGTTCATCGCTATTAATTATATCACACAGCACCCTTCTCATGAGTGCAGAGTCGTCAACAACCAAAATTTTTTTCATTCTGTTATTCCTCCTCATCTATGTTGTCATCATTAATACAATCAATCACCCTTTTTGCTTCCTAAGCGTCTTGCGCTCTTCGTCGAAGATATACTTGATGATCTCCTCCCTCTCCGAATCGTCCACATTGACATACTGCACCCTATGCTCAAATACGCCCTTGCGGCTCTCCAGTTCTCTCACGCTTAAGACTTTGCCGACCAGATTATATTCTTTCGCCTCTCCTCCGATCAGCAAATAATATTTACACAGGATCAGGCTCTGTACCTCATAGGCATAATTTGCCACGAATCTGAGTCCGCCTCCGCTGATATCCACGATAATACTGCTTTTTAACGGAAGATGCGGAATCAATGAATCATCCATTTTCCTCGCCAGTTCCACCTCTTCGTCCTGCAGCTGCCTGGAATTCATCTCCAGCGCACAGCTGAACCGATAATACTCTCTCCGCTGATGTTTGCGCAGATTACTGATCAGATCCAGAACTAAAACATACATACTGTTATTTTTATAGCGGTCCACAACTCTGGCATAACACTGATACAGTCCGTTATCAGAATAGAAGTACAAATCGAACTCGCCGTCCACGGGCAGCAGAATCAGCTTGGATTTCTCCATCGGCATTGAGATCTCTATCCTGTCCTCGGATAAGACATCTATCACCTGACTCTGATAAGTCTTGCGTCCCTCACTTTTCTCTCTTTCGTTGTCCTTGGAACGATCTATAGCCTGTAGATCTACGCGACAGCCCGGAACCACATATTTTTCCAAAAGATTTGCCATATCGCTTCCTCCTGCTTCTGCTCTCCGGCGGAATTTTCCTATCTCTTAGATATGATATGAGAGAAAAATGCCGCCATACCACGTTTTGTAACATTCTTGTTTACTTCTTTGTTCATCAGCCTGGCCGCAATCGCCTCATAGGCAAGCGCAGACCGTGCCCGCGGATTATCAAGCGATACCGGCTTCTGCTGCATCACCGCTTTCTCAAGCTGGTTATCCTGTGGTATCATTCCCAGATAGCTGATCGGCACTTTCAGGTAACGGCTCACCACCGCCTCTAATTTTTCATATAATGCCTCCGCTTCCGCCTCACTGAATACCTTATTCGCAATTACTTTGATCTGTGAGGTGTCCGCCGAGTATCTCGGGTGCCTGCCAAGTGCCTTCAGAAGCGAATAGGAGTCCGTGATGGATGTCGGCTCCGGTGTCGTCACAAGAAGGATCTCTCCGCTGGCCACCAGAAATTCCAGCACCGCATCGGATATCCCCGCACCCGTATCCACAATAATCGTGTCCGCCATCTCGTCCAATTCTACCAGATTCTGAATGATATAGCTTAAGTAATCCTTGCTCAGATTGGACATGCCGGCAATACCGGAACCGCCTGAAATAAATCCCACTTCCATCGGTCCCCACGTAATAATATCACGTATACTCTTGCCCTGATAGATCAGATCACACAGATTATGCTTCGGCACTGCGCCAAACATGATCTCTATATTCGCCAATCCGAAATCAGCATCTAATATAATCACCTTCTGTCCCATCTTCCGGAACTGTATCGCCAGATTGATTGCTGTATTGGACTTACCTACACCACCCTTACCACTTGTAACGGTGATCACTCTCGCCAAGGGTCGCTGCGGCTGGATACTTGCTTTGATGATATTTCTCAGTTGTTCAGCCTGATCCATTAGCCTTCCTCCTTAGTTTTTTCCTCCTAAAAGCTGCTTGACCGTACTCTGCGGATTGAATTCCTCAATATCATCCGGCACATTCTGCCCATAAGTTACATAAGACAGCTCAGCGTTCGTGTACAGTCTCAAATTCAGAAGATTCCCCAGCGTAGTGGTTTCATCCAGTTTTGTAAAAATCAGTTTATAGTCTGTCATCTCCTTATAAGAATCCGCAATGCTGATCAGATCCTTATATTTGGTAGTGGCGCTTAAGACGAGGTATACCTCCTTCTCGATCTTTTCATCCACGGAATGGATCAGATTGCTCATGCTTTCCTTCTGCGTATGATTCTGGTGGGAATGTCCCGCCGTATCGATCAGGATATAATCATAATCTCTGAAATCCTCCATCGCCCGTTCGATCTCTTCTACCGTATATATGATACGAAAAGGCACTTCCAGAATATTGGCATAGGTGCGAAGCTGTTCCGCCGCTGCAATACGATAGGTGTCGGCAGTCAGAAGCGCTACCTTTTTCTTCTGATCCACGCGGAAGATCGATGCGATCTTGGCGATCGTCGTCGTCTTACCTACCCCTGTAGGTCCGACAAAAAATACCATCTTAATACCGCTCTCGGCCGGTGTGATACAACTCGGCATACCGAACTTGAGAATCATTTTCTGATAGATATTGGCCAGAGCATAGTCAAAGGGCATGTTAGGCTTATTGATCTGCCCGATCTCGTCAATGATATCTTTTGCATACTGCTCATCTACCTCATTGTCCAACATGGTATTGTGAAGGAGCTTGATGAATTTATCTATCTCCGTCTCTTCCTCTTTTTCGCTGCCCTTATCGCTTTTATCTTCTTTATCCTCCTCGGGCTTCTGCAGCTGCTGTTCCAGAAGAGACTGCAGGCTGTCCAGCTTCTCCTCTATCGCACTGCTCTCTTTTCTGACCGTCTCCCCCATCACCGGCGGCACAGGTGCAGGTGCAGATGTAGGTGCCGGTGATGGTGCCGGTGTCGGCTCCGCCGCCTGACTGGAGGCAATTACATTGTTGATCGCTGAAACCGCTGCCGTATATTTCTCGCTCTCCTCCTCCAGCGCTACGGTCACCTCAGTCATATGCGGTTTTAAGAAAGACAGGAAACCCTTTGCCTTGACTTCCCTGACGTTCATAACAACCACACCTTCACCCAATTCCCGTTTGGCATTCTCTATGGCTTCTTTTTCTGTTTTTGCGGTAAACTTCTTGATTATCATTATGCTGTCACCATCCCGACGGACTGTAATTCAATGTTGGAGTCCACCTCGTTGTAGGATACAACGACCAGATCCCTATAATAATCTTCCGTCAACTTCTTAAAGTAAACCCTCACGATCGGAGACGTGATAACCAAAGGCATCTTACCCAGATCCTCCAGTTTCTTCGTCTCGTTACCCACAGACTCTATGATCGACTTGGTCTTCATCGGATCAAGCGTCAGGTAAGCTCCCTGTTCCGTCTGCTTCACACTGGCCATGATCTCCTGCTCCAGCTTCGGATCCAGTGTCACCACACTGGTCGTCTCATTGGCCGGGAAGAACTTATTGGATATCGCCCTCTTAAGACTCTGTCTGACATACTCTGTCAGAATATCCGTATCTCTCGTTGTTGCCGCATAATCCGCAAGCGTCTCGAATATAGTGAGCAGATCCCTGATCGAGATACCCTCCTTTAAGAGATTCTGCAGTACCTTCTGTATCTCACCAAGCCCAAGCAGTTTCGGCACCAGCTCCTCCACCAGCGAAGGGTTGGACTCTCTCAAATTGTTGACCAGATTCTGTACATCCTGTCTTGTCAACAGCTCTGCTATGTACTGTCTGATAATCTCGGTCAAATGTGTTGCTATAATAGACGGCGGATCGACTACGGTGTAGCCCATGCTCTCCGCACGCTCTCTCTGTCCCTCGGTAATCCAGATCGCCGGCAGATGGAAGGACGGCTCGAAGGTAGGGATACCCGTAATCTCTTCCTCCACATAACCGGGATTCATCGCCATGTAATGATCGAACAGGATCTCTCCCTCACTGACCTGTACACCTTTTATTTTAATAATATATTGGTTCGGATTCAACTGTATATTATCACGCAGTCGGATAATCGGCACAACAGTACCCAGCTCCAACGCGATCTGACGTCTGATCATTACGACACGGTCTAACAGGTCACCGCCCTGATTCACATCAGCAAGAGGGATGATACCGTAACCAAACTCCAGCTCGATCGGATCAACCTGCAAGAGCGAAGTGACATTCTCCGGCTGTCTGATCTCCTCCGCGGCCGCCTCTTCCTCATCCGCCTCGTGCTCGATCTCCGCCGTCTCGATGGTGCCAGCCGTAATTCTGCCCACCACAATAAACACCATGCCAAGCCCCACGAATATCACGGTATTCAGAGGTGTGATAATACCCAGCGCGGCAATGACCGCACCCACCAGATAGAGTACCTTCGGCACGCCGAACAACTGTCTGATCAGCACTGTGCCGAAATCAGCATCCTTGGAGCCCTTAGTCACCAGAATACCGGTGGACAGCGATATCAGAAGCGACGGGATCTGGCTGACCAGACCGTCACCGATGGTCAGAATCGTGAACGTCTGCAAAGCATCGTTCATCTCCATTCCCTGACGCCATACACCCATGGCAATACCGCCCACAATGTTGATAAAAGTTATAAGCAGACCTGCCGTAGCATCTCCCTTAACATACTTCACGGCACCGTCCATAGATCCGAAGAAGCTTGCCTCCTCCTGTATCTTGTCACGGCGTCTCTTGGCCTCCTCGTCGTTAATCGCTCCGGTATTTAAGTCGGCATCGATGGCCATCTGCTTACCGGGCATGGCATCCAGTGTAAATCTGGCAGTAACCTCAGCCACACGCTCGGAACCTTTGTTGATGATCATAAACTGTACGATGATCAGAATAACAAAGACGATGCAGCCTACCACAATATCATTGCCACCCACATATTGACCGAAGGTACGAACTACGTTACCGGGATTTCCGGTCGTCAGAATTAATTTCGTGGAAGAAACGTTCAGCGCGATCCTGAATACCGTTGTAAACAGCAGGATCGTCGGGAAATAGGACATATTCAGCACTTCCGTCGCAAACATACAACCAAACATGATGGTAAATGCAATTGCGATATTACATGCCAGCAGAAGATCCAGAAGCCCTGATTTAATCGGTACGATCAACATGATAAACGCGGCCAGCAGATATATGGCTACGCCGAGATCAGCCTTCTTAAGATTTCCCATGAACCTTTTTCCCCCTTTCTGTCATTATTTTGTATCTATTTTTAAGTCTTTTTATACTTTACCCTGTAAATGATATACGAAAGCGAGCACTTCCGCAACTGCCTGATACAATTCGGGCGGCACTACACTGCCCACGTCCACATTGGCGTAAAGCATACGTGCAAGCGGCTTATTCTCTACGATTTCAATATGATTCTCTTTCGCCGTCTCTTTGATCTTCTGCGCCAGATAGTCTGCCCCTTTAGCAATCACATAGGGTGCATCGTAGACCTCCGGGTCGTACTTGATCGCTACGGCATAATGAGTCGGGTTGGTGATGACTACATCCGCCTGCGGAAGCGCCTGCATCATACGGCGTCTGGAAGCTTCCATCATCCTCTGCTTCTGTTTGCCCTTGATCTGTGGATCACCTTCCTGATTCTTGTATTCGTCCTTGACTTCCTGCTTCGTCATCTTCATATCGTTCTTGAACTTCACCCTCTGATAGACATAATCTAACAGGGCGATGATCATATAGAAAAGCGATATCCGGATCCCCAGATTCACCACCAGCATGCCCACCTGCGCGATTCCCTGATTCAGTGACAACCCATAGAACTGATACAGTGGCGGCATATTCTTCTTTAAATATGAATAAACCACATAGCCGATGAGCCCAAGTTTAAGAAGCGACTTCACAAGCTCCATCACGGAGTTAATGGAAAAGAAACGCTTAAATCCACTGACCGGATTCAATTTATTAAATTTGGGCTGCAATGGTTTCGTGGTGGGCTTCCATTTAACCTGAATAACATTTGTTATTATAGCTACCAGAAAACCAACCATCAGAAATGGTGCCATAATAAGCAGCACCCTCGTCAGGGATTTCACGAAAAGCGCATTGAATGTCTGATCCTGTATATAGCCGTCATACAGCTTAGTGTACTCCGGAATCTGGCTGTAGATATCGTAGATGTTACCTACAAAGTAAGTCCCCATATACTCAACCCAGAAATATATCAACAGGAAGAATGCCAACAGTTCAAAAGCACAGGTAATCTCCTTACTCTTAGCGACCTGGCCTTCCTTTCGGGCATCCTCCAGTTTTTTGGAAGTAGGCTCTTCTGTTTTCTCTCCGCCCGGACCATCCTTGGCGAAGAATTGGAGATTATACTCTAATATCACGTCATCGCCTCCACAAAAGATACGATCATCCTCTTCATCTCCACAAACACATAGTCCGCCGCATTCGGCAACATCCTGATCGTCAGAAACATAATCCCGAGTCCCACCAGCACCTTGAGCTGCATACCTACCGCAAACATATTCATCTGCGGAGACACCTTAGCCAGAACGCCCATAACGGCGTTTAACAGAATCATGGTACAGAAGATCGGCAGGATAATACGGAACCCGATCGTAATATAATCCCCCATAAATATGGCCAGAGATTCCACCAGCGACTCCGCCCGGAATATCGCCCCGTTTACAGGGATCAGCGTAAAGCTGTCAATAAGCGCACGTAACAGATATTGATACATGCCCGTAATAATCATTAATAATGTAAAGAAATACTGATAAAACACACCTGTAAAAGTTGCCTGCTGTCTTGTCGTCGGATCCATCAGTGATACCATGGAAAGACCGATCTCCATATCCGCGATACTTCCTGCCAGAGAAGTCACCGTCGCGCAGATCTGTGCACCCCAGCCGATCAGGAAGCCCGTCATTGCCTCCTTCATAACGACAACCGCATACCCGAGCAGCGTGTTATATACTACCTCGTTGCGCTCCACTGCCGTATAGAGCAGATACGCGAGGAATATACTGAATCCCACTTTAACCCAGCGCGGCACACCACTTAGCGAGAAAAAAGGCGCCACATGGACGAAACAGGTCACCCGCACCAGAATCAGTAAAAAATATTCTAAATCCGCATAGGTAAATGTAATATTGATCATGCCAACACTCGCTCTTAATTGATATAGGCGCTAAAGTTAGACCACAACTCAGTCATATACTCTACCATATTGTTCATGATCCAATGCCCCATAACAATCAGCCCAAGAAAAATCGCCAGTATCTTCGGAACAAAGGTGAGCGTCTGCTCCTGAATGGAAGTAACCGTCTGGAAAATACTGACGATCAGACCCACACATAACGACACCAGCAAAAGAGGCGCCGAACATTTGATGATCGTGTATATGGCTGTCTGTGCCACGGCTGTGACGTCATCTATTGTCATATCTTACTTCACCCTTCCCTAAAAGTAAATCTGATTCGCAAAACAACCAATCGAACAAGTCTGATCGCAGGGTCCGCTTCACAAACTATAGGTTGAAACTTTCTACCAGCCCTTTGATAATCAGATACCATCCGTCCGCAAGCACAAACAAAAGGATTTTAAAAGGCATAGAGATCGTCGTCGGCGGCAGCATCATCATACCCATACTCATCAGCGTGGAAGCCACAACCATATCAATTACAATAAACGGTATATATATAAGGAAACCGATAATAAAGGCTCTGCGCAGTTCGCTGATAATAAAACTCGGCACCAGAACACTCATCGGTATCTCTTCCAGTTCTCCGCTCCATTCCAGACGGTTGATATCCATGAACAGACTTACATCCTTCTTGAATGTCTGTCCATACATAAACTGTCTGATCGGTGCCGCTGCCTTTGTAAGCGCTTCCTCCTCATTCATTTCACCCGCTTCATAGGGCACCACCGCCTCCGTATAGATCGACGCAAGCGTCGGCTGCATGATAAAGAACGTCAAAAAGAGCGCAATGCCTATCAACACTGTGTTAGGCGGCGCCGTCTGTGTATTGAGTGCCTGCCTCGTAAAATGCAGAACAATGATGATTCTGGTAAACGAGGTCATCATGATGATCAAGGTCGGCGCTATGGCGATCAATGTAAGAATCACCAAAATACGCAGCGCACCGTTCACGCTACCATTGCCGTTACCGTACGTGATCGTCACCGTGTTGGCTATATTCATTTCTGCGAGATCATCGGCATTCTCCGCCGCTCCCGGCGCCCTCTCGTTTGTCCGTTCCTCCGTTGTCCCCGTAAGATTGGATTCCCGATAGGGTGTATCTGTCGCCGCCAGAGCCGTCGTCTTCCGACTAAACAATATGCCTGCCAATAACAGCAGGCATAGTAACTTTGCCAAATGATATCCGGAAAAATATTTTTTCATTCGTCTCGCCCATCTTCTTTTTCCAGAAAATTCTTTTTTTGCATTTTCTCTAATATTTCCTTGAATCCCTGCGTTTTGGAGAAATTCTTATCAGAGAAAACCAAATCCTGCTCAGGTATCTCTGTCAACATTGTAACAGTATCTTTACAGATTGCCACCGCCAAATATTTCCTGCCGACGCGGATAATCTGAACAAGCTTATTATTGGAAAGCCTTATCGTTTCCAGGATCTCCATATTGGCATTGGCCGTCTGCCCTTTCTGATAGCCCGCTGTCCACTTAGTAACCCAGTAAGTAATCATCAGCACAAACACAAAGATAACCAATACCGTCAGGAACTGCACATAGTTATCAGTTCTTCCCGATACTGCAAGTATCATTATCCCACTACCTTCTTAACAGCCTCTAACACACGATCGGCCTGGAAAGGCTTTACGATAAAGTCCTTCGCACCGGATTGAATGGACTCGATAACCATAGCCTGCTGACCCATTGCGGAACACATAATAACCATTGCTCCCGGATCCCCCTCTTTGATCTTCTTGAGTGCCTGAATACCGTCCATTTCTGGCATGGTAATATCCATTAACACCAAATCAGGTTTTAATTCGTTGTACTTCTCGACAGCCTTGGCACCGTTCTCGGCTTCCCCGGCTACGTTATACCCGTTCTTAGTCAGGATGTCCTTAATCATCATACGCATGAATGCTGCATCATCACATATCAAAATATTTTTTGCCATCTTTTTTCTCCTATTCCATTTTATTTGATAATTTCGGTTACCCGAACACCAAAGCTCTCTTCGATTACAACTACTTCACCTTTAGCAACAAATTTACCGTTGACCAGTACATCAATCGGTTCTCCGGCAATCTTATCCAATTCTATAATCGTTCCCGGCGAGAAATCCAGAATATCCGATATGGACTTGGATGTTCTTCCGAGTTCTACCGTAACCTCAAGCGGTACATCTCTGATCAGTCCGATGTTCTCCTGCATCTGTGCCGGATTAAAATCATTGGAGAAACTCTGGAACTGTGCCGGCTGAATATTCATATTAGGCATCATCTGCATTTGCGGCATCCCCATTTGCATTTGTTGTGGCATCATTTGCATCTGCGGCATCATCTGCATCTGTGGCATCCCCATCTGCGGTGCCGCTGCCATCTGAGGTGCGGCCTGTGGTGGCGGTGCTGCCATCTGCGGCGCTGCCGCTGTCGGTGCGGGTGCTGCCGCCTGCGGTGCAGGTGCAGGTTCACTCTCGCCCATCTGGTTCTGTAAGAAAGTATCGCACAATTCTTTCGCAAAGTCTATAGGATATAGCTGCATAATTGTGGAATCAACCAGATCGTCAATCTGCATACGGAATGCAATCTTGACAAAATTCCCTTCCAGAAAAGCTGCGATATCTCCGCCTGACTTAAAGACCGTCAAATCTATCAGACTTGCCTCCGGCGGGCTGATATCAATCATCTTGCCCAGCATTGTGGAGAGGGATGTCGCCGAAGACCCCATCATCTGGTTCATCGCCTCCGAGATCGCACTCAAGTGCAGCTCTCCCAGTTCTCCGTCCGTATTGCTTCCGTCACCGCCCATCATCAGGTCGGTGATGACCTTAACATCCTGTTCCTTCAACACAAGGATATTTGAACCATCCAGACCTACCGTATATTTGATCTGGATAAATACACATGGTTTCTCGTACTCTTCCAGTACATTCTCCCACTTAGCCAATGTGACCACGGGAGTCGTAATGTTTACCTTTCGGTTTACCAGAGAATACAGCGTCGTTGCGGAAGAACCCATACTGATGTTGGCAACCTCACCGATGGCATCCTTCTCTATATCTGTCAGTAGCGACTCATCCGGTCCGGAATTTCCAGTCGGTGGTGCCGCAGATGCCGCAGGCGCTTCTGCCGGTTCCGGTGTCGGTGCTGCAGGTTCCTCCGGCGCCGCACCGTCGCTCGGTGCATCCATACCGGTTAAGAGTGCATTTATTTCATCTTGTGATAACATTCCGTCCATGCTTTTACTCCCCCTCTCTTATTACCGACGTTACTCTCACAGCGTTCTTGTCTTTGCTGGTACCCGGTAATGCGGTGAATTTCTTCATATTACCCACATATACGATCATATCCTGATCGACATCAGTATCTAACCGTATGATATCTCCGAGCTGCAGATTGACAAAATCATTGACTGATATTCTCGTCTTGCCGAGTACGGCTTTGATCGGAACATCTACCCTTCGTAACATTGCCTCGATATACTCCTCGAAATTCTCGTCTTTCTGTTCCTGCATGTTAGCATACCAATACTTTGTATTCAGCTTATCCATGACACTTTCCAGCGTAAAGAACGGAAGACACACATTCATGAAGCCCTCCACGTCACCGATCTTCATGTTCAGTGTAACGATTGCAATCATATCGTTCGGTGCGATCACCTGTGCAAACTGTGAATTTGTCTCGATCCTCTCCATCATCGGATTAAGATCTACCACGTTCTTCCACGGTTCCCGCATAAGCTGCATACAGACTACCATCATTTTCTCTATGATCGTCATCTCTATTTCCGTGAAATCCCTGTTCTTGTCAAGCGGCTCCCCTGCGCCGCCTAACATTCTGTCTATCATCGCATATCCCAACTGTGTCGCCAGCTCGATGATGATCGTACCGCCGAGCGGCTGGAAATTCACGATACTAAGAATAACGGGATTGGAAAGAGCGTTGGTAAACTCCGAGAAAATAACCGTCTCGGAACTCGCCACGGAAATCTGTATGCTCTTTCTAAGGTATATCGGAAGACTTGTCGATAACAGCCGTCCGTAATGTTCATATATGATTTCCAATGTACGCAGATGTTCTTTAGAGAACTTCGTAGGACGTTTAAAGTCATAATTCTTGACCTGTTTGTCACTATTATCGTTCATCTCTTCTGCGTCTATCTCGCCGCTGCTTAACGCGGCGAGCAGATTATCAATCTCATTTTGAGATAGTACCTCTCCCACGAAAGTTCACCTCCTGTGGCACTATTTAAGAAATTACTGAATCATAATGTCACTAAACGCCACATTAAAGACAAACTCTGAATCAAACATTTTTTGGATTCTTTCAAGGATCTCTGCACGGATCTCGTCCTGCTGATCTCTTGCTTCCTCCACCGTATATTTACCTATTACATCATTGATCTCACTCTTGATCAGGCTCTCTCTGGCTGCCATGTCCTCATCCGAACCATACTTCTTATAGCCCTTATCCTTCGTATTCATGGATAACGTAATGGAAGCAATGAAGAAGTGTGAATCGCCGTCCTCATCAAGCTTCAGAGGTATCGTCATCTGCTCTGAGATATCATACGTTGCCGTATCGGACATCGGAATCGGCTCTCTCTCCGAATCCTCCCCGTTACCGTTTGCAGAAAGCTCCAGATTAAGCGCCGTTGCTATATTGTCCACAAGCGCTGCCGTTTTTCTGGAAGTACTCGTCACACTGAACATCATGATTGCCGTCAATACGATGTTAACGATCAATAATGCCAGTATAACAATGGAAATCAGATTCTTCTTCATGATCGTAATATTCTCCTTTATACACTTATTATATACTCGTATCATAACCGCCGGCTTGCCGGATCACCTGTCGGTGAAATATCCTAATACGCACTCAGCGAGTTATATATCTTGATCTCAACCCGTCGGTTTCTGGTTCTGCCCTCCGCGGTAGAATTATCCGCTACGGGTACGTATTCGCCTCGTCCCGAATGCTTCACGTTCGCGGGATCCAAATTCGTAACCGAGAGAAGATAATCAAACACCGACAATGCTCTTCCGGAGCTCAACTCATTATTATTAGAGTACTTCGCTCCCGACATCGGCACGTTGTCCGTATGACCCTCGATCTCAATGGTTCCTTCCGCATACCGTTCCAGAATCAACCCCACCTGATCCAGAACCGGCTTTGCTTCATCCTTAAGAAGCGTGCTGCCGGAATCAAAGAGAAGCGCACCCTTCAGCGTCAACTGTACATACTGGGAGGTAATCTCGATGTCGATCTCCTTACCCATGTCCTTCTCGTCAACCGCCTCCTGAATCTTCTCGGCAAGCTCCTCGGACTCTTCCATCTGCGCTTCCTCTAACTGTTCCTGCGCAGCGGCCACATCGTCGTCAACGATCTCGCCCTCAGCCAGCTTACCCGTACTATTAATATACTCATCCAGTTCACTCAACTGGCTGGTACCGTTACTAATCAGCACACCGTCCCCAATGGCGGAGGCTCCCTTATCAAACACAGAAAACGTCTGACTAAAAGATGCTACGATCTGTTCCTGTGCAACCTCGTCAATAGTAGACATCGCAAAAAGCAACACGAAGAAACAAAGAAGCAGATTCATCAGATCACTGAATGTGGCCATCCACGCCGGCGAGCCCTTTGGCGGGTCTTCCTGCTTCTTCTTAGCCATCTGCTTCACCTCCGCCTTCTTCACTCGAGGTGTTCCTGTCACCCGGTGCAATGAACGACTTCAGTTTTTCTTCAATAACTCGCGGGTTCTCACCTGCCTGAATCGACAGAAGTCCCTCTATCTCTATTTCTTTGACCATCATCTCTTCATCGTTCTTGCCCTTCAGCTTCGTAGCCACCGGCGCACATATCCAGTTCGCCAATACGGAACCGTAGAATGTGGTTATAAGCGCAGTCGCCATATTAGGACCGATGGACGCAAAATCAGACAGATCCTTAAGCATGAGAACCAGACCGATCAAGGTTCCGATCATACCCCATGCAGGACCCATCGCTCCTACATTCTCCCAAAAGCCGATCTTATCTTTATGTCTGCCTTCTACACTGGCAAGCTCCGTTTCCATGATCGCACGTACAAGCTCAGGATCGGTACCGTCTACAACAAGCAGAATGCCTTTCTTCAAGAATTCATCATCAATATCTCCCGCCGCTTCTTCCAGAGAAAGAAGGCCCTCTTTACGAGCAACGTTGGAGAGGTCAATAATCTTCTGAATAATCTCCGGAACATTCATGGCGGATTCCTTAAAAATCAACGTAAAGCTCTTCAGACCCCCAACGAAATTAGACATCGAATAGCTCGCCATAATACACATAAATGCGCCGCCGAATGTAATAAGCGCTGATGGTGCATGAAGAAAGCTGGTGACTGCTGAAAAGGTCTTACCAAACACCATACCGAAAATCATCAACGCAAAACATGCCAATAAGCCGATAATTGAAGCTATATCCATCTGTACTCACCCGTTTTACACTAATCTGCAAAAATATCCTTTCTATACGATTTTACTAGATTTTTCACTTCTTGTCTACTTTCTTTTACAATTATTTTACGCCCTGTTGTAAATGTCAGGACGGTGTCCGGCGTCTCTTCCACTAATTCCAGTAAATCGGGATTAATCAGAATCTTCACGCCGTTAATCTTCGTAACTTCTATCATCCCCCACCCCTGTCTTTCCGTGCAACCGGATCTTCCCTACATAATCCGGTCAGCTGACTCCTATGTATCATGTTCGATATGTCACCCCTCTGACTGTATGGAACTTATATATTCTACCACACATCTTCCAAAACTGCAAAAAAAATATATCATCTTTTCTGTACAAATATGAAAACACATGAAGAGGAACTCTTCGCATATGCGAAAAGTCCCTCTGTTTATGCGCCTTACGGCACTTATCTCTTCAGATTGACAAGTTCTTCCAGCAGCGTATCGGAAGTGGTAATGATACGGCTGTTTGCCTGGAAACCACGCTGTGTGGTGATCATTGTGGTGAATTCGGAAGAAAGATCCACGTTACTCATCTCCAGTACGCCGGATGTCATCTTACCGCCGCTTTCCGTGATGTCCTTGCCGACACCGTCAAAGTCACCGGAGTTCATGGTTGCGGAGTACAGGTTGTCGCCTGCCTTGGAAAGACCGGAAGGATTTGCAAATTCCGCTACTGCGATCTGTCCTAACAGCTTCGTCAGACCGTTGGAATAAGATGCCGTGATGCGGCCGTCCTGTCCTACTTCGATACCAATCAATTCTCCCGGAGCTCTACCCTTGCCGATGGTGTCGCCACCCTTACCGCCGGGTGTGATATCAAGAGTACACTTACCACCGTTACCAAAGTTTGTAACGGATGAGAAGTCGATATCCACATTGCCGAACTGCGTCAGCTCTATAAGCTCTCCGCTCAGGGAAGAGGCTGATGAGTTAAAAGTAAGCGTCGCCGTATTACTGCCTGCACTTCCAATATATAAGAATTCTCCCGTATCATGATCGAACACAAGCGACATACCGTTCGTCTGCGTTCTCTCAGTGATCTGCGCTGATCCATCCGGCGCAATATACTCGATTGTATATGTCTTACCGTCTCCGTCCTCTACGTGATATACCTGCTTTAAGATTTCTTTCTCATCATCCGGCATTGATAACGTGATCCCGAAGACATTGTCTTTACGTGTGGCATCAAGAGTCGGTGTAAACGTAGCATCGAACTCGACAGACATCTCGCCTGCCGCGCCATCCGTTACAGGCACAACGTTGACATTCGATACACCTTCCAGTCCCATAGCACTGATCGCTGCTGTCCAGTCTGTCACCTCTACGCCGGTCGTTCCGGTGGTCGGTTTGGTATAATACTTGCCGTCACCTTCATTATATACCAGATTATAAGGAGCCGCCTCTAACTGTGCCTTGGTCAATGTTACTTTGCCGTGTACTGTAACACTGTCCGCAGCACCTGCTGTAACAGTGCCGCCGTCCGCCGGGGTTGTGATCGTAACATTCTTACCCGCTGCAACTACAAGTGCATTGTTACTGTAACCTTCCAGAATATTAGAGAAGGGCAGCTCTATATTAAACGTATTCGCACCATCATATGTCGCCGTGCTGTCCGGATTGTAAAGCATCGTCTTGCTGGTTGTGTTGTCTCCGCCGAAATTCGCAATCTGGTTGATATTGCTCAGATTATATTTCTTTACAAGAGACACGCCTGTGCTGTCTAAGATGTCATCGAGCTGTACGCGGAATTCATCCTCGCTTCCGATTCCGTGGAAACTCATCTTCACCGTATAAGCATATCCCTGTGCATCGAAGATCTGGAAGGTACGGATCGCGCCCGCCGTACTGTTGATAGACGTGTCCGTCTTATCCAGAATACCGGATACATATGCAAGTGAAGTAGCTTCCGGCTTAGAACTCAGATTATCCGTATGCATAACCTGCAACGCAGACACCACATCCTGTCTGATATCTCCGGTCTCCGGATCTACCTGCCATCCCATAACTTTAAAACCAGTATTTGCCATAACCAGATTACCCGCACCGTCTATGGTGAAGGAACCATCTCTTGTGAAGAAATTCTCGGAACCGTTGTTGACGATGAAGAAAGAATCGCCCTCGATCATGATATCCCACGGGTTATTCGTAGACTGCGCGGAACCCTGCGTCGTGATCGCCGTGGAGATTGCGCCCGTCTTAGCGCCCAGACCGATCTGTCTGGCGTTGATACCGCCTCGTCCGTTGTCGTTAGCGCCGGACGCTGCCTGTGTTGTCTGGTACAGCAGATCGCTGAATACCATGTTCTGTGATTTATATGCAGTTGTGTTGACGTTGGCAATATTATTACCGATAACGTCCATTCTTGTCTGGTGTGTTCTAAGACCTGCCACACCAGAGAACAATGATCTCATCATAGTGATATGACCTCCTTATATCTGTGTGAAACCGCCTGCCCCCTCTGTCAGTCAGGGACATTAGCCTCCGTAAAGGTCCGGCTAAATAATTACGGCTCCGTCAATATTGGTAAATACATTCTCGTCTGTTTCCGTCTGATCCATCGCGGTGATGACCGTCTGATTCGGTACATTCACGATAAACGCCAGTGAATCGACGATGACTAATGATTCATTGATTCCTTTCGCACCCGCTTTGGCTGCTCCCATGTTCAGGCGTTCCACCTGATCCTTCGTCAGTTCAATATTCCTGTCGTTAAGGCGGTTGGCTGCATGCTTGGAGAATCTGACCTCCCCCTCTGTCCGGATACTGTCCGTCTTGCCGGATAAGATATCCTGAAAACTCGTGGTATTTGGTTTCGGCGCTCCTGCCTGCTGTCTGCCTGTGTTTAAATATTGATCCTGCAGCTGCTCTATGGAAAGGAATTGATTGCCTTGAATCTTCATATTCTCTCTCCTCCTTGAGATGACTGCCGCCTTAGGCGCTTAACTTTCTCCGGATCCTTCCGTCTTGGGTGTTTCATCACCGTCCGTATTCGGCGTAATATCTTTCATTCTCTTAATATATGCTTCCGCTTTCTCGAGATAATCGTCCGTAAGGAAGCCCTTCTGGTAGTCGTCCATGCCTTCGTAGATCTCTTCCAGTCTGTCTACCCTTTCCTTGTCATCCGTTGTCAGCAGACTGACATCGGGAAGCTTATTGAGGATGTTCAAGAATTCTGCCGCCAGCGCGTATGCATCCAGATATTTCTTATCCGCCACCTTATCCAGATCGTCCAAAGAATACAACTCTCCGCCGATGGAAAGATACGCTTTGCCGCCCTCATATGATACATAATCCACATTACCCTGTACGGTCGTCGTTCTGCCCTGGCTGTCCGTTACCGACATAAGCACCGTCTGTCCTACCAGACTGGATGCTCTGGAAAGCTCAAGTGTCGCACTCATATTCTGCATCTGCTCAAGTTCCGAGAACGTTGCGAACTGGGAAATATACTCCGTGTTGGACGTAGGCTCCAAAGGATCCTGATACTTCATCTGCGCTACCAGAAGCTGCAGGAAAGCATCCTTATCCAGACTGGAATTGCCGGTCTTCTTCGCTTTCTCATTCGCTATAGACGTAGCCGATGTGTTATCGACGAGTTTACCGTCTTTTACTTCCTGTACTACTCCCATTTACTTCATCTCCTCTCATTATTAATCCCTCATTCTTGCTCAACCTGCGAATTTGTAGCCGCAAGGCACAAATTTGCGATTGAAAAATCTCTGATTTTTCAATCTATCTCACCCTGAGGTGTGTAAGCAGGAATGACACTTATCTTCCTGCCGTTCATGCTCTGCCTTCTAAGCAGTATAGTCTACCGTGCTGCCGCTTGCCTGCATCATCTCCACCGCGATGCGCTCGGAATCTTCCATCTCGTCAAGCTCGGCTTCTTCTCCCAGCTCATCCAGATTGATCCGTCTGGTGCTCTTCTGCGCTTTTCCCTGCTTACCGTCCGCATTCTCCTGTTCCTGTGAGAACTGCTGTCCGTACGCATGGTTTGCAACCGTAACTTCCACCGCATCGACCTTGATCCCTTGCTCTTCGAACTGATTCTTAAGCTGGATCAGTTGTGTTTCAATGACCGCGCGGACTGTCTCGTTCTGGGTCGTGAAATGTGCCGTGATCACACCGTCTTTCGCAGCGATCTGTACGCCTACCGTACCCAGACTTGCGGGATGCAGCTGTAACTCCATCTCCTGCGATTCTGCCTTCAGGTTGATCTTCATGTAATCCATGATCTGATTCATGATATCTTCCGTCTGCACCGAACGGTACTCTACGTTAACGGGCTCCGATGTCTCGCCTGTCTCCATTGCCTTATCCAAGGTCTGTAAGAAAGCATTGCCTGCATGGCTGCCGTCTCCCTTGCCACTGTCCGCAGAAGCATTTTTCTCCCTCGTCCTATGTCCGGCCTGCACCTCCGTCTTCGGGGCGTCTGTCACTTCCTCCTGAACGCTCTTATTGCCGCTCGCATCGTCCACGGTAACTTTTACCTGAACCGTCTTGCCGTCTTTCTGCACTGATACCGTATAATCCTTCATGCCTTCCAGATTTACCTCCGTCACATCTTCTGCCTCCGTAACTTCAGTTTCACCGGCATCGGCAATCATCTGTTCCATCAGTGCGTTCACCTCATCTTCGGTCATGCCCAGTTCTTCGGCCAAACTGCCCAGACTTTCCTCCACTGTACCAAGCAGATTTTGAAGATTGCCATAAAGCGCCTCATCGGTCACCAGAGACAACTCGTCTGTGCTGCCCGTGATCTGGAGCAGAAGCTGTTTCAGATTGTCGGTGTCAAACAACTGCACCGCCGTAAGTCCCAGCACTGCCATGGCTTCTTCCACTTCTTCCGGTGTCACATCCATCTCTTTCGCGATTTCCTGCACCAGCTCTTTCGCGGTTTCTTCAATCTCTTCCGCTGCCTGATCTGTCTGCTTATCGTTTCCGGAAGCTTCGGCAATTTTATCATTGTCTTTCTGTCCGGCTGCATCCCCGGTCTTACCGGAATCGGGATCCGCTTTCTTAGATGTTTCCTGCGTTGCAGCATCTTTTGACACCGCTGCCCCCGTCTTCGCCGTGGCTGTTACTCCCGTCGTCTGAACCGCGGCCGATGTATTCACCGCATTACCTGCCGCTTCCGTCCGCAGAGTGCTGATCGTATCGCTTACCTTCGCCATGACCTGATTGAAACTGTCCTGTGCAAGCCCATCCTGCTTCATACCTGCCGGGTCTGTCTGTCCCGCGGTGTAATTCAGCAGAGCATTCACATTGTTTACAGTCATACTCTTTCCTCCTTTCTTCAATTTTCAAGGTTCCTGCCTTTCGGCATATATTATATATAAAGCCCACGGCATACTCTGCCGCTGCAATATATATCGGCTCATCGCGGCAATTCCTAAAGTGACAAATCGAGCAAGCTCGATTGCGAGATTTGTTTACGAATCAGGGTCCATGATCTTCGTCAATCTGGCCGCTGTTTCCGAATCCATAACACCTAATATTTTACCTCGGTCCTCGGCGCTCATCTGGTACAGAATCTTGGCCGCAAGATCCAGATCGTCTGTCAAACTCTCGAAAATCGCCGCCGCTTCCTTGGGTTTCATCTCGGAGTAAGCCTGCGCGTAATCTTGAATCTCTGCATCCGCCTCTGCCTGCTCTACTACCTGTTTATACAGATATTCCGCCGTGGCAGGATCCATGCTCTCATAATACTTCTGATAAGCATCCGCTCCCGGCCCTTTCTCCGCATAGACAACTTCCTCATAGAACTCTGTCTTGATCCGCTCGAATTCAACCTGCGCGTCCTCGAAAGTCTGTAACCGTTCAATCTCCGCACGCAGCTGCTCCAGCTCCTCATAATCTAAATTACTGTCCGACTGTGCTCTCTCCAGCTCCAGTTCAAGCTCCCTGATATAGTCCACAGCCTCCCGCAGGCTTGTATAACCCCCGTAGGCTTCCTCATCATCCGTAGTTACCACCGTATCCGCGGGCAGAATCTTGTTGATCACCGGAACATCCTTTAATACCGGTGCAAGCACGCCGGACCCGAACCCGCCCACATCCAACTTGATCAACAGACACAGGATCGCCAGCCAGATTATAATGATAACAACTGTTACCAAAACTACGGAAACGCCGCCCGGATCCTCGTCCTCGGCAAGCTGGGCTTCCTGTGCCGAAATTTCCTTGGCTTTCTGCTTCGCTTCCTTCTTCTGGGCTTTCTGCTGTTCCTTTATCTTCTTACGTTCTTCTTTTAATCTCTTTTTTTCTGCCTTGGTATCCACCCCGACATTCAAAAGTTCGTCCGCCATTCTTACTCCCCTTTTCCACGCTGTCCGTAAGTATAACTGGTCAGTTCGTCCACCGCCTTGCCCTCTGCGGCATTCTCCTCCTTCACGAACTGGTCGAAGGCCTTCTCTTTAAGCCTCTCGTGCATCTTACGCTCCTGCATGATCTCCTGCAGCTTGAATCTCGCCGCTTCCACGGCTTCCTCGGCCAATGCGACCTGCCCTCGCTGCACTTCTATCATTTCATCCATGATTAACATGGCATTTCTGTTATCTCTCAAGTCATTGACGCTCAGCGCGTCACTGCGCATCCTCCTGCCTTCTTCCAGATAAGCCTCTTTCCTGTCGATCAGCCCCTGCAGCTTCTCTTCCTCCTCAAGCAACCACATCTGTGCTCTGCCGAGTTCCATCTTCGCCTGATTTTCCAACTGATACTGGATATTCAGGATACTCTGCATCCTGTATGCAAACTTCGCCATGACCGGTCACCCCTTACTCTGCAAAGAGCTCCCGCAACATATCTACAGCCTGCTCGTAATCAAATTTATCGTTTACATCCTGCAAAAGGAACTCATTCACAGCATCAATCTTGGCGATGGCATAGTCAATCTTCGGATTGCTGCCACTCTTATAGGCCCCGATATTGATCAAATCCTCCGCCTCATTATAGGTCGCCAGTACATTCTTAAGCTGTCCGGCCAGTCCTTTATGCTCTTTATTTACGATCTGTGACATACATCTCGAAATACTCTGCAATACATCAATCGCGGGATAATGATTCTGATGCGCGAGTTTCCGGTTCAACATAATATGACCGTCCAGAATACTTCTGGCAGTATCCGTAATCGGCTCATTCATATCATCACCGTCTACCAGCACTGTATAAAGCCCCGTAATGGAACCTCGCTCAGCACAGCCCGCTCTCTCGAGAAGCTTCGGCATCTCCGAGTAAACGCTGGGCGGATATCCTCTGGATACGGGCGGTTCCCCGCTGGCCAGCCCGATTTCTCTCTGCGCCATGGAAAAACGTGTGAGGGAATCCATCATAAGCAGTACATCCCTGCCCTGATCCCTGAAATACTCCGCGATAGCGGTGGCCGTCTTAGCCGCCTTATTTCTCTCTAACGCCGCCTTGTCGGATGTCGCCACTACGACTACGGAACGCCTCATGCCTTCCTCGCCTAAGTCGCGCTCTATGAACTCACGCACTTCCCTGCCGCGCTCTCCGATCAGTGCAATCACGTTAATGTCCGCCTTCGTATTGCGTGCAAACATACCCATCAAAGTAGATTTACCTACGCCGGAACCTGCGAAAATGCCGATACGCTGTCCTTTGCCCACAGTCATAAGACCATCGATTGCTTTGACGCCCAGAGGCAGCACTTCATCGATGATCTTCCTGCTCATGGCATCAGGAGGCTGTGCTTCCACACTGTATGGCGTTCCGTTCATGTATTCGCCGTCCAGTCTGCCGAGACCATCCAACACCTTGCCGAGCAGTTCGTCACTGACCGGCACCGTCAGAGGCTCACCCGTATTCTCCACGATACAGCCAAGTCCTATGCCATCCGTCTTGCCGCAGGGCATGAGCAGTGTCTTACGCTCCTTAAACCCGACTACCTCCGCCATGATCGGCTGATACTCTTCATCCGTCGGGAATATCCTGCACAGATCCCCAAGCTTAGCTTCCGGACCGGCAGACTCGATTGTCAGCCCGACCACATTCTCGACACGTCCCATTCTCTTAAAAAACGTATCGTCCGCTATTCTGCTGTATTTATGAAAATTAATCATTGGATTTTTCAAAAGATAACACCCGCAATTTATTAGTCAGCGCCTGTAGCTGCGTGTCGATTCCACAGTCAAAGATACCGCCGTCTGTCTCGATCAGGCATGCTCCCTGTCCGAGCGCAATATCCTCGATGATCTCCACCATGCCCTTACCGGCAGTCGCTCCCTCCGTGAGTTCCTGCTTCTGCATATTGACAAAGGGATAATCTTCCTGGGAAACATGTACGATAAAGGTTCTGCTGCTCTCCACCCGTCTTAAGGTGGCATCGATCAAATGCACCAGAATATCTCTGTTCTCAGCCAGTTCTATACCGAAAATATGACTATACACTTCCGTGATCGTATCAATGAATCTCGGTTCCAGATTCTCGATCATCCGGTCGTATTCCTCTTCAAGCTGCCGTTTCTCAGCAAGCACTGCCTGCTTCAAATCCTCCACTTCGGCCATAGCCTGCTGATGACCCATGTCATAGCCCTGCCTGTTGCCTTCCTCTATCGCCTGCCGGCGCTGCATCTCAATCTCCTGCACAGCCGCCTCTCTCATTTCATCGATCTGCGCCTGCGCATCATCAAGCATTTCCTGCGCCTGCGCCTTGATCTCCTCAAGATCCGGACCTTTATCCTGTACCTGCGCCTTGATGATACCGCCTTCCGCACCTTCCACATGATCGGCCAGAAGCGCATCGATTTCTTCTCCGCCGAGTCCGCTCACAAATTCCGGTTCTCCGTCCTCAGCTTCTTCTCCATATCCCACAGGAGAATTCAATCTTGCCTGCCTGAGTGCCTCCAGTTCCTCGATTCTGCTCTCCATGCGGGCGTTGCTGTCAATTACACATTTCTCATCGTTGGATACTACAACCCAACTGGATTTATACAAATTCCTAGACAATGATCTCGTCACCTCCACCTCTGGAGATAACAATTTCTGCGGAGTCTTCCAGCTTTCTGATGATATTTACAATCTTCTGCTGTGCTTCCTCTACATCCTTCATACGTACAGGTCCCATAAACTCCATGTCCTCCTTGATCATAGCGCTGAGACGCTTGGACATGTTATTAAAGATCGCAGTCTGTACCTCTTCATTAGATCCCTTCAAGGCGATCGCCAGATCACCATTATCCACATCACGCAGCACACGCTGGATTGCTCTGTCGTCCAGAAGCAGAATATCCTCGAATACGAACATCTTCTTTCTGATCTCGTCCGCCAGTTCCGGCTCTTCGATTTCCAATGTCTCCATGATATGTTTCTCTGTACCACGGTCTACCGTATTCAAAATCTCTACGACAGCATCCACGCCGCCGATAACCGTGTAATCCTGATTGACCAGAGATGCCACTTTCGATTCCAACACTTTCTCCACTTCCTTGATCACGTCCGGACTGGTTCTGTCCATGACGGCAATACGCTTTGCCACATCCGCCTGTCTGTCCGGCGGGAGTGCCGATAAGATGAGCGCAGACTGTGATGCCGACAGATACGACAAGATCAAGGCAATTGTCTGAGGATGCTCATCCTGAATAAAGTTAAGCAACTGCGTTGCATCTGTTTTTCTCACAAACTCGAAAGGCTTAACCTGCAAGGACGCAGTCAGCTTGCCGATCACATCCATAGCCCTCTCGGAACCGAAGGACTTCTCCAAAACTTCCTTCGCATAGTTGATACCGCCCTCCGCGATATACTGCTGTGCCAGACATATCTGATAAAACTCGCTGATCACATCATCCTTCATCTGTGGTGTGATATTTCTGGTATTAGCGATCTCCAGCGTCAGCTCTTCTACTTCCTCTTCCTTTAAATGTTTAAAGATCGATGCTGATTTCTCCGGCCCCAGAGCGATCAATAAAACCGCCGCTTTCTGGACTCCGCCTGTCAGCTTTTCCTCAGCCGCCTTTGCCATTTATCCTACCCCCAGTCTTCGTTCAGCCAGTTGCGCAGCAGATTCGCCACCGCCTCCGGATTCTCTTCCACGAATTTATTGATCAGCCTTCTCTCCTCCGACTCATTCTCAAGCGAAATATCCGCTAACTGTGTTTCGGGTGTAGACTGCAAAAGTGTCTCGACTGCCAATTCTTCCTCTTCGTTCTCGTGTTTCTCTCCACGCATGCTTCTGAGCACTACGAACGCAAGCAGCGCCAGAATCACAACAATCAGAATAATCTGCAGGATATCCGTTGCCGTAATATTAGAACCTTCTGCATCAAAGAACAGGTTCTCACTATAAGCCACCAGTGAAATGCTGTCTGTTGAAATACCGGTAGCATTGGCAACCGCCGCATAGAACTCCTCTTCTACATCTATTTTAGTACGTTCCGCATGAGCCAGCTTGTATTCTTCCCATGTAACACCGTCCAGCTCGCCCTGAGTCCGCACATCCTCTTCTCTGATAATATTGTATTTGATTAAAGAGGCCGCCAGGGAAGACTGACTATAGTCAATCAGTCCCGCAGGCGTCTCCGTCGTAACGATCTCCTCATTCGGAAGATAATCTCTCGACTCCTCAGACTGTGTGGAAGAAGAATTACCGTTATCATCCAGCACATATGTAGTATCGTCGTCATTGGAATCCGTTCCGGGAATTCCGCCCACATTACTTGTATTTTCCGCACTGAAAATATCCTCGTGTGCAGTCATTCCTTCCGTCCGTCCGTCCGGTGCGGAATAATTATGATTCGTCCTCGTGGTGGTAGAGAAATCAAGCACCAGATTGGTCGCCACCTCTACATTGTCAAATTCCTTCGTGCCGAGCAGTACCTTGCGCACCTCGCCGATCACCCGCTTCTCCGCCTCTGATTTCACAGAAAGCTGCGCGTTAGCGGCACCGGATACCGTATAATTATCGTCACCGCTGAACAGCATATTGCCCTCGCTGTCCGTGATCACGATGTTATTCGTCGTGTCATTGCCGATCGCCGTTGCGATCGCGCGGGCCAGATACGCCGCATTGTCCGTATTAAACTCATCTTTCAGTTCCAACTGCACCCATGCGGAAGATTCCGCCTCCGAATCAAGCAGTGTCCCGCCGTTCTCCGGAATATTGAGTTTTACGACCGCGCTCTTAACCGCCGTAAACTTGGAGATCATGTCCTTTGCCAGATATTCCTGTAAGTACACTACATATTTCTTCTGTTTATCGGATTCCGTAGTGGAAAAGCTTCCATCCGTCACATTCTCGATTCCGTAACTTGCCGCCTTGATATTATTCGCGCCCAGAAGCAGATTCGCATCGGACAGCTGATCCTTAAGGATCCTGATCATAAGACCGTCATCCGAAACCGTGTAGGTCATACCCTCACCTTCCAGCAGATCCCGCACTTCCGCCGCTTCCTTCGTGGTCTCACACTCCCGTAACAATACATACTTGGGCTGTGTCAGCATGGACACGACAAACACGATCGCTATGATTATCAAAGCAACCCCGCTTACGATCAGCGTCTTTTGTTTCGCCGTAAACCGATTCCACCATTCCAGCAGCCGGCTTCCCAATTCTTTTAACTTCTCTAACAATTTATCCACAGCAACTCATTCTCCTTCAGTCTTCCCTTATACCCTTACCTACGCAAAGTGCGCACCGATCCGTCCGTCTGCTCCCCACAGCCGCTAGATCTGCATATTGATAAGTTCTTTGTAAGCATCCAAAAGTTTATCCCTGATTGCAACCGTATACTGCAAAGCTGTAGATGCCTTCTGCAAGGCAATACTTAAGTCGTGCGTGTTCTCGGTCTCACCAAGCGCCCATTTGATCTTCTCGTTCTCCGCATCCGACAGATAATTGTTCGTCGTAACCAGATTGTCGATGGCGGTATGTAACAGATTGTCAAAACCCTGATCCGCATATGATTCAGGCTTATTGGTTGCAGCCGTCTTGGCAACATCTTTAATCGCTCCCGAAGACACATTATAAAGTTCTGTAATATCCAATGCCATTTCCTTCCCTCCGTACACAAACCCTTATATTATATTCTCTTCACTAGCCGTTCAGCATATTTAATCCTGTAGTCGCGATATTCTTACTGGCTTCAAATGCTGTCGCATTCGCCTGATAAGCGCGGCTTGCATCGATTAAGTTCGTCATCTCCGTGATCGTGCTCACATTCGGATAATGAACATAACCGTTCTCATCGGCGTCCGGATGAGACGGATCATAGACAATATTGCCTTCCGTCCATTTATCTTCGTAGACACCCGTCACCTTAACTCCAGTTCCCGAATAACGGTCCGTCGCCCGGTTTAACACCTGTCTGAAGGGTGTCTGAGAATTCTTCTCCTCAAAAACAACCACCTTCCTGCGGTAAGGGCTGCCATCCTCGGTACGAGTCGTATTCGCATTCGCTATATTCTGGGATATCGTATCCATACGAAAACGTTCCGCTGTCATACCGGAGGCATTAATATCAAAAGCCGTAAACATTCCCATAGTCAATTCTCCTTCTATTTCATAACTGCCTGAAGATTCTTAAATTCCTGATTCACTGCCAACTCCAGTCCCTGATATACTACCTGGTTCTTGGCAAGATATACGCCCTCCGTATCGGGGTCCACGTTATTGCCGTCAATACGGTACGAGAAACCTGAATAGTCCGTGTATGTAATAGGTTTCAAGCGGTTCAGCTTCACATCCGCTACCTTGGCATCCATACTCTTGTATCTGGAGCTGCGAAGCGCCTTGGCAAGCTGTGTCTCAAAGTTTACATCCTGTCTCTTGTAACCCGGTGTATCGGCATTGGAAATATTGTTCGATATGGCATCGTTACGAAGCCATGATGCATCCATCGCCTTGTCCAGCACATTGACATAGTCAAAAACATTGGTATTTGCTAGGGTACTCATAATCATACTCCTCCCACATTAATAGAATCCATATTCCATTATAAATAATTTATCAAAAATTACAAGGTTTTTCGATTCATTTTCACAAATTCCCAATTCTGTGTCACAAAAAAAGGATTCACCATCTGACGAAACGCCTCGGTAGTTTGACAGTTGAATCAATAAGAAATCCTCGCAGGCCTTGAAAAGCCTGTATTTTTTTGTCAACTTTTTTGTATTTTTATGTGGCTATTTGTGTGTATTTGTATTATAATAAGGCATGGAGGATTTATATATGAAGCTTACTTGTGCAGGTACTAAACAATCGCCTACCTATTACGTTCAGAAATCGGTCCGCATTGGTAACAAAACAACCACAAAGACAGTTGAAAGGCTTGGAAGTATTGAAGAGATCAAGGCCCGCTGTGGAGATGCCGACCCTGTTGAATGGGCAAAAGAGTATACCAAAAAACTTACCCTTGCAGAAAAAGAATCCAAACAGGGAATCCTGCTTAAATACTCTGCATCTATGCTTATTGATAAAAATGTCCGTCGTTCCTGCAATGCCGGTTATCTTTTCTTACAGGATATTTTTCATTCCTTGAGGCTTGATAAGATTTGTTCTATCATTTCAGATAAATATAAATTTGAGTATGATTTAAATAACATCCTGTCCATGCTTATTTACTCAAGAATCATATTTCCCGGGTCAAAGCGGTCATCTTTTAACGATTCCCAGAAGTTCCTTGAACAGCCAAAGTGTGATCTGCATCAAATATACAGGGCATTGGAAGTTATTTCAAAAGAGAATGATTTTTTCCAGTCAGAATTATATAAGAACTCCCAGTCCGTCATAGACCGTAAAAAAGAAGTCCTCTACTACGATTGCACCAACTATTACTTTGAAATCGAGGAAGAAGACGATTTCAGAAGATATGGTGTCTCAAAAGAGCACCGTCCCAATCCCATCATACAAATGGGATTATTCATGGATGCAGACGGGATCCCCCTTTCCTTCTCCCTTTTTAACGGTAATGAAAATGAGCAGCCCTCTATGACACCTCTTGAGAAGAAAATCATTAAGGATTTTGATACTTCAGACTTTATCGTATGTACAGATGCCGGTCTTTCTTCCACTGCCAACCGGAAGTTCAACAGCATACAGGGAAGAGGGTTTGTGACAACACAATCCATTAAAAAACTCAAAGGCTTCCTTCAGGATTTCTGTTTAGATGATGAAGGCTGGTATCTTCCCGGCGATAATAAAACTTATAAGCTGAACGGTCTTGATGAACAAGCCGATTACGATAAAGTCTTTTATAAAGACAGATGGATCAATGAAGACGGTCTTGAACAGCACCTCATTGTTACTTACTCTGTCAAATACCGTAATTACCAGCGCCTGGTCCGGGAAAGACAGATAGAAAGGGCCAAAAAGTACGTGGAATCTCCCTCTTCCCTTAACAGAAAGAAAGGAACTGACCCTAAGCGTTTTGTTGAGCAGGGACACTGCACTTGTGACGGCGAAATCGCTGACAGAACAATTACCTGCCTCGATCAGAACCAGATCGATGAAGAAGCCAGATATGACGGTCTGTATGCTGTCTGCACCAATCTTGCGTATGCTGTTCCCGATATCATAGCAATCAACACAAAGCGTTGGGAAATAGAAGAATGCTTCCGCATTATGAAGACAGAATTTAAGGCGAGACCGGTCTATCTGTCCAGAAAGGACAGGATAACTGCTCATTTCACCACCTGCTTTACTGCACTTATCATTTACAGGATCCTCGAAAAGAAACTGCACGATAAATACACATGTGAAGAGATCATAAATACTTTAAGGTCTATGGATATGATGATAGTACCCGGAGAAGGTTACATTCCAACATACACAAGGACTGACCTGACTGATGCTCTGCATGATGCGTTTGGTTTTAGAACCGATTACCAGATCATATCCCAGAAAAACATGAGAAAAATTTTAAACCAGACTAAAAAGAAATAAAAATAGCCACAAACTTACAAATGAAAAAGACCTCACAAACTGCGTATTTATGCTACTTGTGAGGTCTTCACTCCTTTTCAACTGTCAAAGATGGGATATTACTTGTCAAGATTATAGTTATTTCCGCAGTTATATCCAAGGGCAACTTACAATGCAAAAGCCGGAACGCCCTATCCTATCATAAGCGTCCCGGCCTAATTCCATCGACATACAAAATCGATCTTATAGCTCTTCTTCTAGTCAATCTTCAAAATCAATCCCAGCACTCTCTTCGCACATCTTACCAGATCATCTCTGCCAATCGCGCCCTTCTCCATCGCTTCCTTCACACGTTCCGGGAAGCCGCACGCCATCTTCACATCATTGCCGGCTTTAATCTCCTTATAATGCTCGCCTCTCGTCCACCAGTCTGAGGTAACCATACCTTTATAGCCCCATTCACCGCGCAGGATATCTTCCAGAAGCTCATGATTTTCGGAAGACCGGTGTCCGTTTATCATATTGTATGCGGACATGATCACCCACGGATCAGCCTCTTTCACGATCATCCTAAAGCCTTTCAGATAAATTTCCCTGAGCGCACGTTCCGAAACTCTGGAATCACTGTGTTTTCTGTTGGTTTCCTTATTATTACATGCAAAATGCTTCACTGCTGCCCCAATATGCTGTGATTGGATTCCTTTCACCATAGCGCTTCCCATCTTACCCGTCAGATAAGGATCTTCGGAATAGTACTCAAAATTGCGCCCGCAGTACGGATTTCTATGAATATTTACCGCAGGGGTCAGCCACACGGCAATATTATTTTCCTTTACTTCTTCCGCTCCGGCTTTGCCCACCTGCTCTATCAATTCCGTGTTCCATGTGGAGGCAAGCAGTGTGGCGCAGGGCCATGCGGTAGTATTCAGACAGATTCTGAGACCCGCCGGTCCGTCCGCAGTCATAATGTTGGGTACGCCATATTCCGGAAGATTGCCGTAACCGAAAGTATTGGCTACCGATGTGTTCGGCTGTCCGCCCAGCATATGAATGAGGTCTTCATCACTTAACTGTGCGACAAATTCCTCCATCGTCATTTTGCCCTCTGCTACTTCTATAAGAGGCCTTGCCCCTTCTGCATAAGGCTTCATAAGGAGATAGCTTTCCCGGCTTCTGACTGACGGAGTCAACGCTTCTTCCGTGCCGCTTTCCATCTTTACAAGCACGCACTCGTTAGGATCGTTCGCCTGTGATAAGGGAAGTTCCTCATAACTGCCGTCCGCAAGCATACGCTTCTTCAGACTGGTCGGTGCCGCCTTCCTGCTTAACTGTTCCACTACTTCATTATCCGTAAGAGTCAAAGAAAAGTCCAGTTTGCAGGTATCTCTTACCGAATTGCCCACATAGAATTCATAGGTTCCCTTTTCCAGCACATATGCCGATTCTGCGATTTTGCCTAAATCATCATAGGATGCCATTTCATTTCTGGCAAATTCCAGTACTACCGTCTGACTCTCTCCGGGCATAAGGCTTCTTGTCTTTGCAAATGCGGCCAGTTCTCTGTATGGCTTCTGCAATATTCCCTGCGGTGCACTGTAATATGCCTGTACCACTTCCTTACCCTCTGTTTTACCGACATTCGTCACCTGCACGGTGATCCTAATCACACCGTCCTCCATCAGAGCCTTGTGGGGAACTATCTCAAACTGTGTATATGACAGACCGAATCCAAAAGGATAACATACCTTGCTGTCCGCTCCCGGAATCGTTTCAAAATAACGATACCCAACATAAATATCTTCCGTATAATCTACATAATGCGGAGATTCATGGAAGTTTTCCGTAGATGGATAGTCTTCTAAACGTCCCGCAAAAGTATCCGGAAGCTTGCCGGAAGGAGATGCTTTACCACAGAGGAGTTCTGCCGCCGCAAGTCCGCCTTCCATACCGGCCTGCCATGCCACAAGTACAGAGAAAAAAGCATCATCCTCTTTGAACCATGTAGTATCTATGACACCACCTATATTTAATACCACCGCCACCTTCGCAAAGTTTTCCTTTACCTTCTGAATCATTTCTTTTTCTTTTTTAGTCAGGTAAAAATCCCCATCCTCGAAAATTTCTCCTGCAATCTTGGGCATACTGGTTTCCGTTTCCCAGGGATTATACTCTCCGTCATACTCCACACTGGAACGATCCCAGCCCTCTCCCGAAAAACGGCTGATGGCGATAATAGCCGTATCTGCAAATGCCTTCGCACCCTCCACCAGATCGTCCGGAAGAGACGGCTCTACTGTCATACCGGGTGCCGCACCCTTCGCATACTGTTCTTCCACGTCATTGCGATAAAAATCAGACAGCGGCTCATATAATGTCACCGTATCCTCCTGAAGCTTCAATCCGTCATACAGATTGCGCACATAAGAGACGGTCACATCACCGCTTCCGCCGCCGCCCTTTACATAATCAAAACTTCCTTTACCAAAAAGAGCCACTCTGCTCCCGGCACGAAGCGGTAGAAGATTATTATCGTTTTTTAACAATACCATCCCTTCTTTTGCTGCTTCTTTTGACAGCGTGATATGCTCCTTTGATGCAGTTACGTGTTGCCCCTCTTTAAGAGGCAGATTCGGCTGATACTTCGCCCTTGCCCATCTCTCCATCTTATCCCTCTTTTCCGGCAGATTCTGCCTGATTATTCGTTACAATTTACTCCGCGCAATAGCTTGTCCGTTACTATACGCCCAATGTCCGTTCTTCTGATCTATAATACATTATAAGTATAAGCACTCTGTTAATCTATAATAAATATTGCTTAAAATATAGGTCAATCTTGATATTATGTGCGGTTTTAGATATAATTAAGCATAAATTTTATGATTATATTGACCATAATAGATTTTTCCCGGGAGGCACCCATGCACTGCGAACACGAAACAATCCACGATGATGAACTGACTCAGGTATATTTTACTTCCGTAGAAGATTCCGACATTCTCGTCCCGGCACACTGGCATCAGCACCTCGAAATACTTTATATAGCCAAGGGCAAAATGACCGCCTATATTAACGAGACATCCTATGAGCTTCTCACATCCGATATTCTGATTGTCAATCCTCAGGATATTCACTACACTCACGCACTCGGAGACTGTCATTATTATCTGCTTCAGATTCCTTCCATCCATCTGGAGCGCATCAGCACAGACTGGAAGCTGCTTCACTTTTCTGAATATCTTCCGCATGATTCCTCTCCCGACTCACTGAATCTCCGGTTATGCGAAATCTTCCGGGAGTTTATCGATCTGGATCGGAACAGGGAAATGGGCTGGCATCTACTGTTCTTTACACGGCTCTACTATTTTCTTTATCTTCTGTACACGAAGGGCTCCTCTCTCTTAAGCGTACAAAACAGAAAACGCACGGAACGGGATTTCCTGCGTATTGAACAGAGCATGCAATATGTCCGCAGACACTATCGGGAACAAATATCCCTTAACCAGATCGCGGCGCAGCTTAGTGTCACTCCCGAATATTTCTGCCGCCTTTTTAAAAAATATACCGGTCAGACTTTCTTCACTTACGTGTCACAGGTGCGCCTTATGCGATTTTATCAGGAATTGATACAGACAGATGAGAGTATTACCTTCTTGCTGGAAAAAAACGGAATAACAAATTACAAGCAGTTCATGCGAATGTTCAAAGAAACCTACGGCACGACTCCGCATAAGCTTAGAATGAGGCAGCATTGTCCTCCAACATTTTCTCAAACACATCCTCCGGTATCGGCTTACAGTAGCGGTAACCCTGTGCCACATAAGCGCCGATCTCCATCATAAGCTCCGTATCGTTCTCTGTCTCCACGCCCTCACAGACCACTTGGGCGTTCAGATCTTTGGCAAGATTTACGATATTCCTCATAATCTGCACCTGTCTGGTACGATTTTCGTTATTGAGCAGGAACGAACGATCCAGCTTAATAACGGAAGCCGGTATCTGTTCAAACACTCCCAGAGAAGAATACCCTGACCCGAAATCGTCTATGGAAAGATGCACGCCCTTTGCCCGCAGGATGTCCACGATCTTCTTGACCTTCTGCTGCTGCTCATCCTCTACTACCAGTGTCTCTGTAATCTCCACCTCGATTAGTTCTTTGGGAATCTGATATTTGTCAATAACGGACTCAAACTTTTCAGGAAAATCATCATCCGTAAAATGCATTCTGGAAAAATTGCAGGACACTGGCACTACATTCCTGCCCGCATCAATCCGCCGACGCAACATTCTACACACACTTTCCATAACAAAGAAATCTATCTCCTTAATCCTGCCGGTGCGCTCATAATAGGGTACAAAGAACCACGGCGTGCGAATGGCTCCGTCCGCTGTAGGGTCCTTGAAGCGTACCAACGCCTCAGCGCCCACGATCTTTTCATCGCGAATATCCACCTTTGCCTGATAATAAGCCACAAAGTCCTTATTGGTATCGACAGATTCCAAAAGCTTTTCCCGCTCATGCGTCTCTCTCAGCTGCTCCCGCAGCTTGTCATCATAAATCTGCACCACATTGCCGTAGCTGCTCTTTAAAGAATCTACCAGCTGTATACCCTCAGCCAAAGCACGCTGTAAATCGTTGTCCCCGTTCTCCAGACAACCTACACCTATAGCAAGTGACATATGGGCATCCGCTTTCTCATAGATTCGTGAAGATATTTTATCTGCTATGTTTATCAGACGGCTTCGCAGAGTTTCCATGTTATCATACTTCATAAAAAGCACAAAATGACTTCCGTAGTTTCTGCCGTAGAGTTCGTTTTTGTTATCTATTTCCTCACGGAACACCTCGATGACTAATTCCAGTATACGCTGACCCGCACTCCAACCATACAACGCGTTGTAACTCTTAAATTGACCGATATCCGTGTAGGCAACGGCGTAATTGCTGTTTCTGTCCGCTGCCAGTTTCTGTGCCGCCCGATACCTCAAATAATTTTGATTCCAAATATTAAATACCGTATCCTTGTTCATCAGCTTCTGAACCCGCATACTGTTCCGCAGTAGCAAGAACAGAACCAGAATGATTGCCACAGCACAGCACGACAGAACAAGAATAATCGGAATACTGTGATCACTGATAAAATTCGCCATACTCATCTTGGAATAGAAATTGTCTTGGAGCATATAGTCATTAACCATCTTGTCGCTGACCTCGAGCAGCTCCTTATTTAAAATGTCGAGAAGAGGCGAATCCTCGTTATCTGCCACAAGCATACAGATGCTGTGGGTCTCACTCAGCACACTGTGGATCTCCATCTTGTTGAAACGAAGCTGCGAACCGAGCAGATACTCCGCCAGATACCCGTCGCATATGGCCGCGTCCGCCTCGCCGGACATCACCGCATTCAGGCTCTCAAGCTGTGAGGAATAGAGCAAAAGATGCGTATTCTCATCGATGAAATCCTGCACTGCCGCCCCAGAAGCGTTGCTTTCTTCCACAGCAAGGACATTTATCGAATCTGAGTTGTCATCCCTGCTCATAATAATGACTTGAGGTGCCTGTGCATACTCTTTTGTGGCTGCAAATCCGTCTGACTGCATGCGCTGAACCGTCTCCCCACAGTAGCTTAAGATATCGATACTACCGACTTTTAAGGCATTCCTAGCCTCCTCCATGCTTTCCAGTTTCACATAGTTAAAGAGGATCCCTGTGCTCACAGACACCTCCTCCAACATTTGTTTGGAAAGCCCCATATAGACTCCCTCATTTTCATAGGAGAACGGATAGTAACCATCTAAATATCCTACGGTCAATGTCTTTTGTTCCGCAATATACTTCTTCTCACTACTTGTCAGCAGAATCGTCTGATCCAGTCTGCTGTCATAATACTTTACCATCAGTTCATTTTCCAGCCCCGGCCGGTTCATCTTCAGATCTGCGATTCCCTGATTGAGTTCCCTCACCAAATCATAGTTGTCCTGATAGGTAATATAATAAAAAGGCATGGGCGCAAACCTGCCGACCACACGTTGTCCTTCACGAACCTCTGTCAAGGAATGTACGAGGGCATCAATTTCCCCGGCATTCAATGCTGCATGCAGAGCTGCCTCATTTTCGTATACCTTTACCTTGGGATCCGGAATCCCGTGATCTGCCATATATTCATAAAATTCGTCTTTTCGTATGTAACTGCCCACAACACCAAAGGTGGCATCGCGCATCGCAGCAAAGTCTTCATATGCAAATGTGCTGCCGCCATTTACGGCAATCACACCAAAGGTATATCCGCTGGCTAAGTCCGCATACTGATACAGCTTGTCCCGTTCCGCGGAATACTGCGCAGAACCCACCAGATCTATCTCCTTTTCCAGAAGCATAGTCAGGGCATCGTCCCAGCTTTCGCACTCCACATACTCAATATTCCAGTCTATATAATCGCACAGCGCATCCAGATACTCAACATCCATACCTGTACGGCTGCCGTCCGCTTTGGTCTCATTGTAACCATCCATAGGAAAAAAGCCAACACGGACTGTGCGCTTTTCCGCGCCGTGTACAACTCCGGGACTGCCAATTGATACCAGAAGTGCCACTACAAGCACTGACACAAGAAACCTTGTTGCTCTGCCAGGTGTTCTTTTATGTATCTTCTCCATAAGACTTTGCCCTTTCTGATTATTCGTAACTGTTCAGTACCTTCGCAGGCACGACTATTATATGTCTAATTATAGTAAACAAGTTTGCAAGGTGCAAGTGAAAAGAGCGTATCGCAACGAGGTTTTGTCCTCTATTGCATCATCTATGGAAGGGGCACTTTCTTCTGTTTTTGCCGCTATTGCTTCTTCCCGCTCCCAATACCAGAATCCGTGCTATCTATCCAGGCGATATTCAATGCTGACCACGATATCATTCTTGGCGATAATGATCAGCAAAGTCTTCCCTCTTGTATAAGTGAAGGCAGTTCCTTCTTCTTCATAGCCCTCTCCGTAGAGGGATCTCATATCATCCACAGTATCCCCAAGGCACAACCCCTCCGTCGTGGGCAGGTTCGGGTCCATAAAATAAACGGAATAAATGCGTTCCTCATCCCCATCCAAGTATGCTGTCAGTTCAAACACGTCAAAATTATATATGTTGTCATTTCCGTCAAAGGCACAGCTTGGAACCTCTGCGACATCAGAACACTCCGGCAGCACAGAATGATCCACAAGCTCCCCCGGAATCAGTGTTGCACCTTCGTATACAAAGCAGAAGACACCTTCCCCTTCTTTGGTATTTTCCTGATCCGGCGCTTCTGTCTCCCTGTCTTCCTTGTCATCGACTTTCCCGTCATTCCCCGATCTGCCGGTGCCAATCTTGATAGTCTGTGCAAGATCTCCGGCCGGAGCTGCTTCCTGACCACAGGCCGTTAATACTACAACCACCCCACACAAAAAAAGTGCTTTACTTATCTTCTTTATCATTTTGTTTCCTCATACTTTCTTCAATTATTCCGTCGTATACTTGTAGTTTTTTATCATAGGCAGAAGCGATTTCCGGTTCCTGCCGGTGATCCGCCACCCCGTGTTCTTTTGTCAGAACATTCCCGAAATACTTGGACAACTTGACCGCCCCAGACAGATTCAGGTGGTAACCGCCATCATATGTATCCTCCGAAAAATCCAGTCCGATCTCCTCAGACAGTTCCCCGAAGTTATAAAACGAAAGCCCGTATTCAGCGGCATATTCCCTGATCTGTTCATCGTATTCCTCGTACCAGTAGGGATAGAGACTTGGCGCTTTGACAAGAATCAGCTCTGTCCCGTTTTCCCCGCACAGCAGACGGATCCTATCTAAATATTCGTAACAGATATCTCTAAACTGATAATCAGCCAGAACCTTTTCCACCGGAAGCGATCCTGCCGGAACAATCTCCGTGTGAAGTTGGAATCCGTTAAAAGTGTTGTCCTTAACCTGAAAGAGATAGGAAAAATCCTCCTGCGTCAGCTTATCAAAGCGGGAATGATAGCGAAGAATCGGAAAAACATAGGAAAGGAACTGTTCCTCCTCCGTGATCGAGGTCCGAATAATCCCCACCTTGCTACCGGACCAGCGCATCTGATCGATTGTCAGGCGATTATATGCCTCACTGACCGGCTCAGAATAACGCATGGCGTTCACATTAAACACAATTACGCGCGGTGTCTCATACCGGAAGGTTTCTTCTGCTATGTAATAGCTCATCCAGACAAGCTGCTGGGGCGTTCCTCTGACATATGCCGTTATTCCGTAATCCCGGTACAACTCCATCGGTGAATAGTTCGCATATACCTCACAGTCTCCAAGAAATATGACATCATGGTCCCCCGCTTCCCGGTAGTATTGGGAAATAAAACTTCCTTCCTCAAGATCCGTCATATATTTCGGCTGAAGAAGCATGGATATCAACACGAACACTATACAAAAAATGACCAGAACAACTCCTACGGACAGAATGGTCTTTCCCTTTTTATTCATATCTGCCTCCATATTAAAACCGGCTGTATATAAACTCTGACGCCGAAAAACCAATACCATACATGCCAAAAGTAAGAACTATAAGCGCCAGCAGACAGATTACGCTGACCTTTGCCGCCGGGGAAAATGCACAGAACCTTGCTTTCATGCTCCTGCTTTTCCAGTCATACAGCCAGAGCTGCAGACAAGCCACGCCTAAGACAATCCAATCTCCCACAGTAAGCCCCATCCCGCTGATTCCCGCGAAGAAAATATTGTAATTAAAGACAGTAAACACAGAGCCTGTCATCCGTAATACGGCAGCCGTATCCGGCCAGATAAAAAATGACCACAAAAAGCTGACCAGCAGGAACGTGACAGTACTGTTCAATGCTCTGCTCTTTGTCTTGAATTTGTCTCCGATAAAGACTAATATGCCATGTAGCAAGCCCCATAAAATATACCCACCGCCATGCCAGATACCGGAAATCAGAAATGTCACCATGGTATTCAGGAATTTCCGTGTTTTCCCCTTGCGGCTGCCGCCCAGTGGAATATACACATACTCCCGAAGCCAGTTGCCCAGCGTCATATGCCATCGACGCCAAAATTCCGGGATAGACTGTGAAAAATAAGGTGCATCGAAATTTTCACTCATTCGTATACCCAGCATTCGGGATACTCCGAGGACAATATCAATCCCTCCGGAAAAATCGGCATATAGTTGAACCGAATAGAGAAGCATTGCCGCAAGGGCGTATGCGCCGTTAAACAGCTCCGGATCTGCAGAAATTGCGGACACGACCACGCCGAGTCTGGCAGCGATCACCAGTTTCTTAAACAATCCCCACAGACTACGGACCGCGCCTTTCAAAAAATCCTCCCCGCTGATATGCCTTTCCTCCAATGCGGCGCGCATTTGGGGGTAAGGTTCGATCGGTCCAATGAAGATATGAGGCAACCATGTGACAAACAGACCAAAGCGCAGTATATTTTTCTCCGGCTCATATTTGCCCCGGTATAAATCCACATGATACGCCATGATCTGAAGCGTAAAATAAGAAATACCGATTGGAGCGATGAGCAATGGATATTGCAGTCGATGCTGCATCCTCAGCAAGAGAAGCAGCAGTGCCTGCAGGACCGTACAGACCCACATGACCCAGCGGTGTCTTGGAATCAGCCGCCCTGCCAGATAACTTAACAAGGTTACGGTAAGCAGATACAGCACCGATATGCCATATCCTGCATACACCGCCAGCCCTACAAATAAAAGAATCAGATTAATCACCATTGCCCTATTCACACGCTGGCCATGCAGAACGATCCCAGTCCCTTCCCTGTAATATGGAATATCTCTGCTCGTCCGTCATCAGGCTATACCTCGTATGCCAGTTGCCCGGTGTCGCGTCGATGTGCCGCCATACCCCGTTCAAATGAATGATCAGCCAGTAATGCGACCTATTGGTCACCCAGATCAGCCGTGTCTCATAACCCTTTTTCGACAAAAGGCTCTGCAGACAGAGAGCATGAACCAAACAGTCTCCCGACTTGTTGGTAAACCCGTACCATACCGGATCATCTCCGCCGGAATTATGACTGTACCTAATAGTATTACGAACATAGTCCCTGATCGCCTCCGGATCACTGCTAAGTCCTGCCGCGATGGAGGCTGCCAGCGCGTCAGTATCCTCCTGATCATGGCCCACTACTACTGTCCTCTTCGATGTAGCTATGTTCCCATCCTTGTCCTTCGACGTATAGGTGACAAAATATGTTCCCGCAACAGTAAGATCCACTCTGCCGGCATCATATGTCACTTCGCAGGCTCCATCCGCAACATCTATTGCACTGACACCGGCAAGATAGTCCGGGACAGAGTGCTTGGCGACGCTTAAGGTGGTGAGTCCTTTGATGACCGGAGGTTTTTTATCCCGTACTACTGCTAATGTGGCCGTAGCCGTGGCGGTATTTCCGTTGATATCCGTGGCTTTAATCGTCATTGTCTGCACGCCCGGAGTGTCCACATCCGGCTCCGTCACGAGACTCACCTCTACGTCCCCTGAGATATCAGAACAGGTCTCTACAAAGTCGTCTACAGTGACCTTCTTTCCTTTAAAAACAGAAATATCTGTTACAGACAGTTCCGGCGGCGTGGTATCTGCCACGCGAACTTTACAGACATTTTCATCCACTAGACTGGCAACCATATACTCGCCTACCCCGGATTCATTGATGACATCAATATCGCTCTGGTCAATCCTGTAGCCGTCCCGATCCGAATCATAGAGCAAATCCTCCTTACTCAGTGACTCTCCCAGTTCCATCGTATATTCACTTTTCATCCATACGATGGAGAGGGTGCATACCTGCGAAACGGCATTTCCAGATGCATCTTCCACTACCACAGTAAAACTCTGGTCTTCATAATCCGGCGAAACAGCCACATTCTCAGCAAAATAGACCTTGACATCCGAAAGGTCATAATAAGATACTACAAAATCATATGGATCCGGTGTATAATCAGGCGGCTTCTGCATCCATGAAATAAACTCCGCCTCCGGAGGTGTCGTGTCTTCTATGGTCAGCGTGACCATCTCATCCTTGCGGCCGCTTCTCAGCGTCAGGGGAATACTTCCCGTCACGCTGATATCTACCGTAGAAAGATCTGTGACAATACCGGCATTTCGGGCATCCGCAAACTCTGTCATAAAGGACTCGACACTGATAGTCTCAGTTCCCAGCTCCACTGTCAGATCATGGAATCTTGGCTGGCAATAGAACCAGTACGCAACGCACCCTATCAACACTGCCACAATGGCATAATGCCACATCCACATACGGCTATCTAAAAAATATGCGGTCACCACATTTCTATTCTTAACTATCTTTTTATCTTCGGTTTCTATTTTGTCCTCAGTTTCGCTAAGTCTTAGCTCCCAGTCATAACACTTACAATGTGACAGATCACCTGTTATATAATTTTCACATGTTTCGCATTGCGGAATTTGATCTTCGGGCTCTGTTTCATCCTCGGTCACCCTAAGTTTCAGCTCCCAATCATAACACCTGCAATGCAACAGATCCCCCTTTATATAGTTTTCACATGTTTCGCATTGCGGAATTGATACTAACAGTTCGACACCGTTTCCATAAGATTCAATATCCATCGCCCAGCACTCCTGCAAAGTTCTGTTTTCTCTACTGTATTTTAGTTCTTAAAAAATCCGGTCAGAGATAGTCTAACAGCCTTTTCTTACGCTCAATCATCTCATCGATTCTCTCGATATACTGCGCCACTTCCTTCACATTCTCACAGCGTTCAATCCGTCCGTCGGGATACACCCTTTTCGTGATAGAACCCGCTCCCAACGCAACAATAGTCTGCATCTCCTCCATAATTAAAATATTATAGATCCCATACTTATCCTTCACGGAATACCCCACATTCTCAAAATTGCCCGACATATTTTTCTGCCGGTACAGATAATAAGGCTCCATGCCCATGGCCCGTGCGCCTGCTGCCGCAATCCGCATGGTCTCCTCCGTGTTGTTGTAGGCGGTAACACCGTTTTCCTCGATCCACTTATGCAGACCGGAAGCCCGCTTCACCGCAAGGGAATGCACAGTCAGAGAATCCGGTGCCAAAGCAAGGATCGCTTCTATCGTCCCCTCCACGTCTTCTTTGGTCTCTCCCGGAAGCCCCAGTATGATATCCATGTTGATATTATCGAATCCGACCTTACGCGCCAGCCGGAAAGCTTCTATCACCTGCTCTACCGTATGCTGCCTGCCGATCAACTTCAGTGTCTCCTGTTTCATAGTCTGCGGATTCACGGATATCCTTGTAACGCCATGTCGACGGAGCACTCTTAATTTATCTTCTGTGATGCTGTCCGCGCGCCCTGCCTCCACCGTAAATTCCTGTACGGTGCTAAAATCAAAAATGCTTTTTAATTTTGTAATCAGTCTGTCCAATTCATCCGCGGACAGCGCTGTGGGTGTACCACCACCCACGTAAACGGTGTCCAGAATCTTTCCCTGCTGTATCTGCGCTACCGCCTCCATCTCCTGCTCGAGCGCCGTCAGATAATCCGCCACCCGCTCTCTCCACACACTGATCGGATAAGAAGTAAATGAACAGTACAAACAGGTAGTCGGGCAAAAAGGAATGCCTATATAGAGGCTATAGCCGTTCTCATAGTGGAGTCTGCTTAAAATCCCACGTTCCCGCTTCGCAATGTCAATTGCCAAGGCAATCTTTTCCTCGCTGACAAAGTGCTTTTCCCGGAGGAATGCCGCCACATCCTGTTCGCTCTCACCCTTTTCCAACATAGTCATGGCAATCTTAGTCGGGCGAATGCCCGTCAGATTCCCCCATGGCAGCGATATGCCGGTTTCCTCCTGAAGTGCATTGTATAAAAATCGTTTAAATTCATTCTTATATTCGGCCGTATCCGCCGACTCTGTACAATACCAAGTATATATATGTTGAGATATAGTAAATTTTACTTCTGTCTCTCCAAACTCCAGTTCCATCATCGGAGCTGTATCCCGTATTCTTCTGTCCTTCACCACGGATTCCGGTGTGAGAACCTTAAGTTCCCACGCAGGATAGAACGCCTTCACCAGCGCATGGATATCATATTCATATTGTGCTTTATTGCTTTTCAGAATCTGCAACATATAACCTTGCCTTTCGTACTTCCCTATGTACTCCGAAATATATTCATGTTTCTACATTGTAACAGATATTATATAAAACTAAAAGCTGTCTTTTCGCCAAATTCCGTCAGGATCGTAAACCCTGAATTTATAAACGTCAAAAAGCCGGAATAATGCATGTAGGCGTTCCCACTTGCCCTGCATATCCCGGCCTCTTCCTAAAATCTTTATATCGTAACTGTTCAAAACCCTGTTCTTCACAGTTACGAAGCACCTTCTGAACAGTTACTTTATATCTTATTAAACGGCTCCTTATAACACGCCACACTTCCCAAGTCTTCCTCAATCCGCAGAAGCTGGTTATACTTCGCCACGCGGTCGCTCCTGCAGGGCGCGCCTGTCTTGATCTGTCCCGCATTGACAGCCACCGCCAAATCCGCAATGAACGTATCCTCCGTCTCACCGGAACGATGGGATATCACCGCTTTGTATCCGTTCTTCTGCGCCATTTCTATGGCATCCATAGCCTCGCTGACCGTGCCGATCTGATTCACTTTGACAAGGATCGCATTTGCTACATTGAGTTTGATTCCCGCATCCAGACGTTTCGTATTCGTCACGAAAAGATCATCTCCCACGAGCTGTACGCTGTCTCCCAGCTTCTTCGTCATCATCTGCCAGCCGTCCCAGTCATCCTCCGCCAGCCCATCCTCGATGGAAACGATCGGATACCGCTCCACCAGTTCCTCATAATACGCCACCATCTCCTCGGTACTTCGCGTGATCTCCTGTGCTTCTCCGCTGTCATCGAAATCACTGCCCGCCTCATAGCACTCCGTGACATGGCTTCCCGTCACTCTGCCACGTCTGCGTTTCAGCTCCGTCTCACCAGGAAAATGATACACGCCGTCCGCCTCATCATAAAGTTCCGATGCCGCTACGTCCAGCGCAATCTTAATATCCTGCCCTGGTGTATAACCCGCCGCCTTGATAGACTCTACAATCAGGTCGAGTACCGCAAATGCGTCCGGTAAAGAAGGTGCGAAACCGCCCTCATCGCCCACTCCGGTGGACAATCCTCTGTCATTGCATATTTTCTTCAGATTATGGTAGATCTCCGCACAGATACGAAGCCCGTCCGCAAAACTCTCCGCCTGCACGGGCATGATCATGAATTCCTGAAAATCTACGGTATTATCTGCATGCTTGCCGCCGTTTAATATATTCATCATGGGCACAGGAAGCAGTCTCGTATAGGCACCGCCCAGATAACGATACAGCGGAATTTCCATAGCCTGCGCACACACCTTGGCACATGCCATGGACACCCCCAGCATGGCATTCGCTCCCAGATTGCTTTTGTTATCCGTGCCGTCCAGCTCGATCAGAATCCGGTCAATCATTCCCTGATCAAAAGCATTCATTCCCATAAGTGCTTCTCTGATCTTCGTATTTACGTTGTTTACCGCCTTGGTAGTTCCAAGCCCGAAATATCTGGTGTCACCATCCCTAAGTTCCACTGCCTCGAAACGTCCGGTGCTGGCGCCGCTGGGCACTGCCGCCCGTCCCACATACTGGGTACCGCCTACCTCCTTCTCCACTGTCACTTCCGCCTCCACCGTGGGATTGCCGCGGGAATCCAGTATCTCTCTTGCATGTACATCTACGATCCTTAATTTCATAGCCATAAAAAACCTCCTGTGCGCAACTGCCTTTTTATTGTTAATAGTAGTATGCACACAGGAGGCCTGTTTTATAATTTACTTATCCTATTTTATTGTTTTTTCCTACTCATTTCTGATTGCCGCCAGCGGACTCAGCTTCATTGCTCTTCTCGCCGGGAAGAATCCTGCCAGCATACCTACCAGAATCGCAAATATCAGTGACAGTCCCATCAGCCAGACCGGAATATAGGAGATACTCGAATCTCCCAGCATCATATCCTGCGAGGCCTGTGCCAGCTTATTGATCACGGCAGATATCGCAAAACTCAACCCTAATCCGATACATCCGCCTATCAGCCCGATGAATCCCGCTTCCATCAGGAACAGGCTCCGGATATTACGCAGATCGCAGCCCAGCACTTTCATAACTCCGATCTCCTTCGTCCGCTCATAGATGGACATCATCATCGTATTGGTAATACCGATCGCCGCCACGAACAGTGACACCGCGCCGATACCGCCAAGCACCATCTGTATCGTACCCATGGACCGCTGGCTCGATTCCACCCACTCTGCATTGCTGTATGCCTCATATCCCAGATCTGTCAGATAATTCTGTACTTCCATGACATTATTCAGATCATCCACATTCACATCCAGCTCACTGTAAAATATTTCCTTGTAAGGCTTGCCCGTCTTAGTTGTAGGCTGCCCGGGAATCACTTTGTTTTTGAATATCTTCTTAAGCTGCGCAGTCAACTGTTCCAGATCGCAGTAAGTATACCAGCCGTACTGTGACCAGCTGTTCTCAGCATTAGGGGCTTCCACTCCGCAGGCTTCGATCATATACTTTTTCGGCTGCGGTATGGTCTGTCCGTCTTCTGTCGTGCTGCCTGCAGACCAGTATGCATTCGTATCAAATATCACGAAGATCGTATCATTCATCAGGTCGATATCCGGCAGAACACCGGTCTCCCAATAACTTCCTCCGCTGCCTTTGGTATTATAAAAATTCTGAAGTACCTCGTTGCCGTAGAAAAATGTGAGTGTCTCATCGTCACCGGGCAACCGGCCCTGTCCGACATTAATATTCATCTCATCAAAAGTTTCCTTCGGCATACCTCTGATTTGTAAATATCCCTGATAACTGCCGTACTTGGCTATGGCATTGGTTTCCAAAACCGGACAGACCGAATCTACATGTTCTAAGCTCTCAAGCTCCCGTACCAAATTATCATCCAGCCGTTTTTCTTCCGAGCTGTCACTGTTCCACGGTTCCCGCACCGTGATCTGTGTCAGGCTCCCGTATGATTCTATCTGTTCCAGCTGTGTCCGGCTAAGTCCCAGTCCCAGCGAAACCATAACCACGATAGAAGCCACACCGATGACCACGCCTAATACCGTCAATACGGTTCTTATTTTTCTTTTCCACAAATTACCGCCGCTCATCCGCAGCAGGTCAAGGAATTTCATACCAATACCCATGCCTTTCTCTTAGCCTGCGAATTTGTCGCCGCAAGGCACAAATTTGCGATTGAAAAATCTCTGATTTTTCAATCAATTATCGTCCAGATCCGCCAGATCCTCCGCAAGCAGCTGTGCCGCCTTTTTCTTCTTACGGATCTGTAAGAATACGATCACTCCCGCAACTGCTGCCGCAACGACAACCGCGATGATTGCAATAATCAGACCTTTTTTACTCTGACTGCCCTCTTCGCCCATCATCATGTCACCATCCATCATCATATCGCCATCCATCATCATGTCATCGAAAAACTCCTCCGATACGAACAGCGTGATCGGCTTCTCCGTGGTGGTCACATTGCCCGCATCATCCTCGTAAGATATCTGCATATTGATCGTTCCGTCATCCATGGTAGCCGCTATACCGGTCAGCATCACATCCACGTTACCGGTCGCACCCGACTGCAGATTGCCTACAAAAGCCGAGGCCTCATCGATGGAGTCCGCAACAAATTTCACCTGTACGTTATAGAGCGTCGTCTTACCCGTATTATAGATGCTGAACATTACGTTAGACTGCCCGCCCACCGTAATATCCGTGGGAACTACCTCAGGTATGCTCGTGTCGAACCGGCTCTCCTGAGAGATCGGTATGGACACACTGGCCTTATCCGTCAGGTCAAACATGACACCTGCGTCATATTTCATATTGACATCCAACACGTAAGGCTTCTGCGCCAGATCGGCCTTCGCCGTCATCTCGATTATGATATCCGCCGCGGTGTTTGCCGCAATGCTGTCCATATAGACGGAGCTCGCACCGGAAGTCGGCAGGAATGCCGAATAAGTATTGGTCTTATCCTCACCTTCCGCCGCCGCCTGCATATCAAAAAGTACATTGGTAACTGCCAGATCCTTGGCCGTGTTCTTTACATGTATTGTCAGTGTAAATGTATCACCTGCAAATACCTCCGCAGGATTCGTCTCGAATCCGGTCACCACGATACGCGGCTTAGACCCTGTCGTCTCCTGCCCGCTGCCGCCGATAAATCCGCTGCCCGGTTTACCGATGGTCTGCACATATACGGTAAGCTCCGCTGGATTCTCACTGCGGATACCCGCTTTCGTATAAGATACGTTAAATTTCAGCGGATAATAACCGGTCATGACATCGCTTCTTACCGTAAAAATAAAAGTGAATTCCCTTCTGTTTTCCATCGCCGCTTCTTTGGTCTTATTACCCGGAATAAAAGGCTCTGTCTGCAGATAATTCGTCATATCCGGCTCGAAAGGCCACTCTGACACCACCGTGGAAGTCTGCGGCTCTATGATCAGGTCATTCAGCTCCTCCGTTCCGAAGTTGATCACAGGCAATACGATCGCAACCTGCTGTCCCGCGCTGACTGTGGGGGTCTGCCAGTTATCTCCGACTTGAAGGAACTCACTGGTGGTGGCTGTGACATTCGCTACCGCCGTAGATTCCATCTGACCTTTGATAGACGATACATAAGACCACAGTTGTGCAACTGTCATATCTGTGTTGGCTATATAGTATACCGCACTGTTAAATAAATTGTGGAGATTCTCCATCACCTTCGCATCCAGATGATAACGGATTTCCAGACTCTGCATATAGTAGTACAAATCTTCATCTGCATCCGCTCTGTCATCATCATTGATGATTCGGTTGTCGTTGTTATCATTGTTATAGGTTACAGTCTCAGTATTGTTGTTATTATCGGTAGCCGGCGGCTTAGGCGTTGGCGTAGAATTACCGCTAATACTCTCCCCTGCAGCCTCCACATAAGACATCCCACCGGAAATCTGCGGCACCGAAGGAACCGCCAGTACCGCCGTCGCACAAAGCGCCATGCCAAGTAACAACCTGTTTATCGCCCTTCTGATCATGAAGCTTCCTCTCTCATTACATACTCTTTTTTTCATTTTCCTGCTCCTCTTTTACCCCTATTTGATCCGGCATATCTTCCCCGCGCCTGTCCTCGATCTCGATGATCTTCCCATCCTTGATCCGCAGGACGATATCCGCAAATCCTGCCAGATAATTATCATGCGTTACCATAACAAGCGTCTGGTTCTTCTCCCGCACCACCTTTTTCATCAGATTCATCACTTCCACCGAAGTGTTGGAATCCAGATTACCGGTGGGCTCATCTGCGAAGATGATCTCCGGCTCCACAACCAGCGCACGCGCCACGCCGACACGCTGCTGCTGTCCGCCGGACATCTGATTCGGCCTGTGCTTCTTATGCTTCGTCAGCCCGACCAGATCAAGCATCTCCTCCGCTCTGGCATTGCGCTTCTTCTTGTCCATCCCCTGAAAAGTGAGGGGCAGCGCCACATTTTCAATAGCATTCATCGTTCCCATCAGATTAAACGACTGAAAGATGAACCCAATATGTTCCCGCCTGAACGCCACCAATTGATTTTCTGTTTTTGTCTCCATATGCTCCCCGGCGATCACGATCTCTCCTTTCGTCGGCTTTTCAAGTCCTGCCAACATGTTCAGGAGTGTGGATTTACCGGAGCCGGAGGTTCCCACGATGGAACAGAAATCCCCGCGGTTGATGGTAAAGCTGACACCGTTTAGCGCCCGCACCTTGGTCTCTCCGACCCGGTATATCTTATACAGATCCTTGACTCTGATCACAGGTTCTGCCTGTCCTACATTCATGAATATGCCTTTCTCTGCGACCTACTTTTCCATCGCAGGTATTACATTCTCTGATTTTTCTTTTTCTAAACTCTGCTTATGATATTATCACTTTCATTCGTCCTGCGCATCTAACGCTGTGGCTTCCTCCACAAACTCCGGCACCTGTCCCGTATAGAATTTATAATATACGCCGTAACTGCCTCTCTCATACGGATACGTCGTATCTTTTCTGAATGTGATATATATATCGTAATTCTGATCCATTTCGTCGGCGGAATGCCACGTCGAGTATCCCAAATAGGAAGGATAGATCACCGGTACGATCCTGGTAAATTCTTCCTGTTCATAGAAGGTCTGCGAAACCGAAAGATCCTCATGGGAATAATTGCCATCCGATACCCAAGTGCTGCTGGCATAAGCTGAATTCCATTCGGCTCCTCCCGCCTGTTCTCTTAATTCATTGTGATAATTTGTTATTGTAATATTCTCGATATCCTCGGGATCTAACTGCAGTGGATAGTAGGCAGCCTGAGATTGTAAATACGCGATCGTATGCTCAAAGCTCTCATACACGTCAATCCGTTCCTCCATCCAATTGGGGAACTGGAACGCTATCTGCCCGCAGGCATACTGTGTGCTCGCCAGCGAGAAATCAAACTCCTCCATATCTTTGATATAGGCTTCTCTCAATTTCTGCGCATCCGCCGTCGGCAGCGCCACCTTAGCTGCTCCATTGCTGTAACTTAAACTCACGACCTGATCATAGGAATCCTGATCCGTCAGAATCTGATAGGTTCCATTCTTAAATTCCTGCGAGCCTACGATCCGATCCAGTTTCTCGGCATTAGCAGGATTGGCAATATCCACCCAGAAACGTCTGTCCACTTTTCTGCCGGACTTTAAACGATACAAGATATTGAACACTCTGGGGTCCTTCATATCCTCCGGCATCTCACCCCGCGATTTATCGGCAAGCGCCAGCACAGGCTCCATATCCGTGATAAACATATGCTCCTCCGCATATTTATTCGCCTGAACATAATTAAACTCATTATCCCAGAACTGCCCGTAGTAGTCCACATTGAGGGCAATACTGTCCAGTTTGTCCGCCTGCGGCAGATATGCATCATACCCGAACAGATCCAGCTTAAAGATCAGGAAAACAACAACGATTCCCGCAACAACCGCACCGCTGGTTGCCGGATGCCTGAACAGACTCCTGATATCAAAGTCAAAGATTACTTCCACGGCTGCACTGACGATCACGCCGCAGCCGATCATACTCGCCACCGTCAGCAACGTGTTGCCGTACGCCGCATTATGTACCCACATTCCAATTCCGAGACCGATCGGAATTGCCGTAACTACCTTCAATATCTGTCCGACTACGGGGAACGCCATCGCCTTACCCGCCGCCTCCGACGGACGTCTCCGATAACATATCCATGCCGCCGCCAGAATCACTACAGCCAGTATAAACCATTTGCCGTAGTATGGCAATACAAGCCGTGCCACTTCCTTCAAATCCCCCGTGTACGTCGTGTATTTGATGTATCGTGCATTATCTATGTAATCTTCCACTACGGAGAGCTTCGGCCCACGTCCCACATAGAATCCCGATACGGTTCGGAAGGATACGCCCATCATAGCATTTAACAGATAGTATAAAAGCAGTTCATACAACACCAGCGTCCCCGCCACACCGAGACCGATAAACTGATTGCCGGTCAGCATCACCGCCAGAATCGCCGTATGGTACATCACCAGAAAGAATAACATCTGCCATATGAATCCGAATCCGATCATCGCCAGTACAGAGCCGTTTACCGCTCCCTGTGTCGCTGCCGCCACCGTGCCGATCAAAAGGCTCACCAGAGCTGAGGTCATGTATATCATAATACCGTTCACATAGACCACCGCAAATCTCCTGTTTCTGTCTACCGGTACACTGTGATACAGATCAACTTTTTTCCTGTCGTAGAGGTAGGAAAATCCCTGCATACCTATGATCACTGCCAGAAACAGCAGAATATAAATGAGCTTATCCTGAAAGCCCAACGCATCTTGCGCCGCCTGATACATCGCTTCCTTATACATCTCATATGTCTTGTAAGATCCCTGACTGTTCCGACTGTTGATTCGGCTCAAATATACCGTCAGGCCCCCTACATATGCCATTAACTGCGTCAAAACAGCTACGATCCACACCCAGATCCGGCGTTTATGGTTCTCTTTGCAACTAGCCCAAAATGATTTTTTTGATGTCATATCCCACTACCTCCGTTTCACTGATGAAGATCTCCTCTAAAGAAAGAGGAAGCACTTCGTAAAATACAGTATCTACCGTGGCAAATCTGGCCGTCACTTCTTCCCGCGTGCTTCGTACGGTATAAGTGCGAAGAGACCCTCTCTGTTCCTTCTTAAGCACTTCCATGCCGTTTAGCGCCTTTAACTCCTCATCCACCGTGGCAAACACGCACTGCACCTTCTGGATGTTGCACTTCATGTCCTCCAGATCTTTAGAAAGCAGCACGCCGCCCTTATGCAAAAGTCCTACATGATCGCAGATATCCTCAAGCTCCCGCAGATTGTGGGAAGCTATTACGGGCGTCAACCCCCTCTCTTCCATCTCCTTGGCAAAAATAGATTTAATCCCCTGCCGCATCACCGGATCGAGCCCGTCGAAAGTCTCATCGCACAGAATATATTTCGTATGTGCGCAGATTCCCAGAAGAAGCGCCAGCTGCTTTTTCATTCCTTTGGAAAAAGTACTGATCTTCCGGTTCTGATCCAAATTAAAGTTCTCCAGATATTTGTAAAATTCCTCTTTATTAAACTCCTCATAGATACCGCTGAAGTATCGTTCCATCGTCCGCGCATTGGAATTGGAGAAGAAATAAGGCTCATCTGCTATAAAAAAGAGCTTCTTCTTCGCCTCCACATTATTATATACGGGCATGTTATCCACTGCCACCGTACCGCTGTCAGGCCACAGCACGCCGGAGACCATTCTGAGCACGGTGCTCTTGCCGGCCCCGTTCGTTCCGATCAGGCCGAACACGGTATTGTCTTTTATCGTTACACTGACTTCGTCAACTGCCTTGATTTTGTCAAATGTCTTCGTCAGGTTATGTATTTCTATCATAAATTCCTCCCTTTCTGCCTAAAGCACTTCGATCAGGCGGATGAGTTCAGCTTTGGACATACCGATCTCCAGCACTTCCCGCACAAGTGTCATGATCTGATCCACATATTCATTCCTGCGTCTCTCCACCAGACCGCTGTCCCCTGATACAAAATTTCCCCTGCCTTTTACCACATAGATAAATCCCTGACGTTCCAGTTCAGCATACGCCTTCTGAATCGTGTTGGGATTAATGGAAAGTTCCATCGCCAGATTGCGTACCGACGGAAGCTGCTCGTCAGGCTGCATAACGCCCTTTAAGATCAGGGTCTTATAGCGCTCTACGATTTGTTCATATATCGGGCGGGTGTCTTTATAATCTATGAATATCATGCCTGCTCCTTTCCCTGTGAATTACGTTATACCCTCCCCGCTGAGAATACTAAGTGTACTATCAGTGGTGGTACACTTAGTATAGTCAAAGTGTGCGGGGTTGTCAAGTACGGGAATACAGATTTGAGGATTTAGAAATTAAAGATATGGTTGTGAACAACGGCCGCTCGGGCGGATGATAAAATCTTCGTCGCCGCGCTCCCGCTCCGTAAAACGCGCAGCGGCACTAAGTTCGTGAAATACCTCACTAAGTGCCGGCGCGTTTTAAGGGGCTCCTTAAGAATTTATCATCCGCCCGAGCTAGGGTATTGGCTATGAACTAATACACAAATGAACCAATGAGTCAATAGACTAATGAACTAATAAGTTTTTGAAAGGCAGATTGCACAAAATATTCTCGAAGCTGGCATGCGGAGGAATATGAGATTTTCTTAATATTCCGCTCAAAGCCCAGAAATTTCGGGACACGGATGTCCCGAAAAGCCCGACTTGAGCCCGGATGGCGAATGTCGGGTGGTTTCGTCTGCAGCCACAGCCCAACCGGAATATTCTAGAAAATCCATATGACGTAGCCCGCCAGCTTCGAGAATATTTTGCGCAATCTGCCCTCCCCACTTATAAAAATACACTTATCTGCGCACGATCGTTAAAATAAAAAAGGACATACATGGAATATCCACACATGCCCTCTTTTAATATACTCTAAATATTTTATACAGAAATCCTCACGGTTCTATGCCATTGTCTTTTCCAAGATCATTTCAAGCACATTTTCCTGTCATAACTTATTTCACCAGCAACGACTTCCCTGTCATCTCTTCCGGCTGCTCCATCCCCATAAGCTCAATGAGCGTAGGCACGATATCCGCCAGACATCCGCCCTCTCTCAATTTATAAGCCGGATCAGCATTGACCAGAATAAACGGCACCGGATTCGTAGTATGCGCCGTGAAAGGTGCACCCGTCTCGTAATCTATGAGCTGCTCTGCATTACCGTGGTCAGCACAGATAAACAGCACGCCATCTACTTCCTTAATGGCTTCCACCGCACGTCCGACACACTCATCCACTGCCTCCACAGCCTTGATCGCCGCTTCTTCCACTCCCGTATGTCCTACCATATCGGGATTAGCAAAGTTGATGATAATCACGTCGTACTCGCCGGACTTAATGCAGCCCACCAGCTTGTCACAAACTTCGTAAGCGCTCATCTGAGGCTTTAAGTCATAAGTCGCCACGTCCTTCGGAGAATTGACAAGGATTCTCTCCTCACCCTCGTTGGGCTCTTCCACACCGCCGTTGAAGAAGAATGTTACATGTGCATATTTCTCCGTCTCCGCCAGTCTCGCCTGTTTCATATGATTTGCCGCAAGCCACTCGCCGAATGTATTGGTTACTGCAATCTTGTGGAATGCCACTTCTTTATTCGGGATCGTAGGATCATAATCCGAGAAACATACATAGGTAAGATCCAGTTTCTTCTCTCTTGCAAAACCCTTGAAATCATCGTCACAGAAGCTTCTGGTAATTTCTCTGGCTCTGTCGGGACGGAAGTTAAAGAAGATAACGGAATCACCGTCCTTGATCATAGCTACCGGCTCACCGTTTTTCTTCACCACGGTAGGTTTCACAAACTCGTCCGTCTCTTCTCTGTCATAGGACGCCTGAATCCCTTCCGTGGCACTTGCCGCCTCAAGTCCTTCGCCCTTGGTAAGCGCGATATATGCTTTCTCTACTCTGTCGTAGTTGTTATCCCTGTCCATAGCGTAGTAACGTCCTGTCACGGTTGCCACTTCACCCACGCCGATCTTCTTCATCTCCTGCTCTAAGTCTTCCACAAAGCCCTTGCCGCTGGCCGGAGGTGTGTCACGGCCGTCTAAGAAAGCATGTACATACACTTTGCTTAAGTTGTTTCTCTTAGCCAGCTCCAACAGTCCGTAGAGATGCGTATTATGGCTGTGCACGCCGCCGTCAGACAACAGTCCGAACATATGCAGCGAAGAATCGTTTTTCTTACAGTTATTCACAGCATCAAGAAGAGCAGGATTCTCGAAGAAGGTGCCGTCCTGAATCTCCTTGGTGATTCTCGTAAGTTCCTGATATACGATGCGTCCCGCACCCATATTCAGATGTCCCACCTCGGAGTTACCCATCTGTCCGTCGGGAAGACCTACCGCCATACCGCTGGCATTACCTTTCACAAAAGGATACTCCGCCATGAGCCTGTCCATCACGGGTGTCTTCGCTTCCGCCACCGCGTTGCCCTGTGTCTTCTCATTCAGGCCGTAGCCGTCAAGAATCATTAATACTGCCGGTTTTTTTGTCATAATTGTTTTCCTCCTTAATAGTCAATCTCCCACTCATGCTCTCCACCCCAGTCGCCGATGGCGTTGGTTGTGGTGCCCTCATCCGTGGTTACTTCCGTGTCAAACCGATAGTTCATCTGCGGCACATACTGACCGCCTATTTTCACATTGCTATATAAATACTGCACTTTATATTCCGTATGGGAATCTGCTCCGTTTTCTGCTGCCGGCACATAGGAAATCGCGCTTCTCTGTACGCCGTCGTCCTCCTGCTTCGTACCCCATACCTTAATCATGTCTTTGTAGTTCTCATACTTATCCATGTCAGGGAAGAAAAATCTGACTTTGCCCTCTTCCCTGTGTAACATCATCTGCTCCCTGTTAACCGGAATATAGACGGAACCTTCCCAATAACCGGAATTTCCTTCGATAAAACTGTCTCTGATCTGCTGATAAGATTCCTGCACCACCAGTTCTCTTGCATAAGCATAGTTGCCTGCCTCAAACTCCTGAAAAGCTTCCGCGAAATAATCACTCACCTCTTTTGCACGGGCGAGACACGCCATCGTCTCTGTGATTCCCGCGTCGTTTACCGCACTGTTTACCTCCGTAAGAAGTATCCTGTATGCTTCCAGATGAGGAACACTGATTTGTACATAGGGCATGTCGATCAGCACATACTGTGTCAGAACCGCCTTCATCGCCTCCGAAGGTTTTGCCTGATACAATGCAAGCATTCTGCGCACAAGCGACTCATACTCTGCGTAGCTGCACGTATCCTGCGCCGCATCCGCATCAAAAAACATGCTGCATACAGCTTCCTCTTCCTCCGTCCTGAACAGACGCTCATAGCAGGTCGATAACAGTCCCGGTGCATCCGCATTATCCGGCTCCTGTTCCAGAACCTGAATACATTTATCTACGGTCGCAAGTGTACAATTTCCCTCGTTGATCTCATGTACCGCCTCATTGTACAGTTCCACACAGTAATAATGAAGAAGTCCCTCGTCCTGTGTCTGCTCCCAGCCGGTGTATAATATCTGTTTGGCTTCCTGTATATTGCCCTGTGCCACGTAATTATCCGCCATACCGCGGTATGCTTCTACCGATGCCGTATCGATCTTAAGCGCATTCTCATAGGCGTTCTGCGCATTTGTGTAATCGGACTGCTCCGTATATCTGCCGCCTTTGGCAAGACAGCGGGACAGCTTCATCGAAGGCAGACTGAGTACTGATATGGCAATGGCTCCAACCACAATCAATCCGGCACATACCGCCATTGCGATCTTCTGTCTCCTGACTTTCCTCCTGCGTTCCTCGCGTCTTCTGGCACGCAATTCGTCACGCCTCTGCATGCGGATCTCAAAATCTTCCCTGTTTTCCGCCCTGCCATTCTTATCCCCTGTCGATCCTGTCTTCTTTTCCTCAGAGATCGGCTTTACTTTCTTTTTCTCCGCAGTTCCCGGCTTCTTTTCTTCAGTTGCCGGCTTTGTCTTCTTTTTCTCTGCCTGTCCGGTCTTTTTTTCTACGGTTGCCGGCTTTACTTTCTTTTTCTCTGCCTGCCCGGTCCTTTTTTCCTCTGTGACCGGTTTTGCTTTCTTTTTCGCCGTCATTCCAGACTTCTTCTCGTCAGTTACCGGCCTTGCCTTCCTTTGTTCCGTCGTCCCCGGCTTCTTTTCTTCAGTTACCGGCTTCGCCTTCCTTTGTTCCGTCGGTTCCGGTTTCCTTTCTACGGCTGTCGGCTTCGCCTTCCTTTGTTCCGTCGGTTCCGGTTTCCTTTCTACGGCTGCCGGCTTCGCCTTCTTTTTCTCCACTACCGAGATCCCGGACTGCGTCTGCCGCTCCGCCAAATTGCTGTTATTATGCTCCATCTTGCTTATACTCCTATAACTGTGATACCTTCCGCGTCATCCGGCTGTCCATGCCGCAACGTTTTTAAATGCCCCATACATTCACCATACTAGCATATCAGATAGGATTTTGTCCAGTATTGCGTTCCTTATAATGTTACTATTGTACCCTTGTGTTATAATATAATCAATGCGGTTCATCATGTAATTCACCGCCCCTGGAGGTCACCTATGATAAATCAATCCGACAGCACAATACGCATCCAATATCAGAGTAAGCTTTACGAGCTGCCATACACACTCATCCGCAGCAGCCGCCGAAGCTTCTCCATCAGTATTTCCCCCGATGGGCAGATCACGGTGCGCGTTCCCATGCGGGCCACACAGAAAGAAATATCCCATCTGCTCATCGAGAAGCGTATCTGGATCGTCACCAAGTATCTGGAAGTTCAGGAAAGGCAACGTAACCGTCCCGTCTCCGAGCTGACCGACAACCAGCGGCTCGCTTTAGAAAAGCGCTATATCGCCGCGGCGAAAGAATATTTTCCGAAAAGAGTCGCTCATTTCCACCAGTTCACCGGCGGCTCCTACAACCGCATCACCATCAGGGATCAGAAGACCCGCTGGGGAAGCTGCAGCGCCAGAGGCACGCTCTCCTTTAACTGGCGGCTCATGCTTGCGCCGCCCGCCATTCTGGATTATGTGGTCGTCCATGAGCTGTGCCATCTGACCCATATGAATCACTCTGCCGCTTTCTGGCAAAAAGTAGAATCCGTATATCCCGATTACCGTACCGCCCGTAAATGGCTGAAAGACCACGGGCAGGAACTGGTGCTATGATGTGCCCTGCTTCTTAGTTTTGATGCGCAGTGCGGCATATCTGCCATTACTTCTGTTGTCATGTTGTCTGTCTGAGCCTCTGCCCACTCCCGATCTGTCACCTCTTCCGCTTCGCTCATTCCGGCTGTCTCTTGCACTATCCCAGCCGCCTTGATCCGACCTGCTTCCACGTCCGCTTTGTCTACCTATACCACCGCCGCCATTTCTGCTGTTCTGTCCGCCTGCACCGCCGCGTCCGTCTCTGCCATTCTGTCTGCCCGCGCCGCGTCTGCCTTCTTTTCTGTCAAAAAAGAACTTTTCTTCCCTGATGTCCTCTATCTCATCTCCCAGCTTCATCTGCATGAACGCTGCCGCGATCTGCAGCTCACTATGCTGTCCCAGTGCAACCTCGTCCAGAATATATTCCATAGCTCGGCTGATATCCTGCTGTTCGATCACACTGTTGGCTTCCTTTAATATCTTGGCCGCCTTGCGCTGCATAATATCCGCCGCATTCGGAATTTTTCTTTCCTTGATCTTCGTATGGCAGACCCGCTCGATATCCCGGATCTTATATGCTTCCCTACCGACTACCAGTGTAAAGGAACGTCCTGTCTTGCCGGCGCGTCCCGTTCTGCCGATCCGATGTACATAATACTCAATATCCTCCGGCACGTCATAATTATAGACAGCCTCCACATCGCTGACGTCGATCCCTCTCGCCGCCACATCGGTAGCAATCAGGATACCTGCTCTGCCGCTGCGGAACAGATTCATTACCGTGTCTCTCTGATTCTGAGACAGATCTCCGTGAAGCCCTTCCACCTCATATCCGCGTTCCTTCAAATGCTCAGTCAGCTCGTCCACCATGCGCTTGGTGTTGCAGAAAATCAACGCCCGCTTTGGATCATAATAATCGATCAGCCGGCACAGCACTTCCTCTTTATCCTGCCTGCGCACCTGATAGTACGCCTGCTTGATCAGCGGAATCGTCACCTCCTTGGGTGTCATCTTGATATAAGCCGCATCCTTCTGATAGGTCCTGGTAATATCCAGTATCGGCTTCGGCATGGTCGCGGAGAAAAGTCCCGTCTGTCTGTGCTCCGGCATCTCTTGCAGGATCGTCTCTATATCTTCCCGAAATCCCATATTAAGCATTTCATCCGCCTCGTCCAGCACTACCGTATGCACATGCTCCATTTTCAATGTGTGTCTGCGCATGTGATCCATCACTCTGCCCGGGGTGCCCACCACGATCTGTACTCCGGATTTCAGGTTCTTGATCTGCCTTACGATATCCTGACCGCCGTATACCGGCAGTACTTTGATCCCGTGCATATACTTAGCAAACTTACGAAGTTCCTCCGCCGCCTGCATGGCAAGTTCCCGTGTGGGGCACAGGATCACAGCCTGCAGATTACGGTCTTCCGAATCGATCTTCTGTAGAATCGGTATTCCGAATGCCGCGGTCTTACCGGTGCCCGTCTGCGCCTGTCCGATCATATCCCGCCCTGTCATGAAAAGCGGAATCACCGCTTCCTGAATCGGCGTCATCTCATCAAATCCCAGTTCCTTTACTGCCCGCAGAATCCGCTCGTCGATCCCTGCATCCTCGTATTTCATATGTGTCTCGATTGTCTGACTCCTGTCCTCTGCATCCGCCTGTACACCTCTCCACGCACTTTCCATCCCGCTTTCCTGCACAGCTCTCTCTTTTTCTCCTAATATTCCCAATGCATCCTTCTGTTTTGCCTTTTTGCTCATACATACTCCATTCTTAATTTCATATAATTTATACAAATTCTGCCATTATGGTAGGGTTTTCTCTTTTTTTCAACAAATCCGTCTGTTCCGAACATGATAATTGCTGCCATATCCCTGCGATCGCCAAGGATATGACAGCACACATTATCACAGTACTGCTATGCTATTGATATGCTTACGCCAGATATATCTTACGAAGTTTGCTTACCGCCCGGTCTGCGATCAGACACTCACCATGCTCTTCTAAGTACAGCATTCTCTCTTCGGAAACCGCAATCAGGTTACCGAACTCCACTGCCTGCGCACTGATCTTATTAAACATCTTGTAAGACAACCGATTCTTCTCCATCACAAGGTAATACGCTTCTCCCTCTTTATAAAGGTGGCTCTTTACAGACAGATTCTTCGGAATGGACGCAGTATACTGCATGGCCTGATGAAGCGTGGCAAACACAAACATCCGCCTGCTATCCTCATATTCTTCCTGTTTCTTCTGCCCCGCAGCACGGCGTTCCTCTTCATCCTGTCTGCCAAGCTCTGCACTGACTCCCTGCAGGACTTCCTTCAAGTGCTGCAGAATATCCCGGAAACCCATAGGGCTCTCATTTGTAAAAGTGACTGCGAGTCCCTTATCCTGCAGCGGCGTGATCTGCATGGCAATACTCTCTCCGTTTAACGTATACCCCACTTCATCATGCGCGCGCTCAATAATATCCCGCAAAAATCCCTCGCCCTTTTCATTTCTCTCGAATATGTCTGACAGAGTCAGCCCATATTCAAGCATATCTTCCGCTGTGACAATACACTGTACCGTCGCGTCATTGATTTTCTTATATTCCATATAGCCTGTTATCCTCTGTTTTCTTTCGGTTACCGACCACAAACCTACCAGATATGTAAGGCTTTGTCAAGCCGAAGTTTCTCTGTGCACCACCTCTTCTTATCGGGTGCATTACTATTCTAACACAAAAAAGCACAATAAGAAAGAATCTTATCGCGCTTTTCTGCCTCAATGCAATTTAAATTTGCTTACCTCACTCCTTAGCAGTCCGGAAACTCCCAGATTAGAATCCGCCTGTTTATCGATATCGCTGACACTTTCTGTTAAACCGACCACTGTATCCGACACATTGCTGATCCCTATTGCGCTCTCGTTCACCGCTGTCTTGATACCCTCTACCGATTCTCTGATCAGATCCATACTGTGCCGCAATTCTTCGCTCTCTGACGCAAATCTCTGCATCATCTCATTCATGCTGCCCACATCACTCCGGTAATTCTCACTGGTCTTAAGAAGCTGCTCATAGCCGCCCATAGCAGTCTCGTTCATAAAGTTGATCATTACTTCCGCTTCTGCCGCCAGTTCATCCACTGCCGCGATCACTTCCGCCGTCACCTTCTGAATCTCTGTTGCTGCGTCGGCCGAATTCGTCGCCAGCTTTCCGATCTGATCAGCTACCACTGCAAAACCTCTGCCGGATTCTCCTGCCCGGGCCGCCTCGATGCTGGCGTTTAATGCCAATAGGTTTGTTTCTGATGTAATACTGATAATATTCTTCGTAAGGTCCCGAATTTGCTCCACTTCCTTGGATTTCTCGATCTTATTCTGGACTGCCGCCGCCATATCCGCCGCCTGCGCTTCCGCATCGCGTCTGTTCTCCACGGCGCTCTGATATACCTCTGACGCATTGCTCATGATCTCATTAGAAGAACGGCTTCCATCCTCAGCCTGTCGATAAATCTCCTCGATGGAACCAAATACCGTTCCAATCGAATCATTGACCTGATCCAACGATGCGCTGGATTCTTCCATAGCCGCGCTCATCTCCTCCATTGTTGCGGAGACATTCGTTATGCTCTCTCCCGCCATAGACAGGTTCTCCGCTATCGCACTTGAAGACTCATTGAGCCGGTCAGAATTGTCTGAAATATTGATCATAATGTTTCTTATGTATCCTAAAAGCGCATTTACATTCTCTGCGATCAGTTCCATCTCATCGCCAGTATGTATCTCCAGCCTCTGCGTAAGATCTCCCTCATTATTCACCAACTCATATATCTTACCGTCTACCGTATGCAGACTCCTGATGATCCTCCCTACAATGAGATTGATAATCGCCAGCGCAACGATCAGACAAATCACGGTAATGGCTACTGTCTGCTTAAGAATATCATTCAACCGCTGTACGACGCCGGAAGCATCATAGTCACATCCCACAACTCCCACAACCGCTCCACTGTCATCCCAAATCGGCATATATGCCGAAATCAGCTCTCCGTCTTCCGTCGAATCAATATAATCTTGTACATATTCCTCCCCCTGAAAGACTCCCTGCAGTTCCTGATAAGATACTTCAAAAACTTTCCCGAATTCGCTGCGACTCTGTGCATTATCTGTGTCGATTCCATAATACACTTGTCTGCCGTCGGTATATAATGTATACAGATATTGAATACCGCATTCCTCTCTGACATCCGTCATCGCCGCAAGAATGTCTGCGTACTCTGCACTGTCTTCAGATCCCGGTTCCAGTACGGCCAGTTTCTCCGTATCAATGACCTTCGTGGAGATCACAGCCGCCATTCGCGCTTCCTCCACTCCCATTGCAATCAACCCATTCTCCGTGCGCTTATAAGAATTCACACCCATGACGAGACATAATATAGTAATCAATGCCGTTGTCGGCAGCACGATTTTATTCCGGATTCCCATCTTTCTGGTTTTTTCTCTTTTCATATGATTTTTCCTCTTTTCTTGCACGGCTCTGCATTATGCAGAGGCGCCGACAGTCGCTTTCAGTATCATGTCTATTATACCACTCCGTCAAAACAAGTACAATATAAAGTAAAGATTTCAATATAGACAAACTTTAACCTTACTTTTTGACAAACTATCATACGCGAAGAGAGACAGAAGATAATCTTCTGTCCCTCTCCAAACTATGCACCTCTAAGTACTGACTCATGTGCATATCACTTATTTATTTGATTACAAAGTTCTTCACAATAGGCTGTCTCGTGAAGTAATTGCCTTTACCCGTGATCGTAACTGTTGCCGTGCCGCCGCGTTTGACATTTTTACTGTAAGCCAGCATATAATCCTTGCCTTCTTTCAGCTTCCTGCCGTTCACTTTGACGGTAACCTTCGGTTTCAGAGCTTTACCCAGGAATGTCTGGAACTTCACATCCTCGATATCCGCCCTGGTGATCTCCGCCTGCTCGATGGTAAATGTCTTCGTGATAGAACCGCTCGCCGATCCCCAGCCTTTTCCTTTCTGCTTAACGGTCACTGTAGGCTGCTTATCCGGCTTCTGATTTGCCTCCTTATTATTCTTATAAGTCACAGTGTATGCCGTATTAAGCTTCAAATCAACAACTTTACCATCCTCGTTATAGAAAGTAACTGCCGGTTTTAATGCTTTACCGTTATATGTTACAGATGCAACTTCAATACTCAGCTCGCTAAAATCTCTTTCCGTCAGCGTAAACAGATTATCAAATTTCACACTGCCGCTGTAGTTGCCCTTGCCTTTAACAGTAACCGAGACTGGTGCTTTGCCATTCTCCCATTTACCCACTTTATAAGATACAGTATAATCACCGGTTGCTATTTCCTTAACATTCGATGTTCCTTCTTCCAGACCATCATAATAATTATCGGAGTTGAACTTAAAGTCCGGATTAATGGTGTAGCCGGTATAAGGAATCTCCAGTGATCCACTTTCTTCTTTATCCGAATTGATCAACGCACCCTTCGCATCATCTGTTGCATCTGCAGCATCCGGAATCCATACCCCATCTAATTTTTCTTTCGCAACTTTAACCGATAATTCAGGTGTCTGAATCGCGCCTTTCTTATCCTTGTCACTCTCACTGACCTGTTTTGCAAGCGTCCTCTTATTGATCATAAATGTGGACGTCTTCGCACCTACATATTTACCTGTACCGTTGACAGTGATCGTAGCCCTTCCGGCACTGACGTTGTTGCTGTAGGTTACATAGTAACCATCTTGCTCTACACCATCCTTCTTTGCCTCGCTGCGCGACTTAAATCCGGTCAATGTCTCCACACCCGCTTTGACTGTCAGATTCGGATTCTCACCACTTGTCGATAAAGTAACCTGATCTCCTGAATAATAGAACTTACCGCTTATCGTTATCTTAGTATTTGCGATCAGATTATTCTTCGTTACCACCTTAAATGTAAGTTCGTTACTGATATCCGTATAGTTGGATTTCTCCTTACCCGCGATGGTAATCTGATACGTGCCTGCCTCTGTTACTTTAGGCGTCCCTGTTTCTGGCTCACGTGAGTAGATCGTATTAGCCATATCGTCTTTATCAAGAGCTTTGTTTTCTCCATCATGTGTTCTGACGATTTTCTCGATCACGTACTGGTTTGCTGCTACGGCCTTTCCACCGTCTTTGACAGTGATCTTAGGTGCCTGCGCTTTCCCACTTTCCGCCAGATCAGCTACTGTGATCGTCGTATTGGTTATGCTTCTCGGACATATCTCGAACGTAATCTTATCAGTACCCGCTTTACCCTTCTCATCAACAGTATATGTTGTTCTCACTCCTGCGAAGTTACCCTTACCGGTGATCTTGACGGTGGGCACTTTCTTGGGATTAATTGCCTGATACCCCGTCGTATTACCCTGTTCGTCCTTCACTTCATATACGCTTGCATTCATGTTATTGGTATAGGTAACCGTATAGTCTCTTCCTTTTACCAATGTGACAGTCTGATCTTCTCCGTTCTGATCCTTGTATCCATATGTCACAGTCACCGCAGGCTCCGCTTTCCTTCCGGTATAGTAACTCAGCTTATCGGACATCGTAATTGTCACATCCCGCTGGTTGATCGGACACTTGGCAATCGTAAATGTGCTCGTGATCGAACCCTCTTTGTAACCATCGGTCATGCCCTGTGCTTTCTCCGACGGAAGTACTACAAGCGTTGCCTTACCGACTTTCCTGTTGTTCTGATAGTACACCTCGTACATACTCGGATCGATTGCTTTCGTTTTATCGGCTATATCATCTGCTACGTTATACAGGCTGATCTTAGGCTCAATCTCCTTTTCTGTCCCCAGATAGTATACCGCCTGTGCCGCCTTATCCGTTCTGCCGTTCTTGTCGGAGGCCTCAAATACAACCTTTAACTTTTTGGCATTAAAGTCTTGTCTTGTATCCTCCTTAATTTCAAAGGGAATCTCTCTCGTACCTGTAAACTTCTCGCCCTTCGCCGTCAGTGTGATCTTCGCTTTACTGTCAGCTGTGGTCATATTTTTATTGATACTATAGCTTACGGTATAATCCGCTGCTGTCAACTGATATCCTTTATAGGACAGTTGTACCGCCGGCTTAATATCCTTACCCGTATAGAACTGATCTGCAATAGGTGCCTCACCAGCGGAATCTTTGCTTTCTCCTGCATTTACCTCTACAAGATACTTGCCGTTCTCTTTAGCATCCAGACTGATTTTCTCAGCCCCTGCTTCAAAGACACTCACAAATTCAGCACTGACCATTACATTACCTTTAGGCATCGTGAAAGTTTCGCTCTTCACTTCCGCCGTCTTCTCAGTATATGTCAGAACTGCCTGATTAGTAGTCTCCCCTGCTGCCGGCACATAAGTTACACTGCCGTTACTGCTTGTCAGTGTCTTGTCTGTAATGCTTGCCCCGGACAATATCACCTTCGCCGGATAGTATCCGCTCTCGGGTGTAACCGTTACGGTGATCTTATCACCGCTGTCAGCTTTCACCACATTTGTCTCTACAGTACCATGCTCGATATTCTCCGCTATGGAAACCGTATGTGTACCATACAGATAGAAATCATCCATGGTACCCCATGCGCCATCCTGTGTTGACTTCATGATCAATCCGACTTCCATGGTATCTCCCGCTTCCACGGTTATGCCTGTAATCTCCGGATTAACCCAATTATTCCATCCGTTTAAGGCAAATGTTGTTTTCAGATTGGATTTCAGTTTTCCATCTTTATCTGTTACTTTTACAAAAGAATACTGAACATCTTCGCTGTCCGCGCCGCCGCCCTGGATATAACTGCCGAACGTATAGGTGCCGGCTTCCGGTGTTACGGTCTGCGATACCGTGAAATCCAAGCCGATCTTAGACCAGAAATGCAGTCCTAAGGTACCGCTATGCGGATCCTCTTTCGTCACGTTCACTACAGAATCTGCCTCTGTCTCACCATGTCCCAATCGTGTATCAACAACCCACGGACTTACTGAATTATTCTCAAAATCCGGATTCTCGAGGATATTGTTAGCCGGATCCCTGAGTACCTGAACCGTCAGCTTGATGTTGTAATTCTTACCCGCTTCAGAGACGATACCGTGAACGATATATTCCCCGGCTTTATAAGTATTGACCAATTCGGTCTCGCTCTCTTCCCACGTAACCGGAAGCTCTGTCTCTGTTCTATCATTATATTTTGCCTTTACTTTAACATTGGCCCAATCAATCTCTTCACCCAGCTCAACCTTCATGACAGGATTGCTTTCCACACTTGCAATCTTCCGCTCTGCCTCAGCGCCGGTTCTGATCAGGCTGTATATCTTAGCCGTCGGAAGCGCCGTGCCATCAAAATCAAACCATGATGAATTGTCCATTGCGCTACCGCCGAACCATACCCCGGCATCATCGGGATCATACTCCGCCGCATAGCTGGATGCCCATCCGGAACCATACTTCTCCCACAAGTCGTAATTCTGTTTGTATAAGCTGTCAATGTCATTGCCTTCGTCATCTTTAATGTAATACGGTGATATCCATGCGGGCTCCCAATAGAATACACCGAGTGAACTGCCCGCATAATCATCATTAATTTCGTTGACTGCTTTGATAAGATCATACATCTCATCCGCCTGTCCCTGAACAGAAACGCCGTAATTCTGGCTTTCATATTGTTCCGGTACAGTCGGCGGTGTAGCGGTGCCATATCCGTCGCCATCCACCAATGTGGTAGGCCATGAAGTCTCTGCTGCCATGACTTTCTTACCATATGTCTCCACAACATATTTCAATACATCCTTCAAATTCGCGGCATCCCCATGCCCGAAAGGATAGTAAGAACTTGCAAATACATCATAATCAACATTCGACTTATCCAAACGTTCCGCAATCGCACCGTATCCTTTCTGCGGATCGGTAAAGTGAACCGCCACGAGACACTCTTTGTCAAATTCCCTTACCGCCTTGCTGCCAGCATTAAAGAGTCTCGCCATGTTATCCCAGTTTGTCTCACCGGCAATACCGTTATTCGTCTCATTTCCGACCTGTACCATACCGACGTCAACCCCGGCATTTCTTAAAGCATTTAAGCTATCTAAGGTAAAGTCGTAAACAGCCTTTTCTTTTTGATCAATGCTATATCCTGCCCATGCCTTCGGCGCTTTCTGTTTTTTCGGGTCCGCCCAGAAATCCGAATAGTGGAAATCGATCAGGACACGCATCTTTGCATTGGTTGCCAATTGTCCGAGTCTTATCGCTTTCTCCAGATCGTTGTTACCGCCGCCGTATCCATTACCGCTGCTTGTATACGGGTCATTCCAGATACGGATACGTACATAGTTCATACCTCCGTCATGGAGATAGTTAAAGAATCCCTGATCACTCAGTGGTTTGCCATTTTCGTCTTTGAATACGACACCGCTGTCCTTCAACGCGATATAAGATGACAAATCCGCGCCAGTAATAAAGTCATCTGTCAACGCCACCTTCTTCACGTTTATTTCGGCCTGCTGCACAGATGCCGGAACCAGAGCGTCCATCGCTGTCTTCAAGTCATCATAAGCCTTCTTAATCTCTTCCTCTGTGGGAGCAGTCTTGGTCGCATCAGTCTCAGCAACTTTGGCTGCCTGCAATACTGACTCTGCTGCTACCAGTGCGTCTGTAAATTCTTTCCAGCCGGTCTCCTTGTAGTCATCTTTTTTGAGTTTCTTAGCTTCGTCTACAAGGTTCTGCAATTTATCCAGAAGTGTCAGATTAGCATCCGGATCTGCTTCCTCCAGCGTCGCATAGAATTTACCGTCTTTATAATAGTTCATTCCGGCGAAGACGGAAGTAAAATCAACCTCCCAATCCTTACCGGTCGGACCATTCATGAAATCTTTGACCCATACATAGCTGTCTGTACTATCTTTTTCATATAAATTACATACTTTTTCTGCGCTATCAGCTTCGAATTTACCCGGTGCAGAAAATGTGATGTAATACCAATTCTGATATGTCTCATCCTGCTGGAGTGCATAGGCATTATTCTCTTTCCCATCACTCTCTGTAACTTTTGCTGCCTCAAGCGAAGTCAGTGTTCCTGTTGTCTCGTCCACTACAGAGAGCGAGTCCGCTGTCGCTTTGCCCATATGCAGATATGGGGTATTCACATTATTATATACATACAAGGTTACCTGACGCATGATAGCGGTCGCGCTACTTCCCGCATACCCCACGCCGTTTTTAACTGCATAGGAATCATCATCTCCGGATATCACTTTAGCAAAGAATTCCGTATCGCCTTTCGAGGCTTCACAAATATATTCCGCAACCTTATCAGCATCGTTCTCGGAAAGTGCAACAGACTTCTTAAAAATCTGGAAACCCGCATCTTTTCCGTTATTCGTAAAGCTGATCGGAATGCTGTACCAGCCCGCGTATCCTTCTACCGCGGTCATTGAATAGGTATCGTCCGCTCCCCACACAGTCCACTTTGCGTTCTCTGCCGTTGAGGTTATATCAGCTCCCCAGTGATACAATCCGATTTCTTCTTCCTCTTCCATATCACCGGCATAATAATAGAATGTCACATCAACACTCAAAGACACCATTGCATCCATTGCACTTTTCAGGTTCTTATATGCTGTTGTAATATCGGTGCTTGCAAAGTCATCAGCTTTGTCAGCGTTATCACTTACTACTTTCGTTGCTGCAGTCTTAGCCTCGCTAAAGGCTTTCCATGAGTCTTCCGTATAACCTGTCTCGCCTTTTTTCTCAATCTTCTTGAATGCTTCTGATTCCAGAAGTTCTTTGAGTTGAGCGAGCGTTACTGACTCTGCTTCTTCCATAGTGGAATAGAAGGTGAGTTTGACGGTATCACCTTCATGCTCATATTTGCAATAGGTCTTGCCATCAAAGACAGGTGTAAAATCAAACCCCCATTCATCATCTTTTCCATTCATTAAATTCTTCGACCATACATATCCTTTGTCTGTCTTCTCAAACAATCCACCAATCTTTGCATTGTCAAATCCTATTGCACCTGGTACTGAAAAAGATAAGGTATACCAGTAGGATTCCTCCTCTAACTTCTGCATCTCATAGACATTATTATTGTTGCTATCTTGTCCCGAAGGAGTGAGATCGGAAATGCTGCCGTCCTCTTCATTTACCACAGATAATTTTTTAGCAGCTGAACTATTATCCAGCTGAATTACAGGTATCATTTCTTCACTGTAAATGTTCAGCTTGATATTTCTCATAATCATTGCTGCTTTATCTGCTTGTGTATCCGCTTTTCCAATATCATAAGTTCCGATATATGCGATTTTTTTCTTAACTGCACCCGTCTTGTTTTCTCCGGACGTCAGAGCAGCATAGACTTCCTTGTTATCGGTTTCATCACACTTATATTCACAATCATTCGTTCCACTGTTAGCTTTCGTATAGACTTGAAAACCTGCACCAGTTCCACTGTTCTTGAACGTAATCGGAATGCTGTACCAACCCGCATAGCCCGTTACTTTGGTCATCTTATAAGTATCGTCAGCTTTCCAGATGTACCAATCTTTAATGGGATCCGCCGTTGTGGAAATATTATTTTCTCCACTATTATCCCAGTAATACAATCCGATCTCATCATCTGTTTCACCAGCATAGTAATAGAAAGTTACCTCAACGTCTGTTGACGATGATTTCAGTTCTTCCTTGGCTTTTTCCAATGCCAAATAAGCCTGCATGATTTCGAGTGCTTTTGCCTCATCGGTTGTTGCACTGTCATTCACTAAATCCTGTGCAGCTTCCTTCTTTTCGGCAAATGTTGTCCAAGTCTCTGCTGTGTAATCAGCTTCCTCAAGATCAGCTACAGATGTGAGAAGTTCCTGCAGATCTGCTAGTTTATAGGTGACAAACTCTACATTATCAATATGTATTTGTTCTGCTTTACTATCTATACCTATCTTACCGGAAATTGTAATCTTAACATTAACTTCTGTTTCGTTAACCGGAACTTCTACTTCAAAAATTCCTGTTTCAACCGCATTCCATTTTCCCCAAGCATCGCATTCACCAAGACTCTGTGTCGCAAGTTCAGCAAGAACATCCGTATAATCCTCATCACTATCATCCTTTTGTTCCACGCTTTCTACTTTCAGCGTGATCTGATCTTTGCTATACACACCACCTGCATCCAAGACCACCATATATGCCCCAGGTTCCATATTTGGAATTACCTGACTGACAGATATGTCGGTTTCTGACCCCTTGTATATGTAGAGCGAATTATCTCCATACTTCTCCTTGTCAATTGTCTGAGTCTCAAAACCTCCCCCATCTCTCCCCGTAAACTCCGGGCTAAACTTCCACGCTTTCGGTACCCAAACTTCACCAACTTGCTCAAAATCACCCTCAAAATCCCCATTACTCAGCGTGCCATATTCGCCTTCTGTCCCATCTCCGACAGCCATAACTCCTTTAAGAATTTTCTCGAAGTCAGCCGCATTCTCAGCCTCTTCTTCATCATCCTGCATGTCATCGCCGTCTTCAGCGTCTGCCTCATCATCAGCCAATTTCTCATCGTCATCCTCAGTGCCGACAGAGCCATCCTCGCCTTGCTCGTCCGAAATCTCCTCGTCCTTCTGGCCGGAATCATCCTGATCGGTGTTCTCCACTCCATCCGCAACATCATTATCTGCAACGGGATTTCCAATCTCATCATTCTCATTCGTCTCTGCGGACGGTGTCTCGTTGATCTGCTCATCAGTCTCTGTGAAATCTTCCACGTTCGCCTGAACCGCCTGCACTGCCAAATCAGGAATTGCCGATCCCGTCAATATCATTGCCGCACTTAAGACTCCGCACAGACTTCTTCGCAAATACTGTCTTAACTGTTTCCTCATGTCTTGCCTCCCATTCTTTATTTTTGCTACCCCCTGCCGCTTCCTTGCAGGGCTACAGCGCAACGTTGCGCAATCGGTTGCGCTACTACTTATTTTACATTATATAAAACAGAACCATTTTTCGCAAGTAACTTTGTCCCGTATTATTTACCAATCTTCTCACCCCATTTTTATGAAAAAGAAACAAAAAGCGCATGGTCTACATTGCTGTTCCATGCGCCTTAACACTGCTATTTTATATGAAATTGTTAGTTACTTACGCCAACTGCCTAATTTCAAAAGTCTGCGGGCAGTTTGCGTTACAGATTATATTGTCGATACAGTTCTTTCCTGTATTCCGGATCAGTAACAGCTCTGGACAGTTTAGCCGTACAGCCGGATTCCAGCAGAAGCTGAGTCAGCCTGACGAAACAAGATTCGCCCGCTGCAAACCCTTCTGCATGTCCTTCCGCATGTCCTTCTGCACGTCCTTCTGCACGTCCTTCTGCACGTCCTTCTGCACGTCCTTCTTCTCTAGCCTTTTTACGCTCCGCCGGTAGATCCACGTCCTCAAAATATTCAAATAATACTGCCATATCCCGCTCCTTTACCTGATCAGTGAACTCCGTAACTTCTTCCTCCGGCAGATGTAAATGCCTCAGCATTGATGCCGTCACCCTTGCGATGATATCAAGCAGTTCATCCGTGGAATTCTCTGACAGGTCTTTCAGATAGTCTTTTGGTAGGTCAAGCTCCCTGAATGCCGCAATGCTCTGCAGCCGATTAATCAGCATCAACAGGGATAGTTCATCCTTTTTCCCGACCAGTTCGTCCACGCTGTAGGCATTGAGCTGTACCAGCTTATAAAAGAACTTAGGGGTGAAAGGTTCAAAGGCTTCATCAAAGTATATCCTGTCCCTGATATTGCAGGGTGCTGTCCACTTCCCGCTCCCCTCATAGTATACAATGGGCAGAATCGGAGGATACCGAAAGTTCTTCGTCTTGCTGATCCCCTTCTTTTTCTTCTCCATCTCTTTTTCATAGTCCTCCCATATGTAGACCATATACCGTAAAAGCTGCATACTCACATTATAATCCACTTTGGTCTTGTGTTCAATAAGAGTGACAAAAAATAATGTGTCTTTTTCTGATATTCGTATACGTTTTACCGTATCCGAATCGCGTTCCTCAGTGAACATGGGTATGTAGCGTTCCGTGACATCCTCAATATCCTCCGCCCGGACATTTTTGAGCAGCGGAATATCCATGTAGTTTCTGAGGAACTGGGAGCATAATTCTGCATTTCCAAAAATAAGCTTACTACTGCTGTCATGATGTTTGCTGTTATTGATCTGTTTCTTTTGATATGCTTTTTTCTCTTTAGCCATAGGAACTCCTTTCGACACGGACAAAAGCAAAATAAATTGAACAATTTATCCTGCATTGCCGGATGTAGACCAGCAATTGTAACAGAATACAACTGCCATTTGATGTGTTTATAATACTTGTTTTAATGCCTGTCGGAAAACTGACAGAAACTGTCTGAACGTGCGAAATGCACATACCGCCCTATAGAAAATGTGGTAAGCGGTGACATAGCAGGAGAACGTTTTGTCTCCCGGTTCATTTATCATAAGGGATGGGATTATGTTTGTCAATTATTTTATAGTAATTTAATATGAGGCTGTATTAATCAAGTTCAAAAAATGAACAATAGCTTCCTGTATCTTATCCATACTCATTATCTTATCACATAAAATAAAGCCTTGCACAAACACCGGCAAGGCTTCATACTCTTCTTAACAACTTTCTTTCGCTTACGCTAGACGGATTATATTTTATCTTTGCCCCGATGGGTGCAAAATTTTATTATTCGGGACGCATTGTAAACTCTTTCCACTTTATCCGTACTTATTCCAATTCCAACGACTGCACCATCCCATTGACAAACTTCGGGTCCACCGTGGGGCTGCCCAGCGTAAAGGACCGCTCTCCCCACTCACTGATCTGTACCGGACAGTTAATCAGTGAAAGTCTACTATACTTAATCTCATCCGTCTCTGCAAGCTTCAAGCCGATGGAAGTAACGAAATTAATTGAGCGTCCGTCATTTCCCATGGAATATGCCACCAATGATCCGTCCCAGAATACATCCTCCACTGTGTAATCCTTGTATAAGGATATGTCTATGCCGCCTTTGATAATGTCTCCGTCTTCCAGCAGCAATACTTTTTCATTTTTCGAATCGACCTGGAAGCTGACCTTATCCCGAAACTGTTTCTGATAATCTTCTTCATCGAAGGCATACAAATCTATCGTTCCCGTATCGTATCTGTCCACCAGACAGAGCTTCCATATCTCGCTGCTGCCCGTATTCTCAAGGCACATCTGAAATGCAAAAGTTCTGGGAAGACCATCCTGCGTCTGCTCCAGCATAAATATTGCCGGCTTAAGTTCCGTAGGCAGCCACGGCAGATCCAGACTGTTGACATCTCCGTCTATCATCATCTTCACACCGCGGCAGCCATACTGATCTGTATACAGCCCATAGAAATCTATGCCGTACTCCTCATCTTTATGGATCAGATACCACGCGCCGTCTTCCAGCGGAAATTGCCCGCCATTATACAGGTAATCATAATATGCCGTGACGTCAGCCACCACCGCCGTTGCAAGCGCATCGTCCGTCATAGACTGCAGCATATCTTCAAATTCCTTTGCTGTAGCCTGATTCCATTCTGTCTTGTTCCGTTTAAGCTCCTTCTGTATCTGCGCCTCCTCTGCCTCTATCGCCGCCTTTTGCGCTTTGAGCTCTTCAAGCCACTGCTGCATCTCTGTCTCTTCCGCCGCCTTTTGTGCTTCGAGTTTTTCAAGATTCTGCCGCATCTGTGCCTCTTCCGCCTCGTCCACTGCTTTTGCCAACGCTTCCCGCTCTTTCGCCAGTTCTTCGGCAAGCTGCTCCATTTCTTCCAGTTCTTCCCACCTACGCTGTATCTGCGCTGCTTCCGCCTGCTCCGCTTCTGCTGCCTGTACCGCTGCCTGCTCCACTTCCGCCGTCTGTATTGCTTCTTGTACCGCTGCATCATGTCCTGCGGCCTCAATCTCCTGTACGCTTTCCGCTCCGGTATAAGCACATCCACACAGCAGAAGGACAGTCACTGTCACGATTCCCGTTACGATTTTGTTCCTTTTCTTTACGTCCGCGATCATAACTATGCGCTGTCGTATCCGCCTGCTGCTGCCGTCCATGGTCAACACCACGCCGTTTGCGCCGATCCGGACATGTTCGACATTCATCAGATCAAGCAGTGTCCTGCCATAAGAGAAACGCTGCGTCTCTCCCAACAGCCTGACCGCCCGCTCATCACAGGCAAGTTCGCTGTCCTGCTTCGCCTCATACGCCGCCAACCACACAAGCGGATGAAACCACCAGACCGTACACAATATACTGCGCACCATCGCCCACAAGGTATCTCCCTGCACGGCATGCGCATATTCGTGCGCCAGAATGTGAAGTCTGATCTCCTCTTTCTCATACAACTCCGGGCTGATATAGATACCTTTTCCCGCCATACAAGGACCGGGCAGCCCATTCACCAGCCAGACCTGTATCCCATGATCCGCCAGCCGCTTCGCCCATACCGCTGGCAGACAGTCAGTTGGTGCCTTCTCTCTGGTTCGATGCAGATACACGATGAATCGCACCTGCCTAAACAGCGCGAATCCGCCCACAGCAATCACACCCGCAACCCATATCAGCACAGCCGCCATACGAAAGCCCGCATAGGACCTTTCTCCAAATCCGTACCACGTCTGCATACCCTGTCTGTCCGCTGGTGAATCTGCTGGATTTGCTTCCATCTCTGCACCATCTGTTTCCGCTCCCGCCATACCTGCTGCCATGCCGCTTACGTCCATCCTTGCACCGTCTACCTCCGCCCCTGCCAAACCTGCCGTCATGCCACTTACGTCTGATCTTGCAGCCGTTAGGGCTGATTCTATCCCTGCCGACATATCCCGCAAAGCCTCCTTCGCATTCCCGGCATTTGCAGGTGCCCCTGTAGTCATCTTATCATTCTCGTTATTTTCATCTACACTGTTCCTATGGCTCTCTTCTGCTCCTGCCGTTCCCACATAATACTGTGATATTCCCTGCACTGCATTCATAATACTGAATGAACTGCTGCCGAAGCTGACCGGCAGGACCATGCGCACTGCCACCACAAGCCACAGCGCATAACGCATCCCCATGCTGATTCTACCATATGTCAGCCGCCGCAATATCATAATCATACAGATCAGAATCGTACCGCTTACAATCATATCCGTCATCTGTCACTCTCTCCCTTCCGCTCACAAGCTTCCCGCGTTCTCCTCCGCACTCTTCTCATTCAGCGCTGCTTTCCGCTTCCGCCCTGCGCAGGATCTCATACATCTCCGCAATCTCTTCTTTCGACAACGCCTTCTTCTCCACCATGGTATTGAGCATCAGCCCCATCCGACCATCGAAAACCTTCTCCAAGAACTCTTCCGTCTCCTGCTGCACTGCCTCATCCCTGCCTACATCCGGATAATACAACTTCGCCCGTTCTCCCTCCTCATGATGGATCGCTCCCTTCTCCTCCATGCGCCGCAGGAAAGTCATCACCGTATGCTTCGTCCATCCCGTCGTCTCCTTGAAATGATTAGTGAGTTGCATCATTGTCTGCGGCGCTTCCTGCCACAACAGACTCATCACCTTCCATTCCGCCTCCGATAATCTGACCATATCCTTCTCCCTCTCAATCCACTTATTTCATATTCTTGATTTTGGGTTTACATTTGACTACCTATAATATAATGCATTGGTAGTCATTTGTCAACCATTTTTTCTTATGATCTGAAATATCTTGAAATCATCTATGCACACTGATACAACTTCTACACACAACACATCAAAAAACAGCCTTCCGCCACCGACACGGTGCAGCGAGTGCACGTCCCATTCCAAATAATAACTTCAAACTCTCAACCCCTGTGCCGGCGGATTGCGACAAAGGCTCTCTCGTGTCATGCGCAGTCAAATGTGATTTTCTTAATATTCCGCTCACAGTCAGCAATTGCGGGACACGGATGTCCCGCAAAGCCCGAAACGAGCCCGGACGGCTCATTGAGGGCGGTTGCGTCCGTCTCCCACCTCCTATCCGGAATATTATAGAAAATCCATTCGACGAATCCGACACGAGAGAGCCTTTGTCGCAATCTGCCCTCTTAACCTCATTTGACAGAAAATTTATTTAATTTCGCAAAATTATTTAGATTTTTCCTTCCATTTTCAAACAATTTCTGTTAAAATGGTGTTAAGAAATAAAGATTCCTGCCGATACTATTAACAGAACAAGATGTTCACACTATATTATCCAGGGAGGGATTGTCGCAGTATATGCAAATGAGAGGAATTATAAAGTTGAAGCGGTTATGGCTGTTTCACCGCTAAGGAAGGTTTCTTCCAATGACAAAAAACACCAGTCCGGACAGAACCCGTCTAAAACCTTCGCGCAGACTTTCTTTTCTAAGGTTTTAGATGAGGCATGTGAGAGGGAACAGCAACGAGACATCCACATTTACACCAATGGCTACACCAAGGATGCACTTCCCTATTACAATTTTATCAATATGCGCGAGTATTGTTAACTGAAGTGAAAAAACCCGAGGAGAACCAACATCCCCTCGGGTTTTACATTTTCTTTTCACATCACAAATCCGTTCTGTATCCCTATATCGCTTACCGCTAATCTGCTCTTTACTGCAGCTGTTTCGCCAGACTGAAGATCTCCTCCAGCATATCCTTACATGCCTGCATATCCTGTACGGTAGCTTCCGAAGTCCTAAGCCCTTCCATGCTGGAAGCCGCCACTTCTTCACTTGCCGCAGACAACTGTGAGATATCATCCGAGATCGCATTGGTGCTGTCGATAATGCTCGCGATGATCCTTTCACTGTCTCTTATATTGTTTACCATATTCTTTACTTCTTCGTCAACTGCCTCGAATTTCTCCTTGGTAGCCTCGATCAGCTCGGTCTGTTTGTTAATAGACTGTTGAGCACTGTCTACACTCTCATTTACACTCTTCGTGTCCAGAATCAATTCATTGATAATATTAGTAATGCTGTTGGAGGCATCCTTAGTTTGTTCGGAAAGCTGCCTGATCTCCTCTGCAACCACCGCGAACCCTCTTCCTGCCTCTCCGGCACGCGCTGCCTCTATGGAAGCATTGAGCGCCAGCAGATTCGTCTGGCTGGAAATCGACAGAATCGCGCCGATAAAATTCTGCACCTCTTCCACCTTATGGCTAAGCATGTTGCTGACCTCGACGGTTGCTCCGCTGGCCGCCTCCACATTCTCAGCCTGTTTTCTCAAACTCTCGACAACATCGGCACCCTGTGTTACCATATCACTCGCTCTGTCGGAAGCGGTGGTCAGATTCTTAATGCTCTCCTCCACGGCATCCGTATTACTCCGGATCTCCATACACATATCCGCCTGCCGCTGAATGGACTGCGCCGTAGCGTCGGTGCTCTCTGCTATGTTCGTCATAGCGAAATTGTTGGTATCCACATTTCCCTGCAGATTTCCCAGTCTGTCCATCGCACCGTCAAAATTCTCGATAATACTGCCGGCTACCTGCAGCATCTTCTGCTGCGCCGCCTCCTGCTGCGCTGCGGCCTCTGCCACGCTATTGACATTCTCCTCATTAAACTGGACCAACAGCTTAGAAACCGTATAAGAAGCATATGCCACAAGCAGGATCGTTAAAAGACCCATAATCGAATCTTCCAGTTGTGCACGATCCAACAGGAATGTCCTGATCAGATTAAGTGCTATGATCGCACAATTACCAATCAACAGCAGCCTCTTATTATAATATACCAGAACACCGAACAACACGGGAAAAGCATAGGCGTACACTCCCGTATTCGTCCCGAATAATACCATAGCCCCATACGCGACTGTGGCGCATGCCATCATGCCTACCGCACCCTTTTTCTGATCTTTCCACAACACATATGACCCGATTGCACCGATCAGCATTGCCACCGTCACCGCCGCACGCACAATAACTCGTATGCCGCCGCTCTCTAAAGCCCCCGATGCCACAGTAACCAGAATGAAATACATTAAGATTACCGAGATAAGAATTAGCACGGTTTTGTTCGCCCGTTTGTACTGTGATTCTGTCATCTTATGTTCCCCCTTTAGTTATATTATGTTTTACTGACATCACATTCATACTGAACTGACACACAAGTATATATTACCACAATCATTCGAAGATTTCCAGCCTTTCCAACGCCGGATCATAATCCCAAATTACACCTCGGAATGTCTGATCAATTCGGGCGGCAGCCATTTCTTCAGAATGTTGCCTAGCATTTCCAGATCTATAGGCTTGGGCAGGAAATCGTTCATTCCTCCCACCAGAAACTCGTTCTCCATCCCTTTAACCGCATTGGCTGACAGTGCCACAATGGGCAGTCTGTCCGTGTAGGGCGTGCCGGTCGCACGGATCAGTTTCACTGCTTCAATACCATCCATCTCCGGCATCATATGATCCATGAACACCAGATCATACTGCATCTGCCTGCGTATCATCTCGACACTGTCCTGCCCGTTATCCACCAGATCAGGCACAATGCCGAACTTCTTAAGAAGCCCCGTTGCCACACGCAGATTTACTTTATTATCGTCCACCACAAGCACCTTAGCTTCCGGCGCGGTAAAATCTATGACAAACTGTTTTAATTCTACCGCATTCTTGTTCTTACTGTATTCACACGGCGCGGCATCTATAACCTTCTGCCGGATATCAAAGATAAACGTGCTGCCCTTGCCGTATTCGCTCTCCACCTTGATGCTGCCGCCCATGTTCTCCACCAGCAGCTTCGAAATAGACAGTCCCAGACCGGTACCCTCCATGCCGCGGTTCTTCTTCATGTCCACCTGTTCAAAGGATCGGAACAGCTTATCCATATCCTCCTGCCTGATGCCGATGCCGGTATCGGCGACGCTGACCAACAGCCGTCCTGTATCCTCTTCTTCCTGCTGCCATGATACCGTGAGTGTAATGGAGCCCTCATATGTAAACTTTGTTGCATTACCCATGATATTGATGATAATCTGCTTCACTCTTCCGATATCTCCGTACAGCTTGCGCGGTACACTGTCGGACACCTTAGCAATCAGTTCCACCGGTCTACCCTTCAACCGCACCTCCATCATGCTCATCACATCGTGGATCATGGATGAGAAATAATACTCTTCGGGAACGATCGGCATCTTGCCGGATTCAATTTTGGAAAAATCCAGAATATCGTTGATAATGCTGAGTAGACCCTCTCCCGATGTCTTGATCGTGGCAGCATACTCTCTGCCCTGTTCCGACAGCTTCTCATCCAGCAACAGATCCGCCATACCGCAGATCGCGTTCATCGGTGTCCGAATCTCATGGGACATGTTGGCAAGAAATACGCTTTTCGCCTCATTAGAGGCTTCCGCCTGGTGCATCAGCTTCTCCATCTCTTCCATATTATGCTTGATCGTCATCGTATTCTCTACTGCGATCACACACAGCACGCCGCAGCCGAATTGAATGCAGAAAATATTGATGAGCATATTCATGATACGCAGGAATGTAACAATGGCAGTATTCTCAATCACATACCGCGGTTCCAAAAAATTGCCCATGCTCAGTTCCACGAAATAGAACACGAATATGATAATAAAATTCACGACCGGATGAAACTGCTTCTTCTCCGGATTCTGGCACTTCAAAACGAAGTTCGTGAGAACCGTAAACGGAAACATTGCAAGACAGTAGAGCCCGAACTGCGTAGTTTCGCCTAATATATACACGGAAATCCATGAGTAGACCAATATCTCCGAAACGAATATGAAGTACACAAGACGAACGCGGTTTTGTCTGGCATAATGAAATGCCACCACGTAAATCAGTATGCTTACCACATTCAGGTTGCTTAAAAATCTCGCCCCACCTAATCGCAATGTGACCAGAAGTATGGTATGTATGAGTACCAAAACAACGGCGCAGATCTGAAGAAATACGTCGTAATTCATAATATTCAGTTTGAAATTCCTCACCTGATTCCACATCTTCGCTATCCCGGTCATTTATATTCCTCACCGTCTCGTACTCTTTCCGTCACCGATGTTATTGTACACCCGCATACCGTCAGAGTGCAAGTATATCAAGCTATATATGTTTCAAGTTCGCTTATGGTTACGGCTCAGATCACATAATTACCCGTGATCTGCCCCTGCCACTCTACCAGATCCGCCAGTGTCACTTTATCCACAACCCCGCTGATGGCATCGTCAAGCATCTGCCACAGCCGAAGCGTCACACAAGATTCCTGACGCTCACACATATTGATCTCATCATCCAGACAGGGGACCGGCGCCAGCGATCCTTCCGTCAGCCGCAGTATCATACCTACCGTGTATTTCTCCGGCTCTCTTGTCAGGCGATATCCTCCCTGCGGTCCGCGGATGCTTTTCACATATCCCGCCTTGTTAAGTACCGAGATGATCTGCTCCAGATATTTATCCGATATCTCCTGCCTTGCCGCTATGTCCTTGATTCTCACCGGTTCACCGGTATTATTTAACGCCAGATCCAGCATCAGTCTGAGCGCATATCTCCCCTTTGTGGAAATCTTCATACAAGCCCTCCTGTCAGAGTCTCCATCACCATGCAGCAAATGCATGGTATGGTCTGAATAGTTATTTTCCTATCAAGTTAGTATGCTTTATATGATATTTATACTACTCTTCTACATTTTTGTCAAATAACGTTTCTTTGATAATCCTGTAAATTTACTGTCAGAACTGTTAAGAAAATCTATTCTCATTACGATATATAACATAAGAAGCGACCAAAAGAGCGTCGCAGACAGGTAAACGGAATTACGGATCACGCTAAGGAGGGCACAAACATGAACAAAGTAAACGGATACGGCGCATACCAGAACAACTACTATGATAACTCAGTGCGCGGCAAGAAAAATCAGGATAAGACATCCAAGACCGACTCCGCCGGCAAAACAAACGGCATCGGCAAGACCGGAAACAGCACACAGTTAAGCAGCAAAGCCAAGGCTCTGTTGCAGGAGTTAAAGAGAACTTACAGCAACATGGATTTCATGGTTGCCGACTATGAATCCGATGAGGAAGCGGCTTCTTATCTCTCCCGCGGGACGAAGGAGTACAGCGTGCTGATCGATCCGGAAGAATTGGAGCGCATGGCGGCCGATGATGATGTTAAGAAGCAGAATCTATCGCTTCTCGACGAAGCTGTCGGAAAACTGGACGAAGTAAAGGATCAGCTTGGCGATCATAAGAATGAAATAGCGAGCATAGGCATTACCATCGGTAAAGACGGTCAACTGTCCTATTTTGCAGAGTTGGAGAAATCGGGCGAGCGTCAGAAAGAATTTGTAGATCGGATTCGTGAAGGCAAAAAAGAAGCAGCCGAGAAAGCGGAAGCGGACAAAACCGGAGGCAAACCTCACGGCTATGGGTATGAGAGAAGCAAACGCACTACCGTATATGCTTCTACCGCTGAGGAACTGGTCGACAAGATCAAAAATGTGGATTGGGACAATATCAAGGAAGAAACCACCGTTCCCATGCCCGGCGATCATTTTAGCTTCTCAATCTAAAAAAAAGTAAATTTGCTTCGCAAAATAACAAATCGAATAAATTCGATTACGAGATTCGCTTCGCGAACTCGTGCATGAACGAACAATTTCCTATAGAATACAAGCGCAGGTGATTCACCTGCGCTTTATTGTTTACATGATTTACATGACCGCTGCTGTCACTTTCTTACATACCCATGAGTTCTTTTCTCTTGATTTCCTCGAAGAAATCATCAATCGACTTGACGATCTTAGCCGGTTCCATTGATTTCAGCAGATATCCCTGAGGCTTTAACGCCATAACCTGCATAATGGTCTCCTTATCGCCCTTATTTGTAAGCATCATGACCGGAATATCCGCAAAATCATGCTCGCTACGGATCATCTCTAATACCTGCTTACCGTCCACGATCGGCATCTCGTAATCAAGCAACACCAGATCCGGTCTGTTGGTCGATAAATATTTGATTGCCATAGCTCCGGAATTGGCAAGGGTTACCTGATAAGACTCCTCCAACCATCCCTTCACATTACGGAGCATAGTGCCGGAATCGTCCACCACCAGAATCTTCTTCTTATTCTGTTTGCCGTATTTCTTCTCATAACCCGTAATCGCTGACACAACTTCACTGACATTGATGGGTCTCTGGAACTTCTGTCTGATCAGATTCTTAGTGATCACCTTCTCCACAGTAGCCAGCTCATCAATATCACCGATGGCAAAAATAGGAATATCTTCCTCTGTCGCCTTATCCTTAATGTAATTGAGCGCCTGCTGCTCCTCGCCCATCTTCTCATCCACATAAAGCAGGATGATACCGATCTGCTCCTCGATCTGATTGATGGCATCGATGTCCGCTTTGACCGTGATCACTTCGTAATCCGATCTCTCAAACCGATCTTTCAATGACATAATAAGATAACTCTGAATCTGTGAGATAATCACTACATTCTGCATATTATCACTCCCCGCTTCCATCTATGTATGTACAATATCGGGCACATGGCCTCCGTCCTAAACATACGCTTTTATTATAACAAATTGCATTCTCATTTGCAATGCTAAACCGGATTTTCTGTCAGCTGAAAAAAAGCTCTTGTTTCTTGTACTTCCTATAATACCATATTCCCGTCAGATCCGCCAGAATCCAACCGATCGGTACCGACATCCAGATCCCCGTCACGCCGATCTGTTCCACAGAGGACAGTGCATACGCCAACAGGACACGGGTTCCTAAGGACACCACTGTCAACACCACGGAAATGCCTGCCTTGTGGATGGCACGATAATAGCCATAGAATAGAAACAACAGCCCGATACCGAAATAGAAAGCACCTTCGATACGAAGATATCCCGCGCCCACGGCGATCGCTTCCACACTTTCTTCACTCAAAAACAGTTCCATAAGCTGCCCCGCAAATGAGACCACAAGAGTCGAAATGATCAGACAAAATACGAACGCGCCTGCCACCGCATCCCTCATCCCCCTCCTGATCCGCTCAGTCTTACCTGCTCCGTAGTTCTGTGCCACATAGGTAGAAAAAGCATTGCCGAAGTCCTGCACCGGTGCATATGCAAAAGAATCGATCTTCACCGCCGCCGCGAAAGCCGCCATCACTACGGGACCAAAACTGTTCACCAGTCCCTGCACCATCAAAATACCGAAATTCATGATGGACTGCTGCAGACAAGTAAGTGTTGAGAGTCCGATCAGCTCTTTAAAAATCTGTACATTCCATGAGCGGTTCGCTCTGCTGACTCTAAGCTCCGGATATCTGGCCACATAGTATACGACGATACCGATCCCCGCCAAATACTGCGCAAAAACCGTAGCCGCCGCGGCACCGCCCACGCCCCACTGAAAACCTCTGATAAAAAGGATATCCAGCACAATATTCGTTATGGCGGATATCCCCAGAAAAAGAAGCGGTATCACGGAATTACCCACCGCACGCAGCAGATTCGCTACAAAATTATAGAGAAAGACAGCAATGATGCCCCCGAAGATCCACACCAGATATTCCCGCATAAGCGGTGCCACCACATCCGGTACGCGTAAGAATATAAGTATCCCCTCCATCGCCGCATAGACGACAATATTCAGTACAAGCGTCACACTGCCGATCGCAATAAACGCCGTGAAAATGCCCTTTTCCAGCCGTTCTCTGTCCTTCGCCCCGAACTGCATGGAGAAGAAAGCGCTGCTGCCCATACACAGCCCGATCAGGATCGATGTGATAAACAACATCAGGGCATAGGACGATCCCACCGCCGCCAGCGCATTTTCCCCCAGATAACGCCCTACGATCAATGTATCCGCAATATTGTATAGCTGCTGAAGCAGATTCCCTACCATAATAGGAAATGCAAACTTCAGCAGCTTCTCCATAATATTTCCTTCTGTTAAATCATGACCCTGCATTACTTACTCTCTTTTTACTACAAGTCATAGTACATTTTAAATTCAGCCGGATTCGGAATCTGCTCCATCTTCTTAAGCTCCGCACGCTTGCGCGCTACCCAGATATCAATCAGCCTCTGCGGGAACACACCGCCCTTCGTCAGATACTCATGATCCTGCTCTAATGCGTCGAGCGCCTCTCCCAAGGATTTCGGCAAACCTTTGATCTTCTTCTGCTCCTCCTCGGACAACGTATAGAGATTGAAGTCATAAGGTCCCCATCCGTTAGCCTCCGGATCGATCTGATTCTCGATGCCGTCCAGACCTGCCATCAGTATCGCCGCATAAGCATAATACGGATTCGCGGTAGCATCGGGATTGCGCAGCTCAAACCGCTTCGCCGTCGGAGACTTGGCATAAGCAGGAATCCGGATCACCGCACTGCGGTTGGAAGTAGCGTAACCGACCGTAACCGGCGCTTCGAATCCCGGCACAAGACGCTTGAACGAGTTGGTGGACGGATTGGTAAATGCACATAAAGATGCGATATGCTTTAACAGTCCGCCGATGAAATAGTGTGCCGTACGGCTCAGTCCCGAATAACCGTCCGCATCATAGAATAAAGGCTGTCCATCCTTTAACAGCAGCATATGTACATGCAGACCGCTGCCCGCTTCCTGATAGATCGGCTTAGGCATAAATGTGGCCGTCTTGCCCACACTCGCCGCCAGATTCTTAATAATATATTTGACGATCATGGTATTATCCGCCATGGCAGGCATATCCGCCAGCTCTACCTCGATCTCCATCTGTCCGGGACCGCCTACCTCATGATGATGATATTTCACACGGATTCCCCAGTCTTCCATCATCATACACATGCGGCTTCTTAAATCATACCCCACGTCCTGCGGTGCCGCTACGTGATAACCGCCCTTGTAAGGCACTTCATAACCGTTATTGCCCGGATTGTACGGATCCATTGTACAGTTCCAGTCCGCCTGTCTGGTATCGATCCGATAGCCGCAGCGCTTCGGCGAAACCTCATAACGGGCACTGTCAAGCAGATAAAACTCGAACTCCGGTCCGATAATCATCTGATCCGCAATACCTCTGTCTTTCATGTACTCTATCGCCCGCAGACTCACATTCTTCGGATACTGGTCGAAAGGTTTGTTCTCCCCCTCACCAATCGTGCACACATTGCCGCACATCGTCAGTGTAGGCACTGTCGCAAACGGATCCACATACGCGGTATCCGGGTCCGGCAGAAATACCATATCACTCTTCTCGATAGGTGCATACCCATAGTTGGAGCCGTCGAATCCGATCCCGTAAGTAAACGTATCCTCACCAAACCGCTCCACCGGAATGGTGATGTGACGCCACCGCCCGTCGATATCCGTCATCTTAAAATCAATCATGCGGATCTGCTTCTCTTCGCACAGCTTCAGAATTGCTTCACTTCTGTTCATAACCCCTGCTCCTTTCCTGTTTCCCCTAGTGTATACGTCAGACCGGTGTATCCTGTCATTTCCAGATACCCGAATCTGTTTGATTATCTTAGTATAACATACGGGAGTAGGTTGGCGCATTATATTTTTGTAGATATATTTATCTTATTTCGCTTACTTTTTCTATAAAGAAACAGATGTGAAAAAAGACAAATAGGGTCACCGATTTTTCGGTAACCCCATTTTATCTATAATACCGTCCGCACTTACTCCGGGATGGGTGAGATAAAGCCGGCATATCTGCTCTGTCAGTTCCTCGCTGATTCCGTTCTTTACCGCAATCTCTCCGACGGATCGTCTCCTGTTCGTATCGCGCATGACCGCCTTGACAACCCTCTTCATGTCAAGTGTGGCAATTTCCTGTTCCAATGTAACTGTCTCTGCTTCTGGTCTGTCTGCCTTCGTCGCACCGGCCGGATGCGCTACTTCGACCTTCTCTACCTTATAAGCACCATCGTCTCCGACTGCAAGCACCGCAAAAGTGATAGGCTGCGTAAACCGTCTCGGTCCGCAGCTCCCCGGATTGAGCAAAAGCCGTCCGCCCTCCTGCTTCTCTTCGTATTTATGGGAATGACCGTAGACAATAATATCGATATCCTTTAGGTCTTCTTCCTTTTTCGGAATATACTTTTTATTATGTACCATAAAAAAGCCGATTCCGCACAGACTGACCGAGAGCGTCTCCGGCAGCTCCTTCGCCCATTCTTTATCATTGTTTCCCCGCACGACATAAGTCGGCGCGATCCTGTTCAGTTTGTCTAAAATCTCCGGCTTATTAATGTCTCCGCCATGCAGGATCGCCTCACAGCCCTGCAAAGTTTCCTCCACTTCCGGGCGAAGCAGTCCGTGAGTGTCTGAAATGATTCCTATTCTGTGCATGTTGTGTACTCCATTTACTTTTATTCTCCTGTCAATTCCGACAACGGCTTGAATGTATATCCCATGGCCTCCCATTTGGTCAAAAGCTCATCCAGAATCTCCCCGTTGGTAGAGGATGTGTTATGCAGAAGTACGACAGCCCCCGGATGCACCCGCGTCGTGAGCTTGTCAAATGCCTCCTCATGACTTGGCTGCTTATCCTGATCCCAGTCCACATAAGCCAGACTCCAGAATATAGTTTTATACCCCAGCTCGTACGCCATTTTCAGATTATCTGCATTACACTTACCCTGCGGCGGACGATAGTAGGTGGAAAGCTCTGCTCCTGTGATCTCCTGAAACAGATTCGCCACATCATCCAGTTCTTTCCGGAATGTCTCTTCATCGGATATCGTCGGCATGTCGAGATGATGGTAAGTGTGATTGCCTACGGCATGTCCATCCTCTACCATGCGCTTTGCCATCTCAGGCGCTGTNTCCANGAAATGNCCTACCACGAAAAAGGTGGCTTTCACATCGTGNTTCTTCAGNGCATCCAGNATCNGTTCCGTATTGCCGTTCTCATATCCGCAGTCAAAAGTAAGNTAGATCACCTTCTCGCTGTCGGCNCCGACATAATAGGCGTCATACCATGCCAGATCCTGTGCGGAAGCGTTNCCNCNNGGCTGCGTGCCCGGTTCTCCGAAAGAAAGNCCCCAATCCTCCGANGCAAGNGTAAGTTCCCAGCCNTCCGGCGGCTCCTTCNTCTCTGTTTTTTCATCNCCGCTCATAGTTTCATTATTGTCTGGCAGNGTCTGTGCAGNGCTTTGNTCTGACCGCGCTTGTAAATCACTTTCCATTGACTGTGCCTGCTGATCCGTTGACGCTAATTCGCTGTCACCTATGCCGGACATCCCCGCANCTGATTGCTCCTCATTTGTCTGCTCCGCGCTTAATCNTTCCGTATCAGNCGGCTCTGNACCCGCCTCCGCTCGAANATTTTTTACCGATACTTCNGTTTCCTTCTTCGCNGCATTCTGACATCCCGACAAANCCNTCGTTGTCATAGCCGNCAAAATAAAAACTGCCGATACAACAGCAGTCCTTNCCATAATCTTCCTTCCGTTACTCTTTTGGTTCCTCATGATGCACATCTCCTGNCTCNCGCTANCGCTTATTTTATCATNTNANNTCGCAAACNCGCGCTTNCAGCGCTCTATGTCCGATTTCATCGGANGTTTGCTCAAAACCGCATGAAAAACAAATGCCTGCTCCGCAGTCGCTTGTTTTTCCTTTGCGATTTTATATTATAAAATACGTCTGCATCAAAATTGCATCAGATGTGTATCAAAGTTGCATCATCTCGCTGNAGNCAGCAATANTATCTGATTTNTCNAAACTGNGCATACCANTTGTTGATNATCATATTACTNTTTNCTNCNATGTTTCTNCNTGNTCNCCTTCTNCGGCTCATTCTACTCNATCCTGATTNTCTCCGCCGTCTTCAACAAAAAGCAGGTGCCNTGATACTGCCCTGCCTCGTACAGTTTCACCGCAATCTCCCGCATCCGCTGATCCAGTCTGTGATAGCANATTCGATTTTCCCATGGAAGACCCATGACATATTCTCTCTGACGNTCATTTAACGTCTGCATNGCCGCCCTGAACTTCTCCGTATCACTCCTGCTCCACAATCCGAANTCNCAGGAAAGATANGCGTTCTCACAGCCGTTTCGGTCACACAGCCCTGCCAGATACTCCGCCGGATTTCCGTCTNTNTCTCTGCNATANGNTCTTTCNTTCCAGTGGATTACTTCCNTATCTTNTCCCCNGGCNTGCNCAAGNCGGAAGCTGGTTCTGCCGTATTTNTCATGNTCNANCGTATATTCTGNCTTTCTTTGCCCGTTCCCGCTGCCCGGCTCCTGGGTGAGCACCACTTTCGTGTCAAGNAGCCGCTGCCAGACNGCTCCNCGCACTCTCTCGTAAGGNGTCGGNTAGGTCAGCTTCTCGCTGATCTGCTTGACGGTATATCCCAAATCTGCCAGATGACGGATCGCTCCGCCACTGGCAGCTTCAAAAGTAAAGTCGGACAATGCATTTCTGAAAAAATCCTGTTCTGACATCATACCCTGCTTTCCTCAGAAAAANTTCCGNTTTATTTCNNNANATTTCTCGTGGCAACAACATCGACGCCCGTNCCCGCCACATCGGANACGATCACATCNCCGATGTGAANCGGNGCCTGCACCTCCACGTCNTTCANNGCCTTGACACACTCAAANATCTTCCCTTTCGGGATATCCTGCTTCGTCTTGACGGATACCATATCCGCCCCGCCTCCGGTTACTTTCACCGTCGAAGTCACGATTCTGGTTGGATTCGTAACTTCCTTGCGGCCGTAAGTATCNCCTCTTTTACATGTATTGCCGCTTACGNTTACTACCTCGTCCCCNTCCATCTCAACAGTCAGGGGGCATCCCATCGGGCAGTTAATACAGATTAAATTNCTGACTTCCATATTATTCCTCATTTCNTCACACATTATTTTNTTAATTCTTCCAAATCTGATCGGATATATTCCATGCTTCCTGTCTTCTCGAATTCCGATCCATCATGCCAAAGTTGCTTATGCGCTTAAGGCTTATGTCTGTTTTATTTTTGTATACTCTTTCGTGCTACTCTTCCTCGATCTTAAACGTAATCTGCTCCAGCTTCGGATACTGTAAAAGCTGCTCTTTTGTCAGCTTCACTTCTTCCATTTCACCCGGCGCAAGCACCTGCCGTTTCCTGTGGATCACTCTCTCGTCATCAAAGTAGACACTGACAAAGCAATTCTTATACACGCCGCCGACACGGAAGCGCACGGTCAGATTATCCTCCATACGAGCCCTGCGGATCGTGGACGGAACCGTATATCTGACGCCCGCCGTCGGATTCAAACAGATTTCCGCCTCCGGAGCGGCATCCGCTGCATTTGACCCTTTTACATAGGCCGCCGCGTTCCTGCCTGCCGCCGACGCTTCCTCCGATACGAAATCCACAAGATCATGCACGTGGAGCACATTACCACAGGCGAAAACGCCTTCCAGATTCGTCTCGAGACTCTCGTTTACCTTCGGTCCGGAAGTAACCGGATTGATCGTCACACCCATGCCGCGGGATATCTCATTCTCCGGTATCAGCCCGACCGACAATAAGAGCGTATCACAGGAATAGAATTCTTCCGTCCCCGGAATGGGCTTATTCTTCTCGTCTACCTGTGCCAGTGTTATGCCCTCAACACGCTCTTTTCCCTTGATATCTACCACCGTATGACTCAGTTTTAAAGGGATGCCGTAGTCGTCCAGACACTGCACGATATTTCTCTTAAGCCCGCCGGAATAGGGCATAAGTTCCGCAACGACTTTCACTTTAGCGCCCTCTAAGGTCATTCTTCTCGCCATAATCAGCCCGATATCACCGGAACCGAGAATGACCACTTCCCTGCCGGGCATGTACCCTTCCATATTCACCAGTCTCTGCGCCGTGCCGGCAGAGTAGATTCCCGCAGGGCGATAACCCGGTATATTGAGTGCTCCTCTGGGCCTTTCCCGGCATCCCATTGCCAGAATTACCGCTTTCGCCCGGATCTCAAACATTCCGTCTTCCCGGTTCATCGCCGTCACGGTCTTATCCTGCCCGATGTCCAGCACCATCGTGTTCAGTTTATACTCTATCCCAAGTTCTCTCACCTGCGCAATAAACCTGTCCGCATATTCCGGCCCCGTGAGCTCTTCTTTGAAGGTGTGCAGACCGAAACCGTTATGAATACACTGGTTCAGGATGCCGCCCAGTTCTTTGTCCCTCTCTAAGATTATAATGCTTTCTATTCCGCTCTGTCTGGCAGAAACGGCGGCCGCAAGTCCCGCCGGGCCTCCGCCGACGATCACAATATCATAATTTTTCATCTTATCCTCCATGTCCCTATACCGTGTCCTTATTTGTACCGACAACCAGCTTAGAATTTCCGCCGGATTTTGTGATATCAAACATGCTCATATCACATTCCCTCGCCAGAATCTCCATCGTTCTGGGCGCACAGAAACCGGACTGACATCTGCCCATCCCGGCTCTCGTCCTGCGCTTCACGCCGTCTAAGGATTTCGCACCAAGCGGTCTTGTGATCGCATCGATGATCTCTCCCTCCGTAACCATCTCACAACGGCAGATAATATTGCCATAGGCGGGATTCTCTTTGATCAGAGCGTTTCTCTCTTCCATACTTAATGTATTCGGATTCTTGATGCCTTGTCTTTCAGCGATAAAGTCAGGCTTCTCCGTAAGACCCATCTTATCACATATCAGTTCCGCTGCCATCTCACCGATCGCCGGACAACTTGCAATACCCGGAGACTCTATCCCCGCGCAATCTATAAAGCCCGGCGCGTCTTCCGCTTCCCCGATGATAAAATCATCCCCGTCCTCGTGGGCACGCAGTCCGGCAAAAGAGGTAATGACCTGACGCGTCGGAATGTTTCTGACACTCATGCCTGCTTTCTCAAGCACCTGCGCCAATCCTTCCGCAGTGGTGTTGATCCCTTCTTTGTCTTCCACATCGACAGCGGTAGGGCCGATCAAAAGATTGCCGTGCACCGTCGGCGTAACTAAGATTCCTTTACCGAGCTTACCCGGCAGTGCGAAGATCGTCTTATGCACATGATTGCCGGCTTCTTTGTCCATCAGGCAGTAATCACCCCGTCTGGCAGTAATATGGATTTTCTTCTCACTGACCATATTGTGGAATCGGTCTGCATATACACCGGCCGCATTTACCACATACTTTGTCTCGAAGGTACCTTTGTCCGTCTGCAGTGCATAGCCTTCCCCCGATTTATGAATCTCCGTAACTTCCGTGTTAAAATAAAATTCCACGCCATTGGCATAAGCATTTTCCGCCAGCGCAATATTCAGTCCGAAGGGGCAGACGATACCCGCCGTAGGCGCATACAATGCCGCATACACATTCTCCGTAACATTGGGCTCCATCTCAAGCACTTCTTCCCGGTTTAAAATGCGAAGCTCCCTGACACCGTTGGCTACGCCCCTGTCATAAAGTGCCTGCAGATTAGGCATATCGTCCTCGTTCAGACACAGTACCAGCGACCCGTTTCGCTCAAACGGGAAGTCCAGCTCTTTGGCGAGCTCCCCCATTCTCTCATTACCCCGTACATTCAGTTTCGCCTTGAGCGACCCTGTCACGGCATCATAGCCGGCATGTACAATGGCGCTGTTCGCCTTGGAAGTGCCACAGCACACATCCTCTTCTTTTTCCAATACACATATCTTCGCCTGATAGCGGGACAGTTCCCGTGCGACCGCCGCACCGCATACCCCCGCTCCTATTATGATCACGTCATACATATTGGCAGAATCTCCTTCCATCCTCATTATTTACTCTTCCTTCGCCCATCCGTAGGCGTATTTCACAGCCTTATTCCATCCGCGGATTTTCTCTTCCCTTTCTGCATCCGCAATAATCGGTTTAAAAGTCCGGTCACTGACCCAGTTCTTGATCACATCGTCCTTACTCGCCCAATAGCCTACCGCCAGTCCCGCCAGATAGGCCGCACCCATGGCAGTTGTCTCCACGCACTGCGGTCTGGTTACCGGCAGATTGACGATATCCGCCTGTGTCTGCATGAGAAAATCGTTGGCACTGGCGCCACCGTCTACTTTAAGGGATGTGATATCAATATTAGAATCCGTCTCCATGGCCGACAACACATCGTTGACCTGATAGGCGATGGATTCCAGAGTAGCGCGGATGATATGATATTTATTTACGCCCCGCGTAATCCCCACGATCGTTCCTCTTGCATACTGATCCCAATACGGCGCTCCGAGTCCGGTGAAAGCCGGAACCACATAACAGCCGTTGGTATCCTTGACCTTTTTCGCCATGTACTCAGAATCCATCGCCGAATCGATCAGCCTCATCTCATCCCGAAGCCACTGTACAGCTGCCCCTGCCACGAAGATGGAACCTTCCAGCGCATAATTTACTTTGCCGTCCAGTCCCCACGCAATGGTAGTTACCAGTCCGTTGTCGGAAAATACCGGTTTTTCCCCTGTATTCATCAGGAGGAAGCACCCCGTTCCGTATGTGTTCTTAGCTTCTCCCGCGGTAAAACATGTCTGTCCGAACAGTGCCGCCTGCTGATCTCCCGCAGCCCCCGCAATGGGAATCGGTCCTCCGAGAAAAGAGGGGTCCGCCTCTCCGTATACACAGCTGGAAGGCTTCACCTGCGGCAGCATGCATTTCGGAATATTCAATTCGGCGAGAATCTCATCATCCCACTCCAAAGTGTTGATATTAAAAAGCATGGTACGCGATGCATTGGAATAGTCCGTCACATGAACCGCACCCTTGGTCAGCTTCCAGATCAGCCACGTCTCCACCGTACCGAAAAGCAAGTCACCGTTCTCTGCTCTTTCCCTAGCTCCGGGCACATGATCCAATATCCATTTTACCTTAGTCGCCGAGAAATAAGCGTCAATCACAAGCCCCGTTTTCTGCTTGAATTTCTCCGTAAGTCCTCTCTCTTTGAGCGCATCACAGTCTTCCGACGTTCTTCTGCACTGCCACACGATCGCATGATAAATCGGTTCGCCCGTATGCTTATCCCAGATGATGACCGTCTCACGCTGATTCGTAATGCCGATCGCTGCGATCTCCTTAGCCGTGACACCGATCATATTCATCGCTTCCACTGCCACGCCCAGCTGACTCGCCCAGATCTCGTCCGCGTCATGCTCTACCCAGCCCGGCTTCGGGAAATACTGTGTGAACTCCCGCTGTGCCACGCTACACATCTCGCCTTTTTCGTTGAACAAAATACACCGATTGCTGGTGGTACCTGCATCTAATGCCATAATGTATCTTGCCATCGCCATATCCCCCTATCTTTGCATATTTTTCCGTAATCCCCACTATTTACACACGTTCCGTATAGATTCTATTTTACCAGCAAAAAAAGGTGTCCACAATAGACAAATTATTATGTTTGCCTTAAGTGTGGACACCTGAATCATTATCATGTATACAATACCGCTATTACGAAATAACGGCCTTATCCGCTTTCTGAGCCTTCACCAGCACCACCCATCCGATTCCGACAAGCGCGAGCCCCGCTCCGCTCAGGCACAATGCATCCGAAACCGAGAGGGTGCTTTTCGCAAACACCGGCAGGATTTTCTCAACCTGCTCCGGATAGTAGCTGACAATGACGCTGATCGCATTGTTGATAAAGTGCATTAACATCGCCGGATAGATACTGTCCGCCTTCCATGCCACAAGACAGAGCAGAAGCCCGATAAGCCCTGTGGGAATAAACTTCACCAGACTCATGTGGTACAATCCGAACAGTACCGCCGTGATTGCAATCGCCGAAGAGACACGGTACTTCGCCTTCATGGAATGCATGATCACTCCGCGGAACAGCATCTCCTCGCAAATCGCCGGTGTCACCGCAATTACCAAAAAAGCTGCCACAACATTACTTTCAAAAAGCTCCGAGAAAACCGTCTCCATATTTTCCGTGCTCTGCGGAAACAGTTTCATCAACGCCGCCGTAATCACGAGATTCAGCAGAACCATTCCCACACTTATCAGTGCACCGCCTAAGAAATTTACCGCCTTAGTACGCGCAAAACCATAAGTCTGTCTGATGTCTCTCTTCGTATAGACTACCAGAAACAGCGGCACCAACAGAAGAATCATCTGTGTCCCGAAGGCTCCTGCCAGCCCGAATCTGATCTGCAGAAGACTTCCCACATAGAGCATGAGAAGAATCGTGACAGCCACCACGAACCACACATCGGATACCGTAGGCACGCCTCCTTTCTTCAGGTTGCTCCGCCTCTCAAAAAGCTGTAATCCCACTTTACCGTCAGCAAAAAGAATCGCTTCGCTGTCATAGATCTTGCTTAAGAACAGAATCGCTATTACCGCATATGCCACGTTGCTTGAAAGCACCACCGCGATCGCACCGTAATCGATCTTAAACGCCATCATATTCTTGATCAGCAGACAGATATTTGCCACGGGAATCATCGCTATCGTCTGCGTCAGTTCAATATTCGGTATAAAACCGATATAGCCCACGAACATCACGATAAGCATAAGCGGCGTAATATAGTTGTTCGCCTCCTTATAACTCTTGGCAAAAGATGTCACACACATGGTCACCGCACTGATAAATAAGGAAAAAGCAAACACCGCCAAAATACACACCAGAATCGCCGGAATAAACTTCGCCAGATCAAAGGACCCCATATCCGTCTGCATATCCAGCATTTTATACATATATAATGTGATCACACCCATGGAAAGGATATTCAGAAACGCCGAAACCATTCCGATCACCGCCACTGTAATAAACTTCGATATAATCAACTGTCTGTTCGTTACCGGAAGTGTCAGGATCGTCTCAAGCGTTCCTCTCTCCCGTTCGCCCGCGGTCGTATCGATGGCGGGATACATCGTTCCCATAAGCAGGCTGATCACAAGCATAAACGGAAGAATAGATCCTATAATGTTTCCGATCGACTGCTCACTGCTGGCAATATCCTGTCTCTCATAGACAATGGGCTCTAAAATCGCCTGTATGTCCATCCCCTGCTCCGTGATGATCTGTTTCGTCATATCCTTCTTTAATTCATCGAGCGCATCCATAACGATTCCTGCCGCATATGATGAATTTTCCACAGAAGAAAGATAATAGGCTTCATATTGCACTTTCCCGTCTTTCATCCGTCCTGAGACATATACGTCGATCTCTTCCTCATTCAGAGCCTCTTCGTAATCCGTTATGCTGCCGGCATCTACGATCGTAATCTCATATGATTGTCCGGATACTTCTTCGTCCGCTTCTTCATCGGCGTCCGCTGTTGTTTCCCGTACTGTTTCATCGGCCGCCTGATTCTCCGCTCCTGCAGATTCAGCTCTGTCTTTCTGAAACTCCTCCAGTTTATGTAAGAACCTGCCTTCGTCCTCAGCTTCTACGACGATCCTGTAATTCTGCTCCTTCATACTGGACGAAACAAAAGCCATAAGCTGCATAACGCCGATAAAAATAAGCGGATATAATATAATCGGCACAACCAGCATCATAATCACTGTCTTCTTGTCCCTGAAAACATCCAGCATCTCCTTTTTCACTAATGTCTGTATTATTCTCGTGCTCATCTGCGCACCCTCCTCTTTTCCGCTTCCTCTTTTCCCAAATCACGCATATCAGACTCCAGTCCGCCGTTTTCGTCAATCAGTCCGGCGAATATGTCTCTTAAGCTGTCACGGCCTGTCTGCACTCTCAATTCCGCCGGCGTACCTTCTCCGATAATCCTTCCCTGATGAATCATAATGATCCTGTCACACAGATACTCTGCTTCTTCCATATAGTGTGTGGAATAGAGAACCGTCTTTCCCTTTTCCCGCTCGCCTTTCATAAAATCAACGATCGCCGCGCTGCTGATGATGTCAAGTCCCAACGTCGGTTCATCAAAAATATAGACTTGTGGGTCGTGCACGAGGCATCTCGCAATCGATGCCCTCTGTGTCTGGCCCGTGGATAATTTCTCTATCCTGTTGTCTAAGAAAGATTCCATGGAAAGCACTTCGCTGATCTCATCGATCCTGCGCTTCGTATCTTCCTCCGCTATGCCGTAAAGCACTCCGAGCATTTGCAGTAATTCTCTTGTGGAGAGCCGCCCGTAAAGTTTGGTGTTGTTGGACAGGTATCCGATATGCCTTTTGACCTCGATTTCATCTGTTAATTCCTCTTCCCCGATGCGGACGCTCACCATACCGCTTGTCGGTTTCATCAGCTTAGACATCATACGAAGGAGCGTCGTCTTTCCCGCGCCGTTCGGCCCCAGTATCCCGACGATTTCCCCTTCCCGCACAGACAGCGAAATACCGTCCACCGCATTAAACTCACTCTTTTTATTTTTCTTCTCATTCCTGGTAAATGTCTTTACCAGATTGTCCGCTGTAATCATTCTGCAATGTTCCCCTTTCCTGTATCGATTTCATGAGTCTCAGATCGTCAAACGTTATTATCATTTGATCGATACGCTCATTTCTCTTTCTTTTCATCCTCAGTCTCATCCTCAAGCCTGTTTTCTCTCCACTTATATATGAAAAGTGCTATTGACAGTAGTATAAAGCAACCCGCAAATGTATAAATTCCGACTAAAAACCCTACCGCTGCCCCTGCCGCTGCCATCTGATATTCACGGTAACTTATGATAAAACGAATGACTCCGCTTACTACGCCCGCAATCAGGCTTGTACACAGATTTACCTTCCATGACGGCGCAAGTTTTCTGTCCCATATCCCATTGATGACGCAGCCGATCGCGATATAGCACGCCAGGCACATGAATACGATAAATTCACCTATAATTTCCTCGGAGCAATCCGGTCCGTAATACATGATCTGCGCTATAATCGCTATGACCAATCCCCAGAAAGCAAGCCAGCAGCCGTTATGCTCGATCCGGAGCATTTTCTGTTCCTGCATCTCATCCAGCTTGTTTTTCCACTTCTTCATAATAGATATCACCTATTCCTTTCCTGCCTTAAGATTCCTGTTTCTTCTTTCATCCGATTTCTATTAGGCCTTCACACTTCCCGTTCATTCCATACTTCTGCTTTTTTTTGCCGTCTGCGCAGTTATTCGGGTGTCTCATCCTCCCAAAACAACTCGTCAAGACTCTTACCCAATACACGGCATATAGCCCGGCACAATTTAATCGTCGGATTATATTCTCCCTGTTCAATGGCATTCATCGTCTGCCTCGATATCCCCACAGCCTCCGCAAGTGCCTTCTGCGTCATATCCTTCTCGGCTCTCGCCACCTTGATCGGTATATTTCTTGCCATCCGCTCACCTCTTTTTCTGTTTCTGCTGCCTTTCGGTCATTACCTTTCCTGCATTATCATTCTGCGGTCAATGCCTTGTTCTATTACACGTTATCACACACATTACAATATGTCAAATATATTTGACATATATTTTAATTTAATTTACAGAAAGCCATGCTATTTTGACTTTAGCAATCGAGTAGGGAAGATTTTCTCCCTACTCGCCGCGCGACCCGTGCGCCACTTTAGCGGCATACTTCCTTTGCACGGGTCTGCGCATCAAAAAAAGCGGCAGATTAACTGCCGCTCATTCTCTGTTCTGCATACCGCAGTACCGTGATGATCGGTACAATCAATATGCCGCAGAAAAAATTGCTGACGCCATGAATCGCGTCCCACGGAAGTCCTGCGATAATCCACGCAATCATCCCGTTAAAACTCAAACCAAATAATAACGCCTGTGCCGGAGCATACAATGTTCCGAATAGAAAGCCGTGCGCCGCACATACGGACATATATACGACCGGCCGTACCTTCTTCGGCATATGCTTCGGAAGGATCATGACCACTCCCCACAGAATCGTCCACAAATATAAGTAGGGCACCCACCAAGCCGCAAAGCCGCACAGTATTCCATTCAGAATAACATAAGTATAAATGGGATACAGCGCCTTCTTTCTGTATACGACCGTATATGCAATGGTGAATACTCCCAGCAGATGGACGTTTGGGATCAACTCCATAATCAGCTTGGAGGCATACATGATGCCTCCAAGCATTCCGAACACTGTAATTTCTCTGATCGTAAGTTTCATCACTTCTCGACCTTAAAGGAGTATGTCTCTCCCTCTGTGATCGTCGTGGAATCAACGCCGGACTGCGCATACTCTCCGTTTACATAGAACGCCCAATATACACCGTCTTTATCATAGTCCGCGGTGATACCGTTGACCGTTTTGACATAAAGACCGTATTCGCTCTCTTCTCCTTCGATCAATCCGACTTCCAGCAACGCTTCCCCGACCGTCTCCTTATCCGTGTGAAGCTCAAAACCGGTCTCGTTGCCGTCCTGATCTGTCACTGTAAATGCAAATTTCGTACTGCCTTCACCCAGCACACTTACATCGCCGGCGCTATCCGACTCCGTGCTGCTGCCGGAATCCGCCTGTACATCCGCATTCTCCGCTTCGGCTCCGGAAGATACCGCATTTCCCGTACTGCCGTTACAACCGTTTGTAAACAGTGCTGCAGCCACAATAAGCACCATACAAAGGATGAACGACAATAATTTCTTATTGCTTCTCATTTTCATATCCTTATTCTCCTTTGTTGTTATTTCCCCTTTCGGACCGGCACTCGCAGTCGCTATATAAGAGGATTCCATTGTCCGGATATTTCGACTCGGCATTATACCGGACCGCCTTCTCAGAGGTTCTCCAATGGCTTGTCCCGAAATGTGGCTTTCGGTCAGACCGGTACAATCAAACATGCCTCACGGCGACGGGCTCGTACAGGATTCACACCTGTTTCCCCGAACAATTCTTTTCTATCATAATCTTTTGTATCTGTTTCGTCAATCAATAATGCAATATGGGCATCCGCACCATCCAGTTACTGTGAAGCCTTCTCCCGGTTCATATTCTTAATCGCAAACAGCGCGGCAAGCAGAAGAACCACGCCTACGGGCAGTGAGATCCATGCGCTCTGCGCAAAGCCCGCAACAATGTATGTGATAAAGGAGATCACGGCAACTACGATTACATAAGGAAGCTGCGTGGACACATGGCTGACATGATCGCACTGCGCGCCTGCGGAAGCCATGATCGTAGTATCGGATATGGGCGAACAGTGGTCACCGCATACCGCTCCTGCCATACAGGCCGAAATAGAGATGATCATAAGCTGCGGGTTAGAATCCATGAACACATTTACCACAATGGGAATGAGAATACCGAATGTTCCCCATGAAGTACCGGTAGAAAATGCAAGGAAGCATGCCACAAGGAATATAATTGCCGGCAGGAAATTCATGAAACCACCCGCACTTCTTTTTACTGTCTCTGCAACAAAAGTCGCTGCCCCCAGAGAGTCTGTCATCGCTTTCAGCGTCCATGCAAACGTAAGGATCAGGATTGCCGGAACCATGGCTTTAAATCCATCGGGCAGACATTGCATACAGTCCGTAAAACCTAAGACCTTCCGCAGCAGGTAAATGATAATCGTCAAGACCAGCGCGCATATGCTGCCCAGCGCAAGACCGACGGAAGCATCGGAATTGGAGAAAGCCTCTACGAAACCTGCACCTTCAAAAAAACCTCCTGTATAGATCATACCAATCACACAGCACACAATCAGCATAATAATCGGAATCAACAGATCGATCACTTTGCCATTGGGATTCGCTATCACTTCCTGTTTTTCCTCAGACCACTTTCCCGTGGAGAACAAATCGCCTTTCAGCGCGTTTTCCTCATGCACTTTCATGGAACCGAAGTCCACCTTCATGAGTATCATGGCAATCATCATTATGATCGTCAGAATCGCATAGAAATTATACGGAATGGCGCGGACAAAGATGGAAAATCCGTCTTCTCCCTCCACGAATCCGGATACTGCTGCCGCCCAGGAAGAAATCGGGGCGATGATGCAGACCGGCGCTGCGGTAGCATCGATCAGATAAGCCAGCTTCGCCCGCGACACCTTATGCTCGTCCGTAACCGGTTTCATCACGCTGCCTACGGTAAGACAGTTAAAATAATCATCAATAAAAATCAGAACGCCGAGCGCCACGGTAGCTAACTGCGCGCCTGCCCGCGTCTTGATCTTCTCTTTGGCATAACGCCCAAAAGCGGCAGAACCGCCGGCACGGTTCATCAGGCCCACCATCGCTCCCAGTATCACAAGAAATACCAGAATACCGACATTATAGCTATCGGAAAGAACAGCCACAAAACCATCGCTGAAAATGTGCGTCAGCGTACCTTCAAATGATAACCCGGAATAAAAAATCCCGCCCACCAGAATACCGATAAACAGAGAACTGTAAACTTCCTTCGTAATCAGTGCCAGCAAAATAGCAACAACAGGCGGAACCAGCGCCCAGAAAGTGGCATACATGGGCGGCGTATACTCTACCCCCTCTTCCGCTGCAAACGCTGTGACCGTCAAAAGTGCCAGACACAAAATCAGAACTCCGATTCCCCTTAAAAATTTTTTCCTTTTCATTTTATCGTCCCTCTGTTATTTTTCTATTGGTTAATACTGCCGAAGTTAGTATAGCACTACCCTTTGCATGAAACAAGGAAAATGTATATTCTCCCATCTAAATCTTATCTGATTTTTGTATTGACAATTTACTGAATTAGGTATAATATGTAGCGTGCTACATATATAAGCGGAGATATTAGCATGAATGAACCGAAACTCTATTTTAAAAAGATACACAACCAACTGGAAGCCGGTTTTAATAAAGAGTATAAAAAATACGGACTGACCAGCACACAGCTTGATGTCCTCATGTATCTCTCGCAGGAAACCGACAGGGAATGCACGCTCTCGGATATCGCTGCACATTTCGATGTCAAACATACCAGCGTCATCCACGTGCTGAAACTTCTGGAACAGAAGGGCTTTATCTGTAAAAGTGAAATTCAGGGTGCACGCGCCAAGCCCATTTTGCTGACAGACAGCGGCAGGCAGCTTGGCGAACAGCTTTCTTCGGAAATAAGGCAAAAGAGTCCTTTATTGGATGAGATCATGTTTGCCGGTTTATCAGAAGACGACCGGCAGCTCTTAGACAAGATGCTCGAACAGATATACCGGAATCTGAAATCCGACGCATTCAGAAACTTATAGAATACAGAAACAGGAAAGGAAGGATTTATTATGCAGGATAAAACAACAGAAATCTTCCGGGACGCCCCGGTACCGAAAGCAGTCATCAGCAATGTCGTGCCGTCCATCATCAGTATGATCATGGTCTTAATCTATAATCTGGCCGACACTTTCTTCATAGGACAGACCAAAAACGCCTACATGGTGGCCGCCATCTCCGTGGCAACTCCGGCATTTCTCCTATTCATGGCTGTCGGAATGCTCTTCGGCATAGGCGGAACTTCCCTGATATCAAGGCTACTCGGCGAAGGTAATACCGAAAGGGCGAAACACACTTCCGCTTTCTGTTTCTGGACCGGGCTTGGTATTGGTGTCATTGCGATGGTCATTATATTTATCTTCGCCGAACCGGTGAGCCGGGCTATCGGTGCAAGCGATGACACCGTAGGCTATGCTTCGCAGTATCTGCGCATCGTTTCCACTGCTATCCCGTTTCTGATCATCAGTAACAGCTTCAGCAACATCATTCGTGCCGAAGGCAATGCAAATGTTGCCATGATGGGAATGCTCATCGGAAACCTGATCAATATTATATTGGACCCGGTCATGATCCTTGCGCTGGGCTGGGATGTAGCCGGCGCGGCAGTTGCAACCGTGCTTGGCAATATCTTCGCGGCCGTTTTCTACATATTGCATTTGCTATCCAAAAAAGCGACGCTCTCCATCCACCCCAAACATTATCAGGCCGGAGGCGGCATCGCTGCCGGAGTATTTGCCATCGGCATTCCGGCTTCACTTAACAGCATCCTGATGAGCCTGTCGAATATCATCGTCAACAATATTATGATCGATTACGGCGATATGGCGGTTGCTGGACTGGGTGTGGCAATGAAGGTCAATATGATCGTGGTAATGCTCTTAATCGGACTCGGCACCGGTATCCAGCCGGTCTTAGGCTACTGCTTCGGCGCCGGAAACCGGAAACGCTACATGGCTGTCCTTAAATTCTCGCTGATCCTCGCCTTCGGACTAAGCGCCGTAATGACTGTTATCTGCTACTGCGGTGCAGGGCCTCTGGTACATGCTTTTCTGGAAGATGTGGATGCCTTCGGGTACGGTATGTCCTTTGCGCGTATCTATATCTACTCCGGTCCAGTGATGGGTCTGCTGTTTGTATTTATTAACGCCATCCAGTCTACCGGTGCGGCACTGCCAGCTCTGATCCTTTCCATCAGCCGTCAGGGACTCATTTATCTGCCGGTGTTGCTCCTGTTTCGGAGCATTTTCGATTCCGCTGCCATGCTTGCAGCGGCACAGCCGATCACGGACTACCTGTCTACTACCCTTGCGATTGTGCTGTTTATATTTACTTACCGGAAATATTTTCCGAAGTCAGATTAAAGCTTAGCGATCACTCAGGATACCGTAACCGGTTCCAATCCTCCCACCGTTTAACAAATGTCGTTTCATATTTCGCTGTAAGCCGGTATCTTCCGGCAAGTCTGCAATCGGAACATCTCTGGTTTTATACACCCATTCGATGTAATCGGTGTCCGAATAATCTGCCTCTTGGATCTTAAAGCGATGTTGGAATGCAAGAATTTTGGAGTCCTGCGAAAGCAGGCTGCACAGTTCCGGTGCCAAAAGCCAAGAATTACAGATATAATCCCTGTCCTGATATTCGGGGAAAAATGCGGCAAAGAATTCTTTTGCATTTTCAAGAGACATATCGCATCTTTCTCCGGTCAGGATAGCGTCGGAGGGAATGTGAATACTGATCACAGGCTCAGATTCCCTGTCTAACATTTCATATTCCAGTTCCCCAATCCGAAATAAATTTCCACTGACCTGTCGTGCTGTCCACCACTCTCTGTCAAAAGCATATTGTCCTGTTATATTCCTGCATTCCTCTATGAATCTGGTAAAACAACACATTGTGTCTACAAAAACTGTTTCCGAGATTCCTTTTTCCTCATACCATGAATAAAGCTCCGCTGCGCATACCAGCATACATGTCAGCATTTTGATTTTCTGCGGATCTTCTCCTAACAGCTGTCCCAGCTTTGCCCGTGCATCGGCTTCGGTCTGCATATTCTTCAGCCCGCTTGTAACAGGATACGCCGCGGCGAAATCGTCTGTTTGGTAATAGGACAAAACTTCATTTTGAATTTCTTTTTGTAAATGAATTTTATTGCATAATGTTATCAGATCCATAAAACAAGATACTCCCTACTTTCCGCTTTTTCAGATTTGCGGTGTACGCATACCCTTCCGCCGAATCACAATTTTTCGGGTCTGTCTTGGAAACGTCCACCATCCGTTCTCTCTGTATCGATTATACAATGGAGTAAGTACTTTTGCAAATTCCGCCATGTCACTTATTAGGCATTTACATTTCAAATATTCACAGACCGGCACCCGAACACATAAAATATTAAAACCCCATCACGGAGATATTTATGTTCTATATCACATCAAACGACGGAACTAAAATTGCCGTCTATGACTATAATCCTCAAGGAAAACAGACGGTTTTTCTCATTCACGGATGGCCCCTGTCCCATCTGATCTTCGAATATCAGATCAGTCTGCTTACCGACTGCGGATATCGTGTCGTTGCAGTGGATTTAAGAGGATTCGGAAGGTCTGATACCCCTGTATGTGGATATTCCTATGATCAAATGGCTGCTGACATATTTCAGGTAGTCCGTCAGCTTTGCCTCAAGAGATTTGTCTTGGTCGGATTTTCAATGGGAGGGGCAATCGCCCTAAGATATATGAATTGTTTCAATGGATTCGAAGTCAGCAAGCTGATCCTGCTATCTGCCGCCGCACCATGTTTTGTCAGACGTCCCGGCTTTCCCTACGGAAAACCTGTGCAGGAAGTAAATGACCTGATCAACCTTGCCGAAACCGACAGACCGCAGCTATGCCAGAACTTTAGCAAACAGCTTTTTGCATGTCCGCACCCGGATGCAGTCGTTGACTGGTTCAGAGACATCGCCTTATCCGCATCGGGAATCGGAACGATAAAGTGCGGTATCGCGCTGCGTGATGAAGACGGCAGGAGCGATTTCGAATGTGTTCACGTTCCCACCTATATTATTCATGGCGCTAAAGACGTGGTCGTTTCCAGCGAACTTGCCGAAATACAGCACGAGAGTATCTGCGGCTCAAAACTCATATCTTTAGCTGGCAGCGGTCATGGAATCGTCTATGATCAGCTTACTAAATTCAATGATGTATTTATGAGCTCAATCAATGCCTGACTTTTGCTGCAATGCACAGACCAGCCAGAAGGACCAGCACGGAAATCCCGAGCATGACCAATGTATCAACCGAAACAGCGGAAGATGAAACATCCTCCTCGGGCCGCATCTGTCCTCTGTCCATATCCTGCTGCCGGAAACGTGCTCCATCCTTCCGGTCTTGTCCTGCTTCAGAGGCGAACTGTCTTCCGCCGGCTCCTCTCATTTCCTGCCTGTCCGTACCGCTATCACCATCTGGTATATCCACCCCGCTCTCATCATCGGGCATATCTGTCCTGTCGGGAAGTTCCATCTTATCAGGCCGTTCCATCTTTTCAGGTGTTTCCATATCGCCGGGAACTTCTCCATCCTGAAAAGGAACTGAATCATCGGGTGGTTCGATCCTCCCCATTACAGGTACATCTTCATTACGAGTCATTCCTCCGAAATTTCTGCCATTTGGCATACCGCCCCTAAACATTCCTCTCTGACCAAAGCCGGAGGTCGAAGAATTATCGATAGTAATCTGCTCTTGTACGCCATCAATCGTAATCGTGCAGACATCTCCCACTTTCAGCTCAGGTGTACTGAGTACCACGGAAGAAAAACTGCACGGGATTTCCTCAGAAAGAAGTTCTCTGCCGTCAGAATCCTCCAAACTTACTATTGTGCCTGCTGCCGCATTCGTGCTGTACATCAAAAATCCCTGTGTGGAATCGGCATCAAAGCCTTCCGCCATAGCGCTGCCTCCACAGGCGATTACCGTACCGCCGCTGACTACACACTCGCCGCCATTCTCACTCCCGCAATCAAGCGCACAGTTACCACCGGTGTCCGAAACACTGATGAATACTCTGCCGCCCTCAATATAGATACTGCCGTTGGAATCCAGCCCGTCCGCATCCCGGCCGGAAGGATTGACAATCGTAACTTCACCGTCCGTAATACGGATGACGGAGTTTTCGCCGCGCCCACTGGCATTGATCCCGTCATCTGTTGCCATAATGTCCACAGTTCCGCCGGCAATTGTGATGTCTACGGCCTCAAGGCCTTCATAGCATTCCGAAATAGTAATGCTTCCGGATTCAACATAAAGAAATGCCGTCTCGTCATCGTTGGATACGGTAATACCATCATCTCCGGCCTTAATGGAGAGCTCGGCATTTTGAATGCGTACACTATCATTAGCGTGTATGCCATCCTGTGCCGCGCTTATCGCAATATTACCGCCGGCAATCACCAGATCATCGTTACATACGATTCCGTGATGATACTCAGCGCTTACCGTAAGCGTACCGGTCCCGTTGATCGTCAGATCGTCTCGGGAATAAATGGTTCCATCTACCCCAGAATCAACTGTCTCCTCGTTATACTCCGCGCCGGAAGAGACTAAATTTTCCGTTCCATCCGCCAATGTCAGAAACACATTATCCGCCTGCTCAACCCGAATTGCCGCGTCGTCGTCACAGTGAATCGACACGCCGTCCAGCAGTACCCAAATTTTATCTTTTTTGTCAGCATCAATAATGACACTGCCGTTTGTAAGCTCACCGGAAAGCACATAATGGCCGGCATATGCGATGCAGACATTTCCGTTATAAACATAGGCTCCGTTTCCGCTTATCGTACTGCCTTCATCGGATAGTACTATTTTGGTGGCATAAGCGGTAACCCAATCAGCATTCAAATCATTGGCGGTAAATAAATCACTGCCCACATCTTCACTCATGACAGGGATACTGGCAAAGACCTTTCCGTTCATAAGCAGAACCGTCAGCACAATGCTGAAAATAATAGCTGCAATGCAAATAGCATCAATCTTTTTGTGGGTTGACATAGAACCTTCTCCTCACCTTATATATTCTCCGTTGTTTCCTCTGTTAAGTCTACATTCGGAAGTTGAATTAATCATGAAGGTTTTGTGAAAATTTTGTGATATTTTTTCCTGTATGCTTGCTCTAAAAATCCTCGGTTCAGTATAAACTAAATTTTGTTTATGAAAACTGCACAACGCTACATCTGGTATTTCACAATGCAGATAAAAATATTCCCTACCATATTTTCACACGCAAGATTAATTATCTGAATTCCGAATATACTTTTTTCTACACGCTAATCTTACAAAAAACTTTGCATTCTACTCCTACTCATGATATAAATATATCATATTTTTCATATCTCAAAAAAGTACTGTAATTCTAAACGCATACGATACCGGACGGTATCTCAACACATGCGGTCATAAACACTATTCTGTGTAATCTACGAAAGGAATGTTCTCGTGTCACTTCAACAAACCGACTCTACTGTTCCGCCAAAAACAGCACCTCTTAAAAAACGTAACACCAACTGGCATGAAGCGGCAGTCTGCGCTGTACAGATTGACCTGCAGGAATATGCCCATCTGCTGCAATTCTTATCTGAGTATATTCTCGGCAAAAACAATTACCGTATTGATATGCTTATCGTCAAGAAATTGAGCACAGAGATCATTCCTAAAAATATTGCTTATATCTTTAAAACCTATAACCTGTTTGAAATAAAAGGAATCGGTTCCTGTATCAGTACAGATTCCTACTACAAAACTATAGGGTATGCAGGTCTTTTCATTAATCAAACCGGAAAGAGAAACCAATATACTGCGCTGGATATCAGCCTGTCTTTCCTTAGTCTTCATTATCCCAAGAGATTAATGAAACATTTACAAAAAGACAGAAAAATAACCGTTGAAAAATTCTCCAATGGGGTTTATCATATCATTAATGAGACTTTTAATATTCAGATTATCGTCACAAAAGAGCTCTGCCCGGAGGAGAATCTATACCTGCACTGCCTGACTGATCATCTGGATAATGCGAGACTGATCAAGCGGCTCGTTGACGATTACCAACACCATCAGGAGCAGGATATCTATATTCGATATATGAACCAGCTGACTAATGCCAACTCAAATACGAAAGGGAGATCACCTATGTTTGAAGAAATGATGGAACGTGCAAGAAAAGAAGCGGAAACCTATTATCTTGATAAAATCGAGCAGTTGTCTTCTTCCAATGAGCAGTTGTCTTCTTGTAATGAGCAATTAGTTTCCCAGATTGACTACCTAAAAAATCTGCTTAACCAACATAATATTCAATTTGAATAAAATATATTAACTCCTGACATAAGCTATTTACATACCTTACATCGGGAGTTTCTATTACACACAATTTAATCATAATCCTGCCTGTTACTCATCGGGCTGCACCCTGTATTTCTCCATTTACTCTCCGATTCCGGAACCGGCTGTTTTGTACCATCTATTTCCCTGTTAAGATGTTTCAAATTTCACTAAGCATGGGGTTCGCTTTGAAACTGCCTCTAAGGTATTTGCAGATGAAAACAAGCTGATACGATATGATGAGGAACATCTCCCGGAAGAGCGATATGATGTTTTAGGCAGAGTGGGAAGAATTCTTTTTGTTGTATGCACTTTTAGGAAAGGAAATACAGTCCATATTATTTCCGCCAGATGTGCAACAGAGCCTGAGAAAGCGAGGTATGAACATGGCGAAAGTTATGATGAATAGCCTTCCGGCAGAGCTGACACCAGAAGAAATTGCTGAACTGGAGGTCGCTGAAAAAATGCCGATAACCTTTGATGAAGATTGTCCTGAAATGACAAGTGAAATGTTAAAACAGTTTCACAAAATGGATAAAATAACAATCAGCATTTCACCAAATAATATGAAAAAAATCAAGTCATTGGGAGCAGATTATACAAAATTTCTCAGCCAATTATTGGATCTGGCACTTAATGATGCTGAACTGGTGAAAAAATGTATGTAAACCTGGAATGGAATCTATTATTAATAGATTCCACTTTGCTGAATGCGTCAGTCCTACGCCACCTAAAACTTAAGCGCCGCTTAGCTGAGACGATATACATCAGTTACTAAAAACACCCATAAAATTCTTAAATGATATCCTCGCAGTGATTTTTTAACCGTAAGCGCAAAGTAATGGGGTGGCTTATCTCGGAAGTCTTTTTCAGAGCTATAACCTCATTCCATCATATTCTCCTCTACTGCAATACAAAATGGCGCAAGAGTCTTTTCCCATTTTTACGACTGAGTATTTCTTCCCTTATCAGTTCACATTCTCTTATTTCATCCAAATATTCTTCAAGCAAATATATTAATACATCATTTTTTAAAGCCTTTTTTATTTCAGCAAAACTATCCTCATCATTTTCTTCCGCCCACTGTACCTGAGTCATTAAATCACGAAAACAATTTCTAATATCATCACTTATTTCCTCCTCATCACCCAGCAATAATCGATTCATTATTTCTTTCCAATTATAATCAGCTTTTTCCACAAATCGTTGCAAGCACAATAACAAATTCCGAGAATTTTTCGGACTATCTACTACTTGTCTCTGTTTAGGATGAGCCTTTTTCTCCATATACTTCCTGACTTCGTCTGGTAGTGTATAAATCTTATACTTTCCAATCTGCATCATATTAATAATAGGTGTGTCACCTTCCTGCATCTTTTTAATAATAGAATTTAAACCACTGGGTGACAGTTTCATTTTCTGCGCCAGATCACCATGATATAATTCTCCCTCATTAAACAACAATTTCAAAATTTCTTCACAATATTTAGAACGTACTTGCAATATTTGCTGACGAATTTCTTCTTCTTTTCCTTCCTCCAGCTCCGCTGCTTCATACATTTGAGCACACAAATAGCCGCTTAAAAATTCCTTCTGCTTTTCATCTAATTCCATCTCTTCTGGAAAAACAAATTCTCCTTGTTGATCATATATCTCTAATATACTTTTTACTTTTTTAACATCAAACTTTTCCACACTTCCCACCCTCCTCAATACTGATTTGCAGCATTTTCAAATGCTACCTGCAATTTCTCTGCATACTTAGTCTCTTCACACTTCGAGCATACCAAGTTTATATCCCCATACCTTTTTGCCATTTTGGTTAAGTGATCCTTTACAGTGCTATTGGCAAGTTCACTATACCTTAAAAATTCAATCTCCCAAATAATCGATTGTGAATAATAATATAAAATTGTAACCTGTTGTCCATCATTGTACGTCAATATTAATGCTAATCTCTGATTACCATTAGCAATCAAATTAGCGATACTCTTTTTCGGATATGCGGTATATATGTCTGATCTAGTAGTATTAATCCTCTTGACTATTGAAAATTGCTCTGCACTCACTTCATCTTTGCTCGCCTTATCAATTTCATCCTTTTTTTTCTGCGGAGCATAATCATCAAATTTATTTATATATCCTGCTTGTCTTGCATCATCAACCATCTGAAGAACTTTGCTATTAATTTCATCTTGATCATCCCAATTCTCTACTGCATAGTCTCCCTGTAAAAAAAACACAGTACCACATTCCTCATCTGATAGATTCAATATTGTATTTAATTCACTTTGATTTATTTTCATACTTGTGATTTCTTCCGGATCTCCTTCATAGTTTTCCAAAACTTCCAAAGTTACTTCCGATATTTTCTCTTCCGCCACTTCAACTACCTTCCGCTCCCCATTCATCTCGTTCTCATAATTTATGACCCCTGCCACAAGCCTGCTACCTCCAAAAGCGAACCTGTCAAACAAATTAAATTTGCCAGCTATTCCTCCCCCAAAAAAGATTATGCACAAAACTAATAAAGCTGCCGGAAAAAAGTGCCCTGTGACATAAGTAAATATCTCTATATATCCTCTCCATGCCACCTGAAATAATACCTCATTCTCCGCTTTGCATGTCCTAAGTTTTTCATCTTTTTCAATACACCCCTTTATCATTGCCCAAATACCTAATACAATTACACCAAACCATCCATAGTCGATATTGCTAAATTTGGAAGCCAAATATTTATACAAACAAGAAAGTCCAAATATAATTAAAGCACAAGACAATATCCCTGCTATCCGATAGAATTTACCTATTTTAATTTCTCTTTGAATTTTTCGTCTCTCTTTACGTGCGCTCCTTTCCTCTGCTTCCCGCAAACACTTCTCAAACTCTTTAACAGAAATTACCATTTCTGCCTCTTCATCTACAAACTGACGTTCTGTTTTATGTTCAAAAAATGGTGTGTCATTATGCTTCATTACCACACCACTCCTTTCATCACTCATATCAGCTTTATAGATTACATAAAACAGTCAACTTATTATTGTATCAACATTGGGAAATATATCCACTCTGATTATAACTCAACCTCCAGCTTTCATCAACATTATTCTTCTTTTTTAGTACTATTTTTATTTCATTTCCATATGTATTCAACAAATTGCAACAAGATATTGTACAATGTCTTGTTGCAACTGTTTAAGGTATTCTTTTCTTTGACACATCGAATGAGCAAATCATCTATTGCAGCAGCATAAGTTCTATTTTTCTTCTATTTTTCTTCTATTTCTATATTTTTTTCTTTTCAGCTTCTGATTTGAATAATAAAATAAAGAAAAATAATATTTTAATTTTCTTATTTTGAAATAGGAACAGAAAATGACTATCTAAAAGAAATATAACATATGCGTCAAATGACTCTGCAATATGTAAGATTAATTTCATACTTTTCACTCATTTCCACATTAAAACTCCCGACATAAGCCACTTACATACCTTACATCGGGAGTTTCCACATATCATTTAACTCTATATCTTATCTGCTACTCATCTGCCTGCACCCTGTTTTTCTTCTCCGCAACATACCAATCATTCTCATAGCCCTATGCACTTCCTTTAATATATCAATAAATTTAATATTCTCTTTCCCCACTGACACTATCAATGCGCCGTTTCTTCAGTATATCATCAGAACATATCCTATATAAATTCTATCAAATCTTTTCTGACAGCTTCTGCAACCGCACTTAGTTTATTATTTATGGTGTTACTGTGAAACCTTATTTATTTCTGATCATTCTTAATGTATGTACAATATATTTTTGATTAATGATCAATAATATCGTTGCAAAACAAAGCGATATTCCAATTTTATTTGGAATACTAATGGACATCATCAATACAATAATTAATAAAATTAATATATCTGAAATTATAAGTTTCCAATTGTAATTAATTGTACAGAATCTAGCAATATCAATAAACTTATAGATAGCTTGGCATGTATAACAACAGCTTGAAGCAATACATATTCCCCAAATTCCGAACAATGGAGTTAATATTAATCCAACTCCAACATTCACGATTGCACCTACTATACTTACCCCAATTAATTTTTGTGTCTTCTTATATGTAGAGTACATTGTCCCTAAAAGCGACGAAATGCAATTAACCAATGCCGCAAACATAATTGCTGGAAGATAACACTTTGCACTATAAAAATCATTTTTTAATGCTATCTTAGCTAAAACCGGGGTCAGACAAACAATAAAAGCGCCAAATGTACAGTAAATCGAAATAAATAAGTTAATTATGTCTGAATAATATACCTCTTTCTCTTTTTCCATATACATCCTAGAAGAATTTAACTGAAATGCGGCATAAACAGCTTGTTGTACCATATTTATAACTGCTGCTATTTTTATTGCTGCAACATACCTCCCTGCTGTTGAGGAATCCGTAAACCATAAAAGAATATATCTTCCTGCGATGGTTGTAAACCAATATAATACGTTGTAAAAAACTAACGGAATACAGTAGCAAAACAAGATTTTCAAATCACTTTTCGACTTGACATGGATATTAATATCTTTAACTACTCTGCCCCTTATCAATAAATATAATGTTGAAACACAATACGATAATCCAATTGAAATTAAATACCCTTTTATTGTAGTTTTTAATATTACTAACAATATAATACTAAACACACCTAATGAAAAGGCATTTACAACTCCACTCATTGCAAACACTTTCGAAAGTCCCATTCCTCTGACATAATATGCCATGCACATCCGTATCGAATATGCATATAATATAAAAAATAAATAAAATGCGTATTTATAATGAAACAATGTTTTGCACGCAAGGGTTATAATAAACCCAATACAAAGTGAACTTGTCATTACTTTTATTACAGCAACAATAATTCTGCCATCTTCAAATTCCGAATCAACTACATAGCGGAACGCTGCCTCATAGATACACAATGTTGCAATCGGAAAAAAGAGTTCTGACAAATTATTAATTAATTCCGCAACACCATACGCCTGAGTTGTCATAAAACTTGTATATAGCGGCAGCAAGATGAATTGAATCGCTTTTGCCAATACCGTTCCTATGATAAAAATTAAAATATCCAAGGCCAATCTTCTGTATTGATTTTGGGGGCTTTCCTTTTGTTTCATAAATTTTTCCTGCTTCCATTAAATCTATACAAATCATTGTAATCTTTCACCACAGAATAAACCTATGATTTCTTTTTAATTCTCTTTAAGTAATTTTTAATTCTTCTAATATTATTCTTCCAATCTCTCATCATCCACTTAGCAAATTTAATTGGGTATACCACATCATGAATTATTTTTTGTAGTGTACTATATTCTCTATTCTGGCTTTGCAGTTTTGATGAAAAAAATGATTTGCATTCACATTTTAACCATTCACTCCCATCCAAACATTTACGATTCCGCATTTCTGCATATGATGGTGTGTACAATTCAGGAATTACTCCCCAGGCCATATGTGCATGGGCATTTGTACAATATGGTTGGGTGCATGTATGTCCAACAGGGTAAAACTTTATAGGCTTTTCAGAATTTTCAAATATATTCTGATTATAAGGTTGCCAATAACAGGGCTGAGATTCTCCCGTATACATATTTACAAACAAGCTCCAGTCACCAGCATAGCAAAATTCTTTGCGCTTTTTCCCAATAACTTCAAGTTTAAACTGTGCCATGGGAGATTCTAACGATTTCCATATTGATGAAAATTCCTCTATGCTATGCCCAGACAATAATGCCTTATCTCTTCTTTTATCATTTCTTCCGATTGTAGCATGACAGATTGCTCCAGCTCTTTCATAACAGATCTTTTTTATTTCATCTATATCCTCCTCAATTCCATCATAAGCCAGCAATTCGAGAGAAAACGACGCCGCTGATTTTTTTATTGCTGCAATGTTATCCCAAAACATACTTAACATCTTTCTTCTTTTAAGTTCTTTATAATGAAAGGATATTTTAAAAAATAAATGTGACAACAATTCATCCGGCAATGTTAAAATATCATTAATATGCTTAGTTATAGTGCCATTTGTCACTATTTCAACATAATGACCTTGCTTAAGTAATTCACCCGTCAATGGAACAATATCTGGTTGAAGCATTGTCTCCCCATTTCCGGTCAGGTTAATCAATGAGGTTCCCCCTAATCTTTCTTTAGATAAACACCTGGCAATGTATTCAACTGAATATTTTAATGTTGTTGGTTCTTCCCAAGCATTAACTTGAGAAATATAACAATATTCACATCGGAGATTACATTTTTGATTCGGAATCAACCCCAATATTAATCTCTTTATTTCTTCCATATTCTATTTCCTTTATAAACTTAACAAACATTTCTTTCAAGGAATCATTAGTACACTTCTTCTTTTCTTGATTATTTTCTATAAATGATTCCAATTTATCTCTGTCTATTTCTTCAAACACCGAAAAGATGTTACTGCTTTCGCTCAACCATTGTTTATATACTCCCGATACCTTTTGCGTTTTATTATCAAACACTATACACGGAGTACCCACCAGATATGCAAAAATCATCCCGTGTAATCTATCTGTTACTACAAAACCGCATTCATAAAACTCTCTCAGTTTCTGCTTTACAGTTTTTTCACGTTCTTCTTCTGACACTCTCTTTTTTGACATTGTCGTTATTTCTCTGAAATAATACCCATCAGCTTCCATTATTGTTTTTATCAAAGCTATTCCAGCATGATTCACAACTAATTCCCTGTCATTTCTGAGGCAAACCCCTACTACTTTCTTTTGAAAGGTATCGTTAAACTGTATTGAATAACTCAATGCAATGTCAGGCATTAATCTGACATCTACCTTTGGATAATATTCACGTGCCAAAACATAAGATCTGTAATCCCTGACACAAAGGATCAATTTATTACATCTGGAAAATTTGTCAGCCCCCTCTCGAATAAGGTCGCCCATGTTACCTGTTTTTTCATCATAATATATTGTTTGAGGGAGTATAATAACTCTATGTTCACTGAACGAATCTACCAATTCCTGCATATATAGTTCATCATCAGGCCAGAGATTACCCATCCATCCTCCACCATTGATATAAATAATCGCATCTGCAGGTACTACTTTCATGACATCTGATTTATATGATTGAAATACCTCTGTTGGTATTTCGATGACTCTTCTACTGCAATTTTTTTCTAAAAGATTATGTTCCGAAAGAGTAATCAAATGATCCCCCAAATTTGTGTGTAAAGGAGTTCCAAAAAGAAAATCTGCCTCAAGATTTTTCTCGCTTGCCAATGAATTAATATATAACAAATACTTTTTATGTTCACTACCCAAACGAAATCTTGCTATCACACTTCTTGGAATAATCCTTTTAAGCATTTCCTTTATCATTCAAATTGAACACCTTTTCTCTTAAAATAATACTTAATGTATCCGCAATTAATTTCATCCCTAAATCATTGGGATGCCTGTCATCTACCAAATACAAATCCCTTTTGTCTTCAACTATTTCATCGCCATTAATAAACCATACTTTTTTGTCATTATTTTCTTCTGCATATTTAAGTGTTTTCTGTATAATTGTGATTCTTTTCGTATTTTCATCACCAGAATTTGATAGTCCTCCAGAAATTCTTGACAAAAAGATAACAGGAACGTCCGTATATTCTCTTATCCAGCGATAAACCTGCAAATGCCTCTCGACAAATTCTTCCAAGGAAGAATTATGATCATATTCCACTATAATAACTTCACTTTTTTTGCTCAGCAAAACATTGTCAATCACAAATTTCTCGCCTCTCGCCCCCTCAGAAAAAGCACAATTATTAATATCTGCATCAAAATATCTTGACAACAGATTAGTATATGCCAGGCCTGGTCTGCTGGCCGAACACCCCTGAGAAATGCTGGATCCATAAACGGAAATCAATCTTTTATTCACTTGCCCTCTGAAATATACAGACTCATCTTTATCCAGCAGCATAATTTTACTGATCTGTGCATAGGGCGGTAAATACATTACAATATCTTTCAATCCTTTGTCAAAAGACAGCCACTCACTGACCAACATCTGAAACGGTGTATCTGGCGCTACACATTTACACCATTTGTCATGAGCATTACGTCGCTCATAAACATCTACCCCGCTTGTAGCAATATAGGACATATTCCTTAATAAACAACGTCTTCTATATAAAACAGCTATTCTTACCCTTTCCGCACCTGTTGTGAAGCATATCCGCCTTCCGGCTGGATATCTTCCATTTAATCTGATATTTTTGGATACGCAGTGAATATAAGATTGTGGAACTCGTTCTAAAGAGTCTGACATATAGCTACATAGATCAATTGCCTTCTTTGAATAAATAATCCTTACTACAACCATTCCCAGAAAAAAATTAAACAATTGTACTATTTTACAAATTGCCAATACAATCTTATTCCTCATAAACTGATACCCTTAAATCGGATTATTCTAAATTCCGAATGAATAATTTAAAACGCCTGAATAATTCCCCCGTAACTGCAAAAACATAAATACCACAAGCGGAAGACAAACAATAGCAATCCACCATCGAGATTTTTTCCCAATACTAATCAAGGCATTTGGCAATGCAAACACAATAAAAGCAAAAAAAACATATGCCATTCTGGAAATTAAAATACTGTTTGAATACATACCAAACATAGCCATCGCTATCACCATTATACATGATACTCGATATATGAACTGGATATTCTGTTTATCTATATAATCAGTATTAATAATGTCCTTACTGCTAATCTTTATGGAAAAAAGTCTTTCTTTTTTCAGCACAATTAGAAAATTCAACACTACAGTCAATAAACTATAAAATGCATAAACAAGAGAAGTTCTACCTCCTGAAATATAGTGTTGATCAAAAATCTTTGAACCAAGCCATGCATAATGTGGAAAAACCTTAACAAACACAGTAATAAACAGCGGCATAACTTTCATTATTGCAATTAAGCCAATTGAAAAAGTCACAAAAAGTTTACCATTCCACTTAATCAAATATATCAAATAATATATTGCAAATATACTGACCGCATTATGTAGTGCACAGGCAATTAGGAATACCACTACTGAGCATGCTATCTTCTTATTTTCCAAAAGCATAAAAAATAAAAAGACAAAAGCTATTGCGAGAAAATGCCTAGCGGCATTTATGGAATAAAAAAATAAATAACTTGTGATAAATATCAATATACTTAAATAATAGTTCTTCGAATAATTCCTGATGCAAAAAAACAATAATATCACCACAGGAACAGAAGTAACAATCATATAGCCCTGAGTTCTCGGAAGGAAAGAAAAAACTCTAAACAATAGAAGAAATGTCCTTGAGACTGATGCGACATGGTTTGCCGAAAGATGACCGGTATCCTTGATAGCATTAAATGCCTGGGCATAATTATAAGTATCCGTTCCGACATATATGCTGCGAAAAGCCATTATCACCCCCATATGAACACACGAAATAATTAGAAACACTTTGTCCTTTCGATATGTTTTTGTCAAACATCCATATATCCATATAGAAGATAGATTAATAACCCAAAATAACATAATATCCCCAATTCTATAACGAGCTTCTATACATTATCTTCCTGAATCTTCTAAAAATCATTAACCAGAAATCAAACAGATATTGACCGGTAAAACTCAGTGCCGCCAACAATCGTTCATATTTTTTAGCTTTTACATCAACTAATACAGTCCATCTGTATTTTTTTATCTCATTCCACACTTTATTTTTTTCATTTTTATATGAATAGGGTATCTGATCATACACAAGCCTATTCACTCTAAAAGCTGCGCAAAACATTCCATCCATATCGGTTTCTGCATAATACGATACTATTTTTTCAGCCACCCAGATACAATCAAGTTTGTTAGCATTGAACGCGCGATTCATAATACTATCTGTCCTCATTCTATATGCATACAATTTTTGGTCTATAACAGAAATGCTATTTGCCTTTTCAAAAAACAAATATGTTGTTGCTAAATCCTCAAAATATCGTCCGCGTGGAAATTCAATATTATCAAACAAAGATTTCTTATATAGTTTTTGGGGTGCTCCAGTAATAGAAATATGCTGATAAAATGATTTTTCTGTGATTTCCTTTGAAGTATATTTTTTATATGTGCATTTCGTTTCATTAATCTGCTTCCAATATCGTGGTAGCTTGTTTTCATCTTCATCATAAAAACAGATTAATTCGCAACATACTAAATCACTCCCAGTGATTAAACAAATTTCATACAACTTTTGAATAAAATTATCACATATAACATCATCACTATCTATTAAAGAAATAAAGCTGCCATTGCTGTTTTTAATTCCTACATTCCTTGCATCCGACAACCCTCCGTTTTGTTTATGAATTACAGACACTCTTGGATCAGTTGTGGCAAAAGAATCACAAATATATCCCGATGAATCTGTTGATCCATCATCAACCAGAATAACTTCTATATTCCTATATGATTGATTCAAAATACTTTTTATGCAAATTGGGAGATATCTTTCGACATTATAAATCGGGACAATAACGCTAATTAATTCTTTTTTATCCGTATAATCCATTATATTTCCTGACATATTTTAATGGTTTTATATATGCATGCAAAAAACCAGTTACGTGTAAACGAATTTTTATTGGGAGTATCATAGCCAATCTTCGTGCTATTCGCTTTTTTATATTTTGATTATCTTTTGCACTTGGCTGATTTTTCCACATACTACTATTTTTAATCATTTTCCATCTAGAAGCATAGGGATGAAGACTTCCCTCTATCCACGGTCTGACATCCACAAATGAAGATGTGAAATGAACTACTCTTACATCTTCCATCGCTTCTTTTATTTCTTCTTTCGAGTAATGAAAACAGGGTTTTCTATATACTTGAACTTCATTAGGGCTAAAGTAAATTGATAGTGAAGTAAGATTATACTTGGGTGATATTATTTTCATATCTGTTGCCGCTATACCATTCAACACAGATTCATCAGCATACTCCATCTTTCCATTCACTTTTCGAATGAAATCTCTCGCTTTTTTATCGTAGTTCCCATTACGCCATTTAAATACATCAATTAAAATCAGTCCTGCATTAAAATATGGGTCCTGGTTTTGAAGACCTATAGCCTTTTTGTGAAGATTTCCCATAGCTTCCAGCACCCCTGCTGCTAGGTGATCCTCTAAATTAACTTCCCATAAATCCGACAAGTTTCCGACAACTAATGTATCACAATCTAAATATATCAGCTTATTAACATCAGGATAGTCTTTGAAAACTTCTCCTAAAAATACTCTGGAAAATACGTTCTCTATCCACCAATGCATTTCAACTTCACATCCAACCAGCTTTTTTATATCTGGTTTATCAAGTATTGATAATTCTCTATTATATGAAGAAACTGTTTGATATAATTTATCTTTGTTACCCCGAGATATTTCCTCACCTACAATAAAAATATGGATGTTATCCACATCTTTGTTATTCTCAAGCAATGAAATAATAGAAACTGCCGCTATGTAAACATAAGCATCATTACATAAATACATTATATTCATAATTCTGACCACACAACAAATTAATACGCCCCATCACTAACAAACACCGCCGGAACCGTCTTCACGATCATCTTAATATCCGTCCACAAACTCATATCCTCTATGTAATCCAGATCCAGCTCCACCCATTCATCCCATTTAATGTTGGCTCTGCCCCCGATCTGCCAGTAACACGTAAGTCCCGGCTGCACCACAAGCCTCTGCCTCTCATACTGACTGCATTCCTCCATCTGAAATGTCAGGATCGGTCTTGGGCCTACGATACTCATATCGCCCTTAATAATATTGATCAACTGCGGTAATTCATCTATGGAAAAGCGTCTGATGACTTTGCCGGTCTTGGTGATTCTCGGATCGTTTTTGATCTTAAAAGCATGACCCGTCTGCTCGTTATCCTTCATCATTTCGCTTAACTTCTCGTCCGCATTGACATACATGCTGCGGAACTTATACATGCGAAATGGCTTCATATCCTTTCCGGCTCTCTGCTGTGCAAAAAAGACAGGTCCGTTGTCCTCACACTTGATCGCAACAGCGGTAATAAGAAACACAGGTGAAAGAACGACCAGCGCCGCCGCCGACAACAGTACATCCATCAGTCTTTTGATCAGTTTATAGACCGCACTTTTTCTCTGGTATATTTCACGCATGTTATGTCTGCTCATGTTCGCTTCCACTATCGTAAACATCGGTCTTTCGATGGCATCTGTCATAATGTTCTCCCACATTCCACTTATCCTCTCAATAAATTTGTCAGACGTACCGCCGCTACGCGCGGCAGTACGCATAACCCCACACTCATATACAATGCTTCTGATATTGATTTCCGATTTACTATTTCGGCATTTCAATGAATGCCAATGTTCCGAGAGACGTCATGTCAACTACAACATGATCCTCTCTGATCTCAGCTACTTCAACTTCCAGCCACTGTCCGCTAAAGTTCTGAAAAACTTTAATATTCTGTCCGGCCCTGACGCCCTTCATGTAAAAATTCACTCTGGCGGTCCTGAAACCGCTTATGGATGCGTTAATCCGCACAACGTTCAATACTCTGCCGCCCAGAGACGCTGCAAATGCCTTTGCCGAGTGAACGATGCCCAAAGTCGGTTTTAACACAGAGAATACCTGATTGCTGGGCGCGCCGTTGATAATAACATGACCACCCTGTCCGACCGGTACGACATAATCAAGCCCCGGAACCGATGCAACCGCATTATTCAGATACTCACCAACGGTCTTTCCCTCTGCCGCCGCTGCCGCTACGATATCTGCCGGTACGGAAGATGCTTCAACCGCCGGAGCTGATGCCGTAACCGGCTCAGACGTTGACGCCCCGCATGAATTGCCGGATACTGAAGATGCACTCGGACTCGGACTCCCTTTCTTGCCCTCTTCCTCTCCATCTTCCGCTTCATCGCCACCATCATAGTCCACTTCATCGCCATCACCGTAGTTCGCTCCCGCCGCCATAACAGGTGTAGTAAACAGCATGACCCCTGCCAGCGTAAGCGCTATTAACTTTTTCATTGGAAACCCTCCTTTCATCACTTAAGTGTGGTTTATATTCACGTTTATAAAAACGTAAATAACTTGATTCTTCCGAAATCTCTATTCTGTAACGACTCTGTTGATCGTTCCTGCCGCATCCTGTATCAATACCGCGACCACTACAAACTGGCTCTCCGCATTTTCCTCTTTCTGTGTTGTGAGCGTTATGACATAATGATATTCATTGACATTTTCCCATCCTTCCCGCAGATTCATCGACATACCTCTGGCTCCGTACAGATCACTCAGAAACTGCCGACAGCCGGACAGGTACGTGAAGTCATATGTACGGATCATGCTTGTATTCTCTCTTTCATAAGCGGCAAAAATCTCATAAGTCAAAACATTTCCGTCCAGATACAGATACACATATTCGTGATCTTTAAAAAAATCGGAATCTGCAAATCTATACAGATCGGCAAATAAACCAGCCTCATCCGCTCCTGTTTTTCCATGTAATACGGTGTTAAAATCACACATGCTCGCCAAATTTGCCAGCTCTATATAAACGGCTCCCGTATCATCTTCTTCCCCGTAGGCATTATGTTCTTCATAAAAGGTATCTGACTGTTCACTCTGTAAAACCGGGCAGTCTATTGCCGTATCCGGGATATAGATCCATGCAAAGATATCGGAATTGATTTCTCTTAATGCGTCGAAATCTATCTGCGCATCCGCCGCACTTTCACCCGCAAAGCTTTCACGTATCTTAGAATCATTTCCTATATTCCCTAAGGTTTTTGCCGCCTCCTCCGTCATTTCTGTCTTGTGTTCCTCTGTATATGTATTCCCACACGCACAGACCACGCCAATAACCAGCACCAGAAATACCGACACGCCTGCTTTTTTCATATTGATCCACATACCCCACCTCATCCTGCACTTATATTCCTACTCCACTTTTTCATAAAACACATCCAGAATCATCTCATATAATGCATCTTCATCCGGGTAAAATTCTTCAAACTCTTCTCCCCTGACGGTTTCCCCTTGCATCATATAGAAGCTGTTTTGGTCAAATTTATAATTAGACAGAACGGAGGCCAGGTAAGCTGCTTCATATGCGGATACATCCGTCACCATCTGCGGCGATATTGCCTGATACAGACTTAATGCTACAGAAACGTCTTCTCTCACTTTCTGTTTGGCAACATTGACTAGTTTGGTCAGATACTGTTGCTGCCTTACCAGACGCATATCTGCCGAACCGAAAACATCAGTATCTCTGTATTCCACATACCAGAAAGCGCTTTCCCCGCTTAAATGTACATTGCTGTCTTTCACAAGACTGTCATCGACCTTGGTCAGATCCTCCAACACCGTCACATCGATGCCTCCCACCGTATCATTAATGGTAGGAATGGCGCTCATATTAACAGCGGCATATCCGTGTATGGGCAGGTTGTAAAACAGCTTTTTTACCGCTTTCTTTTGATATTCACAACTCTTCTCCATCCCGTCACCGAAACCGTGCTGCACCGCAATCTGGGCTTTCGTTGTGGTGATATATGCACCTTCCCCATTATAGATATCAATATCTGTCATCGTATTACGATTGATCCCGATGATTTTAATACTGTTATCTTTCGGATTCATAACCGCCAGAAACAGAGCATCAGCCTGTCCGCCCTCTGTTCCTTCTTCTACTGCCGTGGCATCACTGTTCTTATCGATACCCATAATTAGAAAAGTGAGAATATCCTGATTATATTGATATATGGTATCCTGATACTTCACCCAGCCATCCTGCCACTTGATCGCTTCCTCTTTCTGCAGCTCTGTATCTATTGCAGTCTGCAAATCAGGCCATGCACCCTCTGATTCGCTCTGCAGGCGTCTTTTTCCCATAGCTTTAGCAGTTTCAAATCCTCCCAGAGCTAGTCCGCATATCAGCATAATAATAACCATTGCCACAAGAATCCGTTTTGCGGACTTCCTCACGGCCTGTTTTATCTTTTGTTTTTTTATCTGTCTTTGTTCTTTCTTTTCCTTCTCTCTTTTATCCTGTTCTTCCCGCTTCTGATTATCATGAAACTCTTTCTGAAGCGCTTTGAGCTGCTGTTCTTCCTTCTCCTGCTTCTCTAAGGATTGAGGGTCCACCCCGTACTCGCCGTAATACTTCCCGTAGTATTTGCCGTAATATTTCCCATAATGCCCATAGTAACCCTTACCGCTCATATCAACTTTATTCAGGACAACTCCTAAAATACGGCTTCCTGTTTTATCCAGCTGATCTTTTACCTTTTGGACAAAACGATAGCTGACTGCATTGTTTTCTACCACTAACACGGCACCGTCACAATTCCTTGCCACTACTGCGGCATCTATGACGCTTCCGAGCGGCGGGGTGTCAATAATAATGTAAGTAAACGGTCTCTTCATGACATCCAGCATTTCAACAAATTTCCTGCTTCCGAGAAGTTCGCTGGGATTGGGCGGCACAGGACCGGCAAACAACACATAAAGCTTGGGAATATCCGTCTCACATATGGCATCCATATATTGTTGTTTTCCGATCAGGCAGTGGCTTAAACCGAATTTCACCGCACCCGTCTTATAGCGTCCGATCAATACCGACTTGCGCATGTCCGCATCAATCAGCAGCGTCACATTGCCGGCTTCCGCAAATGACTTTGCAAGCTCCATGGCAACGCTGGATTTTCCCTCATGCGCCATACAGCTTGTAACCGCGATTACCTTGATATCATCACCGCAGAATTCTATGTTGCTGCGCAATGTCTTGAAAGCTTCTTTTATATAAAAACCATTCTTTTTTTGAAAGTACAGCTTTACCTCCTGCATCGTTACTTCCTCTTACTCTTTCTCTTTTTCGCAGTATCATCTTCCGATATTACCGGTATCATCGCCAAAGTGCTGAGACCCAGATATTTTTCAACGTCTTCCGAGCACTTGATGGTATCATCCAGCAAAAATATGACTAAAATGACTGCACATGCCAAAAACGCCCCTGCAACACCGCCGATCATCGTCCATTTCACAACGCTCGGACCGGACTTCTCCATAGGCATATTGGCTTTCTCGACAACATTGACCGCTTCAATATCCATGACATTCTGAATGTGTTCTCCTGCCACTTCCCTGATACAGTTTGCGATCCTCATAGCCAGTTCCGGATTCGTATGTTCCACCGTAATCGATACAATACGCGTATCCACGGGAGTATTCACCGACACCTCGTGCATTAAGTCTTCATATTCCATGTCTTCCAAAGAAAGCTGTTCGATCACTTTCTCTAAGACATATCTGCTGTTGATCAGTTCCGCATAATCCTTCGTCAATTGCGTTCCCATCTGCACATCCGTATAGGTAACCGCCGTGTTATCCGTTTTGTTTAAAATATAGATCTTGGTTGTCGATTCATAAACCGGCGCTAAGACATATGCGCTGACTGCAAAGCAGATAAGCGCTGTCACCAAACCGGCACATAAGATAATCCAGAATCTGCTGAACAGTATATGTATGATCTCCAGCAGATCAAATTCAATTTCATTATTATTTTCTCTATGGTTTTCCATTCCGTTCTTCTTCCTGCTTATATCGTTTACTATAAGTACAAAACTATCTCTTTATCCCTGATCACATACAGCGGATTTTTGCAGAACAATTGCTCACTATAATCCTCACCGTACTTTTTCCTGATCAACTCCGCACAGCCTGAAAGATAGGGTGCCCTTTTGCCTAAATCATGTGCATCTGTTGCAACAAAATGAACCTGCCGCTGTTTCAACATATTTTTAACAAACCGCTTGGTTTTCGAACCGAACTCTCCCATAATACTGCCGGCATTCACTTGGATGTAGCAGCCCATCTCAATCAAATCATCTACTCCGTATTTCGTGGTGCAGACATTCCGATACCGTTCCGCATGGGCAAGAACAGGAGAATAACCGCCCATCAGCAGCGAATAAATCCCATTGCGGATGTAATCATAATCCTCTAAGGGATTGAACTCCACAAGCGCATAACGGGACCCCGCCAGAGTTCCTGCCATATCCTCTTCCATTTCCTCCAAAATCCCGCTTCGGTAATACAGTTCACTTCCCAGATGCAATTCTATATTTATATTTTCTTCCGACATCATCTCTCGCAGCTTATCGATCTTGGATGTCAGCTTGGAAAAATGCATATGTCGGTGTCCCGGTTTATTATGCGGTGTAAGAATCATCCCGGATATGCCATCGTCTGCTGCACATTTGAGCATCTTCATACTCATTTCAAAGCTGTCCGAACCATCATCCGCCCCGGGTAAAATATGAGAATGAATATCGATAATATTTTCCATTTGTCTCCATAAATCATTTTTATAATTAATTTTTCGCTAAATTTAAACTAACATTATGCTTCATTATAATAGATTAAATCTTTTATGTCAACTAAAACGCCCCATTTAATTTAGCGAATGAAATCTGTGTGTAATGTACAATCTATTACATAAAGCGGTTAAAGCTGTGGAAAGGGCATGGTTATATTTAATGTATGAGAATTTTCTCCCCGACAGGTTGGCTGAATTAAGAATACAAAAAGGCATTTCTGCACGGGATATGTCTTTGTCGTTAGGACAGGCAAACAACTATATCAATACCATTGAGAATAAGAAGTCGCTGCCATCCATGCAGTCATTTTTCTATATTTGTGAATTTCTGGACATTACACCACAGGAATTTTTCGATGGAAATAACTCCAATCCGAAAATGCTGAAAGAATTTATTGATGAGGCAAAGAAACTGGATTATACATCATTATCACATATCCTCGGCATTATGAAGGAACTGAATAAACACAAATAACTTTTCTGTTTCTCCACGATATTTGGCGGTCTCTTATATCCGAAATTAATTTGTCTTCTATTTATTAACACTTTCTTAATTACAGTTTTAGGTATTTCTTTTTAAAATCAATGTAATTTATCATAAAAAATTGTAAAATACTCTTGCCTCTTACCCATAAAAAATAGTAGAATACAAATAAGTATAGCTACAAAGCGAAATTACACATTAAATTATATGTTGTCTGAGAACATCCTTTGGCAGAGAGGGGGTTATGCTATGGGAATCGGCAGTGTAACATCAATGAACAGCATGTCTGGTATACAGACAAATATGACAGCTTCAACAGATCCGAAAATCAAAAATATTCAAAGTGAAATTACAGACGCTAAGCAGCAGATGCAGAAGTTATCTTCACAGGAAGATCTTTCTGTTAATGAGAAAACGGATGAACGAAAGAAACTTCAGAAAGAAATATCTGATCTTAACACAGAACTGAAACAGCATCAGGAAGAGCTCAGCAGGTCACAGAAAAGAGAGATCATGCTGGCCGAACTGCGGGAAGATCAGAATCCGACCAAAGAGGAAGCCACAGAAGACAAATTACAGGAAACGAAGGATTCTTCAGATCAGGAAGACGAAAAGAAGCTGCCGCTCGAGGAACAGCCGTCAGAGTCCCAAGGAACTGTTATAGCCAGAAACAGCGATGGCGTTGTTATATTGACGGAAGAAACGAATCCGAATGAGAACCAAGGCGTAAGTGCAGAAACAGCACAGACTGCTGAAACCCAAGAAGATACTGCAGCGACTGAGACAAAACCCACGGTCAGTGATACGGTTACAGATACCGGCCTGAACCACAAGGACATGCGCGCAATGGTATCCGCAGATTCTTCCGTACAGCAGGCAAACCGTCAGGGAGCGATCGTAGCCAAAACAAGAGACGGCATTGCTATTTTAAAGGGAGAAATGAAACTGGATGAACTGCGCGGTGCAGATACAGAAAAGAAACAGGCCGAACTCGAAAAGATGGAACAAAGAGAAGAAAGAGCAACCACGTTCCAATTCTCTGTACTTGGCGAAGCAAATAATGCAATGAAATCAGCTGTAGGTGTGTCCGGAGCAACGAACGCCGTTCAGGCTAATGCAGAAAATAACGCTTACCTTAACGCCATGAAAATATCTCAGGAAAATGAGCAGGCGGCACAACAGAGGTTTTTTGTTTCTTTTAGCTAATTGAAATATGAAATAAATGCTCGATTAAAGCGGTTAGATTGTCCAATCAAAACAATCTGTTAACAGCAGTGGGTGGATCTACTCCACCCACTTTTATTTCATCCGAAACATCTATCGAATATCTTTCGTTTTACCTTTCAAATATTGCTTCAAGTATTTCCCCGTAAGGCTTTCTTCGCAATCACATATTTCCTGCGGTATTCCCTTTGCAATAATCCGTCCGCCGTGTACGCCGCCGCCCGGCCCCATATCGATTATATAGTCGGCATTCTTTATCACATCGAGGTCGTGCTCTATAACGATAACGGTTGCTCCATTTTCAATCAGCCGATTAAACACATTCAGCAATGTTTCCACGTCTGACGGATGCAGTCCGATCGTCGGTTCATCAAACACAAATACCGTATCGGATTGTCCCTTGCCCATCTCGCTTGCAAGTTTAAGCCGTTGTGCCTCGCCACCTGACAAACTCGGCGTCTGCTCTCCTAATGTCAGATACCCGAGTCCGAGGTCATGCAGCACCCGCAGCTTGCGTTCAACAACAGGAAGATCTGCGCACGCTTCCAGCGCTTCGTCCACGCTCATATCCATAAGTTCAGGCAGTGAATATGCCTGTCCGCCGTGCCCTGGTATGCGCTTTATAAGGCTTGCTTCCTTTGCATAACGGGAACCTCCGCAATCGGGACAGGCAATCTCAACGTCTGGTAAAAACTGTACGTCAAGGCTTATCGTCCCCGTGCCGTCGCAGGTGGGACAGCGTAACTTACCCGTATTATAGGAGAAATTGCCTTCCTTATATCCCCGTTCTTTTGCATCAGATGTTTTCGCGTAAACTTTGCGCAGATCATCGTGCACGTTGGCGTAAGTCGCCACAGTTGAGCGCACGTTAATGCCGATAGGCGCAGAGTCAATGAGCTTTATTTGGGTAATTCCATCCGCGGAAACGGACTTCACGTGCTCAGGCAGTTTCTCACCTTTACATGATGCTTCCAACGCAGGGATAAGGCTTTCTAAAATAACAGTTGTTTTTCCCGAACCCGATACACCCGTTACAGCTATCAGGCGCCCTTTGGGAAAGTCTATTTCGAGCGGTTTTACCGTATGTATATTTCCCGTAGACAAATGGATTGTCCCAAGTACAAACATTTTATCGGGAGGAATATGTTCCCCGATATCAATCGTCGTCCTGCCCGTAAGAAAGCCTCCGATGCGCGAATCTGCATTCGCCCCGACTTCTTCAAGCGTACCTTGTGCAATAATATTTCCTCCGCCTGCACCCGCTACGGGCCCAAGCTCAATAAGCCAATCTGCTTCGGAGAGTATATGCGTGTCGTGATCGACTAAAATCACGGTATTTCCGTCGGCAATCAGATCGTGCATAACGCCTGTAAGCCCCTCCATATTCGACGGATGCAAACCAATTGACGGTTCGTCAAGAACATACAGCACTCCCGTCGTGCGGTTTCTCACAGCTCTCGCAAGCTGCATTCTCTGCCTTTCTCCCGTGGAGAGCGTAGACGCCGCTCTATCCAGCGTAAGGTAGGAAAGCCCCAAATCCATCAACCTTTTTGCGGCACTTTGGAAAGACTCGCAGATACTCTCCGCCATAGGGCGCATTTCTTCGGGAAGCGAAGCGGGTACACCGTCCACCCATTCAACCAAATCAGCCAGAGTCATCGTGCATACTTCCGCAAGAGAAAGTCCGCGCAATCTGGGCGCACGGGCGGCATCGCTTAATCTTGTTCCGCCGCAGTCAGGACAAACGTCTTGCCGAAGGAATTTTTCCACCCTCTTCATACCTTTTTCGTCTTTCACTTTAGACAAAGCATTTTCTACCGTATAGATAGCGTTGAAGTAAGTAAAATCCATGTCTCCGGCAGCGCCGCTTGTTTTATTCTGATAGATAATATTTTTCTTTACCGCAGGCCCGTGGAATACGATATCCCGCTCTTCTACGGTAAGCTCTCTAAACGGCACGTTCGTTCTGACACCCATTTCACGGGCTATATCCTTCATCAGCGACCACATGAGTGTCTGCCACGGTGCAACTGCGCCTTCATCGATCGACAAAGACTCATCGGGAACTAATGTCGATTCATCTACAATACGAACAATGCCCGTCCCGTCGCAGCGCTTGCAGGCACCCTGACTGTTAAAAGCCAATTCTTCCGCGCCCGGTGCAAAAAAATGTTCTCCGCAAACGGGGCAGACAAGCTCTAATTCTGCCGCAACGTTCAAGGAAGGCTCCGCATAGTGTCCGTTCGGACAGCGGTGGCTGGCAAGACGCGAAAACATTAAGCGCAGACTGTTCAACAGCTCCGTCCCTGTTCCGAACGTACTGCGTATTCCCGGAACGCCCGGGCGCTGCCGGAGAGCCAACGCAGCGGGAACATACAGCACCTCGTCTACCTGTGCTTTTTCCGCCTGCGTCATACGTCTGCGCGTATAAGTTGACAGCGACTCCAAATACCGTCTTGAACCCTCCGCATATAAAATGCCAAGCGCAAGCGAAGACTTGCCCGACCCCGAAACACCCGCGATCCCCACGATTTGATTCAGAGGGATATCCACATCAATATTTTTCAGATTATGTACACGTCCGCCCCTGACTTTGATTTGCCCGGGCGCATTATGGTTCTCTTTCATCGCTTGATTTCTCCGCAATATACTACTCTTACTGCCCTTCATAATGTGCCGAGACACTCTTCAGGTAATCAATAATCGTCAAATGCTGCGGGCAGACGCCTTCACACTGGCCACATGCGATACAGTCGCTTGCCTTGCCGAATTTATGTGTCAACACATCATAATTCGTAAAATTGATCGTCCAGCCTTTTTCCTCCAGATGTTCGCGCATATCTTCATTGTAGATTGAAAAATACTGCGGAATCGCTATCTTCTTCGGACAGCCTTCCGTACAATAGGAACATCCGGTACATGGTATCGCGATCTGGCTGTTGATGATATCCGCCACCTGAAAACACAACCCCTTCTCATCCTCTGAAAGAGGTTTAAAGTCCTCCATGTAACTCAAATTATCCTGCATTTGGGAGAGATTGCTCATGCCGGACAGAACGACCATCACATTCGGCAGGCTCGCCGCAAAACGGATCGCCCAACTCGACACAGATCTCTCACTGTCATAGTCGAGAAACAGTTTTTCCGCCTCTTCCGGAATCCTTGCAAGCGTTCCGCCTTTGACCGGCTCCATGATAATTACCGGTTTTCCGTGCTTAACAGCCACTTCATAGCAGGCGCGGGAATGTACCCACTGACTCTCCCAATCCAGATAATTGATCTGGAGCTGCACAAATTCCATCTCCAGATGCTTTGTCAATATCTCGTCCAGCAATTCCGGCGTGTCATGGAATGAGAAGCCCGCATGCTTTACCAGTCCCTTATCCTTCTTATCTAACAGCCACCGGAAACAATCTAGCTTCTCATACTTGGGAAGCATACTCGCTTCGATTCCATGAAGCAGATAATAGTCAAAATATCCGGCGCCCGTCTTTTCGAGCTGGGCATTAAATATCTTATCCCTGTCCTCCGGGGAATCGATAAAGCCGGCGTGGAGCTTCGTCGCCAGAGTGAAACTCTCTCTCGGATACCTGTCCACAAGCGCTTCTTTGGCTGCATTCTCGCTGGCAAAACCGTTATACATCCATGCCGTATCAAAATAGGTAAATCCTTTTTCCATGAACAGATCCACCATCTGCTTAACCTGTTCTATGTCTATATCCGCTGCGTTAGATTTATCCCTTAGCGGCAGACGCATCAATCCAAATCCTAATTTCTTTTCCGGTATAAAATCCATGATATCCCTCCTTAAACATTCCAGAATGCTTTTATCATATCATATAACCAACAATATATCAATTCAGCGTTGACAGACTGTTGGTATATGGCGCTTTTCATTATTTCAAGTAATTCACTCCCAGAATAACCACCCCCAGAACAGCAAGCACAACACCGGTCGCACGGTTTAATGTCACTGCACTGGCTTTATTGGCGAATTTGGCAGCAATCCTCGCCCAAAGCAGTGTGGATGCCACACAGAACAACAGGCACCATACATCCGGCATACCTCCAATGGCAAAATGGCTGACCGCACCTGTAAAAGCTGTAAAAGCCATGATGAACACGCTTGTCCCAACCGCGGTCTTTAATTCATACCCTAACAGGCTCGTTAAGAGCAGGAGCATCATCATTCCGCCGCCCGCACCCACAAAACCGCAGATGAACCCGACCACTATTCCGCTGGCAACTGACTGTATGATGCGCTTTTTGCCGCTGACTGCCTGCATGGATTCCTTTGTTGTCATAACAGGCTTTACGATGAATTTGATTCCGAGGAGCAGTGTCATGAATACGGAAAAACTGCCCATGGTTGTATTGGGAACGCGGCTTGCGACAAAGCTCCCCACCAATGTAAACAACAGAACAGTCACCATCATTACAAGACCATTGCGGATATCAAGGTTTTTATTTTTCCCATATGTGTATGCGCTGATTGCGCTTGCGAGAACATCACTTGCAAGGGCAATGCCCACTGCCTCATATGCCGGAAGCCCCTGAAAAGTAATCAGCATAGGACTGATTACTGCTGCTGCACTCATCCCTGCAAATCCCGTCCCGAGTCCAGCTCCGATTCCTGCGATAAAACAAATAACAAATTTAAACATTATTCTGTCTCCTTCCCTTTCAGACATGCACTAATATTACGGAGTATCTGGTCATTATACTGCTTCATACTGTCTATTTCCTCCTGTGAAAAACCATCCAGCATGATGGAAAGAAATTTCTCCTGCGCCGCCTGTCCATCGCGAATGATATCCATGGCCCCTTCACATATCCTCAGATGTGCTGTCTTACGGTTGCATTCCAAATATTCTTTTCTCAGATAACCGCACTGTTCCAGAAGTTTTATGGAGGATGATACTTGGGATTTAGACAGATATCTGACCTCAATAATATCTGTTGCGGTGTCAAAACATGGATTATTGGCTAAAAATAAAAGGATGTCCAATTCCATCCGGGTAATATTATGCTTTACACAGGCCCCTTCCACACATTTTGAATAAAGTGCCTTAACAGCATTTTGATGTTCCCATGGATTTAACGGAATCATTGCGTTCTCCTTTTGTTCTTTTTAGAACTATTTTAAGACGGAAAATTTTTTTGTCAAGTGTAAAAATGGATAATTACAATACCGCCAGCAATAATAAGTTCCTTTGTTCCGTTTCCGTCTATATTATAAAATGCATATAAACCCGCCTTCTTGTGTGTACGGATTTCAAGACCAATATGCTCTCCAAAACTGCTGTCATAGATATCTGTTTTTTCGTCTGTTTTTTCGTCTGTTGTTTCATAGCTCTTTGTTATATCGTCCGTATTTAATGTTTCATGACTCTCTGTTGTTTCGTCCGTATTTAATGTTTCATAGTTCTCTGCTGCATAGTCCATATTTGGCAAACTATAATTTGCGTTTTTTTCTGATTTTCAAACTTTTCATTCTTCCTTTCCTGTCAATTCCGATTTCCACTTTGTTTCATCCTCTGATAAACTATAAGTTGTGCAACTATGTGAATTTACATCAAACCAATTAATCAGATTGCCACATTTAGGACATCTGTGCTCTTTTATTTTTTCTTCAATCCATTGCCGAATTCCGATTTCTTTCATACGTAATGAATCTGAAATGACATTAGCATGATTGCAGATACCATTAATGATTGGTTTGCTGCTAAATTCTTCCAATTTCTTACAAGGAAAATCCTCACATTCATAACAACGCAGTACATTATGGCTTGTCGCACACTCCAAAAATCCGTGGTCAGCACAATCCTTACAGCCCTCACGAACAAAGTCAGAAAAACAACCATGACATTCGTTTGGGAAAGCCGGACACGCTCCACAAAACAAACCACATATTGACGCACACGTTTCATCTGGAATTCTTTTCATAAGCATTTTCCCTCTTAAATACCGATTAATGCAGTTCTTTTCTGCTACAAAATTATAACAAGAAAGAACTGCTTTATCAATCAAAAGCAATCCGATCTAAAAAATATGCGATATATTAACTTCAGCACTAAATAATGAGAGCTATCGTACAAATACTTGCATCTTACAACTTTTTCAAATACTCTTCCACATTCAGATAAATCACATCTTCTGACGTTTCAACTCCTGCCTGAACAAGTGACGTTGTCACACCACGATAAATCACGTACTTACCGGTAATTGCACCATATCTAAATTCTGTATCCTTGCATTTTTGTTCATCTAGTAAATGTCTGCACTGCTGTGCAACAACTTCTTTACTATGCTTAATTTCATAGATTTCGCAATTTCCTTCATCCGGATTAAAAACCACCATGTCGAATTCACCTACAGCAAACTGTAATCGGAACACTTCACAATTATTTTTAGAAATCTTCGTTTCTAAAAGAACTATATCCTCCATCATTCTACCTTTGATTTCGTCTATTATTCTTGCAGTTATTCTCCTTCGTTCTTCTAAAGATAAGCCCCTGAACATGTCATCCTGCATAAGTGATTTAACAAGCGCTTCTGCCTGCGAATAACGCATACCCGGTTGTGAAAATACTGTCCTTGATTCTCTACGGTTATAATCAGACATCCATCTATTTTCTATTTCCACTGTAAGGTCAAGCAAATCTAAATATTCTTTTATCTCAAAACGATGTGCATCTTGAATTACGACCCGTTGCTCTCCTTTATCTTTGATTTCCAGCAAAGATTTAAGAGTTTCGTTTACTTTAAGGATATCAATGCGATCGAGAATGTCTGTCGGTTCTTCTCTGTCTTTTCTTAAATTGCTTGCTGAAACTCTCAGGTCATTAGATTTGAAATTCCTGGTTAATACCTCAATAGTGAATCTATGGTTCATGTCCTCCACAATTCTATTAATTGCATTTGTCAATTCATTTTTCTCATACAGTTCTCTTAACGAGCGAAAATGTCCTTCATACTTATAATTTTTTAAAGAATGTTGAATATTTCTTGCAATGGCACTATCAACATACTCATCAGTACTTTTTTTAGTTGCGAAAATCATAGCATTGTCATTATACTGCCTCCCACCAAGGCTCATAGTTCCACCATGCCGAATGAAATCATCAATACCAACAATTCCTAATACTCTTTCAAATTCACGATAAGGAATAAACGTCGTGTGAGACATAATGCATCTATCATACAATTCCTCGTCCTCTGTAAACATAAATCCCAAGGAATCTGTACCGGATAATACTATTTTCATTCCACTGGCTGCAAATACATCGGAAAATAATGCTGCACCCTCAATAAAGTCATTTAACAGTGTAACTTCATCGATAAAAACATATCTATAACCTTTTTTCTCCAGAACCTTTAGGTCCTGATTTACATCATCTAAAGTTTTGCTATCCTGTATCTGTATAAACACAGTCTGCCGCTTCATTGATGCATCCATTTCTGATATCAGCTGACGGATTAATGTCGTTTTACCTGTTCTTCTAAGACCATACAAAATATACACTCTATCATGTATCGCTCCATAAACATAACTATGAAGTTGCTGATAACATTCTCGCTTAACCCATTTTGCTACCGGCTTTACAAAGCGCTCCAATTCTTCACCGATTCTTACTGTACATCGAAACTGTGAAGCCAGCTTCCCCTCATTTGCTTCCTGATTGTCTATATCTTTTATTAAGCTTTGAAGTTCTTTTCTACGTTCGATTTGTCTGGAAAGTTTTTCCAGCTCTTCATCCTTAGTTCTTCTTGAACGTTGCTTTCCATCCTCTCTCCATTGATAATAAGCATATTTTTTTCCATTTATTTTTTTATAAGTAATACCACCTGACGGCAGAGTTGCAATCTCAGCAATAATCTTGTTATATTCTTCGTTTGTCATATGCATCCCTCCTTACGCAACTATTTTAACCACTTTAACTTTGTTTGTAAAGTTAAAAGTTAAAATGATAAAAATTTTTCCGCTCGAAGACGCCTCAAAATGGCTCTGATCATTAAACCCTATTTCCGCAGCAATCCTGTTGACCGTCTCTAATTATTCTTTACAAGAAATCTCCAATTTTTCCCAAGTGCCTGCCTATGGAATGATAGTGCCCGGAATAAATCACCGGATCAAAGCACGTCAGGTCAATTCCGTCCGTAATGTCAATTCCGCTGTCAATTTGCACATTTTTGATCTCACAGAAAAAGGTGTCTGATTCGCCGCAAGTGACCGCCTTCGCCACCTCCAGTTCATATACCCATCTGCTGGCATCCAATGTGGGCACTTTGACTATCTCCCCCTCACTGACACCATACTCCATCCCTGTCTTTAAGCCCTTATGACCGGAAACACTGCCAAAATAATCCACCAGAGGCAGCATGTCCGTACTGACCAGATTGGCGGAAAGACGTCCTGTCTTTCTTACATTCACCTTGGTCTTTTTTGTGCCAAACATACTTACAATAAGCAGACAGCGATCTCCGTTATGAGTTACACTAAGCCAGGTTATAGGTGCAAAATCAGCGTTGCCTTCCTCGTCATATGTTCCAATCAAAAAAGTTGGTTGGACACACATGGACTGATTGTTGTCCACGGATTTTCGTTTCATAGCTGCTCCTTCCTTTCTTCCTGTATTCAGTTAATGTGAATACCGATTATAAACAATTTGAAAATAACAAAAAAGATTTCATCCTGCCCCACATACTCCTGCGTTATCATCGGATACAGTGCCAGCATTTCCTCCCGGATTTTCCCGGAGCATTCCAATTCCATTCTGCCGCTGATACGAATCCATTTCCGCGTGCTCAGATTATAGCTTGCCAGTTCCACAGATGGGTTTCCGGTCAACTCCGAATAAACATTTTTCCGCTTATCAGTAGCAATGAACAGCGCTTTCCCGTCAGAGTAAATCATTCCCATAGGTCTGAGCTTCGGTATGTCATCATGCGATGTTGCAAGAAAAAAATATCCACATTCGCGAATAAATTGAAAGCAGTCGTCCACAGATACTTCCGCAGTGCTTTTGCCGGACTCCTGCCGGTCTGTATTGAGCAGAAAATCAATACTACAGTCTAAAAGCCGGCTCAACTTAATCAGCTTTTCCGTTTCGGGAAAAGCAGCATCCATTTCCCACCTCGAAACAGACTGGCGGGAAACCTTTAGGATTGCTGACAACTGTTCTTGCGTAATGCCTTTTCTTTTACGCAGAGCTGCGATTTTTTCTCCTGTTGTCACATTACCACCTCCTGTATCATTGTAGTCCCACTTACAGAAAATAAAAAGTCCTTCTTGATTACCTCATGTAAACTTTGGAGTGCGGATTGTTTCAGGGATTCTACGTGTTATTATTTCCCTTTTTTGCATAAATCTCTCGTACCATGTCTTCGATATCGGGCGGCATAATAGAAAAATCATTGATTTCATAATAATCGGCAATCGTCCCGACCAGTCGGGCAGTCGTCATTTCTGACAGGAGAAAGCGTACCACCAAACGATGCTCTTTTTCTTCAATTACGTGAATATGTGCTGGTAAAATATTCATGCCGGATTTCTTAACGGTATAGGTAAACTCGGCGACCGCTTCCTTTGCATATTCCTGCCGAAACCGTTCAATAGAGTCATCAAATAAAATGCGACCCTGCTCCAGAATAATGATTCTTTTGCACACGCTCTCCAAATCCTTCATATCATGGGACGTCAGAATAGTGGTGGTGCCTTCCCGACGGTTCCGTTCTTTAATAAACTCCCGAATCTGTTGTTTTGCCATGACATCCAGACCAATAGTCGGTTCATCCAGATACAAAATCGGCGGCTCGTGCAGTAAGGCCAGAGCAACTTCCGCTTTCATTCTTTGTCCCAGACTAAGCTGTCTTACCGGTGTATGATAGAAGTCCTGCATCTGCAACATCTCTACAAACATGGCGACATTTTTTCGGAACACACCGGAATCAATCCGGTAAATTTCCTTATTCAGTTCAAAGCTGTCTGCCATAGGCAGATCCCAGTTCAGTCTTGACCTTTGTCCAAAAACAACACCGATATTGCGTGTGTTGGTTTCTCTTTTTAAATATGGACAGATGCCGGAAACAGTAATATTACCGGATGTCGGGAACAAAATTCCTGACATCATTTTAATCGTAGAAGATTTTCCCGCTCCGTTTTCTCCGATGAAGCCGACCAGTTCTCCTGTATCAATGTCAAAGGAAATATCTTTTACGGCGTGAACCAGTCTGGTATCCGGGCAAAAAATATTTTTTAATAGATTCCCGGCACCGGGACGCTGCATAATTATTTTATAATCCTTTGAAACATGTTCTACCTGAATCAATGCCATAAGTACCCTCCTTGCACTCGTTATGAGCCACTGCTTTTATAATATTTTGAGCTTTTGTTAAAAAATAAGCATGCCAGTGTAAAAAACAGGACGGAAACGATGGGAGCCAGAACCGCCATGGTTTCGTGTAATACAAAGTCGTCCTTGCCTAACAGCTCCTGTAACGGGTAAAAGTTAATAAATCCGTATGGAACCAGTACCGTTACAATAATCTGAATGATTTTGGGAAATATCGAAATAGGATAGTAGGATATTTCCCGGAAAAAGTACATAATGTTGAAAAAAGAATTGATTTTTGTAACAAGGAACGCCGCGCCGCTGACAATCAGAAAAAAACCTGCATAAATCAAACTTCCAAAAAATAAAATCCCGGTGATTCTAATGAAAACCGGTAGCAGAATCCGAATTTGCAAAGCATGGAAGCAAATGGACATTACAATGGCGGAAAGCGTTATATGTGCAATATAGTTGCAGATAAAACCACTGCTGATTAAATATGGCAGAACCTTTACGGGTTTGACAAGCACATCATCAAAGGCTCCCTGCCAAATCTGATCCGGCAGCCGGTTCATAATCTGAAAGAAAAATGTGCCCGCAATTCCGTACGAAAACAGGCTGAAAGAATACAGCAGCATGACTTCGTAGGCGTTCCATCCGTTCATATGTTCAAAAGCAGATATCATAATCCACATCAGAAGAAAGGTTACGGAATAATCCAGTGCCTGAGAAATACAGTTAATCAGGAATGACCAACGATAGGTCAGCATGCTTTTTATTGTTTTTTTCATATAAATGAAAGTCAGCCTTACATAATGGTAAACAGTTTGCAATGTAGTCATCCTCCTTGTATCATTATTTTATGTCTGCCCCTGTTCCATACCAGAGTGACCGCAAAGAATAGGACGAAGCTCCAGAACATCTGCATGTTGAGGACGGCCGCGATTTCTTCTGGACTTTTTTTGTTTAACAGGATGGAAACCGGCTCAAAGACAATATAGCGGAACGGCAGCAGCTCCGACAATATCCCCAAACCCTTTGGGAAAAACCAAATAGGAACCAGTGTCCCGGAAAAAAGATTAAAAAGAACGCTGTTGACATTATTGAGGAAAAAAGAATTTCGGAACCAGATGACACTTAAACCGAACAGAAAGCTGTATAAAAAGTTTATCACAATTCCCATAGTAGCAGAAAATTGATACAGGAGAAAAGGAAAGAACCTGATATCCGCATGAAAGCCGAAAAAAAGCATTGCGGCAAATACCGAGGGCATCGTCGTGTAAATAGTTCCCAAGATATTTTTTGTTATTGAACGAATCAGCATATACTTTTTCAGACCTATTGGCAGCAGCAAGTCTGACGCTATGGAACCGTTTAATACTCTGTCATTTAAATCGTGCATAACGTAGGTCTTTGTAATACCTTCTGTAAAACCCGCAAAAATGCTGTATACAATCATATCATTCAGTACAATTCCGTTTACGGCTTCACCGTTTGAGCCGTAAATTCCTTTCCACAGATACACCCTCAGGACAATGGATAGAAAAGCAAATAAAATTCCCGTAATGTAGTCAAAACGAAATATGGATTTTTCTTTTAAGGAAATAGCCAGAATTTTTTTACAAAGCCTCATAATACACGCCTCCTTCAAAAATATTGTAGTGTCTGAAACAGAAAATGGAAGTCCTTTGCGGTTGCCGGATGTAAGCTTTAAAGTGCGCGTGGAAAAGTTGAACGGTTTTAGAATATTTCCGTTATCAGGCCGCCCGTCCTGCCTGTGGAAATAACAGACCGCCGCATATGGTAGTGAACCATCTGCGGCGGCCTATGCACATTATCTTTTTATTTAATTTAACATAATGCAGGCATAAACTTGGCAAACAGATATAACCCCTCTGAGCTTGCAGTGACTTCATGCGGTACGCCTGCCGGCATGATGGATATTGTACCAGGTTCATACGGAACGGTGCTGCCTGCGTTTACACACTTTCCGCTGCCCTTTATCACCTCATGCGTTTCCAACTGCGTTTCGTGGATATGATTCCCAATACAGCAATCGGGAGCAATCCGCACCAAGTGGTAGCTGAACTTCCCATCAGTGTCCTTTGCCGTTATGATGTGTTTCAGCTCAACGCCCTTAAAAGTCGGATGCTTTGACCATTCAATCTCCGCAAAGCCAGCCTCCTTTTCCGGCAAAACTAATTTTCCATTGTTAAACAATTCAAATGTATCCATTCTGCACCTCCGATAAAAAATTGAGCTACGCTCAATTGCGAGATTCGCTTCGCGAACTCTGCTGAACTATTTTCTACATCTCAATCATATTCTTCGGAAGCTATCATGTCTTGTAAAAAATTGCCCTATGTACCCTGCGCTATCCGTTTTTTGGAATGGACATATTCTGATGGAGATATCCCGACAATCCTCTGGAAAGCCTTGTCAAAATGACTCTGGTCATAAAATCCCATTTCCGCAGCAATCCTGCTGACCGTCTTTTCCTCATCCAGCAACCCTTGTGATTTCCTTATGCGGTTCTGGATACAGAACTGGTGCGGGGTCATTCCGATACTGCTTTTGAATTTCCTTATGAGATAATATTTGCTGACAAAAATATCCGCCGCCAATGTTTCTATGGGCAGTTCCAGTTCTGGATGGCTGGTAATTTTATCAGCCACAATTTTTATGCCTGCATCCATCTCTTTCCGGCCGTTATCCCGGAGGCAGTAAACCTCCTTCACAGAAATCAGCAATTTCTCCTTCTGCTCTTTTCCAAAAATTCCCTGCCCCTCTGCATCCCCTAACAGTTCCTGGACAATACCCTCTGCTGTTTCTAAATCTGTCTCCTCAATAAAAGCAGTTCCTACACACATAGACAGCAAACGCGCATCCTTTCCCTGACACACGGAATGTATAGCATAGGGCGGAATGATAAACACATCCCCTTTGTGGCACACCGCTTCCCTGTTTTCCAGGCAAACTACCACCGTTCCCTGCATGACCACTGATATGACATAATGCCCTACATGGTTATGTGACTCAAAGTGCTTATCAATATTCTCTGACAATACGAACTCGATTGGATACTTACCACATTGATAATATCGCATATTTCTTTCACTCCATCCCTGTGCCCTGCCCAGACTGTTCAGCAAGGTTTCCCCATGCCGGACTATGTAAAAAGTAACCACGCTGTCATCCCTTTCCTACTTGAAAAATTACTTATATGTGTACTTCAAATACCCAATCTATTCTAAAACTTTTACATAAAAAGAATAATGTGCTGTCCCACCATAACCACTTTTCTCAGTGTTCCATTCAGCAGTGACTTCGTAAATATATCCGCCCGCTTTAAGCTCTATTTCATTCCCGTTTAAAGATACATTTTCGCTGTCTGCGGCAGGGTCAGACCAGTGTTCATCGCTCCAACAGCGAACACTCAGAATGGTATCGGGTTCTTCAGCAATATGGAGCAATGCATTTGTTTCCGTTGTTTCAATTTGTTCCAGCAAATCTGCGCAGTCCAACGGATGTGCGCTATCGGCTTCCATGTTTGTGAAAGTCCCGTCATTGTTTTTACATTGCCATGAGTAAGTACCCAATAACGTGTCGTTACAGGTATTGTCAATAATTACATCTAATGCAGGCGGCTTTTCCAATATGATCATGGCGTCTCCTTCATTTAGTAATCTGTTTGCATAGCCATTGAGTGCATTACATGGTTCATATTTGGTTTTATAGCCAACACCGTCAATGATAAGGAATGGGTTATAAGCTATAATTTCAGTCTGCGTACCGTCTGCCATCGTTAGCGTGAAAATAACTCCCTGACCATTATACTCTGTGAAAGAATTGTCTTTATTATAAATAACTACATCATTTAGATAATTTGTTAGTTCTTCACTATCTGTAATCAGGATAGTTTTATCCGGTGGTGATAACCATACTGTAGCTGATGCTATTTCCGATGGTTCCATATCCTTAAACGGTTTTCTACCGGAACTAAACACAAATACGATAATGCCTAACACTAATACACAAGCAAACGCAATGATTAGTCTTTTAAATTTTTTCATATAACAATCCTCCCACTACGCATTGAACATATGCACCATGTTTGCATATTGTGAATAATTGTCCCTTGTTATCTGCATATTGCATCCTCCTTGATAAAAATATTTGAAATCCGTTTCATGGTTTTATTTTATATATCGTCATTTCAACAAAAATTCTTATTTGTACTATTTAAGCTCGAATGTAATCCGAGGTTCCCGTTTTTCTCCTTTCTGTGTTATGTAAGCAGGATTGTCAATGCTTCTGTTCGTATAGATCATATAGACCATTGGTATTTGTAGGACTATACTCTATTTCCAAAACTCCGCCTATAGTATCCAAATCCCGCAGTTTTTGTAAATCATCTTCTGCATTTGATGTCACTACAACGTGAAGTCTATATGGATTCTCATAGACCGAAGATGATATAACAAATGGAACTTCATGGTTCATCATAGCACTGCTCACTTTTGTTTGCAGTTCTGTCACATATTCCAAACTTACATCTGTATTTGTATTTTCAAAAAGAAGCGTTCCTGCTCCATCATCTGAATGGTTGTTCTCCTGATGAGCATCATCTGTTTTCATATCATAACTTTGACCGTCTTCTCCCTCACTCTTCATGATTCCTATAATTTCACATACGTTTGCAGCCTGTTCTTCTGTCAGGGAGCTATAGGCAATGCCTGAAAATTCATAAAACATATCCGACACTGCTGTATACTTCAATCCATCTATTACATTCCCATAATTTGTAGTTATTGACAAATATCGTCCAAGCCTTACCGCTTCATGGGATTGTGTATCCGTATCGCTTGCCGCTTCCGCATCACCATAATCAATCATCTCCCATCGGCCATGCCCATAGCAGGTCATCCCGGACAGCACCTCATACATTGTTTCTATTGCGGTTCTATCAATTATTTTCCGTGTCCCGATTTCTTCCTGTATTTTCTTTCCTCCATCAGTATTATCCATTCTGGCAGGCGCCACTTCTATTTCTGTAATCGCATCCGCAGAATCAATCTGATATACCAGCTTAAGGACATCATTGTATGGGTATTCACTGCTGTCAAAGCATTGGAATTTCCATAATGAACTCCCCTGTTCATCGTTCCGGATCAGGTATTGTAAGTCTGAATGTCCTGAAACATAGTGCCATTCCCCGGTACTGTCAATACTTTTGCCCATACTTTCAGATAACACAGAACTGTCAGCAGAAGAGACCTCCGTATAAAATCCGCTGTATTGTTCTATGGGAATGGTTGCGAATTTCAATGTCTCTTCAACGATAACGTTCCTGTCATTTGACGCAAGCAGGGAAGATATTGGGACAAACCGCTCCGGCATCTCAGGCTCTGGTTCTTCCTGTATAGGCTGCTCCTGTAATGAGTATCCCTCCTGTGGCAGACTGCTTTCTGATCCATGCTGCAATACAGACCAGGCAACAGCAGCACCTACACAGACCAGACAAAGACTTGCTGCCGCAGCATATTGTACTTTCCATATTTTATTTGACCGCGTTTTCTTCTTTTTTCTTCTTACCATGAGAGCATGACCTATCATGCTCTCATCCAATAATCCTAATGCGTCACTGATATCTTCACGTTTCATCAAAGAATCCCTCCTGCACCAAATATTTTTTTAATCCGACACGGGTACGGTACAACATACTCTTTGCTTTTGACTCGCTCATGCCATAATATCCTGCTACCTCACTAATAGAATCCGAAAAGAAATATCTTCCGATAAATACATCTCTTGTTTCTTCCGGTAATCCCGCAAGATAATCCTGAATAGCTTTTGCCAGAAGGTGCAGGTCAACATCCTGTTCTGTTGTATTACCAACAGAAACGCAGTCCTCCAATTCAGAAAGTGACAGCGCATATTCTGACGCCTGCCTTTTCGCGCTGTTCTTTTTTCGGAAAACATCGATTGATATCTGTCTCGTAATCTTACAAAGGTAGGTTAAAAGAACACTCGGTCTATGTGGTGGCATAGATTTCCATGCACTTAAATAAGTGTCGTTTACGCTCTCCTTGCTGTCCTCCCAATCAGCAAGAATATTATACGATAATTTCATTAAGTAATGTCCATATTTTCGGTCTGTGTGCCGGATTGCCGCCTCACTGCGCTGCCAGTATAATTCAACAATTCTGTCATCCTGCATGGTCTCACCTCCTTGGCTGTCATGCCCTTCATTATATATCCCGTAAAAAATTGGATTTGGTTGCGGAGAAAATTACTTTTTTTATTTTATCTCAAAAACATGAAAAAAGGACTGCTCAAAACAGTCCTTTAGTATTGTAACAGCTAACCTATTCAACCGAGGTAACCTCTGAATTTTTCAGCACAATCCCGTACAAGCTGCTGGCGATAAGATAATTTCCCCGGCACACAACGTGATCGCCGACGGATACCTTGTCGTAAATCTCATCCGAATTAAACACACAGAGAACATAACATTTACCGCCAACCTCATCCGAAAGCTCAATGGAGGGCTTGTTGTGTACATCCGGTCCGACCTTGCTGGCAATGCCCGATACCTCAAAACGGTAATAAGCGTACTTTTCCTCGGCCGCTTTCAGATCCTCATCAAATGAGAAATACAATTCCTTTGCATCGACCGGTGCGGTTTGTGCAAGAAGCGGGGATTCTTCGAATTCCAGCTGATACATTTTCTCTCCTGCGGGTTGTTCAGGATAATCTTTTAATTGATTTGCCATGATAGTTTCCTCCTCATTCTGAATTTGTTGTTCTTCATCAATACTCACAAGAATATAGTCCTTGCTTCCCAGTCCGATTTCCTCTCCATAGTCCAGCGTATGCTGTCCGTTCAGCGACTCGATACGCTGAATAAGCGCCTGCCCGTCTGGGGCGGCATAGACCAGATCAACACACGCCTGATCCAGAGCCACCGGATCCAGGGAAGCTAAAATTCCGATATCCTCCATTTCGGGCTCTCTCGGATTCGACATACAGTCGCAGTCCACGGACAAGCGGTTCATGACATTGATGTAGAGAATATTATCGCCGCAGTAATCCGCCACTGCCTTTGCCGCCTCGGCCATGGATTCCAGAAAATCATCCTGGGCAGCCGCGCCGAAAGACAGCCATGCCGTATCCGCCGCGCCCGCCGTGTGAATGCGGTTTTTGCCCGCCGAAGAGGCATAGCCGATGGACATATTCTTGATGGCCCCGCCAAAGCCGCCGTTCAGATGTCCCTTAAAATGGGACAGCACCACATGAAAGTCATATTCCGCCAAATGTGCGCCGACGCGGTCTGCGGCCAGATGCCGACCGCCTGTGACCGGAATTTCCATGTCCTCATATTCGTCCAGAATGACCACCGGCGCGATAGCCGTAAAGCCGTGATCCTCTGCGACCTGATAGTGTATTGCCGTGTTTGCCCGCCGGCCGCCCACTGCAGTATTGCATTCCACAATAGTGCCATCGATCATTTGCACAAAATCTCCGATGAGCTCCGGACGCAGATAATTATTTTGGCTGTCGCCCTCGCCGGTTGATATTTTAACGGCTGCATCGTGCCCGTCGGCAGACTTTCCAAGAGCCTCATATACAGCGATTAAGCCCTCCGGACTGATGTCTGAGGTAAAATACACCACAGACTTCCCACTGCTTTCGTCCGGCATTTCTTCCGCATCTGCGATTACCGGCAACGATTCATCTGTGACAGCCTGTTCCCTGTCGGAAACAGAATCCTCAAGGGCATTCTCCGGTGCAGGGTTTTCTACTATACCACAGGCGGTAAGCAGCATAACGAATATCAAAGTAATTGAAATTAATTTTTTCATACAAACCACTCCTATATCAGTAAATTGGTGACTATCCCCGTGAGGAACGCAAACAGGAGCGTAAACAGG
>JAAUZK010000013.1 GCA_014804655.1 Lachnospiraceae bacterium | reverse complement strand
CTTTCGTTGCTGCGTTTTTTGATATCGTTATTTTCAAGGTACAAACAGCATGGATCTATGCTGACATATATGCAAAATAACCATGATGAAATTTTAGTTGGTTAATGAGCAGACATTAACTAGCACATTTTTAACATCAAAAAAATCCTAAAAAACAAAAATATACTATATCAAAACGGCGCTTGTGCCAAAGTGCATAAAAATGTGAAGAACTTGCCAAAGATATTCAGCAATTTGTGTGATATAGTAGTGTTTGTAACCAAGTTACAAAAAATATCTAAGGGAGGATGTATTTAAATGAAAAAGAAATTACTCAGCCTCGTTCTTGCAGCAACAATGGTATCAAGCCTGCTGGTAGGATGTGGCAACGACAGCACAAGCGCAAATTCAAATTCAACACAGAACGCATCTGATGATGTTGTTGTTGATGACTCTGCAAGCGTAGATGATTCTGCAAGTACAGATAACGCAGCAGACAGCAGTTCTTCATCAGACGGTATTCAGGTAGGTGTAGTACTTCCTACAAAGGATGAGCCGAGATGGTTACAGGATCAGGCACAGTTCGAAAAACTTCTGGGCGATGCCGGATTTACCAGCCAGGTATTATTCAGCCAGGGTTCTTCCGCAACAGAGAAGACAAACGTAGAAACACTGATTTCACAGGGTATTGATGTTCTTATCATCTGTGCACAGGATGCATCCGCAGCAGCAGCGGCAGTTGAAGCAGCTAAAGCTGAAGGCATCACAGTTATCGCTTATGACAGATTGATCACAGGTACAGACGCAGTTGACTATTATGTAACATTCGACAGCTTTTCTGTAGGCGCTGCACAGGGACAGTATCTGATTGATAATGCACCCAGCGGAAGCGGAATTCCTCTTTACCTGTACTCAGGCGCTGTAACAGATAACAATGCATTCATCTTCTTCGAAGGCGCTTGGAGCGTTCTTCAGCCGAAGATTGCAGACGGCACATTTGTAATCGCTAACTCTTCAGAAGCAGTTGCATTACAGGACAAAGCTGAACTGACTCGTGATGAAGAAGCTTCTATCCTTGGTCAGATTACAACAGACTGGGATTTCAACGTTGCTAAGTCCAAAGCAGAAGCACACTTAACAGCTGTTGGCGCTGAGTTAAAAGGTGATGTTGTTGTTCTTGGTCCTAACGATGGTACAGCACGTTCTATCGCAGATGTATTCGCAACAGATAAAGATGTTACAAGCTATGTTGTTACCGGTCAGGATGCTGAGATTGCTTCCGTTCAGTACGTAATTGATGGAAAACAGTCCATGACAGTATTCAAAGATACACGTACACTGGCTGCTGACTCTGTTGCTATGGCAGTATCTGTACTGAATGGTGAAACACCGACTACAGATTCTACTTATGATAATGGAAATAAGGATGTAGCATCTAAGCAGACTGATATTGTAGTAGTTACACAGGACAATGTTAAATCAGCACTTATTGATTCCGGATACTATGATGCATCTGAATTTACAGGATTAGAATAATTCCTAGATAAATAAACGATGATTTAGTGAATGAGGTCGGCTTTAAAGATAAAGTTTAAAGCCGACCTTTCAATAACAAATGGGGTGGGAAATCCCTGATATTGAGAGAAGGAGGAAGGGCATGAGTGATTATATACTGGAAATGAGAAGTATCACGAAAGAATTTCCCGGAGTGAAGGCCCTGGACAATGTAAATTTTAAAGTCAAACGTGGTGAAATCCACTGTCTTGTGGGGGAAAACGGCGCAGGAAAATCAACATTGATGAAGGTTTTGTCCGGNGTATATCATTATGGTACATATTCGGGAGATATCGTCTATAATGGTGATGTACAGCAATTTAAATCGATAGCGGACAGTGAGAANAAGGGNATTGCTATTATTTATCAGGAACTTGCATTGATTCCTGANCTGAGTATTTATGAGAATATTTATTTCGGTCATGAGATTATGAACGGAAAAAGTATTGACTGGAACGAAACAATCGTAANAGCGACGGAAGTCCTTAAGAAAGTTCGTCTTAATGTTGACCCGTCCACAAAAGTAAAAAATCTTGGTGTGGGAAATCAGCAGCTTGTNGAGATTGCAAAAGCTCTTAGCAAAGATGTTAAACTTTTGATTCTGGATGAGCCTACCGCATCACTGAATGAAGATGACAGNAAGAACTTGCTGGATTTGATAAAAGAGTTAAAANANCAGGGNGTTACNTGTATTATGATATCCCATAAGNTNCGNGAAATCACNGCAATTGCNGATACNATTACCGTATTACGTGACGGCTCAACCATCTGCTCCATGGATNTGTCNGANAGANCNNTAACAGAAGCNGAAATTATNAAGCATATGGTTGGCAGGGAAATTGANAATATTTATCCGAANNGNGAGAAAAAGAGNAGTNGGNGATGTNTGNNTGGANNTNAANAACTGGANNGTANANGATCCGGTAAAAGGAAAAGAAATCCTTCATAATGTAAGTTTAAATGTCCGCAAGGGCGAGATTGTAGGNCTTCAGGGACTGATGGGAGCCGGAAGAACAGAATTTGCAATGAGTCTTTTTGGNAATCCNACAGGCTANAAGATTACAAGCGGTGAAGTTACGNTNGATGGCGAGAAAGTTTCCTTTAGTAAGCCGAAGGATGCGATTCAGAAGGGAATTGCATATGTTAGCGAGGATAGAAAAGGAAACGGNCTTGTGTTGATACAGGATATTAAGTATAATATAAGTATATCCAATCTGGAGCAGCTTCAGGAAGGGATTTCTATCAATGAAAATGAAGAAATTAATATAGCCAATGATTTTAAAGATTCCATCAATATCAAAGCNCCGTCAATTATGCAGAAGGTCGGNAACTTAAGCGGTGGTAANCAGCAGAAAGTACAGCTGGCAAAATGGATGTTCGTAAAACCGAAAGTTCTGATTNTGGATGAGCCTACAAGAGGTATTGANGTCGGNGCCAAGTATGAGATTTATTCACTTATGAATAAACTGGTAGAGGAAGGAATGAGTATTATTATGATTTCCTCAGAGCTTCCGGAGGTACTTGGNATGAGCGACAGACTTTATGTTATGTCAAACGGAACGATTACCGGTGAATTGNCTGCGGAAGAGGCGGATGAAAATAAAGTTATGGCAATGGCTATTAAATCATAGGAGGTTACAAAATGGGAAATACAAGTAAGAAAGAGNCGGAAAAAGCAGGAATNGGCCAGGAAATAGTCAGTTTAGTGAAATCAAATATCAGAGATTATATGATGTACATAGCNCTCGTTATTATNATGTTATTCTTTACATGGAAAACGAACGGAGGATTTATTCAGGCAAGAAATATTTCTAACTTAATCAATCAGGCAGGTTATGTAGCNGTGCTTGCTATTGGNATGACATTAATTCTTATTCTGAAACATATTGANCTTTCGGTAGGTTATGTGGCAGGTTTCTGTGGTGCAGTTGCAGCAATCCTGATGACAAAAGCGGGTTTGAATGAATGGNTTNCCATCATCATCGTACTTGGGGTTGGTCTTCTGATTGGTTTGTATCANGGNCTTTTGGTAACCAGAGTGGGCGTTCCTGCATTTGTTACCACATTGGCAGGTATGTTCATGTTCCGTGGGCTTCTGAATCTGACTNTGCAGGAAACAGGTACCATTATTATTCCGAATGCAGGATTTAATGCGTTATCTAATGGATTTATTCCGGATATTCCCGGCGTGGATTTAGGTTTTCATNTGCTTACATTNCTTATNGGTATCGTTGCAGTGGTTTTGACANTTTATTCACAGTTGAAGGCAAGAAAAAACAGACAGAAATATAACTTCAAAGTAACCTCTATGCCNGTNTTTGTGTTTGGTCTTGTATTCGTATCAGTCATTATTATGGCNATTATCTGGATACTTGCAAGTTACAGCGGTATTCCCTGGACNGCAGTTATTGTCGGAGTTGTTTTACTTGTTTATAATCATATGCTGAACAAAACAAGNTTAGGAAGATATATTTACGGAATTGGTGGTAATGATCAGGCAGCAGAACTTTCTGGTGTAGATGTTAAGAAAGTAACACTCTTTGCATTCTGTTCCATGAGTTTTCTTGCAGCTCTTGCAGGTATCTTATATACCTCCAGACTGCAATCTGCAACACCGACTGCAGGTAATGGTTTCGAGCTGGATGCGATTGCATCTTCTTACATCGGTGGTACGGCAGTCAGCGGTGGTATCGGTAAAGTAACGAATACGATTATCGGTGCACTGGTTATTATGTCATTGACAAACGGTATGAACCTGATGGGTGTAGATATTTCTTATCAGTACATTGTAAAAGGTATTATCTTTATCGTTGCGGTTGCATTTGACGTAAGAACACGTTCCAAAGCAAGATAGACATCCATACAAATACAAAGTAAATATATGGTTGGGGGAGAAATGATATGAAAAAGCGGGATAAAACCGGGAAAGAGCCGAAGGATGAAAAAAGCGTGAAGGTCGCAGGAAACGAAAAGACCTTAAAAGATTTACTATCTGCAAAATCCGCCCCCAAAAAAAGAAAAATAATGATAGGAATCAGGGCAAAGCTGCTTTCAGCTTTTGCCCTTCCTGTGCTTTTTGTCATTCTATTGGGTATCATTTCTTACAGTCAGACAGCCAATTCTTTGCAGAAGCTTTATAAAGATTCTACCATGCAGATTTTAGGTAAAACCGAAGAATATCTGGAAATTCTTTTGTTGGAAGTAGAAACCACAGCCTATGATCTTTCTCAAGATAAAGATCTGATTGCTTATTTCAGCGGTACGGCGGAAGGCGGTGTGGATTTTTCGTATGTCGATACTAAGATGAAATCCTTTCTTGGTACAAATGAATATGTGGAAAACGGTTACTTTATTGCAATCAACGGCGGTGAACATATCAGTACAAATCCAGAGATTGCGTTTGGTGCAGATGCGTTCTCCAAATTTGAGGCCTCGAAAGATTATGTGGAGGTTATGGCAAGAAACCGTAAGGTGTGGTTAGGCGAAAGTGAATTTTTGTCATCCTACAGACCGACACCGGAGAATTATTATGACAATCGTATTCTGACGTTTGTGCGCCGTGTAGATAATGTACTGACAGGACAGGATGTTGGATTCCTGATTCTGGAAGTCAGAAACAGCGTTATGAACAGCACGCTGGAGGAAATCAACCTTGGTGAAAACAGTACGATTGTATTAATCGCGCAGGATAATGTGGAAATCGCCAAAATAGAAGAGTATCCGGAAACTGCAGAAGCACAGATCATTGCATCAGGCAATGCCTATAAGAAGATGCAGCAGGGCGTAGATAAGTCTGGCTCCTTTAATCTGATATACGGAGGAAAGGATTACTGGATGTGCTACTATTATGTAGGGGATATTGGTAATAGTATTGTGGGACTGATTCCTAAGGCGACGATGATGGAGCAGGCAAATGAGATTAAGGCCAATACGATTATGATTGTTATTGTACTTGCCGTGCTGATGTCTGTTATTGCAACTGTGATTGCCCTGAATATGGGAAAGAGCATTCAGAATATCTTAAAAGGCGTGCAGCAGGCAGCTAAGGGAGACCTTACGGTAGAGATTAAGACAAAAAGCAGGGATGAATTTGTCTTGCTGTGCAACGGCGTTAACGATATGATTGCGGAAATGAAAGATTTGATTACGAAAGTGTCGGAGGGCGCCGGTCAGGTAGATCATGCCGTAGATAAAGTCGGAAATATGAATACGCGGGTGTATGAAGTGGCGGACGGTATATCCGTCGCCATATCGCAAATTTGTGATGCTGCCGAGAATCAGGAGGAAGGTGCCAAAAATTGTCTGAAAAATATGGACGATCTGTCAGAGAAACTTACTTCTGTGGCAGAAAATACGGAAGGAATCCAGACGATATCAAATGGTGTCAAGCAGTTAGTCAGCTCCGGAATTAATATCATGGAAGAATTAAATACATCCTCGGAGAAGACAAATGAAAATTTGAGTGAGATTGTAAAAGAAATAGAAGAACTGGGAAATGCAATTGCAGATATCAATCAGATCATTCAGGTTATTACAGAAGTTGCTGATCAGACAAATCTTTTGTCTCTGAATGCCAGCATTGAAGCGGCGAGAGCCGGAGAAGCAGGCAGAGGATTTGCTGTTGTAGCATCAGAAGTGAAAAAGCTTGCGGATCAGTCATTGGTAGCGGCGGATCAGATAGGAAATATTATCGATAAAATTCAAGGATACAGTCAGGTTGTGTTACGGCATGCTGAACAAACCGAAAAAGTTCTGATTTCCCAGAAATCTGCAGTTAATAATGCCGTGGGTGCATTTAAGGATATGGATGAAAATCTGGAACGCCTGACAGAAAATATTGACGGTATCGTGACACAGACGCAGGCGATTCCCCGTGCAAAAGAATCCGCGATGGATGCGATTCAGTCTATTTCTTCCGCAATCGAAGAAAATACGGCGGCGACGATTAATATCAGCGACGATATCGGAAAGCAGAAGGAACAGGTTGAAGAACTTGCTGTTTGCGCTGATAAGCTTAAAACTGTTTCTGAACGATTGAAAGTAGCAATCAGCCAGTTTATAATTGATGGAGAAGAGAAAAATTAATGGGAATATTATGTCAACCATAGACAGTGTATGGCGACCTTTGGAGTAAACAATACGATTCTGGGATTCCGTACATTCCTGAAAGTGAAGAAGCGGGAAGAACTGATTGAAATACTTTCTTAAATTCTCCAAAAACTCAATTAGTAAAGAAAGGACAAGATGCCTTAGCAATGGATGGGCCACTTGAATATGTTCGCCTCTACCTTGAGGGAAATATGCAGATGTGGGTAGAGGCAGAAATTTGATTTTATACGGCTTTCCGACTCTCTGTTTGCTACTCGAACTCGTGAGCACATAATTGTTTGTAATATTTTATGTCTTCTTGATCTCTTTAAAAAATAGTTGTATCAACAAGTTGCAATTGTTCTTCTTCAATAAGGTATCGTCAGATTGAAATTTAAAACACTTAATAATTTTCCATTTACCTCAATCTTGAAAAATCCATAGAATTTTCATTTTCTAATTTATTTTTTATACACTCAAAAAATAATCATAAAATCATATATTTCTCTATATGCGAAAATATTATCTGTCTCATGGGAATACACAATTTCTAATATCTGCTATAATCTGATAAAATGACATACATATAAAATATCTCATATATGATATTCATCTTATTTGTCCTTTCTCAAAATATTGTGAAAGCATTTCAATCAGTTCTTCATGTCCTGTTCATATTGTGTTATAATTTGTTACAGATTTTTCTTGTCTACGCTCCGCTTCGGTCGGCACAGAGCAGATGTCCACTGGACATCTTGTGCCCTTATTTTTGCCCTTATGAAGATTCGTAACACGAAGGAAAAGGATATAACACAAGGGAAAGTCTAAGGGCAAACTCACTTGCTATAAAATGTGTCTTATCAGAATTCAAGTTTATCATACCGGAGAATCGGAATTACGGAGGTTGAATAAATGAAGTATACAATTAATTTTAATCTGAGAGGGAGAGAGAATAAAATAACTATTGACTATCAAAAAATACCGAGCGCTCAGAAATCGGGATTTACTGCATTAAAGATACCATTTGATGTGAATGATTGCATTGGCTATCCTATGTTGCATATGGATATCCCGCAGAATTTTATGATGCTCCCTGTAAGAATTTAGGCGATAGCGAAAGGCTTGATTGGCGTGCTTATACCTATTTGGTTGACCTTCCGACAAGAATGAACGAAAATCAACTATTTTTTTGGCAGGTTTTTCATGGGGATATACAGAAGACAAAAATGAAAATGTTCAATTATTAGATTTTAAAATCTTATCTGAAGATAAGTGGATAGAGCAACAAAAATATGTTCTATTTGTTGAATGATATAAATTAAAGTTGCGTCAAAGCGAAAAAGGCTTGACGTACAAATCCGCGAGGTACGATACGATTATGACACAGCGAGATATGGCGCATTTGCCAACAAACGAAAAACCCTCACCTAATGGCAGAGAATATAAAGAAATGTCAGTATATGAGCTTTTAGAAAAACTAGAAATCCCATTTTCACGAGTAGATCATGAGGTGACGGCAACCGTAGAGGATTGTCACGACGTGGATAGGATCTTAGGCATTCACATCTGCAAGAATCTCTTCCTGTGCAACGCGCAGAAAACAGACTTCTACCTTTTGATGATGCCCGGCGATAAGAAATTTAAGACCAAAGAACTATCGTCCCAGATCAACAGCGCAAGACTTTCTTTTGCGGGCCCGGAATATATGGAAGAGTTTCTTAATATCACGCCGGGTTCCGTGAGTGTGATGGGGCTCATGAATGATCGGAACAAAAGAGTGAGACTTTTGATTGACCGGGATGTGCTTCAGGATGAGTATGTAGGTTGCCATCCCTGTGTAAACACTTCCAGCCTGAAAATCCGAACACAAGACATATTAGATAAATTTCTGCCTTACGTGGAACATGAGTACACGGTGGTGGAATTAGTAGGAGAATAGAGAAATGATACGAGAGATGACAATAGAAGATTATGAGGGAGTCAAGGCGTTGTGGCTGTCCATCAAAGGTTTTGCAATCAGGAGCATAGACGATTCCAAAGAAGGCGTTGCACGTTTCCTAAACAGAAATCCCGGCACCAGCGTAGTGGCGGTGGAGGATAACAAAATCGTTGGCGCAATCCTGTGCGGACATGACGGCAGACGCGGCTGCCTCTATCACGTTTGCGTTGCGCAAGAATACCGCCGGCAGGGCATCGGCAAGGCTATGGTAATTCATTGCATGGAAGCCCTGAAAAAAGAAAAAATCAACAAAGTATCCCTGATCGCCTTTACCGTCAATGACATCGGCAACGCCTTCTGGCGCCAAATCGGCTGGACCAAAAGAGAAGACCTGAACTACTACGATTTTACCCTAAACAGCGAGAACATCACCGCGTTCATCAAAGAATAAAAAGTTCCTTCGATAAACGCAGGCAAGGCCTTCTGCCCTCAAAACCTGCCTTATCAAGCAGCTCAACACTTCGGAATCCAACCAACCCATCCGATATATTTAATGAAACAATCACTCGAAATACAAGGACGTATTTCATAACCCAAGGGTGCATCCCCCAATCATAAGGACATGAAGGAAGTGGTAAAATGAAAATCAAAGAAGCAAGACAAGCGTACACAGCACAACTCGATATTTTAAGAAAAAGACAAAAGGAACTGTTCAAAGAGAAGGAAGCTCACGAAGCGCAGGCGTTCGGAGCCGCCGGCAATGTGTCTTTGGGCGGTGACGGGAGCGGGGGCGGTGTCGTATTTGAACTGTCCGAAGAATACCGCAAACGGGCACAGGAGTTACAAGATAAGATCGATAGCGTGAAAGAACAAATCGACGAACATGTGAAACTCAGAGATCAGGTGATCGAGATGGAAGTCGGCATCGCCAACGCGGAGGCGGCAAAACAGCAGGGAGAAGCCATGCAGGATTACGGCGAGGAGATGGCGAAGTGCCTTGAAATCGCCAGACGTATTGCCAACGGAGACAGAGTTCCGGCACAGGACGAGAAGAAACTCATGGATTTTAACATGGAAGTCTATATGGCGGCTAAGAATATGGCGACAATGAATATGGATAAGAAGCATAAGGATTATGATTCACTCTGGGGTGACGAGGAGGAGAAAGGCGAAAATCCCGATCCTATGGAGATGGCAGCTGATACGGAAATTAGTGTGGAAATACCGGAGTTGAATCTCGAGGACGGCACAGAGTAAAAAAATTACTTCCCATTGTTGGTTAAATGTATTAGAATATATCCGCAGACAAAGAAAGGCATGGTTATAAACGTATGAATATCATAGAAGGCGGTGTCACCGCGGCACAGGGCTTTGAGGCGGCAGGTGTCGAGGCGGCGATTAAGTATCAGAACAGAAAGGACATGGCGATGGTGTACAGCAGGGTGCCCTGCAAAGCAGCAGGCGTTTTTACAAGTAACGTGGTGAAAGCTGCGCCGGTCAGATGGGATCAGGAAGTGGTAGCCCATTCCGCCTACGTTCAGGCAGTGGTCGTTAATTCGGGCATAGCCAACGCCGCTACCGGCAGACAGGGGTATGACTGTTGCAGACAGACTGCGGATAAGGCGGCACAGCTTCTCGGGATATCGCCGGATGCGGTGCTGGTGGCTTCCACCGGTGTGATCGGAAATCAGATTCCCATAGACAGACTGCTTGCCGGTGTGGAGAAGCTGGCGGAGAGCAAGGCGGGTACAAGGGAAGCGGGCACCATGGCAGCGGAGGCGATCATGACCACGGACACCATATCCAAACAAGTAGCGGTTCAGATCGAACTGGACGGTAGAACAGTGACCGTCGGCGGCATGTGCAAGGGCTCCGGCATGATTCATCCGAATATGTGCACCATGCTCGGATTCGTGACCACGGATATCGCGATTTCTAAAGAACTTTTACAGGAAGCGTTGAGCGAGGATGTGGTTGATACGTTCAATATGATCTCCGTGGACGGCGATACCTCCACCAACGATACACTGGTGGTGCTTGCCAACGGTATGGCAGGTAATCCGGAGATCACGTCAAAGAACGGGGATTATGAGAAGTTTAAAGAAGCGCTGCATTATATTAATACTACGCTGGCGAAGCTGATGGCCGGAGACGGTGAGGGCGCGACGGCGCTTTTTGAGACAAAAGTAATTCACGCGGCAAGCAAAGAGGACGCAAGAACCTTAAGCCGCAGCGTGATCCGGTCTAACCTATGTAAAGCGGCGATCTACGGGCATGATGCAAACTTCGGCAGATTCCTGTGCGCACTGGGCTACTCCGGAGTGCAATTTGATCCCGAGCAGGTAGAACTTTATTTTGAAAATGCAGAAAAGCGGATGCTGATCTACAAGGACGGTGTAGCAGCCGACTACAGCGAGGATGAAGCGTCAAAGATTCTCGCTTCACCGGAAGTCAGAGTACTTGTAGATATGCACATGGGTGAAGCGGAAGCCACAGCNTGGGGCTGCGATCTCAGNTANGATTATGTAAANATAAATGCAGATTATAGAAGTTAGCAGTTTACATAACGTNAAACTCGCTATGAAGTTCTNCTANACACAGCCAATACCTAGCGCAGATGGAAGTTAATTTCTTAAGGAGCCCCTTAAAAAGCGTCAGCGCTTAACGAGGTTTCTCACGAGTTTAGCGCCTGCTACGCTTTTTACGGAGCGANAGCGCGGCTCCGTAGATATTAACTTCCATCTGTGCGGTCGTTTATAAGAAAGNTATAGAAAAGAGGACANANACAGTCATGGAACAGAAAGAAATGGACAAGATTCTGGAGAAAGCCGANGTCNTAATCGAAGCGCTTCCCTACATCCAGAANTACAACCGCAAGATCATCGTTGTGAAATACGGCGGCAGCGCCATGAGCAACGAGGAATTACAGNAAAACGTCATAAAGGACATAACNCTTTTAAAGCTGGTAGGNTTCAAACCCATCATCGTGCACGGCGGCGGCAANGAGATCAGCCGCTGGGTCGGCAAGGTCGGCAAGGAGGCTAAGTTCGTGAACGGGCTTCGGGTGACCGATGAAGAGACCATGGAGATTGCAGAAATGGTTCTCAACAAAGTCAACAAGAATCTGGTCCGTATGGTGGAGGAGTTAGGNGTCAGGGCAGTCGGNATNAGCGGCAAGGATGCCGGACTNTTNCAGTGCACCAAGAAGTGTCCGGACGGAGAAGATATCGGCTATGTGGGAGAGATTTGCGCAGTTGATCCCAAGGTGCTGTATGATCTGCTCGAGAAAGACTTCCTGCCCATCGTAGCCCCCATCGGATTAGACGATCAGTTNATGACTTATAATATCAATGCGGATGATGCNGCCTGCGCGATTGCGAAAGCGGTGGGTGCGGACAAATTNGTATTCCTGACGGATATCGAGGGCTTGTACCGTGACATTAACGATAAGTCCAGCTTTATTTCNCGTCTGACAACTACGAAGGCTGATGAGCTGATAGAAAGCGGNTGTATCGGCGGCGGGATGCTTCCGAAACTCGCAAACTGTACGGAAGCNATCAAAATGGGCGTCAACAGGGTTCATATTCTNGANGGACGTATCGCACACTGNCTGCTTTTGGAGATCTTTACGGACAAAGGTATCGGTACGGCGATTATTGCCGATCAGGATGAAGCCACTATGAAATGATTCCCAAGAGNNACGAGTANGGTGAGNGTGTTTATNGACTGATGTAAGAATGGCAATCAGATAACTGCGGCCCAAAGTTTGCAGGCTGTGAGAAAGGCATGGTTAGTAATATGAGTGCAACAATGCAGAATTATATAGACGAGGCGGAGAAAGCTCTGCTTCACACATACAACCGGTATCAGGTTGTGTTNGAGAAGGGCGACGGCGTATACNTGTANGACATGGACGGTAAGCGGTATCTGGATTTTGTATCAGGTATTGCTGTATTTGCGCTGGGGTATAATAATAAAGAGTATAACGNTGCCTTGAAAGAGCAGATCGACAAGATNATCCATACGTCCAACTANTATTATAACCTTCCGGCAATCGAGGCGGCGAAGAANCTCAAGAAGATTTCCGGTATGGACAGAGTGTTTTTTACNAACAGCGGTGCGGAAGCGNTAGAGGGNGCNATCAAGACAGCGCGCAAATATGCTTATCTGAAAGACGGCAGGACGGATCATGAGATNATCGCCATGAATCANTCCTTCCACGGGNGAACCATGGGTGCNCTGTCCGTGACGGGCAATCCNCATTACAGAGAGGCCTTTGAGCCGATGATNGGCAACATTANATTTGCGGACTTAAACGATTTTGNCAGTGTGTTGGCGCAGGTGACGGACANGACCTGTGCGATNCTGTTTGAGACGGTGCAGGGAGAAGGCGGNATCTATCCTGCGACTGAGGAGTTCATGCGGAAGGTGCGNGAACTNTGCGATGANCGGGATATCCTGATGATTTTGGATGAGATACAGTGCGGTATGGGACGTACCGGAGAGATGTTTGCATGGCAGCGGTACGGCATCAAACCGGATGTGATGACGACGGCCAAAGCGCTTGGGTGCGGTGTTCCGGTGGGCGCATTCTTAATGACGGAAAAGGTAGGAAGCCATTCTCTTACGGCCGGTGATCACGGAACCACTTACGGAGGCAATCCGTTAGCCTGTGCGGCAATCTGCAAGGTGATAGAGCTTTTTGAAAAGCAGAATGTCCTTGACAATGTGCGGGAAGTGGGTGAGTATCTTGCGAAGCAACTGGAGGAAATGGCGGCGGAGTTTGATTGTGTGGTGACAAGGCGCGGTGCAGGGCTTTTGCAGGGACTTGTATTTGACAGGCCTGTAGGCGGCATCATCACCAGGGCGATGGAGAAGGGACTTGTCCTGATTAACGCGGGAACAAGCATTATCCGTTTCGTACCTTCTCTCGTGATCACCAAAGAAAATGTAGATGATATGATAGCAATCCTACGCGAGAGTGTACGGGAAGAAATAGAAGGAGAGCAGAAGTGACTCTTAAGAAAAGAATAACGATGATCCTTGTGATCGCATTGTGCGTGGGCGCAATCTACGGCGTGGGCAGGCTCGGCATTGCGATGCGGCAGGGAGAAGAAGCGGAGACGGCGGAGGAATCCCTCTTCGGACGCAGGGAGACTCTGTATCTGTGGTATACGGATGAAGCGCTGACGGATTATCTGAACAGCGTTGCGGTATCATACAGTGAATATCAGAAAGATGTGCGTGTGGTTCCGATCTATACCTCCGGACGGGAATATCTGGAGACGATCAATCAGGCATCCCTCCATTCAGAAGAGGTGCCGGATCTGTATGTCGTCAGCAATGATTCCCTGGAAAAAGCACATCTGGCGGGTCTGGCATCGGAGGTTAAGCTGCCGGAGGGCGTGCTGCCTATGGAAGAATTATTCCCAGAGACGGCGGTCAGTGCGGTGACTTATCACGATAAGCAGATCGGATATCCTTTTTACTTTGAAACGAGTTGTTTCCTGTATAACGAGACATACCTGAAGGATTGGGCGGCGGCACAGATCGAGGCGGAGCTGGACGCTCAGGCAGCCGAGGAAGCACAGCAGCAGCTTGAAGAGGAAGGAGAGCCACAGGAGGATGAGACGGCTTCGGATGAGGATGAAAGCACACAGACAGGCGGGATCGACGAAGAAACGGTGAATGCAAGAGTAGAGCAGACACTTCCGAAAACGATAGACGATGTTCTCGCTTTTGCGGATGTGTATGATGCACCGGAGCAGGTGGAGGCGGTCTTTAAATGGGACGTGTCCGATATTTTCTATAATTATTTCTTCGTGGGAGATTCCATTGACGTTGGAGGCAAAAACGGGGATCAGTCTGATTCCATTCATATTTATAATGAAGATGCCATTAAGTGTATGCGGGTATATCAGAGCCTGAACCAGTTCTTTTCCATTGATACGAAAGAGATCAGTTATGACGGTATATTGCAGGATTTTATGGAGGGCAAGATCGTCTACACTGTAGCTACTACGGATGCGATTTCAAAGATCGAGACTGCTAAGGCAGAAGGGAATTTTGCTTATGAGTACGGGATATCTACAGTGCCGAACGTAAGTGAAGAGTTGTCGTCAGCTTCGTTGTCCGTGACGCAGTGTGTGGTGGTCAACGGTTACTCCGAAAAGAAAGAGATGGCCAACGATTTTGCGGTATATCTGACGGAATATTCCACGGATACGCTTTATGCCAGAACCGGTAAGCTGCCTGTGTATGATAATGGCGGCAACACCTATGATGATCCCAACAAAGCAGCCTTTTTACAGGAGTATATGAATTCCGTTCCGATGCCGAAGATGATCGAGACGAGTAATTTCTGGGTGGAGCTGGAGATTGCTTTCGCCAAGATCTGGGAGGGAGATGACGCCAACGGTGACCTAAAGGCGCTGTCGGAGAAGATCATGTCTCAGGTAGTGGGCGGAGAGTACGTGGAAGAATATATTGATCTACCCGAAGAAATCACGGAAGAGTATGAGGACGAGATAGAAGAGGGTGCGGACGCAGAAGAAAGCACCGAAGAGTCGGAGTAGTGCATATATAAAGCAGAAAATGGATAAAATAAGACAAGGTGCTGAAAACCTTGTTTTATTTTTTGTTTCGGAGGGCATATCATGTTTGGATTTTTGATCGCACTGTTATCGGGTGCGCTTATGAGCGTGCAGGGCGTATTTAACACACAGGTAACCAAGACTTCCGGCATCTGGGTGGCCAATGCGTTCGTGCAGTTTACTGCGTTGATCGTCTGTCTGGCGGCATGGCTTGTCACGGACCGGTCTTCCTTTACCACGCTGTGGAAGGTGGAACCGAAGTATATGCTATTGGGCGGTGCCATCGGTGCGTTTATCACTTATACGGTGATTAAGGGTATGGAGATGCTGGGGCCTGCTAAGGCTGTTATGATCATAGTGATCTCTCAGTTGATCGTTGCGTATCTGATCGAACTGTTTGGGCTGTTCGGTGTGGAAAAACAGCCGCTTGAGATGCGCAAGATCGTGGGAATGGGAATTGCGATTGCCGGAATTGTGATTTTTAAGTGGACATAGGGCATAATTTATCTTACAATGAAGATACAGTGCATAGCGGGAGCTTCCCGGAGGGACCGGCAGGGTTCGGAAGGGAAACTATGTGTAGGGTAATTATACAGGAAAAAGTGAATCATACAGAAGACGGCAGGCAGGACAGAATGCGGAATGTGCGTTGCACGGTGCGGATGGCTGTACTGTTTGTTTGTGTTATGCTCTGCGGATGTACCCGCAGGGAACAGCTGGTGCTGGAGACCGGGAGAGAGACCGGGACAGTGCAGGCAGCGGATGAGCGGCAGGAGCAGACAGGCAGTGTTGCGGAGTCGGAGGGGATACAGACGCAAGGTGACAATGTGAACCTGCCGTTGGGGCAGGCTGCTTCGGAATCGAACGGAGCACAGAGGGGCACAGAACAGACCGCGGATCGACAGGCGGCGGAACAGATATCGCAGGAAGCAGAGGCAATCTGGGTGCATGTCTGCGGCGCGGTGAAGAATCCGGATGTGTATGAGCTTCCTGCGGGAAGCAGAGTGTATGAGGCCGTGACGCAGGCAGGTGGGTTTACGGAGGAAGCGGACGAAAGTTATGTAAATCAAGCGCAGATTTTGACAGACGGAGCAAAGCTGGTCATTCCGACAACGGAGCAGACACAGGCGATGGCGCAGGGGGATCAGGACGACAATATCGGTATTATCGATGGAGAGACGATAGAATCCGGTGCGCTTAAGCAGGATGTTGCCGAAGGGGGCACTGATGCAGCGGGTGCGAAGATCAACATCAATACCGCTACGCAGGCGCAATTGTGTGAGATTCCGGGAATCGGAGCCACCAGGGCGGCGGCGATTGCGGCATACAGGCAGGAGCACGGAGCATTTACCCGGATTGAAGATATCATGAATGTGAGTGGTATCAAGGAAGGGACATATGTGAAAATCAAGGATAGTATTACAGTAAATTAGGGGCGGAGCAGAATGGGACAAAGGGTTTTGGTAGTTGATGATGAGAAATTAATCGTGAAGGGTATACGATTCAGTCTGGAACAGGACGATATGGAGGTTGACTGCGCGTACGACGGTGAGGAAGCGCTTGAGCTGGCGAGGCAGAATCAGTATGACATGATCTTATTGGATGTCATGCTTCCTAAGATGACCGGTTTTGAAGTATGTCAGCAGATCAGAGAATTTTCCAACGTCCCAATAGTTATGTTAACCGCAAAGGGGGATGACATGGACAAAATTCTCGGGCTTGAATACGGTGCGGACGATTATATCACAAAGCCTTTTAACATTCTGGAGGTCAAGGCGCGCATTAAGGCGATCATACGCAGGGCGACCCGTAGGAGCGGGGATAAGGAAGCACAAAGAATGGTAGAGAAAGACGGCATGCGCTTAGACTGTGACGGCAGAAGGGTCTATATCGAGGATAAAGAGATCAATCTGACAGCCAAAGAATTTGAAGTACTAGAACTATTGATGAAGAATCCGGGCAAGGTATACAGCAGGGAAAGCCTGTTAAAGCTCGTGTGGGGCAACGACTATCCGGGAGATGTCAGAACAGTGGACGTACATATCAGACGGCTGCGCGAGAAGATCGAGAATGTTCCCGGTGAACCTGTTTACGTGCGGACTAAGTGGGGTGTGGGGTATTACTTTGCTTAAGGATAGGATACATAACATTATATTTCTGAGAAGTCTAAAGACAAGGATCTTTCTGATCTTGCTTATCGTCGGACTGATACCATGTGTCAGCATGCGGTATGCGATCTTACGGAATTATGAGCAGCGTGCGGTCAGTGTCAGAACATCGGACATCACCACGCAGCTCAGGATTCTGGCGAATCACCTGATTACTTATCATTATCTGCAGGACACCTCTTATGAGGTAATTAACGCTGAGCTTGACCAGCTGTCAAGTCTCTATGACGGGCGTGTTATGGTCATTAATAATGATCTGCGCATCGTCAAGGACACATATGGGATCAGCGAGAACAAGACCATGATTTCAGAGGAAGTGGTACGCTGTATCAAGGGAGAGAGCACCAACAAGTATGACAAGGACAACGGATATATCGAGATGACAATCCCGATTACGGAGACGGTTCGTTTTGAAGACGGACCCCGGGAGGCAGCCGGAACAGAGATCGTGAGAGGGGTCATGCTGGTCAGCGCTTCCACAGACAGTATCAGGGTGACGATGGATATTTTAAGCCGCAAGGCTCTGCTTGTGGAGATCATCGCGATTATCGTTCTTTTCGTGTTATCGACTCTGGCAGTACAGGCGCTGATCAGACCTTTTGAAAAGATTACGGAGGCGCTTAATAAGGCGCAGGAGGGATATACGGACGATCCGATTTCCGTTACCGACTGTCTGGAGACGGAGCATATAGGAGATGCTTTTAACAGGGTGCTCGGCAGGATGAAGCTTCTGGATGATTCCAGACAGGAGTTTGTGTCCAACGTGTCTCATGAGCTAAAGACGCCCATCACTTCCATGAAAGTGTTGGCGGATTCGTTGATCAGCCAGCGGGATGTGCCGATAGAAGTGTATCAGGAATTTATGACGGACATTGCGAAGGAGATCGAGCGCGAGGATAAGATCATAACGGATCTTCTGGCGCTTGTGAAGATGGACAGAACAGCGGCGGATCTGAATATTGCCGAGGTGGACATCAATGTGCTGGTGGAACTGATTATGAAACGACTGCGTCCCATTGCGCAGAAGCGGGATGTGGAGCTGGTGTATGAGAGTGTGCGCCCTGTCACTGCAGCGGTGGACGAGGTGAAGATGACGTTAGTCATTTCCAATCTGGTGGAAAATGCGGTTAAATATAATAAGGAGCACGGCTGGGTCAAGGTAACGCTGGATGCGGATCACCAGTTTTTTACTATAGAGGTGGCGGATTCCGGTATCGGTATCCCGGCTGAATCGCTGGATCATATCTACGAGAGATTCTACCGTGTGGATAAGTCCCGATCCAGAGAGATCGGCGGAACAGGACTTGGGCTTGCGATTACCAGAAGCGCTGTCCTGATGCACAGAGGTTCCATCAGGGTGGAGAGTGTAGAAGGAGAGGGAACCGTTTTCCGGGTGAGGATACCGTTGTCCTATATCCCAATGTAAAGAGATATGATGGGAAACATAAAAGGAAGTGGATTTATGAACAGAATACGGACCGTGGTATGGCTGGTTATAGTGTCCGCGCTGTTTTGTGCGGCGTGTGGCAGCGAGTCCCAGCCGGAGAGCGGAAAAGTATATAATATATATTATGTAAATAATGATGAGACGAAGACGCTCGCGAGGGAGTATGTCAGCGAGACGGAAGAAAGTCAGGAGCTGCTTGCGGAACTGCTTGGGCAGTTGGGAGAGATACCATCCAAATTTGAATATAAGGCACCGCTTGCAAGTGGTTTCGGGCTGATCGGTTACACGATAGACAACGGTCAGATCACCATGAATTTCGATGAGCACTATAAAGAGATGGATCGCGTCAGAGAAGTGCTTATGCGGGCGGCGATCGTCAGAACCGTGACACAGGTATCCGAGATCAGTTACGTTTCCTTTATGGTGCAGGGAGAACCGCTTACGGACAGCAGCGGCAACGCCATCGGCACGATGTCGGCGGACTTGTTTATCGACAATGCCGGCAATGAGATCAATGCCTATGAGAAAGTGAACTTGCACCTGTATTTCGCCAACGAGGACGGCACCGGATTGGTGGAGGAGAACCGCAGAAATGTGGTATACAGCAGTAATATTTCTCTGGAGAAGCTGGTGGTGGAGAAGCTGATCGAGGGGCCCATGGCGGAAGGGGCATATCCTACCGTAAATCCGGAGACGAAGGTTATCAGTGTGACCATTAAAGATGGAATATGTTATGTAAACTTAAATGAAGATTTTTTGAATCAGACGTACAATGTCGGCGCGGAGGTGACGATATATTCCCTTACCAATTCGCTGGTGGAATTATCCAATGTGAATAAGGTTCAGATCTCGATCAACGGCGAGACTAATGTTGCATATCGTGAGAATGTTGCTTTAAGCAGCGTTTTCGAGAGAAATCTGGATCTGTTGGCAACGCCGGAGTGATGGAAAATCAGCCGGAATAGCAGGGGAATGCGGTGATTTCCGAACAGAGACAAACTGGTTTATGTGCAAAAGCAGCGTGGAAATGAGGGGAAATTATGAACAATGGGAGGAAAACATGATAAATATAAGAAGACCTATGTGCGTGGTCGGGGCAGTCTATGTGGCGTTAACCGTTGCCATGATGTTTATTACAAACAGGGGCGCGCCGACGTACGGGGATTTGGATAAAGAGCGGGTAACCGTGGCGGGGTATGTGACCGGCAAGGAATACCGAATGAGTCGGAATGATCAAGTACCCGTCGTAACCCTGTCTGAAGCAGTTATTCTTGAGGAAAGTCAGATTTCCGTTCTGGAACAATTCTTATCAGATTCTGAGAAGATTCCACAACAAAAGTTACATCGTATCTGGAAAGAAAACAAAGAAAATTTAAGCAGGAAGGACACCGTCGGGATCGAGGGAGTCTTATGTTATATGGAAGAGGCGGAGCTGCCCGAGATGGGAAGCCTTGTGATCATGCGCGGCAGCTACCGTGCTTTGACACACGCCACGAACCCCGGAGAGTTCGACGGTGCGGACTATTATAGAATCATGGGACAGCAGGGCAGAGTCATGGAGTGCGGGCTTTTAGTTAAGAGTACGACACATGACGGCTTCGGAGAGTGCATGTATCGGATCAGAGAATACTGTTCGCTGCTGCTGGATGCCTGTTACGGGTCGGAGAACGCCTCTGTTATGAAAGCCATGCTTCTGGGGGAAAAAGGCACTCTGGATGCGGATATCAAAGAACTCTATCAGCAAAACGGAATTATCCACATACTGGCCATCAGCGGACTTCACTTATCAGTGATCGGGATGGGGTGTCATGCATTCCTTAAGAAAATAAGATTGCCGGAGATGGTTAACATAATATTGACCATTGGACTGATGTACTGTTACGGGACGATGACCGGAATGGGAGTTTCCATGCTGCGGGCATATATTATGTTCGCCCTGCATTTATGCGCGGGACTGATAGGCAGAACCTACGACCTGCTGTGCGCGGTGACTGTGGCGGCACTGGTAGTTTTAATCAGGCAGCCGCTGTATTTGCAGCACAGCGGTTTTCTGTTTTCATTCGGCGCCATCTGCGGTATAGGGATTTTCCTGCCAGCCACGAAACAGAATCTGTTTGGACAGGGCAGAGTAGAGAAGGCAGTCTTTGCGGGAATTGCCGTATCCATCTCCACGCTTCCGGTGTATCTGAACTTCTATTATGAGTTTCCGCCCTATTCGGTGCTCTTAAATCTCATTGTGATCCCCTGCATGACCCTGACGCTTCTGTGCGGTCTGATCAGTCTGGCTGCCGCAGCGTGTTTCCTGCCCCTCGGCGTGGCGGCCTCATATCCGGTAGCCGCGCTGCTGGGATTCTATAAAAAGTGCTGCGATTTATGTCTGACGCTTCCGGATAACCGGTGGGGAACCGGCTGTCCGAAGTCGTGGCAGACGGTGTTGTTTCTGCTGATTCTTGCGGGGCTGTGCATAGCAAACAGATGGTTGCCGAAGCTGTACTTCTGGCAGGGCATGCTGTGTGCGCTTATGGTGCTGACGGTCAGACTGCCCTACGGCTTGCAGATCACCATGGTGGATGTGGGGCAGGGAGACTGCATATATCTGGCGGAGGACAGCGGCATGCATATGCTGATAGACGGCGGAAGTTCCGATCAGAGTGATGTGGCAGAATATCAGATTATGCCTTTTCTGAAACATGAGGGCGCTTCCTGCCTGGACGCCGTGGTAGTCACCCATCCGGACAGCGATCATATATGCGGCATCCGCGGACTTCTGGAGGAGGCAGGTACGGGCGGTATATCCATCAGAGCCCTGTATCTGCCTGATGTGGGAGAACTGGGAAGAACGGAAGAATACTGCGAGCTGGCAAAGACGGCAGAGTCGGCGGGCGTGCCGGTGCGCTATATCGGTGCAGGAGATATCCTGCAATGTGGAAAAGTTATGTTAACCTGCCTGCATCCCGAGAAAGGATGGAGTACCTCAGATACGAATGCCTATTCTACAGTGCTGTACTTGACCTACGGGGATTTCACCGCGCTTTTCACGGGAGATCTGGAGGGAGAAGGAGAACGGAAGGTGCTAGAACTGATAAGATCGGGGCAAAACGATGGAAAAAACGCAATCGGAGAAAATGATGTCGTACAGAACGATGTCGGCGTGGAGAAGCCGGCGGTGGATGTGAATATACATGATATTACCCTGCTGAAGGTAGCCCACCACGGCTCCGGGAATTCTACCGGAGAGGATTTTCTGCAGGCAGTTAATCCTAAGGTTGCTCTGATCTCGTCAGGGCGAAACAACAGATACGGACATCCTCACGAAGAACTGCTGAACAGGCTGCGAAACTGCGGCTGCCTGATCTACCGAACTCAGGAGAGCGGCGCAGTGACCGTGCGGGTACGAGGCGGTAAGGTAAGGGTGAGCGGGTTTCTGGAAGAGTAGAGATGGTTACTGCTTGCAGTTTTATGATAATTGGCTAAGACGGACGCGTCAGACAGTATGTAATTGTCCTAAGGACGCGCTTTCGCTCGGTTCCAAACGCAACGGTACTAAGCTCGAAAGTTGCGTTGCAACTTTAAACCTCGCTAAGTGCCGGCGTTTTCCAACGGTCCTTATGACAACTACATACTATCCGACGCTGTGCACTGGATACAGTTTAGTATATAGACATTGTACTGCAACAGTAACTAAAGTAACTGGAAAAGCGGTGGTGTAACGTCACTGTTCGGCATACCTCAATACCCAGCGTAGAGGGAAGTGAATATCTTAAGGAGGCCCTCAAAAAGCGTCAGCGCTTAACGAGGTCATGAGTTGCGAAGCAACTCACGAGTTTAGCGTCTGCTACGCTTTTTGCGGAGCGAGAGCGCGGCTCCGTAGATATTCACTTCCCTCTGCGCGTCCGTTTCAGATAAGCCCTAAAAAGAAACCTAAAGCTACATCCCGACCAAGAAACAATATGACATTTACAAAGAGTATGATATAATATACGCGATATCAATGAGCTGTGCCATGAAGCAATAGTGCGAAGCCCACAAGCGATCCTCAGGCGGGCATGCACAGCGGAAGTTATATATTGTACTAAAGGGGAAAACATGAGAAGGGTATTGGTAGTAGACGACGCGGAAATCAACCGCGAAGTATTAAGTAATATTTTAGCAGACGATTACGCGGTTGATACGGCGGCAGACAGGGAAGAAGCGCTTGATATACTACAGAGGAACAGAACCGATACGGCGGCAGTTCTTCTGGATCTGTATATGCCTAAGATGGATGGTTTTGCAGTGATTAATGTACTGAAAGATAATGGCTGGCTGCAGAATATCCCTGTGCTGGTCATAACCAGTGAACCCGCTACGGAGATTGAGAACCGCTGCCTTGAAATGGGAGCCAGCGATTTTATTCATAAGCCCTTTGAGGCATCTGTTGTCAGAAACAGAGTCCGCAATGTGACGGAACTGTTTGTCTGTAAGAACAAGCTGGAACAGAAGGTGGAAGAGCAGGAGGAAGTGCTTAAGAAGCAGTACCGGATTATAGAGATGCAGGCGGAAAAACTGCGGGAGTCAGTGCCTTTTAACAGGCTGATGATGGAGTACCGGTCCGCGATCATGGAAGTAGAGACGCGGCTTAAGATACTCAATGAAGAATTTTCCCAAGTGTATAACAGGAATCCTTTTGAATCAATCAAGAGCCGTCTGAAATCACCTACAAGCATCTATGAGAAGCTGGCGCTTAAAGGATATCCGGTGACGGTGGAGAGTATTAGAGAACATCTGACGGATGTGGCGGGACTGCGGGTAATCTGTTCTTTTCCGGACGATATCTATCGACTGGCGGATCTGCTCATCAAGCAGGATGAATTTATTTTGGTGTGCAAGAAAGATTATATTCGTAGTCCTAAGAACAATGGTTACAGGAGCCTGCACCTCATTCTGGATGTGCCGATCTTTTTATCGAATGAAAAGAAGTACGTGAAAGCAGAAGTGCAGTTCCGTACGATTGCCATGGATTTCTGGGCGAGTCTGGAACATAAGCTGAAATATAAAAAGGATGTGGCGGACACGGAGGAGATCGAGGGACAGCTAAGGGCGTGCGCAGATTCGATTGAGATGTTGGATTATCAGATGCAGGAGATCCGCAATAAGATTGACAGGTCTCACCCATCCGATGTGCAGGTCGGGGCCAATGCCTGATTTTACTGTGATGCAGTGGAAATAAATTGATTAATCAGGCGCCGTATCGTATACTGAATATATGAAAAAATTAGCAGAAGAGATCAAATCCGGACAATTAAAACAAGTGTATATCCTGTACGGTGAAGAGGCGTACCTGAGAAACCAGTATAAGGAGAAGCTGAAAAATGCTCTGCTTGACGGTGGGGATGCCATGAACCTTCATTGCTTTGAGGGCAAGGATGTGAAGACCGGAGATGTCATTGATCTGGCGGAAACCATGCCGTTTCTTGCACAGCGCAGAGTGATCGTACTTGAGAACAGCGGACTTTTCGCCCATGGAGGGGAAGAACTGGCGCATTATCTGGAAGCACCTTCCGAGACGACTTATTTCGTATTCGCCGAGGCAACGGTGGATAAGAGGAGCAAGCTCTACAAGACAGCGACAGCCAGGGGACGCGCCATAGAGTTTAAGGCGCAGGATGAGACGACGCTGAAACGCTGGATTATGGGCTTTTTGAAGAGAGAGAACAAGAATATTACGGAGCGGGACCTGAATCTTTTCTTAGATAAAACGGGATCGGATATGGAGAATATCCGCGGAGAGCTGGAGAAGCTTCTTTGTTACTGTCTGGAACGTGACGTGATCACGGCGCAGGACATCGAGGCGGTCTGTACGAAGCAGGTGACAAGCCAGATCTTTGATATGATAAATGCGGTGGCGGAACGGCGGCAGAAGGCGGCAATGGAGCTGTATTACGATCTGTTGACGCTGAAGGAACCTCCTATGCGGATTTTGTTTCTGATTACGAGACAATTTAATCTGCTTTTGCAGGTAAAAGAATTAAAGAATAAAGGGCTTGATGCCAATGCGATCGGAGAGAAGGTCGGCCTGGCGGGCTTTATTGCCAGAAAATATGTGGCGCAGGCGGCGAAATTTAAGGAAGCCGATCTGCGAAGGGCGCTTGCAGACTGTGTGGAGGCGGAGCAGGCGGTCAAGACAGGCAGAATGAACGATATCATGAGCGTGGAGCTTCTGATCGTGAAGTACAGCGCGGCATAGCGAGATTATACGGAAGGGTGGAAAACGGATAATGATTGAATTAGTGATCATGATCATTGTATGCGTGACGATTTATAAGAGAGTGCAACGAGCCAAAGGGGAAGGCAGTGCAAAAGGGAATTCTTCTCTGCCGAACACGACGGTGACTACGGCGAATCAAAATAACACATTTGGGCAGAGCAGTGCAAATCCCTACGAACAGAAGAAACCCAACGGTGGCATGCCTGCGGCAAACAATGTCGGCAGACCGCAGTCACGGACGACACAGGCTCCGGCCAAGTCGGCGATTGAGGAAGCTAAAGAGGACGGCAATTCCACAACGGCATATTTAATGGAGAAGGCTGAGGCTGATGCCAGAGAGCATGCGAAAGAGAAGCTCGAGGAGCAGAAACGGCTTCATGAGACGAGAGGCGGGCTTGCGGTGGCAACGAGGTATCTTGACGGCGATGCGATTCCGAAGGGCATGCGCTGTGTGAACTGCGGATACTGTGGTGCGGAAAATCTGGTGCCGATGGTGCCGAGAACGTGTTATAGCTGTTATTTTTGCAGGGAAGCGTTATAAAGAAATATAATGTTGAGGTTTACATAATTCTAAATATGTATTGCAAAAGGATTGCGGATAGCATGATTTTTAGTGATATAAATAATGGTTGGTTTACATAATATTAACGAATACTTTTTTAGAGGACAGACACAGGATGAGTGATGAGAAGAGCCGGTTCCAGGAGATACATTTTCTTTTTCCGGAAGGAAAAGATAAGGCGTTAACGTTTAGTTATGATGATGCGCAGGTCTATGACAGGCGGTTAGTCAGCATATTTGATCAGCATGATATGAAAGCGACTTTTCATCTCAACAGCAGTACGCTGGATCGGGAAGGCTTTGTTACCCGCTCGGAGATAAATAAACTTTATGTAAACCACGAGATTGCCTGTCACGGGGTAACACACCCCTTTTTTAATCAATTGTCTCAGACACAGACCGTTGCGGAGTTGTATGAGGACAGGCGTGAATTGGAACAGTATAGCGGCAGAATTGTCAGAGGGTTTTCCTATCCTTTCGGAGTGTATAGTGACAATCTGATAGAAACGGCGCTAAAGCTGGGGATCGTATACAGCCGCACGGTGAACAGTACGATGGATTTCGCGCTGCCTACTGATTTTATGCGATGGAATCCGACCTGCCACCACGATCAGGTGACTGACGAACTGCTTGCGGATTTCTTGAATCCGCCGCCGTTTCGGGGAATGGCGTTATTGTATATCTGGGGCCACAGTTACGAGTTCGAGCGCGACGGCAAATGGGAACACATACACGGAATCTGTGAGAAGCTGCAGGGCAGAAAAGATATCTGGTACGCCACAAATATAGAAATCTATGATTATGTAACGGCTGTGAGAGGGCTGATCATGTCTGTGGACGGGCATATTCTGTATAATGCGTCCGCGCGTCCGGTCTGGTTTATGACGAGCGGGAAGATGTATTGTCTGGCGGCGGGAGAGCAGATGTCATTCGGCTAGTTTGCTTATGGAAATAATAAATCGTTATATAAAACGGAGGTATGAGAGATGAGTATGAATATTGTATGTCTGGATCTGGAAGGGGTACTGGTGCCGGAGATATGGATCGCCTTTGCTGAGGCAAGCGGTATTCCGGAGCTGAAAAGGACTACCAGAGATGAGCCGGATTACGATAAATTGATGAACTGGCGGCTCGGCATTCTAAAAGAACACGGTTTGGGACTGAAAGAGATTCAGGAGACCATAGCAACCATAGATCCCATTCCGGGGGCGAAAGAATTTCTGGATGAGCTCAGAAGTATTACACAGGTCATCATTATCAGTGATACATTTACGCAGTTTGCGGGCCCGTTAATGAAGAAGCTCGGATATCCGACGATCTTCTGTAATTCATTGGAGGTGGCAAAAGACGGCGAGATCACGGGATTTAAGATGCGTATTGAGAATTCCAAACTGACCACGGTGAAAGCCCTCCAGTCCATCGGATATGAGACGATTGCCAGCGGTGACAGCCACAATGATATGGGGATGATCAAGGCGAGCAAGGCGGGATTTCTTTTCAAGAGTACGGAACAGATCAAGAAGGATAATCCGCAGATACCTGCTTATGAAACTTATGAAGAACTGATGGCAGCAATCAGATCTGCGCTGGAAGACTAAGTTATAGAATGAAAAGGGGAGAAACATCAGATGTTTCGGAATGGAGGCAATTATGAAATGCAGGCGTATCTCATTGGAATCGAATGTTGAGAAGTATGAAGTCGGCAAGGGGATGGAAGACGGATTTGAGCTTTGGGCTGACGTGGTGACGAAGGAGTGGATCGTTGCGGATACGCTCGTAAAAGTGACCAGAGACAGCGGTATGATCATGTGCCCTTACATTATGCACAGAAGGGGACGCACGTTCTTAAGGGAAGGTGACTACATCATCACCGATTCGGACGGCACGAAGCATTGTGCGGCGAGGACAAGATCTTCACCCGGTATCAGAAGGTGGAGTGAACGCGCAATAAATGCAAGTATGTAAACACAAAGAAAGTTTACCTCTGACCGATATGAGGTATATAAATGGTTGAGTTGTAAGTTTACCGCTGATCAATATGCGGTATATAATGATTGGGTCTGAATAGAGTCCGGATTATCGGACTCTATTTTTTGTATCCTTATATCAGAATTTACCAAAACATATTCATGCTGCATTATGTAAACTACACTGGACAAGAATAGTACCCGGCTTAGCGGGACGAGGAAGGGAGAGAAATTTATGATACGGAGAGGATACGTAATTGTGACGCTTTTGCTTGTACTGATCATTATTTTAGGTGTTAAGGGAACAGTGATGAGCAAGGAGAATGGTGAGCGCGCGAGACAGAACCGCTACTATGATGCACTGGAAGAAGAATATCGGGAGAGAACACAGATTTTATTAGAAGAGGAAGGTTATCATAACTGTGGAATAAACCTCACTTGGGTGGCTTATGAGGACGGCAGCAGGGAGTATACGCTGTTGCTGCACCATAGGAAACTGAACCGCCTGACCGATGAAGAGAAGGCAGTTTTACAGAATATACTGTCGGAGACGGAGTTTCAGGAAGAGGCGTGCAGTTTCCGGTATGACTTATAACATATTGACAAAACCGAACATATGTTTTAATATGTGAATACAGAACAAATGTTCTTTGATTGGCTCATGGAAATTCCCGGAGTGAATTTGAGTCCGCAATGCTTGCAATCGGGCGGAGCTCGATTTTTTCATTCTATAGGACACATAAGGAATGACATTTTCAAGATTTGGGATTATACTAAGTAGAGGTATACAGAGCGAACAGCTGTCTGTCAGAAGATGGCTGTCCCGAATAAATCAGATTGGAGCAGAGTATGAGACCGAATCCCAAACCACTGGAAATGTACAGACATTTTAAAGGAAATATATATCAGATTCGTTGTCTGGCGAAGCATAGCGAGACCGGCGAGATGATGGTTGTCTATCAGGCAATGTATGACACCTTTCAGATCTATGTAAGACCGCTCGATATGTTCATGGAGGAAGTAGACCGTGCGAAATATCCTGATGTGAAGCAGAGGTATCGTTTCGAATTATTGCAGGATATGGAATTATCTCTGTCAGCTCAGGAGGAGAGCTTTAGGCAGACAGAGACTGCAGAACGGGAGAAATCGGTGATACAGACAGAACCGCAGGAAGATAAGGCAGTTCATGAACAGATCAAAACTCCGGAACATACGCTGCCTGAGTCCGTGCAGCAGGAGCAGGTGCAGACAGATGAATCAAATGAACAGATAAATATTGATCCTCTGGTAATGGATTTTTTGGACGCAGATACTTATGAGCAGAGATTAAATATTCTTGCCGCACTCCGACACAGGATCACCGATGAGATGATCAATACGATGGCGGTCGCTGTTGATTTGGAGATCAAAGACGGTGATGTGGAAGAGCGGTACGAGGAATTAAAGAATTGTCTGCTTACATTCGAAAAGTATGAGGGTAACAGGCTGCGCTAGAGTACAGATATACAAGATGTGAGCCATATCGCCATCACCGGAAGATTACGACGGACAGCAATATGCGGCTGTCGAAATATTGACGGAGGTGGCTTATGGCTTACGATTTAGAGAACAGGCTGGTAGTGGGCGTATCGTCCAGGGCATTGTTTGACCTGACCTATGAGAATACGATCTATGAGTCGGAGGGTGTGGAGGCGTACTGCAGATACCAGATTGAGCACGAGAACGAGATTCTGCGACCGGGACCGGGATTTCCGCTGATCAAGGCGTTACTCAATCTGAATAATCTGCCGAATAAGGAAGGAAGCGTCGAAGTCATTATCATGTCAAGGAACAGTCCGGACTCTTCGCTCAGAGTCTTTAAGACAATTGAGCATTATGGATTGAACATTACCCGCGCCGTGCTGGCAAGCGGCGCATCTCTGGCACCCTATCTGACGGCCTTTAAGACGGATCTGTTTCTGTCCGCATATGAGGACGATGTGCAGAGTGCAATAGATTCCAATATTGCGGCTGGGATCATCTGTACAGACGGGCTGCATACTTACGATTGCGAGCATCAGATCAGGCAGATACGGATCGCGTTTGACGGGGATGCGGTGCTGTTTTCGGATGAGTCGGAGAAGATCTATCAGGAGAGCGGCTTGGAGGCTTTTGAGGAAAATGAGAGACGTAACGCCAATAATCCGCTTAAAGCAGGACCCTTTGCCAGATTCCTTAAAACGTTATCCGATCTGCAGAAAGACTTTACCGCAGAAGAGGCGCCGATTCGGACGGCTCTTGTTACGACCAGATGTGCGCCGACTCACGAGAGGGTTATCCGCACTCTGCGCGCATGGAATGTACGTATAGACGAGGTGTTTTTCCTGGGCGGAGTCCGCAAGAGGGATGTGCTGCAGGCGTTTGGCGCGCATATATTCTTTGATGATCAGACGGTACATACAGGTCCCGCTTCGGAGGTAGTTCCTGCGGCGAGGGTGCCTTATAAGAAGAAAGTGCCTTATAATGAGGCGGAGGAAGAACCGGATAGTAGTTGATATAATATGAAATATAATAAGATTGTTTCAGGAAAATTCATAGAGAGACCAAATCGATTCATTGCTTACGTGGACATAGCGGGTGAACGTACTAAGGTGCATGTGAAGAACACAGGACGCTGCAGGGAGCTGTTGCAAGATGACGTGCAGGTATATCTGGAGAAGAGCAATAATCCGGAACGCTCTACAGCCTATGATCTGGTAGCTGTGGATAAGGAAGGCAGACTAATTAACATGGATTCAAATGCGCCCAATAAGGTTGTGGGCGAATGGCTTACATCCGGCGGATTGTATCATGATGTCAGTTTGGTGCGTCCGGAGACTTCCTTCGGCAACTCAAGATTTGACTTCTATGTGGAAAGCGCCTCCGGCAGGAAAGCATTTATTGAGGTGAAGGGAGTCACGCTGGAGCGAGACAATGTGGCCGCCTTTCCGGATGCTCCGTCCGAGCGGGCAGTCAAGCATGTGGAGGAACTGATTGCGGCGTGCGGACAGGGATATGAGGCGTATCTCATTTTTGTGGTTCAGATGGAAACAGTCAGCCGGGTGGAGCCGAATTGGAGTACACAGCCGGCTTTCGGACAAGCGCTTAGAAAGGCGAGAAGTGCAGGGGTACATTTACTTGCATATGATTGTCTGGTGGAAACGGACAGCCTTGCGATCAATGAAGAGGTTCCTGTTATCGTGGATCTTCTGGATCTGATTGCAGAGCCGCTTCTTGCATGGTATGATGAGGGCAGACGCATCCTGCCTTGGCGGGAGGATCCGAAACCCTATCATGTATGGCTGTCGGAGATCATGCTGCAGCAGACGAGGGTGGAGGCAGTCAAGCCCTACTATGACCGGTTTCTAGGACAGCTTCCGGATATAGCGGATCTCGCGGCGGTAGAGGAGGAGACTCTGTTAAAGCTGTGGGAAGGGCTGGGGTATTATAACCGTGCCAGAAATCTGCGTAAAGCCGCCATACAGATCATGGAAGAGTACGGCGGTACAATGCCGGGTGATTATGAGAGCCTTCTGAAGCTGTCGGGAATCGGGAGTTATACGGCAGGTGCGATTGCTTCCATCGCTTTTGGACAAAGTGTGCCTGCGGTTGATGGCAATGTTCTGAGGATTTTGTCCAGACTGCGGATGGATGACAGGGATATTCTGGATGCTAAAGTTAAGAAAGCGCTGGAAGAAGAGTTAAGGGGAGTCATGCCGGCGGACAGACCCGGAGATTTCAATCAGGCATTGATGGAGCTTGGCGCTACGGTCTGTATTCCCAACGGGAATCCGCGGTGTGAGATATGTCCGTGGACCGAGATCTGTCAGGCAAGAATACAGAACCGGATATCGGAATATCCTAAGAAAACACCTAAGAAGCCGCGCAGTATAGAGAAGAAGACGGTTCTGATAATACGGTATGGTGATCTGGTGGCTCTTCGGAGAAGACCGGACAGCGGATTGCTTGCGGGATTATACGAGTTTCCTACCATGGAAGGGCATCAAGGGGAGGAACAGGTCATAGAGAATCTGCGACAGGCAGGTGTTGCGCCGATCAGAATCCGCAGACTGAAACCGGCGAAGCATATATTTACTCATAAAGAATGGCATATGACAGGATATCTCATCCGGATAGATGATTTGTCGGGGATGGGAGAGTATGTTTTCGTTGCGCCGGATAAGATCCGGGATAAATATCCGGTTCCTTCCGCGTATGCTGCATATATGGAGCTGATCTAGTTATTCAGAACCGGAATAGGGGGAGATTATGAAATTATTATCGGTAGCGGTGCCTTGCTATAATTCGGAGGCATATATGAGAAAGTGCATTGATTCTCTGCTGGTCGGAGGGGAAGAAGTGGAGATCCTGATCGTAGATGACGGTTCTACGGACGGGACGGGCGCCATAGCGGATCAATATGCCGCGGATTATCCATCCGTGATCAAGGTGATTCACAAGGAGAACGGCGGTCATGGGTCGGCTGTTAATTCAGGACTGGAACATGCTTCGGGGCTGTATTTCAAGGTGGTGGACAGTGATGACTGGGTGAAGGAGAGTGCTTATCGTGCAATTCTGGAAGTACTGCATGATATTACCACAGGAGATTCGTATCTCGATATGCTGATCAGTAATTTTGTTTACGAGAAGGAAGGCGAGGCGAAGCATAAAGTTATGAAGTACCGCCATGCATTGCCGCAGGGCCGTATCTTTACATGGAGTGAGATAAAGCATTTTCATAAGGGGCAGTATATCCTTATGCACTCTGTTATTTTCCGAACCAGACTGTTGCGGGAATGCGGTCTGAAGCTGCCGGACAATACCTTTTATGTGGATAATATTTTCGTGTTTGAGCCGCTGCCGTTTGTGAAGAACATGTATTATCTGGATGTGAATTTCTATCGCTATTATATCGGCAGGGAGGGGCAGTCTGTCAACGAGGAAGTGATGATATCCAGAGTGGATCAACAGATCAAGGTCAATAAGATTATGATAGATTACCTGTGTGAGAATAAAGAAAAGGTATATACCAGACGGAAACTGAGAAATTATATGATCAATTATCTGGAAATCATAACTGTTATATCCTCTATTCTGCTGATTCGTTCCGGTACGGAAGAGAATTTGGAGAAAAAACAGGAGTTATGGTCTTATATTAAGAATAAGGATATGGGCCTTTATATGCGGCTTAGATACGGTGTTCTGGGTAACTCCATGAATCTGCCGGGCAAAGGCGGCAGGAAGATATCGGTGGAAGGCTATAAGATCTGCCGGAGATTCTATAAATTTAATTAGAGGCATGACCCGAGACAGGTCAGCCGATCTCCGGTTTTCTCTTACGGCGTTTCTGCAAACTGTGATAGAAGTTAAGCAGTACATCGGAACGGTAAACGAGTCCGTACATCACTGCCGCCATAATAAAAGCTGTAGCTACATCAAAAGCGGAATGCTGTTTGATGAACATGGTTGACATAATAATGGAAACACACAGAATGAAAGATCCGATGCGTATCCCTTTATATTTTTCCAGACGGCTGCTGTGCATAACCGCAATGTGGCAACCCAGTGAATTATATACGTGGATGCTCGGCCACAGATTGGTGGGTGTGTCTGCTTGGTAGAGTCTGGCAACCAGATGAGTGAACACATTATCTCTGGGCATAATATATGGTCTTAAGTGATGCCCGTTAGGCCATAATGTAGACACTAGAAGGAAAATTGTCATTCCGGTAAACAGGAACGTACATGTTCTGAAGTAGTCATCCTTGTCGCGCAGGAAGAAGTAGGCTACTACTACAGCCACATAGGCGAACCATAGCAGATAAGGCACTACGAAGATCTCGCAGAACGGGATATGATCGTCGAGCGCCACATGGATGACCCGATAATGGCTTGTGACGGTATGTTCCAGATGTCCGAACCATGCGAGATAGATGATCCCGTAGATGATCAGCGGGAGCGCGTGCTTATATTCTTTTACCTTTACCAGCTTATCCAGATATTTTTTCATAATAGATAACCTCATTTGACAATTTAAGAATCATGAACTAGTTTATGTCCGATATTCGGTTCATAGAAGCTATCATAGCAGATTGCATAGAAAAGTCAAAATAAGATTTNCATAAATATTTCTTAATATTTCNTGAAAAAATATCCAANATGTTCATAANTTTCCGNCATNATTATGCGAAGANCTCTTTTTNNNTNTCCNAATTTCTGNAATTNNCACCAANCNTNTGAATTNATGNAGCNANNGGNGTGANTGNNAANTNNAACTATNNTTNTNGTNAATAANNCNNAAAGACAGACCACTGCATTCATAGCTNGGGATAAGCGTCTACACAAGAAAACGAATACGCTGTTTGAGGCAGGAAATGCTGATCGCATCGGATTTCATATAGACTTCTCCGTCGGTGTGNACCCATAGAGGAGCGGATGTCTTAATGCGGACAGAGGATGCCCTATAGTGATTGATNCGCGGAAAGATATAGTGNTTCCCGAAGAAAGCCGTGGGCAGAGCGAGCAGNATTANAAGNTTGGGNAGATTNCCCACNACGCACAGNTCNAGAAGGCNGTCCGTATCGTCNGCCTGAGGACAGAAGCAGAATCCGCCGCCTTCATAGGGATGAACCATGAAAGCAGAGAAGAGAAATTTCGGGATGACGAAGGGAGCCTTGCCGTCTAAGTAAATCTTACAGGATACAGGCTTGGCNGTNATCAACTGTTTCAGNGCAATGCCGAGATAAGTNAGTTTTCCCAATTTCAGCCGGTTTAATGTATTCTTGATGGGNGANGAGAGAGCCTCTTCACACACNNCNGCATCAAATCCGATNCCGCTGCTGACGATGAAATAGCGGCTTTTNCTCTCCGGCTGTTTATGNANTCTGGACACGATCNTGGTNTCATCTTCGTAGGTCAGTATNCCTANGTCGATCATGNGGGAGTGGGTGCCGTCGAGNATCTGCAGCAGAAGTTCGACAGGGTCACGCCGTAATTTCAAGGCTCTTGCGAGATCGTTGCTGGAACCNGTGGGTATGTAGCCGATATTGACNTTGGAGAAGTCCTTAATACCCTGCANCGCCTCATTTACGGTNCCGTCTCCGCCGAGNAATATCAGGTTGAGCGGANACTCTGCGTCAGAAGCGGNNGATGTGATCTCGNCNGTCAGTTCCGATACATGACCGGTATGGGTGGAGATATATGTTCGGTAGGACACATTNTTNTNCAATAATACNGGCTCTANTGTCTTCCANATTGCCAGACCTTTGCCGGATTTCGATGTCGGATTAATGATGATATGATACATGGCGTCCNCCTCGTCTTATGTAATAAAGTAATAACAGCNTAAGTATATCATAAGGGTGGCGGCTTAGGCAAATTAACGTTGCGCCGCAATCCTCTCCTATGATATACTTATANCAATTTTATGATTTCTATCGCGNAGATAGTTATGGAAAAACAGNCAATAGCAATATAAAAATATAAAGAAGAAAGGCAGGAACAGGGAATGTATTCATTAGACGAGGTAANGACGATCGATCCNGAGATTGCACAGGCGATCGTGGACGAACAGGAGCGGCAGAATTCACATATTGAGNTGATTGCTTCCGAGAACTGGGTGAGNAAGGCNGTCATGGCGGCTATGGGAAGTCCGCTTACGAATAAATATGCGGAAGGGTATCCGGGTAAGAGATACTACGGCGGNTGCGAGTGTGTGGATGTAGTGGAAGANNTGGCAAGANACAGNGCAAAGCAGCTTTTTGGCTGTGAGTATGTCAATGTACAGCCGCATTCCGGNGCGCAGGCGAATATGGCAGTATTCTTTGCNGTTATGGAGCCNGGGGATACTTTTATGGGTATGAANTTAGATCACGGCGGGCATCTGTCCCATGGTTCACCGGTCAATATGTCNGGCAAGTATTTTAAATGNGTGCCGTACGGCGTCAATGATGACGGATTCCTTGATTATGATAATGTNCGNAAGATTGCACNGGAATGNAAACCGAAGATGATCGTNGCGGGNGCTTCCGCCTATGCAAGAACNATAGATTTCAANAAATTCAGAGAGATTGCGGACGAGGTCGGAGCGGTACTTATGGTAGATATCGCNCACATTGCAGGNCTTGTGGCGGCAGGACTTCATCCGAGNCCGATCCCTTATGCACATGTGACTACGACTACAACTCATAAGACNCTTCGNGGACCGCGNGGNGGTATGATCATGTCCAGTCAGGAGATGGCTGACAAGTATAATTTTAACAAGGCAATTTTCCCGGGNATCCAGGGTGGTCCGCTGATGCATGTGATTGCGGCCAAGGCTGTCTGNTTNAAGGAGGCGCTGGATCCCGCTTTCAAGGANTATCAGCAGGGCGTTGTNGATAANGCNCAGGCACTCTGNAANGGANTGCAGAACAGGGATGTGAAGATCGTATCNGGCGGCACGGACAATCACCTGATGNTGGTTGATCTGACAACCTATGATCTGACGGGNAAAGCGGTAGAAAAACTGCTTGANGAGGCGCATATTACCGCGAATAAGAATACGATNCCCAACGATCCGAAATCGCCCTTTGTCACCAGNGGTATCCGTCTGGGCACACCGGCGGCTACTTCCCGCGGCCTGAATNCGGCGGATATGGATCAAGTGGCGGAGGCAATCTCCATTGTGATCAAGGAAGGNGAAANCGGCATCGAGAAGGCACGTGCTATTGTNAAGACGCTGACGGATAAATATCCGTTACTGTAACATACTGGATCGCTGAGCCTGAATTTACACAGCTTGGCAATGCCANTATATAAGTCACCGTAACATGCATTCTGGCAGTTATAGAATGAATGCGGCGGTGACTTGTTTTATTGTTACTTTTCACACNCACGCCACAGCCTAAGCGCAGAGGGGAGTTAATATCTGAAGGAACCCCTCAAAAAGCGTCGGCACTTGACGAGGTATTTCACGAGTCTAGTGTCCGCTACGCTTTTTGCGGANCGNNANCGCGGTGACGCANATATTAACTNCACTCTGCGCGACCGGATTAGCCAANNTGTGAATANTAACATTGTTATTACCANTATGNAANCTGAAAATATGCANAATATTGACATATATTCANACCCTTTGTTACAATAGNAATAAGTAGTTATACCGANGGANATCAGGGGGAGATCAGTATGTATCATTGTCATACTCATATATATNTGGCAGGTTGTGCGGAAAAGCTGTTTCACATCATTAAGAATGCGGAACCGCTTACGCATTTCACGCATACTTTTACCGAGAGCAAGGCTGTAGATAAGGCACTGGCAGCTGAGGCGGATGTGATTTTTGCCGATCTGTGCGGATGGAATGTGCAGGAAGCGGTACGGGCGCTGATAGAGAGTAAGCGCGGGGAGACTGAGCTTATTCTGTTTGCGGATAAAGAGCAGATTTCCCTGCTGACAGAATATATGGATAATATCGAAGATATCTGGACGACTCCGATGTCGGACGAGGAGATCGGATTTCGTTTCCGGCGATGGCAGAGGGATTATAAGGACAGCAAGGACGCATGGCAGACGAATCAGTTTTTTGAGGCCACTATTAACAGCACACCGAATCTTGTCTGGTATAAAGACAAAAGCGGCATACATGAGAAAGTGAATGACAGCTTCTGTTCTACGGTAAATAAGACTAAGAAACAGGTGGAGGGTCGCGAGCATACCTATATATGGGACGTGGATCAGGAAGATCCTGCCTGCATCGAATCAGAAGAGAAGGTTATGGACAGCGGGAGGACCTGTATATCTGAGGAGACGATTCAGGTAAGTGACGGGCAGCGGGTACTGATTACATACAAATCGCCGTTGTATGACGTTGATAAGAGTGTGATGGGAACGGTGGGGGTTGGCATTGATATAACCCGCGAACGCGAGTATGAGAAGGAAATTATTAAGAAGACACGTACTCTGGAGAAGATATTTACCAGTATAGAGTGCGGTGTGCTGTGCCATTCTCTGGACGGAAAAAGGATTATAAGTGTGAATAAGGCGGCACTCAAGATTCTGGGATATGATTCGAGAGAAGACTTAATGAAACAGGGTTTTGGATTGGTTGCCGCTTCCGTTGTAGATGAAGACAAGCCGATTATTCAGAATAAGATCAAGGAACTTAAGGAGGTTGGCGACAGCTGTAATATAGAGTATCGCGTACGTCATAAAAACGGAGATATCCTGCATGTTATGGGTAATGTAAAGCTTCAGGAAGAGAACGGTGAAATGTTCTATCAGCGGTTTTTGCTGGACTGTACTGCACAGAAGCAGCGGGAGAAGAAGAACGCCAGATACCGGAGAGAATTGGTTCAGGCGCTGAGTATTGACTATAAGCTTGTCTGTTTTGCCGATCTCGATACAGGCAGGGGATCGGTGCTGCAGATGGACGATCCTGACGGGCAGCTGTTCGGAAATATTTTTGACGGAGACATTATGTTCGGGGAATGCATGGAACGGTACGAGCGCGGGTTTGTGCATGCGGAGGACAGAGGAATGTTTCAGGCGGTAGCCGATTTGGGGCGGATCAGAGAGGAACTGCAGGAGAAGAAGACTTACTGTGTGAAATACCGTGTTGTCAGAGAACAGTCGGTAGAGTATTATGAGGTCAAAGTAGTACAGGTGGGAATCTGGGATGGACAGTCCGGCATAGTTATGGGTTTTCGTAACGTGGACGAGGAAACACGAAGCGAGATGCAGAAGAAAGTCTTACTTGAGAGCGCGCTTGCACAGGCGAACAGAGCGAATGAAGCGAAGAGTGTTTTCCTCTCGAATATGTCGCATGATATTCGTACCCCGATGAATGCCATTGTCGGTTTTACAACACTTGCCATTACACATATTGACCGGCGGGATCAGGTGAAGGAATATCTGGAGAAGATCATGGCATCCGGCAATCATCTGTTGAGCCTGATTAATGACGTGTTGGATATGAGCCGCATCGAGAGCGGCAAGATACAACTGGAGGAAAAGGTATGCAGCCTGCCGGATGTGGCGCATGGCCTGTGTAATATTCTGCAGGCTGATGTACGTGCCAAACGTCAGGAGCTCTATATTGATACGGTGGATGTTGTAAACGAGGAGATTTACTGTGATAAGCTGCGCCTGAATCAGGTGCTCTTAAATCTGGTCAGCAATGCCGTGAAGTATACGCCGGAAGGCGGAACCATCAATGTGCGTATTACCGAGCAGCCGGTGGACAGGGAGGGCTATGCGGGATATGTATTTACGGTAAAAGATACCGGTATCGGCATGAGCGAGGAATTCCTGAAGCACGTTTTTGAGCCCTTTGAGAGGGAAGAGAATTCGACCATCAGCGGTATTCAGGGAACGGGACTCGGTATGGCCATCACCAAGAATATTGTGGATATGATGAACGGCAATATAGAAGTGCAGAGCGAGCAGGGTGTGGGAACGCAGTTTGATGCATCATTTATCTTCCGAATACATGTCGGGGAAGGAACGGAATATAATATTCCTGAGCTGAAAAATAGCAGGGCACTGGTGGTAGACAGCGACCCGAACAGCTGTGAGGGAATATCCCATATGCTCGGACAGATCGGTATGCGTGCCGAGTGGGCAACATCGGAGGAAGAAGCAGTAGTGCAGAGCCGTGAGGCGGCCATGTTAGGCGATGACTTCAAAGTCTATGTGGTCGGTTGGATGCTGCCTGAGATTGACGGAATCGAGATTGCCCGCAAGATACGGGAAGAAATAGATCAGGAGGCAATCATCATTATATTGACGGCATATGATTGGGCGGATATCGAGGATGAGGCAAAGGCCGCCGGTGTTACAGCATTTTGCAGCAAACCGCTGTTCCTGTCGGAGCTGCGCAAATGTCTTGATTCCATCCTGCATGGTGAACAGCTTGAGGTGCAGGAGAGCAGATTGGATATGTCACATCTGAAAGGAGCACGTATCCTTCTGGCTGAGGATGTGGATTTGAATCAGGAGATCGCCGTGGAAATTCTGGGAGATGCCGGATTTGTGACGGAAGTAGCCCGGAACGGTCAGGAGGCTGTAGAGATGGTGGAAAGATCCGAACCGGGTTATTATCAGCTGGTTCTGATGGATATTCAGATGCCGGTAATGAACGGGTATAAGGCGACTAAAGCGATCCGCAGCCTCAAAAATCGCAAACTTGCCTCAATACCGATTCTGGCGATGTCTGCAAATGCTTTTGAGGAAGATAAGCAGGAGGCTTTGCGGAGCGGTATGAACGGTCATATCGCGAAGCCTATTGATATAGACAGCATGTTTGAGACTCTTCGCAAAGTGTTGAAACCATAGAAAGGCGTAACGAAAATATTTCACAATTTCAGCTTGCTATTATTGTGTAGTTGTGCTAAAATATCCCTCGGTGACAAACATGTGTCTGTGGTGCAAAGACAGAGAGGCGTGGTTATGTTATGAAGGAGACGGCCGGCTACTATGTAGTAAAACAGAAAGCCGTTCCTGAGGTGTTGCTTAAGGTCGTGGAGGCCAAGCGGCTGGTGGACTCAGGAAGGGCTTTATCCGTGCAGGAAGCGGTTGATGAGGTAGGCATCAGTCGGAGTTCTTTCTATAAATATAAGGACGATATTTTTCCTTTTCATGATAATGCACAGGGAACGACGATCACTCTTACATTTCAGATGGACGATGAGACAGGGCTTTTGTCAGATGTGCTTAAGATCGTAGCGGACTGCGGAGCTAATATTCTGACGATTCATCAGAGTATTCCCATAAACGGCGTGGCTTCTTTAAGTCTCAGCGTACAGGTGCTCCCAACTACGGGAGATGTGTCCGAGATGATTGAGGCAATGGAAGCAAAGACGGGCGTTCACAATGTGAAGATTGTGGCGAAAGAATAGTGTAAGAAGTACTTCTAAAGCTCACATGGAGGTTAGTGTGAGATAGCTTTCGGACTTGCAAGGTAAGTCACAAGGGATAAAGAGAGAGGAGTAATATTATGATTCATGTAGCGGTATTAGGATACGGCACGGTGGGAAGCGGTGTTGTGGAAGTAATCGAGACGAACAAGAAGGATATCAACAAGAGGGCGGCCACGGAGCTGAATATCAAGTATATTCTGGATTTAAGGGATTTTCCGGGCGATCCGTATGAGGATAAGGTCGTACATGATTATAATATTATTCTGAATGATCCGGAGATTACGGTGATCTGTGAGACGATGGGCGGCCTTAAGCCGGCGTACGATTTTTCAAAGCAGGCGCTGATGGCTGGGAAGAGCGTGTGCACTTCTAACAAGGAGCTGGTTGCAAACCACGGACCGGAGTTGATTCGTATCGCAAGAGAGAACCACTGTAATTATCTGTTTGAGGCAAGCGTGGGCGGCGGTATCCCGATTATTCGTCCGCTTAATTACTCGCTGACAGCGGAGAAAATTGATTCCATTACAGGTATTTTAAACGGAACAACTAACTATATTCTGACTAAAATGGATAAAGAGGGTGCGGACTTCGCGGATGTGTTGAAGGAGGCGCAGGAGAAGGGATACGCAGAGAGGAATCCGGAGGCGGATGTGGAAGGCTACGATGCGTGCCGCAAGATTGCAATCCTTTCATCGCTGATGTGTGGTAAGAATGTGAAATATGAAGAAATCTACACGGAGGGTATCACCAAGATATCTGCGGCGGATTTCTTATATGCAAAACAGATGAACAAATCCGTGAAGCTGCTTGCCATGAGCAGGGATACGGAGGACGGCTTCTTTGCGATGGTGGCGCCTTTTATGATTTCCAGGGAGCATCCGTTATACTGCGTGAACGATGTGTTTAACGCTATCTATGTGCATGGCAATATGCTGGGAGATTCTATGTATTACGGACGCGGTGCAGGTAAACTGCCCACAGCCAGCGCGGTAGTCTCCGATGTGGTGGACTGTGCGAGACATCAGGGCAAGACGGTTATGTGCTTCTGGGAAAATGAGGACGTAAAGGTTGAACAGATCGGAAACGATAAAGGTAAGTTCTTCGTCAGAGTGGCGGCTGACCGCAAAGATGCGGCGATGGAAGCGTTCGGCTCACTTGCCGAGATCAACGTGGGAATCACGGAGGAATTCGGTTTCATGACGCAGGTTATGACCGAGAAAGAGTTCAACGATAAGATCGAAAAGATCGGCGGATGCATCAACAGAATACGGATCTTGAGTGCATAAATATTTTCAGATTAAGATAGAATTACGAGGATAATATTATGAGAAAAGTAGTGAAATTCGGCGGCAGTTCGCTGGCAAGCGCCGAGCAGTTTAAAAAGGTAGGAGATATCATTCGGGCGGACAGGGAGCGTCGGTTCGTAGTGCCTTCCGCACCGGGTAGGCGCGATGCCGATGATACGAAGGTGACGGATATGCTGTATGCCTGCTATGATCTGGCGGAGCAGGGCAGCGACTTTAAAGCACAGCTTCAGGCAATTAAGGAGAGATATCAGGAGATTATCGACGGGCTGGAATTAAAGCTGAGTCTGGAGGATGAATTTAAGACCATCGAGAAGAATTTTAAACAGAAGGCAGGTTCTGATTATGCCGCTTCCCGCGGAGAGTATCTGAATGGGCTTATTATGGCGGAGTATCTGGGATTTGAATTCGTGGATGCCGCGCAGGTCGTTATTTTTAGTGATGACGGAGAGTTCGATGCCGAGCTTACCAACAAGAAGCTGCGGGAGAGGCTGGAGAATGTGGAATCCGCGGTGATTCCCGGCTTCTACGGGGCATATGGGGACGGCAGGGTCAAGACTTTCTCAAGGGGCGGCTCCGATATTACCGGTTCCCTTGTAGCGAGAGCGGTAAAGGCCAATGTGTATGAGAACTGGACGGATACATCGGGATTTTTGATCGCCGATCCGCGCATTATCTATAAGCCGGAGGGGATCGAGACCATCACATATAAGGAGCTGCGCGAGCTGGCATATATGGGCGCACAGGTTTTTCACGAGGACGCGATCTTTCCCGTCAGGAGAGCGGGTATTCCCATCAATATCCGCAATACCAATGCACCGCAGGATAACGGTACATGGATCGTGGAGAGTACCTGCCAGAAATCGAAATATGTGATCACGGGTATTGCCGGCAAGAAAGGTTTCTGCGCGGTGAACATCGATAAAGATATGATGAATTCGGAAATCGGCTTCGGACGTAAGGTGTTACAGGCCTTCGAGGAAAACGGTATTTCCTTTGAACATGTGCCTTCGGGAATCGATACCATGACCGTATTCGTGCATCAGGACGAATTTATGCATAAGGAACAGCAGGTAGTGTCTGCTATTCACAGACTGGCAGATCCCGATCACATTGAGATAGAAGGTGATTTCGCTTTGATCGCTGTTGTGGGGCGCGGCATGAAGTCTACCCGTGGTACGGCCGGCAGGATCTTCTCGGCACTGGCACATGCCAATGTCAACGTTAAGATGATTGATCAGGGCTCCAGCGAGTTAAACATTATCATCGGTGTTTCCAATGCGGATTTCGAGGGAGCAATTAAGGCTATCTATGATATTTTTGTGAGAATCCAGATCTGACAGACTTAAGGATTTTCATGCCAATGTAGCGGCCGGATACGAACCGGCCAACTGAAAATATAGATAATAATAAGACAGGGCTTTGCATTTTATGTGCGACCCTGTCTTTTTATTCTATAGGATTCAAGTATCAAAAAGGTGTATGTTGTAACTGGGGCAGCAGATTGCACAAAATGTTCTCTCGTGTCGGGCTGCGTCATATGGAGTTTGCTCGATTTTTAATAGCCGAGAGATTCTCCCACCAGATATACCTTGATTCTTCCGGTGTGACCGCTTCTTCTTGTGATTACGATCTGATTGCAGAAGCATTCCGGTGCGAGACAGTTATGGCAGGTGCCTGTAGCTGCACAGGGAATATTTCTGTTAAGCCGGACCGCATTAGGCGGGGATGCCATGTTGCGCACTCTGGCAATGCCGCTCTCCACGTCCGTAACGACTTTATTCATGCCTGCTACAAGGATGACATGGCGCGGACCCTGAATTAAGCAGGCGACACGGTTGCCGTTTCCGTCGATATTGATCAGTTCGCCGTCCAGTGTGATGGCGTTACTGCTCATCAGATAGTAGTCGGCGAGAACGGTACGTGCATAGAGAGCACGGGCTTCTTCGGGATCTTTCGCGGCAGTACGGTCGATCAGCTCATATGCCCCGTTATGTATGCGGTCCATCAGACCGGCTTCTTTGATACTTTCGCTGCCGCCCCAACTGATGACAGAACCCTCGGGGATGGACTGAACGATGGTCTGTGTACATTCGGCGGCAGTCTCGAAATAGAAACCTTCCATATTGCGTTTTTCCAGATTTTTGATAATTGTCTCAGCCTGTTTGCCGAGAGCGGTCAGTTTGTGTGACATGGTTTTACCTCCGTTTCTTGTTATATGTACTCTTATTTGTATTTCTGAAAGACAATAATAGTATAGCATTATCGGTGAAAAGTTTGCAAGCAAACGAAAAGACTGCAAATAATAGGGGGAAAGTGGTAAAAATGTGATAATTTATACATAAATGAGAAAAAATGTAAAAATAATAATTTTTTTAAAGAAATGTGTTGACAAATAAAAATTAGGTGATATAATAAAATCATAAACAAGAACAATTCACATAGATACTCTAAAAGAAAGAGAGGTACGGTCCACCGAAAACATAATTTAAAACCATTTAAAGTACAAATGAATAAGGAACCAATGACAAAGAAGTGAGAACGTAGTCGAGTACAGAAGAGAAAGTAACGAATCACAGATGATAAGAGAATCGGACGTTACAGTATATGCATACGAAAGAGAAATGGAAAGAGTACGGAAGAAAAATGGAGGTATGGACCATTGGATAGCGTAGTTTAGAAGCGGGTATTAATCGGAAAGGATTAGTACCCGCTTCGCTGTGCAATTAAATCGTGTACCTTATATAAAAGACATAAACATAAAAATTGTGTGGCATATTTCCTAAAAATAGGTTATATTATAATTGCCACATACTATATCTTGTATGTCGGTACACAATAGGAGGAAAAATATGGGAAAATTATTTCGCAGGGGACACGAATATTCGGATGAAGAATACGAAAACGAAGAGCTAGAAAATGAGGATTTTGAGGATGACGAAGAGATATTCGAGGCGGATGATGATGAGATAGAAGATGATGATGAGATAGAAGATGATGATGAGATAGAAGATGATGATTCGGATGAAGACGATGATTCAGATGAAGATGATGATCCTGACGAGGACGATGATTCGGACGAAGATGATGATCCTGACGAAGATGACGATTCAGACGAAGACGATGACGACGAGGAGGACTTCGAAGAGGATGATGAGATGGATCGGCGTACCTATCGGAGACGCAGAAGAATTCGCAACCAGATCATATCCTATTCGGTTGTGGCTGTTTTCTTAGCGGCTATCGTTGCATGCGGAGTGATTGCGGGTAGAAGTGTGGTACATATCGCAAAAGAGAAGAGATTAGCCAAGCAACAGGAGGAGATGGAAGCACAGGTACAAGCACAGCAGGAGGCGGAGGCAGCGCACGACGTGGTGATCGCAGCACCCGAGCCGATTGAGGAAGAACCGGAGAGTGATCCTTTGGGTGAGGTTGTAGAGTCATCCATTTCGGCGATGCCGCTGGAGGATAAAGTGGCGGGATTGTTTATTGTGACTCCGGAGGCGCTTACGGGTGTTAATACGGCTACCAAGGCAGGCGACGGTACACAGGAGGCGCTAAATAAGTGGGGCATCGGCGGATTGATTTATTTTGATAAAAATATAAAAGACAGAGAGCAAATCACGGAAATGCTGGCCAGCACGGTCTCTAAAAGTAAGTATCCGATCTTCATGGCGGTAGATGAAGAGGGCGGTTCCGTCAGCAGAGTGGCTAAGAGTATAGATGTGGTACAAGTGGGTGATATGGCGGCGATCGGGGAAATAGGAGATACGGCGCAGGCATATGAGGTTGGGCTTACCATTGGATCATATCTGAAAGAAATAGGATTTAATCTGGATTTCGCACCGGTAGCGGATGTGTCAGACTCTGGCAAAAGTGCGATGGGTGACCGGGTTTTCGGATCGGATGCGCAGATGGTAGGCGATATGGTAGCTAACGTGGTCGAGGGAATCGAAGGAACCGGGGTCAGTTCCTGCCTGAAACATTTTCCGGGCATTGGGGCGGCCGAGGAAGATACCCATGACGGTAGAGTAGAGACGGTGAAGACACTGGATGAAATGCGAGAGTCGGATTTCATTCCGTTTAAAGCCGGGATAGAGGCCGGGGCAGATTTTGTAATGATCAGTCATATTACGGTGGCAGCGGTGGAAGATGAAGCAGTGCCCTCGTCGCTGTCTAAGACGATTATGACGGATGTTCTGAGGAATGAGCTGGAGTTTCAGGGTATAATCATAACGGATGCGCTGAATATGAGTGCCATTACTGAATATTATACGACTGAGGAAGCAGCCGTTATGGCGATCCAAGGCGGTGCTGATATGCTGCTTATGCCGGAGGATTTCGAGAAGGCTTATGAGGCAGTATTAGCGGCTGTACAGGACGGTCAGATCTCGGAAGAAAGGATTAACGAATCCCTGCGACGTATTTATCGGGTAAAATATAGGGATAGGATCGAGTAGAGGCAACGACTGGAAATTTGGGGCTGGAAGACAGTTTGCCTAAGAAGCGTGAAAATTTAAAAATTTTGTTGTTGACAAAGCAAAATGCATATAGTATACTATCAATTGTCCGAGCGATACAGAAGCTGGACATTGATATGCGCGAGTGGCTCAGTTGGTGGAGCACGACCTTGCCAAGGTCGGGGTCGCGGGTTCGAGTCCCGTCTCGCGCTCTTTTAAAAAGTGCGGAAACGTTGATAAATACAGCGTTTCCGTTATTTTTGTTTTGTGTGATTTTTGAATCACTTTGAATCACACCTTGAATCACACTGTTTTTTGCTTTCTAAGGCGTTTGAAATCAATGAATATGTTGCATCTTCCGTCAATGGGTTATATATGTACGACAGGGTTGTTGATAGCTCTGAATGACCTAATTGCTCTCTGATGGCATCTATAGGTACGCCATAGGCATTAAGCATTGAAGCGTAGGTCTTTCGTATCTTGTGGGTGCTTTTTGTTCCAATGCCTTGCCGTTTAGCATATTTTTCTAAAACATATGCTACCTGTCTTGCTGTCAGTCGTTCTCCATTTCGTTCAAACAGATATAAGCTGTTCATATCCAATTTTTCCAATAATTTCTTTGCTTGGGGAACTAAAACAACAAATCTGTCACGGTTTGTTTTTGTATGTTCGACAACATAGTTGCGATTGGCTTCCTGATCGCGTACTTCTTCTCTGACTACATGAAGCTGATTACCCATAATATCCTCCGGCTTTAAGGCGACTAATTCACCTACACGCAAGCCGAGGAAAAAATTAAGACGGACAGCAATGTAAGCGCTGTTGCCAGTTTCTTGGTACATTGCATCAAGGTATTTATTCAATTCTTCTAATTCATCAGTATTATACGTTTGCGTATTTCCTGATTTTTTTACTACCTGCTTATACCGTACAGTTATCTTCATATCAGATAATGGATTGTCTGTAATATACTTTTTTCGCTTGGCATAGTCGAACATGCCTATTAGAATAGTCTTGGCATTTACCCATGCTTTACGAGTTAGATTGAACTCTTTCACAATACGGTTGCATTCCGTTTCCAATGCGAATGTATCAATGTTTGAAAGTTTCATTGAATGCAGTTTTGAGGGTTCAAAATATTTTGCATAGTGTTGCTTATGCCGCTTTATCGTGTTGACGCTGTTGGTTATCGCCTTTTTATATTCAAGCCACTCATCGAACAGTTTATTGAATGTTAAGTTGTCAAGGTTCGCATTTTCTTCATACAGCTTCACAAGTTTGTCTAATAGCTCATCCTCGGTTTTCCCGCGGAGGAGCTGCCTTGCTTTATTCTCGCATTTAAAATAAGTTGTCCAATATTTGTTGTGAGAATTAGCGGGGGTAATCGAGTATGTATGAAGTTTCTTAATTCGTTCTCTTTTGCTTGCCATAATCATCTCAAGCACGTTACACATATCTAGCGTATCACATTGCAACAATGCTTGCAACTGTTGTAAATCAATGGTTGGCTGCATGAGATTACCCCCTTTCTTCGTAAGTTAAAAATAAAGTAAAGCTATTTTTCTGTGTTGACGACAGTTAATAGAACAGAAGAGCTTATCTATCACGCTCTAATTCGTGGTCATGGCTTTTTTCAATACGCTGCCTGAGAACTAGGCGGTCATGCTTATAGTTGCGGGCTACAATATCACGGTTCTTTTTGCCGCGGTCAGTCATTAAACCACGTTTCTCAAGAGCTTTTACTTTTGCTCCAAGGTGTATTGTTGGTTCGCGGTCAATTCCTTGCCGTGCGTAACTTACATGTGTTATTTCCTTAGAAATACCACATTGTTTAAACCATGACTGACATATTTCCGCCCATCCTTTGCGCCATTCCTCAATGCGTTCAAGAGAATCCCAGTCATTTGTTTTAATGCTTTTTCCTAACTTATATTGTTGGGTGATGGGATCACGGAGCCTATTTCCTTTTTTGTCAAGGAGATAATTTCTCCGTTGTTTGCACATCCATTCACCGTCACGATTTATGGAGCGGGTTGTGAGCAACATATGAGCATGTGGATTGCCATCGCCTTTATCATGGATTGATATGTCGGCACACATACCGCGCTGTACAAAGAATTTTTGTGCATACTGACGTATCATTTTAATATGGGAATCATGGTTAAGCTCTTTCGGCAGTGCAATGATTACAGTACGTGCCAGTCGCGCATTCTTAGCCTTTTCTTTTTTTTCAACACTATTCCACAGGATTTCTGAATTGTAGAACATATCTGGTGCAGAGTCCGGCAGCATAACTTCGTGATAAACCAAATCGTGACGGTCAGTGTAATCATATGATTTTCCGGTATAGTCACTAAATAGTTTGTCGCGTGAACAGTAAGCAGCCATTTGTACTGCTGATCTGCCGGTTCGTCGGCTGATAATGTCAATGTGAAGTGATACTACATCCATTAAGTTGTCTCCTTATTTTAGTGCTATGCGCACTTACATACTGGGTGCGCATAGTAAAATTTTTGTTTAATGTAGCTGGATCAATGCTTCTTCCATTTTCTGAAAAGATTGCTGGCATTCTGCCAGTAGCTCCATGTAATCATCCAATGGTTTGAAAATCCGGCTATTTTCATCAGATGATTTTCCCGGAGTGAATTTCAGCGCAATGGGAAAATGTTTGATAAACATCTCGCCAATCAAAATCTTTCGCCGAAGCTCGATTTTGGATTCAGCTTCTTTGTTACGGTTCTCTTGTAAAAGTCGTTGGTGATCGTATTGCTCTACTTTTCTTTGGACTTTAGCAGCCCTCTCCTCAACAGTCATTTTCTTCCCTCCCGATATAGTTGTAGTATTCTATCAAAGTCATTAGCATGTAGATGTGTTTCAGACACTGGAAGCTTGAGCGTACTTAGCAACCCATGGGGTGTATGTAGCAGGATGTCCCTGTTAGTCGCAAATTCATGTGGAAGAATCAGTGACTCTCGAAATTCTTGAATTTGCTGTCCATAGGTGATATACTTTGTAGTTGGAACATAGCTTTGGGAAATACTGCGCCGACTAATCGGAACAGTGCCAATCAATTTACTGAAATATTCCTGGCTGTCTGGCTCGGTAATATTTAGCATTGCTTTGTATTGGCAGTTATCTACTATGATTTTCCGTATATCGCGTCCATAAACTGCATCCAACTGTGCTATGCTTTGGAGCATCAGACAAAAGGTTACTTTTTTAGATCGCAGTGTCGTCAATGCATTAGTGATTGCATCCAATTTCCCTAACAGTGGAAATTCATCTAGGAGCAGTAAGATTGGATTAGTTTTACGGCCTTGCGGACTTTGCTTGTCTGGACGACGTTCCAACGTCCGGATTAATTGGGTGAGCATCAGTCGTATCATGCCATCCCATTGCTCCAAGCGGTCTTGGCTTAGACGCAGGAAAACATTTGGAGCATCGTCTGCTGTTGTGATGTCTTCCCATGAAAATGCTTTTTTGTTTTGGTCATTGCTTAAGGCATCCTGTATAGCTTGGTCTGTAGCAAAGACCATGAGGTGCCGCTTCATCTCAGTGCCTATTATGGCTTGATGTTCGCTTTTCAACCCAGCGGTTTCACTAATGAGCTTCTTTGCGAGATCATTATCAGAGCGCATAATCTTGCGACACATTTCTGAAACCGAAGTGTTTACAGCTATTATTGTTGTCTCAATAAAATCCAATCCAATCGAATAGCAATATACGATCACCGCTGATAAAAAATCTCGGGCTATATCGATCCAGTAGTCGTTCGGATCATTAAGCGGCTTTGGGATAATTGCATATGCAATTTCACATACATTTTCTCTAAGATGTACCTTATCCTTTTTTAGCTTGTCAAAGGAATCATAGGATGCATCGCCATTAGAGGGATCAAATACGATATATTCTCGTTTTGCTCGACCTTTACGTAGTAGCCATTCATAATGACGGGACAATTCTCCTTTAAAATCCAGAACTACAAAGGGTGCATGCCACGTTTCTATCATCGACTTGGCAAAAATATAGCTTTTTCCACTGCCGTTTATACCTACCACCAAAGCGTTACCATCATCTTCTGTTTTTTTACCGACGTAGTATCCTTTGCCATACTCTTGTTCGAGTCCCAGATAAAGACCTGACTCCTCAATACCAAGAAGCATATCTTCTGGAATATTTTTTCCAAGGCAGATACTCGGTTTGTCAATTGTTAATACACCGTTGGTAAAAGGTGGTGTGAGTCCATTTGCCCCAGCTAAAAACTGCTTGTAGTGTTTATTTTCCTTTCCGATAAGTCAATTGCCTCCTTTTTGCGAATAATACTCAATAGCATTGGACATCGTTGCACAGATCACAATGAGCATCGCCGTTTGTCTGGATAGTAGTTAACCAAAAATACAGAAAATTCTTTTTTGAAAAAATAAGATGATTCCTGTATAATGATGCTCAGACAAATATCAATATCCGAAATCAATGAGCTTGTAAAAATGTTAGCAAACTATAGGAAGACAAATCTCAGACTTTCTCGATACAATTTCAAGACATTTTGATAACATTTTTGAAAGGAAGTAACACTTATGACATGGGATACTTTTACAAAAGCTATTGAAGAATCTGAATTGGAGAGTGGAACCCAAGCCCAGATTTTAATTAAACTTTTTAAAAGAGCCGGATATATCAATAGAAAAGAAGATGATATTCCTGAAGACACTGCTAAAAAGTGGATTAAAGGCACTAGAAATTGCAAAGTATCAACATATTTTCCCGATGAAGAATATGTACAGAAAGAAAAGTTGTATCAATTTTTCAGACGAAGACCACAGGACAGATTAGAAAAATTTCAACAAATACTCTGTAAAGAAATAAATGCTAGCAGCCCGATCGATTGCATAACTAAAGATATGGACAGATTTTGCTGGGGGCTTGTGAATCAATTTTTAGATTTACTTGGATTCCAGAGAATAGATATGCCAACGTCGGATCTGCCATCAGATCATGAATTTATTCCTGATGCCATTGAAAGTGAGATTGATGGGAATGTAATTGTTGAACAAATTCCAGATACTTTCCAGAACGAGATTATCCATCAGAAAGATTCACAATCTGTAAATCAGGGGGCTCAAATAGCCATTCCGCAGGAGTGTAAAGTATGCCTTTGTTGCGTATATTGGCAGGGTGATGCAGAGGCCGCATATAAGAATATTGATAACGAGTATGGTAAATGCAACGCGTTTGCTAAAAGAGTTTTAGCCGCAGATGGTGTGGGATGTGGTAAGTTCAAAGGAAATTATGGAAAAATAATGCGGTATGATTCTTATATAAAATACGGAAATTCCATTGGAAGGCATACATAATTTTGTGTTTTTGAAGAGAACTTTTTCCTGAAGGAATTTCTACCTATTGAAATCCTGAAAACAAGCATATTTATTATGAGTGCTAGTCAAGAAGTGCGTTGGTACAGCTTTAAGATACAGTAAATCTGGTATCATGACATAGTTAAAATACGGTAGCCAACGCAGCCTGTTCATGACAGGATGCCCTTGCTGCTGGAACAAGATGAGATAGAAAAAATGGTTATTTGAGGACAACCTGACAGAAGCTCTCTTGCAGAAAACGCCCACCTTGTTGGAGCGGAGATCCGACTTTGAACAAATGAGCCTGTTTCCTGTGGAAAATTCCAAATAATTCCCTCTTGGTAATCGAACACATGTTTGCTTTAATAAAATTCCAACCAAAGGAAGTGAGCGTGTGTGAAAAATATCATATTTCATATAGACGTTAATTCAGCCTTCCTATCGTGGGAGGCTGTTTATCGTATCGCCCATAAAGGCGGCAGGCAGGATCTGAGGGAGATTCCATCTGCCGTAGGCGGAGATATGGCTATGCGCCATGGGATAATCCTGGCAAAGTCTCTCCCCGCGAAGAAATGCGGCATTCAGACAGGAGAAACCATATTAGAGGCGCAAAGAAAATGTCCGAATCTGGCTCTGGTGCCGCCTAATTACAGTTTGTATGAGAAGTGTTCTGCTGCATTTATGGATATCCTGCGGGAATATTCCGATGTTGTGGAGCAGTACAGCATTGATGAAGCATTTGTTGATATGACGGCAAGCTGCCAGTTGTTTGGAGAGCCGGTTGAGGTGGCAGAGCAGATCAAAGACCGCATTAGGAAAGAACTGGGATTTACGGTAAATATTGGTGTATCCGATAACAAGCTGCTCGCTAAGATGGCAAGCGACTTTAAAAAGCCTGACATGGTACACACTTTATACCCGGAAGAGATACAGAGTAAGATGTGGCCGCTTCCGGTATCCGAATTGTTTTTCGTGGGAAGGGCTACGACTAAGAAGCTGTTCGGCGTTGGAATCAAGACCATAGGAGAACTGGCAGCAGCCGATCCGGTGTGGCTGAAAAGTATCTTAAAGAAGCAGGGAGAGGTCATATGGGGCTTTGCTAACGGT
>JAAUZK010000012.1 GCA_014804655.1 Lachnospiraceae bacterium | reverse complement strand
TCATGTAAGTGGCCTCCTTTTGTATGCGGTAATCCCCGCTGTCCGTGTTATTTGGTCAACATGGATTATACGGGTAAATCCACGTTGATGCAAATGTGAGGTCACTTCATATTATCTAATAAAACAGATTTGGAAAAAACGTATCAGAATAGGGGAAAAGATGACAAATAGTATCAAAATCGGAAATTTTATTATGAACAAGAGAAAAGAGGCAGGACTGACGCAGCAACAGTTGGCGGATAAACTGAACATTTCTTTTCAGGCTGTCTCCAAATGGGAGACGGGAAATGCTTATCCGAATGTGGAAATACTATGTGACTTGGCGACAATTCTTCGTGTGACAGTGGATGAGATTCTGTCAGGCAATGAGAAGTCAACGGATGGAATGTCTTACAGTAAGGCAGGCGTGGATATTGCTTACACAGATACTATCAAAAAAGAGATGGCAAAACATCTGGAGACAAAAGATAAAAGAGTGCTCAATAGGATGGGAGCTTTTGCGTCTCTCTATGACATTCATTTTCCGACGATGAAGGAACCGGTTCTCGTCCTGAAAGCGGAAGAGCCCGGTTCGAAGCAAAAACTGGCGATGGAGTATGGTTATACGGAATCGATCTGCCATGATATGATCAATCATCTTGTGAATGATATTATTGTTATGGGCGCAAAGCCTCTTGCAGTACTGGATACGATCGTATGCGGCAATGCGGAGAAAGACACGATCAAGAGTCTGGTGAAAGGGATTTCAGACGCCTGTCGGGAAAATGACTGTGCCCTTGTGGGTGGAGAGACTTCCATTCAGCCACTCGTGGTAGACGCGGGTGTATATGTCCTGACTTCCAGTATTGCGGGAATCGTAGAGAAAAAAGATGTGGTTGACGGTTCCGCGATTCAAGACGGTGACGTGGTGCTGGCTGTGGCATCCAACGGACTTCATACTAACGGATATTCGTTAGTGAGGATGTTGATGGATAAGATGCCGCAGATCAAACTGGATAAAATAAATAATATGACTTTCATAGAACAGATTATGAAACCTCATACGCCGTACTATAAAGCGGTTAAGGGATTATTCGGTAAAAATATCATTCACGGTATGGCGCATATTACCGGAGGCGGAATCGAGGGAAATCTGGGAAGAGTGATACCGAAAGGATTGACGGCGGAAATTGACCTGTCGAAGATCCGTCCGCTTTCTGTTTTTATGTATATTAAAAAGAGCGGAAATATCAGTGATGAAGAGATGCTTCACACATTTAACTGTGGGGTAGGTTTGAATATTGTGGCGGGAGAAAAGGACGCGGCAGCAGTTATGCGGCATATTTCCAAATATTATGACTGTTATGAGATTGGAAAAATTCGGAGGGGAGAGGAGAGAGTGACGTTTGTAAATCGGTTGGAGTGGGTTTGATTGATGTAAAAATTTTTTACTGAAAATGTCAAGAAACTATTTGGGTACTCTGATACAATGAATCTGACAGAACAAGTCGTATCGATATCGAAACGAATTTGCGTAAGCGCAAAGAGGTGAATGAATGAATAAAATGGAACTTCTTGTAGATGCGTTGGAGTATATGGAAAAACATCTGAAAGACAATATCAAAACAGAGGATGTAGCGGCGGCATGCTATTGTTCCAGATCGACGCTGGAAAAGCTGTTTCGCTATGTTAATCATATGTCTATCAGAGAATATCTGGTGCGGAGGAGACTCACAAGGGCGGCACGCGATATTGTATGTGAGCCGGATACAGGGATTTTGGAGATTGCACTTCGCTATGGATATGGAACCAACGAATCTTTTACGCGCGCATTTCGCGGGTTCTGGAACTGTAAACCATCCGACTTCCGTGGTGCAAGGCGGTTCTCGGAGTTATTCCCAAGGTTGAAAGGACCGTTGGGGGAAGGAGATACGGCGATGACAGAAAGAAAACATGTGGATATCAGTGAGTTATATGATCTTTTTCAGGAGCGGAGATCCTGCTGTTTTGTGCTCTGCGATATTAAACATATGATGGCAATTAATGAGATTTCCCATAAAGCGGGGGATATGGCGATTGTAGAAACACTGCGGCGTATTCAGGATGCAGCCGGTGAAAATGATGTGGTATTCCGCATCGGCGGAGATGTATTTGCTCTGCTGACAGACAGTGAGGACAGTAAGTATGCGGATTCGCTTGCGGAGACAATCAAAAATAGTAACGACCAGCCTATTGTATGGGAAGAGAAGGAGATACCGCTTGCCTTGCATGTGGGAGTGACGCGTTTTGATGGTAAACGGCTTGGCTACGACGAGTTGTTTCATCAACTGCATACCGCAATTTCAAATACGATAAAAAGAAATTACGGTTTATAATAACGACGCAGCATAGTATTTTTACGGAAAACTTTTAAAGCAAAGAGAGCATCCTTCAAGTCATTTCATAATATGAAGGATGCTTTTTTTGCTTCCTGTTTTTAAATATATCAGGGTATTATGTTACTATGAGATCAATAAAATTCGAGTAGGACAAGAGAAATACTTGACAGTCCTGCTTAAAAGAGATAATTTATTATCATATCAAATTTATTCTTATAGTTATATCATTTGTGCGTTTCGCACATTCGGCGCATTCTGCCAGAGATTCCAACTGTTTTGTGTTTGGAGAAATAAATTTTACCTAAGAGGAGGACAAGGTTTGGCGACAAAATTGAAACAATATTTCCCGTTAATCAGGGAGCGGGAGGAGGTGCTGGCGGAGATCGCGAAGAGCGGTGCACTTCAGGCAAAGTTTGGCGGCTGGGAGCCGGAGCAGCAGGAGGAATTCCTGAATATCTGTACCGGTGTAAAGGGACTGAAACTACTGTATGACGGCTTTTTTAAAGAGATCATGAATCCGGAGTATGTACCAAAGCGGTTTAATGATTTCTTATCTTGTTTGTTGGGTCAAAGGGTCAGGGTAGTGAAGGTTTTGCCGAATGATTCCGTCAGGATCGCGGACGAAAGTTCCCTGCTGATTATGGATATTGTTGTAGAATTGGAGGATGGAAGCATAGCTAATGTTGAGATGCAAAAAGTCGGATATCTGTTTCCGGGGCAAAGGTGTGCCTGCTACTCGGCTGATCTGTTGCTACGCCAGTATAAGCGGGTGAGAGGAGAAAAGAAAAAGAAATTCAGCTACCGCGATATCAAGAGTGTCTATACAATAGTTTTGTTTGAGAAAAGTCCCACAGAGTTCTATGAGTATCCTGACATATATTATCATTTTTTCGAACAAAAGTCTGATACAGGATTGCATATGGAGTTTCTACAGAAATACCTGTTCATTCCGCTTGACATCTTTCGGAAAAGCAAGCACAATAAAGACATAAAAGACAAGAGGGATGCATGGCTGGCCCTATTTTCGAGCGATGAACCTGAGACTATAATAGGGCTGATAGAAACATATCCTGAGTTCCGTGAAATATATGAGGAAGGCTATGAGATCTGCCGGAATGTAGAAAGGGTGATGGAGATGTTCTCGAAAGAACTGTACGAGCTTGACAGAAATACGGTGCAGTATATGATCGATGAGATGCAGGATACGATAGATGCGCAGAAAGACGAGCTCAATAAGCAGAAGGAGGAGCTCGACAAGCGTAACCGGACAATTACGGAGTTACGGGAAGAACATGAAAAGACGCTGGGTGGAACGGTAAGCATCCTGCGGAGCTTGAGTATACCTGAACATGAGATCATCACGAGAATTTGTGACCAGTATCAGATAAGTGAAGAGCAGGTGAAGAAATATTTGTAGATGTTAAGAGTCAAGTTAATTTAGGAGAGGTGACAACATCTGCCGTAACCAAACGGGAAAAGGGTGGTCAGATCGAGTGGGATGGAGAAAAACATGATACTAAAAACGTCAAGATTGAATATACGATACATTAGATCAGATGATTGGGAAAACCTGATTGAAATATGGAAAGATTTTAATCAATCTGAGTTCTCAAAGTATGATGTTCCGCATTCATTAGATGAAGCGGAAGTACGGGAAAAAGCTGAACATATGGCAAAATTATCGCCTCATAAGGAGCATATGTGTTTTGCTGTGTGCGATCAAAAAGAGATGATTGGGTATATCGATTTTCATAAGAACGATGACGGTTATGAGTGTGGATATTGCTTTCATAGTAAATATCATGGTATGGGATACGCAAAGGAAAGTATGCAAATGTTGATGGAATGGTTGTCAAGAGACAGCAGCAAACGATTTATAGCTGGAACAGCCTTGAATAATCTACCATCGGTCAGACTGTTGACTTCCCTTGGATTTATAAAAATAGGGGAAGAAAAGGTGTCTTTCTATAAAGACGAAAAGGGAGAAGATATTTATTTTGATGGGGGTATTTTCATGGTTAATGTGGGTTGACAACTTCCGGTTTGTAGAGATTTATTTCTTTTTAAATAACGCTATATGGAGGCTGACATGAATGTGATAATTACGAGTTCTCTCGGAGGTTCTCATCAAAAGAATGGGAAAAGAGTTCCGTCAGTTTTGATAGAACAGAATGGATTGCTTGATAAGATCAGAGCTGTGTGGCCAGATGATGCCAGAGTTTTGATGATATGTGCATCTCCTAAGGATTATGAAAAGAATGATTCTGTTGTTACTTGTTTCAGACAATCACTTCCTATGAGCGGCCTGAACTATTCTTCCCTTGAGATGTGTGATAATAGGAATGAAGAGATCGTGACGGAGATTAGCAAGAAGGATGTTATTATCCTGACGGGAGGGCATGTTCCTACACAGAATCTGTTTCTAAAGAAAATTGCGTTGAAAGAAAAGCTGCAGGAATACAGAGGGCTTGTTATTGCGTGGAGTGCAGGCTCAATGAACTGTGCGGATCCTGTTTATGCCGGCCCGGAGTTGCCGGGTGAGGCGATAGATCCAACTTATCAACGGTGGATATCTGGGTTAGGGTTAACAAAAACTAATATTTTTCCGCACTTTCAGAGTCTTAGGGATGAGGTTCTTGATGGAATGAGATTGATTGAAGATATCACATTTTCGGATAGTACGAAACATGAGATCATTGCTATGAATGATGGAAGTTATATCGTTGTTGATGAAGCTGATGAAACACTGTATGGCGAGGCGTACAGCATCAAGGATGGCAGCTTGAAACTGATTTGCCGTGATGGCGAATCCATTAAGCTTTAGAATTAAATTCTGGTTTATGATAACGATGCGGTGTAGTATTTTTGCGGAAAATTTATAAAATAAAAGAGGGCATTCTCCAAGTCTTGAAATGACTTGAAGGGTGCCCTCTGAGCTTAGGTTGTGGGATCAGTATGAAAAATAATCTCTAATATGTTTCCTCGGATAGAGTAAAGCATGCACAGTTGACGCAAGAATACATTTGTATTATAATAGTATTCACTAATGGAGGTACATATTTTGGGAGAGAAAAAACTCGTTATTCATCCGCAGAAATATACAAGCGAATCCAAGGTTATATCCATGAGAATGCCTATTGATATGTTGGTAGAGATAGACCGGGTTGCCAAAGAGACCGGAAGAACCCGCAATGAGATTATGCAGCTCTGTCTGGAATTTGCATTGCAGAATATGGTTATAGAAGATTAAAAGGAGAAATTGCGGACTGGTATGAATCAGCAGATAAAGAGAGAAGGTCTTGTAAGTATTATCAAATATGATGAGGACAATGAAACACTTGTATGGAAGCATCCGACAGAAGATTTTAAGATGGGCACGCAGTTGATTGTCCATGAAAGCCAGGAGGCCGTATTTTTCAAGGATGGGCGCGCATTGGATGTATTCGGAGCGGGACGTTATACGCTGGAAACTCAGAGGCTTCTGCTTTTGGATCAGTTTTTCAAACTTCCTTCCGACACGGAGAGAACTTTTCACTCAGAAATATATTATATTAATCTGGCGACACAGATGGGGATTAAATGGGGAACAGATTCTAAGATTCGCTTTTTAGAGCCGCGTTCCGGGCTGCCCATAGAAATCGGAGCCTGCGGAGAGTTCAACATTCGTGTAAGCAATTCCAGAAAATTATTGTTGAAGGTCATCGGCACGGCGTCCGGTTTTGATCGGGAAAATCTGCTTGGTGAGAACGGAGAGAAAGGATATTTTCAATCTCTGGTGATAACACAGGTGAAAAGCAGTCTGGCTCAGATCATTAAAGAAGAAAATATCAGTATTTTAGAGATTGATGCCGAGCTTATACGTCTTTCTGATATTTTGAAAACAAGGATCAACGGTATGTTTGAAGAGTACGGATTAATTATGCCGGACTTTTTTATTAATCGGGTGATCACGCCGGACGAAGATCCGAATTATCGCCGGATGAAAGAGCAGTATGCACAGCAGTATCTTCTCGTTAAACAGGAAGAAATCAGGCGTAAGGAAGCGGAAGCGGCTGCGGAGCGTAAGGCGGTAGAAGCACAGACCGAGGTGCGTCTTAAGGTCATCGAGGCACAAGGCAATGCGGAAATCCTGAAGATTCAGAAGAGCGCAGAGGCGGAAGGATATAAGATGCAGGCTGCTGCGGAAGCAGCGGAAATGCAGATGAAGGGATATACCTATCAACAGGAAACATCCCGCCTGGTGGGAATGGAAGCCATGAAAAACGGCATTGCAAACGGTGCAGGCACAACATCGGCGCTGGGTGATCTGGCCGGACTCGGTGTAGGACTAGGGGCTATGGGCGGTGTTATGAATATGACAAAGGATGCTCTGTCTCCGCTGGCTAAAGAAGGTGTAGAGATGGGACAGGCAATGGGTGAAATGTTACAGACGGCTTGGAACTGTCCTTGCGGTCAGTCTGGGAATACCGGTAATTTCTGCAGTAACTGTGGCAGAAAAAGGAGCGAATAGAGAATATGAACAGGAAAAAAAATTTGTGGGGTTATATTCTGATTGCTTTTGTTTTCCTTATTTACAATATAGCTACTATACCGTTTGCCAAAAATATTGTGTTCTGGACTGCCTATTTCTTTTCTGTAACCGCAATATTAATGCAGGTCTATACGCTGTATGAAATGATAAAAAGTCAGGCGCGTATAAAGGGCGGAGTATATGATTTCCCCATGGTCAGAATCAGTGTGCTGTACTTGATCGTGCAGATAACAGCAAGCCTGCTTCTGATGGGGTTTTCCGTAAAGATTCCGGTCTTTGCAGCAGTGCTGATAGAGATAATAATTCTGGCTGTGGCGGTTATGGGGTTTTTTGCTGTGAAGGCTGCGCGGACAGAGGCGCTACGGCAGGATGCAGAGCTTGAAAAAGAATTGATAAAAATGAAGGAATTACAAGCGCGGGTAAATCTGCTGATCGTTCAATGTGAGGAAGCGCAGATTCAGGAGATACTGCATAAGCTGGCGGAAGAAATCCATTACAGCAATCCTATATCCAAAGAGATCACGGAGGAGATTGAAGAAGAAATCTCAGTTCTATTTACAGAGATAGAGGCAGCAGCGCTTGATGGGAATGCAGAGAGCGCTTCCGGTCTGTGCGAACGAATAACGGGACTACTACGAGAAAGAGACAGAATATGCAAGTACGGCAAATGAGGAGAGCATAGAAAATGTCTGTATTGATATGTAAAATGTGCGGCGGTGATCTGGAGATCAAAGAGGGCATGACAACCGTAAGATGCCCTTATTGCGGAACGAACCAGACATTGCCGAAGTTTGATGATGAAAAACGCCTCAGGCTGTATGACCGGGCGAATCATTATAGGCGAAGTAATGATTATGATAAAGCGATGGCGATGTATGAGCATATTCTTGAAGAAGATCAGACAGACAGCGAGGCTTACTGGGGAATTGTCCTGTGCCGTTACGGAATAGAGTATGTGGATGATCCGGCGACGCATAAGAAGATTCCCACTGTCAATCGGGCACAGTATACATCGATTCTGGCAGATGAGGATTACAAGGCGGCGCTTCGATATGCCGACGTAGTTCAGGCAGGAATCTACGAACAAGAAGCGAGAGTTATAGATACGATTCAAAGAGGCATTCTTCAGGTATCACAGAGAGAAACGCCTTATGATATTTTTATCTGCTGTAAGGAAACGGATGAAAATGGAAACAGGACAAGAGACAGTGTACTGGCTGACGAACTATATTATCAACTGATACGCAATAATTTCAAGGTATTTTTTGCCAGGATTACACTGCAGGATAAACCGGGAGCAGCCTATGAACCATATATTTTTGCTGCGCTCCACTCTGCCAGAGCTATGATCGTTGTCGGAACTTCGCCGGAAAATATTCAGGCCGCCTGGGTTAAAAATGAATGGAGCAGGTATCTTTCTCTGATTAAACATGGGGAGAAAAAAGTATTAATTCCGGCATATCGTGATATGGATCCTTATGATTTGCCGAAAGAATTTTCCCATTTACAGGCACTGGATATGTCGAGACTGGGATTTGTACAGGATCTGATTTATGGAGTTAACAAGATTTTTGGCGATGACACACGAAACGGAATAAGAGAAATCGCAAGCCGGAATGCAGAGTTCACGATGGCTCAACAAGAAACTAAAATCCCGATTCCTATAGAGCAAAAAAAGCGTAAAAAGGAAGAGAAGACTCGTGGAAAGCAAATAGGCATTGCGCTGGGAATTATTCTGGTTTCGATAATTGCGCTGGTAGATGTCGTGAATAACTATAAGCAGCTACGAGCATCTTATAAGAAAAATTTAGCGCCATTAATAGATGAAACAAAAAATGAGGAAGAGACAGCGAAAGAGACCTTCACCGCTCCAAATGTGGAACAGACAGATCAAACGCAAGAAGTTGTTGATTTTACCGGCGTAATGGAAGAGTTTGTTTCAAGTGTGTATAAACGTCCGGCAAAAGATGTCCCTGAAAGTGAGCTGGCAAAGATGCAGCAGCTTATTATAAAGCACGATCGGGAATGGTGGGAGATTGGATACAGTTTTGAACCACCGACGGATAATGTAATCAAAGGTTTTGAAACGGATGCAGAGGATGATTCCGGAGATGGCGTTGTGTGGATGACCTTTTATGTTGAGGAGGGTATCAGTTTACGCGGTCTGTCTCGATTTTCCAATCTGAAAAAACTGGATGTAAGCGCTGTGGTTGACGCAGAAGATATTAGAGGGCTTCCATTGGAGAGTGTCAGCGCTTATTTTGCGAATCCGGCACAAGCTGCGAACATGCTGGATGATCCGGGATTGGTCAGAGAATTAGGATTAAATGGCAATTTAAAAAATTTGAACGGGATCGAAGCATTTGAAAATTTAGAGACGCTGTACATTTCTTATTGTGAGCCTGACAATATTGATGCGTTGATACATGTAAGGCATTTGAAAAATCTTTTTTTGAAAAGTGATGCAAATTTGACAGATTTTGCAGTTCTTGGGAAACTTCAGGATTTGGAAAAGCTGTCTTTGCGTGCAGATGGACTAAAGTCCATTAAATTTGTCAGTAGCCTGAAACATCTGGATACATTGAAAATAGAATGTGGAGAGCTTAGCGCTCTCTACGGATTAGAGGAGTGCGAGACACTAAGGTGTTTTTCAATTTCCAGATGTATGGAATTAAAAGAGGTGAGTGCCGTGTCGGAGCTGATAAATTTGCAGGAGCTTTCTTTGGAAATACCTTACGGCTGTCCCGAACCGGAATTAGATAATCTGACAGAATTAAGAAAGCTGACGCTTGATGGTTTTGAAGACTGTTCCTTTATCGAGAACATGACTAATTTGACAGAGCTTAATTTAATTTATTGTGATTTGCCGGAAGGAGCAGATTTGTCAAATCTAACTTCATTAAAGAAACTTTCCTATGACCATAATGCGTCAAATGAGGTAAAGATTGCTGATATAGAATCGTTTCAAACGTTGGAAATTTTGGATATTCAAGGTTCAATATGTTATGACGATATATCGGGAGTTTTCCGAATGCCAAACCTTAAGGAATTAGATATCAGTAGTATGTACTGTGAGCTAGATTTTGATGCTATTACTGAAAATACCACGTTGGAAATTTTGCATATGAATAATACTCAGTTGATTACAAATACGCGGGTTGAGCGCTTTAACGGAGCATTAATCGGAGGCTGGGATTATGTAGCATTGGATGAACATATGGATTTTCTTAAGAAATTTCCGGAACTTAAGGAATTGTATTTGAGTGAAGACGAATTGACGGATCTTAACTTTGCGGCAGGAATGTCTTCTTTGGAAATTTTGGATATTTCAGAGAATTATATTACGGATCTGAAACCGCTTGCAGAGCTGCCATCGCTTCAGAAAGTGATTTGTGCAGGCAATCCGATCGAAAACGACAATGTGCTTCGGGATTCTGTGGTGGTTATCACGGAATTAGAGGAAGAATAAGCAATTAGTGAAGGATTATAAATAAAACTCAATAGGAAAGGAAAAGGTGTATTTATGAAAAGGATAACAAGAAACGTAATAGCGGCTGTCATAATGCTTGCATTGGTGCTTGCAGGATGTGGTAACAAAGAGGTAGTTATGAAGGAATTTACTTCTGAGGATGAGACCGTAAGTATTCAGTTGGATGAGAAGTGGAAGCAGGAAGATATAGGAACCGGGGCCGAGGGCTGGATTGCTGCAGCCAGCGAAGATAATTCTGAGGCGGTTATGGTCATGCAGATGGCAAAAAATATTTATGGTGCAAATGTTATTGACATGGATAATTGGAAAGATATGATAAACGCTTCCTATCCGATGTCAGAAATGACATTGATTGATAATCCGTCTGTTCCGGGCATGGATGTGACGGAAACCTATAGCTGTACAGTAACCATTGAAGATATCAGTGGCAATGGACGTATTCTGTATGGTGAGACAGAGTATGCCTATTACAGCATTTTATATGTAGCTATCAAAATGAATGATGCAGAAGTAGAATATTTTAATAATGTATGCGGGTCATTTAAGGAGTATACTCCGGAAATTGAAGAAGCATCGGCAATGGAAAGTACAGATACGATTCAGTGGTTTAATAATACATGTGCTGTTCTGACAGCAGCTAACCGTTGGGATTACACTTTGTTTGGCGGGGCGCCTGCAGATGATAACAGTAAAAGTATGGTTCAGAATCTTCTGAGTGAGTGGTGGGATGTTACAGATCATGAAACGGCGGAGGAGACAATGGACTGGCTTTTAACGGAAGGACACCGTGTTTCTTTTGCAGAAGAGATGGACACATTGGCAGGAGTCGGGCTCGCGGATGCTTCCGAAGCTGAGAGGGTTGACCTGATTCTTGAGAACTTTGATATAAGTGAGGAAGAGGCGCAGAATTACGTAGATTGGTTCGCTTTATATGAACAGTATGGTTCAGACGCTGCGGCAGGATGGGATTACAGCCGCGCAATGTCACTTTTGGGATACTATTATCTCGCGGGATACTATACTGAAGAAGAGGCTTTAGATAAGTCGCTGGAGACCGCGGAAGTTATCCAGAATACCTTTGATTCGTGGGATAGCCTTATGGAAAGTTATTTTGTAGGATATGAATATTGGTCAGAGGAGAGCAGTGATGAGCGGCGCGAGATTTATGAAGAAATCAAAGCGGCTTCTGACAGCCCGTTTCAGTTAGAGTGGGGAATGACATTTGAGAAAACGTGGTAGAAGATCTTTATTGATTAACCGGATTAAGGCATGTGAATAAAGCGGATCAGTTTAAACCGCTTAAGATAAGGAGGGAAGAGGAATGTACGAGATATTTGAAGTAGTTATCACCGTTGCTTTTATCGCAATCGCGGCAGTCTGTATTATCAGGAACATTAAGAAGAAAAAAGATGGTGATAAGTAGTCCAAAATGCCCTGCCGTAAACGGCGGGGCATTTTCATATATCGCGCATATTCGTAATAGAAACATGTGCGATATAACCTTTTCAATTTCGACATGAAATGGTAAGATAAGAATAAACTATAAAAAATATTGTAATACATATTATTATACAAGGAAGGTACTGTTATGGCATCTAATGATTATGCAACAGCGTTAAAGCAGGGACGACGCAGTTATCGGTCTGCACTTACTAAGGGCGAATACCCTTATCTCCCAGTACTGGATGAAATGATATCTTATACCGAAGTGGCATCAATTGAGAATCTGGGAATCATGGATATTCCGCTATCTAAGATCGTAGGAACGAAGACGGTGGGACGGTCTAATGCGTTCGCCAATAATTTTATGCCGCTTCTTCCCGAGAACTCGGAATTTGGGATGAAGTGGGGATCGCTTTATAACCATCAGATTGATGACGGGATCAACGACCCGATCATCGCTTATGAATTTATGAATCAGTTTTATGTGCAGGAAGGCAACAAGCGTGTCAGTGTTATGAAGTACTTGAAAACCTACAGCCTTTCCGCAAGTGTTACCCGTCTGGTTCCCAAGAGATCAGATGATAAGGAAAATCGTCTGTATTATGAGTTCTTGGATTTTTATGAGGTATCACAAAGTTATGATGTCTGTTTTTCCAAAGAAGGAAGTTATAAGAAACTCTTAAAACTTATGGGAAAAAAGGAGGATGAAGTCTGGAGTGATGATGACAGAATGGATCTGCATTCTGCCTGCTTTAACTTCGAGCTTGCATTCAACAAGGCACATGGCGAGAAATTGGATATCAATGTATCCGATGCCTTTTTGATTTATGTAGAAATATACGGATACGATAAGGTTATAGATGAAACAGAACAGGAAATAAGCCGCTCACTCCAGAAAATGTGGACAGAGATTACCCTTGCCGATCAGGGCAGTCAGGTAGAGCTTGTGCAGGCCCCTGAACAGATAAAATCCTCTCTTCTGAACAAATTGCTTCCGACGGGAATTCCGGATTCTCTGAAAATAGCATTTATTTATATGAAGACGACGGAAACTTCCAGTTGGGCGTATGCGCACGAACTGGGCAGATTGTATCTGGAGCAGGCGTTTGACGGTAAAATAGAGACGATGGCTTTTGACAAGGCCGACACGGAGGAAGAAGTGGAAGAGGCCATTGAGCAGGCGATCGCGGCAGGCTGTGAGCTGATCTTTACGACAGCCACGCAGATGATAAACCAGAGCGTGCGTTCCGCGGTTCATCATCCGAAAGTAAAAATATATAACTGTTCGATCAAGATGTCCTATTCCTCTATTTGTACATATTATGCAAGGATGTATGAGTCTAAATTCCTGATGGGCGCTATTGCGGCGGCGCTGTCCAGAACCGACAGACTCGGATACGTGGCGGACTATCCGATCTATGGCACGTTGGCGAACATTAACGCATTTGCTCTGGGGGCTAAAATGATCAATCCCTATGTGCAGATTCATCTGGAATGGACGAAGGTTAAAGGAATGGATGCCAGAGAAAGACTGAAGCAGGAAGGAATCGTCTTTGTATCTGACAGCGATATGATTACTCCGGAGAATGCTTCCAGAGCATATGGTCTCTATGCGAAAAGAGAAGACGGTACCCTTGAGAATCTTGCAACACCGATCTGGGACTGGGGAAAATTTTATGAGAAAATAATTAGGAATATTTACAGCGGCGGCAACACGGAGGCGGAGACACAGAAAGGAAAGAAGGCAGTCAATTACTGGTGGGGAATGTCTGCGGATGTTATTGATGTAATCTGTTCAAAATCTATGCCTCACGGAACCAATAGACTTATTGAGTTTCTGAAAAGTTCGATACGCGCAGGAGCTTTCCATCCTTTTGACGGTCCGATCTATGCACAGGGGGGCGTTGTACAGTGCGAGAAAGGTGAGAGTCTGGGACCGGAGGAGATTATTACCATGGACTGGCTGGCAGAGAATGTGATTGGAAAAATTCCGGAATTAGACGAACTGACGGATGAAGCCCGGACACTTGTAAACTTTCTGGGTGTTAAAGTAGATGAATCCGGTACGGAGAAAAATTCCGGAAATCAGAAGAACGAGTCAGATGAAAACGGAGGGCTCTAATGAAAATCTTAGTGCTTGCTGATCAGAAATCTAAATATCTGTATGATTTCTATGAACCGGATAAACTGAAGGATATTGACCTCATTATTTCATGTGGGGATCTGTCACCGGTATATCTGTCTTTTTTCGTCACACTCTGCAATGTGCCGCTACTTTATGTCATGGGCAACCACGATGAAAGATATGAGAAGACACCGCCGGAAGGATGCATCTGCATTGAAGATGATATCTATGTACATGAGGGGATCCGTATCCTTGGCTTGGGCGGTTCCATGGAATATATACCGGGAGCAAGCAATCAGTATTCAGAACAGAAAATGAGAAGACGGGTGCGGAAGCTGAAATATAAGTTATGGAGGAGGAAAGGGTTTGATATTCTTGTAACCCACGCACCCGCTTATCATATTAATGATCTGGAGGATTTACCCCATCGGGGGTTTGAGGTTTTTCGAACCCTGATGGAGAAATATGAACCGAAGTTTTTCTTTCATGGGCATGTACATGCCAATTATGGCAGAGGATTTAAGCGGACAGACACATATGGTAAGACAACAATAGTGAATGCATATGAGTACTATATTGTGGATTATCCGGAATAATGGATTTATGCAACAATATACACGGTAAAACAGGAGAGTACATATGATTCCGGTAGACTTCGCAGCATGGAATATGCAGAATATATTGATTCGCATTATCGTGGCGGCCATTTTAGGAGGTATCGTTGGTCTTGACCGTGGAATGAAACACCGCGGTGCAGGGACCAAAACGATTACGGTGGTCTGCCTTGGCGCTACGCTGGTCATGTTGACGGAACAGTACATACAGATTCACTTTCCCGGACTGGCCAATATGAACCGTATGGCGGCGCAGGTGATCAGCGGGGTAGGATTTATCGGTGTGGGTACGATTATCATATCTAAGCATCGTGTCAGGGGACTGACGACTGCGGCCACGCTCTGGGCGAGTGCGTGTATCGGACTTGCTGTGGGAATCGGATTTATCGAGGGCGGCGTGCTGATTACTGTTATGATGCTGTTCTCGCTGCATGTGCTTCCTTTTGTGGAGCGGTTCGCTACCAGGCACTCCCGGTATTGTAATGTGTTCATTGATCTTGAGAAAAGCAGGGATCTGCATATCGTCATACAGGATCTGAAGGATGCGGGGGTCGTGATAGATTCCATGGATATGAGTGAGTCCAGAATTGCCGGGGAGGGTGTTTCCGTGCACATGGTTCTCTATGTGAAGAAGCCTACGGAACGCACGGAGATTTATGATATTCTCATGAAGTCGGACAAGGTGGTTTCGTTGGATTTTCTGTAGTGATAAAGATAGTATAAGGCAGGGAGTGTGAAAACTATGTGGTATGGAAAAGAATCTGTTTATAAAGAAAAGTTTCAGGATCCGACAGGTATATTTTTTACAGAGGAAGTATTTCCGGGGCTTGTAGATAAGAAAGATGATGTCAGCGATATTTTGCAGATGGCTGTTGACAGGCTGATTGCAGAGCAGAGTTATGGTATCCTTTATATTCCGGAAGGTGAATATCGGATAAAAAATATGGTTAAAATTCCGCCGTCTGTCCGTTTGATTGGCTACGGAAAGAAGAGACCGGTCTTTGTGCTGCCGGCAGGAACGGAAGGGTTTGGTGCAAAATTGGGCACTCCGGGAGCAGACTCGGCGACGGCTTTTACGTCGGGATATCCCGGTGCAAAGTATATGTTTTGGTTTATTGGGGAAAAGGATACACAGAAAGAGGAGCCTGCAGATGCGAATGCGGCAACATTTTACAGCGCTATCAGCAATATTGACTTTAGAATAGAGGAAAATAACCCAAGCGCAATCTGCATCCGGGCACACTTTGCCCAGCATGGTTTTGTCAGCCATTGTCATTTTGACTTGGGAGACGGGTTGGCTGGCTTGTTTGATGTGGGAAACGAGATGGAGGATCTCACTTTTACGGGCGGCGCCTATGGTATTGTGTGCCGTATGTGTTCTCCCGGCTGGCCCTTTGCCTTGCTAGACTCTGTGTTCGAGGGACAAAAGAAGGCAGCCATATTAAGCGGCATGACAGGTTTTACCGGTTTCAGACTGCGGATTTCCGATACACCCAAAGCATTTGATTTATATGTGCAGGAAAGTTGGGAAAAACTGTATCTGGAAGACTGTATCTTTGAGAACATACATAAAGAAGCCATAACCTGTTATCAGACAGATGCGGTGATTCAGCAGACCAACATCAAAAGGCTTCGCTGTGCAAATGTGCCGGTTCTTATAAAACATGGGGATAGCGGCAGGGTGTTGTGTCCGGAATATCCTATATATGAGGTGGAGGATTATGCGTACGGCTATATGCTGGACGATAGCGGAGAGGCTAAGCATCAGGAAATACAGACAATAAGTCCGTTAGCGCAACTTACTGATATGCCACAAAGTGATATCCCCCCTGTACCACCTATGGAGAAATGGGTGTCCGTCTTACAGTACGGAGCAAAAGGGGATGGCGTGAGTGACGATACGAAAGCCATTCAGACGGCGGTGGAAGAGGCAAATATCCTGTATTTTCCGCAGGGTATTTATAAGATTACAGACACAGTCTATTTGAGGAAAAATTGTTGCCTGTATGGACTGAGTCCTATTACCACACAGATCGTAATCGAAGATGACACGCCTGCATTTGCCGGTTTTGGGGCGCCAAAAGCGCTGGTGGAGACAGCAGAAGGAATATCGGTCTATTTTAACGGCATAGGTATTGATACCGCAGGAAAGAATCCCAGAGCTGCCGGTGTCAAATGGATGGCAGACGCTTCTTCCTATATGAATGACGTCAAGTTTGTAGGCGGGCATGGATTGATGTTTCGGGATGGCCGCAATGCCTATGGCTATCTTTACAATGCCACCCGGACAGCAGACTACGATCCGGATCGTGTCTGGGACTATCAGTATTCCAGCCTTTGGGTCACAAACAGCGGTGGCGGGATTTTCAAGGATATATGGAGCGCCAGCCCCTATGCGGAGGCAGGGATTGCCATTACCAATACGGATACGCCGGGCAGAATGTACGCGATTTCACTGGAGCATCATGTCAGATGCGAGATGAAATTAAATGGGGTCAAGAATTGGAGTTTCTATGCCTTCCAGACAGAAGAAGAAAAAGCGGAAGGAATGGAATGTCTGCCGATAGAACTGGTTCTGTGTGAGAACATACTGTTTGCCAATTTGTTTATGTTCAGGGTGATTGCAGTGGACAGACCGTATGAAGTCGGGATAAGGCTATGGGATTGTGAGGATGTCAGTCTGCTTAACGTGCACAATAAGGCGCAGATGCAGTATGTGTTTACTCTTACTTTGCGGGATGAGACGACCGGATTTTACGCAAAATCTCCTGAATATGCCAGACTCTATATCAAAGGCGGGCAAAAGGAAACAAAATTGGCACAAAAGGAAGGAAACTATGAAATAATAGGGGAGAATTGTGTTTTTGCACAAGGAGCTGCTTTTGACGAAGATGGGAATCTGTATTGGTGTGACAAGATCAGAAAGAAAATCTATAAATATGACAGAAAGGAAAAGAAAACCAGACTTTTCTTAGATATTCATTTTATGCCGTCTGCGTTGGCAGTGGATACCGAAGGGCACCTGTTAGTGGCGGTAGATTATTCCGAACTGAAAAAGACAGTACCCGGTCAACCCTTTGCCAAACATGATACCAGCAATTTCCATCCATTCTTCTCATGGTTTTACAAAAGAGGTGAGAAGGCATATGCGGTTTCCCTTGAAAATCCTTATGATTCCATGGTTGAGTTAAAGAAATTGCCGGCAGATGAGTGCAGACCGGAGAGAGTATTCAGACCTGCGCATTTGGATTATTATGGCATGATGAAGGAAATTGCGGAGAAACCGATTATTGAATATTATCTTGCGCCGGACGGGAAGACGGCACTGGAAGGCTGCATTGACCTTGCCAGAAGTCTATCCTTAAAAGAAGCAGTTTTGGAGAAGCCTTTCGTAATGATGAATGACAGCGCAAGAAAAGCCTTTATGTTTGATGTTACCGTCGGCGGAAATCTTCAAAATGGCAGAGCAGGAAGCGCCAAGGGACAGTATGGCGGTTATCTTGACGAAGAGCAGATACTTTGGGTAGTAGACGATAAACTATATGGCTATCAGGATGGAGAAATCGTGAGGACAGAGGAAATTCCGAAAGATGCCTATATCATCGTGGAGAATAAAGGGGCCAGGTATCTTCTGGGAAGAAGCCGTGTCTATCGCTTACTAACAACATAGATGCAGATATTAATGTTTGGGAAAGTTATGAGAGAAAGCAGAGAGATTGTCGGCACAGTGTGCCGACAATCACAATTTTTATCAATCGATCATCAACCCCACGGGACAGTGATCGGAACCCATAACATCCTTGTAGATCAGTGCATCCTGTAATCTGTCTTTCAGGGACTCCGATACAAGAAAATAGTCGATACGCCATCCGGCATTCTTGGCTCTGGCGCTGAAACGATACGACCACCATGAGTAAGCGCCCTCTAAGTCCGGATAAAAATATCGGAAAGTGTCGATAAATCCCGCTTCTGTCAGAGTCGTGAATTTTGCTCGTTCTTCATCCGTAAAACCGGCATTCATGCGGTTCGTTTTCGGATTTTTCAGATCAATCTCTTTATGTGCCACATTCAGATCGCCGCAGAAGATTACAGGCTTCTTTTCCTCCAGTTTTTTCAGATAAGATAAAAAGTCTTCCTCCCACTGCATACGGTAGTCCAGTCGTGCCAATTCATTCTGAGAGTTAGGTGTATACACGGTAATAAAATAAAAATCCGGATATTCCAATGTAATCACACGTCCTTCATGGTCGTGCTCTTCCATGCCGATCCCATAGGAAACTGTAAGAGGTTCCTCCTTAGTAAAAACAGCAGTTCCCGAATACCCCTTCTTCTCCGCATAATTCCAATATTGATGATAACCGGGAAGATCCAGGTCAATCTGCCCCTCCTGCAGTTTCGTTTCCTGTACACAGAAGATATCCGCACCCTCTGCCCTCACAAAATCCAGAAATCCCTTACCGACACAAGCCCTTAATCCGTTCACATTCCAAGATATAAATTTCATAACATCCATTCCTTTCACGTCTTTAGTTTTTTATATTTACCAGATTTTTATAGCTATTCCTTTCACTTCGTTCAAGTTACAAAGCGTCATGAAAATTATTGTTTTTTAACCTTAGTATACTTTATTATTAATGTCCGGCCAGGCAGCTTACACGATCTATGTGTGTCCATGCTTTGCGGAGAAAATCCATTTTTCATAGCCCGCATGGACACACATAGATCGTGTAAGCTGCTCTCACAGCCTAAATTATTTACTCATAATACTCCATAATCCACTCCTCCACAATCTCCTGCGACAATTCATACATCCCATCCAACCGCGCCTCATAATTATCTATCGTCAGCCGCTCTTCCCCTTTTGCCAGCTTATCATAGACATAATAGTTGATATCCTTAGAAAAATGGATCATATCCATATAATTGTCCAGATTCGTAATAATCTCCCGATCATCCTGATAAAAGTAAATCTCCACATTATCATATTGCAAGAGTGTCTTTATCGTCTGTTTCTCGTTATAGATCACGGCGTCTCTCTCGCCGCTGCGGTATGCGTTATCCCACCAGAGCATAGAGTAAGGGGAGAAGAAGAACTTAAATGTAGTCTCCGGATGCGCCTCTACCTGTGCGGTGAGAAGTGCAATATTACCAGTAAGCTCCGTAGTGTTTGCGGTTTCCGGCTGCATATTTTTGACAGAGGGAAGACGGGTATACAAGCCCATCGCCATATCCTGTCCGAAATATTTCCATTGTGCCCAGTTGTAGGAATCGCCTTCATCGTAATCGCCGATAAAGGAATAGGCCAGCATATAAGGAAGCTTTTCCATTAACACGTCTTTGTTGAGCACATAGGAATAATCGTTAAAAGGATTCTTGTCATACAGATACATCGGGCAGCCTGTAGACACGTAGGTGGGTTCTGTGCCTGCCGACAGGGAAGAGGGATCAATATTGTAGAAAACATATTTCAGGTCATGTCCTTCATAGGCATTGTCTAACAAATAACACAAATCCGCAGTAGCTCCGTAAGAGCGGATCGCCTTGATCGTGTTGCAGCCGAATCCCCCATCAAACCAGTAATTGTTATAATTTTCACAGACCGAAGATCCCACGATCAGCGCATCATAATCGAAGGTGCGCAGTGTGCCGATACACTGATATTCCTTGTCGGTCAGTACCGCCTTCAGACCCGGCAGCGGTTTGTGATATTGGTAAAAAGGATCAAAGATTACCACTACAGCAATGACTGCTGCCAGAAGAATACTCATCCGTATGAAAAAAGATTTAATAAATTTCTTATCCGTATCCATATGTTTTATACCTTCCTATAGACTCAGCTCCATGTAAACAAAAAAATGCCATACATAATGTCAAGTACATTCGGTTTAACTTAATAATATCATCTGCGAATGACCGAGCGATTACTAAAAATTGAAATATAAGAATGTACTCACCTGCGACAAAGATACAATACACCATATTAACAGAATACAAATGATCCAACATCTCTTTGAAGTCAGTTCTCCACGCATGGATCGTTCATAGGCATTGGGTTTGAATACCAGATAAAATGCCAGTGCAAACAGCAAGAACATAAAAATCAGATACAGGTAGTTTGCCATGTTCGGCGCTACCATATCCACGGCCTGTCTGATCACATACATCTCGGAGACATCTAACTGTGCCGCGACCTCATAAATTTTACCCGTAAAACTTCCGGAGAAAAGGTTCCTGAATAGTTGAATCGCCGCAATCATGCTTCCACTTCGGAAGAAGAAGAGCGACATATTAAATAAGGCAAAAGTGAAGATCCAGCCCAGCCATGCGGGGATATGGAAAAGTGCCGGTCTCTTTTCGTCCCGTCCTTTAATACCGATAATCCCCAGATTGTCCCAGACAACCAGCAGTCCGTGTATAGCGCCCCATGCCACATAAGTCCAGGCAGCCCCGTGCCACAGTCCGCTTAAGAGGAAGATGATAAAGGTGTTGACGAGCATGCGCACTCTTCCCTTCCTGCTGCCGCCCAGTGGAATATACACGTAGGTGATGAAGAAGCGGGAAAGGGTGATATGCCATCTTTGCCAGAATTCCTTAATAGTGCACGCGCGATAGGGTGAATCGAAATTAACAGGCAGTTCAATATTGAACATCCTGCCAAGTCCGATCGCCATATCGGAATAGCCGCTGAAGTCAAAGTACAGTTCGAACGTGTAGGACAAGATCACCGCTACCGTGGAGATGCTGTCCAAGGAGAAGGTCTGTGCAAATCCATAGTTAGCTGCCAGCGCAAAGGTGTCCGCCAACAGTACCTTCTTGGCAAGCCCAAGCACAAACAGATAGATACCGCGGGAAAAAGAAGCTGCGTTAAAGCTGCGCCCGGAGGTATCCTCAAACTGCGGTATCATTTCTTTATAAAGAACAATCGGACCCGCGATCAACTGTGGAAAAAAGGTGACGAAAGTAATGTAATTAATCAGGGAATAGTGTTCGCACTTTCCCAGCGCCCTGTCAATAATAAAGGATAGCTGCTGGAAGGTAAAGAAACTGATCCCAAGCGGCAGCAGGATATGCTTCAGCGTGAAATCCGTGTGAAAAGCATGATTAATATTTTCGATAAAAAAATCATAATACTTAAAGTAAAAGAGAATACCAAGATTAAGGATGATTCCTGCAATCAGACCGACGCGATTCCATATACGGTGTGTCGATACGGTTTGTTGCACGCTGTCCGCACCGGAGGGGTCTGTAGGAATCCGTGTCAGAAGATAGCTTAACAGGTAGTTTAACCCTATACTGCACAGTATGATCGCCAGATAACTGACATTAAAATAACCATAGAACCAGAGGGACATTCCCGCCAGAAATACATTTGCAAGAGTGTATTTCTTATAGTAATTCAGTCCATACCAGCCCAAAAGCGTCAGCGGTAGAAATATGAAGATAAAAATATACGAGTTAAATAACATATGGTTATGAAATCCTTTTGCTACATTTACTGTAAAAATACATATTTTTCTAATAAAGGCAGAAACTAGTTACTGCAGAGTTCTCTTTGGCAGGCGGCAGCACGCTAGTATAGTATACATCCTATTTGGCATATATAAACAGTCGAAAGGATAAATACAGTATATCAAATAGAGGGGACAGAAACAATAAAGAAGATTAACTAAGATGGAAGGAACCAGACAGAAATGAAAAAAAATAGGAGAAGAATGGTTATAACTATTTTACTCACAGCATTGTGTGTTACAACAGGGTGCAGTAATGAGTTGCCGGAAGATGAACTGGTAGGCAACGGTCAGGCTTTTGAAATGCAGATGATCAGCGACGATCTGCAGGCAAGTAATTTTCCCTTTCAGGATAAGGAAAAGTTTGTGACTTTGACACAATTAAAAGACAGTGTCAAGGAACTGATGGGTGATCAGTATTGGCCGGAAGTGGATCTGACTAAAGAGGAACTGGAGAAGAATATCGGAATTACGGAAGACATGTATGTGGACTTTCTGGCTGAAAAGCAGGTTATGGATTCTCATATTGACACGATGATCATCATTCATGCCAAGGAGACAGAGGTGGGAGCGGTCGAGGCGGCATTGGAGAGATATCGTGAAAAGATAATTGAGGAGAACAATAACTATCCCCAGAATTTGTGTAAGGCGCAAGCTTCCCGCATGGAGACAATAGAGAATTATGTCTGTTTCGTGCAGTTGGGCGCCGATACCACGATCGTTGCCGATAAAGGCGAGGACGAGATCATCGCCTACTGTCAGGAGGAAAACGAGCGGGCACTGTATGTTCTGGAAAAAGAGATTCTGGAATAAGAGTGCTTCTTCTATTCGATGCCGGTTGATTGGCTTTTTTAAATTTTTGCGGTTTGATGTAAGTTAGTTCTTCTCATTTTACCAGGGATATGATATAATAAAGAAAATTTCGTAAAGTTTCGCAAATGATATCTATAAAATTCAGTGCGAAAAATGTATACGAAATGTAAGATGGACAATTATGTAGAGAAGGAGGTTCCTAATGAGAAGAAGAGTAAGCGCATTTTTCATGGCAGTAATTCTGCTGATCACGCCGTTTATGACAGCGTTGTTCGATGGGATGACGGTTCACGCGGCGGAAGGCACAACCGTAAAGTTGCACTATCACAGAGGTGATGATGCATATGACGGCTGGGATGTATGGTTCTGGGAAGAAGGCGGCGGCGCGGGCGAAGGTATTCCTTTTCAGGAAGAAGACGGCGACATGGTGGCGACGAAAGAAGTTACCCCCGGAATAACAAGCGTTGGATTTATCATTCGTACCCAGGATTGGCTGAAAGATTTTGACGGTGACCAGTTTATCGATATATCTGAGGTGATATCGGGTACCGTACATATTTATGTGGAATCGGGTATAGAAGGTTATACGAAAGAATACGGAGATGATGTGGTGACAGGAGTAAGATTAAGAACGGCGACTTATAATAATGACGGCACGATCAAAGTCACAATGACGGGCGAGATCGAGGGTGATCCGAACGGTGTTTTCTCTGTTGCGGATAAGGAAGGTGAAATTGCCGTTACGGAAGTAACAGGCGGTACGGATGGTGTGTACACCGTAGTATTGGCGGACAATCTGGATGCGTCTAAGAGCTATACGATTACTTTCGAAGAAACGGCATATGATATATATATTCCGAGTATCTATTCCACATCGGAGTTTGAGGCGGAGTATACATACACAGGGGATGATCTGGGAGCGACGTGGAGTGAGTCACAGACGGCGTTCCGTGTTTGGGCACCGACAGCGGAATCCGTATCATTACGACTCTATGAATCCGGTACGGGTTATTCTAAGGATATGACGGAAGAGATCGAGATGACGCCGGATGTGAACGGTACATGGGTCACAACAAAAGACGGTGATTTAAGAGGAGTCTATTATACTTATTATGTTACGATAGACGGCGTAAGCAGAGAGGCATGTGATCCTTATGCGCGCACGACCGGAATTAACGGTGAACGTGCCATGATCCTTAATCTGGACGATACAGATCCGGAAGGATGGGACAGCGATACAGATCCCAATGCGGGTAAAGGAATTAACGACGCGATTATCTATGAACTGCATGTGCGGGACCTTTCCGTGGGTGCGGATTCTGGAATCGAGAATGAAGGTAAATTCCTCGGATTGACAGAGACAGGAACAAAGACGGAGTCAGGAATATCCACCGGATTGGATCATATCAAAGAGCTGGGAGTGACTCATCTGCACCTTCTGCCGATCTATGATTTCGGTTCGGTAGACGAGAAGCGTACATTGACGAATCTGTTTAACTGGGGTTATGATCCGGTCAATTACAATGTGCCGGAAGGATCTTACTCTACGGACGCTTCCAACGGTGAGGTTCGTGTCAAAGAGTTAAAGCAGGCAGTGAAGGCGCTGCATGACAATGATATCAGTGTAGTAATGGATGTCGTATACAATCATGTATATAATGTTACAGACTTCTGTTTCAACAGGATCGTGCCGGATTATTTCTCGCGTGTCGATGAGGGCGGCGGATATTCTAACGGATCAGGCTGCGGCAATGACACGGCATCCGAGCGTTCCATGGTAAAGAAATATATTGTGGATTCTGTCTGCTATTGGGCGGATGAATATCATATTGACGGATTCCGTTTTGACTTGGTAGGACTTCTGGATACGGAGACGGTTAATGAGATTATCGAGGAGGTTCACAAGGATCATCCGAACGTGATTTTTTATGGGGAAGGCTGGACGATGAGCACTTCCGTGACAAAAGAAGGTTATACAATGGCGACTCAGCTTAACTCTTCTTATACACCTGAGTTTGCATACTTTAACGATACGATCCGTGACGGCCTGAAAGGCAGTGTATTTGATGATCTGGATAAAGGGTATGCATCCGGTAAGCCGGATATGGAAGAGACGATCACGAACTGCTTCATGGGCGCGGATGCATGGTGCGGCAGTCCGTCCCAGACGATCAATTATGCTTCCTGTCATGATAATCTGACTTTGTTCGATCATCTACAGACCGCAAGACCTGAGGCAAGCAGAGAAGATCTGATCAAGATGAATAATCTGGCGGCAGCAGTATACATGACTGCGCAGGGTACTCCGTTTATGCAGGCAGGCGAGGAGATGCTGCGTACCAAACAGCGTGCGGACGGTACTTTTGATTCCAACAGTTATTCCTCCGGGGATGAAATCAACTGTCTGAAATGGAGTGATCTGGAAGACGAAAGTTATGCACGGGTCTTCGAGTATTATAAAGGTCTGATCGCATTCCGTAAGGCACACGGCGCGCTGCGTCTTACAACGGCGGAAGACGTGGCGGCAACAGTTGCACCGGTGGCAGGGCTGGATGCCAATGTGGTTGCTTTCGATATTCAGGGCGGTATAAACGGAGAAACGGCAGATGAGCTGTTTGTAATCTTTAATGCTAACGAGGCGGGAACCACAGTGACTCTTCCGGAAGGAAGCTGGAATGTTTATATTAACGGTGAGAATGCGGGTACGGCAGTCCTTGATACGATTACAGGCAGTGCTACGGTGGAGCCGATTTCAGCGATGGTGCTTGTAAGAGAGAGCGGTGCGGCAGCAGTGGCAGATGAGGATACCGATGCGCAGGATGAGGCGCCGGCAGATACCACAGCCGAAGAAAGCACGGGGGGAAGTAACAGTTTCGTAACTGCGTTGATTGCATGTATTGCAGCGGCTCTGATTATAGGCGGCGGAGTTGTGATCGGCAAACGGAAGAAGAAATCCGAGTAATGATAAGCCGGTTATAGGCAGTATATCAGTGTAAAAATAATAATGACGGCAGATAGCAGTATATGCCGAATGATTCGGGCAGGGTGAACGGGATTCCACAGAAGTTCATCCTGTCCGAATTATTTTGCTCGTTATCTTGATAAACTTGTGTTAAACTTGAAAAGAACTGAGGCTGACTGCCAAAGAGATTAAAATTATGACAGAAGGATGGATATTATGCGAGAATTTGTAATTACAACGGACAGTAACTGTGATATGGCCCCGGCTTATCTGGAAAAGCATGGAGTGGGTGTGATTCCGCATTATTATACGATAGAAGATGAGATGTACGGAGATGATAAAGAACTGAGTGTCAAGGAATTCTATGATGCCATGCGCGAGGGAAAGAAGGCGGCCACTATGGCCAGCAATCCGGAGGTAATCAGGGAACGTTTTAAGGAATATGCACAACAAGATAAAGATATTCTGCATATTAGTTTTTCTTCCGCGCTCAGCAGCGCCTATAATAATATTGTGAATGGTGCGGATGAGATCATGGAAAAATATACGGGAATGAATATCATCGTGATCGATACTCTGTCGGCATCTTTGGGTGAAGGTATTATGATCCGCAAGGCGATCGAGATGAAGCAGGCTGGCAGTTCACTGGAAGAGACGGCGGCGTGGGTACGAGAGAACAGTCCTCATCTGAACATACAGTTTACGGTGGATGATCTCAATTTCTTATATCGTGGCGGGCGTTTATCCAGGTCTTCCGCGATCCTCGGTACGGTAATCAATATTAAGCCTATTCTATATTTTGACAAAGAGGGCAGATTGGTAGCCTTAGATAAGGTGCGGGGACGGAAGAAGTCGCTCATGACACTTGTGGATAATATGGAAGAACGGCTGGGGGAATATAAGGATAAGCAGGTGTTTATCGGTATTGTTCACGGGGACTGTGAAATGGATGCAAGATATGTTGCGAATATGATCACAGAGAGATTCGGCTATACGGATATCGAGATCAGACCCATCGGACCGAGTATCGGCGCACACTCCGGTCCGGGTGCGGTCGGGCTGATCTTTTTAGGAAATACGAAATAGAGAAGAATCTACACCTTTGTAAAATGCTTTCAGGAAATTGTGAAGGTAGCGGCAATTTCCTGTAGTAGCATTTCCAACTCCTTAAGCTCTGCATCGGAAACGCCGGGGATGTCTGTGCCCTCTGACGCATAGGCGGCTTCTGGGTCGTTTGGTTTATTCTGCCCGTCAGATTCCGGAACCGGGCTCGGTGCGGCGGAGTTATTCTGTATCTCTGTCCCGGCGGCCGTCTGGTGTGTATCCGGGGTATCTTGTCCGCGCGGACTGATCATCTGCATGTCCAGCTCCGTCTGTTCCAGACGATTTGCCAGATGGTTTTCCAGATAATCCACCAGATTGATCCGAAGGATATTGATCTTACCGGGTATATCAATGAGAGAGGAAACCGCGAAATAGCAATATAATCCCAGAAAACTCACAACATAGAAAGGTACGATACTAAAGAAATTCTCATTATGTATAATGCCGAGGCAGGCACCTATGCCTGCGACAAGAACGGAAAGCAGCATAAGCTGTCCCGACAAGTGTTTGAGCATAGATAAGGGTATGGCGCCGATCTTGACATGGCTTATAAATTTGTCTACGAAAACAGGAACATTGGCAACTTTCTCATTGATCTTGCTGTATCCGGAGAACTTGAGCTTGAGCTGTTGCAAAGATTTGTTCGTGGTTGTGGACATATGTTCCGTTTCCCAGATCAGGCGGTGATATATCACTCCCATCACGATCTGGCATATGATGCTAGCAAACAGCAGTGCCAGAATCCCGATCATGAAATTCTTATGTTGAAAAAAAATTGCAAGCATGATTCGCCATATCCTCCCTAAATATGATAAATATAATCCGCATACCTATATTATATTAGATAGTTCCGGCTATAAAAGCCGTAAAGTGTCGTCAAATTAGTGCATGATATGTTCTTTTCATACATGGTCCGGCAAAATATAGGGGTGCGAACCGGCCGCGGTACTGGAAAGAAATAGAAAAATATGCTACAATATCTAATATTGTGTAAAAAGAATATATTCGGGCAAAATAAAATATCGTAAACTGGAGGGAATAGCAATGGTTTATCATCCACAGGGAGTATGCTCTAAGGCGATTGACCTGGAGGTAGAAGATGGCGTGATTAAGTCTGTTGAATTCACGGGAGGATGTAACGGCAATCTGCAGGGCATTTCCAGATTGGTGTCGGGAATGAAGATTGAGGATGCAATCGAGAGACTGCGTGGTATTAAGTGCGGATTTAAAAACACTTCCTGCCCTGACCAACTGGCATGTGCGCTACAGGAAATCCTAGATAATTGAGGAGGTTTCTTCCATAATGAGTAAGAAGATCGTACTTACCGGCGGCGGAACCGCCGGACATGTAACCCCTAATATGGCGCTCATTCCGAAGCTGCGGGAGCTGCAGTACGAGATAGCCTATATGGGTTCCTATGACGGTATTGAGAAGAAGTTAATGGAAGACTTTAATATTCCATATTTCGGTATTGCCACAGGTAAATTCAGAAGATATTTCGATCCTAAGAATTTTTCGGACCCGTTTCGCGTGCTTAAGGGAGTGTCCGAGGCAAGGAAGTATCTCAAAGAGATAAAGCCGGATGTAGTCTTTTCCAAAGGTGGTTTTGTCAGCGTACCGGTAGTGCGTGCGGCGGCATCGCTTGGCATTCCGTGCATCATACATGAATCGGATATGACGCCCGGTCTCGCCAATAAATTATGCATTCCGGTGGCGAAGAAGGTATGTTGTAATTTTCCTGAGACATTTCGTATGCTGCCGGAGAGTAAGGCGGTTCTGACAGGTTCTCCGATCAGAAAGGAACTTACCATGGGTAATAAGGAAGCCGGCTACCGCCTGTGCGGTTTCGATGCCTCTAAACCGGTCATCATGGTAGTGGGCGGCAGTCTGGGGTCCGCGGCGGTGAATCAGGCAGTCAGAGACGTGCTTCCGGAGCTGTTGAAAGACTTTCAGGTGGTACATTTGTGCGGGAAGGAGAAGATGGATAACCTGCTTCTCACTACGCCCGGATATAAACAGTTCGAGTATATCCGTTCCGAGATGAAGGATATCTTTGCCATGGCGGATCTGGTCATCTCCAGAGCCGGTGCGAACGCGATCAGTGAGCTGTTGGCGCTTCGCAAGCCGAATATTCTGATTCCGCTTCCGGCGACCAGCAGCAGAGGGGATCAGATTTTAAATGCGGAATCTTTTGAGTCGCAGGGGTTCAGTATCGTGATTGATGAAGATGATCTGACGAACAAATTGCTGTTGGAGAAGATACAGGAACTGTATTTTAACAGATTCAGTTATATCGAAGCAATGACGAAGAGCAATCAGCGGGATGCGATCGGAACGATCATCGGATTGATTGAGGATGCGGTTAATCAGAAACAGTAGGACGGCTTTAGCAACCGTGCAGGCAGATAGTGGCAAAAAAGTAAAATCTTGAAAAACCATGTATGCAATGTTACACTAATGTGTAGTGGCAGATAGAAGACAAATTGGATCGTCGGGTTGCGAATGGCAGTCAGACGTTTCGGAATGGAGGACAAAATGAGTAAAGTTACATTTGACTATTCTAAGGCGGCATCTTTTATCGGGGACAATGAAGTAGAGTCCATGAAGAAGCTGGCACTCGATGCGAAAGAGCTGCTGGTGAGCAAGACCGGAGCAGGGAATGATTTCCTTGGATGGATCGACCTGCCGGTTGATTATGATAAGGAAGAGTTTGCGCGGATCAAACAGGCGGCTGCTAAGATTCAGAATGATTCCGAGGTACTTGTCGTGATCGGTATCGGCGGTTCCTATCTGGGAGCGAGAGCGGCGATCGAATTCCTGCGTCACAGCTTTTACAATGTAGTGGATAAATCCATCAGAAAGACGCCGGAAATTTATTTTGTAGGCAACTCTATCAGCTCTACTTATATCAAACATCTGATTGATGTGATCGGTGACAGGGACTTCTCCATTAACATGATCTCCAAATCCGGCACAACTACGGAACCGGCGATTGCGTTCCGCGTATTTAAAGAGATGGCTGAGAAGAAATACGGTAAAGACGGCGCGGCAAAGAGAATCTATGCTACTACCGATAAGGCGAGAGGATCACTTAAGAATCTTGCTAATGAAGAAGGATATGAGAGCTTTGTTGTACCGGATGATGTAGGCGGTCGTTTCTCCGTGCTGACAGCTGTAGGATTGCTTCCGATTGCGGTGTCCGGCGCAGATATCGATAAGTTGATGGAAGGTGCGGCGGAAGGCAGGAAGATGGCGCTTAACGCTCCTTTTGAGGAGAATGATGCGGTAAAATATGCTGCCCTTCGTAATATTCTGCTCAGAAAGGGTAAAGGCATCGAGATTCTTGCTAACTATGAACCCAGTGCGCACTATGTGTCCGAGTGGTGGAAACAGCTCTACGGCGAGTCCGAGGGTAAAGATCAGAAAGGTATTTTCCCGGCAAGTGTAGATCTTACAACGGATTTACATTCCATGGGACAGTTCATTCAGGACGGTGCCAGAACGATGTTTGAGACAGTCCTCAATATCGAGACGAGCAGAGAAGAGATTATCATCGGTGAGGAGCCGGTAGATTTGGATGGTCTGAATTATCTGGCAGGTAAGAATGTTGATTTCGTCAACAAGAGCGCTATGAACGGCACGATCCTGGCACATACGGACGGACAGGTTCCCAACTTCATGATCAATGTTCCCGAGGTAAATGAGTTCTATCTTGGTGAATTGTTCTACTTCTTTGAATTTGCCTGCGGTGTCAGCGGTTACCTTCTGGGTGTGAATCCGTTTAACCAGCCTGGTGTGGAGAGCTATAAGAAGAACATGTTTGCTCTTCTCGGAAAGCCGGGTTATGAGGCGCAGAGAGAGGAACTGCTCAAGAGACTGTAAAAAAATTGAGCTTCGCTCAATTGCGAGTTTCGCTTCGCAAATTTGAAATATGACAATAATTATAAAAAGCCGCCACATTTCTGTGACGGCTTTTGTGCTGGCATTTATTTTTTCTTGAAATAATAGAAGCCGTAAGCGGGTAGACTGACATCCCCCAGTTTCGTTACGGTTCCTGCGAGCAGGTCCACGTAATTATCGTCCGGAGCTTCTAAGTTCACTGTTTTATCAAATTCGCTGAAATTAAATACACCAATCAATGTTTCGTTGTCGAAATATCTGCCGATGCACAAGACGGATTGGTCGCTTGTTTCAATCGTCCATGTATCTGCATTGGAGACAAATACCTTTTCCGCTTTACGGATCTGCTCTAATTGCTTTAATCCTTGAAAAATTCTGCCCTGTACGGTGTTCGTATCCTGTATATTAGCGGCAAGTTTCCAATTCATCGTGCCGCGGTGAATATAGCGGGAGTCCGCTGCCTTATCGGGGTCTTCTTTATAGGTATAATCGTTGAGCTGTCCTATCTCATCCCCGCTGTACAGCACAGGGATACCCGATTGCATAAACATATATGCGTGAAGCATCAGATCGAGTTGAATTGCCTGATCTATGGCCGCTTCATCCTGCTCTGCGCATGCCTTTTCAACGCCGCACATAGAGGCGGTAGTTCCGCAGAAACGTGCGTCGCCGGTAATCGGATCTGCATTATAGAGCTCACCGCGGCTGTTGCTGTTCCCGGTATAGCCCTGAAAGTAGTCATTCAGATATTGCTTGTGACTCCTTTCTCCAAATCCTTCCGTCTGCAGAGTGCCGTAATCCAGTCCCCATCCGATGTCGTCGTGGCAGCGGAGATAATTCAGAAATGTATAGTCCTTTGGCAATGCATTGACGATATCAAGCTGTCTTTTCAGCAGCCGGACATCTCTTGTAGCTACGGTATGCCAGGTTGTAGCCATAGTAGTGACATTGTAGAGCATATGGCATTCCGGCTTCTCCACGGTGCCGAAATAAGGAGTTACTTTCTCCGGCTCCATGACCACCTCACCTAACAACAGAATGCCGGGGCAGACGATTTCACCGATCATGCGCATCATACGCACAATAGTGTGAACCTGCGAAAGATTACGGCAGGATGTGTTTAACTCCTTCCAGATATAAGGCACGGCGTCTATACGGATAATATCAATCCCTCTGTTTGCCAGATACAGGAAATTGTACATCATCTCGTTAAATACCCGGGGATTTTTATAATTTAGATCCCACTGATAAGGATAGAAGGAAGTCATCACATATTTGCCGGTATCCGCAAGCCATGTGAAATTTCCCGGGGCGGTGGTTGGGAATACCTGCGGCACGGTTCTCTCATACATGTCGGTTTCTTCCGTCGTGTCATAGAAGAAGTAGCGGCTCATATATTCCCCGATTCCCTGTCTGGCCTTCTTTGCCCACTCATGATCCTCTGATGTGTGGTTCATGACAAAATCCATGCAGACATTGATTCCTTTCCGGTGACAGGCGGACGTCAGGCTGTCCAGATCCTCCATCGTCCCCAGCTTCGGCTGTACTTTACGGAAGTCTGAAACGGCGTAGCCGCCGTCGGAGCGTCCCTTAGGGGTGTCGAGGAAAGGCATAAGATGAATATAGTTGACATTACACTGTTCGATATAATCCAGCTTGGATTCTACACCCTTCATATTTCCGGCGAAATTGTCTATGTAGAACATCATGCCCAGCATATCATTCTGTTTGTACCATTCCTGATCTGTCTCTCGATTGATGTCCCGGGTCTTCAGTTCCTGATTTCTCTGCAAATAAAACTGCCGCATGGTGTCGCACAGCTCTGCGAACATGGAACTGTTATCATACAACTCCATATACAGCCATCGCAGTTCATCGTGGTGTCGCTGTAGTCTCTCTTGAAAGATTTTGTCATCTGCGGTGATTTGTCCGGCAGTATCAATTGAATGGCCGGTCTGTTTTTTGGCTGATGTTTTCTTCATGAAAGTACCTCCCTGTTGTCGGTTTTATGGCAGTTATTAAGTTTATCATATCACATATCGGGGATTTAATAAAATCAAAAAGCGTCTTGTATGAGCGGTTTATTAAAGTATGGTTCGGGTGTTAAAAGGTACTTAGTCTAAGCTGAGAGGGCAGATTGCACAAAATGTTCTCTCGTGTCGGGCTACGTCGAATGGATTTTCTAAGTATTCCGGCGTAAGCCGTGATGCCGGACGCAACCGCCCTCTACTCGCCATCCGGGCTCGGTACGGGCTTTTCGGGACATCCATGTCCCGAAATTGCTATTTTGTATACGGAATACTAAGAAAATCTCAATCTCCTCCGCAGGACAGCTTCGAGAACATTTTGTGCAATCTGCCTATAAAAGTTTATTGATGCATCTTTTGCTAAATTTAAAATATTTAAAAAAATATTGACATGCGAGTTAGATTATGCTAACTTTGTATTAAAGAAGTTAGTAGATACTAACTAAACTGCAACGGGAACACTATGATAACAGAATGGTGTGTATAAGGATGAAAATTCAGACATGAAGGATTTGGTTGAGAGGAGATGAATGTGATGCCGTTGACATTTGCAAAAGAGGGAGAACCCATTTCTATTAAAAAGATCGGTGGTAAAGAGGATACGAGACAGTTTCTTGAAAATCTGGGATTCGTGACAGGGGCTGCAGTGACGGTGATTTCCACGGTAGGCGGTAATCTCATCGTAAATGTTAAGGATTCCCGAATTGCCATTGGGAAGGACATGGCGAATCGGATTATGGTGTGATTAAGATGGGTTTTATTTCATAAAAGTGCGTAAATCGTACTTTTGTTTTTGCCCAGAGGTAAGTTGTGACTAACTTAAAATATAGCATATAGTCCCGGTAGATTGCGGGCGGCTGCTTATTTATTTGCAAAATTTATGCTATAAGAAATTCCATAAAATATAGCTTCAGGAGGAGGAANAGATGAAAACATTAAGAGAAGTGTCCTGTGGGGAAACAGTGACAGTTAAGAAGTTGTCGGGTGAGGGACCTGTCAAGAGACGGATCATGGATATGGGAATNACGAAGGGTGTTCCCGTATATGTACGCAAGGTAGCNCCCCTCGGNGATCCGGTGGAGATTACCGTGCGCGGGTATGAGTTGTCGCTGCGCAAAGCGGATGCGGAAATGATAGAGGTTGAGTAGGAANGCAAAAGTATGTATTTTCCGTGTGTTAAGAAATAAGTTGAAACAATGCGGAAGTTATAGGAGGAGGAAAAATGTCAGTAAAAATTGCACTCGCAGGAAACCCTAACTGCGGTAAGACAACACTTTTTAANGCTCTGACAGGNTCTAANCAGTTCGTGGGAAACTGGCCGGGCGTTACGGTGGAGAAGAAAGAGGGTAANNTAAANGGAAATAAAGATGTGATTATTATGGATCTGCCGGGGATCTATTCGCTGTCACCGTACACATTGGAAGANGTNGTGGCAAGAAATTANCTGATNAGTGAAAGACCCGATGCGATCATTAATATNGTGGACGGCACGAATATCGAGCGNAATCTGTANCTGTCCACACAGTTGNTGGAACTGGGTATCCCGGTNGTGATGGCAGTCAACATGATGGATCTTGTCAANAAAAANGGGGATAAGATCTCTCCGGAAAANCTGAGCNCNGCTTTNGGCTGTGANGTGGTGGAGATTTCTGCACTGAAAGGTACGGGCATACAGCAGGCGGCGGATAAGGCAGTGGCTCTTGCGGGNAGAAAAGCACAGCCNATCGTGCATAAATTCGATGAGAGAGTGGAAGATGNCATTGCGTCCGTGACTGCTATGTTAAAGGGTGTTGCGGAGGATCAGAAGAGATTNTTTGCCATCAAATTATTGGAGAAAGACTCTAAGATCAAAGAGCAGATGAGCAGCGTACCGGATGTNAGCAGAGANATNGCCGATCTGGAGAAAGCGTTCGACGATGATACNGAGAGTATTATNACGAACGAGCGNTATGTCTATATTGCATCCATTATTAAGGATTGTGTTGTCAAGAATAAAAAGAATGTCATGACAACTTCCGATAAGATTGACAAAGTCGTGACAAACAGGTGGCTGGCGCTTCCGATNTTTGCNCTTGTTATGTTTATNGTATATTATNTATCCGTAACAACAATCGGCGGAATTCTGACAGATTGGACGAACGATGTGTTGTTCGGNGAGATCATACCGCCTGCCATTGAGAGTCTGCTTGTAAGTGTAGGCTGTGCGGACTGGCTGCANGGCTTGATCTTAGACGGTATTGTGGCAGGTGTAGGTGCNGTTCTCGGATTCGTGCCGCAGATGCTTGTGCTGTTNATNTTCCTTGCNTTTCTGGAGTCCTGCGGATATATGGCGCGTGTTGCGTTTATNATGGACCGTATTTTCCGTAAGTTNGGTNTGTCAGGCAAGTCCTTTATTCCGATTCTTATCGGTACGGGCTGCGGTGTGCCGGGTATNATGGCGTCCCGTACGATTGAAAATGACAGGGATCGCAAGATGACGATTATGACGACTACCTTTATTCCCTGTGGTGCGAAACTTCCNATTATNGCNTTGATTGCNGGTGCGTTCTTNGANAACTCNGGTGCNGTTGCATGGGGTGCATGGNTNATCGGTATNGCNGCGATCATCTGCTCCGGTATTATCTTAAAAAAGACNAAGATGTTNGCAGGAGATCCGGCACCGTTCGTTATGGAGCTTCCGGCATATCATATGCCTACNGTGGGTGCGGTNNTNAGAAGTATGTGGGAGCGCGGATGGTCCTTTATCAAAAANGCCGGAACNATNATNCTTNTGTCTACNATCGTACTTTGGTTNCTGATGAGCTTCGGATGGGCTGACGGCAGTTTCGGTATGCTGGAGGCGGAACAGCTTGATTCCAGTATTCTNGCGAANATCGGAAGTGCNATCGCNTGGATCTTCACNCCGCTCGGATGGACACAGGCGGGCGANGGCTGGAANATGGCAGTGGCAGCAGTTACCGGTCTTATNGCNAAAGAGAATGTGGTGGCAACTTTNGGTATGCTGTTNGGCTTTGCGGAAGTGGCAGAGGACGGTGCGGAAGTATGGGGNAATCTGGCAGCGGTTATGACACCNGTTGCGGCATTCGGNTTCCTCGCATTCAATCTGCTGTGTGCGCCTTGTTTCGCNGCGATGGGNGCGATCAAGAGAGAGATGAACAATGCCAAGTGGTTCTGGTTTGCCATCGGTTATCAGAGTGTACTGGCATATATCGTGGCTATGTGCATTTATCAGCTTGGAACTTTCTTTGCGGGCGGCGGTTTTGGAATCGGAACAGTGGTGGCAATTCTTCTTGTGATCGGGTTCCTGTATCTGTTGTTCAGACCNTATAAAGAGGCGGCTGANNTGAAGGTGGATACGACAAAGTTTGCAAAAGCGGCGAAATAGAGGTAAAGTAANATAAGGCATATTATGAATATAATATTACAAAGGCAGAAGGAGCCGNTTACATGGGAACAGCAATTGTATTATTGATCGTNGCGGGCGCGGCGGCGCTTGCAATACGGAGTATGATTAAAGATAAAAAAGCGGGCAAGTCGCTTCANTGNGGNGGAGATTGTACACGCTGCGGTGGGGGATGCCATTANCAGTTATTTATCTTAATAGTGACGCCTGAACAGATAGAGAATTCTCTATCCGTTCAGGCTGGTTATTGNTTTGTACTATAGCATCGTNTCATCCCGCANGACNTCGGCCAGATTNATNTTACGTATATTACGCCAACCNAGATAATANGCTAANNCGATAAATCCNATAANNGTCAGCATNAAGANANCNATCGGNATNANAGGNGCNTCNGCNANGAACTCTCCCACTTCAAGGTAGCTCATACGTAACATGAACCATACTGTGATCGCAGCCAATGGAAGNGTGATNAGAAAAGGNCGNCCTGCTATGACNANCGCCTCGATNCNGAACATCTTTCNGATTTCTTCCGGTGTCAGNCCGACNGACATATACCGTGCGAATTCTCTTTTTCTCTGGCGCACGAAACCCAGCGTATTGGNAAANACATTGCCGATCCCGATGANGGCAAGCAGAACACAGAAACCGCTGAATACTGTCCGCATTNCCTGCAATTGTNTANTGTTNGTTTCATATTNCTGGATTCGGTTCTCNCTTTCTGATAGATAAGCCGGATCAATGNNTTGATGAATCTCATTTTGTATTGTATGCAGTTCTTCNAATGTCACATTTTCCCTGCCAAGNACACGAATATAGAGATNTTTTTCCNTTCCCNCGACCNGTCCNTTGATTTCTTTCCATAAAGACANNGGAATAAANTGCACGAGCTCATAATAGTCAAGCGTNGCATACTCTTCCCTTAAGACAGGNACTTCCGTCGTATAAGACAAGACAGGAATTTCTGCNGTGATTTCCTCATTTCCNGACTGCCTCAGAATNCTTGTCNTGTGTTCTCNGGTACCGGNNGCGTTTACATAGGGCATAAATTCAGGGTGNCTGAAATCAGGATTGGTCACATCACGAATCNNATTTAATANNACNGCNCCGTTAAGCTGCGGCGTAATGTCAAGCTGTTCACAATAAGCTAAGAAGCTGTTATCATCCAGTATCATGATCGGAACGTTTACCAGCCATCCNTCATTAACCTTCGTCACATANNGATCGGAAGCATGGGAAAAACCGCCGAAGGATTTCATATCNTCGCTCATTTCTTCNTCCGTNATGATTCTTTTGGCCNCTGCCTTNTGATATANNATGGCGCTTTCTACACCTGTAAGNTCTTGNATTGCTTCTNTTTTATCGAANAGATCNGCNTCCGTATNNTTAANNGTGACCATGATGTCCCAGNCATCCTGATACCTTTCAAAATAAGTCTCTCTTGTACTGATTTCTGAAGTGGCGAAGAAGCATTGCATGANNGTAAACGCCATGGAGGATAATANCAGGGACAGAGATGCCGTCCGTAAAGCTTTCCTCTGTGCTTTNAATGCNTTTCCGGCAAGTTCNCCTNTCACACCGAATAAANCNGTGAGTATTCGAGAGTTCTTTTTANGTTTTANNTGTAGTTCTCCCGTGTTCTTAATTGCCTCAAGCGGTGTCATTCTGCTTAATTTGATTGCCGGAAGCCATGCGGAGATCCAGATTGTAATCACCGTTACAATAAGTGTCAGGACAAGAACCAGCGGATGATATCCGGGAACTGCCATATGTCGTCCCGAAATATCATTTCCTAACACAATATTTGATAGTTCTATCAGTCCTATGCTGCCGGCAATGCCGAGCAGATTCCCGATTACGATCGGTGCGGCACAAAGAGTGAACGCTTCCTGCAAAAGGCATGTCCGAATCTGTTTCGGCGTGGCTCCGATGCTGGAGAAAATGCCGAACTGGTGAATCCTTGCGTTCATGGATACGGCAAAGGAATTGTGTATAATCACAATCAGCGAAAAGGATGCCAGCGCCATGATTAAAATAAACATGGGAAACAGCAGCCTCGGCGCGGTATCTTTTTTGTCACGAGTCAGATACATTGCCAAAAGCGGATAGTTATAAATAACCTTTTCCGGAGAAGTCCCGACAAGTTCTGCGATGCGGGGTGTATCGGAAAGAACTGCTCTGTAATCATCAAAATAAAGATCGATTACCGCTTCTGTTGCGCTGCTTTCCTTTTCGTTTACCGCTACTTCTTTTATATGGGCAAAATTCTTGATGAGTTCTATATCTTGTGTATCAATTTCCCCGACGATCCGGCTTTGCCAGCCGCCCTCTTCCAGTTCAATTCTCTCGACCTCGTACTTCCACAGATTATAAAATATTCCGCATAACAGGGATAAAAGCAGGGCGGAAATAAATGCCGCTATCATAACGGCCAGACCCGAGGAACGGTTGTTTTTGATATAGCCTGATGAATAATCTTTCCACATATCCGATTGCTGTCATGTATACTATGACAACGAGTTCACCTCCCGCCGTTTATCACTGATAATGCGCCCGTCCTCTATGGTAATGATGCGTTCTGCTTGCAGAGCCACCTTCTCGTCGTGGGTAATCAGCAGTATGGTCTGCTCCAAATTGCGATTGGACAGTTTCAGCAGATCAATGATTTCCTTAGAATTCTTCTGGTCCAGATTGCCGGTGGGCTCGTCCGCAAGAAGCAGCGCCGGGCGGTAGATCAGGGAGCGCGCAATAGCAACTCTCTGCTGTTGTCCGCCGGAAAGCTGGTTTGGCAGAGCGTCAAACTTGTCGGAGATACCGAGTGAAGCGGTAATTTTTTTAAAATATTCCTGATTGGGCTTCTTTCGGTCAAGCGCAAGGGGCATAAGGATGTTTTTTTGTACTGTAAGTGTGGGAATCAGATTGTAAAACTGATACACCAGACCGACTTTTCGACGTCGGAAAATTGCAGACTGTGTCCGGTTTAATCCGGAAAGGTCTGTTCCGTCCACAATCACTTTCCCGCTTGTGGGCTTATCCACGCTGCCGAGAATATGCAGCAGGGTAGATTTACCGGAGCCGGATGCACCGATTATTGCGACAAATTCGCCTTTGTTGATTGTCAGGTCGATTCCGTTCAGTGCCACGACCTGATTACTGCCGGCGCCGTAGACCTTTCGGACACCTTCACATTTCAAAATTTCCATTTTGTCAACTCCTTTCCTGTTGCAAACAGTATAGCAAAGGAAAATTACAACTCAGTGACAGTAGAAACGAATTTCAAAAACGGCACCGCCGGCAAGCATGTTTCCGGCCCGTATCGTACCGTTTTGACGTTCAATGATCTCTTTTGAAAGGGCTAATCCGATTCCGATCCCGCCTTCATGCGCATTTTGTCCCCGATAGAATCGTTCAAAAAGGTGTGGCAAATCCTCACATGCAAATCCAGCCCCTTCGTCCCACATAAGGATTTCAGTATATAACGGGTTCTGTGTATAGGAACAATGGATATTCCCACCACGGTTGTGCTCGATGCAGTTTTTCATCAGATTCATAACCGCTTCCATTGTCCATTCCGGATCGACAGTGACCGCCATTTCACCAAGTTCCGGAATGTCAACGGAAGTACCGGATTCAGCAAGCAGTTCCTGCAGATTGTCCGCCGAAAGGACAAGCAGGGTAAAAACATCCGTCTCTGTTTTCTGCAACGGCAGAGTTCCGGCATCAAGCCTTGATAATATGAGCAAAGATTCCTCCAGATGAGTGATTCGCAGAAGTTGTTTTTCTATCTTTTCCAGATGCCTGTTGTCGTTATTTTGCCTCATCATCTGTAACAATAAGGAAATGGCAGTAATCGGTGTTTTGATTTGATGTGCAATGTTGGACAGGTTTTGCGCGAAATCTTTTTTAGCTTGCACCGCCGAATCTTTTGTCTGATAGAGATAGGTCACGGTCTTATAGATTTCATCTTCCAGTTTCGCAAAATTATCTTCCCCAGAGGCGGAAAGGATAACGGCTTTTCCCATATTAACCTGTTCCAGATAATCGGCCAGTGCCTGAATACGCAAGGCTTCTTTATGGTTTCGATACAGAAAGGTAAGGATAAAAAGCAGGATTCCTGCTAAGAATCCTGCTGACGTAAATAAAATATTCTGTCTGTAATCGGAAGCGGCCAGATCAGATATGCGATAGCCTAAAGAAGATAAAATATCAGTCTCTGCGTTGATGCCAGTTTCCTGACGGGTATATTCCTTAAGCGCGGCGGCGATCATTTGCTTTGTTTCCGGTTCCTGCGCCAGTATTTCCCCGCAGATAGTATTTAACAGGTTAAATTGTACCCGGCTGTAGTGATAAGAGGCAAGCATGGCCGTAAGGGCGGAAGCAATTAAACTGACGGATAGTACGAATCCAAAGGTTACTAATACATTTTTCCATCCGTTCATATCGTATCCTCCATACGGTATCCCATGCTTCTGATTGTTTTAAGACAGGCGGGCCGATGCAGCTTATCCCGCAGCCTTTTCATTGTAACTGTCAGAGTGTTGTCATTCACATAGTTGCCGTGCACGTCCCATACTTGTGCAAGAATCTGTTCTCTTGTAACAGTCTTTCCTTTATTCTGCATCAGATACAAAAGCAGTTGATATTCCGCCGCGCTTAAACAGATCTCTTCCGCATGGCAGGAAACACTCTTGCGGTCTAAGTCGATCATGATACCGCCGCAGGAGAGATATGGTCTCTCTACGCTGCCTGTCCTGCGCAGAAGTGCCTGAATCCGCGAATACAATACTTCCAATTCAAAAGGTTTCACCACATAATCATCCGCGCCGCTCTGAAAACCCGAAACGATATCCGGGGAATCACCCCGGACCGTAAGAAAAATAATCGGCATCTCCTGCCGGTTAAGGCGAATCCATTGACACAGGCTGTCTCCGTGCCCGTCCGGCATGTTCCGGTCCAGCAAAATGCACATGGGAACATGTGCCTGTAAAGCCCGCTTTGCCTGCAGCAGCGTATTGCATATCGTTACGCGAAAACCCCGCTGTTCCAGATACTCCTTCACGGTCTGTGCAATGTCAGGATCATCCTCCACATAATACAAATCAATCATAGCCCTTTCCCGCCTTGTATTTTTATATTATTTGCCCGTATACATTGTATCATATAAAAGTTACAGTTTCGTGACAGGTTCCGAAAAGCTTGTCATCCATTTCCTACGCCTGAAAATAATGAGTGACATAATCAGACGCACCAGCTCTTCCTGAGAGAGAATAAAATACACCCATACCACCGGAAGGTGAAACATGAAGGCGGTGATCAGTCCCAGCGGTGCGCCTACGAGCCATGTGCCGATCATGTCAATCACCATGATATAGGTAGTCTTACCGCCGCTTCGTATGATGCCGCCGCCAAGGATCATGTTAGCGACTTTAACCGGTGCCAGAACCGCAAAGGCCATCAGCAGCCCACTAGAGACTGCCCGTACCTCCGGTTCTACTTTATAGAGAAGTACATAAGGTTCCCGGAGCAGTATGAGCAAAAACGAAAGCACCAGAGAGCCTGCTAATCCATACCATAACAGCTTCTTGGATTCCTGATATGCCTGATCATATTCCCGTGCTCCGAGGCGTTTACCGATCAGGATACCGGCGGCTTGTGAGACACCGCTTAATGCGCCGATGAAAAGACCCTGAATAGGACCGGTCATGGACATAGCGGCAAGATCGCCTTTCTCAAGATGCCCGTAAATAAAAGTATTTACATTCTGCCCCACGCTCCATAGGAATTCATTGATTAGGATCGGAAGCAGCATCAGCAGAAACTGACGGTAGCCGTCCCTACCCAGTGTCAGGGAGAAATGCAGGCCGCCTCTGCTGCGAACCCGGATGCGGTAGAACATGATTAGGATAAGCAGAAGATTGACGAGCTGCGATATTACACTGGCTACGGCCGCGCCGGTCACACCCAGAGCAGGGAAGCCAAAGTGTCCGAAGATCAGTACATAATTCAGCGTCGTATTTACCACGGCGGCGGTGATGCCGGCATAAAGCGGGCAGACCGCCCGATCCATGCAGCGAATCATAACAGCCAGAATCGAGGAGATTCCCATGGGCAGATAAGTCCAGACGATTCGCACAAGATAGTCAGTCCCGACACTGAGCACTGCCGGATCATCTTTGATATAGATGTCAACGATCTGTCCCGGCAGCAACAGACAGAGCACTGTAAACAGTATCGCCAGTGCTATAGCAGCCAGCAGATTGACGTACAGGCTTCGGTCAGCCATGTCCTCGTCTTTCATGCCCAGATACTGGGAGATCATGATTCCCGCAATGGCAGAGACGGCGCCCAGGACGACGGAATAGATAAATGCCGGACGTCCGGCTACCTCCACCGCGGTCACGGCGGTGCTCCCGAGCTGTCCCACCATCAACTGGTCGATCATTGCAAAGGAGGACTGCAGCATGGATTGAAGTCCTACCGGAACTGCGATGCCGATTACGGCGTATAAGAAATTCTTTCTTTTCTTCATTGTTATTATGAGCTCCTTTATCTGATAGAATTAGATTCAGAGGTTTTTCCCTCTGATTAATTTGTTTTTTCAATCCTTGTATCTGCCAGAATCATAATGGATATAAAAGTGGATTGCAACGGTTAAATGCGTAACCCGTGGGGTTAAGTGCATAACCCTGCAACTGTCAGTTGACAAATTTCCAAGCGCTCTATATAGTTATTTGCGCAGATTTTTACTATGATTATGGCAGATGGAAGAAAGGAGCATTTATATGACACTTGGAGAAAAGATATACAGACTCAGAAGCGAACGGGGAATGTCGCAAGAGGCTTTTGGGGAGGCGCTGGGAGTGAGTAGACAATCGGTATCCAAATGGGAGACGGACCAGTCGCTTCCGGAGCTGGATAAGATTGTGGCGATCAGCGAGATGTTTGCGGTCAGTACAGATTACCTTCTTAAGGAGACAGCAAAGAAGCGGGAAGGACAAGAAACATCTCCGGATGTATCGTACACAGATGAAAGGGTTACTGATAAAGAAAATGTCTATACGGAAGAAACCCGTGTTATCATACAGAAGACATCCTTTCATTATGAATATAAGAGTAAGAAGACACTCATGGGTCTTCCCCTTGTGCATGTCAATATCGGTTTAAAACCGGTACGCGCAAAAGGCATTATAGCGATTGGCAATGCGGCGCAGGGCATCGTTGCAATCGGAATCGCGGGGATGGGAGTAATTACATTGGCACCGGTAGGGGTAGGGCTTCTTCTGGCAATCGGCTGCGTTGTGGTGGGAGGCGTGGCGCTGGGGTCTCTCGCGGTCGGTGTGATTGCGATGGGCGCACTATGCTGCGGTATCTTTACCATGGGCGCAGTTGCGGTAGGACAATTCAGTTATGGTGCGCTTGCTTTGGGGAGTCAGATTGCCGTCGGAGATGTAGCGCACGGTAATATTGCGTTGGGACTCAGCGAGGCGGCAGGCAGCATCTATGAAGAAGTCAGAGCCGCGGACGGCAGTTTCGATTATCAGGCGGTGATTGCGGCGATCGATGCCAATGTGCCCGGGTATTGGCACATTTTTACAAACTGGATGAAAGTGATTATACGGATGATGGTTACGTCCGGACGGATCATGCCGTGAGGCAATCGATGATTCATAACATAATAGGCAGCGCTGTAAGCATGCGGCGCGGTTGAAAAATGACGGCGGAAATAGTAAGATAAGAGCGAAAAAGTTGCAGAAGGAGTAATAGCTATGTCTCTTGGATTTCGATTATCTGTCGTCATTTTTGTTTATATTCTCATGGGTCTGGGAATGTTCTGGCTGAGTGTGGGTATCGTGGGAAAGAAAGTAAGAGTTAAGCCTTTCCTAATCTATGCGGTTTGCTTCGGTGCTGCATATCTTCTGAGCATGTTGGCATCCTTCTGGCTGTTTGGTGAGGAAACAGTTTTTAACGGGTGGTACAATGTGGTACATTCACTGATATGCTATACGATCGAGGCAGCAGCGCTGGGAGTGGTGATCCGGCAATGCTATGGCATACCTTATGTGCAGGGACTGACGGCATCTATGCTCAGCCATTTTATTATCTATACGGCAGATGAGGTGGTGGGAGAGGCGGCGGCTACGTACAGTCCTCTTTTTGACAGAATGTACATCTACACATTTGTGACCATCATCATTCCGAAGCTATGGGCATTTTTCATTGCTTTTCTGGCGGCGTATGTTTTGCGAAGGAGCGGATTCTACCGCTATTTTGCGGCCCTGTTCTCCGGAGGATTGAAAACTCTTCTGATCGTGTCTGCCGGTTATCTTCTGATGTTTGTATGGACGGCCATTGATTATTTCTATCCGAATGCCGAACCGAATGCACTGTATGCCGTTTTCTTTTTCTCCCTGATCACGGTAGTCTTATTGTGGGTACAGTTTATGGCGATGTACACTGCAGGACAGGAGAAGATACATGTGCAGGAAGAGACCATTGCCCAGCAGCAGGCGCATATGGAATTGTTGGAGGAGCTGCAGCAGGAGATCCGCGCTTTCCGGCACGATGTGACGAACCTTTTCTCCGGACTGACCTTACAGGCACAGGAAGGTGATTTGGACGGCATACAGGAATTTATGAAAAAGACGAGCAGCTATTTTGATGAAAAGCTGGGTAATGAGATCAAACAGATGGATTGTCTGAATAATATACGAATTTATCCGATTCGCAGTCTGCTTACCACAAAGCTTACGGCGATGCGCCAGAGGCATATGCAGGGAGTATTGGAGGTACTCTATCCGGTACGGGAGAGCCAGATGATGGAGACGGCGGATATGCTGCGCGGACTGGGCATTTTGATTGATAACGCCATGGAGGCTGTTCCGGAAAAGGATGGACAGATCCGTCTTGTCATGCTGCAGGAAGAGAGAGAACTTTATATAGCGGTTGCAAATAATTATGAAGCAGAGCCTGACCTGAATGCATTGTCGGAAAAAGGCTATACCACGAAGGGAAGCGGACACGGCACAGGGCTGTCCAGCTATCGTAAGATCTTATCCCGCTATCCCGGTTTTGTTGCAAGGACATACTTAAAAGATGGATTTTTTGTACAAGAACTGCGGATGCCGATGCGTACGGCATGAGAAGAAGGGTCAAAAGAACAGGTTGTGGTGCAGAATAATTAGGAGTGGAGAGAAAGATTATGATCCCCGTGTATATATGTGATGATGAGCAGGCCATCAGTGAACGTCTTAAGAAAATCATATCAGACCAGATCATGATTCTGGATGGCGACATGGGACCGGTGCGTGTGGCGGATGCCCCAGCAGAACTGCTTAAGTTGCAGAAGCAGGATACGGTACCGGCAATTTATTTTCTGGATATCGATTTTCCGGGGCAGATGAGCGGCCTTGCGCTGGCACAGGAACTGAGGAGATATGATCCCAGAGGATTTATTGTGTTTATCACGGCGCATGGCGATCTGGCTTTTGAGACATTCCGTCTGCGGTTGGAGGCTTTGGATTATATCGTAAAGAGCGATTACAACGAAATGTCCGTGCGGGTGCGAGACTGTCTGGTCAGTATTCAGGAGCGTCTGCGCGACGAACCTTCCGGGCAGGGCAGGTACTGTACGTTAAAATTATTTGATACGGTGCGGCATATTCCGGTGGAGGATATCTTATATTTTGAGGCATTGGGATACAAGCATACGCTGCGGCTGCATATGATAAATGAATTGTTGGAGTTTAACAGCAGTCTCGATCATTTCGGGGAGCAGCTCGGAGAAGGATTCTGGCGGTGTCACAGGGGATTTCTGGTGAATCGTGATCATGTTCGGACGGTGCATATGAAAGAACAGATTGTGGAGCTGGATACTGGGGATCAGTGTCCTTTGTCCCGCAAGGCGAAATTAGAGTATAGAGAAAAAATGTAAGAGCTAATTTTAAATATGGGTGCTGAATATCAGCAGGGTTTTGGACTAAAAGTCCAATGAAAAAGTAATTGGTTTGTTATATCCTTATAGTAGAATCAGCTGTTGTCAACAGGAGGCATTCCCATGTACCAAACAATTGATCAGGAAAAAACCGGTATTAAGTTAAAAACTATGTTAAGGGCAGCGGGGTATGATGTGAAATTTATTCAGGAGTACCTTCATTTGGCCTGTCCACAACCGATTTACAGGTGGTTTAAGGGAAAGGTGCTGCCGTCTGTAGAGAATTTATGTGCTATCAGTAAATTATTGGGTGTGCATATGGAAGAACTGTTAGTATTGCATGGGCAATCTGATGGTGATCGGGGCAATGAGGTGGCGAGTGATACGACGAGAATGACAAGGGTACTTTCTTACGCGAAATATTTTCAAAAAATTGCTTAGAAGTCATTTGCGAAGGAGAGTTTTCTATGTTGTTTTTGATTGATTATGAAAATGTAGGAAACGCGGGAATGAGAGGCTGCGATTATTTGAATACGCAGGACCATGTGATAGTTTTTTACAGTGAAGCCAAGAAACATATGGAACAGAGAGCTCTTGAGGCGGTTTCTGGTTCCGGGTGTACATTTGAAATATGTAAGCTTTGTAAAACAGGAAAAAATGCTTTGGATTTTTACATTGCCACCAGACTGGGCGAATTATTTGGGGAAGGATATGAAGGCATCGCTGTTATTGTCAGCAATGACGGCGGATTTCAGGCAGTTTGTGATTATTGGGAGAAAAGGGCATCCCATAAAAGGAAAATCATCTTATCCAATTGTGTTGAAGACGGTATTGTAAGCGGAAATGAAAATAATGAGCGTACGAGAGAACTGCGGCGGTTACGTGAGAAACTTGCGATTGGCGGATATTATTCTGCATATACAGAAAGAATGAGGATCAAAACAGTTTTGCAAAAGATCTTTGAAGGTACACAGTATGAGAGTAAGATAGGCGAAATTCAAGACATGCTTGACGGAAAAGAAAAGAACCCTAAGATAATTTATCTTGACAGCCTGCATTTGTTTGGAAGAAAAGGGGGATTGGAGGTTTATAATAAAATTAAAGCATGTAATGAGTTGCTATAAGTATAAGATGTCAACCGATGATCACGATTCCAAGGCATGAACCAATTAAAAAAGTGTATGTAGAGATGGTGAAGCAGATTGTAGAGAGTGAGGCGAAAAATGATGAAGACGCTGAATGATTATATGGCAATGTCCTATAGAATGGAGATTGTGGAAGATAAGGATGAAGGAGGATTTGTAGTTTCTTATCCTGACCTTCCGGGGTGCATAACTAGCGGCGAAACAATAGAATCAGCGGTAGCAAATGCGCTGGATGCAAAGAAGGCATGGATTGAAGCAGCGCTTGAAGGGGGTATTGAGATTCATGAGCCGGATAATTTAGAAGACTATTCCGGACAGTTTAAATTAAGAATACCTCGTAGTTTGCACCGATTATTGGCGGAGCATTCCAAAAGAGAGGGTATCAGTATGAACCAGTATTGCGTGTATCTTCTTTCCAGAAATGATGCTGTATATTCAAAATGAGGATTACAATAAAATGTTGAAAATAAGATTCAGTCTTTCTTAAGAGTATTTAGAGCTTTCTTACAGACAAATTTGGTAAAATCGGTTTCAGTCGGCAGAAATAATGCTGGAATAGCTGATTAGAGTCTTGTAAGAGAGAGGAGAACAAAATGAAAAAAAGAGTAAGAAAGCTGATTTTATTGACGGAAATGTTATGTGCTATTGGTCTTGCGGTATGTGCCTGCGGAGACACAAAAGGAGAATCGGCGGATGTAGCTGATTTGGAGGCGCAGACACAGGAAGAGAACGATCCTGTTTCGGATGAGGATTCTGAAACAGAAACTTTCATGGCAGAACCAGAGACGGATAAAGAGGACACAGGGACTGATGAAAAAACTCCGGATGTGGATGAAGAAACGAAAAGCAGTGAAGATAAGACCGACACAGATGAAACTCAGGATATAAAGCCTGATGTGGAAAATGTATCTGGCACATGGATTGACAGTACACCTAATCTGGAAGGAGATATAAAAGATATTTGGGATGGGCAGTTTACGGTTATAGAGGCTATTACAGGAAAATCAGATAATGGTGGGGATGTGATAGTGCTTCCCAGTGCCGGAGGAGATGATTCAGAATATAATAAGGTTATAGTTACATATGATGAAAATACTCTGTTTGCAGTAAAAATGATTTACGACGGCGGAGCAAGGTCAGAAATGAAGGAAACGACATCTTCGTCTTTGGCTGCAGATCAGCTGGTAGAAGTGTGGGGAGATTCATCGGGCAGCGAATTGAAAGCAACTCAGATCTGTATTGTGAAGGTGATATAAAGGCCCGATAAGGGCAATAGTGTGGAAAATGAATACCCTCTTTTGATAAGGGCAGAAGTCTTTATCAGAAGGGGGATTTTTTGATTTCTTATAATTTTTTATATGAAAAGCACATTAATGAAACTATAACATAGGCTGTATTACAGCCGAGTCTATATCTGTGTACTAGGATTATGCAGGAATGAACATATTGCGGAAAAAATCATACAGGACACATTTTTTAAAGTGTTTATAATAGGGATACTTTTAAGGGAGAATGCAAAGCAAATGTTTGGTTTATATAGATTGCTCAAAATGTATTATATAATTTAGTATCTAAATAAAGGTATATATAGTGTTTATTAAAGGGTATAAAAGAAAATAAGCGAAAAAAGTTTAGTGCTGTGTGCTGAAGATTACAGGAATGGCGTCATATAGGATGAGCGGAAAAATACAGAGGGAGGAAAATGCAATGAATGACAAAGACATTGTGCAATTATTTTTTGAACGTTCGCAACAGGCAATTACCGAATTGTCACAAAAATATGGGAAGTTTTGTTTTCACATTGCTTTGAATATTCTGAAATGCAATGAGGATGCCGAGGAATGTGAAAATGATACTTACTTAAAAACATGGAACAGCATTCCGCCTGACGATCCAATGTGTTTGAGAGCCTATGTCAGTCGGATCGTGCGTAATTTAGCGTTGTCCAAATATCGATATAATCACAGGCAAATGAGGGATAGCCATCTTCAAGTCTATTTGTCGGAATTGCAAGATTGTATTCCGGCATTTCAGGATGTGGAGGCTTCGGCGGATGATACAGTGAATCGTGCTGTTCAGGATTTTTTATCAAAGCAGGATTTGACTGTCAGGGTTTTGTTTATCCAAAGGTATTTTTACATGGAAAGTATTTCCACCCTTTCAGAGAAATTTGGGCTAAAAGAAAGCAATATTTCTACGAAACTGAATCGGACAAGATTAAGACTGAAGCAATATCTAGAGAGAGAGGGGGTTATGCTATGAAACCGGATGAAAGATTGTTAGTGCTGATAGGAAATATCCCGGAAGAAATGTTGGATGAGGCTTTGCATGTAAAAAAGATAGGTAGATCCCGGAAAAAAAGAGTGTTTTATGCCGGCGTAGCAGCCGCCTGTATTGTTGTGTTGTTTATGAGATTTGTTCCTGCGGGGCAGGTGATGGCGGCACAGATTAGGGAGCATGTAGAGCGTTTGCTGGAAGAACTGTTCCCGCCAAAGGGTATTCCGCTGACGTTTGAGGGGATGGAAGAGAATATTCCTCATGAGGTCTATGGAGAGTTGCCAAAAGAGGCAGAAGAGTTTTCAAGGGAAACGGAAGAAGTTTCGGGGAAAAGTGCAGATAAGGCTGGATTTGCCATTTATGTTGATATGGATTCTTATGAGACGGCAGAAGAGGAAGACTGCTATATTATCCGTGGAAAGCGCATTGTTTATACAAAGCAAGATGCCATCAGGGATAACGCAATGTTGCTTGCAGATTTACCGGAGGAAGAGAGGGAGCAAAAAATTCGGGAGATTGTGGAGAAGACACAGGAGTTTTATGACAATTTCCCGATAGGTGAGATTCGGATTACGCAGATACAGGAGCTTTCTGTGGAAGATGCCGCTGGGGAAATGAAGGAAGAAATGTCAGAACACTATGCTGACGTATCTGACATAATGGTTTCTGAACTTCCAAAAGGACTGTATCTTCGCGCAGATGAGGGAACGGCATGGGATTGTGAAGTTAAGGAGGTCTATATTGTAGACAATGGTTTTGGTGGTGTATTCGTTATCACTGCAAGTTATATTGTGGAAGCAACAGAGGGAACGGGAGTCAGATTTCATTCCATGATTGAAACTTTTAGGGTATTGGAGCCTTCTGATCCTATACAGATTCTTACATCGGAAGCGCAGTAAAGGGTATCGAAGTATGGGATATGAAATAATAGAAAACATAGAGGGTAATAAATAATAGCCATTCGCGAAGCCAAATAAACAGTTTACGAAAGAAATGTGTTGCCGGAAAGAAGCGTTGCTATAATGAGTTCAACATCAAACAAAGGAGCGTGACCATTATGGCAAACACAAAAAGAATAAACCAGGTTTTAGAAAAAATAGGATTTGAACCGGAGGAAGGCAGGGCGATTGTTGTATCCTATGCACCGGAGAATTTGAGTGACAGGATAAAAAGACTTCTGTTCTTTACAAATTTCTATGCGCTTTCTTTCTGTAAAGAGTCCATCGTACTGCTTCCGTTTTCCACCGGCTGGGCGGATGTCAAGAAAGAAGTGGTTCTTAAGAAGGAGGGGATTCTGGAAATACCATATTCCTCAATCTGCGCCGTGGATGTATCAGAGTCGGGATTGAGTTATCGCATTGATATCCGGCTTGAGGATGAGATAATCTCATTGATGGCACAGCAGGCGGAATTAAGTGCATTTCGTATGTCGGGAATGTACAGTATAGAAGATTGGACTTTTATTAATAACTGGCATGCAAACAATCTGAAAGGGACGCTGAAAGCGTTGAAAGAACTTGGGAACGCATAAAGCGTTCCCTTTTTTTGACTTAAGTCGGTAGTGTAAAATAGTTTGTGTCTTTGGAAAAAAATACCTCTTTTTTGGTAAGAATCAAGATATGACAATTCTTATCAAAAAGGAGGATTTTTTATGTCCGCAACAAAGGAGCAGATTCGACAGATCATTGCAGATAACAACCTGAACAGCGTAGCCGATGTCTACAGCCTGCTGAAAGACAGCTTCAAAGATATTCTTCAGGAACTCATGGAAGCAGAACTGGATGCTTCTCTCGGTTATGAAAAAAAACAGAAAGGGGATGCCCCGACATCCAATAAGAGAAACGGACACTCCCCCAAAACATTGAAGAGCCAGTATGGTGAATTCCAGATCAATGTCCCAAGGGACCGTGAAGGTGAGTTCGAGCCAAAACTGATCCCTAAATACCAGCGGGATATCTCCGGGATAGAGGAAAAGGTGATATCCCTCTATGCAAGAGGCATGAGCACAAGGGACATCCACGACCAGATACAGGATCTTTACGGGATGGAACTGTCTGCGGAAATGGTCAGCAAGATCACAGACAGGATACTTCCTGAAATAAAAGAATGGCAGTCGCGCCCTTTAAATCCGGTTTATCCGTTTGTATTCATGGACTGCATCCATTATAAAGTCAGGGAAGACGGGCGTATCTTAAGCCGTGCAGCCTATATCGTTCTGGGTATCACTGTGGAGGGCTATAAGGATATCCTCAGCATTACCGTAGGTGCCAATGAGACCAGCAAGTTCTGGCTGGGTATGTTAAATGACTTAAGGAACCGCGGCGTACAGGATGTACTGTTCTTCTGTGTGGACGGGCTTGCAGGTTTTAAGGAAGCGATAGGCGCAGTTTATCCGGATGCACAGATACAAAGGTGCGTCATCCATATGCTGCGCAATTCCTTCAAATATGTCAATTACAGTGACCTGAAGAAATTTTCCTCTGATTTTAAGGCAGCATATAATGCCCCGAATGAAACATCTGCTCTTTCGGAACTGGAAAACATCAAAGAAAAATGGGGAAAGAAATATCCGTATGCAATAAGTAACTGGGAGAACAACTGGGAGGATGTCAGTTCCTTCTTTCAATTTTCAGATGATATCAGGCGTATCATGTATACGACAAACATCATCGAAGGGCTTAACCGCCAGTACCGGAAAGTGACAAAGACAAAAAGCGTCTTTCCGAGTGACAGTGCATTAGAAAAGATTCTGTATCTTGCCAGTGGAAATGTGATAAAAAAATGGACCCAGCGCTATAGGAACTGGGACCAGGTACTGAACCAGATGATCGTCCTGTATGGGGAGAGGCTTACCCAGTATCTGTAAAAGAAAAGACCGGAACACCCCGTCTCATAAAAAGAGTGCTCCAGTCTTATGCCGCAACATTAGCAGTATTGCCGGAAACATCCGGCCTTATTCCAGAGGCCGGGTGTGGGCAGCGCCCACGTATCGTTTTTACTGCCAATGCCTGTTTAGCATGCGAAAAAATCAAAAAAATGTATAAGACTTAAAGAATTGGCAATACTAATATCAGAAAAGTAATCCGACAGCATTAAAGTGATGATATTTGACAGCAAATTTCTACATATCTGATTCCTATCCAGAAAGATTATTTCTCCATAGACACAGGATTTTTTACAGCCTCGCACAAAAGGCGCATGGTTTACAATTTACTGTTCCATGCGCCTTTACGCTGTTATTTTAGTATTTCAAAAAGTTCGCAGACCGTTCCTGCAATAATATCTTTCAGATATTCCTTGTATATGTACAGTCCGGGTAGCTCATGCATCCCCAGAACTCGCCATATCTTCCTTTTCGTTTCCGAAGAACGTTACCGCATTTAGGACATTTCTTAACGGCTTTGGTGTCCTCTGACGGATTGGCCATCTCCTTTGCCAATTGCTCGAATACGATCTGGTTCATCCGACAGTCGTTCAGCGCTCTATGGGCTCCGACTGTAGAAATTCCATAATACTTTGCCAGATCCACAAGCTTATAATGCGATAACTGCGGCAGATAAATTCTGGCAATCTGTAACGTATCAATATAATCATTCCCTATGGTCTTGCCCCAGAATCTCTCTGCGTCACGATACAGGAACTTCATGTCAAAAGTGTGGATGTTGTGACCAACCAACACCAAATCACCGACGAATTCCAGAAAATGGAATAAGACTTCTTCAAAAAACGGACTGTCCTTCACCATATCATCCGTGATGCCGTTCACTTCACTGGCATGATATGGTATCGGGCGCCCGGGATTAACAAGCGTGGTAAATTCATCAACTACCTCTCCGCCTATAACCTTGATGGCTGATATTTCCACCACCTCATCAGAGTTGCAGGAAACACCAGTCGTCTCAAGATCAAAGACCACGTAATCCGAGACATATTTATTCAGTTTTTTACCGGGTTTTCTTGAAAGCATACTTCACATCCTCTCTGCATCTTTTGCCCATATGCGTCCCTTGCGTTACGAATCCCCTAAGGGCAAAAATAAGGGAAAGAAAAACCTGTAACAAAGTATAACATAAAATAAATCAGGCAGGAAGAAGTGATTGAAATGCTTTCTTAATAGCAGGCATAAGAATAATTTGAAGGGAACGCATAAAGAGTTTCTCTTTTTGATTTTAGAGATTATATTGTACCGGGTATTCCTAATTGACAGAGCTGTTTTGGCAAATATATTGGGGTTTATAGCTTTTTTTGTGAGGGAATATTGACATAAGATAAATATTGTATTATTTTATACTTAGTATTACAAAGTATATAGCATTAAAAATATAAAACGTAAGCCTATATCCGTGCATGTTTACAGAGTTTAATCTATTACAGTTTATATCAGGGATAAATCGGCAAAGCCAAGGAGAGTAACAGCCAATGCGGGAGAAGTATGAGCGGCAGATGAAAAAAGGGGTTTTGGATATGTTAGTTCTGCAGCTTCTCACGAAAGAGAAGAAGTATGGATATCAGTTGATTATGGAGCTTCGGGAAAAAAGTGGTGATATTTTTTGTCTGAAAGAGGGTACACTTTATCCGATTCTGTACCGGCTTGAGGATGAAGGGCTGGTGGAGAGCAGATGGTCCGAGGCGGAGAATAAGCAGTTACCCAGGAAGTATTACCTCATGACGGATAAAGGCCGACAAGCGCTGGAAGAAGTATATCTAAGCTGGCGGCAGATTGCAGACGGTGTAGAGCGGGTTATGGAAGAATAAATTAAGAAGGAATCCGGTTGAGAGAGATGAGGTTGTAGAGAAAATCCGGGAAATATATAATAACGGAGAACATATAAGGGGGACGGTTAAGATGAGTGCAGAAAAATACGTCAAGGATATCGTCAACAATATAAAGTGCAGCGGAGCAAAAAGAAAAGAGATCGAAACGCAGCTTCTGTCGGATATTTCCATGCGTATGGAACAGGGCGAGTCATTGGAGCAGATTATGGAAAGTATGGGAACAGCGCAGGAGATCGCAGACGCATTCAGCCAGGATATGCCGGAGGCAGAGCGCAAAACATATCGAAAAAAGAAGACAGGGATCATTGTTGCCGCGATTATTGCCGGAGTGGTACTGCTTGGTTCCTATGTATGGTGGATTTTTCCGAAGCCGTATAACATAGAGGACAATGACCAGCTTACGGAAGAGGCGATTGATGCGCAGGTGGAGACGGTGGTTACGCTGCTTGACGAGAATGACTTTGATACGCTGCGGGCCATGTCCGTTGATAAATTGCATAGTGCATTGACACAGGAAATAATTGATAAGGCGAGAAACATGATCTCGGATGATTGGGGAGAGAGGCAGAAGATCGGTTCCACATATGCACAAGGCATGAAGCAAAGCAGCAGAATATATGTCGTTACACAGACAGACGTCATGTATGAGAATGTGGGCGCAGTCTATACGATTACTTTTGATGAGAACTTGATGATGACGGGATTATATATGCGGTGACGGGGAGGAATAACATGTGGTTTTGGTGGTTTATGCTCATTTTTGATCTATTGATTCCGTTTATAATGATTTTGTGTGGAAGGATGATGTGGAAGCATCCGCCTAAGAGTATTAATGGGATCGTTGGTTACCGGACAAGGCGTTCTATGATAAACAGTTATACATGGCAATATGCACAGGAATACTGTGGAAGGCTGTGGTGGAAAATCGGATGGGTTATGTTGCTTCCCTCTGTCCTATTACATATTCCTTTTTATGGCAGTTCTGAGAATGCTGTAGGAGTGATGGGTTGTATTTTATGCATGATACAATGTATTGCGCTGATCGCACCGATTTACGTAACCGAGAGCGCTTTAAAGAAGAACTTCACTGACAAGGGAATAAGAAAATAAACTCTGCGTCATAAGAATTATGAAGCAAATGTAGGTAGCTAGAAGCAGATAAGGAAGGGAGAGAAGACACATGCTTGCTTTTATTATATGGCTGGCGGTAAGCCTGGCAATGGTTGCGTTAGGAATTTATGCAATACTGGCAAAGAAAGAGGTCGCATTTGGTTTCTGGGCTAATGCGGAAATGTTTCCGGTGAAAGACGTTAAGAGATATAATCATGCCGTTGGAAAACTCTGGTGCGTATTCGGAAGCGTGTTTGCACTTCTGGGAATTCCGCTCTTGCCGGGACAGAATACAGGATATATTATCATTTCTATTTTAGGGTGTATGGTGGAAGCGATAGCCGCAATGGTTGTTTATGTGACGATTATTGAAAAAAAGTACCGTAAAGATACTCAGTAAATAAAAACTTGTGAACCGGAAGAGGTCAAAATGCAGACACAACAAATAAAAATTGCAGATTATACATGTAGCCTGTTTCTTCCGAAGGATTATAATGAGAGCGGCAGAAACTATCCGGTAATCTATATTAACGGAGATGTGCCCATAGAAGAAATTGTAAATGAAATCCGAAAATCCGGATGTGAAGCGGATTTTATCTTACTTTCCATTCAACCGGAGAGCTGGAATGATGATTTCACACCTTGGGGTGCGCCGGCTTTTCGCAAAGGAGAAGANGCNCCGGCGGGAAGAGCGGATGNATATATNTCCCGANTAACAAGTGANATTAAACCNTATATGGANGCTAANTACCNCACNAAACCGGANCCGGAATACACAGCGCTATTCGGNTATTCTTTAGGCGGGTTGACNGCGGTTTATGCGATGTACAAGACGGATTTNTTCGGNNCANNCGCCAGCCTGTCCGGGTCTCTCTGGTATGANGGATTNNGTGAGTTTATGGAGAAAGAACGACCNGNCAGAAAAGANATGAAGGTGTACCTGTCGCTTGGAAAAAAGGANAGCTTAAGCANAAACCCTCGTATGTGCAAGGTGGCAGAATGTACGGAGAGGGCAAAGGATATACTGACAAAACAGGCAGAAGCTGTCTGTTTTGAGTGGAATGAAGGCGGACACTTTCATGATATTCCGAAGCGGTTTGCGAAAGCTGTNNNATGGTGGNGATCATTGCCTATTGCNACATAGNTTTATTAAAATATATAGAANTGGAGCTAAGAGNNNCTCTATTCTTTTCCGTACCGTGCCAACTCATAATTCCTGTGCAATTCTTTGATATCTTCACGATCTGCGATTCCCGCATTCGTCTCNATTTCATCGGGTGATTCATAGGCGGCNGGGCGATCNTTNCGATGCCGTCGTATGGTTTTGCGGTATTCTTTCCGGATACGCTCGCGNTCTGACAGTTTGCGGCGGCGCGCGGGCAGCGTTATTCTTTTTGCTTCTTCNGTATCCTCTAATTCTTCCACGATATCACCGTTTTCATCTGNGGCGGCACGAAAAGCGTGAAAGGTAGANATAATACTTTTNACCAGCAGNATAATGATAAACAAAAATACAAGCGCTTCCATAATATAAGAGAGGGCGATCAGCCACTTCGGGGTGGGTTTCGGCTCTCCGTACTCTGCCATCAGGAGAGCCATCGGGTCTTCTTCGGTGCTTTCTTCCATGTGCTCGGTCGGCAGTTCGGTGAAATCAATGTCTATCGGNGCGGTCCATTTCCTAAGATCGCGGTAATGGCGGCNGGANATGGTGAANAGAGCCGGNAGCAGGATGAGCAGGAACAANAGNAGGAAAAGAGCAAGCATACCGTTTCCGATNCCGTAGATTCTTTTGGACGGAAGATTGCAGGTTCTTTTATTCAGGGCAAGNTAGTTCTCTGTCTCACATATNTAATGATAGAGAAATGTGACGGGTGTATACAGNNCGGCGCTNAAGAGAGCNGCATTGCATACNGAAGGGTTATCCAGATTCAGTGCGACGACATAGGCTGCCAGAAAAAAGNNCAGAACCGGAAAAGCNGGCTCCCGNAGGGCATCGTNCGCCGGACGCCAGGAAGGATCTTCGCCGCGGGCGGCNNNTTTTTCTTCTTTTTTNTGAAGACGGCTGATGATGCGNCAGATGATCACAAATGCCGTTTCGCCNANGAGTANCAGCATATAGCCCCAGAGCATAACGCTGTNGCGGATCGGTCCGGCGATGNGCCATCCGATCATNCCGGTNGCGNCAAANNTTAAAANGCTTATGATGAGATAGGAGAAAANNCCCCGNCACCTTTCTATGGCGAGGTCGGTTATGATAATGGGAAATGCAATCAGGAGGCATTTCAGATATAAAGTTTGGCCGATNGCNTCCTGCNGCTCAGCGCCGAGAGCGTAGAGCAGGGGANTGATAATNGCCATAATNAGGGTGGAGTGAAGCCATCCCGCTGTTTTTTTGATTTGATTTCTCAAGTTNACCTCCGNTTNNGGNATNTCAGNTTGCGCTGACTTCCCGNTTGCATATATGNATGTTATTCGATTTTGTAATATTACAGGTTTCGCCTCTCGTNTAGGGAANCACCCAGANGGCCTGCNNNCTNCCNCCTGCAAATTGTTCGATCGCGGNNTTATTCTGCANAGCATTTTTAGAGATAAAAATAACGATCGCGTCTTCCGGCGGTGCAGGAAATGCNGGNTNCGCGTCGNCGGCTTGNATAGGGCGTGTCTCCTNGNCNGTCTGTGGCGNNAGAAGNGTCGTAAAGGGAAGAACATTNCCTTCACTTTTACAGCAGGAAAGAGTNCGTTCNATATCGGTAAGATGTTTTCNNCCGGTGGANGGTNCNANNTATGTGAAAGAGGTTTGGTTATTTANACAAAGCCCCACTTCCATGCCGCGTCCGATCAGTTTCTGNGCAAGAGAAGCGGCGACNGAGACGGATTCTTCCGTNAGATGNTCGTATTTCAGGATACCGCGGTCNTCCATATCCAGATANATCATGACTTTTTCNGTCAGNGTCGATTCAAACGTGTTGACCATCAGCTCACCNGTGCGNGCGCTGGCCTTCCAGTTNATCGTGTTCATAGGGTCNGTGACCGTGTATTCNCNNATAGANGAGAAGGCAAANGGGTCTTCNTANAGACGCTTTGCGCACTGTAAACTTCCCATAAGGCGTTCNCATGCCACGAGAATGTCAGAGACATCCGTTCTTGCGGCATATACGTACANTTCNGTGGATGCCGGACATTCTATGGAGANNCGCCGCCTGTGAAGCATGGAAAAAGTGGTCAGATNAGANTTGTCGATTCGGTAGTATCCTCTTTTCNTGCAGTCCAGAGACAGTTTCCGGATGACGCGCTGCCTGCCGAGCANGGCGAAGATATCTCTCTTATAAGNGAAATCGCTGACGCTTGTATTTTCACAGTCATGAAAANAGAGATTTTTATCCATATGAAAACCGACTTCNAATATGGGAAGCATCATTTTNTTCCTGTTTTCGATCTGCTCCGTCATCTCGACACGTTCTCCCGNGTANGCACAATTTTGTANGAAATCGANAGNAACAACCAGATTCGCAGCCCAATGCTTTGCGTAATACAGATTCCANAGGCTGATCAGNAGCAGGAGTCCGATAAAAAATAAACTGATCATGGTTTCGTCCAATCTTCCGTGGGAAGCGCGATGCTTCCTAAGAGTCCGTGAATGAGAGATTCCTTCTGCTGNGCATAGGCGGAGTCCGCAATCATTCGATGNGCAAGTACCGGCACAGCTANCGTCTTGATATCTTCGGGTGTCACAAAATCNCGTCCCTGNACCATNGCAAAGCCTTGTGCGGCNCGCAGAAGCGCCAAGGTTCCTCTTGGGCTGACACCTTCCGCAATGGTACGGCCNGCGNCGGAAGAAGCGCCGTATTTCCGGGTTCCCTGTACGAGNCTTACGATATAATTTCTCAGNTCNGCATGGACATAGATATTGCGGCACTCATCCTGCAGGGCNGCAACTTCATCGAGGGAACAGACCGGCTCGATCGTCTCTAAGGGNGAGTCGCTGATGAAGCGGTCGATCATCTGACGTTCCTCTTCCTCGCTTAGACTTCCCATGCTGATCCGCATCAGGAAACGGTCCATCTGGGCTTCCGGCAGCGGATAACAGCCGAGCGTTTCTACAGGGTTCTGTGTCGCGAGAACGAAAAAGGGTGTGCCAAGCGGTCTGGTCACGCCGTCCACCGTTACCTGTCTCTCGCCCATGCATTCCAACAGGCTGGACTGNGTTCTCGGCGTGGCGCGNTTGATNTCGTCAGCCAGCAGGAGATTGGTAAAAACNGGNCCCTCTTTGAAAACNAAGGTGCCTTTTTCCTGATTATAATATGACAGACCTGTCACNTCACTTGGNAGCAGNTCGGGTGTAAACTGGATTCTNCCAAAGGAAAGATCCATTGATTTTGCCANNGATTTCGCNAGAACCGTCTTNCCGGTGCCCGGCACGTCNTCCAAGAGCACATGCCCTCCCGCGGCGAGAGCAGTCAGAAGCAGCTCCGTCACCTGTTCCTTGCCGATAATTACTTTTGATACGTTGTCCTTGATTCTTGAGAGTAAGTCGTTCATATGTATGTTCCCTTCTTGTTAGATTCATAACGTGGACTTGATTAGATTCGCTTAGGCTGCGTGCTTTGCAGGCTTAGAGAATCTTCAAGTCCTATTATACATCATTATTGTGTCGGTATAAAGAGGGGATGACATAAAACTGTGCCGCGGAGAAGGTAAGAAATTTAAAAGTAGAAAATTTTTGTTTTTATGGAAACCCATAGTTATAATAAACAGGATATAGTATTTATGTTCAGTATTATAGTAATTAGATACTATATATTGTATTGTGCATATTGACATATACAATTGCGTAATATGATGTTTGATAAAAAAAGCAAATGACAAATGAAGCTGGCGGTGGTATACTCTGTATCAAAGCATATATTTCAATATTTTATTATATTTCTGGTCGCTATAACACATAGCGTCATCTATTGTCTGATAGGACATCAAGCGAAATCGTGCTTTTATTCAAACAATAAAATGAATATAGCAGGAGATTTCGTATGAACTAAGTAAGAATAGCATTGTAGCTTTCAGAAGATTGTTTTATATGTTTCCTGCGAAGGAGGGAAACGTGGGAAAGAAAGACATTGGATTAAAGTCATATCTGCAAAATACCGCGAGGTATGCAGATTTATGGAATTGTGCTGTGTTTCGGGGGAGGCAGGTTGTCAAGGCAGAAAATTTGCAGGAAATTACGCCTGTCCGGTCTAAATCAGATCGGGAAGCCGTCCTGGAAAGAACTGGAGACCTTGTTATGAAGCAGAATTACAATGGGCAGCGGTTTGTTATTTTTGCACCGGAAAACCAAGAAGAAATTGATTATGGAATGCCTGTGCGCATTATGCTACAAGAGGCACTGGAGTATGACAGGCAAATCAAAGAGATTAGACGTAAAAATAAGCGGATTTGTCAAGAGATGTGTGAAAAGAGCGGTTGCGAACAACAAACAGCATTTTATAAAGACAGCGGGGAATATCTATATAAAGTGCGAAAAGAAGATTATTTGTGTCCGGTGATGACATTAGTGGTATATTGGGGCGAAGAAGAATGGCGAGGCGCTAAAAATCTGCATGAAATGTTTAATATTGACGGTATGGATTCATTTATGCGAAAGGAATTAAAGAGAATGGTTCCTGAGTATCCGTTGCATTTTCTGGATATATCAAAATTTGAACATTTTGAGTATTTTAGGACAGATCTTAGCCCGCTGCTCGAATTGTATCACCGACGAAATAACAAAGACGATTTTATGAAATATATTAATACAAATAGAAGGAGCCGGGACATGGATGAGGAGAGTTGGTACGTGCTTGGCCAGATGACAGGTTCTAAGGCTATTAAATCTATTATTATGCAGAAGAATCGGGGAGAAAGGAGTAACAGGAGTATGGGCAATGTAATTGACGATTGGATGAACGAAGGAAGAGAGGAAGGAAGAGAGGAAGGAAGAGAGGAAGGAAGAGCGAGAGGAAAAGCGGAGTTTATTATAGCTCTTTTGGAGGAATACGGGGCAGTTTCGAAGGAACTGAAATTGAAGATAATGAAACAAATGGATCTACAGATTTTGGATAAATGGTTTAAGTTGGCGGTACATACAAGAAATGTTGACGAATTTGTGCAACAGAGTCAGATTGAAAGATAGGCAGGCAATCGGATATATTATTTTTGAAATAAAAGGTTGACATATGTAACCCTAGATGATATATTGGGATTAGGGCTACATATGTCAACCTTATTGTATATATAAGGAATTAGTAGCATTATGGAATGGCGCGCTACCCGTTATAACGGGTTAAAGCGCTACCATTAAATATAAAAGCAGCGCAGAAAAGGATGTAATGATGGAAGAAAAAGCAATCAGTTTATCAAACAGTGAATGGCATATCATGGAGAATCTGTGGGAGCAGTCTCCGAAGACAGCGACACAGCTTATAAAAGCGATGGAGTCAGAGACGGGATGGGCGAAGAGCACCACGAAGACTGTTCTGAAACGGATGGAGCAGAAGGGCTGTATCGCGTATCTGGAAGGAGCAAAAGCACGGGAATATTATCCGCTTCTGAAACGGGATGAAGTGGTGGAGTCAGAGACGAGCAGCTTTATCAACCGAATCTATAACGGGAGTCTGGGACTGATGGTAAATACACTGGTTAAGAAACAGGAAATTTCGGATGAAGAGATGGAAGAACTCTATCGGATCATCAAGAACGCAAGGAAGAAGAAATGATGATTGGTAATTTGGATCAGAGTTGCGGTGAGCGTGCAGTGAACCGGCTCTGAAGGAGGGACTGTTATGGTAGGTGTTATGATACAGGCGGCGTTTCTGGTGATTGCGATACTTGCGGTGCAGAAATTGTTCGGAGAGAAATTACACGCATATGTGCGATACGGATTATGGCTAATCGTTGTGATACGGCTTATGATTCCGGTCAATTTGATACAGAGTCCGTTCAGTATGCTGTGTGTGGCGGACAAAGTGGTGACGCGGTATGTGCGGGCAGATGAAGGCACTCCTTATATATATGATACAGAGAAAATCGAGAGTGTATCAGGGATAGAGAATGCAGAGCAGACCGCGAATGCACCAAGGATAGAGAATGAGCAGATCGGTAATGATGAGCATGCTGATCTTGGATGGCAAGTAGATGAAAAAACCGGAATAGACAAAAATGTCATAACAGATGCGGATGAGAGATATGTGCACAATCAAGAAAAAGGTGAACTCGATGCAGCGCAGACTGAAAAAATACATGATGTGTACAGCGCAATGACGGATGAAAACAGTTCAGAGGGACAGACGGGCAGCGAAGCGGGTATAGCTCATCGCTTATCGGTATCTTTCGCAAGCATAGTACGGGCCGTCTGGCTTATAGGCAGTCTGCTTACAGGAGGCTTCTTCATTTTGTCATATTTGCTGTTCCGGTGCAGGCTGCGTAAGACGCGGATAGCTTATCAGGGAGACTGTGAGGGTGCGCCACAGAAAAGGCGCGTTCCGGTTTATCTGGTAAAAGGTCTGGAATCCCCCTGTCTTGCAGGATTTTTCCGGCCGGCGGTTTACATCGGGACTGAGGTGGGTACGGATTCAGATACATTCCGATATGCCGTGATTCATGAACAAGTGCATTATCTGCACGGAGATCACCTGTGGGCTCTGCTGAGAATGGTGTTTGTCAGCATGTATTGGTTTCACCCTTTCGTGTGGATTGCGGCGGCAGCTTCTGCAAGGGATGGCGAGATTGCCTGCGATTATGGGACGACACGGAAGATCGGACAGGAAGAACGGTTTGCCTACAGTGAAATGTTGTTGACATTTTCCCAAATAAAAGGGGGAAAAAGAGTATACTCCTACGGAACGATGCTTCGACCGGGAAAATCTGAGTTAAAGGAAAGAATCCTACGGTTGACGGAAGCAAAGCATAGCAGAGCATGGGCAGGTATTCTGGCAGTCGCATGCATGATCCTCATAGCAGGGTGTGCACTGACTGGCGCATCGACGGAAAATGCGGAGGGACAGGATCGCAGGGAATCTGTGGATTCTGTTGGGGACAGCGCAAACGATAGTCAGACATCTGCAGATTCTGCCGAAGACAGGGAGGATAGTTCCGGAGAGAACGGAACCGGCAATCTGACTGTAATAAAAGCCGATGAAGTGAATGACAAGTCAGGTGATGGAATATCCGACGAGCTATCTCAGGATGAAAATTCTGCAGAAAAAGATAATTCCGGCGAGGCGATTCGCGAGGACGGACAGATCGAGGCGCAGGCTGCGGAGTTGTCGGGAGAGATGATTTTTGGCGCAGATGGACCGACGCTGGATTATGCAGGGGGTCTCGGAACGGGGAAAGAGAATGTCATTATTTTCCATGATTATTTCGGTCTGATCGTATATGATCTGATGAACAGGAAGGTCGTAAGAAGCCTTGCTCTTGAACCGATCGGTTGCCATATGACACAGGGTGATGATGCCTGTCAGGTAGCGGTATCAGCGGATGGCAATACCGTGTGGCTGCATCCTAGATCGAAGCAGTATAAATACCGTTATGATGTGGAGAACAACCTGCTCTGGCAGGAACCTCTGGTCAAGACTTTTGATATAGATTTAGAGGGCAAGGATCTTTTTAACCGATACTTGGTGACGGAAGATACTACTCAGAAGTATGTGGGTTGGCGTTCTAATTATCTGTATGAGGACTATAAGGACGAACGGGGGCTGCAGAGGACGTATATCTATCTCTATGTTCCTAATTCAGAGGAAGTGAAGCTGGGAAATCTGCAATGTACATGGGATGATATGGTTTTTATTTTAGAGTGGAACCATTCTGACGAATCGAATGCTACGGCGGCGGAAGATGTCGTGTTCCCCTATCGTTATGACGGATTCGTAGATGAGGTGAAGATTTTTTTTGATAAACCCTGCAATTATTCACGTATTGCTGATACTTATACAAGCAGAGTGCATCCCGTCACACAGGAAGTGATATGGCATGAAGGTATCGATTATGTGGCAGAGGAAGGATCGGATGTCTATGCGGCGGCAGCGGGTATTGTATATGAGACGGGATATTCGGCAAAATACGGTAATTATGTGGTACTGCTTCACATAAACGGGGAGATGACATATTACTGCCATTGCCAGAAGATACTCGTGGAGAAAGATGACCAGGTGGAGCGGGGCAGCACCATTGCCACGGTAGGCAGTACCGGCATGTCCACAGGAGCGCATCTGCACTTCGCGATCAGTTCACATGGAGAGTTTGTCGATCCGCAGGAGGAAATGTGGGAGATGCAGGATCTGGATTGATGCACGATTAGAGGTATATTGAACGTAAGGCATTGCGCAAATAAAAGGGGGTAATTTTAATTTATTTGTTTAATTGGATTTAAAAGACCTTAACATGTGACGAAATATGTATTACCATAGAAGAAAATGATAATATGTATTCAATAGGAGATGAGAATGTATAGAATCGGCATATGTGATGATGATGACATATTTTGCACACAATTGGAAAACTATTTGGAAGAGTATGCAAAGGAGACAGAAATCAAAGTAGAGACGGAAATTTTTTTGTCCGGAGAAGATTATTTGCGATATATGGAAAAAAATAGGTCATTAGATATCCTGTTTCTTGATATTAAGCTGAGCGGTATGGATGGAGTGTCTGTGGGACAGAAAATACGTAGTGATCTTACAAATGAAACCATTCAAATTGTATATGTTTCTGCAGTACAAGGCTATGCGATGTCTCTTTTTCAAAACAGACCAATGGATTTCCTGATGAAACCTGTACAAAAAGAAGATGTCGATAAAGTTATGAGAGAGTATAGTCGGTTGTTTGACGGAAAAAAGAATTTCTTTGAGTTCCATATAGGAAAGACAGGTTATAGAGTGGCGGCTGATCATATTATGTATTTTCAATGTGATGGTAAAAAGATACATATCGTGACAAGCGATAATAATGATCGGGAGTTTTACGGATCAATGAAAGATGTCGAGAAGCAGATTGATATGCACACATTTTGTGTGATACATAAATCTTTTATTGTTAATATAAACTATGTATCTGAATTTCGAATTGATGAGGTAATTATGTCGATAGGAGTCACATTACCGATCAGTCAGCCAATGCGAAAGAAAGTACGGCAGAGGATTTTAGAACAGAATATGAGAAGAGGGCGAAATTAAATATGGATCGGAATATGTGGGGAAATTATGGAATATTATGAAGCTATATGCAATGCTGTATTTAATATTTTTAGTTTGTACGTCAATGTGCGGGTAATCAAACTATTTTTGCCTCGGAAAAGGGTGAAGGCCGGTATTGCCTTTTTAATTTTTTTTATTGCGTGGATCTTGAACTGGATGGTTTATTATAATTTACATGTTTTTATTTTAACCACTATATCTTTGCTTTGCGGACTGGTTCTTATAGTATGTGTCCTTTATGATGGGAGCATATGGAAGAAAATTGTTGCGATAGCAGCGTCCATAGCATTTACGCTTGTTGCGGAAGAAATTACATGGCATGCTTTAAATGTGCTTGGGGTCGGAATGAACAATGAGGCGGTCGGGAGTTTGTGGTCTACCCTTCTTGCGTTGGGGATTATTTTAATAATTGAAAAGCATGTATCTTTTGACAAAAATACACAGCTGCCTGTCGGCAGTTATTTTAGTTTGTTTTTGATGGCGGTCGGAAATATTATTTTGACATACTTGCCTATTGAAGCAATGATGTCTCATCCATATGCGGTAATTGCTTTATCTGTGTTATGCCTAATCAACGTCAGTATGTATTCATTATATGAGACGGTTGTGGAATCTTATAGGAATACGGCGCAGGCGGCGGCAATGAAGCAGCAGGTGGAGATGTATGCAAATCAATGTGAGGTTATTAATCAGTCGCAACAAAACATAAGATCGTTGAAACATGATATACATAATCATTTATTGAATATAAGTAACTATTTACAAAATGAAAAATATGACGATGCAAAAGAATATATCGTACAGATAGAGAGTGCCTTAGAAACACCAAAAGAATATGTCAGAACAGGAAATCTTGAAATAGACGGAATTATGAATTACAAGCTAGCTCGTATAAAGGCGCTGGGGTGTGTACCAGTAGTAGAGATAGATGTTCCCGAGGAACGGTTTATGCCAGACTTTGACCTGACAATTATCATGGGGAATTTATTAGATAATGTCATTGAAGCATTGGAAAAAGATGAGAAAAAGTTTTTAAGCATTACAATTCGATATGCAAAAGGAGTTTTGTATATTAGTATGCGTAATTCTTATCAAGGGGGATTACAGAGTAAGGGAACAAAATTAATGAGTGCAAAAAAAGATAAAGTGAATCATGGAATAGGGTTATATAACATAGAGAATATTGTGAATAAGTATAACGGAAAAATGGAAATTGGTTATAATGAGGGCATTTATAGGATAGATATTATTTTGTATATAAAATAAAAATGTATTTAGATATTATAGTAGAGAAATAAGAAGTGCGGAAGGCTCTCTTTTGTTTTTTCCAAATATTTGATAATTTTTTCCAAGTGTCAAGAGTTGCTGTAAAAATCTGATATATATTAATGATAGAAAACGATATATAAGGAGACGGAGAAAAATTATTCAAGTTTTTCTGTGTAAAGAATTATTGACAAATAGGGGGAGAGAAGCACAATGATCATTAAAGGAAGCGATATTTTTATGGGTGCGCGTATAGAAAGAAACTGGCAATCCCATATGCAGCAGCAAGGATGGAATCAAACAAATGAAAGTAAGAGAGCGGAGGCGGGACAGAAAGCGGCTACGGCCTTAGAACTGAAAGGGCACAATGTCGTACAGAGTGGGAATGTCAAAGTATCGATTTCTCAGACCGCATATGATCGTTTATTTACGGAAGAGGGACACGAACAAGTAAAGAATGAGGCGGAGGATTTCTGGGTTCGAAATGCGGAGCGCCAGAAGGAGATTGCCAATGGCAGAGAACAGGAAGATGCTTTCTGGACTTCGACAGGAAACCAGTGGATGGTTTTCAGCAAATATTTATATGATAACGGCTTTTATGATAATATGTCGGATAAAGATATTGAAGAAACGGAGGAAATTCTTGCGCAGATTACGGGTGGCATGGACGGTGTAAGTAGATGGCAGTATAAGACAGGGGTGTGTTTTAGCGATAGCTATGGCAATATTATGCGTCAAGGTGAAGCAGCTATGGAATTAGAGTCATCTACGGCGGCGTTACGGTGCTTTGCGGATAAATATCTTTCCGGGGAGAAGAAGGAGAAATTTGAAGATCTGGTAGATCTGTATTATGCCCATAACACAGAAATTTTAAAAGACTATAAGCATCCGTTTGAAGGCGTAGAGAAGGGTATTGCCGAAGTACAGGAGGGAAAATATCCGAATTCCAGTATTTTTGAAGAAAAAATAGGTAGACAGGTGACGGAACAACATAAGTTTACAATGATACTGACCAAAGTCAAACATAGTCAGGCAGAGAAGAATCAGTTTCAGAAAAATATTTCTGAAATGTTTGATCTATTGCGAGAGGGAACAGAAGAAACAGATACCATATGGAGTCGGTTAGAAGAAATCTATGTGAATTTTGCAACTGCAAATAATGAAGATGAGCCGCTGAGAAATTATGTACTGGATCAGGCAAAAGGTACTTTTGATCACATGCAGGATTATTGGAGTAAATTGTTGAAGCTAGCATAGTATCTGCTTTGGCAAGTATAATTTACAATCACAGTTAATCTTTTCCGAACTAATAACAGTTATTTTTTAATATAGGGGGCTGCAGATAATAGCAGGCTCCTATAATTTATGATATAGTTGTACAACGTGGAGGGCAGGCATGAGATTATACAAGCTGGAGCTGTTAAAATTGACAGGGAGAAGATTTACACAGATTATGACCGGACTGCTTCTGGCGGTGTTGGTGCTTCAACTATGGGTGGAGAGCACGCAGGCAGTCGCATGGAAAGCGGAAAATGATTTTGGGCAGTTAATCGGATATGTGCGGTTTATAGATTTGTTACAGTATTATGTCTTGTACGGGATGATCTGGCTGACAGCCGTGCTGACCCCTTTCTATTGTGAGGACAGGCAGAGCAGGACGGATGTGCTGATTATGACATCAGCCAAAGGTAAAATTTCTGATTTCGCTGCTAGACTTGCCGTGGCGTTTACATTGGCGGTTGCTGCAATTATTCTCGCGTTGGGGGCAGCTTATTGGGGCTGCTATGTCTTGTACGGGTATCCTGGCGGAAATGCCTCGGCGAGAGAAATATATTTCTGGATAGATGAGACAGCATCTGCGCTGTTAGATGGCAGTATATATGCTTTTATAAGATATTACCTGATTCTTGTGTTGTGTGCGGTTCTAATGCTGACCGGAATCATCGTATGGGTTTCTGCAAAGAGCAGCAAAACAGTACACTCTCTGATTACGGTTTCCGGCATATTCTGGTTTCCGGTTATGCTGGAGAGCGGCCTAAACCCAAGGGGGATCGGTTTCCTGCTGGTAACGGGACAGCCAATCTACCTCATTATAGTGAGATATCTATATGAAAACTGGTCGCTGTACGGACAACATATTTTTCTGGCGCTTCTTGTGGCGGCAGTGGGAAGTATATGCGGCGGCAGACGATGGTGCCTGTCGCGCAGGTAGTAAAAATGAGTCCTGCCCGCAACCGGACAGGACTCATCATATGTCAGTTAAATTTTACGGATTCACAACATTTCGGTCTTCCCCATCCAGAAAGGCCGCTATATTCTTACACACTTCTTCTACGAGGTTCATCCGTGATTCCGTGCTGGCCCATGACATATGAGGTGTAATGATCAGTTTTGTGCTGTCCTGAATTTTGCCTAACGGATTGTCTCTTGTCATAGGTTCTTTTTCCAGAACATCCAGTCCGGCAGCCGCGATCTGATCGGTTATCAGGGCATCGTAGAGTGCCTGGGTATCTACTACGGGACCTCTTGCGACGTTGACCAGAATTGCGGTTTTTTTCATTTGTCCGAAAGCTTCTTTATTCATCAGCCCTCTTGTCCTGTCGCTGAGAGGGCAATGCAGGGACAGAATGTCAGATTCTTTTAGTAAGGTATCAAATTCTACACGTTCATAATCAGTGCAGGAGCTCTTGCCGGATGCGGAGTAGAAGATTATTTTGCAGCCGAATGCCTGCGCCAGTTGTGCTACTCTGCGGCCGATCGTGCCCATGCCGACAATGCCCCATGTCTTTCCTGCCAGATCATTAAAAGGTCTGTCGAAGTTAGAGAAACGATCCTGTGCGCTGTAGGTTCCCGACTTGACATAGCTGTCGTAGAAAGCGATTTTCTCGGTCAGCATAAGCGCCAGCAAAAGAGTATGCTGTGCAACTGCCGGAGTACAGTAATTTACCACATTAGCGACTTTGATTCCGCGGCTTTTGCAGTAGACCAGATCTACATTGTCGAAGCCTGTCGCGAACAGGCAGATCAGCTTTACGTTGGGGGCATCTTTTAAGGTAGTTTCGTTCAGAGGCGCCTTGTTTGCGATGATGATGTCCGCGTCCTTTACGCGCTCAGCGGTGTTTTCCGCGACCGTATTCGGGTAATAGGTCACCTCTCCGAATTTTTCAAAGCAGGATACGTCAATATCGGTTCCCACACTGTTTCTTTCTAAAACGACCAGTTTCATATCTGTCCTCCGTTTCCGGCCTCTGTTTATCCTCAAATTCTACGTTTAGGAGAAAAAAAGACCAAGTTTCTTGAAATATGAGCTTATTGGTAACTGTTCAGAAGGTGTTCCCGCGAGGAACAGGGTTCTGAACAGTTACGATTATTGTAACATAGCAGCAGGGGTTTTCCCAGCATTTTGGGATAAAAGAATCTAAAAGAATCTAATAGTATTTTATCATGGAATTATGGAACATAATTTGATATAATAGAAGCAGATTACATTAAGATACGGCAATAACCGTGAAAAATCCGAAAGGAGACGACAATAATGCTTGCAACATTGATACCATTTTTTGATAAAGACATGAAGGTATGTGCCTATTCGTTGTTTTCACAGAAGGAGAATTACCTGCTCAACCCGGAACTGCAGGGATCGGCTATACTGAACGGTTCAGGCAGGGTGAGCGGTCTTGAGATCATAGAGAATATCGGTATCGACACACTTTCGCCGGGGACGAAGGTTTTCCTTCCTGTGGGACCGATCAATATATTTGCAGATATTGAAGGGCAGTCGGCTGAGATGCGGGACAGACTGGTGCTTCTGTGTGATAATACCATTACCAACACGGATGCGTATCGCAAAAGGCTTAAACAGCTTAAACAGGGCGGTTATAAACTGGCAATCTTTAAGCTTCCGGTAGCGCAGTTTGAGAATTATAAAGAGATTTTGAAGTTAATGGATTACATTATTCTGGACTGCAAGAAAATAGATGTAATGAAAGCGAAGATTTATTTTTCACACCAGTATCCGAGGCTTAAGATCTGTGTCGGTAATGTGGAGAATCAGGAGTTGTTCGACCGGGTGAAAGCGGATAAGGCATTCCATCTCTTTGAGGGCAGATTCTATCGTATTCCGGTTACCAAAGGAAAGACGGCGATCGAGCCGCTTAAGGTTAATTATCTGGAGTTAATGAACACGGTGAATGATGAGGATTATGAATTAACACAGGCGGCGGATATCATCGGCCGTGATACGGCGCTTGTTCTGTCATTGCTGGAGATGGTAAACCGGATTTCCGTTAATTCACAGATTACTTCTATTCGTCATGCGGCGGCGATCCTCGGACAGAAAGAGCTGAAGAAATGGATCAATACCGTGATCACGAAAGAATTGTGTGCGGACAGACCCAATGAGATCACCAGAATTTCCCTGCTTAGGGCGAAATTCGCAGAGTGTCTGGCACCGTCCTTTGGGCTGGAGCTGAAAGCCTCGGAATTATTCTTAATGGGGTTATTCTCGGTTCTGGATATTATTCTGAATGTACCGTTAGAGGAAGGACTTGCCCGGGTAAATGTATCTAAAGATATTTCGGACGCGCTGGTCAGTCATAAGGGTGATTTGGCTGATGTGTATGATTTTATACTTGCCTATGAGAATGCGGATTGGCAGGAAGCATGCAGATGGCTGGTTGTGAAGAATATCAGTATGGATACGGTATATCAGGCGTACATAGAGGCGGTATGCTGGTATCGGGAAGTATTCTTTTAGTTTTGTGGAGTCATAATTACCCGGAAGAGATTCTGACGGATAATTATAAATTAAGTGATGATAGGACAGACGACCATCACTATAATAAAAATTCGGCTGATTAATTTTAAGGAGGAAACTATCAATGAGTAGCGAAATCAGAGACATTAATCTTGCCGAATCCGGTGAGAGAAAGATCGAGTGGGTCAAGAGAAATTGTGATCTGCTCCGGACATTGGAGAAGGAGTTCTCCGAGAGCAAGCCTTTTGCGGGGAAGAAAATTACCTTGTCGGTGCATTTGGAGGCAAAGACGGCGTATCTGTGTCTGGTGCTGGCAGCGGGCGGCGCCGAGATGTATGTGACGGGTTCTAATCCGTTGTCCACTCAGGATGATGTGGCGGCAGCGCTTGTGAAAGCAGGGCTGGAAGTTCACGCATGGTATGATGCTACGCAGGAAGAATATGAGACACATATCCGTCACGTGCTGGAAGCAGGCCCGAATATTATTATCGATGACGGCGGTGATCTGGTTACCATGGTGCATAAAGAGATGCCGCATCTGATTCCGAATATTATCGGCGGATGCGAGGAGACGACTACAGGTATTATCCGTCTGGAAGCTATGAATAAGGCGGGAGAATTGAAGTTCCCCATGGTGCGTGTCAACAATGCGGCATGTAAGCATTTCTTCGACAACAGATACGGTACGGGACAGTCCGTATGGGATGGTATCAACAGAACGACGAACTTGATCGTTGCAGGTAAGATCGTGGTCGTTGCGGGTTACGGCTGGTGCGGTAAAGGTACGGCAATGAGAGCGAAAGGCTTGGGCGCACGTGTTATCGTTACGGAGATCGATCCCATCAAGGCGATCGAGGCAGTGATGGACGGATTCGATGTAATGCCGATGAAAGAAGCAGCTAAGGTCGGCGATTTCTTCATTACGGTGACAGGATGTGACGGCGTTATTGATAAAGAAGATTTTGCGGAGATGAAAGAAGGCGCAATCCTCTGTAATGCAGGACACTTCGATTGCGAGATTGACATGGCATGGCTCAAGGCAAATGCAGTGGAGAAGAAGGAACAGCGTAAGAACATCATGGGATATAAGCTTCCTACAGGTCAGTGGATCTTCGTGCTGGCGGAAGGTCGTCTTGTGAATCTGGCAGCGGGCGATGGTCATCCGGCGGAGATCATGGATATGAGCTTTGCGATTCAGGCTTTATCTGCGAAATATCTTGTGGAGCACGGCAGTGAATTACAGGAGAAATTGATTGACGTGCCGGAAGAGGTAGATAAGGATGTGGCGAAGCGGAAGCTGGCATTCTTAGGGAAAGAGATTGACGTGCTGACACCGGAGCAGGAGAAGTATTTGAATAGTTATACGGTGTAGATTACGGTCATAGGTGAAAGAATAAGAGACAGAACTGCCGCGAAGCGGGTGAGAGATTGCCGGCGGAAGGTGGTTCTGTTTTTTGTGGTAAAAAGGGGTTGACATGGAGTGTCTACGCATGTAAACTATATATAAAGTCTACAGACGTAAACAATGATGGAATGCGTAATGCATGAGAACGGAGGAGCTATGGCGGATAAGAAAATATCGGATGCGGAGTTGGAAATATTGGAAGTGCTCTGGGCGGCAGGGGAGGCATTAAATGCGAATGAAATTCGGGCGCGTTTGAATGAGAAGAAGGATTGGGAGCGCACGACGGTGCTGACGTTGATCCGCAGGCTGCTTGATAAGGGTGTGATCGGACAGGAGAAGAGAGAGGTCTACTATTATGCGCCCTGTGTGGAGCGGAGTGATTACGTGAAAGGGGAGACGAAGAGTTTCCTGAACAAATTTTTTAAAGGAAATGCGAAGAATCTGGCAGCGGCGTTGATTGAAGATGAGGATTTGAGCAGAGAAGATGTTGAGGAGCTGCGGGCGTATTTTCAGGAGCATTTCAAATAGGCGCCTAAATGAGGAGGTTATCATATGGAACAGTTATTTATGATTATATTGTCATTATCGATATCCGGCACTTTGGTAGGAGGGATCATTCTGCTGATTCGACCTGTAACGAAAAAGTATTTTTCTAAGAGGTGGAGCTACTATCTATGGCTGTTGGTGTTATTCCGACTGCTGCTTCCGGTGCATACGGGCGTAAATCTTATGAATAGCCTTTATACGAGGCTGCCGGAGAGAAATACCGCGTGGATGCGGGAAGAAATTAATGTTCCGGGTAGGAGTGAGACAGCTCATGGGTTAGGTAATGATGAAACAAAAGAAACAGGCGAATTAGAAGAAGTTGGTCAGACAGCAGAGGGTAATGTAGATGTACCGGGTAGTAAGGGCAGCGATTTTGGTATTAACAGTGAAGACAGAAATTCAGGCACAAGCAATGGTGAACGCTTAGATACAAGTACAATCGTGAATACACCCGTTTTGCTAAAGGTCGCCGCTATTATCTGGCTGGTTGGTATTTTGGTTTGCGCTCTGTGGAAGATATATGATTATCGCAGATTTATGAGGATGATATATAGAAGCGCCGTTTTAACTACAGATTCACGAATTCTGGCGCAGCGGGAAGAATGTCGGGCAAGACTCGGAATAAAGCGTCTCGTTCCCGTCTATGTTAGTACGGAAATAAGCTGTCCGATGCTGATAGGATTTTTCGGTTCATGTATCGTATTGCCGAAGGATATGCCAGCCGATACCATGATGATTCTGCATCACGAGCTGATACACTGTAAAAGGCGGGACATAGGTTATAAATGGCTGTTTCAATTGGCCCTTTGCGTACACTGGTTTAATCCTTTTATCTATCTTTTTAACCGTAAATTTAATCTGGATTGTGAGCTTGCCTGCGATGAGGAAGTGATGACGCTTTTAACAGATGATGGGCGCAGGGCGTACGGTAATGTGCTTCTGGATGCGGCAGAACACAGCATTGCTTTCCATAGAAATGTGCTGGCGATGACCTTGCTGGAAGAGAAGAGTACTTTGAAAGAAAGATTAGAGGGAATTGCCCGCTATCACAAGCGGGGAGCGATAACCGCGTTATGTTCTGTGATAGCAGTTGTCGTGTTATTTGCTGTGGCATTGGTGGGTGGTGTAGTTTCTGCGAAAGAGAGCCGGGGAAGCCTGCTTATGTCAGCTTTGTCCGCGGTGTTCGGGGATGGGAGTAATTTTATCAAACAGGATATTCAGATTGACCGTGACGGAACGGCATACCGCATGTATGATGACGATGAATTGATAGCAGATAAGGACGAACATGATGTGTGGAGAGCGTGGATCTACAGCGGTGACGAGAGAAGCACAGAAAGCAAGGGATTGATCTTAAACGGCAGTGATACGCTGAGTATTTTGTATGCAAATAAGGACACAACGATAGAGGTACAATCCTTGTTTGACTTGCAGGACGGCAGATTGAAATTTGTGCATGTTACCCCGGAAGGAAAAGTAAATATTTTAAACGAAAGCGGAGAGAGTGTAACAGAGACTATCACGCTCCCACAGGGAAAAAATGTACTCAAGATGGTAGGGCAGGAGGCAAGGGTTGAGAATCTGCTGTTCTCATATGATCGGGTTAGGGAAAAAGATTTCGACAGAATTTTCCCGAATGAAGAGGAGGAAGGTAAATATAATCTGACGGAGGATATTAAATCGGGAAATCTGGATCGGTCGCAGTTACAGGAATCCTTTACGGATATGGAGACGGAAGAAGTGAGTGAACTGTTCAAGTATCTCTTGGAACAGGACGTGACATTGTATGCCGAGGATTGGCAGGCTGTTTTTACTTATTCAGACCAACATCTGTCAGCGAAATATCTTGCGGCGGCTTTGAAGGATGGTAAGGCGGACAGTTTCTACAGCAATGGATTTCGTGAGGTTGCGATACATGTGAACGGTGATGACTGGGTAGAGATTGTTACCTCCATGCAGAGATTATCTTATAATACATTGTATTTCGGCGGCTTGTCATTCCTAAATAAAAGTCAGAGCGAGACATGTATCATGCATTATCTTGATCTGGGGAATACACTGACAGAATCGCAGTTACAGACACTCGCGGATTATGTGTCTTCAAGCGGATTAGAGAGAATTGCGAAGCGTAATGAGGAGATGAAGGCTTTGCGTTCTGAATAAAATGTATATATGGCTCAGGCGAAGCAACTTGTTTTGTCTGGGCTGTAGTTTTGTATAGATAATTCTGAAAGCACACGAAAAACTTGACAAATTACTTTGTAAGCGCTAACTTATTATCATATTACATTTATTCTTATTGTTATATCATTTGTGCGTTTCGCACGGGCGGCATTCTCTGCCGGAGGATTCCAATTGTTTTGGCGTTTGACAGCTTGTTATTTTGTAAAAAAATATGACCGGAAAGCAGCAAAATAAAAATTGATTTTTGATAGCATATAGGTTATCATAAAGAAGGAAAAAGTGTTTGAAATTATCTTCTATAAGGATAAGAGCGGAAGATCAAGAATTGTAGAATACCTGGATGATCTTCAGCAAAAAATGTTGACTAACAAAGATGCTAGAATTAATCGAGAGAAAATTCTAGTTTATTTAGAAGCACTGGCAAGGTATGGAGTTGCTATTGGGCAGCCGTTTGTCAAGCATATTGAAGGGGATATATGGGAGTTGCGCCCACTCAGAAACAGAATTTTTTTCTTTTTTTGGTCAGAGAATAAAATAATATTATTACACTATTATATTAAGAAATCACAGAAATTGCCCAAACGGGAGATACAGCAAGCACGCAGAAACTTGACTGATTTTATAGAAAGGAACCCAATTAAATGAAAGAGATTAATACATTTGCAGACTACATTTCGGATGAGTCAAGAGTCAGTCTTGAAGAACGTCAAAAAATTAACTTTGAGGTAGAGCTGATTGGTAAAATGATAGAAGCGAGAGAACAGAAAGGCTATTCGCAAAGAGAACTGGCTGAACTGAGCGGAGTAAAACAGCCGGCAATAGCCAGACTGGAAAGCATGAAGAGTACGCCAAGAATTGATACTTTGTTGAAGATCTTGCATCCATTAGGTTACACGTTATCGGTAACGCCATTACATGATGAGAGTAGAAAGATTTGACAAATTATTATAAAAGAGATAATATGAGGACACTTTTCAGACAGGAGTATTACCATGGACACACAGACCAATACGAAAAACTACAAGGCAAAGGAGCTGTTGCAGCGGTTCCTTCCATATTATAAGAAATACTGGAGAATTGTCATCATCGACCTGCTCTGCGCCGGATTGACAACGATCTGCGAGCTGGTACTGCCTATGATTATCCGTTATATCACCAATGCGGGAATGAATGATCTGGCATCGCTTACCGTGACAGTTATCCTGCGTCTGGGAACGCTGTATCTGTGCCTGCGCATTGTGGATACTATGGCGAACTTCTACATGGCGTACACGGGACATGTGATGGGCACGCGTATCGAGACGGATATGCGGCGGGATGCCTACGCCCATCTGCAGCAGTTATCGGATACATATTATAACAATACGAAGGTCGGGCAGATTATGGGCCGGATTACGAACGATCTGTTTGACGTGACGGAATTCTCTCATCACTGTCCGGAAGAATTCTTTATTGCGGGGATCAAGGCAGTGATCTCTTTCGTGATATTGGCGAGGATCAGTCTGTCGCTTACTCTGATTCTCTTTGCGGTGGTACCGGTCATGGCGGTGACCTGTACCATTATTAATCTGCGTATGCGCGAGGCGTTTCGCAAGCAGCGTGTACAGATCGGGGAACTGAATGCCCGCATCGAGGATAGCCTTCTCGGACAGAAGGTAGTCAAGGCATTTACCAATGAGGAAAAGGAAAAAGAGAAATTTGAGGAGGATAATGTCAATTTCTTCTATATTAAAAAAGAAACGTACAAGTTCATGGCTTTTTTCCAGACTACTACGAGAGCTTTTGACGGGCTGATGTATCTGGTGCTTCTGGTGGCGGGTGGTATCTTTATGGTAAACGGAAAGATTGCGCCTGCGGATCTGGTTGCCTATGTAATGTATGTGAGTACGCTGATTACTACGATTCGCAGAATTATCGAATTTGCGGAGCAGTTCCAGCGCGGTATGACAGGCATCGAGAGATTTGTACAGATCATGGACAGCGATATTGAGATTTTTGATGATCCGGGTGCGGTAGAGTGTGTGCGTCCGCAGGGCAATATTGCATTTCATAATGTCAGCTTCGAGTATCCGGACGATCACAATGTTGTGTTTAGGGGATTGAATCTGGAAATCCGGGCGGGTGAGAAGATTGCCATTGTGGGTCCCTCAGGAGGCGGTAAAACGACGCTGTGTAATTTGATTCCGCGCTTTTACGATATTAATGAAGGTGAGATCCTGCTGGACGGTGAGAGCATTCATCATTATACATTGAAAAGTCTGCGGAAGAATATCGGTATGGTACAGCAGGATGTGTATCTTTTCTCCGGGACGGTGTATGAGAATATCGCTTACGGCAAAGAAAATGCTTCCATGGAAGAGGTGGTCGAGGCGGCGAAACGTGCGGGTGCGCATGAATTTATTACGGCATTGAAAGATGGGTATGATACTTATGTGGGAGAACGCGGCGTGAAATTATCCGGCGGACAGAAACAGCGGATCAGCATTGCCAGAGTATTCCTGAAAAATCCGCCGATTCTTATTATGGATGAGGCGACTTCCGCGTTGGATAATGAAAGTGAATTTCAAGTGGCAAAATCGTTGGAGGCGCTTGCAAAGGGAAGAACAACAATCACGATCGCTCATAGGTTGTCCAGCATCCGTAATTCTGACAGAATTTTGGTACTGACAGAGGAAGGCATTGTGGAGGAAGGAACTCATGAAAGTCTGCTTGAGCTTGGCGGCATTTATCACCACTTCTATGTGACGGCGAATGAGTTGAAGTAGAGAAGGTGTAACATTATGAAAACAACCATATATATCACAAAGCAACTCGTGTTTGCTATTCTGCTTCTGGTGATTGGCGGATACTGTACTCTTTATGGGCTCCTATCATTATATAGGGAGTTTCAATGTGCCTCGATCAATGAACTGTCTATGAACAATTATAGGAAAGGAGCCTACGTCGAGGGGACGATCGATTCCTGCCTGACGGTCAATGTGGGGAATATCAATGGTCAGAAAACGATAGGGACATCTGGTGGTTTTATCACTATTACGGGAGCAACGACATATGAATGCTATACGATTCCTATGGCGGATTCACACTATATCAGGATCATGCTTTCGGAGGAAGATACAGTTGACGCCATGGATGACCTGATTGCAGGTAAGAGCGAAAGCGTGTATGTGAAAGGGCAGATCGTAAAAGAGATGGGTGAACCCAACATTCCGTGGTATGAGCAATGTGAACAGATCAAGAACCCACAGGAAGAAATATTGGACGGTTATGTGATCAAACAGATATCTTTTGATAAAAGGCGCAATGTTCTATATTTTGGAATCGTAATGCTGGCAGTCATGATTTTTGCCATATGGAAAGGGGAAATAATAACTGATGCTTATGTTGTGGAGGAAGAACCGGAGAAGCGGCTGGTAAAGAAAAGCGAATTCGAACCTTGGAAACCTCAATTTAAAGAGTAGATCGGAATAATGGAATGAAGCAGAGCAGCAAAACGAAACAGAACACTCAAATAGAACATCGTATATTAATTATAGAGGACGATGTCACACTGGCAGGCGGTTTATGCAGAGCCCTGCAGAACGAGGGAACAGAAACGCTGTACTGCACAACTCTGCATGAGGCGGGGAGACTGCTGGAAGAACAGCAGACGGTGGGAAAGCAGTATTCTCTCGTGATACTGGATGTGAATCTGCCTGACGGAAGCGGGTTTGATTTTTTGCAAGAGATAAAAAAAGAATATGACATATGCGTCATAATGCTGACGGCCAATGATATGGAAACGGATATTGTAGCAGGGTTAGAATTGGGTGCGGATGACTACATTACGAAGCCTTTCAGCCTGGCAGTACTGAGGGCAAGGGTAGAAACACAGTTACGACGTGTACAGGCAGATCAGATTTCACGAAATGCGGAACAGATTGTTGTGATTGACGATTATTGTTTCAACTTTACGCAGATGTTTTTTACGTGTAGAGAGGAACGGATCGAACTGAGTAAGACCGAACAGAAATTGCTGTATCTTCTTGTAGAAAATCGAGGAATTACATTAACGAGAGAACAACTGCTCGATCGTATCTGGTCGGAGACGGAGTTTGTGGATGAGAATGCGCTGTCCGTCACAGTGAAGAGGCTGCGGGATAAGCTGGGCGCGCAGGAGCGGATCAAGACGGTATATGGAATCGGATATCGGTGGGAGTAGAAAATGCGATACATGGATATGAAGAAAGAGCATGGGCGTTGAAATGTCAGCAGACAAAATAGCGATCATAATTTTATTAGTCGGCATTCTGTGCATAGTCTGCGCCGCATTAATCGTGTATGCCGGTTACTGTGCCAGAAAGCACAGTCTTAATCGAATGTATGACATGATACAGAAAGCCATGGATGGAACTTTTCGGGCACACAATTTTGATGAATCTTTGTATGCGGCTGTAGAGAATAAATTGGCAGAGTACATTGACGCCTCAGAGACATCGGCAGGAAAGACCGCTAAGGAGAAGGAGCAGATCGAGAGGCTGATTGCAGATATTTCCCATCAGACGAAAACTCCGCTCTCCAATATTCTGCTCTATACTGAACTGTTAAAAGAGCATGTGAGCTCGGCAAGGATTGAAGAACGAGAGAAGCATAACGGGCAAAGCAGGCAGGCAGAAGAATCGGGAGAGGTTTGTGAGATTATAGCATTGCTGGAGACACAGGCCGAGAAATTAAGTTTCCTGATTCAATCGCTTGTTAAAATGTCCAGGCTGGAAACGGGGATTCTGATCTTGAATCCGAAGAAGTCTCCAGTTGGGGAACTTCTTGAGGAGGCCGAGCGACAGTATGGGAATAAAGCTCATGAAAAGGGATTGTATCTGCAAGTTTTATCAGAGGATACGCAGAATGTCATGGCCTGTTTTGATAAGAAATGGACGCTGGAAGCTCTCGGTAATCTCATAGATAATGCGATCAAATATACACAGACGGGTGGCGTTACGGTCAGAGTCAAACCTTACGGGCTGTTTGTCTGTATAGAGGTAGCAGACACAGGAGTCGGTATCGCGGAGGAAGAACACGCCAAAATTTTCGGTCGCTTTTATCGTTCGCCGCAGGTGTCCGACCAGACAGGCGTAGGCATCGGTCTTTACCTTGCGCGCGAGATCTTACAGCAGCAGTCTGGCTATATGAAACTTGCGTCGGAGGAAGGAAAGGGTGCGGTTTTCTCTATGTATCTGCCGGTTTAATTCTTACAGAACTGTTAGATTCTTTTTTCCAGCGGAAAGATTATGGAAAGAATGTTATGCGATAATCTGTATTGTGAAGGGATATCCTTCATGATGCAGATTTCTTTATTATATTAGGAGGAAAGTCATGACCATATTATCAACCAGTAATCTCAGGAAAATATACGGCGTGGGAGAAAATGAGGTACATGCGCTGGACGGTGTGGATCTAAAAGTGGAGAAGGGGGAGTTTGTCGCCGTGGTGGGGACAAGCGGCAGCGGCAAGAGCACACTGCTTCATATGTTAGGCGGTCTGGATCGGCCGACATCGGGTACTGTTACTGTGGACGGCAAAGATATTTTTGCCCTGAAAGATGAGGAACTCACAATTTTCCGGCGCAGGAAGATCGGATTTGTATTTCAGAATTATAATCTGGTGCCAGTGCTCAACGTGTATGAAAATATTTTGTTGCCGGTACAGCTTGACGGCAATGAGCCGGATGGGAAGTATGTGGATCAGATTATTGACATGCTGGGATTGTCTATGAAATTGCAGAATCTTCCGAATAATTTGTCCGGCGGGCAGCAGCAAAGGGTAGCCATTGCCCGTGCACTTGCCGCAAAACCAGCAATCATACTGGCAGATGAACCGACGGGCAATCTGGATTCCAAGACCAGTCAGGATGTGCTAAGCCTTTTGAAAGTAACCAGCCAAAAGTTTGCGCAGACTATCGTTATGATCACGCACAATGAAGAGATCGCACAGCTTGCAGACCGCATCATTCGTATTGAAGATGGAAAGATTGTACGTGTATAACACAATGTGCGGGGAAAGGGGATATATATGAGAGTAGCAAACAGAAAATGCATTCGAAGGATTAGCATACAGCATATGAGGTCGGCAAAAACAAGAAATATCATTACCATACTGGCGATTGTGTTGACGACGGTTCTTTTTACGGCGCTTTTTACAACGGGAATGTCGATGAAATACGGGTATGAGCAATCTAATTTCAGGCAGGTTGGCGGTTATAGTCATGGTGGTTTTAAGAACATTACGAGGGATAAGGTGGATGAGCTAAAAGATGATTCCTTGATTAAGGAATATGGGGAAAGACTGTTCCTTGGTATGCCGATGGAGGCGCCTTTTCATAAAAGCCATGTGGAGATGAGTTATTGCGACGCAAACAACGCGAGATGGATGTTTATAGAGCCGATAGAGGGGCGGCTTCCCGAAGAAGGGACGAATGAGGCGGCAACGGATATGATGGTACTTAGTCTGCTGGGTGTGGAGCCGGTGATCGGCAATGAGTTTATCATGACTTTTATGGTGGACGGTGTGGAGACGACGGAGACTTTCACGTTATGCGGTTACTGGGAGTATGATCCGGTAGTCGCGGCGAATCATGTGCTGCTGCCGAGAAGCCGCGTGGAAAGCATTCTTGACAAACTGGATACACAGGGATATGACCATTTGGCAGGATACTGGTGTCTGAATGTAATATTTCGCAGTGCCAATGCAATTGAGGAAAATCTGAAGAAAATTTTGGAGAGGCATGGTTATCAGAGTGAAGATGAGGCAAAAGATGACTATGTCAGTATTGGCATCAATTGGGGATATATTGCGGCGCAGCTTGATGACGGGTTTGATATGACAACGGTTCTGGCGCTGGCTGCGGCAGTGATACTCATTATCTTTACCGGTTATCTGATTATCTACAATATTTTTCAGATTGCGGTGTCGAATGATGTCCGGTTCTATGGACTGCTTAAGACGATCGGAACCACGGGACGGCAGATCAAACGGATCATATTGATACAGGCATGCGTGTTATCCGCAGTCGGTATCCCGATTGGGTTGGCGTTTGGATATGCACTTGGTAGGGCAGTGACCCATGTTGTGGTTGCGGAGATGGCTGATGGCGGCATGATGGAGGTATATTCTGTTAGTCCCTTCATTTTTGTGGGTGCGGCAGTTTTTTCCCTGATTACAGTGCTCTTATCCTGTAGGAAGCCTCGCAAAATGGCGGCAAAGGTTTCTCCGATCGAGGCGCTGCGCTATACGGAGGGCAGCCAAAGCAGGAAAACTGTCAGGAAAGCGAAGAGGGGTGCCTCTGTTCTGAAAATGGCGTGGGCGAATCTGGGAAGAAACAGGAAAAAAACGGTAGTCACAATAATTTCTCTATCGTTAGCAATCGTGATTCTGGAACTGACCTATATTCTGAGCAGCGGTTTTAGTATGGATAAATATCTTCGGCGAATGACACAGGATTTTGTTCTGGCGGAAGCCTCGCATTTTCAGGCAAGTACCAGATGGGGAGCGGATACGGCAGTATCGGAAGATGTGATTGCGCAGATTGAGACGATGGAAGGCGTGACGGGCGGCAGAACTTATGGTATGACCTCGGTTATACAGGAGTTTGTGACGGAAGACTGGCTGCGGTTTTTGAAGCGCGATAGCGGCAGCGGTAAGGCGCTGGATGCCTATATCAGCTATAGAGAGAAGACGGGAGATAAGCTGATGTCGGAGATACATCTGTATGGTATGGAAGACTTTGTGCTGGATAAGCTGATCGTGGTGGACGGTGATGTCAGTAAATTGAAGGAAGGGGGAAACTATGTTGCGGCAGTGTGCCGGATGGATGACTACTATAATGTGGAGACTGATAGCCATTGGGCGAAGGTTGGTGATAAGATCTCCCTTCGGTATGTGGATAAATTCGAGTATTATGACCCGGAGACAGGAGAAGTGTATGCAGGTGATGAGGACCTTCGCATGAAAGCAGTGGCGTATAGGGCAATAGAATACAAGGATGCAGAGTATGAGGTCTGTGCGCGCGTGGCGATTCCGAATACGCTAAATTACCGTTTCTACGGAGCTGACGAGTTCGTGATGGGAGCCGACACTTTCCGGGAGGAGACGGAAACGGATGCGATTTTATATTATGCGTTCGACTGTGATGATGATAAGATCGATGACATGGAGAAATATATGGAAGAGTTTACGGAGCGTAACGACTGGTATGACTATGAGAGTAAACAGTCTTACGCGGAGAGATTCTATGGGATGAGGAATATGTTTGTCTTTGTCGGAACGGCGCTTGGCTTTATCGTGGGGATGATCGGGATTCTGAATTTCCTGAATGCAATTTTGACCGGAATCCTGACACGAAGGAAAGAGTTTGCGGTATTACAGTCCGTGGGAATGACCGGAAGACAGCTTAATACGATGCTGATGATAGAAGGGGTAATATTTGCAGGGAGTTCCGTGGTCATTACGCTGCTTATGTCGATTGTGCTGGCACCGCTTGTACGCAATGTTCTGGAAGATATGTTCTGGTTTTTCAATTACCGCTTTACGGTTGTGCCTGTTGCGGCGATTGCACCGGTCTTTGCGCTGCTTGGCGCTTCTCTGCCGCTTGCTGCATATCGCTATGTGGCGAAGAAGTCGGTTGTGGAGCGGCTCAGGGAGGCGGAGTGAGCAATTTAAACAAAATATTCTCAAGCATATGTCAGAAATGTGCCGAAAATCTTTAAAATTTTCAGATAATACTTACTAATTCCCCAAATTAGTGTTAAACTGTTAATAGGGGGAAGCTGTAAATATTCGGAAAGGGTTAGCAGCAGCGTTACAGGGCACAGATATCGGAGGGCATTATGTTTGAGAAAGATGAATTAATTATGTGCGGCGGACATGGCGTCTGCCGTGTTGTCAACATTACGGGAAATCCCATCGACAGATTGGATAAGGTACGTAAATATTATGTGTTAGAGCCTGTCTTCGAGAAAGGAAGCACGGTCTATACGCCTGTGGACAACAGCAAGGTAGTCATGCGTAAGATCATGAACAAAAAAGAGGCAAACGATCTGATACGGCAGGTCAGCAACATGGAGATCGTTTGGATTCAAGAGGAGAAAGGCAGGGAGCAGATGTATAAGGATGCGATTCGCACTTATGACAGCCACAGTCTTGCGCGGATCGTCAAGACACTTTACCTGCGCAGGCAGAGTCGGCTGGATGAGGGTAAGAAAGTGCTTTCCTCCGATGAGCAGTATCTGCATAAAGCGGAGGAGCTGCTCTACAGTGAAATGTCGTTGGCGCTCTCTCTCCCGAAAGAGACGGTGGAAGCTTACGTCAAGAAAGAAGTCAACAGAGAAAAAAGCCGGGCATAATTGTCCGGCCTTTTATTTCGCTTTCATCATTCAGTCATGTTTCGGATGCGCGCTGATAATATTAATCGCATTCATCACAGCAGTCAGGACCTCGACCTCGGCCTGCTGGGATGAATTGTTCAGTTTCTGGAAAAGAGCACCGGTATCCGTTCTCGTATATTGTGGAGATAACCTGTTAAGCGCAAACGAAGCCATATCCAGACGACATTTCTCGCAGGAACAAACGTTAGGCATGGTAGGTAATATCTTGTCAAGCTGATATTCTACTGCATCCTCCATTACATTTCTTAAACCTTCCATATGAAAACCCCTTCCGGTTTGCCATATATCGACAAAACCCACACATACTATATTAGTATATTTTGGTGCAATAATCAATCCTTAATTTTAGTATAATTGGTACTTTTGTACGGAGGGTTTCTTTTGACTTGCATTTTCTACATAGAAACGGTATTCTAGTGTGTAAAGTGATTTGAAACCACAGAAAGAAGCAGAGAATGATCATAGATATAATATTGGACAGCTTCATAGACAGCGTGCGGCTTCTGCCTTTTTTGTTCGTGACTTATCTCGTTATGGAATATTTGGAGCATAAGACGGGCGATAAGATGCAGCAGGCGATACGCAGGGCAGGGAACGGCGGACCGATGATCGGTGGCATGCTGGGAATCTTTCCCCAGTGCGGTTTTTCGGCGGCGGCCTCTAATCTGTATGCAGGCAGGATCATTACGCTGGGCACTTTGGTCGCGGTTTTTCTGTCTACCTCTGACGAGATGCTTCCTATTATGATATCTCGGAATGCGGGGGCGGCGATGATCATTAAGGTGCTGGCTGTTAAACTGGCTGTGGCCGTGGCGGCGGGTTTTGTGATTGATCTGATCTTTCGTGCGAATAAGAAGGATATGCAGATCGAGCATCTGTGTGAGCAGCATCACTGCCACTGTGAGAACGGGATTTGGAAGTCGGCGCTGCACCATACGGTGGAAATTTTTGTGTATATTCTGATTATTTCATTGGTGCTGAACCTCCTCATCTCGTGGATCGGCGAGGAGACGCTGGGTGGCATCATACTTGACCGTCCGATCGCGGGAACACTGATTGCGGGGCTTGTGGGATTGATTCCGAACTGCGCGGCATCCGTTGCCGTTACACAGCTATATCTGGATGGTGTACTAGGGGCCGGCGGTATGCTTGCGGGTTTATTGTCGGGCAGCGGCGTAGGATTGCTGGTGCTTCTTAAGGTAAATGATGACTGGAAAGAGAATTTGCGGGTGATAGGATTATTATATGTGATCGGTGTGGCAGCAGGAATCGTGATCGAACTGTCGGGAATCACATTTTGATATATGAGGACAAAAAAAGAACCGACCCCAGAGCTCTATGACTCCAAAACCAGTTCTCACAGTGCACCGCCAGGGGCTCGAACCCTGGACACCCTGATTAAGAGTCAGGTGCTCTACCAACTGAGCTAGCGGTGCATGTCCGATATAATGCGGGTTTCTCAACACGCAAGAGTTATTATAGTATAATGTTTCCTGCATTGCAAGTATTTTTTACAAAATTTTTAAATATTATACGAGGAGAGACGAAAATGATATTTGAAAGTCATGCACACTATGATGATGAAGCATTTGATGAGGATAGGGAGGAGCTGTTAGCTTCCCTGCGTGAGCACGGTATAGACAAGGTGGTTAATGTCGGTGCGAGTCTTGAAAGCTGCCGGATCACGCTGGATTTGATGAAGAAATATCCTTTTATTTATGGGGCTATGGGTGTTCACCCCAGCGAGACTGCTGAGCTGAATGAAGATAACTTCGCATGGCTGCGGGAGCAGTGCGCCATAGATAAGGTGGTGGCAGTGGGAGAGATCGGGCTCGATTATCATTGGAAGGAGCCGGAGCCGCATGTACAGAAGGAGTGGTTCGAGAGACAGCTTATTCTGGCACGCGAGACCGGTCTGCCGGTGATCATTCACTCCAGGGATGCGGCGAAGGATACGCTGGATATGATGCAGGCGTTGCGCGCCGGAGAGCTCGGCGGTGTGATACATTGTTATTCTTATACGAAGGAGATGGCGCGGGAATATCTGGAGATGGATTATTATTTCGGAATCGGCGGCGTGATCACTTTTCAGAATAGTAAGAAACTGAAAGAGGCGGTAGAGTACATACCGCTTGACAGGATATTGCTGGAGACGGACAGCCCGTATCTGGCGCCGGAACCCTATCGCGGCAAGAGGAATTCCTCCTTGAATCTCCCCTTGGTGGCACAGGCAGTTGCGGATCTTAAAGGAATCTCCTATGAAAAAGTCGTAGAGGTAACGCAGGAGAATGCGATGAGACTGTTTCGCATCAAGGGATAGAGGTTGAAGCGAGGATAGGTTTGTTCAGTGCGCCGTCTGCAGGTTTGGGACGGAAGGACAAGCGTAACTGTGAGGAACAGGGTTCTGAACAGTTACGGACAGGCAGAGGAATATGGAGAGATAAGAGCGGCATGACAGAACTGGGAAACAGGAGAGGTACTACGGAGATCATACAGAAATATCAGTTCGCTTTCCAGAAGAAATTCGGACAGAATTTTCTGATCGACAGCAGTATATTGGATAAAATCATAGAATCGGCGGACATCACGAGACAGGATTGTGTGCTGGAGATCGGACCGGGCATCGGTACCATGACACAGCGCCTGGCAGAAGAGGCGGGCGAGGTTGTGGCGGTGGAGATCGACAGGAATCTGATACCGATTCTGCAGGATACTTTGTCTGATTATAATAACGTGACGGTTATTAACGAGGATATTCTGAAAATGGATATCAACAGAATGGTGGAGGAGCGAAACGGCGGAAAACCTATTAAGGTGGTGGCGAATCTTCCATATTATATTACAACGCCGATCATCATGGCGCTGTTTGAAAAACATGTGCCCCTATATAGTGTGACGATTATGGTGCAGAAGGAAGTGGCTGATCGGATGCGGGTAGGACCGGGGACGAAGGATTACGGCGCGCTGTCATTGGCGGTGCAGTATTATGCCAAACCGGAAATTATTACCAAGGTACCCGCCGCCTGCTTTATGCCCCGCCCCAATGTGGACAGTACGGTGATCCGTCTGATGCGCTACGAGAAGCCGCCGGTGGAAGTGAAGGATGAAGACAGGCTTTTTGCCATTATCCGGGCATCATTTAACCAGAGAAGAAAGACGCTGGCAAACGGGCTGGCGAATGCGGGCGGTCTGGGCATCAGCAGGGCACAGGTAGAGGGAGCATTGGTGCAGATGGGACTTCCTGTAACAACGCGCGGCGAAACGCTTACATTAGAACGTTTTGCCGAATTATCCAACTTGCTTCCGACTGCCGGCATATAAGGCGGATTCCTTGTTGCAAATACAATATAAAGTGATTGTATATTGTGGCATCTCCATATATTGGTATATATTAATAAAAAGATACCATAATGGAGGTGCTTTTTTTCTACATATTTTATTTACATTGATAAGAGGCTATGGTAAACTTAAACAATGAAAATAGGGTTACTATGTGGAAAAACGTGGCAGTAGGAACAGGATTTCGGATTGCCGCGGGAATACGTTAATGAGGTGGGCACCTTGGATAAATATGAATATAAAATACGCTCGGATGAGATTAAGTCATTGATTGCGGAGGGAGAATTTGCTGAGGCGGTCAGCATTGCCGATACCATTGATTGGCGCAGGGTTAAGAGCGTCATGATGCTCTGTACGATCAGTGATCTGTATAAAATCAACAGAAGATATCAGGAGAGTAAAGAGATTCTTCTGTTGGCCTATGAGAGACATCCGTCGAGCAGATCGATCATATACTCTCTGTGCGAGCTTTCCATCAAGTTGGAAGAATATGTGCAGGCGATAGAATATTATAAAGAATTCGCACAGATCGCGCCGAAGGATACGGGGAGATATATCCTGCAATATCGTCTATATGAGGCGCAGGATGTCAGCCTGGAAGAAAGGATAGCGGTTTTAGAGGAATTTAAGAGACGTGATCCCAGAGAAAAATGGGAGTATGAGCTGGCGTATCTGTATCACAGAATCGGTTTAACCACCAAATGTATCGAGATCTGTGATGAGATGTTCTTTATGTTCGGCGAGGGCAAATATGTAATCAAGGCTTTGGAGCTTAAGGCACTGCACGAGCCTCTCAGCGCAGATCAACAGGCAAAATATGATGCATGGATCCGGGAGAGAAACGGAGTTGATCTGCCGGAAGATGAACCGGACGAAGAGGATGAAGATATAGACGGTCTGTCGAGAGACACGCGGGTGGCCGGTAAGATCAGGCATCCCGAGGAAGAAGCGGGAGGGGATGTGTCTGCCGCGCCTACGATGGAGCTTCCGGAGGTAAAGACGGTTGACGTAGGTCAGTATAATACGATCAATCTACAGATGGCTCTGGCTGAGAGTATGAAAGAGATTCTGGAGGACAACGGGGCACAGGCGGTGCCGGAAGAAGAGATGTCCGTCCCGATTCAGGTTACTGATTCGGATGATGAGCAAAGTGCAGAAGATATAGAAACTGAAGATACAGACATCAGAGATGTTGATGTCGAAGATATAGACATTGAAGAGACAGAAACCGAAGATGTTGAAGCCGAAGAGACAGAAGTCGAAAGCACAAGCATAGAAGAGGCGGAAACGGCAGAAGATACAGAAGATGAAGAAACCGCAGAAGGTACGGAGTCTACAGAAGCTGAGGACGAGGATTCGGAACAGGACTCTATCGCAAAGACACTGATCGCTCCGTTGTTAGAAGAGACGGTTGAAATGCCTGCGTCGGAGGAGATCGAGGAACAGATGCGGAAAACGCCCGTCATCGCTTTCCCAAAGCAGGCGGAAACAGCTGCCGAAGAGCAGATTGCGGAGGAGACGACGAAGGAGGATCCGGAATCAAAGAAAATGACGATGGATACCGACGACCTGCGGGAGATCGGTGCACAGATCGCACAGGAAGATACAGCGGCTTTTGATGCGCAGCAGATATTGGAACAGATGCGGAAGCCGTCCAAATATGACAGTCTCCTGTCTCAGGAGTATGATGGACAGATCAGTCTGGTGGTGCCGGAAGCAGAACGGGTGGAGAAGCAGATCACCGGTCAGCTCAGTATTGAAGATATCATGGCTGAGTGGGAAGAGATGAAGAAAACCACGAAGCAGAAGCAGATGGAAGAAGTCAGACAGCGTATTCTGGCGCATACCGGCAATATTTTTGCGGACTTTGACGAAGCGACGAAAAACGGTCTTCTGGAGGAGCTGGAGCGGGCATTTGTAGCGGCAATCATGAAGGATTCGGACAAAAAGCCGGCAATAAAGAAAGTAATCAACCCGGAGGATGTTGCGGAAGAAGTACCGGCGCCTAAGAAGCTGACTCCGGAGATGGAGAAGATTGTCGAAGAGGCGGTGAAGGATTCCGAGGAAGAGCTTCTTGCAGCCGAAATCGAAGATGAAGTGGAGGAACTGGAGGAGATCGAGGAAACCGAACCCGAAGAGGTACAGGAGCAGATCCCGCAGGAGCAGGAAGAAGCCACGGAGGAGCCGCAAACTCAGACAGAGACGACACTTACAGCGCATGAGCCTGTGGAAGAGGTAAGACAGGATCGTGATCTGACAGAGGAAGAGGCGGAGCTTTTCGCGCAGTTTGTACATCACCGCAGATCTAAGAAACAGTTGATTCATGCGCTGGATAATATGAGTCTTGCATCCTGCACGGGCAATGTAGTCATTACCGGAGAGGAAGAGGCTGCTACTCTGTCGCTTGCGAAGGATTTAATCAAAGAGATGCAGTATAACGACAACAACTTTTCCGGCAAGGTAGCTAAGATATCCGGCAATGTTTTGAATAAGAAGGATGTGGCGGAGACTTTTGCAAGATTAGATAACGGCGCATTGATCATAGAGAAAGCATCGCGTTTGAAATCGTCCACGATAATAAAGATGAATAAGTTCTTAGAGCGCGACAATACGGGGCTTTTGCTTCTCATGGTTGACAAGAAGCAGAGCATGAACAGACTTTTTGACGAGAATGCCGTGTTGCATAATAATTTCAATCTGCGTGTGGATATAGAGCCTTTGGATAATGAAGCTTTGGTGGCTTATGCNAAGCAGTATGCAGAGGAACTGGAATATTCNATTGATGAATTCGGTATTNTNGCGCTTCATACAAGAATTGCNGACAGACAGACAANTGANCATGAGGTGAGCATGTCTGAGGTNAGAGAGTTGGTCGATGAGGCGATCAGCTATGCNAANAAGAAGACACCGAAACATTTNATGGANATTCTGNTGGCGAAACGATATGATGATGAGGATATGATCATACTGCGTGAGANGGATTTCATGCANTATTAAAACAAAAGTAATGGGGGCANAGAATATGGCNGCAAAAAAAGAGAAAAAAGAAAAAACGGTAAAAAAGGANACGGCNGTACAGAANGCGGAAGANACTCAGGTATTTATTTCGGAGGCTGACCAGTATTTATTCGGACAAGGCTCNCATTATGANATCTACAAGAAGCTGGGNGCACATCCTTCCGTGGAAAANGGCGTAAAGGGCATGTTNTTTGCNGTGTGGGCNCCGAATGCGGCAAGTGTGCATGTGATCGGTACGTTCAATNACTGGAACGAGGAAATGCATCAGATGGAGAAGATCGGTCCCTCCGGNATNTATACGCGGTTNATTCCCGAAGTGGGCGAGAATGAATTATACAAATTCCTGATNCATACNCCTTGGGGCGAGAAACTGTATAAGGCNGATCCNTTNGCCAATTATACTGAGATGCGNCCGGGNAATGCGTCCANAACATATGATATCAGCAAGTTCAAATGGACAGACAGTGCNTGGATGACCAGCAGGGANGGTAAGGACTATAACAAAGANCCGATGGCGATTTATGAGTGTCATATCGGGTCGTGGATGAAACATCCCGANGGTACGTCGGAAGGTTTTTATAATTACAGAGAGTTTGCAGACAGGATCGTGGAATATCTGAAAGAGATGAAGTATACGCATATCGAATTNATGGGTATTGCGGAATATCCGTTCGACGGTTCNTGGGGATATCAGGTGACNGGTTATTATGCCCCNACGTCCAGACACGGCACGCCGGATGATTTCATGTATNTGATCAATACGCTGCACCGCAATAAGATCGGTGTGATCCTTGATTGGGTNCCGGCNCATTTNGCGACAGACGCCCANGGGCTTGGAAGATTTGACGGNCAGTGNGTCTTCGAGCATCCCGATCCGAGGATCGGAGAGCATCCNGACTGGGGTACGAAGATTTTTAACTATGGCAAGACGGAAGTCAAGAACTTCCTGATCGCCAATGTGCTGTTCTGGATCAGAGAATATCATATTGACGGTATCCGCGTNGATGCGGTGGCTTCCATGCTGTATCTGGATTACGGNAAGCGGGATGGCCAGTGGGTTGCNAATAAATANGGCGGTAACCAGAATCTGGAAGCAATTGANTTTTTNAANCATTTAAATTCTGTTGTACTTGGCACGTATCCGGGATTTCTGACGATTGCGGAGGANTCTACCGCATGGCCGAAGGTTACNGGNAAGGTNGAAGANGANGGNCTGGGATTCAGCTTTAANTGGAATATGGGATGGATGCATGATTTCTGNGAATACATGAAACTGGATCCGTATTTCCGNAAGAACAATCATTATGCCATGACCTTTGCGATGACCTATAATCACAGCGAAAATTATATTCTGCCGCTGTCACATGATGAGGTTGTGCATCTGAAATGTTCTATGGTCAATAAGATGCCGGGNTATCCGGTGGATAAGTACGCNAATCTGCGTCTCGGCTACACATATATGTTCGGNCATTCCGGAAAGAAGCTTCTGTTTATGGGACAGGATTTCGGACAGGANAGAGAGTGGAGNGAAGAGAGAGAACTTGANTGGTTCCTGTTAGGTGAGGAACAGAACAGGGGCATGCATGAATATGTGAAAGAGCTGCTGAACTTGTANCANAAATATCCGGCNCTCTATTCCATAGACAACGACTGGAATGGATTTGAGTGGCTCAATGCGGACGACAGCGACCGCAGTGTGTACAGTTTCTACAGAAAAGACGAGACGGGCAAGAATAACATNATGTTCGTGATCAATATGACNCCNATGATGTGGGAGAATTATATGGTGGGTGTGCCGAAGAAGAAGAAATATAAATTATTGCTGAACAGCGATGACAANCGCTTCGGNGGNAACGGNCACGAGATTCCNGCNGAGATNAATGCNGTCAAGGGAGTCTGCAATTACAAGGATTACAATATTTCTTTTGATTTGCCGCCGTATACGGCAGCGGTGTTNATTTTCTGATTNGATATTTATANGGAANNNTGTTTTGNAGNANAATGGGTAAAACAGTTAACTTAGCAATGTATAGTAGTAACATTTTAAGGGGATAATCGCAGGAATTATCCCTTTTTGTGTTGCTTATANTNGAAAGNATCNTGTATAATAAATGNANTAAGAACTAANNNTCTAGGAANATATTCCGATACANATTNNAGTAGAATAAANAANAGGAGGCNGAAATGCTATTTGTACAACATAATCTGCTTGCNCAGAATGCGAATCGTCANTTAAANGNAANTACNGATAAGAATGCAAAGACAACNGAAAAACTTTCTTCCGGATACANGATTAACAGNGCNGCNGATGANGCGGCGGGTCTGTCTATTTCTGAGAAAATGCGNAGACAGGTGCGGGGGCTGCACCAGACAGTGGATAATATNTCGGAAGGGGTAGGCTATGTCCANACNGCGGANGGTGCGNTGAATGAAGTGCAGGATATGNTGCAGCGAATCAATGAACTTNCGGTGAAGGCGGCCAANGGTACGAATACNAANGANGACNGGATGGCTATTGACAGGGAANTNCAGCAGNTNAAGAACGAAATGAATCGGATCTTCAGTGAGACTACATTTAATGAGCGGAAGATTTGGGAGCCAGGGGAGCAGAGGCTACTTGGGTATAAAACGGTAGAAGCAGTGGGCTATAAGTATACAGCCAACTCCGTGTCGGTAACAAACAAGAATTATGCAGTACTGCCCGGTGGGAATAACTATGGTTCATATTATGAAGGATATTTTTATGTAAATGCGGATGTGCAGGACGGTATTAGTATCAGTTGGACCGGGTACAACGGTAAACCGTATGAAACAGATAAGATTGGCTGGGATCAGTTAAAACAGCAAAATTATACTTTTGAGATGAGTAGTCTTTTTGATAAGACTAAGTATCCTGAATTATTTGACGGCGACACCCCGGTGTTTACACATGAGGTAGGTTTTTCACCTGCGGAGACGGCGACGATAGAAGATATGGTGAAGTGTCTGAACGGTCGTACTATGGATGCTGATGCGTACGTTTACATGGATGGTTTTTGGGAAAACACTGCGGGTAATAATAATAATTTTTCTATTATTGATGTGAGATTGAAATATCCAGCGGCATATGCATCTATGAAGAATACGGGTGATACGCAAAACGGACATAATTTTGATGCGGCAGACGATACTTTTATAGAGGCCGCTATAACGGGAAACACTAATCTGACAACACATCCGCAGTATTCGACTGTAGAGGCAGCCCAAAGCGATTCGACCGGTTGGGAGTTTTCGTTTAATATGGTGGGAATCGGTAATGTGAAAGCGACTTCCACCGGCATATCATATTGGTCTAATGATCAGACGGAAGATCATGAGAACTTATGGTGGGAATGGTGCATACATACAGAGTATGGAGTGGAAACATATCGACATAAAACCCAGATTTCCAGAGGCGTGGACGGTACATTGGGGGGTTTAATGAGTGCGCTGACGGGGAATGAGAGCGATTCTACACCCGGACTTATGGATAATAACCATAGAGGATGTAATGCGGGCGGCAGCGGTACGATTGAGATTCATTTTAGTATAACAGCGGAAACACCGTATCAATACACGGGACAGAATGGAACTGCCATGAGTGATACCACTGTAGGAAGTTTTTCTTTGAGTATTCCGATTACGGCTAATGAGGGCGAAGCTAGCGTATGGAATAGAGTTAAGGATGCATTGAATGATTTTTCCATTTTAGATTTTTCTACATCAGGTGCGGAAGCAGATAATGTAAGATTTTATCCGGTTTATCCTTCATATAAGGGTATTGACGCACCTATCTACGGCGGTATCTGCGGCTTCTATGTGCAGGGCGGTACAGAAGGCGGTCAGCATATCCAGATACAATATGAAGCTTTAAGTACGATCGTACTGGGAATGCAGTATACTAATGTTGGAACAGTTGAGAGTGCCGGAAGGGCGATCGATGAGGTCAAAGGTGCACTGCAGATGGTCAGTGAGCAACGGTCAGCATTCGGTGCTTATCAGAATCGTCTTGAGCATGCCCAGAATATTAATGCGAATGTGGAGGAGAATACACAGGCAGCCGAATCCTTGATTCGGGATGCGGATATAGCGGATCTGATGATGGAGTATTCTGTTAATAAAATTTTGATGCAGGCGGGAACCAGCATGTTGACGCAGGCGAACCAGAGCAGTCAGTCAATTTTGGAGCTACTACAGTAACCCTGTAGCTTGTGCTGGCACCATCATACATCATGTAAGTAAGCAGGACATACTGCGACAGACTGAATAATAAGAGAGGATCTCAACTCATGGGACAAAGAATACTATTGTCATGCACACAGTGCAATCAAAAGAAAGAAATGTTCGTTGGCGCAGGGCTTATGAGCAACAATGTGGATGTTATAGCCTCCTGTCTAAATGCGGATGAAGCACAAGAATGGAACCAGTTGAACCATAGCCAAAAGATTGATTTTTTCCAAGCGAAGCAAAAAGCCTTCTACTGCGACCACTGTAATGACCTATTCTGCCAACTTTCCGTAGATGTGACGTTGAAGGATGGGAGCGAGGTCACATTTGGAGATAAATGCCAAGTATGTCATAGCAGATTGCAGGAAGTTGATACACAGGCGAACCCCATGTGCCCTATTTGCCGCAGTGGAGTTTTGAACCGAAAAGAGATCGGTTTATGGGATTAAAATAAGGGTACGCAAACACTGAGCATCCAAGGATTGAATGCTTATAATATCTATCAGGAGAAACACGGATGATCCTACAACACAATCTGATGGCTATGAACGCCAATAGAAATTTAAATACAGTGACCGGAAAGCAGGCCAAGAATACAGAAAAACTTTCTTCCGGATATAAGATCAACCGTGCGGCAGATGATGCCGCAGGTCTTTCCATATCGGAGAAGATGCGTAGGCAGGTCAGGGGTCTTTCGCAGGCTTTTCTGAATTCACGTGACGGTATTTCTTTTGTACAGAGCGCGGAAGGTGCGCTGAATGAAGTTCACGCGCTTCTCCAAAGAGGTAATGAGCTGGCAGTAAAAGCGGCGAANGATACGAATATGTCGGAAGACCGGGAAGCGATCTATGCNGAGATTAAACAGCTCAANAATGAGATAGACAGNATCGCAAGNGATTCGNGGTTCAATGAGCGNAATATTTTTGATGCTTCCAANGCNTCTTCCTCTACNCAGAACGCCANCCANNTGNCGGNAGATTTATCGGATATNNTTTNTCTNGANGCAGATTATATNNCNTNNGANATGCAGGATTTTGCAAGTGCGATNANTCAGGCNAAAGCNGCGGGCAANACATTTACGCAGGAAGGTTTGGCGGCTTTTGCAGAGGAGATCAGGGATAAGTATATGCCGACATTGCTNGGCNGCATTGTGTCTGCGCTGCCNCAGTCTGCGATACCTACGGTTTCGGGGNTGCANATCAGNTTGAATATGTGNTATGAGAATAACTCNNCNNTGGCGTNTGTNTCTTCNNACGGAGTNTCNTTTCAGTTGGGAGTNAANNTGAAATATNTNACGGANNTANNCGGTAAGATNNANATGACGGATGANCTTGCCACCACGATTGCNCATGAGATGACNCATGCGGTTATGTTTGATGCCGTGACTAACGGTATGTTGGGATCGGGCGGAGGAGATAAGTTNCCGTCATGGTTTGTGGAGGGCACAGCGCAGGCAGTGGGNGGAGCGATCAATTACTGTCAGGAGCTTACNAACAGAGTGATGCCGCAGGGTGANAAAGCGATTCAGAATTGGCTGNCGANACTGACAGACACTTCCAANGACTANAANGCNTATGCCCAAGGATATATNGCCAGTATGTATTTAGGNTATGTTGCGGGAGGCGGNGGTGCNGTTACGTCTGCNACNATAGCGAAAGGTCTGGATAATATTCTGAAAGATATTGAGAACGGCTATTCTCTNGGNCAGGCNATNTCAAGGCAGACNAANGGNAAATATGAAGACTTGTCGGATTTCGAGGAGAGTTTTCCGAAGGACGCAGTNGNATTTACGAAGGATNTGGTTGCGGCGATNGGAAACGGNACNGGCTCCATTGCATCCCCGAACGGNCTTAGCGGAGATAAAGCGTCTCTTTTAAATGGTGGGCANCGCAGCGANTATTTTGTNCTTAATGTNGANCAGAGCGATCACTATGTTAANAATTTAGGNGGAAAAAATACATATACCGGAGGCGGAGCCACCACNACGNGNGGTTTGGACAGGGATGGAAATAGTAATCCGGATGCCGAAAANAAGTGGGGNAGNTCTACGGATGCNAAGCGNGGNACAGTGCAGCGGTCAGGAAGTATGTTCGTACATGTCGGNGCGGAGTCNGGNCAGCATATATCTTTCAGTACATTTAAACTGTCGGCAAACGATCTGGGAGTTGCNGATGTTAAAGTGGACTCCATGGAAAATGCCGGAAACGCCATTGATAAGTATAAGAAAGCGATTGAATGCGTCTCTGCTATGNGGTCCGAATATGGTGCTGTACAGAATCGTCTGGAGCATACAGGAATCAATCTGGATAATATAGTGGAAAATACGCAGGCGGCAGAATCTTTGATTCGTGATACTGATATAGCGGATGCGATGCTGGAATACTCCGTCAACAATATATTGGCGCAGGCAGGAACATCCATGCTCGCGCAGGCAAATCAGGCAAATCAATCCATGTTGCAGNTATTAGGCTGANNATAAGAGTGNTTACNGTNAAATGGATGCTATGGCTGCCGGTTCATGCAGATATTNCAGNGTACAGACAGACCATGTATTTTGTTCGANGGGTTAAGAAAACGGTTATCTATGTCGAAATAAAAGGCAAGCGGAAAGAATNTTTTCTTTTCAAATAAGATGAAGACCTACTACATGGAGTGTGTGTATGAAGATAACATTTGACAATAACAGCACAAATCAAAATGTAGACAAGGTGGCGACAACTACATACAGAGACACTCGCACAGAGAAGACAAANCATGCGGGTGCATACGCATTAGACATTTCTGGCACAGTTATGGATAACTCAGCTTACAAAGGTCAGGGAAAGACCGCAGAAGACGTTATGCAGGATGCNGGGCAGATCGACGTTGCCACGCAGAGAGACTATATGACAGTTATGTCTAATACTATGTCTGAGAAAGATTTTAACCGAATGATGGAAGACGGCTATCATGTCGGGGACATGGATATTGAAGAAGTTGTCACGATTGTCGATAAGATTAAGGCGGAACTGATCAAAGGCGGTACGCAGGTGGTCGGATATACGGATCAGATCGATGCGGAAACGCTACGGGAGATTACNGGCAGNGAAGCTTTTGCACAGGAGTTAAGCCGGCAGTTTGCGGAACATGACGTGCCTTTAACGGAAGAGAATATCAGGGAAGCNATGAAGGCATATGCCAAGGNATCGGAANTGCAGGAGATGACGGAAGGCGCGGCGAAATATATGGTGGAAAACCATATGGAGCCGACGATTGATAATTTGTATCGGGCGGGCTACAGTTCNACAGCGGATGGAAGCAGACAGGGNAGAGGATACTATTCCGACGGTTCCGGATACTATGCGAANAAAGCGGAAGAGTATGACTGGTCAAATCTTCAGCCGCAAATGGAGAAGATNCTTACAGAAGCNGGANTGGAANTCAATGAAGAAACNCTGGACGAAGCAAAGTGGCTGATTGAAAAGGGAATTCCTCTTACGGCAGAAGCGGCAGCGAATCTTCATAGCCTGAATCATCTGACGCTTCCGCAGGAAAGCAGGCAGGTTCTCTCGGCGATTGCAGCGGCGATTGCGGACGGAAAGGAAGCCGGCGCGGCTAATNTGGNNGANGGCCGAAGTAATCTGGAGAAAGCGNCTGAATATGTNGAGCGCTTTGCAAAGATTTCCGACGAGGCAGTGGATCANGCGGNAGCCGANGATAAAGAGCTGACGNTGGTGAATCTGGAAGCGGCAGANAATGAGNTAGANGCGCAGCAGCAAGTTGNGGATAAGAGAGCCGCAGAGAATGCNACAGACAATAACAGCGCAAGACNTGCGGGGAANACNGCAGACAGCAGCACCGCCGGATATACAGGANNTANTGCTGCAGAAAGCACAAACGCGCCNCTTCCGGAGAATATTACGGCGAGAAGACAGTTGGAAGAGNTNCGCCTGATGATGACGGTGGAGGTGAACCGTAAACTGCTGGAAAGCGGNTATGCNATTGACACNACGGAACTGGAACAGCTTGTGGATGCCTTAAGGCAGGTTGAGTCACAGCAAAGGNGTCTCCTNTTTGGAGAGACAGATGAGACACGGGCGGCTGAGAAAGCTNCTCTCTATGTGGAAACCCGCAGTAAAGTGGCNGAGATTCCTTATNTGCCGNTNGATATTGCCGGTCGGTTTAANGTGACGGATAAGGATTTCACNNTAGATCAAGTGCACATAGACGGCACTGCTTTGCGAAATCAGTATGATGAGGCGAGAGAAAAATACGAGACGTGGATGACATCCACAANAGAAGAATTCGGTGATTCTATCCAGAAAGCATTCCGGAATGTGGACAGCACATTGGAAGATCTGGGATTTGAGCTCAATGAGGAGAACCGTCGGGCGGTTCGTATTCTGGGCTACAATCGGATGGAGCTGACNCAGGAAAACATAGAAANGGTGCGGGATACGGATGCNGAGCTTCACCGNGTGATAGATAAAATGACACCGGCGGCAGTCCTGCAGGCGATCCGGGACGGCAAGAATCCGCTNGAANTGACCCTGCCNGAGTTAAATGAATATCTGGATTCCATACCATACAGNAAAGAGCAGGCGAGCGAGAAATACAGCAANTTTTTATATAANCTGGATAAGAGCAACGCNATTGACAAACAGGAGCGGACGGCATATATCGGTATCTACCGTATGCTNAGACAGTTTGAAAAGACGGATGACGCTGCGGTNGGNGCACTTGTCAATATGNGAGCGGAGGTCTCCTTTAAAAATATGNTGAGTGCGGTACGAAGCCGGAAGAAAGCNGGTATGGACTTTATGGTAGATGACGCATTTGCCGGCGTTGAGGCCATTGAGAAAGGCATGTCGATCAGCGGGCAGATCGAGAGTGGGTTTAACAAGACNTATCGCGATATTGTCGGAAACATTGCAGACCGCATGGCAAAACAGGANGCTTCTACAGAGAAAGAATACCGNCAGGANCAAATGCGGGAAGTGCAGCAGGCATGTGAAGTGGAAGATNCCGTGATCGAGGAACTGTTACACAGCAAGCAGCCGGTGACGATCAATAATCTNGCGGCAGCGGATATGCTGATGAACAGCAGAGGGGCTCTTTATAAGAAAATGAAAGAGTATACCTCGCCTGAGAATGAGGAAAATGTANAANANGCNGTTTCCCGTCTGCATGATGCATTGACAGACGAAAAGAGCGCACAGGNAGCCTTTGAAGAGATGGAACAGGTCTTCGAGGAAGTGCTGGAAGAGGCGCAGTATAATCCTGATATAAGTTATATTGANCTGAAGGCGATTCAGAGCTGCCGTAAACAGCTCACANTGGCAGCCGGTCTTGCGAAAGAGGAAAATTATCAGATTCCCGTAGAGATCAACGGGGAGACGACAGCAATCCATNTNAGGGTGCTGCATGATAAACAGGACGGCGGTAAGGTTAAGGCCACATTTGAGACGGAAAGCCACGGTAAAGTGGNCGCGGAATTTGCGATCCGCAACGGGAAAGTATCCGGCTATATCGCCTGTTCCACNCAGGAGGGTGCCGATANTATTCAGGGAAAGAATGACAGCCTGCAGNAATGTCTGCGGACNACGGTTGAAGCGTTNGCNCATAANGANCTGGAGCTTGGCGANATCGGANTCGTATGCAGCGCAGAACTGGATCTGAACGCCTATACGGCNGAGGAAACCCAGAACGGGNCATCGGTACAGACCGCAGATTTGTATCNGATAGCAAAAGCATTTATTACAGTGTTCACAGCATAGAGAATAGCAGTTATGAGATAGGAGGAACTTTTATATGAAGATCAGTTACAATTCAGCGGCAATGCACGCTAACAACGCACTTAATGCATCGGATAAGAGAGTCTCACAGTCACTTAAGAGATTGTCTTCCGGATTAAAGGTTACGGCAGCAAAAGATAATCCGTCAGGATATGCGATCGGCCGCAGAATGAATGCACAGATTACCGGNGTATCCGTTGCAACCGAGAATGCCAACAGAGGNACTTCCATTATCGAGACGGCGGACGGCGCTTTNACAGAAGTACANGACATGCTGCAGCGAATGAATGAGNTGGCNGTAAAGGGCGCTACGGGAACACTTACAACAACTGACAGAGAAATGNTGAATCAGGAANTGAAGCAGTTGAAGGAAGANGTTACNAGAATTGCTACGGATACGGAATTCAACGGTCAGCCACTGTTGGACGGCAGCTTNGATTTAAGAGGTTATACGAACAGCCAGATTGCGACGGTTGATTATTANAGCGATGAGGTGCTGGCGAAGCAGTATACGATTGATGCGCTTACAGTATTCTATAATGCGGATGGAACAATAGACTTGGATCAGACGAAGAACAGTTTTACNCCGGGGNNGGGATTTCCGNANGGCGTATCNATTACTGAGGTAGGACAGGATAAAGTAACGATTACGGGCAATCAGGATTTCGAGATGACGATTGCAGTGAAACCGGATCCCACTTATGATGCACAAGGTAATATTACCGGCTATANTNCGGTAACATGTGCGGCNANAGGTAATGAGTTGGANATCAATGTGACCGGCTTCGGCTCCATGGATATGCAGATTGGTGCCAACGANGGACAGCAGTTNAATATCNGNATTCCCAAGATTTCTCTGGACAGACTCGGCATCGAGAGAACAGAGGTGGATACACAGGATAACNGNNCNAAGGCNATTGATGAGATCAAGGGNGCAATTNTNTATGTATCCGATGCACGAAGNAGACTGGGAGCTTACCAGAACCGTCTGGAGCACACNGTAANCAGTCTNGACATNACCAACGAGAANATGACGAGTTCTTACTCNCGTATNATGGATGTGGATATGGCGGAGGAGATGACTACNTACACAACAGAGCAGGTAATATCTCAGGCAGCGGTTTCCATGCTTGCNCAGGCCAANGAGAGACCTTCTCAGGTGCTTCAGCTTCTCCAATAATANTGCGAGAAGTACTTCTAAGNCTCATGCCAGNGGGCATTTCGNCAAGAAGTACTAAGTCTCGCANAGGAGAATGCCNAAAATACAGGCATTCTCCGNGNTNACTTGATGNNANATATAAGGAGAGAGNTTATATGACCAAGGAATTGAAACAGGAGTATACCCTGCGAATTACNCAGGCGAATAAGACNCAGNTGATNACGATTNTGTATGAGATGGTTCTGCTCTATGTAGATGAGGCGCAGGAAGCGCTNGATGCCGGACAGAAGATGGAGTATAAGAGNGCGATTCGCAAGATCCGNGGGTGCATAGACGAATTGACNGCATCGCTTAACCTTGATTATGAATTGGCGCATAATCTGCTNCAGCTCTATCTCTATATNAGCAGGGAGCTTGTTAAGGCTTCTACGCATTNTGAGAGAGAGAACTTAGAGCATGTCCGNCTGATTATCGGTGAGCTGCATAAGGCATATCAGGCAATNGAAGATCAGGATACGTCNGGTCCNGTTATGGGCAATACGCAGACTGTCTATGCNGGGCTTACCTANGGCAGGAATACGCTGACAGAGAATATTGCGGATTCCNTAACTAACAGAGGATTCTGCGTATAGGCGGCAGGNCATAAATATGNGCGNTTATGAGAACAGAGACAGCGCACGNTATATTTCTTGATGGTTTTCTTCNGGCAGCAGNTTCATATCTGCTGCCTGTTCTAACAGATANTTATAACGCTTAAGCGTTGCATTCACTTCATAGATATAACAGTCNATCAGGTCNGGATCGGTTACATTGTCNAAATTCGAATAGGCAATTTCCAGCGCATACCTTGTCTGTGCCAATTCTTCACGTATCGTCATTTTCTGACAGTCCACGATGATATCNGCACCTGCCNTACCGTTAGCGCTCTGATGAAAAAACATTTTCATACACCCACCAAACCTTTCTGAATANAGATGTNTTGAATTTACTTTTGTTTAAGTATAGGTAATATTTGGAAAAATATTCATGTAATATTTGAGGGACAGGAAGCATATGTTACCAGTGTAAAGACATTTANACTGNTAAATTATGGCTGCNGAATCNGAAGAGNACCNGANACAGACAAGANTGNATNANGAAAGTGAAGGGATANNGANATGGGAAATNCAGGNGGAGTACTNGCGATTGTGGGTGTATGTCTGATNGTGCTNATTATAGGNGCGATGGGAAGAAAAGTGGAGTGGCTGGTTAATTTTATTCTGNGNGCGGTCATGGGTACGATCGGAATCTACTGNCTTAATTACCTGTTGGCATCCAGNCAGATNGCGGTTGCGGTAGGTATCAATCCGCTTACNATTTTGACATCCGGAATNCTTGGATTTCCGGGGATTGCCGTACTTTATGGCATTCANTTTTTTAAAATATTGTANACTTTTCACAAAAAAATTTTTTTNTGCAAAATGGGTCTGGACAGGATNCTNTTTTGTGTTTATAATTCATTTTACAACTCAAGAAATTCTATGTANTACTTATCTTGCCGGTATGGCATCGGGAGTTTCATCCCACTATGATTTCATTGAGTCACATTTATTATATTCTATGGAGGTGATCTTATTGGACTGAGTTACTATCAATCTCTGTTGCTTCTTNTGCTGTTTCTTGCAGCGTTAGCAGATCTTAAGACAGATCGTATCCCNAACGGCTTTATNATANTCGGAACCGNGATCGGGATATTGGGCGGATTACGGTATCATACCGATTTGCTGCAGCCTGTCTTCTCTATGCTTCTTGCATTTCTGCTTATGTACCCANTGTTTAAAATCGGTGCGCTNGGTGCCGGTGATGTNAAAGTGTTTATGATGATCGGCAGTTTCATGNATAAGAAAGANCTTCTNGCNGTTATGGTATCGACATTCATAATCGGGGCGGTATTTTCTCTGATCAAGCTGNTTACGGAGCATAACGGAAGAGAAAGAATAGAATATTTTCTGTCTTATATATCGGANGTNGCAAGGACNGGNCACTGGAAAATATACGGAGAGCATATGTTACAGGATTATCAGTTGTACCGCAAGAACAANATACANTTTACGGTTCCGATTTTGTTCGGCGTGGTGATGAAATTAGGAGGAGTAATTTGAANCGAAAGGTTTTTGCAATATGCGATACGGAGGANGNTTATGCACTCAGNCTTTCGGAGTACATACTGGANAAGGTCAGNCTTCCGTANACGCTGCANTTATTTACGAAAGTGGAGGANCTGCAGAAGTTTGCAGNACAGNAAGAGATNGCGGTGNTNGTTATTGCCGAAAGNGCNCTGAAACTGTTGCGNGAGGAATATGTGAGANGGCAGATNGCCCGGATNTTTGTNCTGCGTGAAGACGATATGTCAGAGGATGACNNAANCAGACCNTGGNTTACANGATAANNCATCCGNNGGTANGGAAATAAATCGTGCCGCTGCNGAAAACAAGCTGCAATATATCAGTAAATTCCAGAGCCCGGAGAANATCGTANCCATACTNACCGAATCAATCACCGATNTCTCNGATTGGAANCTNANNGCNGCGGCAGAAGACACAGAGGTGAANCTGATCGGTATCTATTCTCCNGTNAAGAGNTGTNTGCAGACATCTTTTGCCCTCACGATGGGGCAGATTTTGGCGAAGGAGCACAGGGTTTTATATTTCAANTTNGAGAATTATTCGGGATTCGGNCAGATGCTGAAACGGGACTTTGCCATGGANATGATGGANCTTATGTATTANTTCCGNTGCGATCGGGAGAAGATGGCNNTGCGACTGCCNGCGGTCACGCAGAACATGAACGGNTTAGATTATATACCGCCGATGCAGTCCTATGCGGGGCGGCGGGAAGTGACGGGAGAAGAGTGGCTGGAACTTTGCAGGTGCATTGCCGGNATCGGACAGTATGAGTATATTATTTTGGATTTGGACGATTGNATGGACGGATTATTCGATCTGCTGCGCAGCTGCTATAANATATACACCATCACGAAGGAGGACAGCTTTGCGGTAGCTAAGATCAATCAGTATGANCAGATTCTGCATTTCAATGAGATGGAAGAGATCGTGGAGAAAACCGTGAAATGNCGGTTTCCGGTTTTCAGGGATATTACCGTGGATCTGAACCTGATGACTCATGGGGAGCTGGCAGGATATGTAAAAGCAATTGTNAGAGAGGATCTGTATGGAAAGTAAGGAAGAGCGCAAGAGGAAACTNAANGAAAANCTNGCGGAGAGCATTGACTATTCNATGGAAAGCTCGGATGAGGAGATACAGCAGCTAATCGANGAGATGTTGATCAGGGAAAGCAGGGAAACGCCCATGACGCTGACGGAGCGNAGACAGCTTCGCAGGGAACTGTTCCATGCGATTCGNAAACTGGATGTGCTGCAGGAATTGGTTGATGATANGCATATTACGGAGATTATGATTAACGGACCCGATTGTATTTTCATAGAGNGGGACGGGCACCTATACAGGAGTGATCTGCGGTTCGAGAGCCGGGAAAAATTACAGAATGTCATACAGCAGATCGTGGCGGACTGCAACAGGGTGGTAAACGAGGCTTCTCCTATTGTGGATGCCAGGCTGCGGGGCGGCGCACGTGTCAATGTGGTTCTCGATCCGGTGGCGTTAAATGGGCCGATTGTAACGATCAGGCGATTTCCGGATCAACCGATTATGATGGAAGATCTGATCGCTTATGGGTCCATCAGTGCGGAAGTATGCGAGTGGCTTCATAAGCTGGTGCGGGCGAAGTATAACATCTTTATCAGCGGCGGTACGGGTTCCGGCAAGACCACATTTTTAAATGCACTGTCCTACTATATTCCGGCGCAGGAGAGAATTATCACGATTGAGGACAGCGCGGAGCTGCAGATCAGGAGCATTCCGAATCTGGTGCGCATGGAAACGCGCAACGCCAATGTGGAGGGCTGCAGGGAGATCACTATTAGAGATCTGATCAGGACATCGCTTCGGATGCGTCCGGATCGTATTATCGTGGGCGAAGTCAGAGGCGGGGAAGCTTTTGATATGATGCAGTGTTTAAATACAGGGCACGACGGTTCCATGTCCACAGGACATGCCAACAGCTCCGAGGATATGTTGAGCCGACTGGAAAACATGATATTAATGGGCATGGATATTCCGCTTACGGCGATCAGGCAGCAGATTGCCTCCGGTATTGATATTATCATTCATCTTGGGCGGCTTAGGGACGGTTCGAGAAAGGTGCTGGAAATCGTGGAGGTCTTAGGTTATGAAGAGGATAAGATCGCCCTGAAGCCGCTGTATCAATTTACAGAGACGGGAACGGATGAGGAAGGCAGAGTATGCGGAAACCTGCAGAAGAAGGGAGAGTTGTTTTATGTCGAAAAATTACAGTATGCCGGATTATGGTGAATACCGGCTTCGTCCGAAGGAGTGGCTTTTGTATATTTCAGAAGGCGTACTGCTCATCGCTATAGTAGGATATTTCTTCTACCGGTCATGGGTCGCATGTCTGTGTCTTACACCTGTGTTGTTCCTTTTTCTGAAAGAGAAGAAGAAGGATCTGGCCGGAAAGCGGAGGCAGGAGCTGGGCATAGAGTTTAAGGACATGATTCTTGCCGTTTCGGCTAATCAGAAGGCAGGATATTCGATTGAAAACGCTTTTAGGGAATCCTACAGAGATATGGAGATGCTCTATGGAGCAGAGGCGGTTATTTGCCTGGAGATGAGATATATTATTGCCGGGCTGGATAACAATGTGGTATTGGAGAAGCTCATATATAATCTCGGACAGCGCAGTAATCTGCCGGATATTATACAATTTGCGGATGTTTTCTACATTGCGAAGCGAAGCGGCGGCAATATGACGGATATTCTGGCCAAGACGGCAGCGGTGATCGAGCAGAAGACGGAGACGGACAAGGAGATTCAGGTGATGATCAGTGCAAGGAAGATGGAACAGAAAATTATGAATATGGTTCCGTTTCTGATTATCTTCTATGTGAGCAGCACCTCCAGAGGATTCTTTGACGTGCTGTATCATAACGTGATCGGTATCACGATTATGACCGTGTGCCTGGGATTCTACATGGCAGCGTACCTATTATCCAGGCGGATCGTGGAGATCGAAGTGTAAGAAAGGAGTCGGCCTAAAAATGATTTATATATACATAGCGGTATTGGCGGTATATGTGCTGCTCTATATTGTGTCGTGGCGGGAGGAATGCAGGGGTCCGTTTCGCAGGATGGCTTCTTATCTTCTGCGTAGACAGGAGAATTCGTCAGGGAAGGCAGGTGCAAAGCGCGGCTGGAGGAAAGATATATCCAGACGGCAGCTGGGAGACAAACTGAAAGCTTTACAGCCGGACAAGGCGGTGCAGATACAGGTCAGGGAATATTATCTGTCCCAATACAGTGTGATACTCACGGTGATTTTCGCGGGCATCTCAGTTTGTATGGCCGTGTGGTTAAGTGCGCATAGCAGTTCGCTTCTGGTGGATGGCAGCTATATATGGCGGAATTCTTACGGTGAGGGGGACATACCCGTGGAACTGGCGGCTCAGATTATGGATGGGGAGGAAGAAAGATTCCGGTATACCGTGGAGGAGCGCAAGTATACGCAGGAAGAGGCAGAGGCGCTGTATCGTAAAATGGCGGAGGCCATACCGGAGACGATTCGCGGGCAGAATGAAAGTCTGGAAGATGTGCGGTACGATCTGGATCTGGTAACGCAGATTGACGGATATCCTTTTGAAATATCCTGGGAGAGCGATAGTTATGCTCTCGTAAATACGGATGGCGCGATCGACAATACAGAGCTGGTAAAAGGGGAGATTGTCACATTGACGGCACATGTCCGTTATGAAGAATGGAACTGGGATGAACAGATTCATGTGCAGATAAATCCCATCGTCTATACCCAGAAAGAACTTATGCGCAGGCGGATTGAGGAACTGCTACATATGCAGGAGCAGCGCACCGGAAGCACGGAGGCTATGATCCTGCCGGACAGTGTGGAGTCTAAGCCTATCATATGGAGAGAAATCGTGGAGGACGGCAGCGGGTATCTTATGTGTCTGATTCTTATCGCTGCCGGAGTCTTGTACTGGGGGCGTGGCAGGGAGCTGGACCGACAGTTGGAAAAGCGAAAGCGGGAACTCACGCTGGACTATCCGGAGATTGTCAACAAGCTGGCGCTTTATATGGGTGCGGGAATGACGATTAGAAACGCGTTCACCAAGATGGGGGAGGACTATAAGAAGCAGCAAAAGGAAAGGAGGCGATATGTTTATGAAGAAATACTGATAACATGCCATGAGCTGCAAAGCGGCAAATCAGAGAGGGAAGCCTACGACCATTTCGGCAGGCGGTGTCAGGTGCAGGCATATATGAAGTTAAGTACGCTGTTATCGCAGAATATCAGAAAGGGAAGCAATGATCTGCTGGATATGCTGCGGCAGGAGGCGGATAATGCATTCACCGAGAGAAAAGCACTGGCAAAAAAGCTGGGTGAGGAAGCGGGTACGAAGTTATTGCTCCCGATGATGATGATGCTGTGCATTGTCATGGTAGTCATCATGATACCGGCATATTTTTCCTTTATGATGTGACAAAAGCCGGCAAGTGGTAAAAGAAAAATTATGCAGACCATTAACATGACAATCAGAGAAGTGAAGTTGGGCACAGTGCGGAAGTCTCAACGTAAACGCTTCGGAACGGAGGAAAAAATGAACAGAATAGGAAGATCAAGAAGAGAGAAAAAAACAGGTATGGAGACAGGAAGACTGAAAGGCTTGCGGGCATTTCTTAAAGAAGAGGAGGGAATGGGAACGGTAGAGATCATATTGATCATCGTGGTACTGATCGGACTTGTCATTATCTTTAAGACACAGCTTCGCGCCTTGGTGGAGACGGTCTTTGAGAAGATCACCAAAGACAGCAATACGGTAATGTCATGAGGAAAGGGTATATCACCGTATTCCTTACATTATCCCTCACATTGATTCTGTCCCTTGTATTCACGGTAATAGAAGGGGCACGAATCAGTGCCATACGCATGAAATTTGAATGTGTCGCGGATATCGGCATGAATTCGATTCTGGCAGAGTACCACAGGGAGCTTCTGGAGCAGTATGATCTGCTGTTTGTGGACATGTCGTACGGAGGAAGCCGGGCAGACATCGGGAATACGGAAGCGCATTTGAAGAATTACATACAGAGGAATCTGCAGCCGGAGAGCGGCAGAAATTATGGTGGCGTCAGAGATTTCCTTGCTATGGAAGCGGGTAAGACAGACATTGAGAAATATTCTATCGCTTCCGATGAGCAGGGACGTGTACTCAAACGGCAGATCACGGATTATATGGCGGATTATCCGCTTGGGGCGCTTCTCGACCAAATTAATCTGGGAGTGTCGCAAGTGGAGCAGTACGGTTTAGAGACGAAAGATCCCGAAGGAGAGCGGAGTAAATATGAAGCGCAAATACAGGAAATCGGTCTGCCGCAGCAGGAGGTGGAGGAAGGGGTCTACGAAGAGGTACCGCTTAATAATCCGGCGGATGTGGCCAATTCCACAAGAAGCAGTGGGGTGCTAAATCTGGTGTTAGAGGATTCGTCGCAGGTATCTGCTGTCAAAGTATCCTTAGACGATTACATATCTCATCGTCCGCTTATACAGGGAACCGGTATGTGTGCGGATGCAGCAGCCGTGTCCGGCGAGCCGAATGAGCTTGTGTTCGAGGCATATCTGTTTGAGAAATGCGGGTATTACGGACAGGAATTAGACAAGTCCCTGATGAAATATCAGATCGAGTATATTTTAGCAGGCAAGGACACGGACTGGCAGAATCTGGAGTATGTGGCAAAAAGACTGCTCAGATGGCGGGAAGTAGCAAATTTTCTATATCTTCTAACAGATGCAGCGAAGATTGCCGCGGCGGAAGCACTGGCGTTGTCACTGACGGCAGTATGTATGTGCCCTGAACTGGCCGAGCCTGTGAAGTATACGATTCTGCTCGCATGGGCGTATGTGGAGAGCCTGCAGGACGTAAAGACGCTGCTTGCGGGCGGCAGGGTGCCCATTGTTAAGACGGCATCGGACTGGAAAACGGGGATTGACAGTCTGACTAATGTCAGAGGAAGTCTGACACAGGAGAGCGGCGGCAGGGGCCTTAACTACAAGGAATATCTGCAAATTATGCTTTTCCTCGAAAATCAGGAAAAGAGGACATTTCGCGCCATGGATATTATGGAGATGGATATTCGCAGGACAGCGGGTAACGCAGGATTTCGGCTGGATGCCTGCTTCGATACCTATCAGGCGGGTTTGTCCGTGTCAAGCCGGTTCGGTTATTCCTATGAGATGACAAGATGCTATGGATTCTATTAGATACGGGAGGTGATAAAAGATGTCCTTTTTACGATTGAAACAAAATACTGATAAAACGACAGCACACTCTCTCCGGACATATCTTGATGCCGATCAAGTTGGTCAATTAATTCTATTAATCTACAGATCGCTAAAGAGGGCATCTTTTATCGCCTTCCGCAGAGGAAAGATTCTGTGCAGGAAAGGTTCCATGACGCTGGAAGCAGCGTTTGCTCTGCCGTTTTTTCTGTTTGCGGTGATTAATATTCTGTATGCGGTCAATATTATTGGAACGCAGAGCAGAATCAATGCAGCGCTGCACCAGACGGGCAATAAGATGGCGTTTGCGGGATATGTCTATGACCGGACAGTGGGAAGCGCGGTTCCGGAGAGTGTGGCCGGGGTGGCGATGACACAACTCTACGCCAGAGGGCAGATACTGGAATATATCGGCAGGAGCGATCTGGATCATTCCTGCGTTACGGACGGTGCTGCCGGGGTTTCCCTTGCGGGGTCCACTGTTATGGGGGAAGGCGATATCATCGATCTTCGAGTGTCTTACCGCGTTAAGCCATTGATTTCTGTCATGGGATTTGATGGGTTCTCCATGTCACAGCGGTATTACGGAAAGGCGTGGACAGGCTATGACGTGACGCAGCATGTCAGCGATCTGAGTCAGGAAGATCCCATGGTGTATATCACCAAAACGGGGACAGTATATCACATAGACCGTAACTGTACTTATTTAAATCCTTCTATTGAGTCGGTTGCGGCAGCTGCGGTCGATGATATGCGAAATCAGGCGGGTGGCAAATATTATCCCTGCGAAATATGCGGTGGAAGTAAAGCACAGGGGCAGGTCTATATTACGAGGCAGGGCAGCAGCTATCACAGTCAGATCAATTGTTCGGGCTTGAAGCGGACGATCTATACGGTGCCGCTGTCTCAAGTCGGCGGGAGAGGAAGGTGTTCTAAATGTGGGTAGAAATATTGCTGTTTATTCTGCTGGGAATCTGCGCGGTGTGCGACGGTATCCGCAAAGAGATTCCGTTGGTGGTTGTGTGGATCGGAATTATAACGGCGCTGATTCTGCGCGTGCAAGGTGCGATAGGAGAAGAAGCATGGATGTCAGGGCTGTTGTCGGTCATCCCCGGAGCTGTTTTCTGGCTGCTCAGTTATATTACCGGCGAGAGAGTGGGATACGGGGACGGCTGGGTTCTCGTTATGATTGGTCTGTTTACGGGATTGCAGAACTGTTTCCTGATCCTGCTGGCGGGGCTGGCAGTAGAGTCGGTAGCAGCGCTTATTCTGTTGGTAATCGGGAAAGCGACGGGAGATCGGGAGATTCCTTTTGCACCGTTTTTATTGTTGGGAATGGGGGTTGTGATATGTTTCTGAGAAAAAAAGCAGGTGGGTATATGACGGTAGAGGCATCCTTTATCATTACATGGACGATCTTTCTCTTTGTCTTTTTGATCTATCTGTCCTTCTACTCTTATGATAAATGCGTGCTTTTTCAGGATGCCTATGCGGTCTGCTTTCGGGGGAGCATCCAGAAGCAGGAGGATAATATTGTGCCTTATATCAGTGCACATATGAAGGAACAATTCGGGGAGAAATATTTCGGAACGGGAGAAGTGCACGGGAGTGTGGACCGCAAGGGCGATGTTACGGATGTGACGGGAGAGTGTCAGGTTAAGGTGCCGATCCGGGCAGCTTTTACCATGTATGATGCGACCGGGTGGAAGATTCGGACCCGCGCCAGGGCGCAGATCATCAATCCGACGCATATAATACGTAAAAGCAGATGGATCGGGAATGTGCTGGAGAATGTGAAGTAGCGTGAAAAGGAGAATCAGTATGTTAGAGGCAAAATATTATAAAGATTACCGACACAATTATATGATACTGCAATGCAGCCGGAGGCAGGCGGCCGGGAGCTATCAGCATAAGATACTCATGTCGGGTAAAATCGGCGAGGTTCTAAGGTGTTCCGTACGCCATATAAACGGAATGGTTTATTACTATTATGATATCAGTTCTAAAACAACGCTGGAGGGATTGTACAAAGGCAGAAAGATGTCTTGTGAGCAGGTAAAGGACATTCTGTGGCAGCTTCATGGAATATGCGACAGGTTGTCAGGCTATTTTATGGATGAGACAGGGCTGGTTCTGCAGCCTGAACATATCTACTATGATATTACCGACAAGAAGTACATAGGTTTGTATTATCCGGAATATGGGGTGACAGCGGAGGAAGCTTATAGACCGCTTATGGATTTCCTACTGGAGCATATTGATACGGAGGATCAGAAGCTTACGGAAGATATGTATCGGATCTATGAAATGTCAGAGGAAGGCTGCTTTTCGCTGGAAGATGCGCTGCAGATTCTGGAGGAGGAGACAGAGATTCCGCAAGAGCAGACGAGTGAGCCCGAGCTGCAGCCGGTATACGAACCGATGGGACAATCAGACGATGTAACACCGGTATATGATGTGACTGAGAGAGTACAGCCGGGTGTGTCCGGAAATGAGACGCCTCGCAAAGTCGGGTTGTTTTATCCTGTATTTGCCATCCTGTCAATGCTTAGTATTGCAGGTGCGGCGGCAGTTTGGTATCTGTATGAATTAACGCAGCGGGAGGAGATTATACTAGGCGCTTCCGCGGCGGCGATGGGCATCAGTTTTTTGATGTGCCTGTCGCGGATCGTCAGAAGCAGTAAAGATCCGGCAGAGACGAAGAAGAACGGAAGAGAATCAGAGAATAAAACATACCCGGATATGGAGTGGGGAACGGAGGAGAGATATTTACAGGAGACGACCCCGGTGTCGTTAGAGAATGTAATCAGCAGAGAGATGGACCTGAATCCAATGGGATACGGTACTGTGGACTTAGCATCAGGAAGAATGAACCGTAGTAGGGATGCGTCGTTTCAGACCAGGCCCACGGCGGCAGGACAGCCCGAAGACGGCTATGGCAATACGGTTTTCTATGATGAGAGTAAGATGGCGGAGTACAAACTATATGCGATGGATCGGAGAAATAAACAGCACATTGAACTAAAAAAATTTCCGTGCACGATCGGTAAGATGGCGGGCTGCGTGGATTATGTGCTTGCGGATAACTCTGTCAGCAGGATTCATGCCAGATTTGACAGAGAGGGTGAAAAAGTTCTGCTGACGGATATGAATTCTACCAACGGGACATATAGGAACGGTCTGCGTATGCAGCCGCAAGAGACTGTGGAGATTGAGGCGGGAGATGAAATACGCTTCGGGAATCTTAATTATTGTTACCGCTAGATGTTCATTGTCTGCAGTCGCGATTTGACATGACAAACCGAAAATGATAATCTCATAGAAATAGTTAATTTATGCGGAAGTATATTTGGAGTATGTCATGGTCTTGGAGCAGATTGAGCCTTTGTTTTACGCAAAAGGATATATTAAAATTCCGACGAATTCCCCGGAATACGCTTTTTATTCCCACGAAGAAAATCAGGGATGTACGGTTATATTCGTGATGGATTATCGGGAGAGTGCAGAAATCTCACCGGAGTGGTATGCGCGGATGAAAGAGCGCGGAGCTGGTTATTTTCATACCAGGGGCGAGACAGAGATTCATATGATGACCTTGATTTTATGTAGGGATGCGGAGTGGGCGAAGAAACTGTGCAGTGAGGATAGTTTCTGTTGGATCATTGACACCAGCGCAGACAAACTGATCATATATGAGAATCAAGTATCGGATTTCTATGGATGGAGGACGATTTTAGAGGATTTTCTGGACAGACCGGCATATCACGAAAATGGACAGGAGGAAGTATCGCAGAGAGAAGGGGCATTCCATCGGGAGAAGTGGAGTCGGGAGCGGATCGCAAAACTGCCGTGGGTGAATATTTGTCTGGTGGCAGTCAATGTGATTGTATTTCTGATATGTACATTTACCGATGATCTGTTATATAATAAAGGTGCGCTCGGTGTAAAGGAGATTGCGAAGGACGGTTCGTATTACCGGATACTTACTTCGATGTTTCTGCATTCGAGTATACAGCACCTTTTCAGCAATATGATCATTTTGTATTATATTGGGGAGATTGTGGAGAAGAAAACAGGGCATATTCTATATGCGGTGATTTATTTTCTCTCAGGAACGGCAGGTGCGGTTTTATCCATGGGATATGAGCTTCTGATGAGGGACTACTATACCTCCGTGGGGGCCAGCGGTGCAGTCTTTGGTGTGGAAGGCGCTTTGCTTATGTTGGTTATTCTGTATCACGGTAAATTAGAGTATATGACAATAGGCAGGCTTGCCTTTGCCATTGTATTTTCACTTTATTGCGGTTTTACCGGTACGAATGTCAATAACGCGGCGCATATAGGGGGTATTCTCATGGGATTTGCCACGATGGCGGTCATTGCGATGCTGTGCCCGCAGATCAGGGCAGGAAAGGACAAGAATATAAATGAAGATTAATATCTATTATGGCGGACGGGGACTGATGGATGATCCCACACTCTTCGTAATCAATAAAATGAAGGAAGTGCTGGAAGAGCTTCGTGTTACGGTGGAGTATTTCCAGCTCTATGAGTTGAAGAATAGTATCACGACCCTTCCGCAGAGTTTAAAGACTGCTGACGGTGTTATTCTTGCAACGACGGTGGAGTGGTACGGCATAGGCGGATATATGCAGCAGTTCCTTGATTCCTGCTGGCTGTACGGAGATAAGGAGCGGATCAGTGAGATCTATATGAGCCCGATCGTCATGTCAACCACATATGGAGAGCGGGGCGGTATGCTTGATCTGGTAACGGCATGGGAGATTCTGGGCGGACTTCCCTGTGAAGGTATCTGTGGATACATTACGGACACATCTATTCTGGAAGAGAATGAAGAATATATTCGTATTATAGAGAAAAAAGCGGAAAATCTGTATCGTACGATCAACCAGAAGATTGCATGTCTGCCGGCGAGCAATCAGGCGGTAAAGCAGAAAGTAGCAATTACGAAAAATATTAATTTTACGCCGCAGGAGTCAGAACAGCTTTCCCAGTATGTTGCCGATGATACTTATGTACAGCGACAGAAAGCGGATATTCAGGAACTGGCCAGTATGTTCAGGGATATGATGGGAAGTAGTGAGAAAGAAGACACTACGGAATTTTTAAAAGAGATTCAGGAACATTTTAAACCGCAGCCCGGATTGGCAGGGGACTTCAAGATCGTGATAGAGGAGAAGAAGACGCCGCTCTTTATCGGAATAAGCGGGGGCGATCTGCGATGCTTCTACGGTGAGGGCAGCCATGCAGATGTGGAGGTGCAGATGCCCAGAGAGGTTATGAGTGGTATTGTGGCCGGCAAGTCTACGTTTCAGGCTTCGTTTATGGCAGGCGATATGAAGATGAAGGGTGACTTCAAGGCGCTCCGCATATTGGACCAGGCACTTATATTCGGCGCCAGACCGACCGGATTATAATAAATGTGAGTGAGATAGGAGAGGAATATAATAATGAAAGACGCTAATTGTATTTTTTGTAAAATTGCAAACGGAGAGATTCCATCCCAGACATTGTATGAAGATGAAACCTTCCGTGTGATTCTTGATTTGGGACCTGCAACGAAAGGGCATGCGCTGATTCTGCCCAAAGAACATTATGCAAATCTGTATGAACTGCCGGAGACGACTGCCGGAGAGGTCATGAAACTGGCTAAGAAGATGGCAGCTACGATGACGGAGCGTCTGGGATGTGAGGGATTCAATCTGGTGCAGAATAACGGAGATCTGGCAGGACAGACTGTCTTCCATTTTCATATGCACCTGATTCCGAGATATCGGGCGGACGGACAGAAGATCGGATGGAAGCCGCAGGAAGTATCGCAGGAGGAACTGAAAGCGGTTAAGGATCAGATATGCCGGGAATAAACGGATTATGCTGTGGTCAGTATGGCGTCAGTTGAAACAGGAAAGGGCAGAGTAAGTCAATGCGAATGGTAGATGTGGCGGATGTCACAAGAAATATTAAAGAAATGTGTATTGAAGCGAATCATTTCCTTGCGGAAGATATGGGCGAGGCAATGAAGCATGCATTACAGGAAGAGAAAGCGCCGTTGGGAAGGCAGATCCTGTGCCAGCTTCAGGATAACCTGAAAATTGCCGGAGAAGATATGATACCCATCTGTCAGGATACCGGCATGGCGGTAATTTTCATGGAGATCGGGCAGGATGTACATTTTTCGGGCGGTTCTCTGGAAGAGGCGGTTAATGAAGGGGTCAGACAGGGATACATAGAGGGATATTTGCGGAAATCCGTGGTTGGCGATCCTATAATTCGTGAGAATACGAAGGATAATACACCGGCGGTCATTCATTATGAGTTGGTAGTCGGGGACAGTGTTAAGATCACCGTGGCACCGAAGGGATTCGGGAGTGAGAATATGAGCAGAGTGTTTATGCTTAAGCCTGCGGATGGAATAGAGGGTGTTAAGAATGCCATTCTGACCGCAGTCAGGGATGCCGGCCCGAATGCATGCCCGCCAATGGTTGTGGGGGTAGGTGTAGGCGGTACTTTTGAGAAATGTGCCCTGATGGCGAAGAAGGCGCTCACCAGACCGGTGAACGAACATTCAGAGATTCCCTATGTGAAAGAACTGGAAGAAGAGATGCTTCTGAAGATTAACGAGACAGGGATCGGCCCCGGAGGGCTTGGCGGAACGACTACGGCGTTGGCGGTTAATATTAATACTTATCCAACGCATATCGCAGGACTGCCGGTAGCGGTCAATATCTGTTGTCATGTGAACAGACATGCGGTAAGGTCGTTATAATTCTATAGGAAATTGCTCGGATAGCCACGAGTTTGTGAAGCGTAAGCGAACAAATCTCGCAATTGAGCGAAGCTCAATTTTTTATATACATACAGCATGGAGGAAAAATGGAACGACATATACAGGCACCTATAAATAAAGAAGAGGCGGCAGTGCTGCGAGCAGGAGATTATGTGTACATAAGCGGCACCATCTATACGGCGAGAGATGCGGCGCATAAGAGAATGTATGAGACACTGGCTCAGGGCGGAGAGCTTCCTCTTGAAATGGAGGATAATGTGATATATTATATGGGACCGTCTCCGGCAAGAGAAGGCAGACCGATTGGTTCTGCCGGTCCGACTACTGCCAGCCGCATGGATAAATATGCGCCGGATCTGCTGGATTTGGGTTTGATCGGTATGATCGGTAAGGGTAAGAGATCGCAGGCCGTGAAAGAGGCAATCGTCAGAAACGGAGCTGTTTATTTTGCTGCGATTGGCGGTGCGGGGGCACTGTTGTCTAAATCGATTACTAAGTCGGAAGTGATCGCGTACGATGATCTCGGAACGGAGGCGATTCGCAAGCTTGAAGTCAAGGATTTTCCGGTTATTGTAGTGATTGACTCTGAGGGGACGGATCTGTATGAAACGGTGATGGCTCAATAGGGTAGTGCGTAGTGTACTGAAAAAATCGCGGGAAAGCGTTGACAAACGAGAGCAGCTTAGGTATAATAACATGTGCGTTGTGGTTGAGCGCAGAACTTCATATTGGTAGAGGATAGTTCAGACTGTGGAGAAATACTCAAGAGGCTGAAGAGGCGCCCCTGCTAAGGGTGTAGGTCGCTTGCGCGGCGCGAGGGTTCAAATCCCTCTTTCTCCGTTATATCTACCGATGAATTAAGACTCAGGAATGTTGATTTAGCATTTTCTGAGTCTTATTATGTTGAGATATATCTATTTTCTGTGTTTTGGCTTAGACCGTTTCTGCTCATACATAGCCTGGTCAGCCTTCTCGTTGAGCTGCTTTAAGTCAAAGTCAGGGCTGATCGTTTCAGAGGCCACGCCGATGCTGGCGGAGATATTATATTTCTTAGTGTGCAGTTTATTGTAGTTATCCAGGTATTGGTTGATCTCATAGATCACAAGTGTGATTTCCTCATCGGAATATCCTGCAGTCAGCAGACAGAATTCGTCACCGCCCAGCCGGGCACAGATATCACCGTCTCTTACAACATTTTTCAGGGCCTGACCAAGCACACAGATTGCGAAATCGCCTTCGCTGTGTCCGTAAGTATCATTGATGTACTTAAGCCCGTCCAGATCCAGTACAAAGGATGAGATACGCGTGCCGGTATCCTGCATTTTCTCAAGGAGTTCTTCAGACAGCAGCTTGTATCCATGCCGGTTATAGAGACTGGTCATCTCATCATGCATATAGATTTCTTCCAACCGGTTGACGAGAAGACCCGTGCGCTTGTTCTCGGCAATATTATGCAGCATACTGTTGATATTCATAATCCAGGACAGGAAATCAACCTCACAGATGATCTGATTATGCTCGTACGCAATGGCGATATAGCCATATGCTTTCTCACTGAAATACAGAGGGTAGAAAATGTAGCTGGAGGTTTCGTTGTCAAAGAGATAATCAGGCAGCGGATTTTGCTTGGTAAAGCTGCATTCATGCATGCGTCTGCCGTCCTTATATGCAAATTTAAGCAAAATGACATCCTGATCCGCAGAGTCATCTTCGGAAAAAGTGATTGTGCGGATGTGGGAGGAGACGGAATCCCAGTCTGAATAAAGGCACAGATATAATTCGCTGCACCCGGAAATCTGCGACACGAAATTCTCTAACAGTCCCATGCCTTCATTAATATCTACGGTTGCCAATAGTGAAGCGGCCATATGAATATTATTCGTGCTCGTGGCTTCGTTCTGTCCTACTTTCAACGCCATTTCATGCTGGAAATAGAAGGGATTCTTATGGTGCTTGGCAGGGCATCCACAGGAGCCGCCGATGTGCGGATCGGATGTTATGACCGTGACCGGGGGAAGCTCTTTTCCTTGAATCGCCGAGAGCAGAAGTTCCACGGCGCGTACGCCCATTTCTTTCGTGGGAAAAGTAACCGATGTCAGCGGCGGGTCGATAGACTGCCCTTCCTCCAGCATGTCGGTGCCTGTTATGGCGATATCCTCGGGAACCCGGTATCCCTTGTCAAGAAGCACACGTATCATGTCAAGCGCCATGCGGTCGTTGTAGCAGACAATTGCGTCCGGTTTACCCGTGGCGGTAAAATAATGCACCGCTGCCTCAAGATCCTGGTTGTCGAAAGTGCACTCATAAATATCCTGTGCCGTGACAGGCAATTTATGTTTTGCCATAACTTGTTTGTAAATATTGCAACGGTTGTTAGAGAAAAATGATTCCAGTGTGTTCCCGAGATAACAAATACGTTTAAAACCGTGGGTTCCGATCAGATGTTCCGTGAGTTGTCCGGTGCCGGTGTCGTTGTTCAGCGCTATAGACGGATATTGCCCATGCTGATGTGTAATTTCAAGAATTGGGCAGCGGCACCTCTCCAAAGTTTTAGAGATTAGTTGCGGCAGATTGCTGGTAACATATGTACTGGATATAAAAATGACACCGCAAAGGTTGTCGAAATTCGGAATGCGCAGGATGCTTTCCTCTCCCAGTCTGTAATTACCCGGAATATCTTCATCTGTGGATGAAAAAATCTCCACACAATATCCGTACTCCGATGCCTGATCTATGATACCCTGACAGATATTGCGCTGGTATTCCCCTACAATATGTGATACAAAAACACCGATTTTCTTAGTATGGTACATATCTATCCTCCGAAACAATGATGATCAATATTTTCTCTTAATAATAAGTATAAGGGAGAATATCGGAAAAAACAATATAACTCTACGTAGATTTCAAATTACAACCAAAGGTTCCAATAAACAAAGTGTGTTATTCAAAACGTAACATCTCCATGAAAATGGACACTTAAAGTATTGTAACAAAATAATTTATAATAAATTAGCTACCCGTTTTTATATTTACTGTGTATTGGGAGTGGGGATAATGGAGTAGGCAGGAGCATGTAGGATAACACAAGAAGGCCTCCTATGTTAGAATGAGAAAGGTATCGCAGGCCAATCTCCAAACAAAGGAGGCGATCCATATGGACAATCAAAGTTTATCACATGTACGCTGGGAATGCCAGTATCATATAGTATTCATCCCAAAGTATTGTAAGAAGGTATTGTATGGAAAGTTAAGAAATGATGTAAGGGAAATCATCTCAGTATTGTGCAGGCATAAGGATGTAGAGATCATAGATGGAGCAGTCAGAAGAGTCAAGGAAAGAAGAAAACAGAAGTACCTCTTTATAGGAGACCAGTAACAACGCTTGCGGTAGCCGCTTTTCAGGCGAGCACGCAAACAGCCCTTTTAGGGCTAATAATAAACCACCATTTGAAGTGATGATTGCTAACTTTTTACACTTTTTTCACATTTAAACAGTTTCGGCGGGAGAGTTCCTATGATAAAATTCTAAGAAAGAAATTGAAGGAACAACTTTTCACAGGAAAGAGCAGTTTATGGAATGAATATCAGCGCGGATTTACAGAAAGGATCAGACGAGAGGATGGGTGCATTCGTAGAATTTAAAAAAGTCAGTAAAACATACCATATGGGCGAGGTAGATATAGAGGCGCTTAAAGATGTTAATTTTACAATTGAGCAGGGGGAATTCTGCGTCATCGTAGGTGCATCGGGTGCGGGCAAGACGACTATCTTGAATATTCTGGGTGGAATGGACAGCCTTACTTCCGGACAAGTCATGCTGGACGGCGCGGAGATCTCTGCATATAACAAGAAGAAACTGACTACTTATAGGCGGCACGATATTGGTTTCGTATTTCAGTTCTATAATTTGGTGCAGAATCTGACGGCACTGGAAAATGTGGAACTGGCGGCGCAGATCTGTAAGGACCCGATGGATGCGATGACGGTTCTGGAGATGGTAGGATTAAAGGAACGGGCGAATAACTTCCCGGCACAGCTTTCCGGCGGAGAGCAGCAGAGGGTGGCGATCGCGAGGGCACTGGCGAAGAATCCGAAGCTGTTGCTCTGTGACGAACCGACCGGTGCGCTGGATTATAATACGGGTAAGGCAGTGTTGAAGCTGCTGCAGGATACGTGCCGCAGAGAGGGCATGACGGTGGTGGTCATCACGCACAATCAGGCTTTGACGGCGATGGCGGACAGGGTCATCGCGGTGAAGAGCGGAACGGTTCAGAAGATGGAGATGAATGAGCATATTGTGCCGGTAGAGGAGATTGAGTGGTAATTTGCGCAATAAAACATGAAGATGTGCCGTATCAATATGTGAGGAGTCGGACGGATGAGCAGTGGAATGGTTAAGACGACAATTAGGGAAATAAAGGCAAGTTTCGGAAGGTATTTGGCAATTTTGGCGATCGTCATGCTGGGTGTCGGACTTTTTGCAGGATTAAAAATCACAAAGCCGGCAATGATTACTACGCAGAATGCTTATTTGCGGGAGCAGAATTTTTTTGATTTCCGTCTGTTGTCAACGATTGGTTTCACTGATGATGATGTGGAGAAATTGTCGCACATGGATGAAGTGGCGGATATAGAGGGAACGATTTCGCTGGATGCACTGTGTGCGATCGGTGGGGAAAACGAGGCGGTTTACAAGATACATGCATTGCCGGAGAAAATCAATAAGATTGAACTGACGGCGGGGCGTATGCCGCAGGCGGAGAATGAGTGTGTTCTGGATGCGGCGAAGTATTCAATTGAGATGCTCGGCTCGGCGTTTACCGTGACGGATGATAACGACGAGGATACGTTGGACATGTTTCGGAATCGTACTTACACAGTGGTCGGTATTGCGAGGTCTCCATATTATATGAATTTTGAGCGTGGTACGACTTCGATCGGCGAGGGCAGGGTGGAGGCTTTTGCCTATGTGCCGATGGCGGCTTTCGACAGTGAGTATCTGACGGAAGTGTATGTTACTTTAAATGAAAAATATGATGTCTATACGGATGAGTACGAGGATTATATCGATGCCGTGCAGGATGGGGTTGAGCAGAAGACGGAGGAGGTTGTTGATGAGAGATATCAGGACCTGATTGATGAAGCGCAGGAGAAGATCGACGACGCGCAGAACGAACTGGATGATAAAAGTGCGGAAGCAGAGGAAGAGCTGGATAAAGCATGGCAGGAGATTCTGGACGGAGAAGCCGAGATTGAGGAGCATGAGCAGGAGATTGCCGACGGAAAAGAGCAGATCGCGCAGGCGCGGGATACAATAAAGGAGCAGAGAGCGGTGCTGGACGAGCAGGAGGAGCAGCTTGCAGCCATGGAGGCGATGATGGCATCGGGACAGTACGGTACTGGGGCGCAGTTCGCAGCAGGCGGAACAGAGGTGCAAGCGGCAGGCGGGCAGTTTGCAGCAGACGGAGCAGAGATGCAAGCAGGCGGTGGACAGTTCGTGGCAGGTGGAGCGCAGATGCAGGCATACGTGGCACAGCTTGCGGAGGGCAGAGCGCAGATAGAGTCAGGCAGAGAGCAGCTTTCGGCGGCGGAAGCCGAACTGATCTCACAGGAGGCGGAACTGGCTGAGGGCGAGGAGGAATTGCTACAGGCGCGGGAGGACTTAGAAGAGGGAAAAGCGGAATACGAAGATGCAAAAAAGGAATTTGAGGAAGAGATTGCGGAAGCGCAGGAGAAAATCGATGATGCCCGTGCGGAGCTTGCGGATATTGAGCAGCCGGACTATTATGTTCTGACGAGAGAAACGAATATCGGATATGCATGTTTTGACAGCGATTCCAGTATTGTTGCGGCTGTCGCCAATATCTTCCCGGTTTTTTTCTTCTTGGTTGCGGCACTGATCTGCATGACGACCATGAACAGGATGGTGGAGGAGCAGCGGACGCAGATCGGTGTTTTGAAAGCGCTCGGTTACGGTAATGCCGTGATCATGACGAAATATATGTTTTATGCCGGAAGCGCTGCTATTATCGGTGCGCTGACGGGACTTGTCGGCGGCACGTGGCTTTTTCCCAAGACAATATGGGAAGGATACAAGATTATGTACGATCTGGGGGAGATTACCTATCTCTTTAACGGCTGGCTGGCATTCTTTTCGGTTCTGGCGGCGGTTTTGTGCTCTGTGGGTGCGGCATTTTTTTCCTGCCGATACGAGCTTTATAGCGTGCCGGCGAATCTGATTCGTCCGAAGGCACCGAAGAATGGCAAGCGCATTTTTCTGGAGAAGGTCACTTTTATCTGGAAAAGACTTAAATTCCTGCACAAGGTTTCCGTCAGAAATCTGGTGAGATATAAGAAGAGATTTATCATGATGATACTCGGAATCAGCGGGTGCGCCGCGCTTCTTGTGGCCGGTTTTGGTATCAGGGATTCCGTGGCGAACATTGCAGATTATCAGTATGGGGAGATCCAGATTTACGATATCGGGATTACCTATGACGAGGCGCTGACGCAGGCGGAAATGACCTCATTTACAGAACAGACGGCAGATATCTTTACTAAAATTGCATACCGCTATGAAGAAAGTGCGGATATAGATTTCGGAGAGAAGACGAAATCTCTGTATATGGTGATTCCGGAAAATGCGGAGGAAATGAAGGAGTTTATAGAGCTGCATACCGAACAGGAGGAGGCAATACCCTATCCCGCCAAAGGGGAAGCTGTTATAACGGCTAAAGCAGCCAAGAATTTGGGAATCGGGGTCGGAGATGAGGTTGTCATTCGGGATAATGACATGAATCGGATTCGGGTGAAAATTGCTGGGCTGTGTGAGAATTTTGTCTATAATTATATTTATATGAATCAGGAGACATATCAGGATCAGATCGGTGCAGAGCCGGAATACAAGAGCGCGTATGCGATCGTTACGGAGGGCACGGATCTCCATGCCGCAGCCGCGCGGGTGGCGGACAGTGACAATGTGCTCGCCGTCTCTGTTGTACAGGACATGAGAGACAGGATTTCCACCATGATGCAGAGTATGGATTATATTGTTGCGCTGATTATTCTCTGCGCGGGCTGTCTCGCCTTTATTGTGCTTTACAATTTGACGAATATTAATATCACGGAGCGGATTCGTGAGATCGCTACGATCAAGGTGCTGGGATTCTATGCGAAAGAGACGGCGGATTATGTTTTTCGGGAGAACCTTATTCTGACGGGATTGGGAGCCGCGGTTGGGCTGGCGCTGGGCAAACTGCTTCACTGGTTTATTATGTATAACATTAATATCGATATGATATCTTTCAAGAATTCTATCAGTCCGCTCAGCTACGGATTGAGTTTTCTGCTCACATTTGTCTTTGCGATGTTTGTGAACGGAATCATGTTCTTTAAGTTGGAGAAAATCAATATGGCGGAGTCGCTTAAGTCGATTGAGTAAGGGACGTTCCGAAAGAGACAGAGTGTTTTAACAAACCGGTTGCAATCCGGAGACTTTGCGTGTAAAATAAATATCAGGCAGAGATTAAGGTATATTTTATATAAATCAATTATGTTACAAAGGATATCTGGCGGCAGATATCGGCGTACAGGAGGTAGAGTATGTTTTTATTATTGGCAGGCGGTCTGGTTGTTGTGATTATTCCCGTTGTAATTGCGGTAGTATCTTCGGTTGTTTCCGCGATAGCGGCTTCACAGGATATTGGGGAAGATGAGTAAATAGTACGACGGAATAAATTCTTTTTGGTGAGCAATGATATAATCAATGAGAAAAAGGACAGAGAAAATAAAGCGATTTTCCCTGTCCTTCTTTTATACTATAGGAAATTCCTATGTTCCTGCACGAGTTCGCAAAGCAAATCTCGCAAAGTTAATCGCGAAGCGATTTACTTTTTTTTATTTTGTGGGCAGCATATCTTATAAATAGGCCGGCAGATTTGCGTGCAGGGCCGGCAGATCTTAGCAAATTCTTGACGCGTTTTTCGTTCCCAGGATGTCAGCTTTACGATAAGATAATTTATATAGATTCTATGGAAGGGAGAAAGTTTCGGTTATATGAATGAAAAGTTAAAAGAGAAAATCAGAGAATCCCTTTCAAGCGTGCTTCCGATTACGATGATCGTGCTGGTTCTGAGTATCACATTAGTGCCGATGGAAATCAGTACGCTGGTGCTGTTCCTCACGGGCGCAGTCCTGCTGATTGTAGGCATGGGATTTTTCCAGTTGGGCGCGGAAATGGCGATGACACCATTGGGGCAGGGTGTCGGCGGTAAGCTGGTGAAATTTAAAAGTGTTCTGATGATGGCTTTGATTTGTTTCCTGATGGGAGCAATTATTACAATCTCGGAGCCGGATCTTCAGGTGCTGGCGAATCAGGTGGCGGCGATACCGAACATGGTGCTGATCTGGACAGTGGCAGCCGGAGTGGGCGTTTTTACCGTGGTTGCGCTTCTGCGTATTCTGTTCCGGATAAGTCTTCCATTGCTTCTTGCGGGATTGTACATATTTATGTTTATATTGTCTTTCTTTACGCCGTCGGAATTTATTGCGGTTGCATTTGACGCGGGCGGTGTCACGACGGGACCGATGACCGTGCCGTTTATCATGGCGCTCGGTGTGGGTCTTTCTGCCGCGCGAAGCGATAAGGACAGCAGTAATGACAGCTTCGGTCTGATCGCACTGTGCAGTATAGGTCCGATCCTGATGGTTCTGTTTCTGGGGATATTCTATCACCCCACGGAGGCGGTATATACGGCGGTGCAGATACCGAGCCTGGTAACGACTCAGGACGTAGTCAGGGAATTTGTGAAATCGGTTCCCGATTATGCCAAAGAAGTGCTGCGCAGCATTTTGCCTGTGGTCGGCGTGTTCCTTATTTTTCAAATTGTCGCACGCAGCTATCGTAAACGTCAGGTACAGAGAATGGCCGTGGGATTTGGGTATACTGTAATCGGACTGATTCTGTTTCTTACCGGCGTCAATATCGGGTTTGCTCCGGTGGGAAGTCTGCTTGGCGAGGGTCTTGCCGGCGGTGTGTTTAAATGGGCTTTAGTTCCTGTCGGAATTGTGATAGGATATTATATTGTAAAGGCGGAGCCGGCCGTAAGGGTGCTCAATGAGCAGGTAGAAGAGATTACCGGCGGCATGGTGTCTTATAAGATGATGAATGCTTCCATGTCCATCGGTGTGGCGTGTGCGGTGGCTCTTTCCATGACAAGGGTTTTGACCGGTATCAGTATCTACTGGATCATTATTCCGGGATATGTGCTGGCGCTTGTCCTAAGCAGACTTGTGCCGCCGGTTTTTGTCGGTATCGCATTTGACTCCGGTGGTGTAGCCAGCGGACCGATGACTTCGACATTTCTGCTGCCGTTGGCGATGGGAGCATGTACGGCTTTGGGTGGTAATGTAGTCACGGACGCGTTCGGTGTCGTAGCGTTAGTTGCGTTGGCTCCGTTAATTGCAATACAGGTGATGGGCATGGTATATGCGCGCAGGAGCAGAGTGGTCAGCCGACCGGAACAGGCGCTTCCGGGGGATGTGGTTATCGACTTGGAGGATACCATTGTTGATTTAGATGACATCATTATTGATTTGGAAGATACAGTAGTTGATTTGGAGGAAGCGTGAATATGACAGATCAAAGAAATCTGCAAGTGACTCCGCGGCTGGTCATTACGATTACGCGGGAGGAGGATCAGAAAAAGTTAGAGGAGGTTCTCGATTCCATGAACGTTCCCCTGTGTTTTCAGTTCAGGGGGAAGGGAACGGCACCGTCGGAAATGATGGATATTTTCGGACTGCGGGGCACTACAAGACTTCTTACGGGAGCATTGGTATCTAAATCACAGGTGCAGCCGTTGTTTGAGACGATGAACAGACAGCTTTCTTTCCGGCACAGAGGGGGCGGCATTGCAATTACTGTTCCGGTGAACGGATGTCAGAGCCATGTTTTACAAGTACTAAATGACGCGGCGCAGGATGAGATGAAAGAGGCGCTGAAAGGAGATGAGAGAGAGATGAAGGAGAAATCAGAATATGCCGTAATATGGGTTTCCGTAGCGAGCGGTTACAGCGATGATGTGGTAGACGCTGCCAGAAATGCAGGGGCAAAGGGCGGTACGGTTATGAAGGGACGTCGGCGCAGTTCTGGGCAGGTAAGTCATCACTTCGGCATCTCCATGCAGGAAGAGCAGGATTTCGTCATGATCGTGGTTCCGCGGGATAAGAAAAGCGAGACGATGGCGGCAATTACGAGTGTGTGCGGACTGGGAACAGACGCGCACGGGGTAGTGCTGGCGCTGCCGGTGGATGAAGTGATGGGGTTGGCGAATTAGGATATGAGAGAGATTGTCTTTTGGCACTCATTATAAAGATTTGATGAAGAGTTCTTTCAGTATGTCTGGAGGAACTTTTTCTAATATTTCTCGTTGTTTATATATCGTTTTTTTTGTATACTCTAACTAAAGAGAAGATTTATTGGGAGTTGATAATGTGAAGAAATTAAAAGTTTATCTGGATACATCGGTTATTAGTCATCTGATTCAAGAAGATGTTCCTGAAAAAATGGCAGATACCAGACAGCTGTGGGAAATGTTTCGTACCGGAAGATATGATGTGTATTTGTCTACGGTAACGCTTGAAGAGATTGATGATTGCCCGGAACCAAAACGGGGACGACTCTATGATTATTTGAAGCAGATTGATTATACATTACTCCGCGTTGACAATGATGTGTCAGAAATAGCTACACAGATTATTGAAATGGGTATACTGACAAAGAAAAGCTATGACGACTGTCAGCATATCGGAGTAGCCATCATCAATGAATGTGATTGTATTGTATCATGGAATTTTAAGCATATTGTAAATATTAAGACGATTAGGGGTGTACGTGCAATTACCAACCTGAAAGGGCACAAACCGATTGAGATTTTAAACCCGTCTGTATTGTTGGAAAGTGAGGAATGATTATGGATAAACCGGTTTTAAGTCCGAGTTTTACTATTGAGGACATCCATAAATTAAGGGAATACAATTATTATCGGACAAAAGATATGACACCGCAGGAGCGTATGGATTATTACAATAGCCGTGGTCTGGAAGTTCATAGGAGAATACAGGAACAAAAGTTACAAAAAGTATGATTCCATCATATGTTCGGGACAAAACGCTCCCCTGCATGGTATTTCTGAATACCGACATACCCGACACTGTATGTCCGGTCGTGGAAAATACGGCATTTCTCACTCTGTGTCGTGTTGTTCATGGCAGCAATGAGCTATCCTATCGGTGAAGGAGGAACAAGAAATGGACCAAAAAAAGACCGGGCGCTTTTTCAAAGAGCTTCGAGGTGAAAAAGGGCTCACACAAGAACAATTGGCAGAGCATTTCGGTGTTTCCGGCAGAACGGTTTCACGATGGGAGACAGGCAGCAACATGCCGGATCTGGATGTTCTTATTGAGATGGCAGATTTCTATGAGGTAGATCTTAGAGAACTGCTGGACGGAGAAAGGAAGAGTGAGAAAATGAATAAGGATTTAGAAGAAACTGTATTAAAGGTTGCTGATTACAGTAATGATGAGAAGATGAAGATTATGAGAAGGATGCACATTTTTGGCTGGATCGGTGTGGTGAGTTTTATTATTTTCCTGATTTTGGAAGCAATGGGTCTGGCGGACAGTGGAGTCACCGAGGACATAGCGTCATTCTGTCTGGGGTTGCCCTTCGGAATACTTATGGTTTCTGTTCTGTACACAAGCCGTCATATGTCCAAGATCAGGGCGTTTAAGAAAAAAGTACTTCATCGTGGATAAAATAAATCCGGATACAATTAATTAATGAGGGAAAACAGAGATGGAATTTGATGTCTGTCTCTGTTTTTTATGCGTCTTTTTAATAAAACAATGGCGGGAGTTGATATTGTTCAATAGGTATCTTCCAAAATTTTTTTGTGAATTTTTACTATTTTACAAATTTACTATTTACTTTTTTTGAACTTTCTGCTATTATACAGTTGAGCGTTAAACTAACAAATTATACATAATATCTTTTAAAAAAAGGATTAGTGTAGTATAGTTTGTCGTAAAACCAAACAAAATAGGAGGAAAAGTATGAAAAAGAGAAAAGTTCTTAGTTTGATTTTGGTGAGCACCATGATTATGAGCACACTTGCCGGATGTGGCAATGGTGATTCTGCCGGATCGAGCGCACCTGCAACAGAAGAAACTAACAATGCCGCTGACGACAGTGCAACCGATGATAACGCAGCCGACGACGATGCCGCTGCCAATAGTGCGGCCGATGACAGTGCGTCTGGTGGGGAGTCAGGCTCCATCACTCTGGGTATCTGGCCTGAGGACACTGAAACCGAAGCGATCGCAACACACACAGATTATTATGTTCCTGCGTTTAACGAGATGCATCCTGATGTGGAGGCCGTTCCTGCTTATTACAAGTATGCGCCTGACACCTATGTAGCTATGGCTACGGCAGGCAATGCACCTACTGTATTTGAGTCATGGTATACCGAACCTGAGAAACTGATTCGTAACGGTTTGGTTAAGGACATTACCGATGTTTTGAATGAGCGCGGCTGGGCTGATTCCATGAGTCCCGCTATCCGCGATCTCTTGTCTGATGATAACGGACGTATCTACGGCGTTCCTCGTGATGCTTATTCACTTGGTCTGATGATCAACGTTAAATTGTTCACGGACGCTGGTCTGGTAAATGATGACGGAAGTGTTAAGTATCCCACTACTTGGGAAGAAGTTTATGAGGACAGCAAGATTATCCGCGAGAAGACCGGAGAGGCAGGTTTCTGTATGCAGGCTTCCGATGGCGGTGGTGGCTGGCACTGGTCTAACATCGCTTGGAATTATGGCGCTACTCTCTGTTCCGCCAATGCTGACGGCACATACACATCCAATTTGAATAGTTCCGAGGCTGTTGCAGCTATGGAATGGGTTCAGAAGATGATTACTGACAAATGTGTAACTGATGATCCTACTCAGGAAAACTGGGGTACCGGTTTTGACCGTATCGGTACGAACACTGCAGCTATGTATATTGCAGCTAACGATGCCGTTGATCAGCCTTCCTACAGAGGCATGAATCCGGATGAATTTTTCCTGGCTCCTATGCCGGCGGGTCCTGGCGGACACTTTACTCTGATGGGTGGTACACCTTACTTCTTCTCTCCGGATGCTACCGATGATGAAGTGCGTTGGGCTCTGGATTATCTGGAAGTTATGGGTAAATCTCCCGAAGTCAGTGACGCCGCACGTGACGGTTGGACTGCTGACGCTGAATACCGTGTTGAGAAGGGTATTCCTGTAATCCCTACATTCCCTGCATGGGTTGGCGCTGTTGTTGATGAGCAGAACAAGGTTATCGATGAGTATACGAATATTGATATGGATCTGTGGCAGCCATACTTTGATTTCTCTAAGGAAGAGGGAGCTCTTCGTGCCGAGGAACCCGGCGATACACAGACGATGTACACCTTGTTGAATGATGTTCTGCAGGCGATTATTGCCGATCCGTCAGGCGTGGATATTCAGGCTGAATTGGATTCTGCTAATGATGCTTATCAGGCTGTTCTGGACGCAATGTAAATCATATACAGTTCTAAACGAGTTATAAATCATGGGCCGCCGCATTTACGGCGGCCTTTTTGAATATAGCTGAATATGCGTAAGTGAGAGGTGATTAATGGATGAAAAAGAAAAGTAAAAATAACGCAACTCCACGATCCGGAAACAACGCAAAGCTCCGCAGTGATTTAGGAGCATGGATGCTGATGCTCCCGAGCCTGGTTTTGTTTGCATTCTTCGTATGGGTGCCTCTGTTAGAAACCGTGCGAATGTCCTTTTATGAAGTCAATGGTACTACTCTCGTTAAATTTGTCGGATTTGAAAATTACAGGAAACTCTTTATTCAGCCTGCTTTCAGTATTGCATGGGGGAATACCGTAAAGTATACGCTGTGTTCTTTGATCGTAGGTTTGGCGGTACCTGTTATTATTGCGGCTCTGATTACGGAGATGACTCACTTTCGGGGATTCTTTCGTCTTGCGGCTTACTATCCTAATGTAATTCCCGGTATTGCCGCGGTTATGATTTATTCGATTTTCTTTACTTCGGGAGACGGAGGTGTCTTAAATATCCTTCTGGCAAAAATAGGTGTCGGGCCTGTGGCGTTTTTGACAGACAGGGCCTGGGTCATATTCTGGATTGTGGTCGCCATGACTTGGAAGGCAGCGGGCAGCACGGCACTGGTGTATATGTCCAGCATGGCCGGTATTTCCCCGGATTTATATGAGGCTGCCACTATCGACGGAGCATCTCCTCTGCGCCGTTTTTTTTCCATTACCATGCCTACTATATTAAGAACCGGTAAGACTATGTTAATTCTGCAGATACTGGCCGTGTTCCAGATTTTGTACGAACCTATGATGATGACGAATGGTGGTCCGAATAATGCAAGTATTTCCATCATGCAGTTGGTTTATAAACTTGCTTTTGAACAGCTTAAAATGTCTCAGGCAGCGGCATTGTCCGTGGAAGTATGTATTATTCTGATTATTCTGACTGCTATTTACTATATGGTTGCCAATAGCGGCGAGAAAGAATAAGGAGGTGTGTTATGGGTTTTTTTAGTAATTATCAAGGCAAGGAAGACGGTGCCATTCGTTTCTATGATGTGAAATCCGGGAAGACAAAATTCTGGGTCATATTAATGTTCATTGCCTGTATTACCATTGCAGTAATCGCACTGTTTCCGGTATTCTGGCTGCTATGTACTTCTCTGAAGGATTTGACGGAATATATGAGTACCACCCAGATTCTGCCCAAAAACCCGGATTGGAAAGGCTGGGTGGATACCTGGAACGCCTTTGGATTTACCAAATACTACATAAATTCAGGTATTACTGTTGTCGGCGGTGTGATTTGCGCCGTATTTTTCAATGGTCTGCTGGCATATGTTCTGGCCGTTCTGAAACCCAAAGGGCATAGGATAGTTATGATGCTAGTTATGTGGTGTCTGTTGATCCCTCCTACCACCAGCTTTGTTGCGCTGTTTGTAAACATTAAGCGCATCGGACTGCTGGGCAGTTTTATTCCCCTATGGCTGGCGATGGGCGCCAATGCTTACTGGGTCGTTCTGTTCAAGAATTATTTTGAGAGCTTGCCCAAAGATTTCCTGGAGGCAGCGAGGATAGACGGCTGTGGCAGTTTTCGTGTATTTTTACGCATTGTATTACCGCTGTCCAAGCCCATCATTATGGTTGTTGCCATCTTTGCCGTTACTGCAGCCTGGAGTGATTTCCTGATGCCTTACCTGTTATTGAACGGTACGAACGGTAAGGAGACAGTTATGGTTAAACTGTTTACCTTTAACTCTTCAATCAAGACCAACCAGATTGATTTGATCCGTGCGGTTCTGTATTCACTTATTCCGCCCACCATTATCTTTGCTGTATTCCAGAAACAGATTATGGATGGAGTTATGTCAGGAGGTATTAAAGGGTAATTATGGGGAAATTTGCTGATCGTTATTTTCATATCCACCCCTGGCAGGTGGTGGAGGAGGACTTTGATCCCGCTCACAGCGAGGTCGGCGAGTCCATCTTTTCTCTGGGTAATGAATATACAGGGATCAGGGGCTATTTTGATGAGGAATACTCCGGAGCAAGCCTTCAGGGATGTTATCTGAACGGTGTGTATGAGAGCAGAGAGCTTCCGCCTATCGGATATAAGGGTATGCTTTCCTTTACAGAGTTTATGGTGAACACAGTGGATTGGGTGTATACCCGCATCACCTGTAACGGGCAGTCTCTGGACTTGGCAAAAGTACGATTTTCTGACTTCCGTCGGGTGCTGGATTTCCGTACGGGTCTGATGACGCGGGAATTTGTATGGCATGTAGACGATGTTACGGCAGTTAAACTGATCTTTGAGCGGTTTACTTCTATGGAGGAGGAGCAGTTTTGCGGTCAGAAAATTACGGTTCATGTTCTGTCCGGTAGAGCGGAGCTTACCATCAGGGCGGGTCTGGATTTTTCCCGTCCGCATGTGTTTATGAAAAAGCCGATGTTTCATGTGGATTTTCAGCAGGCAGATGGTGTAAGCTGTGAGATTCAGGCAACTACGGGCAAAACAAATCAGACGGTATATGCCGCCGCGGCTTTCCGGGGCATGGCGGGACAGGCGCTTCCTGATGATGAGGCAGTAGTCTCTAATTTGTTCTCTGCAAGCCTTTGCGCAGGTGAGACAGTCTGGCTTGAACGTGTAGTGACTCTGGTTTGTGCAAGAAACGCTTCGGAGCACGAGAGTTTGTCCGAGCGGGAGGCTGCAAATAAAAAGCATATGTTTGAATGTAGCTTTGAGACCATGAAGAGCGCTACTGCAAAATGGTGGGAGAACCAGTGGAAGGTTTCCGACATTATGATTGAGGGCGACGAGATCAATCAGCAGGGCATACGCTTTTGTATTTTCCAGCTTCACCAGACACTTCATACGGCTAAATACGGCGCGGTGTTCGGCGCGAAGGGGCTGACCGGTGAGGCCTACAATGGCAATACTTTTTGGGACAGTGAAGTTTATTGTCTGCCATTTTATCTGTTCAACAATCCTAATGCGGCAAAAAGTATTTTGCAATTTCGTTATGATACTCTGCCTGAGGCAAAGGAACGTGCGGCGGCGTTGGACTGCGAAGGAGCATTTTATCCTATCGCAACTATCAGCGGTCGTGAATGCTGCGATCTGTGGCAGCATGCCAGCTTACAGCTTCAGGCATCTACCGGTGTGGCCTACGGGTTGTGGAACTATGTTCATCTGACCGGTGACAGGGACTATCTCTACAAAGAAGGCATCGAAATGCTGGTGGAAATCAGTCGCATGCTGGCCTCAAGAGGTAATTTCGATCCTGCTACCGGAAAATACGGGTACTACTGCGTTATGGGACCCGACGAATTCCAGATGATGGTGCACCACAATGCCTATACAAACTTTATGGGTAAGAAAACTCTACAGTTCACATTAGACACTTTAGAAGAGATGAAAGGTGCGGTTCCCGAGACATTGGATTCTTTAACTGCCAAACTGGGATTGACCGATGAGGAAGTGAAGGATTGGGCGGACAAGGCGGATAAGATGTATATTCCCTATTCCGATGAGACGAAGCTCTTCGAACAGCATGAAGGATTTTTTCATCTGCCGCATATTGATGTCTCGGACATTCCGGTGGAGGAATTTCCACTGTATGGGCATTGGTCTTATGAGCGAATCTACCGCAACGACATGCTTAAACAGCCGGATGTGCTTATGTTTATGATGCTCTATGGCTCTGAATTTACCAAAGAACAGCTTGCGGCTAATTTCGATTATTATGAACCCCGCTGTATCCATGAAAGCAGCCTCTCTCCCTCTATTCATTCTATTCTGGCCTGTCGCCTGGGAAGGATGGAAAAGGCGGAAGATTACTTTGGGTTTGCGACTCGAATGGATCTTGATGACTACAATCGAAATACAAGAGAAGGTCTGCACACTACATCAATTGCCGGCGCTTGGATGAACATCATATACGGCTTTGGCGGACTGAACAGTGACGGTGATGAATTAAGCCTGTCTCCTTGCATTCCCCAGAAGTGGAAGAAGTATACTTTTTCCCTCCGGGCAAAGGACAGTATCATCAGCGTGGAAGTGGAGCAGGAGAAGCTTACTTTGCGCTGTGTGGAAGGTGCGCCTGTGGCGTTGCGATTGTATGACAAGGATATCACGGTTACGGATTCATCCGTCTCTTACGCTATGGCGGGAAAGGAGTAAGTATGCAGTGGCTGATTGAAAACAACAACTCATCTAAGGAGGCGGCACCGGATAACGGTAATCGCTTTTTGGTGGGCAACGGATATATGGGTATTCGGGGAACGCTGGATGAACACGGACGAGATCAGTTGGCTGCAGTGAATCTGGCGGGTATATATGACCGGGTGGGAGACGGATGGCGGGAACCTCTGAATGCGCCTAACCCTCTGCATACGGTTATATATGCCGAGGGGAAAGCTTTGGCTTTACCGGAAATGGAAGCTGTACACCATGTACAGAGTTTGGATTTTTATCATGCGATTCTGATGCGAAAGACCACCTGGAAGACACCTAAAGGCGCTGTCACGGTGGAAAGTCGTCGCTTTGCGGATATGGTGCATCCCCATCTGATCGGGCAGGAGTATACCGTATCCGTGGATGCACCTATGGAGATTCAAATTCTGGCAGAAATTGATACGGATATTTGGGAAATATACGGTCCCCATTATAACAAAATTGAATACAGCAGAGAGAATGATAACCTCTACTGTCTGGCATATGTACAGAATGGACGGGATCAGGTTGCAGTGGGAAGAAAATGCCGGATTTCCGGTCAGGCTGACCAAAACGACCAATTCGAGCGAGAGGAAAAGGACGGTGCATTTATCTATGATCTGCATATGGAACCCGGGAAACATGTTACCTTAAAGAGCATCTGCGCCGTTTATACCACAAATGATGAAGCAGAGCCCCTGGCAGCAGTGCAGACGGCGTTTAGGGAGGAGCATGATTTTGAAGCATTGCTTGATACCCATAAAGAAGCATGGGATAAAATTTGGGCCGTGGGACAGGTAGAACTGGAAGGGGATGATATGGCAAGAGACTGCATCAACTATTCTCTATATCATCTGAACTGTATCGCACCAAGACATCGGAATGACTTGTCCATACCGGCGCGTGGATTATCCGGTCAGACATATAAGGGCGCCGTCTTCTGGGACAGTGAAATGTTCATTCTGGATTATTTCCTGTATACCCAGCCCGAGGTGGCAAAGAGTATGGTGCGTTATCGCATTGATACACTACCCGGGGCACTGGAGAAGGCAAAGAGTTATGGCTGGCAGGGTGCGTTCTATGCGTGGGAGAGTCAGGAGGGCGGTTATGACGGTTGTTCTGATTATAATGTAACCGACGTGTTTACTAAACGTCCTATGCGTACTTTCTTCCGGGATAAGCAGGTACATATTTCAGCTGCAGTGGCTCGTGCAGTAATGCTTTATACGGATGTTACCGGGGATGTGAGCCTGCTTGCGAAGGGCGGCGCGCGAACGGTTTTGGAGTGCGCCCGGTTCTATTATTCCCTGCTTGTAAAGCGGGCAACCGGTGACCGGTGGGAGATTCACGATGTGATTGGCCCCGATGAATATCATGAGCGTGTGAATAACAATGCTTACACTAATAAAATGGCCGCGGAAACTTGCCGTTGGGCGATCAAGGCGGCAGAAAAGCTGAAGGAATCTGACGGAAAAGCTTACGCAGAATTTTGTGTACAGACCAATGCGGAAGAGTTTTTACCAAAATTATCACAGACAGTTAAAAGTATATATGTACCGGAGCCAAATGAGTCCGGCGTAATTCCGCAGTTTGACGGTTATGCGGATCTGGAGGATACCACGGTACAGGAGGTACGAAACAGACTTCTGGACCCTAGGGAGTATTGGGGCGGCGCTTACGGCGTGGCTTCCCATACACAGGTCATCAAACAGGCGGATGTGGTGACTATGCTGGAAATGTTCCATGGAGATTATTCTCAGGAGATACTGAGAAAAAACTGGGATTACTATGAGCCGCGCACAGAGCATGGATCCTCTTTGAGCGCCTGCATGTATGCGCTGCTGGCATGTCGGTTTGGTGAGCCCGACCAGGCATATCCCTTTTTCATGAAATCGGCTCAGGCTGATTGGCTGGGTGGCGGTAAACAGTGGGCAGGGCTTGTGTACATCGGAGGTACTCATCCGGCGGCCGAAGGCGGTGCCTGGAAGGTGCTTGCAGAGGGTTTCGCCGGTCTGGAGTGGACAGATAATGGACCGATACTGCGTGCATGCCTGCCCAAAGACTGGAAACGGGTGTCGTTTCGGTTCTGTTGCCGAGGGAAATGGTATCGGGCGGAAGTGGAGCCTGATGCCGCAGAAATAATAGAGTTGTAAGAACGAAAGCATTTTCAAGCAATTGAATTGGATGTCCGCGGAAGCGGATGAGGAGGTAAAATTTATGAAATATAAAGGAATTATATTCGATCTGGACGGCGTGATCTGCTTCACCGACCACTATCACTATCTGGCATGGAAAGCGCTGGCAGATTCCATTGACGCACCTTTCGATGAAACAAAGAATGACCGGCTGCGCGGTGTCTCCCGTATGGCCAGTTTGGAGATTGTTCTGGAGGAATATCAGGGACCGACACTCAGCGAGGAGGATAAGATTGCGCTGGCGACCAAAAAGAATGATCTCTACAGAAATTATCTTCAATCTATGAGTCCTGCGGATTTATCCGATGAGGTTAGGGATACCCTGAATGCTTTGCGGGCTAAGGGAATCAAACTGGCAATCGGTTCTTCCAGTAAGAATACACCGCTGATCTTGGAACGCATTGGTTTGGGTGACTTCTTTGACGCAATTTCTGACGGCAACAATATCACAAAATCCAAACCCGATCCTGAGGTGTTCCTGATGGCTGCGGATATGCTGCATCTGGACCCGAAGGAATGTATGGTGGTGGAGGATGCCGAGGCTGGTATTCAGGGTGCTATTGCCGGCGGATTTGATAGTGCAGCACTTGGTCCTGCTGCTTCGAGCAGCATGGCAACCTATAATATGAAATCTTTTGGTGATTTGCTGACAGTCGCAGAGTAAGTTTTCAAAATATGATATGGGAAAGGGAGGCTGCATTTTATGAATTCAGACGTTTCACAAAAAAACGGCAGCAAGGGTGAGAACATTTTACTGATTATTCTGTCTGTCGGTGCGGTTTTGTCTATTGTGTTCTGCGTGCTTGCACTGACAACAGAGATTTTTATGCCACACGCAGAGCCGGAGACAACTAACCTGATACTATATGAAGGACCAAAGCCTGTTGCGGCATCTGCGGCTGTTTCCATGAGGGTCAATGACAATGAATTGTTTGTTTATGACACTGCGGTAAACAATACTCACAGTTGGAAGAGCAATTATCTGCCTTCGCTTTCCACAGCGCCGGTTACTTCCTTTGATTTTGACGGTAGTTCAGTGCAAATGGAGATTACGGTTTTAGACGATGAGGCCGAACTGAATCAAGTGGTGGTTCGTCCGTTGGTGGAAGGTATTGTGCCGGAGGTGGAGGGAAGCATAATCAAGTTTGAAATTGAGAAGCCCGGTATTTACACTGTTGAATATAATGACGATGCAATGACGGCTATGTATATCTTCGCTAATGCCATTGACTACGATGCTCCCACGGAGAGCTCGGATACTGTTAAATATATCGGTCCCGGAGCATGGAGCATTGATAATTTGTCGCTGACGGATGGTATGGAGCTTTATATTTCCGGAGGGGCGATCATTCAAGGAACCATCAACGCTACGGGTGCCAGTGATATCAAAATCGGCGGTCACGGCTTTTTTGACGGCTCCAACAACGAGAGCTGGATGCTAAACGGCTATGCCGCTTATGTGCCGATCAATCTGAGTAAATGTAAGAACGTGGATATCAGCGGTGTGGCAGTGCTGGATCCCAATGCATGGTGTGTGAACCTGTATAACTGCAGCGACGTAAACATCGATGGTATCAAGTTGATCAGCGCCCGTCCAAATGGTGACGGTATCACTGTTCAGTCTTGTCAGAATGTTTCGGTAAAGAACAGCTTTATCCGTACATGGGATGACAGCCTGGTAGTAAAGAACTATGCTACCGAATCCGGTTCTGACTCGGTTGATATTACCTTTGATAATTGTCAGGTTTGGACCGATCTCGCCCAGTCGATGGAGATTGGTTACGAAACTAACAAGGGTAATAAGATCAATCCAATAATACAGGATATCACGTTTCGGAATATTACGGTGCTGCATAACTTTCATAAACCGGTAATGAGTATTCACAATGCTGACAACTGTGCCATTTCCGGTATTCGGTATGCCAATATAATTGTCGAGGACGCTTCCATGGGTAAAGGTGATGCCGGAGATAATGCACAGCTAATCGACATCAATAACCTAAAGAGCAACTGGACTACTGTTCAGAACAGAGGCAGTATCAGCGATGTCGTTTTTGAAGGAATATATGTGCTGGACGGTGATGATACAATAGACTTTATTGAGGGAAACTTCTGTCCAATCCGCATTCAGGGCTTTGACGAAACCTCCCTATGCAGCAATATTACAGTAAAAGATTTATATTTGCGCGGTGAGGCAGTAACTGATGCAAATGTGCACGAAAATCCATCTACCTCCATCGATAAGTTCACGGAGGGTATCAGCTTTATAAATGACGGCGAATTGCCGCAGTCTGTCGCCGTGATGATCCCAAAGACTGACTGAGAGGGAACGGAGGTTTTACCATGAAAAACACAGAGAACAACAAAAAAGTGATCCTTGTAGTGCTGGCGGTTATCATTGTGGCTGCGCTCGGTGTGGGTTTTTGGGCTGTTTCGACACGTAAACCCGTCGAAAAGGTCAACACCAATGTTACGCTGGTGTCAGCTCCGGATCAGGATGATTTTGAAGTGCACCCTGAATGGGTTCTGCCTGAAGAAGAACCTGTTGATTACGGTGAAAACATCGCCTTGGACAGGACTGTAAGCGAAGACGGGCACACGCAGGTGTATCATTGCCGCAACATAAACGACGGAGAGACACTGACTTATTGGGAGGGTAGGGCAGATGATTATCCCAATGAAATTACATTCGATATGGAAGAAAGTGTGACGATATCCGGTACGCGCATACTGCTGAATCCCCGTTCCAATTGGGGTGCCCGCACGCAGGATGTAGAGGTACAGATCAGCGAAGATAATGAGAATTTTACTACTGTTTATCCGAGAACCACGCTGTCCTTTGACCCGAATAGCGGCAATTATGCCTATATGGAATTTGATGCACCGGTGGAAGCCTGGTATATTCGTTTTGTATTCTATGCCAATACAGGCGCTACCGCCGGTCAGGCCGCCGAGATCGAGATCTATGCGCCGAAAGAATAGCACTACAAAATACGGACACTGCCTCGTTCAATTAATTGTGTCGGGAGTATAATTTGTGATTGCTGGGGGGTTATGCCCTCCAGTTTTTGTAACATCATATCTACGGCAAGGGAACCTTTTAGATTGATATCCTGATGAATTGTGGTAAGCGGAGGCGTGACCAGACGAGAGATCGCAATATCATCAAAACCGATAACGGAAATATCATCAGGAATGGATTTCCCATTGTTACGAAGATGTACCATGATTCCGGCGGCCAGAATATCGGCAGTTGTCACAACTGCTGTTACTTGTGGAAGGGCACATAATGTGTCGCTTGCGATTTTACATGAGGCATAGTCCATTTCGCTTTTAATAACAAGCTGCTCGTTATAAGGAATAGAGGCATCGGCAAGAGCCTGCTTATACCCGTTGAAACGCTCTTTGGTAACACCGCTTTCATACACGCTGGGAGATACGAACGCAATATTCCGATGTCCCTTTTCGATGAGGTAATTGGTTGCGGCATAACAGCCGTTAAAGTCCTCCAGACCGATATTGAAGACATTTAACTGTTTGACATAGCTGTCGATCAAAACAACAGGGATATCCAATGAGCTGAGGTTATCAAAGAAAGTATCTTGAAATACACCGGTCAGAAAAAGGCCGTCTACATTCCAGTTTTGAAGAAAGGCAAGTAATTCTTCCGAGGTGTCAACAGTACGGAGCATTAAGTAATAACCATGTTCACGCAGTTTGCGTTCCAGAATGCCAATGAAAACAGAGTGAAACGGATCTTCCATGAAATTGAGGTCTTTGCCGGTTACCATATGATTAATAAACCCTATTACCTTGGAAGAACTGGAAACAAGGGCGCGTGCGGACATATTGGGAATATAACCGAGGTCTTTGATTGCAGTATTGATTTTTTCGATGGTTTCGGCAGATACACGATGGTGTCTGTTATGTATTACGTTAGATACGGTAGTACAGCTTACACCTGTTACTTCCGCAATGTCTTTTATTGTCACCATGAAGTTGCTTCCTTTCCGGTAGATTGAAGGTTAAACTTTCATTTATAATAGTCTATCAATAAATGAAAAGAAGTGCAATTAAAATTTTGGGAGGGTAAGAAAATGTTGAAAAATACAAAACTGGTATTATATGAAGGTCCACGGTCATTGAAGGATGCGGGAGAAGAGGATTTGAAGAGCACTTCGGAAGACCAGAGGGATTTTGCTCTGATGCATTGCACAGATACACAGATTACGGTAAACGGGCATGATTGTTATGTTTATGACACAAATGTCAATCATGCAAGAAAATGGGTAGACAACTATATGCCGCCTATTTCCAGAACACCGATCACTTATTTTGATTTTGAAGGAGAAGTAAGAGTTCAGATTACCGTTCCGGGAAGGGAATTGAAGGCAGTTAAGATTAGTCCCGTTAGTTATGGTATAGAAGCGCAGATTGATAAAGTAAACTCTACAGTTACCTTTATGATTGAACGGCCGGATAACTATACGGTTACTTTTAATGACTCTCCGGAGAGAGCGGTGCATATTTTTGCGAATCCGATTGAAACGGAAAGTTATTCTCCGGAAGATGAAAATGTAGTTTATATCGGTCCCGGTGAGTGGGATATGGAAACAATCATGTTAAAGGATGGGCAGACACTCTATCTTGCGGGCGGAGCAGTTGTTCATGGCGTTGTAAATGCTGATTTTGCCAAAAATGTTACGGTAAAAGGACGTGGCATTATAGATGGGTCTCATTTGTCGGGCTGGAAGGGTAAAACGTATCATATCCCGTTAAAATTCGATCACTGTGAAAATATTAAGATAGAGGATATCATTGTTTTGAACGCAAATGCATGGGTATGTCAAGGGTTTGATTCTAAAAATGGTGTGATAGACGGCGTCAGAATCATTTCCGCAAGACCTAATGGGGATGGTATTACTCTGCAATCTTGTAAAAATTACGAAATCAAAAATTGTTTTATAAGAACATGGGATGATTCTCTTGTAGTCAAAAACTATGATGGGAATTCTGATCATATTACATTTACACATATGCAGCTTTGGACGGATTTCGCACAGTCCATGGAAATCGGATATGAGACGAACAAAGGTAGTAGAGAAAATGCTTCTATCAGCAATATTGTATTTGAGGATATAACAGTTTTGAACAATTTCCATAAACCGGTTATATCCGTGCATAATGCAGACGATGCAGCAGTATCGGATATTATTTTTCGGAATATCGTGGTCGAGTATAATTTGGTGGGGAGCGGTGATGCGGATGAAATACCATATCTGATAGATATTAATATTACGCAGAATTCTAACTGGTCCACAACAAAGGAAAGGGGAACCATATCTGATGTAACCATTGAGAATGTGAATGTGCTTGCAGGTTATGCGCCGAAATCCCGCATCAAAGGGTTTGACGAGGATCATAAAGTTCGGAATGTTACAATAAAGAATCTGGAAATTAAAGGAAAAAAAATTAAAGATTTTGAAAGCGGACAGTTTGAAATTGACACCGATACTACGACGGAGTTGGGCATTATTTTTTTGTAAATCTGAAAGAAGAGACAGGCAATATGTCTGTCTTTTTTGTTTGGTTTTAATTTATCTATCAAGTACGAAAATTATTTCCCTGCAACTAAACAGATTTTCTGTTTATCTAATTAAGTAAAAGGGATAAAATACCTGCTATACCAGTCGGAAGAAAGGTGTGATCGAGAGATGGAACATTTGGTCAGATTAGCGAAAAAAGGAGATGCGGATGCATTTATCAGATTAATAGAGCTTAACCAGGACGCGCTTAAGAGAATTGCCGTCGCATGGCTGAGGGATGAAAACGATATTGCGGATGTTATACAGGATACGATACTGGATGCCTATGAGCATATCGGACAGTTGAAGAAAGCAGAATATTTTAAAACGTGGCTTGTAAGGATTCTGATCAATAACTGTACGAAGATTTACCGCAAAAATAAGAACCATCTGCAATTTGAGGTGAGTGCGGATGAGTATGCACAAGATCATTGGGAAATCAGCGGGTCTGCGGAATCGATAAGTGCTGATCTGGAGTTTTTTGATCTGCTAAAAGCGCTTCCCGAAGACAGCAGGGTAATATTTCAGCTGTATTTCGGCGAGCAATTTACGACGGCAGAGATCGCGGACATATTACATATGAAAGAGAACACTGTGAAAAGTAAAATTCGCAGAGGAAAAATACAGCTTCGTGAGCAGATGGAAAAAGAACGTTAAGGGGACGGAAAAGTTTTGGAAAGGAGCATAATTATGAGAAAATATTCTGACGATGATTTAAGAAATATTCTGGGTACGGCATCCATACAAAATCAAGTAATAGATACAAGAATCCGCGAAACGTTGGAGAGTATCAGACAGGAGCGGGCGGAGACTGCCGCACGGGAGGGGAAATCGGATAGGCAGAGGACGATTTCTACATGGCACAAACTTGCTTATGGCCTCGGAACTGTGGCGGCGGTAATTATTGTATCCATAGGTATCTGCGTTGCAAATCCGTCGCTTGCGGTAAGCATTCCGATCCTTGGAAATATTTTTGCAAAAGTGCAGGAAGTATTTCCGTTCGGAAGGATACCGGAGGATGAGACGACGCGGTTGTATGATGAAAATGCAAGGTCTCCGCAAAATGCGAAAGAGAAGTCATATCTAATGGTCGGAAGCGATCCGAATATAATCGATGAGGATGCGGAATCGGAGAACGACATTTCCGGCGAATCAGTGAGAGATGAAGGTTTTATTTATCGGGATCAGGATAATGGGATCACCGTTACTTTCACGGAATACTATGCATCTAATCAGGCAATTTTCTTTGGTGTCTGCATAGAAAACGAGGAGGAATTCCCTGCCTTTGCCACCATGGGAGACACGGATTATCAGCTTATTCAGGCAAGAACAGAAGAACAGTACTCCTTTAGGGATACCATAGTAGGCGGTTTCAGGAATATAGAGGGCAGGCTGGAGAATGCACATACATTTGCAGGAATTATGCGCGTGGATTATGATTCTATCAATGTAGATGACAGCAAATATGAAGCAGCGTGCAGAGAAGCCGAGGAAAAGGGAGAAGAGCTTCCGGCTGTTACAGAGGAGACATGGGATCTGTATATGAACCGCTATGAAGTGCCGGAAGAATTTGCGGTGGAGATAAAGATAGAATCTTTGCGGGGATATTGCAGGGAAGTGATAGACGCGGAGAACGGGAATCAATACAGGGTACGCGGAAATTGGGAATTCCCGTCCTGCAAGATTGAGAAAAGCACTGCGGATGTACAGACCATTCAGATTGGAGAAGTGAATGAACAGGGAATCGGACTCGATATGATAGAAATCTCTCCGGTAGAGTTGACGCTGCATACGATTGAGCCGGCGAATAGACTGACGTTTGCGGTAGCGCTTGATAAGGATGGAAAGAAACTGGCGTCGGGCAGCAGCAATGCATACGAACTGGCGATTGCCGGATGTGATATCTCCACGGTGACTGTTTACATCTGCGATTATGATGAGTATATGGATGAGATCAAGGCGTATGCATTGGAAGATGATGAGAAGTTCAGAAGTGTGTTGGAAGAAAAAGCGCTGTTCAAGACAGTGGTTGATACGCGGCACAAATAATTGTTGTAAATTTACGTTGAAATTATACAAAGTGTGGATTTTATTTTGAAAAAAATAAAAAAAAGATACTTAAATTGAAAAACATGGATTTGGTTTGAGTATCATAAAGTTTATAATTTAAATTACGGAATTTATTATGCTTTACAAAAGTCTGAAAGGAGAATTAGAAGGTATTATGGGAAAAAAACTGACAAAATTTATCACTTATTTGTTAGTCATTGCTTTGCTCATGCAGGAAAGTACTATGACGGCTATGGCGGCGAATAATGATAATGATGCAGTGAAAATTGCATTGCAAAGTGAAACTGATGAGTTAGCAACGTTGGATGACGAAGAAAAAGAATCGGAGGAAGACGACGGAAAAAACGAGGGGGAAAAGGATAAAAACGAAGAAGAGGGAGAGGAATCTGGGGAAACCGATTCGCCAGAAAAGGAAGAACCCGAAGAATCGAATTCGGATGAACCCGATTTAGAAAATCCGGATTCAGAAGAAGTGGATTCAGAACTAGTATATTATCTTTTAAATAAGTGGACTAAATATCTCCGCCATGGTATAATAAATCCAGATAAATTTTGGAGGACAATGCCATGGGAAGAAAAGCATCATCTATCGAACTTACAAAAGCAGACCGCGATTACCTTGAACTGC